>NZ_BSTL01000027.1:106112-140701 GCF_030269485.1 Actinoplanes sp. NBRC 103695 | reverse complement strand
TCGAACTCCAAATACCAAGCCCGCGGCCCGAACATCGACCGGCGCAGCTACCAGGCCACCGCCAGCATCGACGTCATCAGCCCCGACCCTTGACAGCCAACGTCCCGCCCTAACTGAACGGCGTTGGGACTAGCCCTGTGCGGTGGGCACGATGATCATCTCGGCGACGTTCATCCGGGCCGGCATCCCGGCGGCCCAGGCGATGCCGGCCGCGATGTCCTCCGCGCGCAGCGTCTCGAGGCCGTTCCGCCACTGCCCGAGCTGCTCCTTGATCGAGAGGTCCCGCATGCCGTCGCCCAGCTCGGTGGAGGTGATGCCGGGTTCGACGTTCTTGACGCGTACGCCACGCGGGCCCAGCTCGGCCCGCAGATTGCGGGTCAGGTGCGCGACCGCCGCCTTGGTGGCGCAGTAGACGGCGTAGTTGGGAAAGACCTGGTGCCCGCCGACCGAACCGACCAGCACGAGGTCGGCCGGGCGGCCCTCGGCGGCCGCGGCGAGCAGGTCGTCGACGAAGACACGGGCGGTGTGCAGCAGGCCGGTCACGTTCGTGCCGATCATCGCGTCCCACTCGGCCGGGTCGGCCTCCTCGAAGGGCGCGCCGAGCATGACGCCGGCGTTGGCCACCACCAGGTCGGGTCGTCCGAGCTCGGCCCGGACCCGGTCGGCGGCGTCGCGGACGGCGACGGCGTCGCGGACGTCCACGCCGACCGGGAGGGCGTCCAGTTCCTTCAGGCGGTCCTCGCGGCGGCCGAACGCGGCCACCTTCGCGCCCTCGGCGGCCAGCGCCCCCGCGGTGGCGGCGCCGATCCCGCTGGTGGCTCCGGTGACGACGGCGATGCGGTTCTGCAATGTGGTCATGCCACCACGCTGGCCCGGCGCCGGGCTACGGAGAAGGCCGTGCCGACCCTGGTAGTCGCACGGCCACCCAGCCGGCCGCGACGTCTTCTACCGTCGGGGGATGGCGGACAACAGGCTGGGTGAGTTCCTCCGGGCACGGCGTGAGCTGACCCGGCCGGAGCAGGTCGGGCTGCCCGCCGGCACGACCCGGCGCCGGGTGTCGGGGCTGCGCCGCGAAGAGGTGGCGATGCTCTCCGGGGTGAGCGCCGACTACTACGTGCGGCTCGAGCAGGGCCGTGACAAGCACCCGTCGGACCAGGTGCTGGAGGCGTTGTCCCGGGTGCTCGATCTCGGTGCGGACGGTCTCGAGCACGCCCGCCGGCTGGCCGGTCCGGCTCGCCCGGGGCGGCGGCGCTCCGCGCGTACCCCTCGGGTCGATCCTGCCCTGCGTCGCCTGCTCGACGCGCTGGCCGGCTGCCCGGCGATGGTCACCAGCCGCTACCTTGACGTGCTCGCGTCGAATGTGCTGGCCGCGGCGCTGCATCCGATCTTCGGCGAGGGCAGCAACCTGGTGCGCGCGCTGTTCCTCGACCCGGGCGCGCACGACTGCTATCCGGACTGGGATCGCGTCGCGCAGGAGACGGTGGCCAGCCTGCGGGCGGCGGCCGGCGCCGACCCGGACCATCCGCGGCTGGCCGAACTGGTCGGCGAGCTGTCGGTGAAGAGCCCGGAATTCCTGGCGCTGTGGGCGCGGCACGAGGTCAAGGCCAAGACCCGGGGGCGCAAGCAGATCGTGAACGCCGAGGTCGGTCTGCTGACGGTGGAGTACGAGACGCTGACGGTGCCCGGCGCCGACGGTCAGCTGCTGGTCGTCTATCACGCCGAACCGCACAGCCCGTCGGCCGAGGGGCTGGCCCTGCTCGGCAGCGTCGCCGCGAGCGTCTAGTAGGCGCCCTTGCGCTTGAGGACGACCCAGATGGTTCGCCACAGGATGCCCAGGTCGTAGGTGAGCGACCAGTTGTCCACGTAATAGAGGTCGAGCCGTACCGCCTCGTCCCAGGAGAGGTCGGAGCGGCCGCTCACCTGCCACAGGCCGGTGATGCCGGGGCGGACCAGCAGCCGGCGCCGCACGTCGCCCAGGTAGTCGCCGTCGTCGGCGGGCAGCGGGCGGGGGCCGACCAGGGACATCTCGCCCTTCAGCACGTTGACCAGCTGTGGCAGCTCGTCCAGGGAGCTGGCCCGCAGCTTCTGGCCGAAGGTGAAGATCCGCGGGTCGTTCTTCATCTTGAAGAGCATGCCGTCGGAGTCGTTCAGCTCCTCCAGCGTGGCCTTGCGCTCCTCGGCGTCGACGTACATGGTCCGGAACTTCCACACCCGGAACGTGCGGCCCTCGTGGCCGACCCGGGGCTGCCGGAAGAACACCGGGCCGGGGTCGGAGAGCCGGATGCCGAGCGCGATGATCAGCAGCACCGGGCTCAGGGCCAGCAGGCCCAGCGCGGCGGCGATCCGGTCCAGGAGGTTCTTCACCAGCCAGGCCGGGCCGGAGAGGGTGGGCTCCTCGACGTGCAGCAGCGGCAGGCCCTCGATCGGGCGGATGTGCACCCGCGGGCCGGCGATGTCGGTGAGCTGAGGCGCGACCACCAGGTCGACCCCGGTGCCCTCGAGTTGCCAGGCGAGGCGGCGAAGCTCGCCCGGTTCCGCGCTGGCCGAGCCGCAGACCGCGATGGTGTCCGCACCGACCTCCCGGACGAGGGACAGGACGTCGCGTCCGGCGTACACCGGGACCGGGGTTTCTATGCCTCGCACCGAGGCCAGGCCGTCGGTGATGTGGATGGCCACCGGGATGAGGCCGGCCGCCGGGCTGCGGGTGACGGCGGTGTAGACCTCGAGCGCCTCGGGCAGCGTGCCGACCAGGACCATCCGGTGCGCGCCGTGCCCGGTGCGGCGCCGGGCCAGATGCAGTATCTGCCGGGCGAAATAGCGGCACAGCAGGATGAACACCAGGGCGCCGCCGGAGACCAGCGCGACCGTGCCACGGGACAGGGAGGTCTTGGCGGCGAAGGCGGCCAGCGAGATGCTCGCCACGATCACCACGAACGACCGGAAGACCCGCTTGAACTCCTCGCTGCCCAGTCCCAGGTAGCGCCGGTCGTAGCTGCCGACGCTCCACAGCACGATCACCCAGCCCAGCGGCAGGGCGCCGTACGCCATCGCGGTGAAGATCTCCGGCTGGTTCTGGAAACCGGCGTTCGCCTGCTCCAGCGTGGCGGTGGCGATGTAACTGGCCAGGACGGCGGAGAGGAAGTCGAGAACGATCAGGGCCGCCGTGTACGGCCGATGCCAGCGGGAAACCCGCTTGTGACTCCGGGTCCAGGCGGATCGGGGTACGCCGTTGCTCGGCGGCGGCTCTTGCCACTCGAAGCTGTCGTACGGCATGTTGCTCCGGCTGTTTCTGGTCGCCGGCCGCGGGAGGCTCGTGGTCACCTCGCCTACGTCCTCCCGCATCACGACCGCCCGACGTCATTACGCACTGCCACGGCCGATGGTCACCGACGATGAATGCCGGTCTGCTTCGCGCCGTGGGCGAAGCGTGGGACCGGGCCACTATACCGATGGATCCGGGCGGGAGAAGCGGACGTTACACCCGCAATCCCTCCAGGCACCCAGTGTCACCTAATCAACTTGGAAAGGCGCCGGTCGGCAAGGGGTTTGCCGCCGGTCTGACAGGTCGGGCAGTACTGCAGGCTCTTGTCGGCGAAGGACACCTCACGCACCGTGTCGCCGCAGACCGGACAGGGCAGTCCGGTCCGGGCGTGCACCCGCATGCCGGCCCGCTTCTCGCCCTTGAGCTCCGCCGCCTTCATGCCCACCGAGCGGGCCACCGCGTCCGTCTCCACCTGGCGTGTCGCCTCGAAGAGCGTGGTCATCTGCTCCTCGGTCAGTTTCTGCGTCATCGCGAACGGGGAGATCCTGGCGGTGTGCAGGATCTCGTCCGAGTACGCGTTCCCGATGCCGGCCAGCACCTCCTGGTCGACCAGCACGCCCTTGACCTGCCCGTTGCGGAGGCGGATGCGTTCGGCGAACTCGTCGCGCGACACGGCCAGGGCGTCCGGTCCGAGTCGCGCCACGCCCGGCACCTCCACCGGATCACGCACCAGATAGACGGCCAGGGACTTCTGCGTCCCGGCCTCGGTCAGGTCAAAACCAGACCCGTCATCCAGGCGTACGCGCACAGCGATCGGACCGCTGCCCGGTTTGAGCGGGGCGGGCGACTTGAACGCGTCCCGGTAGTGCAGCCAGCCCGCCCGGGCCAGATGCACGACAAGGTGGATATCGGGACCGAGCCCGACGTCGAGGAACTTGCCGTGCCGCCCGGCGGAGGTGATCTCCAGCCCGGCGATGGCGGTGGGAGGCGGGTCGAAGGTCTTCAGCGCGCTGAAGGAGGACACCTCGAACCGCTCGACCGTGTGGCCGACCGCGCGCTCACGCAGGTACGCACCGAGCGCCTCGACCTCGGGAAGTTCAGGCACAAGCTCCACGGTAGCGTTCCTCGGCGTGAAGGTCGTGGTAGCGCACAACCGATATCGCGAGGCCATCCCCTCCGGGGAGAACGTCATCGTGGACACCGAGATCGCCCAGCTGAGGGCGGCCGGTGTCGAAGTGCTGCCATTTCAGCGCAGTTCGGACGACATCGCCGGGCTGCCGCTCGCGCAGAAGGCGCTGTTGCCACTCTCGCCGATCTACGGCCGGGCCGCCCAGCGGGACCTCGCGGCGCTGCTGGAGTCGGAACGGCCGGATGTCGTGCACCTGCACAACCCGTACCCCCTCATCTCGCCCTGGATCGTCAAGACCGCGCACAAGCACGGGGTGCCGGTGGTGCAGACGGTGCACAACTATCGGCAGGTGTGCTCGCCGGGGCTGTACTTCCGGGACGGGCACAACTGTTACGAATGCCGCGGCAAGCTGATCGGCTACCCGGCGATCGTGCACAAGTGCTACCGCGGGTCGAGCGCGCAGAGCGCCCTGATGGCGACCACGCTCGCGGTGCACCGGCCGACGTGGCGGTCGGTGGACCGGTTCATCGCGCTGACCGACAAGATCGCCGCGCATCTGATCTCCTACGGCATCCCGGCCGACCACATCGTGATCAAGCCCAACGGCCTGCCCGATCCGGGTGCGCCGGCGCCGCTGGGTGACGGTTTCCTGTACGCCGCGCGCCTGTCACCCGAGAAGGGGCTGGCGCTGCTGCTGGACGCGTGGCAACGCCATCCGGACGGGTCGCTGGGCATGCTGCGGATCGCCGGGGACGGTGAGCTGCGGCCGCTGGCTGTCGAGGCGGCGGCGTCGCGCTCGGACGTCGAGTACCTCGGCGTGCTGGACCGCGAGGGTATGGCCGAGGCGCGGCGGGCGGCGTCGGTGGCCGTGGTGGTGCCGACCTGGGAGGACGTGCTGCCCACGGTGGTGCTGGAAGCGATCTCGGCCGGACGTCCGGTGCTGGGCACCGCGGTGGGCGGGATCCCGTACCTGCTGGGCGACGATGCCGGGTGGACGGTCGCGCCGGATCCGGCCGCGCTGGCCGCCGCGCTGCCCCTCGCCCGCGCATCGGCCGGATCTCTTGCTGATTCGGCCAGAAAGCGTTGGGTAAGCCACTTTCATCCCGATGTGCTCACCGCTCGATTGATCGACGTCTACAACGACTTCACAGGAAAATCTCACCCGCTGCCTAGGTAGATATCGATCCACTTGGGGAATGCTGGGTCGGGTGACGGAAACCCCCACCTCCCCAGTCCGGATCCCCCGCCGCAACCTGCTGCTCGGCGTCGGTGGTGGCGTCGTGCTCGCCGCCGCCGCCGGGGGCGCCGGGTACGCGATCGGGCACACCGGGGGCCCCGATGCCGCCGAGCCCGCCGCCGAACCGGTCGCCGCGCAGCCCAAGTACCGCTCCCGGCCCGACCTGCGCACCCTGCCCGACGTGACGATCACGGTCCCGGCCAACGCGACCGCGCCCGGCCAGATCTTCCTCACCCCCGCCTCCGGCGCCGGCCTGTGGGGACCACTGATCGTGGACGACAAGGGTTCGCCGGTGTGGTTCCGCAAGGTGCCCGACCCGGCCACCGTCGCGATCGACTTCAAGGTCCAGCAGTACCGCAACAAACCGGTCCTGACCTGGTGGGAAGGGACCATCGGCGGCACCGGCGGCCAAGGCGTCGGCCAGGGCGAGTTCGTGATCGCCGACGAGAACTACCGGGAGATCACCCGGGTGCGCGCGGCCGGCACCGAGCAGGCCGACCAGCACGACTTCGTGATCACGCCGCGGAACACCGCGCTGTTCTGGGTGTACGACCCGATCCCGATGGACCTGACGGCCAAGGGCGGTCCCGCCGACGGGGTGCTGCACGACGGCGTGATCCAGGAGATCGACATCGCCACCGGCAAGCGGCTCTTCGAGTGGCGGGCCCGCGAGCACGTCGACCTGGACGAGTCGTACGCGCCGCTGCCGCAGGGCGACGCGGCGCACCTGCCGTGGGACTACTTCCACCCCAACTCGGTGGGCCTGGACGCCGACGGCCACCTGATCATCTCGGCCCGGCACACCTGGACCTGCTACAAGATCAACAAGACGACCGGCAAGGTGATCTGGCGTCTGGGCGGCAAGAAGAGCGACTTCGCCATCGCCGAGCAGGCCAAGTTCTCCTGGCAGCACGACTTCCGCCGCCGCCGCGACGGCTCGTACGGCATGTTCGACAACGGCGCCGGCGTGACCAAGGAGCGCGACTATTCCCGCGGCCTGATCCTGAAGCTCGACGAGGCGGCGAAAACGGTGACCTTCGTCCGCGAGTTCGTGCACCCCGACAAGCTCTCGGCCCCCACGCAGGGCAGCTTCCGCGAGCTCGCCGACGGCGGCAACTTCATCGGCTGGGGCCAGATGCCCCACTTCACCGAGTTCACGGCCGACGGCAAGGTCCGGCTCAGCGGCCACCTGCCGCTCGACAACCAGTCCTACCGGGCGTACAAGGCCGAGTGGGCGGGCGTCCCGCTGGACCAGCCGGCCCTGGGCCTGTCGGTCGAGAACGGCGGCGTGACGGTCAGCGCCAGCTGGAACGGCAACACCCAGGTCGCCAAGTGGCGCGCCCGCTCCGGCAGCCAGCCCAAGGCCCTCAACGCGACGACGGCGGAGGCGGCCCGCACCGGCTTCGAGACCAGGCTCACGATCCAGGGCACCCCGGAGTACGTGGTGGCCGACGCCCTCGACGCCCAGGGCAAACTCCTCGGCACCAGCTCCGCCATCCCGGTCCGCGTCTGAGAAGACTTCACCCGGTCAGTCGGCCGTGCCCGCGGGGACGACCCACCGCGGTCGGCTGAGCCGGTGGTTACCCGAGGTCGATGATTTCGCCCGCCAAGAGAACGACATCAACCTCTGAGGGCCTCGCGGCCGGAGAAGGCGATGCTCGCCGCCAGGAAGGCGCCGTTCACCAGGGTGAAGAGGCCGACCAGCCAGATCGTCCACTGGGGAGCGACGGTGAGCACCGCGCCGGCCAGCGCGATCACGAAACCGTAGTCGCGGATCAGCTTGACCAGGCGGACAGGTGTCGAGGTGCTGGTCACCATGCTGGCGCTGGACGGGCCGGCCTGCATCACCGAGGTGACCAGGTTGACCATCCAGGTGCCGGCGAAGGCTGCCAGCAGCCAGGCGGGAGTCTCGGGCACCTGGGCCTCGGCCACCGACGCCAGGGCGGCGACCAGGGCGATCTGGGCGGCCACGTCGCAGAGCACGTCGATCCGGGCGCCCGCGGGGCTGGTCTGGCCGGTGACCCGGGCGAGCTGGCCGTCCGAGCAGTCCAGGGCGTACGCGAGGTGCCAGCCGAGGAGCGCGAGCAGACCGACCGGCCAGGCCCAGACGCGGCCGTCCGCGACCGGCTCGGCGAGGGCGACCACCGCGACCGACACCAGGCAGCCCAGCCCGAGGTTGCCGACGGTGAGGACCGTAGGCGCGATGTGGTGCTTGTTGGCGAACACCGCGATGCGGGCGCCGACTCGCTGGGCGACGAGCTCGCTGAACAGGCCTCCGCCGCGGTTGACGCGGTAGAAGTCCGCCGCGGTCGGCTCAGCGGGCGGCGACGGCGGCGTCATATGCGGCGAGCCTCTCGGCGATCTCGTTCGGCTTCATCTCGAGGTGCTCGAGGATGGTGTAACGGTCCGGCCGGGTCCGCGGTGCGAACTCCACGACCCGGACGAACTGGTCGGCGTCCAGACCGACGTCGCCGGGCGTACGCGGAAGCTGGTGCCGGGCGAGGCAGGCGGACATCTCGGTGAAACGCCTCTCGTCGCCTCGCAGGAACGTGCAGAACAGGGCGCCCAGCCCGGCCAGCTCGCCGTGGGACGCGGTGCCGGGGTAGAGCGAGTCGGTGGCGTGCATGATCTCGTGGCAGCCGCCGCTGGTCGGCCGGCTGGTGCCGCAGACCGCCATGGCCAGGCCGCTGGCGATCAGCGCCTCGGCGAGGACGGTGACGAACACGTCGTCGCTCATGTCGCCGGGGTGGTTGAGGACCGCCTCGGCGCCCATCCGGGCCAGCGAGGCGGCCAGCCCGTCGACCGGCTCGTTGCGCACCTCTCGGGCCAGTTCCCAGTCGGCGAGGGCGCTGATGTTGCTGATCACGTCGCCGATGCCGCCGCGGTTGACGCGGTCCGGTCCGCTGTCCACGAAGTCCAGGTCGACGACGACGGCGATCGGGATGTGCACGCCGTACGAGCCTTTGATGCCCTCGTTGATGAGGCTGGCCACCGGGGACGCGATGCCGTCGTTGGCCAGGCTGGTGGCGACCGACACCATCGGGATGGCCCAGCGGGTGGCGGCGTACTTGGCGGTGTCGACCGTGGAGCCGCCGCCGATGCCGACGACCGCGTCGTAGTGCCGGGAGCGCAGTTTCTCGGCCAGCTCGAGGGCGGCGTCCAGGGTGCCGCCGGCGGTCGTGTAGACGTCCGCCGCGCCGAGCGTGGGCCGGATCAGGTCGTGGATCTGCTCGCCGAGGCCGGGCCCGACCACCACCGCCACGTCGCCGCCGGCGGAGATGCGCCCGTCGGCGAGGATCCGCCGCAGGTCGGCGACCGCGCCGCGGCGGACGTCGATGTGCAGCGGCGCCTGGACCGTGCGGGCTAGTAGCGGCATGCGATCTCCCGCGCCTTCGTCAGGTCGTCGTGGTTGTCGACCTCGACCCAGGGCACGTCGCCGATCGACGCCATCCGGATCTCGCCGCCGCGGTTCACGTACTCCTGGTAGCCGTCCTCGTAGTAGAGGTTGGGGTCGCGTTCCCAGGTGGTCTTGAGCGAGTCGGCCAGGTCGGCGGCGACCGACGGCTCGATCAGGGTGGCGCCGATGTACTCGCCGTGTGCCTCGGCGGGCTCCATCAGTTTCGTGATCCTCACCAGCCGGCCATCCGGGGAGAACGTCGTCTTCATCTCCTCGTCACCCAGCTTCTTGAGGCTGTCCACGGCGAGCAGGATGCCGGGTCCACGGTTGCCGAGCAGGGTTTCCTCGACGCTGACCGGGTGCACGGTGTCGCCGTTGACCAGCAGCGCGCCCTGGGCGAAATGTTCCCGGGCGAGCCAGAGGGAGTACGCGTTGTTCCACTCCTCGGCCTTGTCGTTGTGCACGAGGGTGAGGGTGACGCCGTATTTCTGCTCGAAGGCGGCCTGGCGCTGCTCCACCGCCTCAGCGCGGTAGCCGACCACGACGGTGACGTCGGTCAGCCCGGCGGCGGCAAGATTGCGCAGCGAGATGTCCATGATCGTCGTCTCGCCGTCGACCGGCACGAGTGCCTTGGGCAGCGTGTCGGTGTACGGGCGTAGCCGGCGGCCGGCGCCGGCCGCCAGGACGAGTCCGATCATGGTGAGGGGTCCTTCCCAGGGCAGAGGGGTGCGGTCCGAGGATAGCGGCGGCTCGTAAGCTTGTCCGCATGACCGCTGAGCAGCTGATCTCGTTCGCCCGTGGCGCTCCCTCCCTGGACATCATCGATGTGCAGGGCCTCAAGGACGCGGCTGCGCGCGCCTTCGACACCGATCCGGCCGGCATGACGGCGTACGGCACCTCCGTCGGCTACGTCCCGCTGCGCAAGTGGATCGCCGAGAAGCACGGTGTCTCGCCGGACCAGGTGATCGTCACCAACGGTTCGCTCCAGGCCGACGCGTTCCTCTTCAACCACCTGGTGAAGCCGGGTGACGACGTGGTGGTGGAGAGCCCCACCTATGACCGCACCCTGCTGAGCTTGCAGAACCTCGGCGCCAAGGTGCACCAGGTCACGCTCGAGCCGGACGGCATCGACGTGGCCGAGCTGCGCGAGCTGCTGGAGTCGGGGGTGCGGCCGAAACTGGCGCACATCATCCCGAACTACCAGAACCCCGCGGGTGTCACGCTCTCCGCGGAGAAGCGTCGTGACCTGCTGGCGCTCGCCGCCCAGTACGAGTTCCTGATCTTCGAGGACGACCCGTACGTCGACATCCGTTTCCGCGGCGACGCCCTGCCCTCGATGCTGTCGCAGGACACCGGCAACGTGGTCGTGCACGCCTCCAGTTTCACCAAGACGGTCTGTCCGGGTGTCCGGGTCGGTTACCTGGTGGGCCCGGCGGCGCTGATCGACGCGATCGCGAAGAAGGCGACGAACCTCTACATCTCGCCCGGCATGGTGTCCGAGGCGATCGTGCACCAGTTCTGCGTTTCCGGCGACATCGACCGGTCGATCGCCACGGTCAGCAAGGCGCTCGGCGAGCGGGCCCGGGTGCTGGGCGAGGCGCTGCGCAAGCACATCCCGGGCGCCACGTTCACCGAGCCGGACGGCGGTTACTTCCTCTGGGTGGATCTGCCCGACTCGGTGGATGTCGACCGGCTGTTCCCGGCGGCCATGAAGAAGGGGGTGGCGATCGTCAAGGGCACCGACTTCTTCACCGACGGCGGCCGCCATTCGATGCGGCTGGCGTTCTCCGCGGTGACCGTGGATCAGATCGAGGAGGGCGTGCGCCGGATCGCGGCCGCGATGGACGAACTGGCGTCCTGATACGTAAGTGTCGGGTTTCCGACACAGAGACGGTTTCCGCTGCGCGGCCTCCAAGGCAGACAATGCGCAGCGGACCTAACCCCCCGCCCCGGCGGCGGGCGGGCCGGCCGTGGCGTACCACCCCCCTCCAGCCGCGGCCGGCCCGCCCGGCGTCATTTCGAAGTCCTGGGGAGGTCCTCATGAGCGAGAGCAGCCTGAACCGTTCGCTGTCCCGCGCCTGGACGGCGCCGGTCCGAGCCATGAACCGCTTCCTGGGCGCCACGGACAGTCGCCGCCCGCCGAAACGGTCCGGCGAGTACGGCAGCTCGGTCGTCGACTGCGGGCTCTACGTCGAGGGCAAGCGTGAGCCCGGCGAGTTCCCGCCGGACGTCGCGCTGCGGGAGGCCTGCTCGCGGGACAACGCCTTCGTCTGGCTGGGCCTGCACGAGCCGTCCGAGGCCGAGATGACCGACATCGCCCAGACCTACGGCCTGCACGAACTCTCCGTCGAGGACGCGGTCAAGGGCGAGCAGCGGCCCAAGCTGGAGCAGTTCGGCGAGGTCCAGTTCCTGGTCCTGCGCACCGCGCGGTACGTGCCGCACAGTGAGCTGACCGAGACGTCGCAGGTGGTCGAGACCGGCCACATGATGATCTTCATCGGCGAGCGCTTCGTGATCACCGTCCGGCACGGCGACGCGTCCGAGCTCGCTCCGGTCCGGGCCAACCTGGAGACCGAACGTCCCCAGCTGCTGGAGCAAGGGCCATGGGCTGTCGCGTACGCGGTGACGGACCGTGTCGTCGACCTGTATGTCGAGGTGGCCGACCAGGTCGAGGTGGATCTCGACACGATCGAGGAGAGCGTTTTCTCCCGGGACAGCGGCTCCCGGATCCAGCACATCTACCAGATGAAGCGTGAGCTGGTGGAGTTCCGCCGGGCGGTGGTGCCGCTGCAGCGCCCGCTGGCCACCATCACCGCGACGCAGAACCGCCTGGTCCCCAAGGAGATCCGGCGCTATTTCCGCGACGTTCAAGACCATCTGACGCGTACGGTCGAGCAGGTCACCTCCTATGACGACCTGCTGAACTCGATCCTGCAGGCCCGCCTCGCCCAGGTGACCGTCGACCAGAACAACGACATGCGCAAGATCGCCGCCTGGGCCGGCATCTCGGCGGTGTGGACCGCGATCGCCGGCGTCTACGGCATGAACTTCGCGCACATGCCCGAGACCCAGTGGCTCTACGGCTACCCGGTCATGCTCACGATCATGGTGTCGATCTCGGTGCTGCTCTACCGGGCGTTCCGTCGTAACGGCTGGTTGTAGCCCCTACCAGGCCCGCCCCCCACAGGTCCATCGAAACTCCTAGAGTGGCGGGGTGCCGTCGCGTCAGGACCAGCTCCACTCGTACCAGTACTCGCTCCAGCGGGTGGTGGCGGCGCTGGTCACCCACGACCCGGACCCGCACCGCTCCCCGCTGCGCCGGGCCGGCACCACCGCGCTGGTCAGTCTGGTGATCGCCGCGCTCGCGGTCGGCGCCGCCGCCATCTACGGCCTGCTCACCGGCAACAGCACCGCCAATATGCGCGACGAGTCGGTGGTCTACATGGAGAAGGGATCCGGCGCCCGGTACGTCTACCTGGGCTCGGACAAGCTCCTGCACCCGGTGCTCAACTACGCGTCCGGCCTGCTGATCGCGAACGGGCAGGCGCCCAAGGTGGTGACCGCCTCCCGCGAGCGGCTGGCCTCCGTCCCGCTCGGCGACCCGCTCGGCATCCCGGACGCACCGGACTCGCTGCCCGTAAAGAAGGACCTGGTCGGCGGCGACTGGACGGTCTGTTCGACGCCGCCCGCGGCCGGCTCCACGATCACCCAGCCGCAGAGCACGCTGATCATCGGCGCGCGGGCCACCGGCGGCACCGTGCTGGCCAACCCAGCCGCACCGTCCGGCCTGCTGGTCCGCGACCCGGCCGAACGCACCTACCTGCTCTTCGGCAACCGCCGCTTCCAGATCCCGGAAAATCGGGCCACGGCCAGCCTGCGGGCGCTGGGCTGGAACGCGCAGCAACCGTGGCCGGTCGCCGCCGCGTTCATCAACTCGGTGCCGGTCGGTCCCGACCTTCAGGCGCCGGCGATCGACGACCTGGGCGAGCGCTCCGGCGTGGAGAGTTACCAGATCGGCCAGCTGCTGACCGACGGGCGGCAGTGGTCGGTGGCGGTGAACGACGGCGCGGCCGCGCTGACCGAGGTGCAGGCCCGGCTCCTGCAGGCCGACCCGCAGCTGCCGCCGCCGCTGGAGCTGGGTACCGCGTTCAACAACCTCAAGCCGTCCACCGTGCGGTTCACCGACAGCGAGGGGCTGCCGGGCAGCGTTCCGAAGCTGTCCGAGCCGCGCGAGCGGGCCTGTATGAGCCTGCCGGTGAACAAGGACTCCCAGGCCGGTCTGCGCATCGACGCGACCGTCCCGACGGGCGCCCCGATGCGCGGCGCGACGGCGACACCGGGCGGGGTGCAGGCCGACTTCGTGTATGTGCCGCGCGGCAAGGGCGCGCTGGTGGTGGCCGCGGCCTCGCCGAACGCACCGGCCGACAGCGGGACGGTGAGCATCGTCACCGACACCGCGACCCGGTACCCGATCGCGGGCCGGGAACTGCTCGGCCGCCTCGGCTACGGCGCCGCCGCACCGCAGCAGGTGACCGGGCAGATGATCGCGTTGCTGCCCCAAGGCCCGTCACTGGACGCGGCCAGGGCACGGCAGGCAGCCACAACAGGGTGATGCGTATATGTGCTCAGAGGGGTCTCTGAGCACATATACGCATCAGTCGCTGTTCGCAGTCAGCGCTCCTGGCGTGCGACCTCGGGGTTGTCCGCGATGGTCGTCGGAGCGGTGTCGGTCACCGGCGGCAACGGCTCGAAGGCCGCGTCGTCGGCGCCCTCCGGCTCGGCGGTCACCGGGCTGGGGTCATACTCGTCCCACTGGGCCTGCTGCCGCTTGCGCAGCACGTAGGCCGCACCGACACCCACCGCGGCGCCGATCAGGGCCAGCCCGACGAGCTTGCCCTTGCGGCCGCCGGACTGCTGCCGGCTGAGCACCTTGTTGGCGCGCTTCTCCAGCTTCTTGGCCTTCTTCCGGCTGTTCTTCGCCGACTTGCGGCCGACCTTGGCGGTGTCCCGCCCGGCCTGCTTCACGTTGTCGGTCGCGGCCGTGACCAGTGGCGTGATCGTCGCCACGGCGCTTTCCCAGCCGCTGCTCGCCGCGTCGCGGGCCTGGCTCACCGCCGGCTGGACGCGGTCACGTGCTGCGTTGAGCCTCGGACCGACCGTCGAGCTGGTCTCCTGTGCGGCCAACGTCGCGGCACGCTTGAAGTGATCCACGCTCTGGCCGAGCTCATTCTTCATCTTCGTGCTCCGCCGCTTACGACGCATCGTTGCGAACACCAGTGCCCCACCTCCCTGTGGTCTCCCACCACATCGTGCCCTGTCGGGTACCCCCGCGCTGCCGGATTCAAGCACATGGGGGAGGATCCGAATCGTTATTGAACTTGTCTCCGATGACGGGAGTACCCGTGGCAGAGAAGCTTTACGCCACCCTGCACACCAACCACGGCCCGATCCGGGTTCAGCTCTTCCCGGATCACGCGCCCGCCACGGTGCGCAACTTCGTCGAGCTGGCCGAGGGCACCAAGGAGTACGTCGACCCGCGGACCGGCCAGAAGGGCACCGGGCCGTACTACGACGGCACCATCTCGCACCGGGTGATCGCCGGCTTCATGGTTCAGATGGGCGACCCGACCGGCACCGGCCGCGGCGGCCCCGGTTTCCAGTTCGCCGACGAGTTCCACCCCGACCTGCAGTTCGACCGGCCGTACATCCTGGCCATGGCGAACGCGGGCCCGGGCACCAACGGCTCGCAGTTCTTCATCACGGTCGGACCGACCCCGCACCTGAACCGCCGGCACACGATCTTCGGGACCGTCGCCGACGACCAGAGTGCCAAGGTCGTCGACCAGATCGCGAACACGCCGACCGGTCCGGGCGACAAGCCCCGCGAGGACGTGGTGATTCAGCGCGTCGAGATCGAGCGCGTTTCGGAGTAGATACCACCTCCCGGTATCTTTGATTCATGAGTGAGTCTCCCGTGACGGTTCCGGTCTGTTACCGCCACCCGTCCAAGGAGACCTACATCCGGTGCACCCGCTGTGACCGGCCGATCTGCCCCGATTGCATGAACGAGGCTTCGGTCGGTCACCAGTGCCCCGAGTGCGTGGCCGAGGGCCGCAAGACCCAGCGGTCGGCGCGCACCGCGTTCGGCGGCACCGCGGCCGGCCGGGTTGGCACGATCACCCGCACGCTGATCGGCGTCAACGTCGCCGTGATGATCCTGTCGGTGGTGACCGGCGGGCTGGGCGCGGTCGCCGGCGGCGGCTGGGGCGGCCTGCTCGGCAACCAGACTCCGCTCACGCTGTGGGGCTCGGTGGTGCCCTTCGTCACGTACGGTGGCGAGCTGCACGGCGTCGCCGAGGGCGAGTGGTGGCGCCTGATCACCGCGATGTTCCTGCACTACGGCGTGCTGCACCTGCTGATGAACATGTACGCCTTGTGGATCATCGGCCGCGAGCTGGAAGCGTCCCTGGGCCGGGTCCGGTTCCTCGCGCTCTACCTGCTGGCCGGCCTCGGCGGCAACGTGGCGTCGTACCTCTTCTCGCCGGACAGCATCTCGGTCGGCGCCTCCACCGCGGTGTTCGGCCTGATGGCCGCGATCTTCGTGATCCTCAAGCGGCTCAAGCGCAGCGTGGCCCCGATCGTGCCGGTCATCGTGATCAACCTGGTCTTCACCTTCGTGATCTCGAACATCTCGGTGTCCGGTCACCTCGGCGGCCTGATCGTCGGCGCTATGGCGGCCGGCGTCCTCGCCTATGCGCCCAAGAACAACCGCACGGTGTTCCAGGTCGTCGGCTGCGGAATCATCCTGGCGGCCCTGCTCGCCGCCGTCGTCGTGCGGACGATGAGTTATCTGTCCTGATCCTTGGCCCACTCCGCGCGCAGCCGCTCGAGCTCGTCCAGCACGTCACGCGGGTCCGCGCCCAGGTCATGCATCGAGTAGAGGTAGAGCGCGTCATCCGCGTCGACCTCCAGCAACTCGGTGGTGAGGCCGAGGCGTTCGCGCCGGTCCAGGCGTACCCGATCGATCTCCGCCCAGGGCAACCATCGACGGCGCGCGAACCCGTCGATCACCGTGACGCCCTCGGCGTCCGCCGCCAGGCGGATCGGCGCGACCAGATCGCGCAGCGCCCACACCGCCAGCCCCGCGGCGACCGCGCCGGCCAGCACCCACGGGGCCCGATCGCCCTGGCTGAACGCGGTGGCCAGCACCAACACGGCCACCGCACCCAGGCCTTTCGTCACCGGCAGGACCGGTTTGATCCGCCACGGCTGTCCAGACATGTGCCCATGATTGCAGGCACGCGTACCGTCGACAGCATGCGCGATGCGGTGATCGTCGGAGCTGTCCGGACCCCGATCGGCAAGCGGAACGGCGGGCTGTCCGGCACCCATCCGGTCGACCTGTCGGCGCACGTGCTGCGGGCCCTCGCCGAGCGCACCGGCTTCGCGCCCGCGCAGGTCGACGACGTGGTGTGGGGCACGGTGTCGCAGACCGGGGAACAGTCCTGGAACGTGGGCCGGAACGCGGTGCTGGCGGCCGGCTGGCCCGAAACGGTGCCCGGCACGACGCTCGACCGGCAGTGCGGCTCCAGCCAGCAGGCGCTGCACTTCGCGGCCGCCACGGTGCTGTCCGGCCAGGCCGACCTGGTGGTGGCCGGCGGCGTCGAGTCGATGAGCCGGGTGCCGATGGGCTCGTCCGCGCAGGGCGCCGATCCCTACGGTCCGGCGATTCTCGCCCGCTACGGTACGAACACCTTCAATCAGGGCGTCGGCGCGGAGATGATGGCGGCGCGGTGGGGCTTCTCGCGTACGCAGTTGGACGAGTACGCGCTGGCCAGCCATGCGAAGGCGGCCGCCGCGCAGGACGCCGGCGACTTCGAGCTGGAGATCGCCGACCTGCCCGACTGCGCCGAGGACGAGGGCATCCGCCGCGACACGTCGCTGGTCAGGTTGGCCGCGCTGAAGACGCCGTTCAAGCCCGACGGTGTCGTCACCGCCGGTGGCGCGTCGCAGATCTCCGACGGCGCCGCGGCTCTCGCGGTCACCACCTCCCGCTGGGCGTCCGCCCACGGCCTGACACCGCTCGCACGGGTGCACAGCGCGGTCGTCGCCGCCGACGACCCGGTGATCATGCTGACCGCGCCCATCCCGGCCACCGCGAAGGCGTTGGCCAAGGCGGGGCTCAAGCTGGGCGACATCGATGTGTACGAGGTGAACGAGGCGTTCGCCCCGGTCCCCCTGGCGTGGCTGGCCGAGACGGGCGCCGACCCCGACCGGCTGAACCCGCGCGGCGGGGCGATCGCCCTGGGTCACCCGCTCGGGGCATCCGGGGCGCGCCTCATGACCACGATGCTGCACCACATGCGAGCCCATGACCTGCGGTTCGGCCTGCAGACCATGTGTGAGGGCGGCGGAATGGCCAACGCCACCATCGTCGAGAAGTTGTAATTCGTTATTCACGGCGTCGTGGCCGCTGCCCTGGCCGTTCGGCCACCGTTAGTAACCGTATGGACGTGTTCTCACGGACGTTCCTTCCCGCCGCCGCCGAGGCCGGCGTGCCCATCCCGATCGTCAGCAGGCACCTACCGATCTTCCGCCGCTGCGTCGACGCCGACGATCCGACCGTGCTGGTGGCCCGGGTCCTTCCCGCATCCCAGCCGAGCGGCGGCGACTTCCTTCTCCTGCTCACCCACCGACGCCTGGTGGTGACCCGCGAAAGCCGGGTCCTGCACCGGCTCCAGCTGCACCTCAACGCCAACCTGCGCCACCTCAGCCACGTCACGTGGAGCACCGACGTACGCGACTCGACCATCGAGGTGTGCGCGACCGCCGTCGACGGCGTCCGCGAACGCTTCCAGATGCGCGTACCCGACGCCGAACACGTATGGCACCTGGACGGCCTGCTCAAGCAGGTCTTCACCGAGAGCCGCCTCGCTCACCGCCGGCAGAACGTCTCCCTCGCGGCCTGACCTCGTCACGGGCAGGGGTGTCGCTTAACCACTCCCTTGCGCCTGGTTGATCCAGTAGCGTCGGCCGTGTGGAGAACGTCGCGCAAGCGCTGCATCGCCTGACCTCGTACGAGCCCGGTCGGGAGTGGACGGACCCCGTCGACGACCCGCGCATCGTGCAGGACCTCGAGGTCAACGACACGGCCAAGCTGCCGTGGTTCTACAAGCGCTACCCCGAGTCGCTGCCACGCATTCCGCTGCCGTCCGACCTGCCACCGTCGACGGCATCCACACTGGAGGTCCTGGCAGGTTCCCCCACCGGCGGGGACCTTGATCTCGCCCAGCTCGGGCGGGTGCTCTACCTCGCCTCGGGCGTGGTGCGGACGATGGAGCGCCCGTACGCCACCTGGCTTTTCCGGGCGGCCGGCTCCGCAGGCGGCCGTTTCCCGCTGGAGCTGTATGTAGCGGTGCCGTCCGGCGCGGGCTCGCTGCCCGCCGGGGTGCACTGGTACGACCCAGCCGCGCACGCCCTGGTCACGGTCGGCCCGCCGCCGTCCGGTGCGGCACCGGCCATCATCACCACCGGCGTCCCGTGGCGGACCGGCTGGCGCTACCGCGAACGCGGCTACCGCCACGTCTACTGGGACGCCGGCACGATGCTCTCCCAGCTCCTGGCCGCAGCCGCATCGGCGGGCATCCCCGCGGACCTGTACACGTCGTTCGCCGATCGACCGGTGACCGAGCTGGTCGGGGCGGACGGCGTCCACGAGTGGCCGGTAGCCGTGGTCGGTCTCGGCGGCGCCCCCGCCCTGACCGCTGGCGGCCCCGCCACTCCCGGCGAAGTCGACGCGGCCCCGCGCGAGTTTCCCCTGGTCACAGCCACCCAGCACGCCGGCGACGACTTGGTGCTGGGCACTCCCTGGCCGTCCGGCGCGCCGATCCCGGTCAAGCCCGCCGACACCCGTACCGTCGAAGAAGTCATCCTGGAGCGAGGCTCGACCCGCCGGATGGACCCGGCCGCAACCGTCCCGTCCGCCATCCTGACGCTGTCGATGGAGATCGCGCTACGCGGCATCGAGTTGCCCCACTTCGTGGCAGTGCACGGCGTCGACGGCGTGGAGCCCGGCCTGTACCGCTGGCCGGACCTGTCCAAGCCGCTGCGCACAGGCAGCCAGCGCGAGGAGATGTACCGGATCTCGCTGGAGCAGGGCCTGGCCAGGGACGCGGCGTTCGTCGTGATCGCGGCCACGGATGTCACCCAGCTGAGCCCGCACGCATACCGAGAGGCCCAGTTGGCGTCCGGCCTGGTCGAGGGCCGCCTGCACCTCCTGGCGTACGCCCTGGGAGCCGGCGCCACCGGAATGACCTTCATGGACAGTGAGATCCCGGCGTACCTGGGCGAGCAGCCGGATGCGCTGATCTTCACGTGCGTAGGGGTAGCCGACTACAAGTCGTCCAAGGGCGGCAAACCCGGCGAGCCCACAGCGGTCCGCTCGGTCCCACCCCGCGAATAGGCGATGCTGAAACGGCCTGACGAGTCGTCAAATCATGCGGTTGGGGCCACTTCGAGCACGCCGCCGTACACGGCATCCAGGATGGCGCTCTGGCGCTCCCACGTCCATTCATCAAGAAGCCCCGGCTTGTCGTAGCCCGCGCGGTATCGAGCAGGGTCCTCCAGGACTGCGCGGGCCGCGCGCGCGAAGTCGTCCACGTCGCCGGCCCGGAAGACCTCGCCGATACCGGTGGCCCGGACCATGTCGGCGGCGGAGCGTACGTCGCTGACGACCTGGGGCAAGCCGGCGTGTGCGTACTCGAAGGACTTATTGGTAAGCGCAACCTCGTGATTGGGCGTGTGTTCGAGCGGGCTGATGGCGGCGTTGGCACCGGAGAGGAACGGAACCACCTGGTGGTGGGGCAGATAGGGCAACAGGTGCAGCCGGTCGGCGACCCCGAGCGCGGCCGCCTGTGCTTCGAGAGCGTCCGCGGCCGCTCGTGTCCGGTCCGGGGCGAGTGACAGAAGCACCAGATGCACGCCGGGAAGCTGGGGTAGCGCGTCGATGGCGACGTGCAGGCCTCGCTGCCGGGCGATCGCTCCGCTGTATGCCAGGACCGGTGTCGTGTCGTCCAGGCCGCAGAGACTCCGTAGGTCGGGGGCGTCGTCGGTGTCGACCGAGACCTTCGGCGCGTTGAGCACGACGGTGGGGCGGGTCGTCAGCCGGTGGTTGGCCTGGAGCAGGTCGGCCAGCATCGGCGAGACGGTGATGACAGCGTCCGCGTACGGTGCGAACTCCCGTTCGTGCGCGATCTGTGCGGCCAGCCAGCGCGGACGTCCCGGCGGAGCGACGACGCCGGACACCAGCTCATGAGCGTCCCAGACGAGTTTGATCGAACGACCCCGTAGCGCTGCCCGCATCTTGGCCCGAGCCCCGACGCCGATCGTGTGGAAGTCGTTGGCGTGGATGATGTCCGGCCGGAGCTTGTCGATCACCGGACCGAAGGCGAGTTCCAGATCAAGGATTGCCGGATCGAGATACCGCCAGCTGCGATCGCCCCAGAAGGTGGTCCGGAACCAGACGTGGAACCTCGTCAGGAGTGCCTTCTCGCTGGCCCGCGCAACCTCCAGACGGTGGCGTTCCTCCTCGCGTAGCCGGACCCACGGACGGAGAACCTTCAATGCGATCCGGCTGGGACAGAGCGCGAGGTGACCGGCGCGGGCGCGCCACACGGCTCCCGATCGCCGAGCAACGGCCAGCTGACCCAGGCGAGCAAGGAGCACTTGGCGCCGGTACTCCACGACTCCCTTGCGGTAGGCCGTAGTCGGACCTCCCGGATAGGCGAGCATCCGGCGCGCCGACCGCCGGCGGCGGGCTCGGTGCACGAAGGCGTTGTCACCCAGAGGCACCAGCCGCACCTCGGCGTCGCCAATGTTCCAGCGACTGACCTTGCTGGTGTAGAGCTTGAGGCCGACCAACGTCACACGCCACCCGGCTGCCGCAGCCGACTCGGCTTGCTTCTGTACCCGCGAGTCACTCTCCACGCCATTGCGCACCAGCATGACGACGTGACCGCGGGACGACTGATGCGACGAGCGTTGCATCGGCGGAGCGGCTGCTACCTCAACCAGGTCTGACACAAGTCGACTAACTACCAGCTACCGCAGAGGAAACGTGCCGGAATGCCACTTTTGGGACTCCCGAAGGAGTGAAGTTCACTCCGCCTCGGATGGAAGCACCTACGTTCCGCGGCCGGGAACGGTCGCCGCGAACCAGCCCAGGATGGCCGCGACGAGGCCGATGAGGAATCCCGCCATTCAGCCCAGCACGGCCGGCCAGGCCAGCGTTGCTCTCTACTGAGTAGTTGCCGCAACGGCTTCCGCAGCGTCGCTAGATCGAAGCGCGGCGTCGAAGACGAGCGAGTCTAGGGCGCCGTGCAGCACCTCGGCTTCCCCCACTGCGAGTTGGACGACGCACTTGCCTGACCCATCGTCAGCAGTGGTGCAATCGGAAGAACCGCTCAGCGCGATGGGGTCGCATTCGATGTGGCGAGCTCTGCTCTCGTCCAAGCGCGGTGCTCCGTCTGATGCGGAAATCCGACGGGCGTGCTTCCACGGCGTACGACGGAAGGAAAAGCGGCAGCGAATTCAATTGCTCGAAAGCGCGCGGTCTTTTACGGCACATTGCGATACGCCGTTGAGATCGCCGTCTTCGGGTGTGCTCCGGCTGGCCGGCTGTTCGTCACGCCGGGGCGTTACGGCGGCGGTCCGGCGTCCCGGGTGACCTACGCGCGAGTCCGGCGCGCCGCGTAAGGCGGCTCTCACGCCGGCGCAGCATCGCTCACCGTTGGCCCGGCGGCCGTACGACCTGCGCCACGCCTGTGTGTTGCTGCAACTCAACGCCGGGGTGCCTGCCATAGGTCGCCGATTGGTCCGGCACAGCATGCATGTCCTCCTGACGGTCTACGCGAAATGCATCGATGGCCAAGCCGATGCGGCCAGCCGCCGCATCGAGGTGCGTTGAACATGGGGGACGAGCAGGGCAAACGCCGAGATCCCGTTGTCGCGCATTTGTCGTGACGAGCGGGATCGAGCGAAACCGAGCGGGACTGGCCGGTGATCCGCGATGGCCGCCGCTGACCCGAGTAATCCCAGGTCAGCGGCGGGTTTCGCTGCTCATTGCGGAGGGCGTGGGATTCGAACCCACGGAGACGCGTAACGCCTCACCGGTTTTCAAGACCGGCGCCATCGGCCACTAGGCGAGCCCTCCCCTGCGGCGCTGTCCCAGTTTGCCAGATCCGGGCTTCTCGTGAGCAAACCGGGCGGGACCGTGGTCTGAGCGGCAGACTGGACGGCATGCGCGCCATCGTGATCGAGCCGCCGGATGGGCTCAACTGGACCGAGGTTGATGAGCCCGTGGCCGGTGACGGGGAAGTCATCGTTGACGTCACCGCCGCGGCCGTCAACCGGGCCGATGTGCTTCAGCGGCAGGGGAACTATCCGCCGCCGGCGGGCTCACCTCCGTACCCGGGATTGGAATGCTCGGGGGTGATCAGCGCGATCGGCCCCGGGGTGCGTGACCACAACGTGGGGGAGCGGGTTTGTGCTCTTCTCGCCGGCGGCGGCTACGCCGAGCGGGTGGCGGTGCCGGCGGGGCAGCTGCTGCCGGTGCCGCGCGGGATGTCGGTGCAGGAGGCGGCGGCGCTGCCCGAGGTGGCGTGCACCGTTTACTCGAATGTGGGGCGGCTGCGCCGGGACGCCGTCTTCCTGGTGCACGGTGGTGGGGGCGGCATCGGGACGTTCGCGGTGCAGTACGGCAAGGCGCTCGGGGCGACCGTTGTCGTCACCGCGCGGGCGGCCAAGCATGATGCGCTGCGCAAACTCGGTGCTGACCTGACGATCGACTACACGACCGACGACTTCGTGGCCGCCACCGAGGAATTCACCGGCGGGCGCGGGGCCGACATCGTCCTCGACATCATCGGCGCCAAATATCTCGAGCGGAACCTGGACGTGCTGGCCACCGGCGGGCGGATCGCGGTGATCGGGCTGCAGGGTGGCCGCAAGGCTGAGCTGGATCTCGGCAAGCTGATGCGCAAACGCGGGTCCATCTCGGCGACCACGTTGCGATCGCGGTCGGTCGCCGACAAGAGCAAGATCGTTTCTGGGGTACGCGATAACGTGTGGCCGTTGGTCGACGCGGGTGAGATCAAGCCGATCATCGACGTCACGATGCCGATGTCCGAGGCGATCGAGGCGCACCGCCGGATGGAGGCCAGCGACCACCTCGGCAAGATCGTGTTACTCCCCTAGCAGCGTGCGCGGGCCGGCGCCGGTGAGGGACAGCTGGTCGCCGGGGTTGATCAGCTGGCAGCGTTTCATCGACAGGCAGCCGCAGCCGATGCACCCGGTCAGCTGGTCGCGCAGCCGTTCCATCAGGGCGATGCGCTCCTCCAGCCGCTTGCGCCAGCGCGCCGACAGCCTGGTCCAGTCGGCTTTGGTGGGCGTCCGGTTCTCCGGCAGCGCCGACAGCGCGTCCCGGATCTCCTCCAACGAAACCCCGACCTGCTGCGCGATCTTGATGAAGGCCACGCGGCGCAACTCGCTGCGCTGGTAGCGGCGCTGATTCCCGCCCGTACGCGTGGATCTGATCAGCCCTTGACTCTCGTAGTAGCGCAGGGCCGACGGCGCGACCCCGGCGCGCACGGCGAAATCACCGATGGTGAGCAGGTCCACTGAAGGTCGCCTTGTCCTCAAGTTAACTTGAACTTGCACTCTATCCGTATGACCGTTACCGCGACCATCGAGCACATGCTGACCCGGATCACCGGCGACGAGAAGCATTCGCCGTCCGCCAACTCGACGCTCGACGTGCTGTGGGTGCTCTACGACCGCATCCTGCGGATCACCCCGGAGACCGTCGACGACCCCGACCGGGACCGGTTCCTGCTGTCCAAGGGGCACGGGCCGGCCGCCTACTACGCCGTGCTCGCCGCCAAGGGCTTCATCCCCGAGGAGTGGCTGGACGGCCTCGGCACCCGGATGAACCACCTCGGCGGCCACCCGGACCGCGTCCTCGTCCCCGGCGTCGAGGTCGGCACCGGCTCGCTCGGCCACGGCCTCGGCCTGGCCGTCGGCACCGTCCTGGGCCTGCGGGCGCAGGGATTCGTCGACTCGCGCGTGTTCGTCCTGCTCGGCGATGCGGAGCTCGATGAGGGATCAAACCATGAGGCCATCGCGTACGCCGCGGCGACGAAGCTCCCGCTGACGGCGATCGTCATCGACAACCAGTCGGCCACCCACGGCTGGCCGGGCGGGATCGCCGCCAGGTTCCCCGGATTCACCACGGCCATTGTGGACGGCCGCGATCACCGCGCCATCGAGCTGGCCCTGGCGGACCGGGATCGCGACCGCCCGCATCTGGTCGTCGCCGCCGTCTAGAAGAAGGAGTACTGAACGTCATGAGGGACACCTTCGTCGCCACCACGACCGCCCTGCTGGAAGAGGATCCGCGCACCGCGATCGTCCTCGCCGACATCTCCGCCGACGCGTTCCTGCCGGCCATGCGCCGCCATCCCGACCGGGTGCTCAACGTGGGCATCCGCGAGCAGCTGATGGCGGGCGTGGCCGGTGGGCTCGCGCTGACCGGGATGCGGCCGTTCCTGCACTCGTACGCCCCGTTCCTGGTCGACCGCGCCTACGAGCAGCTCAAGCTGGACCTCGGCCATCAGGACGCCGGAGCGGTGCTGGTCAGCATCGGCGCCTCCTACGACGCGTCGGGTGCCGGCTACACCCACCAGTCGCCCGGCGACGTCGAACTGCTCGACACCCTCGAAGGCTGGACCGTGCACGTGCCCGGTCACCCCGACGAGGTTCCGGCCCTGCTGCGGGCGGCGGCGCGCACCGACGACCGTGTCTACGTGCGGCTGAGCAGCCAGGAGAACACCCGGGCGTACGACACGGGCCCGGCGCTGCAGGTCGTCCGGCCCGGCTGGGCGGGCGCCCCGGTGGTGGTCGCGGTCGGCCCGATGCTCGACCCGGTGCTCGCCGCCACCGACGGGCTGGACGTCACCGTGGCGTACACGCTGACGCCCCGGCCGCTGGACACGGCCGGCCTGCGCCGCCTGGTGAGCCGCGACGTGGTGCTGGTCGAGCCGTACCTGAGCGGCACCTCGAGCCGCCAGGTCGCCGACGCGCTGCGCGACATCCCGCACCGTTCCCTGCACCTGGGTGTGGGCCGCACGGAGATCCGCCACTACGGCACACCGGCCGACCACGCCCGTACCCACGGCTTGGATCCGGCCAGCCTGCGTGCCTCCATCACCGGCTTCCTCGACCCGCGGGTATAGCAGGCTGTACCTCCGGTTGGGCAGTCCGCTGGATCGTCACGGGCGGCACGGATTCGTAGATTTCAAGGCATGAAGAACAACGACATCCGCCCCGTCCTGTGGATCGCCCTCGTGGTCCTCGCCATCGCCAACGGCGCCACCAGCGTTGCCGGCCTGACCATCGTCAGCGTCATCCTCGGCGTCCTGACCGTCGCGGTCGCGGCCGCCCTGGTCGTCCAGTACCGCAACCACCGCCGGACCTCGGCCTGAGGCCGCAACGCCGGGTTCCCCGGCATGATCAACCCTTGCCCGTAGGATCGCTGGCATGTCGACATGGGCCGTCCCTGAGCGGCCCGTGCCGCCGATCAACCCGGTGGACGAGCGGGCCGCGCTCGACGATCGGCTCGAGTTTCACCGGGCGACGTTGCTGCTGAAGTGTGGCGGGCTGACGCCGGAGCAGCTGGCGTTGCGGTCGGTGCCGCCGTCGACGTTGTCGCTGCTCGGTCTCGTCCGGCACATGTCGGCGGTCGAGGCCTGGTTCCACGCGTACGACGAACGGCCGGACGACCAGTACTTCTGGGACTACGCACCGGGCTCGGGGAAACGTAGCGACGTGGTCGACGCCACGCGGGCCGCGGACGACCTGGCCAGCTATCAGGCGAGTGTCGCCCGGTCGCGGGCCGCCGTCGCCGGGCTCCGTCTCGACGCGGCCAGCCCGGGCGAGGACTACACGTTGCGGTGGATCTACCTGCACATGATCGAGGAGTACGCGCGGCACAACGGCCACGCGGACTTCCTCCGCGAACGCATCGACGGCGCGACGGGCGAATAGCGTGCGGACACTGTGAGCGAGCGGATCCACGTACCGGATCCTGCTCTCATACGCCGCGCGGGCGGCCGGATGATCCGGGCATTGTGGAGAGTCTGCGATCTCCGGGCGATGCCACAAAGGACGGTCAGCTCGAGGCGGTCGCGCGCGAGCTGATCGACGAGGAGCCCGATCCCAGGTACCGCAAGAAATACGCGCGGCACTGGCTGGTCAGCAGACGCTGAAACCCCTGCCGGGGCGGGCCCACGAGCACGAGTCGATGGCGCGGCCGGCGGCGTTGCGCAGGGTTGCCGCGTCGCGGTCGTTGTTCCAGATGTACGCCTTCGACTGCCAGTAGCGGTGCTGCGCGCTGGCGGTGCCCGGTCCGGTGTGGACGATGACCCGGGCACGGGCGGCCAGCGTGTAGTTGCCGAAGCTGTAGACGTGGGACGCGTTGTCGCGCAGCGTCCAGCCCTTCAGGCTAACCGCCTTGGCGGTCGTGTTGGTCAGCTGGACGTACTCGGCGTTGAGGCTGGTGACCGAGCGGTTGTCGGTGCCGGGCGAGTCGTACTGGATGCGGGTGATCTGCACCTGGGGGACGGCTGCGGCGTTGGCTACGGGGACGGCCAGGGCTATGACGGCGGTCGCCGAGGCGGCGACCACGAGGGCGGCGGGGATACGCATGCCCGGTTCAACTGCCGGCGTACGCGCTGCGCACCGGCCCGAACAGTCAGGCCGGTCGGTCCGGCCGTCCGAGCTACAGTGCTGATCGTGGAGTCGGTGTGGGACTACCCGCGCCCGCCGAGGGTCGAACGGAGCTCCAAGCGCGTGCGCATCGTGCACGCGGGCGTCACCGTGGCCGACACGGCGGGGGCGTTCCGGGTGCTGGAGACTTCGCACCCCCCGGTCTACTACCTGCCCCGCGCGGACGTCCGGGGCGTGGAGCCGGCGCCGGGCCGGACGTTCTGCGAGTTCAAGGGCTATGCCAGCTACTGGGACCTGGTGGTCGGCGACCTGCGGCTGAGCGCGGTCGCCTGGTCGTACGAGGAGCCGAGCCCCGGGTACGAAGTGCTGGCCGGAGCGCTCGCGTTCTACCCGGGGCGGGTGGACGAGTGCACGCTCGACGGTGAGCGTGTCCGCGCTCAGGACGGCGACTTCTACGGCGGCTGGATCACTCCCGACATCGGCGGTCCGTTCAAGGGCGGTTCGGGTACGTCCGGCTGGTGAGCCGAAAACTTTTTGCGCGAATCGCCGGGTAGAAAATTCCGATCCGACACATCCGCAATGCAATTATGTGCTGGCATGGTCGACGGAATTACCCATATACGCCCGGGTTCCCATCGCCGTTTCCTCGGAGGCGGCAAAGGCAACAATGGGATTCGCGTGAGTGCACCGGGCCTAGTACGGAGGCCGAACTGTCCCGTCCGTCCACGCGTCGCGCGTTGACCGCCGGCGCCATTGTGCTAGCCGTTATCGCGCCGGTTGCCGAGTCCTCGGACCGGCCCGCCGACGCAGTTGCCAACCTGCCCAGCGTCGCTCCGTCGACCGCCGAGACGCCCGATTTCGACCCGGCAGTCGTATTCGCCAAGCGTCCGGCGCGGGCATCGCGGGCTCTTGCGCGGCGCGCCGTGCCGAGGAGTCCCCTGGTCCGCCGTGCTCCGGTGCGGCACGCTGCCGTGCAGGTCAAGCGTCATGTGCGCAAGCCGAAGCCGAAGCTGGAGCGGGCACGGCGCCTCGACCGCCGGGTCGAGAGCAGCGTGCCGGCGCCTCGGCGCGAGCGCGCACACCAGCGCGTCAGGATCCGCACGTCGAGCGCGATCCGGCCGGGGATGGGCGCGGTGATCGCCTTTGCTCGTTCCCAGGTCGGAAAGGGATATGCGTCCGGCGCCGACGGGCCGAGCATGTTCGACTGCTCCGGTTTCACGATGAGCGCCTACGCTCGGGCGGGCATCAGTCTGCCGCATTCCTCGGGTGGTCAGGCGGCTCGTGCGCGGTCAATTCCACGGTCCATGGCGCGTCCGGGTGATCTGGTCGTCGGGCCGGGTCACGTCGGGGTCTACATGGGTGGCGGGATGATGATCGACGCGGGCAACCGGCGCACCGGAGTGGTGTTCCGCAAGCTGTATGCGGGGTTGCACATCGAGCGGCTGTAAAGGGCGGAAATTCGGTCGCGGACATTCGCCACCACGCGTGAGAATTGCTCGCATGCTGACCGACCATTGGCCGATCGCCGGCCTGCGCCTGACCACGCCGCGGCTGGAGCTGCGGGTTCCGGATGCGGAGGATCTCGCGGCCCTGGCCGACGTCGCCGCGCGCGGGGTCCACGACCCGGCGGTGCAGCCGTTCTCGGTGCCGTGGACCGAGGCGGAGCCGGCGGTGGTCGCCCGCAACACGATCCAGTTCCAGTGGGGCACCTGGGCCCGCTGGTCGCCGGACGACTGGAACCTCCAGTTCGTGGTGGTCGCGGACGGCGAGGTGATCGGCACGCAGGCGATCAGCGCCAAGCGGTTCGCGGTGCTCCGTGAGGTGGCGAGCGGGTCGTGGCTGGGCCTCGCACATCAGGGGCAGGGGTACGGGAAGGAGATGCGTGCCGCCGTGCTCGAGCTGGCCTTCACCGGGCTGGGCGCGGAGTTCGCGGTGTCGGAGGCGTTCGAGCACAACGCGGCGTCGTACGGGGTGTCGAAGCGGCTGGGCTACGCCGACGACGGGATCGAGCGGCTGGTGGTGCGGGGTGAGCCGATGGTGGGGCGGCGGTTGCGGCTCGATCGGGCATCGTGGGCGGCCGCGCGCGGCGTACCCGTGAAGATCTTTGGTCTTGACCCTTGCTCGGAGATGTTCGGCCTGGCCGGCGGGGAAGGGTGACGTCCGGCAACCGTCGGAGGCGATGGCTGGTCAGCGGGGCAGGGTGACGTGGACCGTGGTGCCGAGGCCGGGGTCGCTGTGGACCCGGATGCTTCCGTGGTGCGCGTCGATGATCGAGCGGACGATGGCCAGTCCGAGGCCTGGTCCCGGCGTGGCCATCTGGTCGGCGGCGGCGCTGCGGTAGAAGCGGTCGAACACGTGCGGCAGGTCGTCGGCCGGGATGCCCAGGCCGGTGTCGGTGATGATCAGCTCGGGTTCGTTCTCGGCGCTGGCGTCGACCGCGATCTCGCCGCCCGCCGCGGTGAACTTGATCGCGTTCACCACCAGGTGGTTGAGGGCCTGGCTGAGCCGCTTGGCGTCACCGCGCGCGGGCACCGGGCTCTCGGTGCGGTCGCTCAGCTTCACCTCCTTGTGCTCGGCGAGCGGCCGGCAGGCGGACGTCACGTGATGCGCCACCTCGGCCAGGTCGAGCTCGGCCAGGTCGAGCTGTATGCCCTCGTCGGTGAGCCGGGCGACCAGCAGCAGGTCGTCGATGAGCCGGAGCAGGCGGTCGGAGTTGCGCTGCATGACGGAGAGGAAGCGGCGCGAGGTCTCGGCGTCGAAGTCGTCGTCCAGCAGCATCTCCAGATAGCCGCGGATCGACGAGAGTGGCGTACGCAGCTCGTGACTCACCGTGGCCAGGAACGAGTCCTTCATCCGGTCGACCTGGCGCAACCGGTCCGAGATCTCGCCGGCGTGCCGGGCGTACCGGCGTAGCTCCAGCTGCACCGCGGCGTGCCGGGCCAGGCTGCGCAGCGCCCGCCGCTGTGCCGAGGAGAGTTCCCGGGGCACGTGGTCGACCACGCAGACCGTGCCGACCGAGTGGGTGCCGTCCAGCACCACCGGCGCGCCCGCGTAGAACCGGACACCGCTGTCGCCGAGCACCATCGGATTGTCGGCGAACCGGTGGTCGTGGGTGGCGTCCGGGATCTCCAAGAGTTCGTGACCTTGGATCGCGTGGGCGCAGAAGGACAAGTCCCGGTGCGTCTGGTCGATGTCGACGCCGACCTTGGCCTTGAACCACTGCCGGTCGGTGTCGACCAGGCTGACCAGGCCCATCGGTGTGCCGCAGATCTGCGAGGCCAGCAGCGCGATGCCGTCGAAGTCCTCCTCCGGCGCGGTGTCGAGCACCTGCGCGTCGTGCAGGGCGGCCAGGCGCGCCGGCTCGTCCTCGGGCAGAGGGGCTCTCACCACCCGATGCTCTCATCCGTTCTGCCACGATTCGGCCCGGTTCGTGGAACCCCGCACAGCAGTCGGCGCCCGTCCTCGAAGGGCGGGCGCCGGCTTTGCGATATCACCACCGGGCGCGGGGATCTTTGCCGCTCGCACCCGGTCGGATGTTTGACAGTAGTGTTGCCCGGCCATCGGGAGGTCGCGCGCACCACGTGTGCGTTTTCCCCACCTGTTACGGGAGTGGCACGAGTGGGGACTACGTTCGGGTCGAGTGGTGTCTTCTGCCCGGAAGGAACGTCCGCATGAGTCTCGAGCGCCCTGTCGCCCCGGATCCGTACGATCTGCTGCCCGCCGTCCCGTCCTTCTCGCTGGCCAGCAAGGACGTGACCGACGGTGAGCCGCTGGATGCGCTGTTCATCCACCCCAGCGCCGGTGGTGGGAACCAGTCACCCCAGCTGTCCTGGGGCGGCGCACCCGAGGAGACCCGAGGCTACGCGGTGACCTGCTTCGACCCCGACGCGCCGACCGGCAGCGGTTTCTGGCACTGGGTGCTGGTGAACGTCCCGGCCTCGGTGACCGAGCTGGAGCGTGGCGCCGACCCACTGCCCGAGGGCGCGTTCTGCGTCCGCAACGACTACGGCGAGGCCAACTACGGCGGGTCCGCCCCGCCGCCCGGCGACCGCCCGCACCGGTACGTCTTCGCGGTGCACGCCCTGGACGTGGACCGGCTCGACGTGGGACCGGAGGCGACGCCGGCGTACGTCGGCTTCAACCTGGCCTTCCACACGCTGGCCCGGGCGGTCATCCGCCCCACCTATCAGAACAAGTGAACAAGCAACGCCCGGGGCGTGAGCCCCGGGCGTCATGGTGGACCGTCGTCGTCTAGGAGCGCGGGGTGCGCGCGACCACGAAGACCGACTGGCCGAACGGCGGCTTCACGACGCTCTCCGCGGCCTTGGTCACCGGCAGCACGATGCTGTCGTAGATCTTGACCATCGGCCCCTCCTTGGGGGCCAGCTTGAAGATGCTCGTGGCGCCGTAGTAGCCGATCAGGCCCAGCGCGTTCGCGTAGTGCAGCTTCTCGATCTCGAGGCCGGCCTCGCTCATCGCGGCCCGCATCGTCTTCTTCGTGTAGCGGCGGATGTGGCCGGTGGCGATGTCCACCTGGCTCATCGCGAACATGAACGCCGGCACGATGAGGATGACCCGGCCGCCGGGGCGGACCAGGTCGGCCATGCTGCGCAGGGCGCCGACGTGGTCCTCGATGTGCTCCAGCACGTTGTACGAGACCGCGGCGCTGTACTCGCCGTTCGCCTCCGGGCTGGGCAGCAGCATCTGCCGCACGTCGATGTTGGTGTGATCGGCCAGGCGCTCCTTGAGCTGGACCAGCCGGTCGGGGTCAGCCTCGGTCGCGGTGAAGCGCGGAAGGTGCTCCGCCCACTCCAGCGCGTAGTCGCCGAGACCGCTGCCGATCTCGATCGGGTTGTCGCCGAGGTAGGGGAGAGCGAGCTCGACGAACCACCGCCGGTGGTTGACGGCCATCGCGAGGCCCTCGAGGACCTCGGACTGGATCCGCTGGTCTCCGGTGATGTCTGCCATAAGTAAGGTTCCCTCGTCTTGCAATCCGAGCGACAGCGGGACTGATCGAGTTAACCATCCAGCGCCCAGTGGCGAAAGTTGAGCGGGCGTGGGCCACTCTATTTTTGCCTGATTGAGACATTGCAGCGCGGGTACGCGCTCAAGTTGCAACGTGTGTAGATATCGGGTCGATCACGCATCGGCCGCCCGTCACTTCAACGTTACCAACCTCGGTTAGGGTGGCCGATGCTATGACGATTACGGGTATTGACCCCAGCGGTCAGTCAGCCGGCGGGAGTTCCATGCGACCCCGCGATGTCACCGATGCCGGGGACCTGGAGGCGGAGCTCGAGGCACTCGAGAGCGACGTGTCCAGCCCGACGCTGGCCGTCATACCTGCTGCTGAGCCCGAGGTCGAGCCCGCCGCGCGCCCGCGCTTCTGGCGCTCTCTCACGTGGCGGGACGCGCTCGCCATTTTCAGTTTCGTTGCGGTAGCGCTCTTCATCACAGCGCCGTTGTGGCTCAATCTTGATCATGAGTTGCGCGATGATCCACAGGATCAAGCGTTCTTCGAGTGGATGCTGGCGCACGGTGCTCGTGTCGTTACTGATGGCGCTTATCCGTTCTTCTCCGATCGCATGAATTACCCCGACGGGGTGAACATGATGGCCAACACCTCGGTGTTGGCCGTTTCGCTGCCGATGACGCCGATCACTCTTCTGTTCGGCCCGCATGTGGCGTTCAACTTATTTCTTACGCTCGCGTTGGCAGTTACCGGCATCTCGTGGTACCTGGTGCTTTCCCGCGTCTTCGTCGCCTCGCGGCTCGCCGCGTGGGTGGGCGCGCTGTTCTGCACCTTCGCGCCGAGCATGGCCTCGCACGCCGGCGGCCACCCGAACATCGTCTCCCAGTTCCTGGTGCCGCTGATCATCTGGCGCTGCCTCGCGCTGCGAACCCCGGGCAAGGCGGCACGCAACGGCCTGATCCTGGCCGGTCTGCTGGTCTGGCAGGCGTTCATCAACCTCGAGATCCTCTTCATGACCGCGGTCGGCCTGGGCATCTTCTGCGCGGTGATGGCGATCTCCCGGCGGCGGACCCGCCCCGGCGAGGTGACCACCTTCCTGCGCGGCCTCGGCGTCGCCGCGGTGGTCACGCTGGCCGTCCTGGCCTACCCGCTCGCCGTGCAGTTCTTCGGACCGCAGAGCTACCACGGCCTGCCGCAGTTCGTCCGCAACTTCGGCGCCGACCTCGGCTCGTTCACCGCGTACGCGACCCGGTCGGTGGCCGGCAACGAGCTGACCGCCGAGCGGCTGGCCCAGAACCCAGCCGAGGAAAACGCGTTCTTCGGCTGGGGCCTGGTGATCCTCTTCCTGGGCCTGGTGGTCTGGCTGCGGCGCAACGTCGCGGTGCTCACCCTCGGCGGCGTCGCCCTGCTGTACGCGGCGATGTCCCTCGGCCCGCGGATCTTCCTGAACGGCATCAACACCGGCGTCCCGGGCATCTGGGCGGTCCTGCACAGCGTCCCCGTGCTCAACTCCGCGGTGCCCACCCGCTGGGCGATGGCGATCGCGCCGGTAGTCGGCATCGTCCTCGCGATCGGCTGCCAGAAGGCGATCGACCTGGTCCGCAGCCAGCCGTCGGCGCGTGGCCCGGTCCGGGTCGCCATGATCACCTCGGTGGCCATGGCTCTGGTCCCGCTGGTGCCCACGCCGGTGCGCAGCGCCCCGATGGCGCCGGTTCCCGACTTCGTCACCTCCGGGGCCTGGCGGCAGTACGCCGACGACAACCACACGGTGGTCACGCTGCCGCTGCCCGACGCCAACTACCCCGACCCGCTGCGCTGGACCGCCTACACCGGCCAGGAGATGCGCATCGCCGGGGCGTACGCGCTGCTGCCCAACCAGAACCCGCTGGACCCGACCGACCGCACCGCGCTCTTCTCGCCGCCGTGGCGGCCGACGAGTGGGCTGATGGCCTCCATCGAGCAGGGCAACCCGACGCCGGAGATCACCGACACGCGCCGCGAGATGACGCTGGCCGACCTGCGGTACTGGAAGGCGGGCGTGATCATCCTCCAGCCGCAGACGCGCGACGTGGAGATGCTGCGGGCGATGACCGACCTGCTGGGCTTCGAGCCGACCTGGACCGGCGGCGTCTGGACCTGGAACGTCCGCACCCTGGTCGACGACCCGGACGCGGTGCTGACCGGGCCGGACATCAACTGACTTTCGCGGCCGGGTCCCGCGCCGTCCTGGTGCGTGCCGCCGTCGGCGTTTGGTCGTGGGGTCTCGGCCAGGTGAAGCAGACGCCTGGCAGATGCTAGCCGTTGCTGCCGCTCGCGGTTTGTTGCCGCCGCTCCCGGTCGGCGGGGGTCGGGCTGGGGTCTGCCAGGCGGCGGGGTGCTTGCTCGCGGTTGTTGCCGCCGCTCCCGGCCGTTGCCAGGCGCGGCCGGTGGTAGAAGCCTGCGCGAGTGGTAGGACCAGGCACGCCGTGGTGGGGCAGAGCGGCATTCGGTGCCGAAATGCCGCCCTGGACTACCACCGCGAGCGCCGGCTACCACCGCGAGCGCCGGCTACCACCGCGAGCGCCGGCTACCACCGTGAGTGGGCACCCCGACCGCCTGGCATACCCAGCCCGACCCGCGCCAGGCGAAAGTGGCATCCGCGAGTTCGGGTGCCGCGAGGGGGCGCCGCGGGGCGGCTGCGAGTTCGGGCGCGCGGGGGCGGGCGCTGCGAGGGCGGGCGCCCGATCCCATCCCACACGTCGGGCGAAGCGCCGGCAGCGAGGACGCGCACGAAGGATCACTTCAGCTGGCGGGCATGTCCCGGGTGGCCGT
>NZ_BSTL01000027.1:0-106015 GCF_030269485.1 Actinoplanes sp. NBRC 103695 | reverse complement strand
CGACTTTCAGCTGGCGGGCATGTCCCGGGTGGCCGACTTTCAGCTGGCGGGCATGTCCCGGGTGGCCGACTTTCAGCTGGCGGGCATGTCCCGGGTGGCCGACTTTCAGCTGGCGGGCATGTCCCGGGTGGCCGACTTTCAGCTGGCGGGCATGTCCCGGGCGGCCGACTTTCAGCTCGCGGGCACGTCCCGGGCGGCCGACTTCACGCGGTACATCGCGGCGTCGGCCTCCCGGAGCAGGTGGTCGGGGTCGGATGCGCCGGTGGCGGAGAGCGCCACGCCGATGCTCACCCCCACGTGGACGTCCCGGCCGTCGATCACGAACGGCTTCGTGAGGGCGTCGCGGATCGCGTCGCAGACGGCCTGCGGGCCGTCCGGTACGGTCACCCCGTCGAGGAGTATGACGAACTCGTCGCCGCCCAGCCGGGCCACCGTGTCCGACTCCCGCAGCAGGCCGGTGAGCCGGGCGGCCACCTCGACGAGCAGTTCGTCGCCGGCCGCGTGCCCGAACGAGTCGTTCACCGCCTTGAAGCCGTCCAGGTCGAGCAGCAGCACCGCGAACCGGTGGCTGGGCTGCCGCGCCACCCGCAGGCCGGCTTGCCGCAGCCGGTCGGCCAGCAGCACCCGGTTGGGCAGCCCGGTCAGGTAGTCGTGCAGGGCGGCGTTGCGCAAGCGCTCCTCCTGCTCGCGCAGCGCCTGCACCATCGTGACGTGGTCCAGCGCCGTGGCCAGCAGCGAACCGGAGTGGTTCATCATCTCGCGGCCGGGTGGCGTGCTCGCCTGGATCCGGCCGACCGCGGCGAGCAGCCCCCAGTCCCGCGAGTCGCTCTTCACCGGCACCACGAAGACGACCTCGTCGGGTGATCCGTCGGCGACGTCGAAGAGGCTCTGCGGCGGGAACTGGCTGACCGGCATCGAGGCGCCGACGTCACCGGGTGTGACGCCGCCGGGGCGGAACTCCCCGACGATGTCCAGCTCGACGTCGGCGTCCGGGGTCGCGACCGCGTCGTCGGCGGAGCCGGACCAGAGCCCGAGGCAGCCGCCCACCGCCGTGGTGCGGCCCAGCCAGCTGAGTTCCCGCGGTTCCCGGTCGCCGTGTGCGCCCAGCAGTTCGATGCTCAGCTCGTACTGAATGTTGAGGGTTGTCTGAAGGTATTGGACGTCGGCGAAGAGCTCGCGGGTGTGTGGCTCGGAGACCGGCAGCCCGTCGCTGGGGCAGCCGCAGGAGTCGCGGCGGACGAAGACGGTCGGCACCCCGCGCACCTGCCGGACCGTCGTGGGATCGTCGGCCATCTCCCGGGCGAGCGCGTGGGCGGCGGCGCCGACGTGGTCCAGTGGCTGCCGGACGGTGGACAGGGCCGGGTAGAGGTACATGCCGTCGGGGATGTCGTCGAAGCCGACCACGGCCAGCTCGCGGGGCAGCTCGTAGCCGGCCGCGGTGAGCCGCCGGAACAGCCCGATCGCGTTGCGGTCGGTGCCCAGCACGATCGCGGTGGCCGGCATGCCCGCCTGGACCAGGGCGTCGGCCACGTCCTCGCCACCGGTCTCGTGGTTGTCCCGGAGGTCGAAGAGCAGGTCGGCGCGGGGCGGGAGGTCGTGCCCGTGGAGGGCCTCGCGGTAGCCCTCGTAGCGCTCGCGCACGTCGTAATGACTGAGGTTGCCGGCGAAGGCGATCCGCTCATGGCCGTGGGTGATGAGGTGGGCGACGGCTTCGCGTACGCCGGACCGGTTGTCGGCCACCACTGACGAGCAGTCGCCGTCGACCTCGTGGCCGATCAGCACCACCGGTTTCCCGGCGCGGCGGGCAGCCAGGGCGTACTCGTCGTGCACCGCGCCCGGCAGGATGATCAGCCCGGCGACGTGCGCCCAGGCGACCGGCCGGTGGAAGTCGGGCAGCCCGCTGTGGTCGGCGCTGTGCGAGCCCGGGTCGAGCGTCTGGATCGCGACGACGGAGTCACCGTGCCGGGCGGCGGCCGCGTTGACGCCGGCGACGATCGCGCCGTAGTAGTCACCGCCGACGAAGGGCGACAGGACCGCGAATGTCCGACCCGTCATCCGCGTGTCACTCCCTGCTCTGTCGCCGCTCGCTGCCCCGGCCGGTCTATGCGCAGCATAAGCAGATCGTCGTCCGTTTCTCTGCGGGCTGCGCGGATCCGGCCCCGGCGACCGGTTTGGCGAACCGCCTCCTGACATCGATTCGTCAGAGATTCGGCCGAGATGAGAGATCTTGGCGAGTCGACGGATCTGGAACCAGCAAATAGTGCACCGAAGGGTGACAGAAGGTTCCTGGTGGAGCACGCTGCGTTGCGGAGGTGGCGCTGAAATGCGGCGAATCGGATGGGCTGGCGTGCTGGTGGGCGTACTCGTCATGGGGTCTGCCTGTGGATCTGGGGAACCGGCCGGAACCACCGCACCACCTCCGGCGCACCAGCACAGCGGCTCCGCGGCGCCGGCCGCGCCGTTGCGGGACGGCGAGCGCTTCGTCGACGTCTCGATGAAGGCCGCCTACTCGCCCGCCGCGCCGCACGGAGGGACCGACGACTACCGGTGCTTCCTCGTCGACCCCGGCATCACCGGCACGTCCTTCCTGACCGGCAGCCAGTTCCTGCCGCAGAACGCCGGCGTCGTACACCACGCGATCTTCTTCCGGATCACGCCGGAGCAGGCCGCCGAGGCCGAGCGGATGGACGCGAACACGCCCGGGCAGGGCTGGACCTGCTTCGGGAACGCGGGCATCGCCGAGACCGCCGCCTGGGTGGCGTCCTGGGCGCCCGGAGCCGACGAGACCCTGCTGCGGCCGGACATCGGCTACCCGATGGCCGCCGGCAGCAAGCTGGTCATGCAGGTGCACTACAACCTGCTGGTGGCGAAGCCCGGCGACACCGACCGCTCCGGCGTACGGCTGCGGCTCACCGAGAAGCCCGGCCTCACCCCGCTGAGCACCAAGCTGCTGCCCGCCCCGATCGAGCTCGCCTGCGCGCCGGTCGAGAAGGGCCCGCTCTGCGACCGGACCGCGGCCGTACGAGACGTGAGCTCACGCTTCGGCGAGGACGCCGGGCAAAGGGTCGAGGGACTGCACAGGCATTGCAACGGTGACCGCGCGCCGGCCGCGTCGACCGAGACCCGCTGCGAGTACCCGGTGCGGGGGAACGCCACGATCTACGCGATGGGCGGGCACATGCACCTGCTCGGCCGGTCGATCAAGATCGAGCTCAACCCGGGCAAGCCGGGGGCCTCGACGCTGCTGGACGTGCCCGCCTACAACTTCGACGAACAGGGCATCTTCCCGCTGGCCAAGCCGGCGACGGTGAAGCCGGGCGACACGCTGCGGGTCACCTGCACGCACGACGTGGGCCTGCGCAGGCAGCTCCCGCAGCTGCGCGATCAGGCGCCGCGTTACGTGGTGTGGGGCGAGGGGACGAGCGACGAGATGTGCCTGGGCGTCGTGGTGCTCTCCAGCGCTACGGCTTGATGCAGCAGCCCTTGCACAACTTGGGCTGCGGCAGCGTGAAGGCCAGGCAGCAGGTCTTGCGCTGCACGTCGAACCGGCCGGTCGGGCCCTGGACCAGCTCGACCAGGTCGTCGACGCCGAGCGTGGCGAGCAGCGTGTCGATCGTGTCGGTGGACCGGCCGGGCAGCACGTCGGCCGAGCGCAGCACCGCGTAGGAGACGCCGGAGGCGAGCGAGCCGAGCAGGGTGCGCCGGCCGAGGCGGACGCGGCCGTGGATGGCGTCGAGCAGCGGCGTCAGGTGCTGGTCGAGCAGCGACGCGCGGAGCTCCTCGCGCAGCGCGGCCTCGGTCGGCACCACCTTGACCTGCGGTAGCCCGCTCAGCGCCAGCGGGTCACTGGCCAGCACCGCGACCGTGATGTCCGACCGGAGGCCGAGCGTCACCAGCGGGCGCGGGTCATCGAAGTGGATCAGGACGTCCTGTGCGGTGAGCAGCGGCACGCGCCGCGCCGAGGCGTAACCGAGGACGGCCGGAAGAGCCAGCCAATACGTGTACGCCTTCCAGGCCAGCGCCGCGGCCGCGTGGGGCTGTGCGTTCCATCGGCGGCTCGACGACTCGAGCAGCGTGTCCAGGCCGGTGCCGGTGAGGTCCGCAGCGGGCCGCCAGCCGGTCGGGTCGGTGACCAGCAGGTCGGGCGCGAGGCCGGGCAGCTGGGTGCTCGTGCCGAACATCGCCCGGAGGGTGTCGGTGATGGGTGCCAGAGGCTGAGGCATCGCGCGCTCCAAAGCTGCCGTCACGCGTCCTTCACCCCCTTGGCTGACTTCCACCGTACCTTGCTGAGGCTAACCTAACCACGCTAACCATGAGTCCGGCACACCGCCCCCCAACAGGTGTTATTCATCTGAATACCCGATGCGACGGTGACCTGACTGACCGTTGCGGCGTTGCCGGATTCGTCAAGGTATCTGTCGGCAACGCGCTACTAGCCCCTTGTTGACACCGGGAGCCAGACACACTGAACTTCCCGTCGCGAAGGGGACATCTGTGATGACCACCTCGCCCGTCGAGAGGGCTGCTGACCAGTTCGTCACGGTGCTCGCGCAGTGGCGCGCCGAGCGGGGAATGACGAAGAAGCAGCTCGCTGCACGCATGGGCTTCGATCCGTCGTACGTGAGTCACGTGGAGGGACGCAGGCACAAGCCGACCGAGGACTTCGCCCGGCGTGCCGAGGCGGTCCTCGCCGCCGGCGGTGCGATCTGGCAGAAATTCCAGGAGTACGACGAGCTCCGGCACGCCCGGAGCGCGACGGCACACCGGGATCCGCCGGTGCCGGCCCAGTGGATGCCGCCGGGTACCGGCCTGATCGTGGAGCGCGAGCTCGCCGAACTCCGGTACACCGAGGGGGCGTACCGGTGCCGGATCAAGCGGTCGCTCTACAACGCCGGTAACGAGCCGGTCACCCGATACCTGATGAAGATCTCGGTGGACCGCTACCCGCACGACCCGATCGGCTCCAACCGGCACCACCGGCAGCACCCGCTGACGTGGGAGGAGCTCGACATCGAGGCCGTCGCCGGTGAAGGCGAGGCGGCCGAGCCTATGCAGCAACGGCTCAAACTGGACCGGGACGCCTCCAAGGAGGTCTGGCTGCTGTTCGCCAACGAGCACGGCCAGTTCCCCCTCTATCCCGGCGAGCGGACGACGATCTCATACGCGTACACCGTCGGTGAGGAGAAGTGGGGGCAGTGGTTCCAGCGTGCGATGCGGGTGCCAACCCGGAGCCTCACCGTACGGCTGGACTTCCCGGTGCACTTCGAGCCTCAGGTCTGGGGCGTGGAGACGTCCCTGGCAGCTGAGGTACCCGTACGGAACCCCCTCGAACGTCACAACGAGGAGGATCGGGCCATCTTCGAGTGGTCCACCGACCAGCCGTCGCTGAACGCCCGGTACCGGCTCGAGTGGCGGTTCCGCGGGGCCGGGGCGCCGACGTACGAGGACCTCGCGCCGGCCTCCATGAACGGCTCGATCCATCAGCTCGTCGTCCCCGAGCAGCGCGCCTCCCAGCGGATGCGCGGCGTCGGCATCGTCCAGCGCGGCGCCGACCTGCTCCGGCAGCGGTGCCGGCACTTCCAGCTGCCACGCGAGGAGCAGTCCGCCCGCGACGCCGTGACCTCGCTGCTCACGGCGCTCCAGCGGCTGGAGGCGCTGCACGATTTCAGCAAGGGCGTCGGGCTGGCCGCGCCGCAGATCGGCCTGTCGGTCGCCGCGGCGGTGGTCCGGCCGCCGGAGCGCGACGCCGAGCCGGTGGTGTTGCTCAACCCGCGGGTGGTCGGCGAGTCCGGCGACTCCGACGAGCAGTACGAGGGCTGTCTCTCCTTCTTCGACTACCGCGGGCTGGTGGTCCGGGCGCTGCGGATCGAGGTGGAGCACGCCCGCTTCGACGGGACGAGGGTGATCACGTCCTTCGAGCTGGCGATGGCGCGGCTGGTCAGCCACGAGATCGACCACCTGGAGGGCAAGCTCTACGTCGACCGGATGGGGGCGGACGCGTCTTTGGTCCCGGTGTCGGAGTACCAGCAGACCGGACGCCCCTGGGCTTACTGAGTCTCCGCGGTCAGTTGAACGCGTCGTACTTGATGCGTACCGAAGGGACCTGGAGCTCGGCCAGCGTCTTCATGGTCGCCTTGACCATGGCGCCGGAGCCGGACACGAAGAAGTCGTGCTCGTTCCACGGCCCGTACCGGGCGACCACGTCGGAGATGTTGCCCTGCTCGCCCGGGAAGGACGGGTCGTCGCTGCACGCGGTGACGACCGAGAGCCAGGGGTAGCGGGCGGCGAGGCGATTCAGCTCGGCCAGGTCGTACAGGTCATCGCGGTTGCGTGCTCCGAAGAAGACGTGCACCCAGCGGGTCCGGTTGTAGCGGGTCAGCTCCTCCAGCAGCGACTTGATCGGCGCCAGGCCGGTGCCGCCGGCCACGAAGACCGCGTCCCGGGTCGAGCGGCGATCGAGGTTCATCGTGCCCATCGGCGCGGCCAGTTTGATCATGTCGCCGACCTGCATCCGCTGGACCAGCGCGCTGGACACCCACCCGGCGCCCACCGCCCGTACGTGAAACTCCAGGGTGTTGTCCCGGCGAGGAGCGTTGGCCGGCGAGTAGGTCCGCCACAATCGCGGTTGCGCCCGCGGGTACTCGAGGCTCAGGTACTGCCCGGCGCGATACTCCAGCGGTTGCATCGGCAGGGCGGTGAAGACCGCGATGTCCTGGGCGCGCCGCTCGTGCGAGACGACTTCGGCATACCAGTACGGCGGGTTGGTGTCCGCCTCGGCGCCGGCCATCATCTTCGAGGCGATGACCGCGTACGCATCCGCCCAGGCCTGATCGAACTCGACGCCCCACTGCTCACCGGCGTAGCTCCGCATGGCCTCGATCAGGGCGCCGCCCACCACCTCGTAGTGTTCTGGTTCCACGTGAAACTTGCGGTGGTCCCGGCCCAGCCCGCGCAGGTAGTCCTCGAACCGCTCCGGATCCTCCAGCGTCTGCACGGCCGTGACGATCGCGTTCAACAGCCGCGATCGCTGAACGTCCATGTGCACCGGGAAGAGATCCCGCAAGTCGGGATAAGACAGGAAGATACGGGCGTAGAAGTAGCCCGCAACTTTGTCCTGATGCTCCTCGACGAGGCTCCAACTCTCCTTGAGTAAGCGCGCCAGGTCTCCCATGTGACTCAGGGTGGGCAGCGCAGTCGGGTATACGACGCACCGTCAGTGCGATTGACCACCCTTATCGTTGTGCGGGTGACCAGCGACGTATCACCCGCCGCGGAGCGGGTCGGCCGGACCCGGCCGGGCATAGAGATCCTTCTGGTTCTGCTGCTGTCCCTCGGCGCGAGCGCGGTCTATGCCGTGGTGTCCCTCATCGCCAAGCTTTCGGCCGGGCCGCTGTCCGCCTCGAAGGCGACCCTCAACCCGTCGCAGTCGCCGCGGCCCTACCTCGACCTGACCTACCAGCTGCTCGGCATCTTCTTCGCGCTGGTGCCGGTGCTGCTCGCGCTCTACCTGCTCGACGACCGGCGCTCCGCGCTCGGCAAACCCCTTCTCAAACCCGGCTTCGACGCTGGCTGGGGTGCGGGCTTGTTCGCGGCGATCGGGATCCCAGGCCTCCTGCTGGTGTACGCCGCGGCGCAACTGGGCCTGAACGCACAGATCGTGCCGGCGGCCCTGCAGCCGGTCTGGTGGGCGGTGCCGGTGCTGATCCTCAAAGCCGTGGAGAACGCGGTCCTCGAGGAGGTCATCGTCGTCGGGTATCTGGTGACCCGGTTGCGGTCGCTGGAGTGGCGGATGGTCTCGATCATCGCGGCGTCGGCGGTGCTCCGCGGGTCGTATCACCTGTACCAGGGGTTCGGCGCCTTCGTGGGGAACGCCGTCATGGGGGTGATCTTCGCGCTGTTCTTTGTGCGCACCAAGCGGGTGATGCCGTTGATCGTGGCGCACTCATTGCTCGACATCGTCGCGTTCGTGGGTTACACGCTGTTGCCGGAGTCTTGGCTCAGCTGGCTCTAGGCGTGTCCGGTTTACACCCGACGCCCGATGCGCCCGGGTTTGTCTCCGCCGCCCACCGCCTCCCCCCACCCTGTCATGGGTGGGGTGCCAACCTAGCTCCGCAGCCGCCGACCTCGCGCGGTTGTCCACAGGCCCTCCGCACTGTGGACAACCGCGCGTCAGTGAGCTCCGAGCTCCCGGCTCAAGCCGCTGTAGTAACGCGTCGCCCGCGCGGCCATCGTGCGGCCGCCCGAGCGGCTCGTGATGATCGCGGACAGGACTGTCACGCCCGGGAAGAGCCGGTTGACGCCCCGGACCAGCGCCCACACGGCGGCCTGCGCGGAAGCCATCCGGCCCAGCCGCCAGATCGCGTCCGTCAGGCGGGTCTCCTCCTCGTAGGCAGGCTGCTCCGCCGCCGACAACGCTTCCTCGGCGTCCTCCGGGGTGGCGTGCACCTGCGTGAGAACAAGCAGATCCACGGCGCGGGCACGGTCGGTCGGGTCGACGTTGTATGCCGCTGCCACGTGCAGGATGAGCTCGGCGTACGTGACGGCATTGGAACTGAGCAGGGCCACCGGGACGTAGGAGCCGGCCGCCGCGGCGAAGACGCTTCCCACGCCGCCGAAGCGGATGAACTGGCGCTCGGCCAAGCGGGCCAGGCCGTCGTCGGTGGCGTGGGGGTAGCGCTCGCGGAGGCGGGCGGCCCAGGCGGCGGCACGTGGGCCGATGGTCTGGACTGCTGCCAGGGCCAGGAGTTCGGGGGCGTGGCCGGGGTTGGCTACCAGTTGGGCCCAGGGGTCGGTGCGGGCCTCCATGACGGTTGCGGCCAGGTCCGCCTCTGTCGTTGGCTGCACTTCGCTCGGTCGCTCTGTGCTCGGCTGCTCTTCGCTTGGTTGCTTGTCGCTCGGCGTTGAGGGGGCGAGCTGGCTCGGCACGGTCGTGGGCTCACTAACTGTCGGCTCGGCCACGGCCGCGCTGGCTGCCGGCTTGGATGCGGGCTCGCTGGACTTGGTCACTGTGGGGACGGCCGGCTTGGGGGCGGGCTCGCTGGGCTTGGCCACGGTCGGCTCGGGCGCGGTGGGCTGCGGGGGCGCGGCAGGCTGCGGGGACGCGGGCTCGGCGGGCGACATCTGGGCGGGTACGTCGGCCGGTGCGGTGGTCACGGAGGTGGCCTTCTTCGCGGGTGATGCTTTGGCGCGCTTCGCCGGGGCGGCGGGGCCCTTGTCGATCGGCTCGCCGCCGGGCGGAGACGCCTTGGCGGTTGGGGTGGGTGCCTCGGCTGCGGCTTTTGATTCGGGTACGGCCGGGCCGGCGCTCTCACTGCGACGTTGGGCGGGTGCCTTGGTCGCCTTAGCTCGCGTGGTCGCCTTGGCCGGAGCCGTCGCCTCGGACGGTCTGGCTGGCGGCGTCGCCTTGGCGGCCTTGGCTGGCGGAGTCGCCTTCGTGGGCCTGGCCGGGCGCTGACCACTCGGGGCGGCCTTGGCGGATCCCGCCGGGCGTCGGCTGGGCGGGGTGGCCTTGTCAGGTTCGGTCGGACGCTGGGCAGCGGGAGGCTGCGGAGCGGAGGGCCGGTCGGTTGCGCCTTCGGGCTCGGCGGGAGGCGCTGACGGCGTGGCTTTGCGGGGCGTTGCCTTGCGTCGCCCAGCTGAAGGCGGCTGTGGGGCAGGGTTGCGGTCAGGTGCTGTGCGCGTACCGTCGTCTGGTTTTCCGGCGCGACCCTCAGACGGAGCCGGTCTTCCAGCGCGACCCTCAGACGGAGCCGGCACCGCCGCCTCCCCGGCCGGCGGCTGGAACGTGACCTGCGGCGGAGCGGCCTTCGACGTGCGGCGACGGCCCGGCGGGGGCTGGTCGGGCGCGCTGAATTCCGCCTCGGGTGAGCGCTTGCCAGGCTCCTTCTCCTCCATCCGCGAGAGCCTAACCGCAGCTCAAGGTTTTCACCCGGATCGAACCGCATCCGAAAGATCCACACCCGCGATGCCAACCTCTTTGCTCGGCGGCAAACGGGTCCGGTATCCTCGTCGTTCGACGGCTACATGCTGTCGAGGAGACTTCGCCTAGTCTGGTCTATGGCGCCGCACTGCTAATGCGGTTGGGGTTTTATAGCCCCTCCCGGGTTCGAATCCCGGAGTCTCCGCCACCCACTCCTCACCCGGCGGGCTGCCCCAGGCGGCCCGCCGTTCGCGTTCCCGGCAGCCCCCAGCATCAGCTCAGCACCACCCAGGCCCGCCCGCCGAGGCGCCGGGGAGGGCGTGCTACCAGGTAGTCACCTGGCTGGGCAGCCAACAGCCACGCAAGACTGCGCCGTAGCTCAATGGATAGAGCATCTGACTACGGATCAGAAGTAGATGCTCATAAATATTGATTCTGTGCTCTGGGTAGATGGGCCGCGACCTGCATAAACACAGGCTTGCGGCCTTATTTGTGTCCATATAATGGCGGAATCTCCCATCCATTGGGACCGTGGTGCTCGGGTGGTGATCGGTCGTTTGGGAACGGTCTGTCCTGGCCAATGCCGTAGCGGATCAGACCGTGCTGCTGCGTCCAAGTGATCGTCGGGCTGCAGAATCAGCAGGCCCGGGGCTGGACCTCGTGCGGAGCGTGCCAGCGGGGAGCGGATCGTCCGACGCGGCTGCGAGATGGGCCGACCATGCTCCGGGCGATCCATTCGATTTGGTGGCCGCATGGTCCACCCGCTGAAGGTGGGCGGCCCGCACCCGAGCAGGACCTCACGCGGGTCCTCCTATGCCAGAACTCGCCGGGCGGACGAGGGCTCAGCCACGTGCTCGTTGGCCCCGCGCCGAGAACCTACAGCCAGGTAGGTAGGTCGCCCCTTGGGGCTGTAACCGGCCACGGTGGGCGGCGTTCCTCGTTACCCCGGCCACGCGGCTGCGCTGGCATCGCCGCCTGGTCACCCGTCAATGGACCTACCCGAGCCGGCCAGGTCGGCCGGCACTACGGGTCGAGATCCGGGCCTTGGTGTTGCGCCTGGCCGCGGAGAACCCGACCTGGGGCTGCCGGCGTATCCCGGGTGAGCTGGCCGGGCTGGGATACCCGGTCGTGTCCAGCGCGGTGTGGGCGATCCTGACCAAGGCCGGAGTCGATCCGGCGCCTCGTAGCGGCGGGCCGACCTGGACGCAGTTCCTGACCACCCAGGCCAAAGGACTGCTGGCATGCGGCTTCCTACATGTCGACACGATCGGTCTGACCCGGGTCTACGTGCTGTTCTTGATGGAGGTCGCGACCCGGCGGGTGCACATCCTGGGTGCCACCGCGAGCCCTACTGGCCAGTGGGTGGCGCAGCAGGCCCGCAACCTGATGAGGGACCTCGGGCAACGCACTTCGCCGTTCCGGTTCCTGATCCGAGACCAGGATGCCAAGTTCACCACCGTATTCGACGAGGTGTTCACTACTGAGGGCATCGAGCTCGTGCGGACGCCGCCGCGGGCGCCCCGGGCGAACGCCTACGCCGAACGGTGGGTACGCACGGTACGCCGCGAGTGCCTCGACCGGATCCTGATCTACAACGCGCGGCACCTGCTCGCCACGCTCGAAGAATACGTCCGGCACTACAACGAGCACAGACCCCATCAAGGCCGCGAGCAACGCCCACCAGCCCTGGACGTGTCCCCAACCCCGGTCACGGATCTGGCCACCGTGCGGCTACGCCGGACACGCGTACTCAACGGCCTGATCAGCGAGTACTCCCAGGCTGCGTAGCCGAAACCGGGTTTTCGAACGATACAGGCGAGATTTCGGGATCGGTCATCGGTCGCCTCCTGGCTCGAACCAGGTGGGAAGACGCAATCTCGCGAGCTTCTCGGATCCACCCAACAGGCTGCCCTGGCCGTTCAGGAAAGTCAGCAGCGTCAGGTGTTCGTGGTTGGTGCCGTAGGCACGGGTGAGCCGGGCGGCGGGGTCGGCGACGACCTCGATCGGGCGGCCGCCGAAGCGGCCGCGCCCCGGGGAATCGGGATGGACGCCGACGACCAGGAGGCCGGGAAGTCCGGCGAGGTCCTGGGCGTCGCCTTCGGCGAGGTCATGTTCGGAGGTCTGCGCGCAGTCGACCAGGATGACGCCGGAGGCGGCGGACGCGAGCGAGGCGAGCGGACCGGCCGGTGCGTCGCCGCGCTCAACCTGCACCGCGTCGAAGGCCAGCGGCGGAATGGTCCACGACACAGGAATTCCGGCGGAGTACTCGACGCTCGCGGCGTCGGCCAGTCCCCTGGCCGCTTCGGGATGGACGGTCCACCGGCCCTCAGGCCAGCCGCGCACGTAGCGTCCCTCTTGCAGCGGCCGGCCCTTCTTGTCGAAGAACCGGAACTCGCCATGCGCGGCCCCGTCGACGAAGACACCCACGCGTTCGACCGCGCCGCGGACGGACTCGAGCCAGTCGTCGTCGATCTCCTCGAGCTGCTCCATGCTGAGGGATGCGTACTGCTGTTTCACCTGGTCCTCCAGGTGCCATCTCGTGGTCGGGCCGTGCCGCAACCCGTTGCGATAGTGCTCCTCCCGGACCACGACCCCGGCGTTGGTCATCGTCCACCGCCCGTGTGGCCGGCCGGCCACAAGCTCACCGCTCCACTCTTCGCCGGGGTGGTCCCACGACGGGCGCGGCTGCGCGTCCGGCAGGTCGCTCTCGATGCCCTCCCACAGATCGGCGGCCTGCTGCGTCAGCCTGTCGACCAGTTCGGGCTCGAGTTCCGTGCGGTCGGCGACCAGCGCCTCGAGCGGCTCGATCTGTTCGGCCAGCCACTCGGCCAATGGGCCGTACTCCCCGTTGCGAAACAGCCCACCCTCGCTGTGTGCCCACACCGACATCCCCGGGCGGAAGTCGCTGGGCGCGATAGCGTAGCCGTTGACCCCGTTGACCCATCGTTTCGCCGCGAAGATCCGGTGGACGCCGAACATGCGCGTGCTGTTGAACCGCAGCTCGGGCGGCAAGATCGCCAGGTCCCGCTCCAGCAACAGCCGCGGGCCGCACACTGCGAGGGCCGGCCCGAGATCGGTATCGTCGTCGGCCCCGCCGGGCAGTGGGGTGATCAGCCCGGCCTGCTGGTCCGCCGGCAGCCCGGCCAGGACCGCGCGCAGACGCCGGTTCACGTCATCGATGGTGACGTCGTACCGGCGGGCACCGGGTGCAGCCGGCACCGAACGCACTCCATCGGCGAGTGGAAACAGGTCCATGGCCTCACTCATTGGATGTTCGCAGGGACTTCAACGGTGGATCGATGGCAGCATACAAGCGACCTCCGGACCCCCTCGGGCACTGTCAGCACCGATCGACGGGCGCGATATCGACCAGGTACGGATGCGCTCGTGGACGGCTCGGCGCGCTGACCCTTGGGCAGTACGGCGAATCGCTCCTGCTGTTGCTCGACGTCCTGCGGGGCCGGGATATGTACGATCTCGAATGTCGAGGTGACCATTATGGAAACGGGGCCGACGTGGATGGTCGTAGATATCGGGTCATCACCGTTGGTGAGTGTGAAGAGCGGTTCGCGGTCGCCGACGATATAGACCATCCCTAGACGAGTAGTTCCGAACCCGGTCAGTGGTCGTAGGCGATCAGTGACCGGGTGATCGGTGCTCCGGTCTTGTTGTTGTGCCAGATCGTGGCGGCCATGGCCAGGAGACGTTGTGCGATACGGCGACTCCAGCGAAGGTTCGTCCGCCGTGTTGCTCCAGGTCGAGTTGACCTTTGAGGGGTGTCGTTGACCGATTCGATCAGCTGTCGGATCTTCTTGAGTGGTGCTTCGCCGTAGCGGGCTTTCTCCCGTTTGCGGGAGGGCCGCAGCAACTGGATGCCCTGCTCGGCCAGGTCCCGTTCGAGGGTCTTGGACGCGAAGCCCTTGTCGCTGATCATCAGGATGCCGTGGTGCTCGGCGACCACGCCGGCCTCGATCTCGAGCATCGCGGTGAGGACTTCGCGTTCAGCGGATCCAGTGTGCCTCTGACCGGGTGCCGAGCAGGACCTGGGCCACGGCCAGGCAGACCAGCTCGGAATCGGTCAGCAGTGGTGGCCGGCCCAGCCATCGTGGCGTCCGGATCGTGTCATCGATCTTCACGTAAAATGCGGTCAAGAGGGTGTCGAGGTCTTGTGTCACAACATGATCATCGGCACCCTCCTTTATGCCCTCGTATCGACCTCGGACATCGGAACTACTCGTCCAGGCACAACGCCGCTCGGTTAAGGTCCGGCGGGCGTTAGCAATGGTTTGTAATGATATCGACGGCGATGGTGGCTTTGTAGCTGTGCCGGTCCATGTTGGGTCCGCGGGCTTGGTATTTGGAGTTCGAGCGTTTGATCATGCGCCCGCCACGAACCGCGCCACACCCTGCGGTAGACCGTCTGGCACCTCAAACACAAGGTCCGCGCCCGGATCAGCTGACACCTCCGCCGCGGCGACCCCCTACCCGAATCCTACGGAGATGGGTAAACCGCCCGGACGTCATCCAGGTCTGAAAGATCCGCAGCTGTAGTACCTGGGCCATATTCGGACGGCACGTATCCATGGCTCGGGCGCGCGGGATGCAATGACACGACGACCGGTCATCGGCATGTCCGCGCGCCTGGCGAGCAACTCACCATGACGTTCCGTAGCGAGCTGGTCGCGGCCATGACAGCACGCTTGATCTTGTGGAGCGTGGATGACCGTCTGCGGATCTTCGGGTCGGTCAGGCTGGCATTCCAGGGTCACCCGGCGGGACGCCCGGATGCTGACTTCTCGTTGTCGTCGATGATCCGCAGAGTGGTGGAGACGTGGGCGACGGTTGTCACACGTATTGAAGTCAGTTAGCGTGCGCCGGTGCAGCGGACGGTCGCCGGGATTCTGGCAGCGCTCGATCGGATAGCGGTCCACAACCGGGACGAGGACGAGCCTTCCCGCCCCCGCGGTCCGGCGTCGGTTGAAAGTATCGATCGCGTCCAGGAGGCGCTCGGGAAGGTTCTGCCATCCGCGTACGTGGAGTTTCTGCGTCTGCATGACGGGTGGCCCGGTTTCCCGTGGGGCGTTAACTTGTTCGGCACAGACGAACTCACCGGCGCGGCGTATGTGGACGCTTGGGACACCCTGGAAATCTGCAACGAAGTCGATGATGGTGTTCCCGCGGAGTTGATGAACGCCACCATCATCGCGAACTCCTACAACGAACCGGAACTGGTGCTCCTGCTTGACAGCGGCGAGGTGGTGGAGTTCCTGTATGCGGAGTACGAGCGGCACGCCGACCTCGCCGCCTATTTCGCGGTAGAGCGGGAAAGGGTGGAGGCGCACCTTGCGGCCGTGCTGGCGACCCAGGCCGAGGTCGAGGCCGACTGGGATGCGGAACACCGCGCCGCCAAGGAAGCACAACTCCTGCAAGAGCTGCGCGTCCTGCCCGACCGGTCGCGGGCCGGCGCACCGTGTTCTCCTGCGCCGACGGCCCTGGATCCGGCGCCGGCCATCGTCACAGCCACCGAGCTGGCGGTACGCGACTAGGTAGGCAAAGACTTGGCGGTGGTGCGGCTGAACCTCGTCCTCTACCTGGGCGCGTACCCGTCACCGGCGGAGGTACTGGCCTGCTTCCGCGCGTTCCGCCGGCACTTTCCTGTTGCTGGCACGATGCGCTGGGAACTGCCGAACCGGTTCGGCAGTTATCCCACGACCGCCGACGGTCCCGACGACGAGTCCTGGGCTGACCGGATGCGCGTCGAAACTGGGATGTTCGGCATCCGGCTGTCAGTGGGTGACTACACGCTGAACGTGTGCGGGATACCTGCCAGCGACGACGGCGCCGAACGCGCATCATTCTGCGAGGTCATCGTGCCGGCCGACGCCGACCACGAACAGCTTGCCCGGCTGGCCGACGACCTCGTCGCGGTCCTGCCGGTCCGCTCGGGCCACGGCGGGTTCAGCGCCTACGCCTCCAAGCGCGGCCCGGAGCCCTACAACCAGGTCTTCGCCTGGTGCCAGCGGTTTTTCGCCATCGACGTCGGCTCCGTCGACGGCTTCCTGGAAGCGACGTCCCGGCGGGTCCTTGGCGCCGGCTGGCTCACGGTGCTGGGCCCCACGTTCACGCAATATCTGACCGAGCACACCGCACCGCAGTTCGAGGCATCAGGCATCGACATCCGTCGCATACCGCACGGGCTGATCATCCGCGCCGGTGACGCACCAACCCTCGGCGATATCCAGCGCGGCGAGTTTCCCACCCTGATGGCCGACGTCGACCAGTTCCTGCAACCGCTCAAGGCCAACTCGTGGCACCGGACCTCGATGATGTCGATCGGCGGCGGCCACTGGTGGAGCGTGCAGACCCACGACCTGCCCGGCGCGTTCACCGAACACCGTGCCACCGCAGCATGGCTGGCCCGGTTCGCCGACCCGGCCGCCTTCCTCGCCGCCCGGGCCCTGCCCGCCGACCCGCCCACATGACACCCGGGCCACCGACGGCTACGGGAATGGCTCAACGACGGGGCTTCTGTTCACCGTTGAGCGCGATCAGCGGTGAAATGCCGGCCGACCCAGCAAGATCCACTCGGCAGGCTGGCGCAACGCCACGTCCTCACATCGGCATTATGCGGGTGATCTAGTGGGCGTGCAGGTAGCTCAGTACTGCGAGGACGCGTCGGTGGTCGGTATCGGCGGGTGGCAGGTCGAGTTTGGTGAAGATGCTGTTGACGTGCTTCTCTACGGCGCTCGGGCTGATGCGCAGGGCGGTCGCGATCGCGGTGTTGGATCGGCCCTCGGCCATCAGCTGGATGACGTCGAGTTCGCGTCCGGTGAGTCGGTCGATCGGGTTGGCGCGGCGCTGTAGTAGTTGCGCGACAACCTCGGGATCGAGCGCGGTACCGCCGACGGCCACGCGGCGCAGTGCGGCCACGAAGTCCGCGACGTCGGCCACACGGTCCTTGAGCAGGTACCCCACTCCGCTGGACCAGGTGGAAAGCAGGTCGACCGCGTATCGCTCTTCGACGTACTGGGAAAGCACCACGATGCCGGTCCGTGGCCACCGCTGACGTACCGCGAGAGCGGCGCGGATACCTTCATCGGTGTATGTCGGCGGCATACGCACGTCCACGATGACCAGGTCCGGCTGGTGTTCGGCGGTCGCCAGCAGCAGGCTGTCGGCGTCGGCGACTGCGGCTACGACGGCGATCTCGAAAGCGTTGAGCAGTTGGACCAGGCCCTCGCGGAGCAGGACGGAGTCCTCCGCGATCACCACCCGCACGGCAGTTCCACGGTGATGCGCGTTGGTCCACTTGTCGGGCTCACGATTGAGAGGGTGCCGTCGACGGCTGAGGCGCGTCGGGCGAGACCACGAAGCCCGGTACCGGCAGCGCCGACGGGGCCGGCCCCGTCGAGCCGGTCGCCGATGTCGTGGCGGGCGTCGCCGTCGAGGCGAACGTGGCCGTCAAGGCGGGCGCCGCCGCAGCCGTCGTCACTGACGACGATGCGCAGCCGGTCGCCGGTGCGCTCCACGTCGACCTCGGCCCGGCTGGCCCGGGCGTGCTTGGCGACGTTCGTCAATGCCTCGCAGACGACGAAATAGGCGACCGCTTCGACAGCCGGCGCACAACGGTCGGCCACCCGGACCCGCAGCCGCACAGGTACCGGACAGTTGGCCGTCACCGCGGACAGGGCGGCATCCAGGCCCCGATCGTCGAGGATCGGCGGGTGCAGCCCGCGGACGAAGCCGCGCAACTCGGCCAACGCCGCCTTGAGCTCGTCGTGCGCCTCGTCGAGGGTGCGCCGCGCCGGCTCAGGGATGTCGGTCAGCGTGGTTCGGGCAAGGCCCAGCTTCATCGCCAGCGACACGAGCCGCTGCTGGGCGCCGTCGTGCAGGTCGCGCTCGATGCGCCGGCGTTCAGCGTCGGTTGCCGCGATGACCTCCGCTCGACTGTGGGCCAGTTCGGCCAACTGGCGGGCCATCTCCTCGGCCAGGCTGGGGCCAAGCAGCGCCCCAGCCCGTGCGGCGTCCGCGTCGGCCAGGGCGCCGGCGGCCCGTGGCGCGAACGGCGGGGCGAGCAGCCAGCACACCGGGACCGCGACGGCGGCCATGGCGGCGGGCAATGGCGCGACCGCGTGATAGAGGAATTGACGCCAGGTACCGGGCGCTGTCCACTCCCGGACCAGACGGTCAATCGGCCGTCCGGCCCGGGTCGGCGGCGGTGGCGGGAGTTCCACGGCCAGCAAGTACCGGAACCGCAGCCGCTGCCACCGCGTCGCCGCGCGGATCCTGGCCGGTAGCACGAGCAGCGTGAGCCCTGCCGCAAGCACCAACAGAACCGGGGTGATGGGCCAGTCGCTCAGCGGCCCGTACCCGACGTGGCCGTACATCAGTCGCCACACCGGCCAGTACCACACAGCCACCGGCACACCGACGACCATTGTCCAGCCGGTGATCGACAGCGGTAGGCCCGCCAGGACGTGCAGGCTCGCGCGGATAGCCGGCGCCGGTGGCGGCGTGTCCACCGGCCCCGGCGGCAGGCCGGGTCGCGGCGGTTCTGTCTGGTCCACCGAGCTCACCAGGCCACGGTAGTCGCGGCCGGCTATCGCCTCCACCATGGCTACCACAGCACTGGGGGTGTGGACAGCCACAGCCGATGAGCTGCGGCCGGCACCAGCGACAACGAGCGCGGCGGGCGGCCACACTCTGCCCGTCCTGACAGATCGCCACGAGGAGCCGGAAATGACGAAACAGTTGAGGGTGGCGCGGTGGCTGCGCAGTCACGCGGCAAGCAGGCGCGTGGCGCTCACCCTCGCAGGTGCCACGGTGCTGGCGGTCGCCCCTGGCGCGGCCTTCGTCGCGGCCACGGCGCGAACCGCGAGCACCCCGGCCGCCGTATCGCTCACCCTGCCGGCACCGACCGGGCCGCACCGCATCGGTACCGTCAGCCTGCACCTGGTCGACCACGCCCGAACGGATCCCTGGGTGCCCGGCAACCAGGTACGCGAAATCATGATTCAGATCTGGTACCCGGCCTCGACAGTCCGCGGCTACCCGACCGCGCCATGGCTGTCGGCCGGCGCAGTGCCACACTTCGAGGAAAGCCAGGGACTGCCGGCCGGCGCCGTACGCCTACCGCCCACCCACGGCCACGTCAACGCGCCAGCAAAACCCGGCCACCGTCCGGTCCTGGTGTACTCACCGGCCTTCGAAGCCGACCGCGGCTTCGCCACCGCTCAGGTGGAGGATCTGGCCAGCCACGGGTACGTGGTGGTCACCATCGACCACACCCACGACGCCTCCGAGGTCGAGTTCCCCGACGGGCGTGTCGAAACGGCCACCATCACCGACGCGGACGACCAGACCTTGGCACAGGAGGTCGCCGTGCGTACCGCCGACGCGCGGTTCGTCGTCGACCAACTGACCACGATCAACGCCGGTAGCAACCCGGACGCCGAACACCGGCCGCTCCCGAGCGGCATGCGTGGCGCGTTCGACCTCGACCGCATCGCAATCCTCGGCCACTCACTGGGTGGAGCGACAGCCGCCGCCGCCGTCCACGACGACCGGCGGTTCCAGGCCGGCGTCAACATGGACGGCACACTGTTCGGAACCGCCGGACCGGCCGGCTCGGACCGGCCGTTCCTCCTGCTGAGCAGCGACCACCCGACAATCCCCGAGGATCCCACCTGGGACACACTCTTCGCCCAGCACCGCGGACCGATCCTCGAACTGCGGCTGGCCGGCTCAGCCCACCTATCGTTCAACGACGGGCAACCGCTCTTCCCACAGATGGCCGGCGTGCTCGGGCTCGGCGCCGACGACCTGGCCCAACTGGTCGGCACCATCGATCCGGGCCGCTCACTGACGATCCAGCGCACATACCTGCGCGCTTTCTTCGACCGCTGGCTGCGCCACCGCCACCAGGTGTTGCTGGCCGGACCATCGAGACGGTACCCGGAGGTCCAGTTCGTTCGATCCCACACGGCAGGCTGAGCGGCTCTCGTCCCGCTGCTCTGAATCCTCGCTACCCTACTTGGTCCACCAATCCGCGAGGATTCCGATGAGCACCGACACCGCTGCCGCCCGTTCCGTCTCCGACATCGGGACCAACACTGGCCCCTGGATCGTCACAGCCGCCGTCCGCGTGCCCCGCCCGCCTACTGATAGTTGAAGCCAACTTCGTACTTGTCTGGCACATCTGGAGCGTTACGGACCCGAGGTGAAAGCGATTGTCCAAGCCCGCTGGCCACTGCGCGTTGCGGCCAATGGAGATCACGATCCGGTCGTTCGCAGCGGCCAGCGACTGGTCCAGCTTGGCGAGCTGGCGGTCGACAGAGGCGCGGTTACGAGCGGGCACCGCCGGAAGCTGGCTGCGCACCCGCGGGCAGGACACCGGTCGGCGTGGTCGCGGCGAGGGCCGCCTTGGCCTGCGCCTTGGCGTCGGCGCGGACTGCCTTGTCGATCCTGACGACCGACCAGAAGTACGAGGACTTGTCACCGATGCGGCAGGTCGTCCCCGAGGCGGCGAGGGCCTTGTCCGAGGTGTCGGCCGTGATCGCCTGGTTGCCCACGAAGTCGTGCAATGCTCGGCACCGTTCTTGATGCCGGGCTGCGCCACCGGGTTGTCCGGGCTGAACTTGCCGTTGCCGTTGGTGCCGCAGTCCACGGTGAAGATGCCGGTGGACGCGCCCTTGCCGGGCTTGACCCGGACGACGTTCGGCACGACCTTCTCGATCGGCACGAAATCGGCGAGGCTGGTCGCCGCGGACGCCTCGCCCTTGCCTCCGCTCGACACGAAGTAGGCGGTGAATGTTCCTGTCACGACCAGTGTCGCCGCCATCGCGATCACACGTCCTGTCCCGGCTCCTCTTCGGGGTCTTCACGACGGTCTCCTTCGTGGGGTTGAAAGCGCGAACTCTCCGCTTGTGTGCCGGAGTACGAGCGTCCAACCAGGCCCGATCAACCACGGACCAGCACGTCATGGATCAGTACGATCTGACGACTACCGGTGACCGCGACAGGGCAATGTGGTGGCTCATGACCGTCGATACGGTCGTTGGTCGATGGCCGGTTCAGACGGGCGGCTCGAAAGCACGAGTAGCGCACCCGCTCGGACCTGTGGCTGTCCGCGCTCGTCGTTGTACCCTGCGGGCATGACTGTCGATGCCTCGCGGATCACCTACATCCGGCACGTCGGCAGGCACCTGTTCAGAGGTGCCCTTGCCGGCCTGGCAGTCCCTTTCATGGTCGCAGGGCCTGCCGCCTTCCTGGTCACGGTGCTGGTGTGGGCGCTCGGGAGCTTCTCCGCAGCCTGGCGGACCGGACTCGTCCTGGCCGCCCTGGGGCTCATCCTCGGGCTCGTCATCGTGGGGTGGTTCGTCTACCAACAGCTGGGGGAGACCCGCTGGATCGAGGTGTGGCCGCCCGGGGCGGCGACCCGTGTCGGGTTCACCAAGGTGCGTGGCACCGATGCGGTCGCGGTGGCCGACCTGCGGTCGGTCCACGTCGTGGAGACGATCGAACTCGGCCGAAGCATCGGCTGCGAGGTCTGGTTCACCACCTCCGACCGCCGCTTCAGATTCCCCAAGATCGAACCGCTCAGGGTGCCGGCCGCGAAGCTGGACGGATGGTTCACCGAGCGTCTCGGACCCGCGGGCGTCGAGGTGACCTCCGAAACGGTCATCAACCGGTTGAACATGACCATCGAGCACTGGTACACCCGGTCCCAGGTGGCGGCGATATGGGGGATACCGGTCCAGAGCGTCGACAGGCTCGCTGCCCTGCTCGAAGTGCCGAACCAGAGTTTCACTCCCCGGTTCGGGGCCATGCGCGGAGTCGACCTCACCGTGCAGGCGTTCAACCCCGACGACGTACACCTTGTCGCCGCCAAGGTGCCCGCCGCCCACGCCAAGCCGCCACGTATGCCGTAGGGGGATGTGCAAGCCCCTCCATGCCGTGGACTGGGCTAGCTGCAACGCCGCTCAGTTAAGCGTGGGTGAGGTTGGTCAAGGGGCGTGTTGATCGGGAAGTAAGAAGCGGAGTTCCGGTATCAAGGCTTGTCACTCCAAGACAACCCAGAACCAGGAACTCCGCTGCCCTGGCCCGGCTGCTGCCCCGACCGCGGTGGGCTACGTTCCTGATCACCCCGGCCACCCTGCTGCGCTGGCACCGCACCCTAATCGCCGGGAAATGGACCTATCCGCGGCGCCGGCCGGGCCGTCCGCCGGTTCAGGCTGAGATTCGGGCGCTGGTGCTGCGCCTGGCGAAGGAGAATCCGAGCTGGGGGTATCGCCGGATCCACGGTGAACTGATCGGCCTGGGCTACCGGGTGGCGGCCAGCACGGTGTGGTCCATCCTGACCAAAGCCGGGGTGGATCCGGCGCCGCGTCGCACGGGGCCGACCTGGACGCAGTTCCTGACCGCGCAGGCTAAAGGGATTCTGGCCTGCGATTTCCTCCACGTGGACACGATCGGGTTGACTCGTGTCCACGTGTTGTTCTTGATGGAGATCGCCACCCGCCGTGTGCACATCCTCGGTGTGACGACCCACCCGAACGGGGAGTGGGTGGCGCAACAGGCCCGCAACCTGATGCTGGACCTGGGGGAGCGGGCCGGAAAGTTCCGGTTCCTGATCCGCGACCGGGACACGAAGTACACCACCATGTTCGACGAGGTATTCACCAGCGAAGGCATCGAGGTCCTGCGCAGCCCACCGCAAGCGCCGCGAGCGAACGCATACGCGGAACGCTGGGTACGCACTGTCCGCCGCGAGTGCCTTGACCGGATGCTGGTCTACCACCCGAGGCACCTGCTCGCCGTCCTGGCCGAGTTCGTCGCGCACTACAACGAGCACCGGCCACACCAGAGCCCTCACCAACGCCCACCCAACGCCACGGACACCGGACCGGCCGTCGCCGACCTCGCCTCGGCGCAGGTCCGCCGCAGGAAGATCCTCAACGGATTGATCAGCGAATACTCGCAGGCAGCGTAGCCCGAACCGCATTTCCGAGCGGTACAGGTGCTGAGCGGACTGGACACGCGCCGAGGCTAACGCCGACCTCTGACAAACCAGGACCCGAGCGCGCCCAGGCACTGGGGACGCACCGCCGCCCCCGCCCGCCGGCCTCCCTTAGGTGCAACTGGGGGGTGATGCCGCCGGCATCACTCGAGCGTGGCCAGAACCCCTCGATCGTGTCTGCGTAGGCCAAGCCCAAAATGAAGCCCTCGCCGTTTGAACGGCGAGGGCTTCACGTGTTGGGACGTTGCTTAGTCGGTCCGCGATCACATGATCACGGGGGTCATAACACCCGCGCCGAGGAAGATGGCGATGACGATGACGATGTTAATCGCCACAGCCCTCGGCACGCGGACGGAGAAGTAGAGCTCAGTCATGGAGGTTGTTCACCTCCCCTCAAGGTCAGCCCGTGGAGTGGGCGGGTGAGTGGATCTTTGGACCAGCTGTCCCTCTGCGTACCAGCTCGACCTAGCGGCGAGGCCCCCTGCCACGGGTACCCCATCGGTCGAAACGGCTCATCGGTTCAGCCGGGGGTCAGCATAACTGATGCTGCTGCATTCACCGGAGGCCGCCAAACGCCGTAGAGGCTTGTGGGTGGTCCCTTTCTGCCGCCAGTTCTGCCGCCCGACTGGGGTGTGGGGCCAACCTTGCAGGCAGCACCCTCTTCCTGAGATCTTCGCTCCCACGTTTCCTATCTCGTAAACGAAAGTCTCAGGCCGGACGCAAGCCTCCAGGTGTCTCCAGGTGTCTCCAAACTGGGCACTTCTTTGTTCTTACGCCCCGCGCGGCGTCAGCGCGCACGCGGGGCATATACCACACTCGCCGCGGTCCCAGCAGAGGGGAGATTGGTGAATGTTCGCGCTGCTCACTGGAGGGGCGGCATTGTGATCATCCTTCAACTTATACGGTAAGTGGTTGCCTCGGCGGCGGAATATCGAATAGACCCATTGGGATCGATCATCTTTGACCCAATCAACCGGGAACGCGGATTTGGGACTTACTTGGGACTTAGTTGTGACTATAGGTCCGGTCATCACCGAGTGGTAAGCAGTGCTTGCCAGCACCTACCTCGGCCGAGGTAAAAGATAAAACATCTGACCACCCATTTGGATGCAATTGCTTTTGGTACAGCGAGATCACTGATCAAGTTAATGTCAGAGTAAATACAATGCCCTTAGCGCTATGAATCATATGATTTGCCGTACCCAGATGTTGCCCCTCGCCGTTTACTCCCTTATGGTCTGTGGCAGACTGCATCACGCAGGTGCGATACGCTGGACACAGCCTGACCTGCAACTAAGCACCTCAAGGTTCTGTCACGTGGAGTGGGCGGGGCTTGAGTGAAGAGGACTCCTCTGCCTGCCACGCGGAGGGGTCCTCTGTTTTTTTCACACAGAGTGACGCGGTAGTCAACGGCGGCATCGACGTGCGGGGAATCGTCTGTGTGAGAAATCCTCTGGCGGCACGGGCGATGCAGCGGAAACCACGAAACCGCCCAAGCATGATCACACAGCTAGGTGAGCAACCGCAGCCCCTACAGCGTGTCTAGAGCCGCGGAATACGCCTCGCTAACCACCGCCCCGAGCGGCGCCTGTCGCAAGCTGTCTCAGCCCTGGCGCGACTGGCTCAAAGCTGATGTTGGTCATTACGGCCTAATGGGCAACGGCGAGACAGACTACGCTACGTAGCCGGTCCAGATGTACCCCCGCTGGAAGCCTGGTCGGCTTCCGGGGCGCACGGGACTGATCAAAACCAGCCTGGCATCACGCCCCGAGCCTGTGAACGCACCGCGCCCTCCGAAGCCGACCGGCTCCACATGGCGCACTTCGCGGAACGGATCACTCTCCCGGCTTGAAGATCCGAAGCGATCGCGGTCCTCGCCGCCGACACGGCAATGGCCGTCGCGGTCGAGGGCGACGAGGATCGCGGACATCGTCTGATCAGCACCTTGGGACGCGCGAGGGTCCACGCCTCGCCCGCTCGGGCCGCCGCACGGGCCTTCCTCTTCGCTGCCGGCGCCTAGATGACCACCATCGCGATCTCAGCCGTGCTCGCCGCGGGCGTACCTCGACGATGTGATCGCCGAAGTCGTAGATGAACGGGGCGCATCGTGGACAGGCGGCACACTCGTTGAGCTCGTCGACCTCATCCCCAACCCCGCTCGACGCCGCTTGCTGGCGCTAACCGCAGTCGCCCTGCTATCCGCCCACCTGCGTGAAGGCAACACTGATGAAGGTCAGCACATCCGGACGGTACTCGCCGAAATGCTGCAAGATCAGGGCCGGTTCGAGATGGCCGAGGTCGAGTTGAGGGTGGTGCTGGCCGCGCGGACCGCACTGCGGGGAGCAGAGCACCCGGACTCCCTGTATACCCCGGCACAGGCTGGCGGTTGCGCTGCGTGATCGGGGTCGACTGGAGGAGGCTGAGGCCGAATTCCGGGCGGTGCCGGCCGCGCAGACCGCACTGCTGGGAGCCGAGCACCCGAACACGCTGCAACACCTCGCAGTCGTGATGCAAGAACTGGGCCGGTTCGAGCAGGCTGAGGCCAAGACCGCATTGCGGGGAGCAGAGCACCCAGACACCCTGCGTACCCGACGTAGCCTCGTGCGGCGCGATCGCGATCACGGCAGGGCAGACTCCTGGGAGACAGCACCCTCGGGCACAGGTGCCGAGTCTCATGACGTCCGTGACGAATCTGTCTCGGGACGTGGGTGACACGTCCAGCTAGAGAAGTTCTGTCGGGCTGAGGCTAGTCGAGGCGACGATGCGGCGGGCCTCGGCGATGACGTCTGCATCGAGGTCCTGTTCGGTGGTGTCGCTGAAGTCGAGGCAGTCGTAGGCGTCGTCAAGCTCGACGAGGTGCTCTGCCAGGTCCAGCGTTCCGTGACCGAAGGTGCGGTGTACGACAAATTCGATGTTCGGCTGGCTGTCCCAGCCGCACAAGGGATGGCCGGTCGCCGCCACCCTCTGCCGCCTGGCTGGATCCGAACCCCGGCATCTTCTCTTGCGGGGGACTATCCCTGGAGTCACGGGAGTCGCCCAACGTCATTCCGTAGCAGAGCTATTACCATGAGTGGGCGCTGCGGTTGGCGCCTGCCTCAGTCTGTGTTGGTCGGTGTCGAAGCTGCCTTGACACGGGTACGGCTACTTGGGCTTGTGACGCTCAGGCCCCCATTGCTTGTGACGTTCAGGCCCCCATTGCAGGAGGTCGCACAAGCGCATGGAGGTCATCGGCCGGTGTAGGCCAACGGTGGGTTGCTGAAGGTTGGTATCGTCGGCTGGCTGGCTGGTGCTGGTGTCTCCGGGGGTGACGAGCCGCAGCCGCTTGTGCCTGGCGAGTCAGATGCACTCTTGGGGTGAAGGTCGTGGTTGGCGGCGTGGTGCTCTATTGGTGATCGGACGTCGGAGCACGGTGCAGCGCCGTGCGGCACCAACCGGCACGCAAGCCCCACTCGGTGGCATGCTAGAGTCGTTTCTCGCGGGTCCAGGAGTAACGAAAAATGCCTGGACCAGCGGATACGTAACCGCTACGCCGTGGACGCATTAGCATGCGCGGTCACGGAGGGTAGTTGCAGGAGCGCCCGTAGCTCAATGGATAGAGCATCTGACTACGGATCAGAAGGTTAGGGGTTCGAGTCCCTTCGGGCGCGCCAATCATGTAAGGCCGTGAGCTGCGGAAACGCGGATTGCGGCCTTCTTTGTTTCCCACCTTTCGGCCTTCGGATACCACCCTTTGGCCCGTGGCGCTCTGATGGTGCTCGGCCGTTATAACGGTCAATACGGCTGTCTTCCCTGGCGTTGCCGGCACGACTTGATCTATGCGGAGGTTCGCGCCATCGTTCGTGCACCTGGGCTGCGGTGCCATAAGGCCCGTAGGTCAGCACCAAGGTGCAGCGTGCATCGCCGTCACCATGGCAGCGTCGCCGGGGTTCCATGCGGATCCCGGCGCGTGGCTCTTCGGCCGATTGGGGTGTACAGATGCAGACCCATACAACGCTGGCTGATCTCGCTGCGATGGCGGCGGCGGACGAGAATCATCGCTATGAGCTCAGCTCTGAAGGCGTGCTGTCGGTCGCGCCGCCTGGGGGTGCTCACCACTGTCCCCGACATTGGGTGAATCGACCGAGGCGGGCCGTGGGTAGCCCGCCGCCGGGGTCGAGAGACTCCGACCAGCGACGGTATCTCGTCGCTGCGAGCTTGGCCGATCTGCGCGGCCCGGTCGGCGGCATCCTCACGATCGACCGATGGCTGGACTGGTCGGGCGACGGCAGCTATGACCTGGATGATGCCGGGCGACCTCCAGGTCATGTATCAGACCGTGCTGAACCAGGCAGCCACTCCCAATGACCTGCATCGATGGCTCGACCGCGACAGGCTCGTTCGGCTATGGCCGGATCTTTGGTTACCCACTCGGATGCGGACGCTGTGGCAGACGCGGTTCTCCGACCTGGCCGGCCCAGCAACTAGCTAATTCAGGGCCGACCACCCGGGCAACTCTTCCCAGGGCGGCGACACGAATCCAGGTGATGAAGGCCGGATTGCCGTACTGGTCGTCGCATCTTGACGCGTTCGACGAAGACGGTGGAGCTTCGGTAACGCTGAACATCCGGGTGCGCGCAACCTGTCACCGAATCGGTGGCGGCGGATGGCGCTGTGGGTGGATCGGTTCGGGTGCGAGACGCGTACGCCGTTCTTCGACCTCGCGCTGTGCGTCGATCCGAGCGTGCGGGCCGATTAGGCTGTGATCGATCGTGTCGTGGAGGACGTACCGCGCGTCGGCCCCAACGCGATCACCCGGCTGGCGCTGTTCATCCTGCACTGGACCGTGCTGCGGGCCACGCCCGGCTTCTCGATGCCGGCGGATCTGGATGACCCGTTCGACCCGCTGATCTGGGTCTTCGAGCGCGACGGCGGCTTCCACATGGAGAACGGCGAAGTCAACCTCGAGTACCTGACCTTGTTCCCACGAGTGTGGCGGACCGATCTCGCGCCTCTGAAGGCTTTCGGGCAGCAGGATCTGGACGAGATCGACCGGGCGGGGTCGATGGCCGCCTTCGGCTACGTCCTCGGCCCGGATGGCGAGCCCACTTAACGTAGTGCTTGAACCCGAGCCTGGCGGAATACCACCTTCCCGCGCACGCCGACATTTCACCGATCGACGTGTCGTTCCTAGGCGACCCAGACCCGAGCACGCCACTCGGTATCGCCGGCGCCGGCGAGGTGGGTATCACGGGCAGGGCTCCGGCAAAGTCGGGTCGCTAAACTCCGCGCATGCAGCACTGTCCACAGTACTCAACAAAACTCACCGCGATCGGGGCGCTACTGCTGGTCTTGGCAATGGCCGGCTGCGGCTCCACGGCGGAGTCGTCCTCCGGTGCCACGTGGTCGAGCCCTGACATCGTCCCCACCGCGACCGACTCCCGCGCTTCTTCCGCCCCAAGTACCCGTGACGCCGAACCTTCCGCATCGTCCTCCCCCGTCGTGGACGAGTCACGGGAAGTGAAGACGTCACCAAAGCCCAAAGCGCCAAAGAAGACGAAGGCGCCGAGCGGGGGCGGCACCAAATACGCGGGGTGTGCCGACGGCGACTGCAAAGTGTCCTTCTCCGGCTCGGTCACATTCTCCCTCCGCAAGTGGACGGTGTCGGCTTCCGTGGAGGATGGCGGTGTCAGGGTGCAACTGATCAAACCCAATGGCTTGGGCGGCGGTGGCGGCTTCCTGGCAGGACCGGGATGCGCTGTGGAGCTACACGCCGACGGCGGCGGGCGACTCGGGTGTGACAATCCCGAAGCCAAGCCTGAGCCGGGAGGGTACGTCGTACGCCTGCTGAAACTGGACGGGGACACCGCAGCCATCCGAGCGATGGTGGGCTGACTGCGAGCACATGCCGGTCCGCGGTCGCCGACCACCACCAGCCCGGGAAGTGTTCGAGTCCCTTCGGGCGGCCAATCATGAGGGCCGTGAGCTGCGGAAACGCAGAGCGCGGCCTTCTGTGTTCCCATTTTCGGCCTTGCACTTCAGTGGCGATACGCCGGCGGACGTCGTGGCCTCCTCGAGTGACAGCAGGGCCACTGCCGAGCGCATTTCGAAGGAAGACGTCATCGCGTTCCGCCTGGCAGCCCACCACCTCACAGAGCGGCTGAGCGAGGGCGGGCTAGTCCCCCTGACCCTCCACGATCGCGAGCTGCTCAGCCATCGTGGCGATCACGGGATACGCGGCTTCCGGATTGCATGCGCGCGAGTCAGCGCCGGGGATGCACACCATCCACCCCGTGCAGCGCCCGGGAGCTGAAATTTCCTCAGCAACAGCCTCCCGGTGCCGATGGGCGACAATGTGACCACTCTGCCTCGCGAGTCGCAGACCGGCCGTTCCGCCTCCGAGGCCGCCGAGGAGGTGCTTTATCACACCGGCCGAACCCGCGTCCTGCGATTGACGCTCACCAACGGCAGCAGGGTCATCGTCAAGGAACCACGGGGGCCCCGGGCCAGCGAACGCCTCCGCCACGAGAACATGATCCTGAAGCGACTGGCCGGCACCGATGCGGTGCCGCGGATCTCGCCCGACATCTCCCGGGCGGGTGCCATCGTCCTCGAGGACGCCGGCGGCCAGCCGCTTTCAGCGATGGTTCCAGGCAAGCCGCTCGACGTCACCGATCTGGTGGTGCTGGCCGGGGCCCTGTCCCGTGCGGTGTCGCAGCTGCACCGCAACGGGGTGATCCACCGGGACGTCAACCCCGCCAACATCATCATTCTCGGCGGGCGACCTGAACTCGTTCAGCTCATCGACTTCGACCTGGCGACCACGTTCGCCGAGGACCGCCCCGGCTTCACCCACGAGAACCGGGTCGCCGGCACCCTCCCCTACCTGGCGCCGGAGCAGACCGGGCGCACCGGCCGGGCGGTCGACCACCGCGCCGACCTGTACGGCATCGGCGCCACCCTGTTCACGCTCGCAGTCGGCGAGCCTCCGTTCGGCGACAGCGACCGGGAGCCGCTCGACCTGATCCACGCGCACCTCACCCGTGCGCCGCGAAAGCCGTCCGAGGTCAACCCGGCCGTACCGGCCGCCCTGTCGGACATCATTCTGCGACTGCTGAAGAAGGAACCGGACAAGCGATACCAGAGCGCCGACGGGCTCGCGCACGACCTCTCGCGGCTCGTCCCCGACGCGGACGGCCGATATCCAACCTTCCCGCTGGCCGAGCGCGACTTCCCGATGCAGCTCGCGGCGCCCTCGCGGCTGGTCGGCCGGGACGACGAGATCCGGCTGCTGAGCGACGCGTTCACCGGGGTGGCGGCTGGCGAGCGGCGTACGGTCCTGGTCAGCGGCGTGCCCGGGGTCGGCAAGACCGCCCTGATCGACGAGCTGCGCCCGCTGGTCACGGCGGCCGCCGGCTGGTTCGTGACCGGCAAGTTCGACCAGTACCGCCGCGACTCGGAGTCCGACGGCGTGCAGCAGTCACTGCGCGGGATGGGCCGGCTGCTGCTGGCCGAGCCCGACGAGCAGCTGGCCGTGCACCGGATGCGGATCCGCGAGGCGCTCGGCGCCAACACCAGCCTGATCGCGCACCTGCTGCCCGAGTTCGCGACGCTGCTCGACATCGCACCGGACGAGCAGGCACTCGACGACGCGGCCGACGCCGACTCGCGGATCATCGCGGCCGAGATCGATCTGCTCCGGACGATCGCATCCCCGGCCCGGCCGGTCGTCATCGTGCTCGACGACCTGCAGTGGGCCGGTTCCACCGCGATCGGGCTGCTCGACCGGGTGGTCATGGACGATCAGCTTGCCGGCGTGCTGGTGGTCGGCGCGTACCGGGACGCTGAGGTCGACGCCGCTCACCCGCTCGCCCCCCGAATGCAGCGGTGGGAGCGTACTGCGCGTCCGGTAGTCACGCTGAGGCTGCGCAATCTGGCCCCGACCGACCTGGGGGCGCTGGTGGCGTCGATCCTGCGAATGGACCGGGACGCGGTCGGAGGCCTGCTAGACGCGGTGGTCGAGCGGACCGGCGGCAACCCGTACGACACCGTCGAGATGCTGAACTGGCTGCGCCGCGAGGGCGCGCTGACACCGGCCGGCGGCGGCTGGCAGTGGGACAGCGGGCTGGTCCGCGGCTACCTCGGTCGGGGCGACGTCATCGACGTACTGCGCTCCCGCATGGAACAGCTGCCGCCGTCGACCCGGCCCCTCATGTCGATCATGGCCTGTCTGGGCGGCTCGGTGCCCCTGAACCTGCTGTTCGCGGCGGACTCGGCGGACGCCGGGACGGTCGAGCAGGCGCTTGCGCCGGCCCTCGAGGAGGGCCTGCTGGTCACCGACCGGTCCGGCGAACCGTCAATCCGCTTCCGGCATGACCGGGTCCAGCAGGCCGCGTACGAGGGATTGACTCCGGACGACCGGGTCGCGACCCACCTGCTGCTCGCACGCCGGCTCGCCGGCCATGGCAGCCTGACCGGCATGGCGGCCGAGCAGTACCTGGCCGCGATCGAGGCGGTGACCGAGCCCGAGGAGCGGCTGCGGGCCGCCAAGCTCTTCCGGGAAACCGCCGCCGGTGTCGGCCTGAGCAACCCGGCCGCCGCCGACCGCTTCCTGGCCGCCGCGATCGGGCTGCTGACCGACGACCAGGACCACACGCTGCTGGTCCAGCTGCACATCGACCGCCACGCCGCGCTCATCCGGCTCGGCCGGCTCGACACCTCCGACGAGATGTACGCCGAGATCGAGCGGCTCAGCCCCCGGCTGCTCGACCGGATCGAGGCCTCCTGCCTGCAGATCAGCAGCCTGGGCAACCGCAACCACTTCCTGAAGGCCCTCGACCTCGGGCTGGCCCAGCTGCGGGAACTGGGCTGTGAGGTGCCGGCGGACGAGGCGATCGGCGCCGGGATCGGCGAGCGGCTCGGCGCGCTGTACGCGTGGGTCGAGCGGGACGGCCTGACCGACGCCACTGTGCGCCCAGGGGTCACCGACGCGGCTCAGGTCGCGATCGCCAAGCTGATCAACCGCTCGCTGCCGTCCGCATTCTTCACCGGCCGGCCGATCATGGCGTGGCTGGCGCTGGAGGCCTGGCAGCGGTGGATCGACCTCGGACCGTGCGCGCCGCTCATGGGTCCGATCAGCCACCTGGCGTTCGTGACCAAGGTGGCGGCCGGCGATCATCGGACCGGCTACCGCGTGCTGCGGTGGATCCTGGCCGCCGGCGAGTCCTTGGGATACGAGCTGCCGACCTCGCAGTCGCGCTTCCTCTTCGCGCTCAGCAGCGGCCACTGGTTCGACCCACTGCCCGACAACGTGGCCGAGTCGCACCGCGCGCACGAGGAGCTGCAACGCCATGGCGACCTGCACAACGCCGCCTTCACCTACTACACCTCGACCGTTCAGCTGCTGGCCTGCGCGCCGACCGTCGACAACTTCCGGGCCGACGCCGACGCGGGCGTCGCGTTCGGCGTGCGGTGCTCCAACGACCAGGCCATCGACGCCTACCTCGGCTACCGGCAGATGGGCCGGGCGCTGTGCGGCGAGACCGGCGGCGCCGGCCAGTTCGACGACGCCGACTACACCGAGACTTCGCACCTGGCCCGCCTCGCGACCAACCCGACCGCCGGCGCCAACTTTCACGCCGTCCGGGCCCTGACCGCGTTGGTCTTCCGGGACGACGCGACCATGAGCACCAACGCGGCCGCCGCGGCCGGACTGCTGCAGTTCGTCCCGTCGACGTACGCCGAGCTGTACGCCCGGCTGGTCCGGATGATCGACCTGGCCCGGACCCACGCCGACGACGCCGAACTGGACGCGCACCGGCAGTGGCTGGCCGACCGCGCGGCCGAGGCCCCGCACAACTTCCAACACCTACTGACCTGGGTCGACGCGGAGCGGTCGGCCGGCGACGTCGAGCCGTGGACCACGATCATCGCCTTCGACCGGGCCATCAACGAGGCCCGTACGGTCCGGCAGCCGCTCTTCACGGCGCTGATCACCGAGCGGGCTGGGCTCGTGAACCACCAGCGCGGCCTGCACCACGCCGGCCGCCAGCTGATTGGCGAGGCCCGCCGCCGGTATGACGGTTGGGGAGCCGTGGCGAAGGTCCGCGAGCTCGACCGGGAGTACGGCGTACCGCAGGAGGTCACCGAGTTCCGGTCGGCCACCGCGACCGTGGGCCGCAGCGCCACCACGAGCATGACCGGCGACGCGATCGACCTGCTGGGCGTCCTGCGGGCGTCCCAGACGCTGAGCTCGGAGACCAACGTCCACCTGCTGCGCGGCCAGGTCGCCAGCACGCTCAGTGCGATGACCGGGGCCGACTCGGTCCAGCTGCTAATCCGGAACACCGACACCGGTGAGTGGACGCTCTCCTCGGACGAGCGGATCGCGCTCGCCGACGCCGAGCGGCTCGGCCTGGTGCCCGGCACCGCCTTCAGGTACGCCGAACGCACCCGCGGGCCGCTGCTGGTCGACGACGCCACTGTGGACGGCCGGTTCGCCCGCGACCCGTACTTCCAGGGGTCGGAGACCTGCTCGTTGATGGTCGTGCCGGTCCTCGCCCGGGGCATACTGCGGGCGATGGTGATCCTGGCCAACCGGCAGAGCCACGGCACGTTCTCGCCGCAGCGGCTCGACGCCGTCAACCTGGTCGCCGGTCAGCTCGCGGTCTCGCTCGACAACGCCCTGCTGTACGCCTCGCTGGAGGCGAAGGTCGCCGAACGTACCGAAGCACTGGAGTCGGCGAACCGGCAGCTGGAACGGCTGAGCGCGACTGACGCGCTGACCGGCCTGTCCAACCGGCGCGACCTCGAGGCGTCGCTGATGGTCGAGTGGCAGCGGGCGGTCCGTGAGCAGAGGCCGCTCTCGGTGGTGATGATCGACGTCGACCACTTCAAGCTCTACAACGACCGGTACGGCCACGCCGCCGGCGACCGGTGCCTGCGCAGCGTCGCCTCGGTCCTCAACCACCAGGTTCGCGGCACCGACACGGTCGCCCGGTACGGCGGCGAGGAGTTCACCATCATCCTGCCCACGGCGGACCTGGCGGACGCCGTCCAGACCGCCGAACGGGTCCGCACCGGGGTGTCCGCGCTGAACGAGCCGCACGAGGGCAGCCCGTTGGGAACGGTGAGCATCAGCCTCGGGGTGGCGTCGACGGTTCCGACGCCGGAGACCACGCCGCAGCAGTTGCTCGCGGAGGCCGACGCCCACCTCTACGAGGCAAAGCACGGCGGCCGCAACCGGGTCATGCCGGTGCCCGGGGCGGCCGAACAGTGTCAGCCCGTGGAGGTGCCGGCAGGGTAGCGGTCCAGCGGACGCACGACGTCAGACTTCGTCAAGACGACGCTGACGACGGTGATCTCAACGTATTCCGCCCGAGACAACGTGCCAGACCTGCACCTCATCGCGACCGATACCGGACACGACTACCAGCTCGGCGCTCCGAGTAGCGCTCGCACTATCCAGGGCTCTCAGGTGGCACTGCCGGCGTGGCTACTCGGACGATCCGACGGCGCGGACCTCGTCAGTGCTTCCAGGTGCGGCTGGAGGTGCTGATCACGTTGCCGGCCCGGTCGACGGCGTAGAAGGCGACCGTGAGCGACTTCCCGTACCTGGCCGTGTTCAGCGCCAGGTTGTAGGGCGCCTTCGAGTCGGACAGGGTCAGCTTGCCGTTGACCCACATCTGCACCTCGCGGATGCCGTTCTTGTCGGTCGCCGTCATCGAGGTCTTCACCTGGGCGCCGACCTTGGTGCCGGCACCTGGGGCGGTGACCTTGGTGATCTTCGGCCGGCTGTTGTCGACGATCACCCCGTAGCCGTAGCTGCTCCAGTTGCCGGCCTGGTCGTACACCTGCCAGGAGATGTTGAGCGGGCCGTCGCCGCGGGTGGGCTGGACCATGACGTACTTGTGGCTGGTCACGCCGCCCGCGGTCGAGTTCCCGGCGTTGGTGTAGTAAGCGCCTAGGCCGCCCGCGTCGGTGGCCGTCAGAGTGGTGGTCACCGATGTGCCGCGCACCAGGGCGTTGCGGGCGGGGGTGATCACGCCGAGCCGCGGCTTGGTGCCGTCGATCTGCACCGAGAACTTCTCGCTGCTGGCGAGGCCCCAGGAGTCCCAGGCGCGCACCTCGACCGGCACGGCGCGGATGGTGGTGCCGAAGTCGTACTCGAAGCGGAACGTTCCGCTCTGGCCGGCCTGGGTTCCGCGGAGGGCGCCCTCGATCCACCACTCGATCCGGCTCAGCGCGCTCCGATCCTCGACGTCGACGGCCAGGGACTGCTTGCCCGGCATGACGTACGGCGAGTTGGTCGACGAGATGCGCGGACTGTCGTTGTCCGCGATCCAGTTGGTGTAGTAGCTCAGGCTCCGGTTGCCGGCCCGGTCGGTCGCCCAGAAGGTGATCCGCCTGGTCAACGCGGTGAAGTCGTAGTCGATCACCCACGGTGCCGAGGTGACCTTGACCAGTTCGGTCTCGTCCGGGTAGCCCATCACGACCTCGGCGAGGTCGTCGACCTTCGGCGTCACGGTGATCCTGGTCCAGCCGTGGACGGTCGGGGCGTTCCGGGGCGGATCCAGCGTCAGTTCCGGAGCCACGGCGTCGAGGAGTACGTGCGTCGTCGCGTCGGCGGTGTTCCCGTCCGCGTCGAGGGCCCGGACGGTGACGTCGACCTCGGCGTCGTTACCCCACGCGGCGGCGAAGGTCACCTTGAGCTTCCCGCCGGCCCACGACGAGGACACCTTGTCGTACTGGCCGTCGGCCAGCACCCGCACGTCCACGACGTCGTCGCTGACGATCGGCTCGATCGCCGTGGTCTTCCCGTAGAGCTTGCCCTCGGTGAGGCCGGTCGAGGTGATCACCGGCCCGTCGGCGGCCGCGGCCGGGGCAGCGGCTCCGGCGACGAGCGTTCCGGCCACGGCGAGGACCGCGGCGAAGTTTCGTGTCTTCACGGCGTTACCGCTTCCAGGTGCGCACGGAGGTGCTGACCGCGTTGCCGGCCTTGTCGACCGCGTAGAACGCGACCTTGAACGACGAGCCGTGCCTGCTGGTGTTGACGTTCATCACGTACGGGGCCCGGGCGTCCGAGTTGGTCAGCTTGCCGTTGACCCACACCTGGACCTCGCGGATGCCGTTCAGGTCGGTCGCCGTCATCGACGTCGTCACGACCGGGCCGACCTTGGCGCCGTTGGCCGGGGCGGTGACCTTGGTGATCTTCGGCCGGGTGTTGTCCACGACGAAGGTCCGCGGGAAGGTCGTCCGGTTCAGCACACTGTCCACGACGTTCCAGCGGAGCGTGTAGTAGCCGTCCTTGCCCACCGGGAACCGTCCCGTGAAGGTGGCGGTCGGTCCGTCGACCTTCCCCGCGACGACCGCGCCGTTCAGGTTGACCCGGGAGAATCCGGCCGGGTCGGTCACCGTCACCGTGGAGGTCACCGAGGTGCCGCGGACCAGCTGCTTGTAGTCCGGGGTGACCTTCTTGACGACCGGTACGGTGTTGTCGGCCCGGACGTCGAACGTGCGTACCGTCTGGTTGCCGTGGTTGTCCCAGGCCCGGATCTCGACCGGCACGACCCGGGCGACGGGACCGAAATCGTAGTCGACCCCCACCCCGGTGCCGCGCAGCGCCCCGTCGATCCACCACTCCACCTTGGCCATGGCGCTGCGGTCGCCGAACTCGGCCGAGATCCTGTGCACACCGGGCGCGACGAACGGGTTCTCGAGGGTGATCGTCGGCCCGTCGTCGTCGACGGTGTAGTCGGCCCGGTAGCGCGGCGACCGGTTGCCGTCACTGTCCCTGGCCTGGTACCAGACGTCGCCCCGGTACCCGGTGAAGTCGAAGTCGATGGCCCACGGCGCCTCGGTGTCCCGGCCCAGCACGGTCCCGTCCCCCGAGGTGAGCACCACCTCGGCCACCTCGTCGCCGGGCGCCGTGAACCTGATCGTGGTCGGGCCGTGCACGATGCTCTCGGCGCGCGGAGAGTAGAGCTTGACGTCCAGGGCCCGGGCGCTCGCGGTGGCGGGAGTGGCGACCCCGCCGATCAGGAGGCCGGCCAGGGCAACTGCTGAGGTGAATCCCCGTACCTTCACGAATGCGGATGGTACGGGTCCGTATCGTCCACAGTCGATCAACTTTTCGGTCAGGTGTTCATTGCGGCCGGAAGCTCTCGGCCGCGCTGCCGTTGCAGGTGTACTGGACCAGCTGAACGCCGTCGGCGGTGGCCGGTTGTGTCGCGCACAGACCGCCGAGGTCCCCGGCCGGGTCAACGCGCTCCGGCAGAAGATCCGCCAGCGCATCGGCGAGAACGGCCTGGACGCGGCCGATCTCCCGGAGGTCCGCGACAAGCCGAGCCGGTTCGGTGCTGAGCGGGATCCGCAGGGCATTCGCCGCCGCGATCGAGACCGGCCGTCGGGCGAGGCGGGTGACGGTGAGCTGCGGGTTGTCGCGCAACTCGCCGCCAACGCGGCCGACGATCTCACCCCGCTGCTCGACCGTGTACGCCGGCGACGGTGGTGGGCGTGGTGTCGATGGCTGCGGTCTTCCGCATGTAGATCATCCGATCCGGTGTGGAGGAGCAGCTGGCGTGAACACAGTACACACGTCGTAAACGTTCACGTGCCTGCATCCATGTGTACGATGTCGTCACACTGATGGAGGTCTCGGGCATGGGTGTCAACAACGAGGTCACCGCGGCCGATATCGCGCGCATCGCGGGCGTTGGCCGCGCCGCCGTTTCGAACTGGCGCCGCCGTCACCCGGATTTCCCGTCGCCGGTCGGTGGACCGGCGACCAGCCCGACGTTCGCCTGGCCCGAGGTCGAGTCTTGGCTGACCGCCAACGGCCGGGCCGCCTCGAAAAAGCTGACCGGGACGAAGGCCACGGACGTTCTCGGGTTGGCGGAGGCGATGGCCGCCCTCGTGCCGCCCTCGACGCGCGGGATGGTGCTCGATCCCGCGTGCGGGGACGGCACCCTGCTGGCCGAGGTCGCGCAGTTGCTCGGTCCGCGGGTCCGTTACGTCGGGCGCACGGACGACATGACCAGGATCGACGTAGCAAAGGATGCTCTTGCCGACGCAGACGCCACGAACGTCGAGATCACCGCCGCGGACGATCGATTCGCCGCGCTGAAGGGTCAGGCGGATGCGGTGGTCTCGATCACGCCAGGTCCGGAGCACTCGATAGACGGGGCTGTTCTGGAGTACGGGCAGCCGAGTCGCGGCGACCACGCCCTGGGCTGGGTCCAGATCTGCCTGGCATGCCTCAAACGCGGCGGCACCGCGGTCGTCGCCGTGCCGTTCTCAGCCGCGGTTCGCGCATCGGCCCGCCGCATCCGAGCTGAACTACTCCGCGCCGGCGTGCTTACCGAGGTGATCGCCCTACCTGAGCGCGCCGTTAACAACACCGCCGCGCCCTGGCAGATCTGGAAACTGACCCGGCCCACCGATCGACCGGCCTATGTTTTGCGCATGGTCGACCTGACCGACCGCGACGCCGACGACCTCCCGCACGACCCGGAGGCGTGGGCGGCAGTGTTCGCTGACCCCACACGTACTCGGAACGTGCCTTCGATCGAGCTGCTGGACGAAGACGTTCTGCTGGTCCCGGCCACGCACCTTCCCCTCGAAGTGCGCGACCTCACCCCTGACCACCATGAGGCGCGCGAGCGCTACAGCGAGGCCATCGGCCGGCTGAGCGCCGAAGCACCTTCGCTTGCGGCCGGGTCAGGTGAGATCGCCGACCAGTTGGTCAGCGTCGGCGACCTTGTCCGCTCGGGGGCTCTGACCATCGTGGATCGGGAACGCGCACGGCCCGGCGATGTGGTCGTTCCATCGACATCGGGCGACTTCGCGGCGGTGGTGCTCAATGCGGTGCCGACCGGCGGAATCAAGGCGGCGTCGGTGATCCGCTGTGATCCGGATTCGCTGGACCCGTACTTTCTCGCCTGCTTCCTGCGCTCTGCGGCCAACCGGCGGCAGGCGGCCGGAACCTCAGGTGGCACCTTTCGGCTTGATGTTCGACGCGCACGCGTGCCGCGCATGCCACTGCCGGAGCAACGCCACTATGGTGAGGCCTTTCGTCAGCAGATGGCCTTCAAGGACGCCGCCGACCAGGTCGCGAATGCGGCCGAGGCAGCCGCCCGCATCGCCGTCGATGGACTGACCAGCGCCGTTTTCGCGCCCGACGCACCAGATCAGCATGGCGACGCCTTCCGCCGCCGGCACGAGAAAGAAGGTTCCCGGTGAGCACCGATCATCAGAAACTGGCGAACTTCATCTGGTCGATCGCCGACCTGCTGCGTGGCGACTACAAACAATCCGAGTACGGCCGGGTGATCCTGCCGCTGACGGTGTTGCGCCGCCTTGACTGGGTGCTCGAACCCACCAAGCAGGACGTGCTCGACAAGTTCAGCCAACTGCGCGCCACCGGACTGAAGAACATGGACCCGGTACTGCGCAAGACCTCCGGACTCAGCTTCTACAACATCAGCAAACTCAACTTCCGTACGCTCACCGCCGACCAGGACAACGTGGCCACCAACCTGCGCTCCTACATCGGCGGGTTCGCTCCCGGCGCGGTCGACGTGCTGGAGAAATACAACTTCGACGCGCAGATCACCCGGCTCGACGAGGCCGGTCTGCTGTATCAGGTGGTCAGCAAGTTCGTCGAGATCGACCTGCGCCCCGAGGTCGTCAGCAACCACCAGATGGGCTACCTGTTCGAGGAACTCGTCCGGAAGTTCTCCGAGATCAGCAACGAGACCGCCGGTGAGCACTTCACCCCGCGCGAGGTCATCAAGCTGATGGTCAACCTGCTGTTGGCGCCGGATGAGGACGAGCTGGTGACACCTGGCATCGTGCGCAAGGTCTACGACCCGGCGTGCGGCACCGGCGGCATGCTCAGCGAGGCCCAGGACCACATCGAGGCGCACAACCCGAACGCCACGGTCGAGGTCTACGGCCAGGAACTCAACGGCGAAACCTACGCGATCTGCCGCTCCGACATGATGATGAAAGGCGGCAACCCTAACAACATCGCGTACGGCAACTCGTTCAACCAGGACGGCCACGAAGTCCAGAAGTTCGACTACATGCTCGCCAACCCGCCGTTCGGCGTGGAGTGGAAAAAGGTCGAGAAGTTCGTCAAAGACGAGGCGGCACGCGGCTTCGCCGGCCGGTTCGGGGCGGGACTGCCCCGCATCAACGACGGGTCACTGCTCTTCCTCCAGCACATGATCTCCAAGATGAAACGTCCCGAGGACGGCGGCAGCCGCCTCGCGATCGTCTTCAACGGCTCCCCGCTGTTCACTGGGGCGGCCGGCTCCGGCGAGTCGGAGATCCGCCGCTGGATTCTGGAGAACGACCTGCTCGAAGGCATCGTCGCCCTGCCCGATCAGCTCTTCTACAACACCGGCATCTCCACGTACTTCTGGATTCTCAGCAACCGGAAGACATCGGAGCGCCGTAAGAAGGTCGTGCTGCTCGACGGCCGCGACTACTGGACAAAAATGCGTAAAAGCCTCGGCGACAAGCGCAAGATGCTCACCGCCGACCACATCACCGAGCTGACCAAGCTGTATGTCGAGGCGCTCGCCGTTGCCGAGGACTCCGAACACCCGCGGCACGGCAAGGTGAAGGTCTTCAAGGCCACCGACTTCGGCTACCAGCGCATCACGGTCGAACGCCCGCTGCGCTTGCGCTTCGAGATCACTGAGGAAGCGGTCGCCCTCCTCGCGAGCACCAAGGCCGTCATCAGGTACGACGGCGGCGAGTCCCTTGTGGCATCGGCGACGGCGCTGATCGGTACGAAGGCCAGCAGCCGCGGCGAGTTCGCGATGAAACTGGCCGCCATCGGGCACCTCCCGGCGTCCGTGGAGAAGGTCGTCTGGGAGTCATTCTCGGTCAGCGATCCGGATGGCGAGATTCAGACCGATCGCAAGGGCAACCCGCTGCCCGACCCCGACCTACGCGACGGCGAGAACGTGCCTCTGAACGACGACATCCACAATTACCTCCATCGTGAGGTCGTCCCGCATGTCCCCGACGCCTGGATTGACGATTCCAAGACAAAGATTGGCTATGATATCCCGTTCAGCCGCCACTTCTACATCTACCAGCCACCTCGTCCTCTAGCGGAGATCGACGCGGACATCAAGGCGCTGGAGGATCAAATTCAAACTCGGCTGAGCCGGGTGACAAAATGAGCCGACTCAGGCTTCGGCATGTCATCCGCGTAAATCCGCCCTGTCCACGATTCGATCAGCTTGGTCCAACCGATGACCTGACCTTCTTGCCGATGGAGGCGGTTTGGGCGGACTCGCGGTTGGATACGAGTCGGGTGCGTATCAAAGCAACAGTGGCGACTGGATATACGCGGTTCCAAGATGGTGACGTCCTCGTGCCGAAGATCACGCCGACTTTCGAGGCTGGGCGATCCGTACCGATTTCTGGCCTCCTCGGCGGTGTAGGAGCTGGCACAACCGAACTGCATGTGTTGCGTCCAACCGAATCGGTAGACCAAAGTTTTCTGGCTTACATCACCCAAAGTCATCCCTTCCTAAAATTCGGAGAAGCGGAGATGTACGGCGTTGCGGGCCAGAAGCGTGTTCCTGATGACTTTGTTCGTGACTTCGTCGTAGACCTCCCACCCGTGGAGGAGCAGCGGCGCATCGTCGACTTCCTCGACGCCGAGACGGCCCACATGGCCGAACTTCGAGAAGGGTACGAGCGCTTGAGGTCGTTGATGACGGAGCGCTGGCAGGTACTAACCCGTCGGCTAGTCACAGGATTCGATGAATCGCATGGCGACAGCGGTATGGCGGTCTCGTGGCTCGGCCGCATCAACCCGCGGTGGCCGATCACCACGATCGGGAGAGTGTCGCGCACGTACATGGGTACGACGTTCCCGCATGCGTATCAGGGCGAAACTACTGGTGAAACCCCGTTCATCAAGGTGGGCGATTTCGGACTGGCTGATTCGAGAGGATGGCTGTCAACAGCGGGAAATTGGGTCACTCGACGAGTGGCCAAGACCCTTCGCGCTCGAGTAGTTCCGGAGGGTTCGGTTCTCTACGCTCGAGTCGGCGCGGCCATGCTGCTGAATCAACGTCGGCTTACCACGCGTGAGTCGATCGTCGATGACAATGTCCGGGGTATAAAATTCTCTGGTGGCGACCCGCGATATTGGCGGTACCTGCTTACACTATTGGATCTAGGGCAGCTCTCGAATCCGGGCCCAGTTCCGTCGGTTAGTGAATCACAGGTGGCTGCCGTACCGGTACCGCTTCCTCCGGAAGAAGAACAACTGCGTATCGCCCATCGCCTCGACGAGTTCAATGATGAGCATTCTCATCTCAACCAGAACTTGTCGAATCAGGTCGCGTTACTCAAAGAGCGGCGGCAGGCGTTGATTACTGCGGCGGTTACCGGGCAGCTGGATGTGACTACGGCTCGGGGGAGTGGGTTGCAGTGAGTGTGCATGGAGAGGGTGCTTTCGAGGAGGCGATCGAGCGATCGTTGCTTGATACTGACTGGCAGCAAGGGCTGGCGTACAGCTATGACCGGAAATTGGGGCTGGACACCTCTGAGCTGTTCACCTTCCTCGGGGCCACGCAGAACGACGCCTGGCTCAAGCTGGTCGCATACCACGGGAACAACTCGGCGGATGCGCAGCGGCATTTCAAGGAATACCTCGCCAAGCAGATCGATGAGCGGGGGCCGCTTGACGTGCTGCGGCGTGGGTTGAAGGACAAGGGGATTCTGTTTCGGCTGGCGTACTTCAAGCCGGCGCACTCGATCACCGATGACGCGCTGAAGCTGTTTCGGGCCAACCGGCTCAGCGTGACCCGGCAGCTGCACTACTCCGAGGCCGAACCGAAGAAGAGCCTTGATCTGGTGCTGTTCGTCAACGGGATTCCGCTTGCCACGGCCGAGTTGAAGAATCCGCTGACCGGGCAGACCGTCGAGGACGCCAAGGTGCAGTACCGGACCACACGAGACCCGCGCGAGTTGCTGTTCTCTCGGCGTACCCTCGTGCATTTTGCTGTTGATCCTGATCTGGTCTTTGTCACCACAAGGTTGGCCGGAGAGAAGACGCGGTTTCTGCCCTTCAATACCGGGTCGGCGGGGGCGGGTGTTTCCGGCGGTGCGGGCAACCCTGCTGGTAACGGTTACCGGACCGGGTATCTGTGGGAGCAGATCTGGCGGCCGGAGACGTGGCTGGACCTGGTGCGGCGGTTCCTGCACACGGACAAGGAGTCGCGGGCGCTGATATTCCCGCGCTACCACCAGTGGCACGCGGTCACCCAGCTTGCCGAGCACGCGGCGGAGCACGGGTCGGGGCAGAACTACCTGGTGATGCACTCGGCGGGGTCGGGGAAGTCGAACACGATCGCGTGGCTGGCGCATCGGCTGTCGAGTTTGCACGGCGGGGCGAACGAGCCGGTCTTCGACAAGGTCATCATCATCACCGATCGGGTGGTGCTGGACCGGCAGTTGCAGGACACGGTGTTCCAGTTCGAGCATGTGCCGGGTGTGGTGCAGCGGATCGACAAAGACTCGCAGCAGTTGGCCGATGCGCTCCAGGGCGAGACCGCGAAGATCATCATCACGACGGTGCAGAAGTTCGGCTTCGTCCTGGAGAAGGTACAAGGGCTCAAGGGCCGGCGATTCGCGGTGATCCTCGACGAGGCCCACTCGTCGCAGGCCGGGGAGAACGCCGCCGACCTGAAACGGGTTTTGCTGAAGCTCGGCAGCGATGACGTCGACGCGGACGGTGACCTGATGACCGCGTCGGCGCTGGCGCGGGGGCGGCACGAAACCCTGTCATACTTCGCGTTCACCGCGACCCCGAAGGCCAAGACCCTGGAGCTGTTCGGCACGCCCGGCGCGGACGGCAACATGCACCCGTTCCACACGTACTCGATGCGGCAGGCGATCGAGGAGGGGTTCATCCTCGACGTGCTGCGGCAGTACCTGACCTACAAGGCGTACTGGAAGTTGGCCAACGCCAACCCGGACGACCCGGAGGTCGACCCGAAGAAGGCCGGCTCGCAGCTGGCCCGGTTCGCGGTGTTGCACCCGACGATGAACGCGCAGAAGGCGGAGATCATCGTCGAGCACTTCCGCCGCCACTCCGCGCCGCGGCTCGACGGACGGGCCAAGGCGATGGTGGTAACCGGCTCGCGGGAGGGTGCGCTGCGGCTCTACACCGCGATCAACAAGTACATCGAGACGAACGGCTACACCGGGTGCGACGCGCTGGTGGCGTTCTCCGGGGAGCTGGAACTCGACGGCGTCGAGGTGACCGAGGCGCGACTGAACGGCTTCGGCGAGGGTGAGCTGCCGGAGAAGTTCGGCTACACGGCGGCCGACGACAAGCACGCCGGCACGCCGAAAGCCAAGCAGGAGCGCGAATACAAGCTGCTGGTGGTGGCCGAGAAATACCAGACGGGCTTCGACCAGCCGCTGCTGACCACGATGTACGTGGACAAGCCGCTCAAGGGTGTCGCCGCGGTGCAGACGCTGTCCCGGCTCAACCGGACCCACCCGCTCAAGGTGCAGGGCGACGTGTTCGTGCTCGACTTCGTTAACGCGGCCGACGACATCGCCGAGCAGTTCAAGCCGTACTTCGAGACCGCCGCGACCATCCCGACCGACCCGAACCTGCTCTACACGGCGGAGAACGCGGTCACCTCGTACGCGTTGCTGGTGGACTCGGAGATGCAGGCGTACGCCGAAGCATTGCTCGCCGCCGAAGGCAAGGCGAAGACCGACGCCGCGTTGCAGAAGACGCACGCCGCGCTGTACCGGTTCACCGACCCGGCGAAGGACCGGTTCGTGGCCCTGGTCGCCGACGACCCGGAGGCAGCCGACGGGTTCCGGGCCGCGCTGCGCGACTACGTGCGGATGTACGCGTTCCTCAGCCAGGTCGTTCCCTACCACGACGAGGGCCTGGAACGGCTCTACCTGTACGGGCGGGCGCTGCTCAACCGGCTGCCACGCCGGCAGGACCCGTCCGTCGACATCGGCGAGATCCAGCTGACCCACCTGCGGGTCAGCAAGACCGGTGAGCACGACGCCTCGCTGGACGCCGACGGCGAGCAGATGCTGCCCGGCTACCTCGGCGGCGGCGCCGGCCCGCAGAACGACCCAGACAAGCTGGCGCTGTCCGAGCTGATCGAGGAGCTCAACGACCGGTTCGGGCTGGGCCTCGGCGAGGCCGACAAGATCTGGTACGAGCAGCAGATCGTCGCGATGACCGAGGAGCCGACCATGGAGGCCGCCGCGCTGGTCAACGACGAGGACAACTTCGGCGTCGTCTTCGACAAACGCATCGAGTCGGTCATCTTGTCGCGCCACGACGACAACGGCAAACTGATGCAGCGCTATTTAGACGATGACATGTTGCGTCAGCGCATGAACCAGCTCGGACGCAGCCAGGCGTACAAGTTGATCAGGCGTAAGCACGGCCTGACCTGACGGGGGAGATGTGCTGCAGCCGGGGACGCGGATCGCCGGCCGGTACGAGCTGACGCATCCGATCGGCAGCGGCGGGATGGGTCAGGTGTGGGCCGGCTACGACGAGCGGCTCGACCGGCCCGTCGCGGTCAAGTTCCTCAAACCCGGGTACGCCAGCGACGCTGATCGCCAATTGGTCATCGAGCGATTCAAGCGCGAAGCCAAGGTCACCGCTCGGCTCGACCACCCTGGCGTCCCCGCAGTGCACGACGCCGGCGTTATCGGGGACTCACCATGACCGGCGAGACCATCGGCACCCCGACCTACATGGCGCCCGAGCAAGCCCTCGGCGCGGGACCGGTCGGGCCCCGCGCCGACCTGTACGGCCTGGGATGTGTGCTGTTCGAGCTGATCACCGGGCAGCCGCCGTATGAGTCGGACACCCCGCTGGGCGTGTTGCACCAGCACCTCGACACGCCGGTCCCGTATCCGGGCGCTTTCCGCGACGACGTACCGAAGGAGCTCGACGAACTCGTTTTCGCCTTGCTGGCCAAAGACCCGCAGGACCGGCCCGAGTCCGCCGGCGAGGTCTATGTGAGCCTGCTGCGCTGGGTGACCGCGGAACTGCCACCAATGGCGCGGGCGCCGCAGGAGCGCAGCTCCCCGGACCCCACCTCGCCGTATCGGTTCCCGTTCGGCCCGCTGCCCCGTGACAGCGTGGCGGGGACGCGCCTGGTCGCGGCCCAGGAGGCGCCGGCGAGCATCCCGAGCATCGACGAGGTGCGCGAAGCGCGGGACAGGGCGATGGGGCTGATCGAGGACGAACGGTTCGGGCAGGCAGCAGACGCGCTGGCCACCATGCTGCGCCGGGCCGCGCCGATCTATGGCAGCGGTTCGCCTGAGATCCTCGAGGCCCGGTTGGACTACGGAGCCGCGCTGATGCTGGCCGGCGACTTCCGCGCCGCGTTGCCAATGTTCGAGCAGCTCGGTGTTGACCTGGCTCGGCGGTATGGCTCGGACCACGAGCTTGTCCGGGAGTGCCGTCAGCAGGTGGCTATCTGCCAGGCGGAGCTGGGTGAGGCCACCGAGGCGTTGCGGACGTTGCGGACTCTCCTCGCAGAGGTAACCGGCGCGGCGGGCTTCCCTATGCGGCAGCAGATCGCCGTGATAACCGCCAGCCTCGGCCGGATCGGCGAGGCTGGCGGTGGACTGGACGACCTGTTGAGCGACATGAGGCGAACTCCTGGTGTGGGCCCCGCCGACATTCAGGACGTCGAGGCGCTGCGTGATCACCTCCGACACCTGATGGACGGTACTGACCATTAGTCTTTTGGGCCGGCGTACGGGGCCTCACAAGGTGGTCACGGACATCCCGGAGATCCATGGCCAGACGGTCGAGGGTGACACCGTTCGAGCTTTTTTGCATGAGGTCGGCCGGGCGTCGGTGTTCCAGCAACGCGAGCAGGCACGCGCTCCTTGCGGCGGGTGGGAACTTTGAGTGTCACACCTGCTCAAAGGGGGCATGCAGGGGGAGCCGGCTGGGGTGTGGCCCTGGAGCACCGGCTGGACACGGAGAACGCTGATGACTTGGGTGCAGGGGATTCGGGAGCGGGCGCGCGAACGGATTGCGGCGGCGGCTGTGCGCAATCCGCCTCCCTACGTTGGTGGGGACGACGTTGTTGTTGTTCAAGCGCAAGGCACTGACGATGTGCTTCCGCGTGGGGTTCGAACTGCGGGGGCCTGGGCCTGGCGGTTCATTCTGTTCGTTGTTGCGGCCTATCTGGCGTTGCGGATGGTCTCGCTGCTGCGGGTGGTGATCATCCCGGTTGTCGTCGCCGTGCTGCTTGCCGCTCTCTTTCAGCCTGTGGCGGGAGCGCTTGTCCGGCGGGGGATGAAACGGTCGCTGGCCGCGGGGCTGGTGCTCATTGCGGCGCTGGTCATCGTGATCGGAGGGTTGAGTCTGATCATCCGGACGATCATCGGGCAGATCGACTCGCTGTCTACGCAGGTCAGTGACGGTGTGGGGCAGGTGCAGAAGTGGCTTGCCAACGGGCCTCTGCACATCTCCGCCGACCAGCTCGGTGACTACGTCGACCGGGCACGGCAGGCCATCACCGACAACCAAGGCAGCTTTGCCACGGGCGCCCTGAGCACCGCCAGCACCATCGGTGAAGTCGTCACCGGGTTCTTCCTGGTGCTGTTCACGCTCTTCTTCTTCCTGCGGGACGGCGGGCAGATCTGGGCGTTCCTGTGCCGGCTGCTGCCGCGGGAGGCGCGGGTGGCCACCGCCCGCGCCGGCCACTACTCGTGGCACACGCTCGTCTCCTACGTGCACGCGACCGTGCTCGTCGCGTTCGTGGACGCGGTGGGAATCGGGATCGGGCTCTTCGTGCTCGGCATTCCGCTGGCTCTGCCCCTGTCCGCCCTGGTGTTCCTCGGCGCGTTCATCCCGGTCGTCGGCGCCACCCTGACCGGCGTGGTGGCCATCCTGGTCGCGCTGGTCGCGCACGGGCCGTTCCACGCGCTCATCGTGCTGGCCATCGTGATCGGGGTTCAGCAGCTCGAAGGGCACATCCTGCAGCCGTTGATCATGGGACGGGCGGTGGCCCTGCATCCGCTCGCGGTCATCCTGGCCATCGCGTCGGGCATCGTGGTCGCCGGGATCGTCGGCGGGCTCATCGCCGTACCCCTGCTCGCGGTTTTGAACACGGCCATCCGCTATCTGGTGCGTCATCCGGAGGGTGACCCCACGCCCGACCGTCAGCCGCCAGGCACCGACGACAGTGACGAGACCGAGATCGAGGGCGAGACCGCGCCGGGGGTGCCGTCGCCGGAGACCTCGGTGAGCACAACCTGATCGACAGGGAGTTCGCCGAACCTACACCGGGCCGTCGTCGTCCAGGCCCCCCGAGTAGCGATCGGGGCTCTCCGGCTCGCCCTCGTCGGACGGGGTGACCTCGGTCTGCTCGTGCTCCTCGGCGAAGTCGCCGCCATCGTCGTCGGGATCGCCGATGGGTTCCCTGTTATCGCTCATGGTTACCCCGGCTACCCGTTTGACGGCCGGAGTAACGGGCAATCGAGGGACATGCCTGCACGTAAGGACATGCCCAGCACCCTGAAGCGGTCGCCCGAGAAGGCCCAGGACACGTACGCCGAGACGCTCGACTCCGCGGTCGAGCAGTACGGCGACGGCGAACGCGCGCATCGCACGGCGTTCTCCTCGGTCAAGCACTCCTTCGAGAAGGTCGGCGACCACTGGGAGCCGAAGGCCAAGAAGGGCCCGAGCGACGCCAAGGCCGCCGGTGGCCGGGACAGCAAGGCCAAGACGGCCGAAGGCGTGGACGCCAACGCGAGCAAGAAGCACCTCATGGAGCTGGCCAAACGACTCGACATCAGCGGCCGTTCCCGGATGACCAAGGCCGAGCTGGTCGACGCCCTTCAGAAGGCGAACGAGCGCAGCACGAGAAAGGCCCGGAGCAAGTAGCACTCCGGGCTTTTCCCTCGAGCAGTCCGGGTCAGCCGGTGAAGCCGGCGAAGATCTTGCTGAACTCGAACGGGGACTGGGCCACGTTCGTGCACTGGAACAGGGCGCCGGTGCAGGCGTTCTTGTCGCGGTTGACCTCCCAGAACGACACCATGCCGACGTGGTTCTGGTTCGCGAAGGCGATCAGGTCACGCGCGTCGTCCTGAGCGAACCGGCCGTTGTCGTCGTTCTGGCCGAGCATCGGGGTGACACCCACCATCTGGAAGGCGGCCGCGTCGCTGTTGCCGTACACCTGCTTGATCTGGTCTTTTGTCGACCGGACCGCCTGGATGGCGAGGTTGCCGTAGTCCTGGCCGGCCCGCCCGTAGTCCATCGCCATGATGTTGACCAGGTCGACGTCGACGCCGGCGTCCTTAGCGGAGCGGACGACGTTCAGGCCGTCGCCGGTCAGGCCCTCCGGGAGCACCGGCAGGGTCAGCGAGATCTTCAGGCCCGGGTTGGCCTTCTGCAGCGCGGCCAGAGCGGTCGAGCGGCGCGCGATCGAGGCGGCGTCGGCGGACGCGGCACCCTCGATGTCCAGGTCGATGTACTTCAGGTTGTACGCCGAGACGACTGCCTGGTACTCGGCCTGCAGCGCCTTGACGTCGGTGCACGCCTGCGCCAGCTCGACGCCCGTGGCGCCGCCGAACGAGACCTTGACGTCGCCGCCGGCCGCCCGGATCCCGTCGATCTGGTCGGCGAACTGCTTCTGCCGCGGGTCGAACGCCCCGAACCAGCTGGCCTTGCAGCCGGCCCCGGTGACGAAGGCCAGCGAGAACGAGTTCACGTTGCCGCTGTCGGCCAGCTGCGCCAGGGTCGCGGAGCCGTTCGAGAGCAGACCCATGTCGACGTACGGGGCGACGAGCACGTCCCCACCGGCCGGGGTGGCCGGCGGCGTGGTCGGGTCGTCGGCCGGCGGCGTCGGCTCCTCGGCCGGCGGGGTCGTCGGGTCCTCCGCGGGAGGCGGTGTCGTTCCGCCGCCACTGGAGCAGTCGGCGCCGTTGACGGTGCAGCTCGTCGGGTCGCCGCTGCCGGCCACGATGAACCCGAACTCGGTGCTGCCGCCGGCCGGGATGCTCGCGTTGTACCCGCGGTCCTCGGCCTTGGCGACGCCACCCTCCGCCTTCACCGACGCGTCCCAGAAACTGCCGAGCTTGGCCGAAGCGGGCAGCCCGAAGTCCAGCTCCCAGCCGCTGACCGCCGTACTCCCGGCGTTCTTGATCGTGAATTTCGCCTGGTAGCCGGTGCCCCAGTCGGAGTCCTTGCTGAAGGTCGCGGTCAGCGTCCCACCGTCGTTGGTCCCGGCAACTGCGGCGATGGCGCCACCACCAGCGGCCAACACCGCCGCTCCCGCATAGATGGCCAGCCGCAGTCGCTTGCGTCCCATGTGACAACTCTCCGATCAGGGGGCCTTTCCGAACGGCTCTGATCGTGTGCTCGTGCGGCTTAACAAGCCTTGCCAGTTTTCTTAAGTCCGCCTCAAGTCGCTGCCTGTTGCAGCAATGGCTACACCGGGACAGGGCACTTACGGTCCGGTCGCTCCGGACGCGCGGCAGCGTGCCGCCGCGCGTACCGAAGGATGGATCGCCGTGCCCACCCGCTGCCTGGGCGAACTCAGCTGAGCAGCTCGTCCAGCCAGGCGTTGCGGAACTTGCCCGTCGGGTCGTAGCTCTTCGCCAGCTCGGTGAAGTCGGCGAAACGGTCGTAACGGGTGCGGATCGTCGCCGTGGGCATCGTGAAGACCTTGCCCCAGTGCGGGCGCGGCGACAGGCCGGCCAGGGACTCCTCCAAGGCGCGGACCGCGGGCAGGACCGCCTCGGTGTCGGCGATCCACGTGAAGTGCAGGCCCAGGCTGTCCTGCTGGTAGTTCATGCTCAGCCACAGGTCGTCGGCGGCCACCGTGCGGATCTCGTTGACCTGCAAAACCGGAGAGATCTTTTCGCGTACGCGAGCCACGGCGTCGATCGCTGCCAGAGCGTCGGACCTGGCCACCATGTACTCCGACTGCAACTCGGCACCGGAGCTCGGGGTGAACTCCAGCTTGAAATGCGGCAGCCGGGCGTGCCACGGGCCGGGCACACCGCCCTGGTCGGTGGCGTTCGTGGGGTCCATGCCGGGGATCGGGCCGCGCTTGCCGCCGGCCGGCGTCGCGCCGAAGAACGGGCCGGCCGGCATCTCGTCGAGGCGCTTCAACCAGGCGTGGTTGATCGTGGTGCTCGCCCAGTTCGTGAACAGGCTGACGCTGTAACCGGCGCCGAGCACGGCATCCAGGTTCGTACCGAGGGAATCGCGCGTCAGATCGTCGTACACGTACTGGCGGATGTCGAAGGCCGGGACGAGATCGAGCGTGAGAGAGGTGATCACGCCCAGCGCGCCCAGGCCGACCACCGAGCCGGCGAAGCCGGGCTCGCCCCGGCGCAGCGTGACCAGCTCACCGTCCGCGCGGACCAGCTCGATGGCGGCGACCGAGGCGGCCAGATTCTGATTGCGCTCGCCGGAACCGTGCGTGGCCGTCGTGATCGCGCCGGCCACCGAGATGTGCGGCAGCGACGCCGTGTTGTGCAGCGCCACCCCTGCCTCGTGCAGCTGACCGACCAGGTCGCCGTAGCGGATGCCGCCGTCCACCCGGACCGTGCGCTTGTCCTCGCTGATCTCCACCGAACGGGGCATGCCGGACAGGGAAACCAGGTCGCCGGGGGTGTCCGCGATGCGGTTGAACGAATGGCCGCTGCCCAGCACGCGGACACGCTCGGCGTCCGCGACCAGCCCCTGGAGCTCGTCGACCGAGGCGGGGCGATGCACCCGCTCGGCCGTGAAGACGATGTTGCCGGCCCAGTTGGTGACTCGCTCGCTCATGCTGCCACGTTAGCTATTTTTCGGTACGGCGGCGCCGGTCACGCACGTAGATCACGCCGTGCTTGCCGGTCCCGGCGTCCCGGCGGTCCAGGTCGAACTGCTTGATCGCCGTGACCAGGCCGCTCAGCTTGCCGAAGCCGTAGTTGCGGGAGTCGAAGTCGGGACTCTGCTTGGTGAGGATCTGCCCGACATGCGACAGCATGGCCCATCCGTCCTCATCCGAGGCTGCCTCGACCGCGTTGCGCAGTTTGTTCACCAGGGCGGCGCTGACCTTGGCGGGTTCCGGTTCGGGCTCCTCCAGTGGCTCCTGCAGGTTCTCGACGTAGATGAACTTGTCGCAGGCCGAGACGAACGCCTTGGGCGTCTTACGCTCGCCGAAGCCGTAGACGATCAGCCCCGACTCCCGGATCCGCGACGCGAGCCGGGTGAAATCGCTGTCGCTGGAGATGATGCAGAACCCGTCGAACCGGTCCGAATACAGCAGATCCATCGCGTCGATGATCATCGCCGAGTCGGTGGAGTTCTTCCGCATCGTGTACGCGAACTGCTGCATCGGCTGGATCGACTGGGCCAGCAACTGGTCCTTCCAGCCCTTGAGGCTGGGCCCGGTCCAGTCGCCGTACGCTCGCTTGACATGTGCCGTGCCGTACTTGGCGATCTCCGCGAGCAACGCCTCGACAATGCCCGGCTGGGCGTTGTCCGCGTCGATGAGTACCGCCAGCTTGATGGCGTTGTCGTTGGTCAAATGCGCTCCCTGGGAGAATTCTGATGTCCTCGATCGCAGAGCTGACCGAGCAGGTGCGCGCCTTCGCGCGGGACCGCAACTGGGAACAGTTCCACACGCCGAAAAATCTCGCCATGGCGCTGGCCGGCGAGGTCGGCGAACTCCTGGCGGAGCTGCAATGGCTCACCCCGGAGCAGTCGGCGACCGTGATGGCGGACGAGGACCTGGGGCCGAGGGTACGCGCGGAGATCGGCGACGTCACGATCTATCTGGTCCGGCTGGCCGACGTTCTCGGCATCGACCTGGTCACGGCGGCGCAGGACAAGCTGGCGGAGGCCGGCCGCCGCTACACGATCGAGGCCGCCCTCGGATCACCCGCCAAGATTGACTAGCGCTCGTTCTCCGCCTCGGGCTCGACGCGGTTCGCCTTGGTCTTGTTGATGCCGATGTTGCTGCTGCCGCCGGACGGGGTGTCGGCGGTCGGCGCCTTGTCGGTCTGGAAGTCGCCGGTCTCGTCGGAGCCGGTGATGTGCTGGTCGGTCTCCGAGCCCGCGTTGGGCGTTTCGTTGGTGGACATGCCCTATGACTACCCGCCGGATCGGGGGGTGATGCGCCGGGTAGCCATAAGCCAGGTGATCACGGCCTACGAGTCGCTGGACCGGGCCCAGAGGTTGATGCCGGACTCGGTCGCGTACTTGTCGATCTCGGCCAGCTCGTCGTCGGTGAACGCGGTGTTGTTGAGTGCCGCGACGTTCGCCTCGAGCTGTTTGACGCTGCTCGCGCCCAGCACCGTCGAGGTCATCCGCGTGTCGCGCAGTGCCCAGGCGATGGCCAGCTGCGCCAGGCTCTGGCCGCGGCGCTCGGCGATGCCGTTCAGCGCCCGGACCTTCTCCAGGTTCTCGTCGCTGAGCAGGCCGGTGGAGAGCGACTTGTCGGCGCCGGCCCGGGAGCCCTCGGGTACGCCGTTCAGGTAGCGGTCGGTCAGCATGCCCTGGGCCAGCGGGGAGAACGCGATGCAGCCGGCGCCCTCGCGTTCCAGTGTGTCCAGCAGGCCGTCCTCGATCCAGCGGTTCAGCATCGAGTACGACGGCTGGTGGATCAGCAGCGGCGTGCCGAGGTCGCGCAGGATGGCGGCGGCCTCCGCGGTGCGTTCCGGCGAGTACGACGATATGCCCACGTACAGCGCCTTGCCCGCCCGGACCGCCGCGTCCAGCGCGCCCATCGTCTCCTCCAGCGGAGTCTCCGGGTCGAAGCGGTGCGAGTAGAAGATGTCGACGTAGTCCAGGCCCATCCGTTGCAGCGACTGGTCCAGTGACGCGGTCAGGTATTTGCGGGAGCCGTGGTCGCCGTACGGGCCGGGCCACATGTCGTAGCCGGCCTTCGTCGAGATGACCAGCTCGTCCCGGTACGGCTTGAAGTCGGTGGCCAGGATCCGGCCGAAGTTCTGCTCCGCCGAGCCGTACGGCGGGCCGTAGTTGTTGGCCAGGTCGATGTGCGTGATGCCCAGGTCGAACGCGCGGCGCAGGATCGCCCGCTGGTTCTCCAGCGGCTTGTCATCGCCGAAGTTGTGCCACAGGCCCAGCGACACGGCGGGCAGTTTGAGCCCGCTCCGGCCGGTGTGGCGGTATTCCATGCTGTCGTAGCGCGTGTTCTCGGCGGAGTAAACGGTCATGCTCTTCACCTTGCCCTGAAATTCGGTCGCCGCCTCACTTTCGATCGTGTTAGGTCTGTCGCCATGCGTGAGCGGGTGGAGAAGATTTTTGCGGAGACGGTCGGCCAGGACGGCGCCGCGGTCTGCGTGACCGTCGACGGCGAGACCGTGGTCGACCGGTGGCAGGGCAACTGCGACGCGGCGGGCGCCCGGCCCTGGGAGCGGGACACGATTCTCAACGTCTACTCGACGACCAAGACCATGGCCGCCCTGACCGCGCTGCTCGTGGCCGACCGCGGCGAGCTCGACTTCGCCGCGCCGGTCGCCCGGTACTGGCCGGCGTTCGCCGCGGCCGGCAAGCAGGACGTGACCGTGGCGCAGGTGATGAGCCACTCCTCCGGACTTTCCGGCTGGCGCGAGCCGCTGGCCACGGCCGACCTTTACGACTGGGAGAAGGCCACCGCCCTGCTGGCCGCGCAGGAGCCGTGGTGGAAACCGGGCACCGCCTCCGGCTACCACGCCGTCACCCACGGCTATCTGATCGGTGAGATCGTCCGCCGGATCACCGGGCGCACCCTCGGCACCGTGTTCCGCGAGGAGATCGCCGGTCCGCTAGGGGCCGACTTCCACATCGGGCTGCCTGCCTCCGAGGATCACCGGGTCGCCGAGCTCGTCGCGCCGCCGACCCCGATCGCGGGTTTCGACGGCAGCGAGATCCAGGTCAACGCGGCCGGCAATCCGCCGATCGACGTGCCGACCGTGCAGACCCGGGAGTGGCGCGGCGCCGAGATTCCGGCCGGCAACGGCCACGGCAACGCCCGGTCCGTCGCGGTCGCCCACACCGTCCTGGCCACCGGCGGCGCCGGGATCATGTCCGAGGCGGGCTGCCGGCGGGCGTTGGACGTGCAGATCGAGGGCACCGACCTGGTGCTCGGCTTCCCCATCCGATGGGGGCTGGGATTCGCGGTGGGCGGCGGCTTCGCGCCCCACCAGGACCTCCTCTCCTGGGGCGGGAACGGCGGCTCGTTCGCGCTCATCGACATGCGTGCGCGCAGCACCTTCGCCTTCGTCACCAACCGGATGGCCGCGACGACCGTCGACCTCCGCGGCATCAGCATCGCCATGACCATGTGGGAGTGACGGTCTAGCCGTTGGGGAGCTCGACCGTCACGCGGAGCCCGCCGGCGGCGCGCGGGGTGAGCGTGAGGGTGCCGTCGTGGGCCTGGGTGATGCTGTTGACGATCGCCAGGCCGAGGCCGACGCCCGCGTGTTCGGTGCGGATGCGCGCGGTGCCGCGCTGGAACGGTTCGACCAGCGTGGAGGTCAGAAACGGGCTGAGTCGCTCGCCGGTGTTCTCGACGGCGAGCCGGACACCTCCGGGGTGAGCGCCGGTCGTGACCCACACGGTGCCGTGTCCGGGCAGGTTGTGGACGATCGCGTTGTGCACCAGGTTCATCGTCAGCTGCAACAGCAGCGCATGGGAGCCGACGGTGCGGCTCACGTCGGTGGCGGTCTCGACGGTGACGCCATGCTTCTCCGCGAAGGGCAGCAGGGTCTCGGTGGCTTCCTCGGCCAGCAGGGACAGGTCGACCGGGCCCCGGGCGAAGGCCCGTTGATCGGCGCGGCTGAGCAGGAGCAGGGCCTCGGTCAGGTCGATCGCCCGGGTGTTGACGGTGTGCAGGCGGTCGACCAGCCCGCCGGTGAGGCTGTCCGGGTCGTCGCGGGCGACGTCGAGGAGGGTCTTCGTCGTGGCCAGCGGGGTCCGCAACTCGTGCGAGGCGTTGGCCGCGAAGCGCCGCTGTTCGTCGACGTGTGCCTGGAGCCGGGCGAGCATGGCATCGAAGCTGTCGGCGAGCTCACGGAACTCGTCCTGCGGGCCGTCCAGCCGGATCCGGTGCGAGAGCGACCCGCCGGCGGCCATGCGGGTGGCGTCGGTGATGCGGGACAGGGGCGCGAGCATGCGGCCGGCCAGCATCCACCCGCCCACCAGCCCGAATGCCAGCAGGAACACCAGCATGGCGGCCGCCTTGGGGCCGAACGCCGCCAACAGGTCGGAACGGTTGGGGATCTGCCCGGCCGGGCCGAACATGACCTCGTAGTCGGGCACGTACCGCAGGAGGAACACCCACACGACGGCGAGCATCAGGGCGCCCGCGACCATCAGGAATCCGGCGTAGCTGAGGGTCAGCTTGAGCCGGACACTCAGACCGGGAGCTCTATCCATCGCTGATCCGGTAGCCGACGCCGGGCACCGTGGTGATGATCCACGGCTGGCCGAGCCGTTTGCGCAATGCCGAGACCGTGATGCGTACGGCGTTGGTGAACGGGTCGGCGTTCTCGTCCCACGCCCGTTCCAGCAGATCCTCGGCGCTGACGACACCGCCCTCGGCCGCGACGAGGACCTCGAGCACCGCGAACTGCTTCCTGGTCAGCGCGACATAACGGCCGTCGCGGTAGACCTCGCGGCGGAACGGGTCCAGCCGTACGCCCGCGATCTCGCGCACCGGCGGCCTGACTTGGGAGCGCCGGCGGTCGAGCGCCCGGAGGCGGAGCACGAGTTCCCGCAGCTCGAAGGGCTTCGTGAGGTAGTCGTCGGCGCCGAGCTCGAACCCGGACGCCTTGTCGTCCAGCCGGTCGGCCGCGGTGAGCATGAGGATCGGCATGCCGCTGCCGGAGGCGACGATACGTTCGGCGATCTCGTCGCCGGAGGGTCCTGGGATGTCCCGGTCCAGGACGGCGATGTCGTAGGCGTTCACGCTCAGCAGTTCCAGGGCCGTGTCGCCGTCCCCGGCGACGTCGCCCGCGATCGCTGCCAGGCGCAGACCATCGCGGATGGCCTCGGCCAGGTAGGGCTCGTCCTCGACGATCAAGACACGCATGGCACCGATGAAGCTACTGCCCGGCGCATATCGCCGACGTATCGGAAAACACGTACGGACCGGCAACAGCGCGATGCCTTGACTGGGGCATGAGCAGACGAATGCGCCGCTTGGGCGCACCTTCCGAGACGGGCGCCGCCGATGACAAGACGGCCACTCGAGATCAAGGGGTGAAGTTCGCCGAGTGCATGCGGGAGAACGGCGTCCCCGATCTTCCCGACCCGAACGCGTCGGGCGATTTCGAGTACGGGGTCAGTGTGACCCCCGAGGTGTGGCAGAAGGCCGTTGCGTTGCGGACGGCCTGAGCGGTGCTACCGGACCGCGTCCTTCTGCGTGCAGCGCGGGCAACTGGTCGGGCACGGCGTTCGCGTCGGCGCCCGGTCCAGGCCGCTGACCTCGAGGATCGTCGCCACCGACGCCGGGAGGCTGCTGGTCTCTCCGATCACCACCTCCCCGGGTACGCCGAGCAGGTCGCGCTCGACGTACCAGTCGCGCATGTCCTCGGTGGTGAACCCGAAGTCGCCGCGCATCCCGTGCCGGCGGACCGTCTCCGGGAACGGGATGTCCAGGTAGAAGGCGTGACTCGGGCCGGGATGCGCGGCGAGCAGGTCGAGCAGGGCGGGCCGGTAGCGCCCGGCGTGCAGGATGCCCTCCAGCACGACGTGGTAGCCGAGGTCCAGCGCCGAGCGCACGGTCGCGGCGATGAAGGCGGGCGCCACGGCACCGGGTTCGTCATGCTCGCGCAGGATGATCCGGCGCAGGTGGTCCTGCTCGACGAGCGCGCATCCGCGTCCGTAGCGGGAGCGCACCTCCCGGGCGGTGGTCGACTTTCCGCTGCCCGAGTTACCCCGGATCACTACCAGCGTCGGCGCGTGCACCGCTCCAGGATGGCTCAGCGCCGCCAGGTGCGGCGGGACGTGCTGATCGTGTTGCCGGCCTTGTCGACGGCGTAGAACGCGACGGTGAACGACCTGCCGTACTTGGGGGTGCTCAGGGCCATCGTGTACGGCGCTTTGGAGTCGGAGAGGGTGAGCCTGCCGTTGACCCACATCTGGACCTCTTTGACGCCGTTCAGGTCGGTTGCCGACATCGACGTCTTGACCTGGGATCCGACCTTGGCGTTGGCGGCCGGTGCGGTGATCTTGGTGATGGTGGGACGGGTGTTGTCGACGATCACGGTCCGGGGGAACGTCATGGAGTTGCCGACGCGGTCCATGACGTGCCAGAAGAACATGTACTGGCCGTCCCGGCCGAGCCGGGTCGACGCGGTGAACGTGGCGGTGGGTCCGGGCGTGCCCTCACCGACCTTCGTGTCCTCCAGCTCGGCGTACATGAAGCCGGCCGGGTCGGTCGCGGTGAGCGTGCTGGTCATGCGGGTGCCGCGGACCAGCTGCCGGAAGTTCGGCGTCACCTTCGTGACCACGGGAGCGGTGTGGTCGAGCTGGACCTGGATCGTGGTCACCGAGGCGTTGCCCCACGTGTCCCACGCCCGCACCTCGACCGGGATCCGCCGGACGGTGGCTCCGAAGTCGTAGGAGAGATCACGCTCGGTCGAGCGGAGGGCCCCGTCGACCCACCACTCGATGCGCCCGAGGCTGGACTGGTCGTCGAGCTCCGCCCACAGGTACGCGAGGCCGGGCCAGCGGTAGACGACCGTGCCACCGTCGACTGTGACACGCGGGCCGGCGTCATCCGCGACGTGGTCGACGGCGGCGGAGGCGGGAGCGGCGGCTCCCGCGATGAGTGTTCCGGCCATGGCGATGACCGTGGCGAATCCCCGTAGCTTCACGATCGAGGAGAGTACGGCATCGTACCGTCCACTTTCGACGGCTGTTCGGAGGATGGGCGGCACCGCATCGTGTTCGGGGATGGGCGGCACGGCGAGGGGCCTGCCGCGCCGCCCGTACCCTCAGGAGCCGTTGACCTTGCCCGCCGCGAACGTCGCGGCCTGGGCGATCGCGCCGTTCGAGGTGTAGGAGAGGTGGCCGCCGACCCGCTCGGCCACCACGTCCGCCGGGAGCGTCCGGCTGACCAGCTCGATGGCGCCTCTGCCGTCATGCGTCGTCACCCGCATGACGGAGAAGGTTAGAACGCGTACGGGCCGAAGCGTCCCCAGGCGACGACGGCCAGGAGGATCAGCAGGACGATGTTGAAGGCGACCATCGGGGTCTCCTTGCGCCGGCCGTGCGTGACGATGGCGCCGACCATGACGATGATCAGGCCGACTGCGGCGATCGGCACCAGGATCGGCGCGACGTTGACCAGCGCGGGCAGGACCAGGCCGAGCCCGCCGATGATGTCGACCGCGCCGATCAGCTTGACCGTGCTGTCGCCGTAGTCGTCGACCCAGCTCAGGCCGGCCTCTTTCAGCTGCGCCTTGGTCCGGAGCACCTTCATCGCCCCGGACGCGACGAACGCCAGCGCGAGCAGCGCGGCAATGATCCAAAGGACGACGTTCATGTATGGCTCCAGAGGTAGTTTGACTTAAAGTTTTAAGTCAACATAGTGTGTGATGACTTAACGGTGCAAGTGACCCGGTGGGCTAATCTGGGCCCGTGGAACCGCGCTGGCTGGACGAGGACGACAAGCAGACCTGGATCGCCACGGCCTCTGTGCTGATGCGGCTGCCCCAGGTGCTGGAGGCGCAGCTGCAGGCGGATGCCGGCCTCAGTCTCTTCGAATATCTCGTGCTCTCGAAGCTGTCGATGACGCCCGGCCGGACGCTGCGGATGAGCGAGCTGGCCAGGTATGCCGAGGGCTCGCTGCCGCGGCTGTCCCAGGTGATGTCCCGGCTGGAGAAACGGGGCTGCGCCCGGCGCGAGCCCGACCCGACCGACGGGCGCTACACGCTCGCGGTGCTGACCGACGACGGTTTCGCCCAGGTGGCGGCGGCCGCTCCCGGGCATGTCGAGGCCGTGCACCGCCTGATCTTCGATCCGCTGACCAAGGCTCAGCGCCGCCAGCTCGGCGAGATCAACCGCCGCATCATGCGGGCGGTCGACCCCGGCGAGGGATGCTGACTGGAAAATAAGTTAACAATTGTCTTGTGGCGGCAGACATCGACGGATGATGATGAACACCATGTCCCCCAAGATGCTCTGGCGAGCCCTCGTCCTCGCCTTGGTCCTGGTAACAGGAGCCGCTGTCCCCGCAGCCGCCGCCGACCCGTTCAAAGTGCTCGCGTTCTACAACGGGACCTGGGACGCGGCACACATCGACTTCGACAAGGAGGCTCGGGACTGGTTCCCGCGCCTCGGCGCCGCGAACGGTTTCACCTGGGAGGCGACCACCGACTGGAGTCGCCTGAGCACCTCCGGCCTGGCCGGTTACAAGGTGATCATGTTCCTGGACGACGGTCCGCCGGCCGACCGCCGGGCCGCCTTCCAGACGTACATGCAGAACGGCGGGGCGTGGATGGGCTTCCACGTCAGCGCGTGGACCGACAACGCCAACGAGTGGAGCTGGTACCACAACACGTTCCTCGGTACCGGGAACTTCGCCACCAACACGTGGCTGCCGACCGCCGAGACGCTGCGTGTGAACGATCCGGCGCACCCGACGATGGCCGGCCTGCCCGCCACCTTCCCGAGCTCGGTCAGCGAGTGGTACTCGTGGAGCCGGGACCTGCGCCAGAACCCGGACATCGACGTCCTGGCGTCGATCGACAACTCCAGTTTCCCGGTCGGCACCTCGCAGCAGTGGACCAGCGGCTTCTATCCGCTGATCTGGACCAACCGCAACTACAAGATGCTGTACGCCAACTTCGGTCACAACGCGATGAACTACGACACGAACACCCGTACGTCGTCGACGTTCGCCAGCGCGCAGCAGAATCAGTGGCTGGTCAACGGCATCAAGTGGCTGGCCGGCGTCTCCGGCGACACCCCGCCGCCGACGAACGACCCGATCGACCCGGCCCGCTGGTACGCGGTCACCAACGTCAACAGCGGCAAGTGCGTCGACGCCCGCGCGGCCGGCACGGTCAACGGCACCGCGATCCAGCAGTACGCCTGCAACGCCTCGACCGCCCAGCAGTACCAGTTCGCGGCGACCAGCGGCGGCTTCGTACGCATCAACAACCGTGGCAACAGCGCCCAGGCCTTGGATGTCAAGGACGTCTCCAGCGCCGACAACGCGCTCATCCAGACCTGGTCGTACGGCGGCGGCACCAACCAGCAGTGGCAGCCGGTCGCCGAGACGGGCGGCACCTACCACTTCGTCAACCGCAACAGCGGCAAGTGCCTCGACGTCCCGGCGGCCGCCACCGCCGACGGCGTCCAACTGGTGCAGTACGCCTGCAACGGCACCGCGGCCCAGAGCTTCCGTCTGCAGTAGTAGCGCCCATCTGCCGTCCACTGTCGCGTTCTACGCCGTCGACAAGGCCGGCAACGTGGTCAGCACGTCCCGCCGGACCTGGCGGCGCTGAGCTCAGCGGACCAGGACGCCACCGTCCACGTAGAGGTCGTGGGCGTTCATCCCGCCGTTGCGTAGCAGGAAGTCGACCGCCTCGGCCACCTCGTCCATCGTGACGAGGCGGCCGAGCGGGGTCCGCTCCACCTGCATGCTCAGGTCGATGCCCTGCCATTTCGGGCTGTCGCCGATCAGGGCCGGGTGCACCGCGTTGACCCGGTGCGGCGCGATCTCCACCGCCAGGGTCCGGACCAGCCCGGTGAGCCCGCCGTTGAACGTGGTCACCACCGTCGATCCGGGGTACGGCCGTTCCTTGGCCAGCCCGCCGAAGAGCACCACCGACGCCGCCGGCGTGAATCGGTCGCGCAGCACCCGCACCGCCTCGGCGTAGCCGACGAGCTTGGTGGTCAGCGCGGTCACCGCGTCGTCGATGTCGAAGTTCGCCAGCGTGTTCGGGTTCTGGTGGATGGCCGTGATGACCAGGTGGTCGACCGCGCCGACGCCGGCCAGCGCCTCCTCGATGCCGTGCGGCTTCGACAGGTCGACGGCCAGGCCGGTGGCCCGGTCCCCGATCTGCTTGGCGACGGCCTCGGCGCGGGATGCGTCCCGGCCGGCGACGATCACGTCGTCGCCCTGGTCGGCACGGCGCTGTGCGATGACCCGGCCCAGCCCGGCGGTGCCACCGATGACGACTGCGGTGCTCATGGCGTACCCCATCCTGGTAGTTGATCCTCAGCTTAATGACCACGTGTACATTAGCGCCATGACGGACACCACCCCGCGCCGTCGCCGGCGCGACCCCGAGGGGCACAGGCAGGCGATTCTGGTTGCGGCGCGGGCGATCTTCGGAGAGCAGGGGTACGCCGGAACGACGATCCGCGCTGTCGCCGGCCGCGCCGGTGTCACGCACGGCCTGGTGATGCGCCAGTTCGGGAGCAAGGAGCAGCTGTTCCTGGCGGCGGTGCCCGGCCACCGTGACCTGGACCGGGTCGTCGCGGGCGACGCGGACGGGCTGCCGGGGCGGGTGGCACGGGCCTATGTGGAGCGGATGGAGCCGGACGCCGCCGGTGATCCGCTGGTCGCCCTGCTGCGCGGCGCCGCCGCCAACCAGGAGGCGGCCGCGGCCCTGCTGGCGGCGATGGAGAGCAACAGCGTCGAGGCGTACGCCACGGTCCTGACCGGCCCGGACGTCCCCGAGCGCGTCGCGATGCTCGGCGCCTGCCTGATCGGCGTGACGTTCGCGCGCTACATCGCCCGGACCGGCCCGCTGGCGGCGATGGATCCCGCCGCGCTGACCGCGCATCTGGAACGGGCGCTGCGTCACATCCTGTTCAGCGATTAGCCACTCGACCATGGACGGAACGGTGCCGGACCGACGGCACGGTGCTCGCCAAGGTCACCTCGGCGCCGTGTGCGATCACCGTCGCGTTCTACGCGGTCGACAAGGCAGGCAACGTGATCAGCACGTCCCGCCGCACTTGGCGGCGCTGCCCGTACAGGTCCCGGAGCCGACCGTCCGGGACGTCATTCCACCACCGCCAGGCGGCGGCTGTTCACGACGGCCATCGTGTGGATCTCGTCCTCGGTGAAGCCGTTCGCCAGCAGGCGGTCGGCGAGCAGCGCCAGGCCGTCCTCGACCGGCGGATTGAACGGCTGGCCGAGATCGCTGGAGAGCACCGAGTGCTCGGGGCCGACCGCGCGGATGTGTGCGTACCACTCATCCCAGCTGATCTTGCCGCTGTGCGGTGTGGTGAAGCAGCGCTCCATCAGCGCGCCGCGTTCGGCCAGCTCCCGCTGGGCGTCCACGGGCACCTGCTGGGAGGTGAACTCGGGGTGGGTGACCACGATCCGGCGTACGCCCGCATCGGCCGCCGCCTCCACGGCCGACTTGATCTCCGTCCCGGACAGATGCCCGGTGGCCAGCACCATGTCGTGCTTGGCGATCAGCGCGAGCACCTGCCGCAGCTCGGGAACCACCTCGCCGGACTCGTCGACCACGTCGATCGCCGGCGCCATGATGCCCTGCTCGGCCAGGTCATCCTGGAGCTGCGCCCACATCGGCGGCACCGCACCCTCGGGTGCCCGCGCCCGGCTCTCCCGCTGATTGCGGCAGTCCACCGTGGGCAGCCACACCACGCGGGCGCCCTGCCGGCCGGCGATCTCGACGGCCACCGGGTTGAGGCCGCCGACCGACGCGTTCAGGGTGATCGCGCCGAGCACGTCCACGCCGGGCACCGCGCCGCGAACCACCTCGGCCCGCTCGGCGGTCGGCACGTAGTGCGACTTGAGCACGAACCCGGCCAGCCCGGTCTCGGCGCAGCGCCGGGCCAGCGTGACGTCGTCGACCAGGCGTTTCATCACGTCCGGGGCGACGTGCACGTGGGTGTCGTAGGCGCCCGCGACGATCCGGCGCGCTGCTTCGGTAGGCACGGCTTCCCCTTAGGACTGAGCGCGGCTCTCGCGCAGGGTCGTGGTCACGTGGAAGAGATGGTGTCGCATGGCCGCCTCGGCGGCGTCGGCATCGCCGGTGTCGATCGCGTCGACGATGGCGGTGTGCTCAGCGTACGAGTGCTGGGGGCGGCCCGGCACGAGCACCGTGCGGTACTGGAAACGGACGGTCTGGGCCTTGAGCCCGGAGACCAGCCGGGCGGCCGTGGCGTGCCGGGACGCTCGCAGGATCAGCGCGTGCAGCCGCGCGTTGCCGTCGGAGTAGAGCAGTAGCTCGCCCGCCGACAACCGCTCGCCCATCTCGGCGAGGATCGCCCGCATCTCGGCCACCTCGTCCCGGGTGGCGTGGCCGGCCGCCTCTCGCGCGGCGAGCGCCTCCAGCACCATCCGGGTCTGGGTGATCTCGACCGCCTCGGCCTCGGTGACCAGGCGAACCCGCGCGCCCCGGTTGGGCTCACGGACCACCAGGCCCTCCTGCTCCAGCCGGGTCAGGAAGGTGCGGACCGCGGCCCGGCCGACGCCCAGCTGAGCCGCCAGATCGGTCTCGACCAGGCGCTCGTTGGGCATCAGCTCGCCGGTGACGATCTGCGACCACAGGCGGTCGAAGGCGGTCCGTGCCATGACCCGGATTGTTCACAAGACTGTTGACAAAAGTCAAGGGCGCTAAGAACGCGTCAAGAACCGGGCCGTGCGCGTAGGGGTCGCGTGAACACCGATGACAGCACGTCGTGCCGCGCGCTGTTCTCGAGGAGCAAGCACACATCCTCGTCTAGGAGCCGTCCCGTGGCTGATCTCGTGTTCGTCGTGATCACGGTCGCGCTGTTCGCCGCGCTGACCGTACTGATCCGGGCGGTCGAACGCTGGTGAGCGCCGTCAACCTCATCGGCCTGATCGTGGCCGTCCTGCTCGCGGCCTTCATGGTCGCCGCCCTGCTGTTCCCGGAGAAGTTCTGATGGCCGGCTGGATCTTCGCCGGCACGCTCGCGCTCGCCGTCGCGGCCGCCTACCGGCCGTTCGGCGACTACCTGTTCCGCGTCGTCACCGGGACACGATCGTCGGTGGTCGAGCGCGGCGTCTACCGCCTGGTCGGCGTCAACCCGGCCGCGGAGCAGACCTGGGGGGTGTACGCCCGGAGCGCGCTCGCGTTCTCCGCGGTGTCGATCCTGTTCCTCTACCTGTTCCTGCGCGTCCAGGACAAGCTGTGGCTCTCCCTCGGACTGCCCGCGGTCACCGACCACATCGCCTGGAACACCGCGGTCAGCTTCGTCACCAACACCAACTGGCAGGCGTACGCCGGCGAGTCCACGATGGGCCACCTGGTCCAGATGTCCGGCCTGGCCGTGCAGAACTTCGTGTCGGCCTCGGTCGGCATCGCCGTGGCGGTCGCGCTGATCCGCGGGTTCTCCCGCCGGACGCTGGGCAACTTCTGGGTCGACCTGATCCGGATCACCCTGCGCGTGCTGCTGCCGATCTGCGTGGTCGCCACGATCGTCTTCCTCGCGGCCGGCATGGTGCAGAACCTGTCCGGCGGCACCGACGTGACCACCCTGACCGGCGCCACCCAGCACATCACCGGCGGACCTGTCGCCTCCCAGGAGGCCATCAAGGAACTCGGCACCAACGGCGGCGGCTTCTACAACACCAACTCCGCGCACCCGTTCGAGAACCCGACGACCTGGACCAACTGGCTGCAGATCTTCCTGATCCTGCTGATCCCGTTCAGCCTGCCCCGGGTGTTCGGCCGGATGGTCGGCCAGAACCGGCAGGGCTACGCGATCGTCGCGGTGATGGCTGTGCTCGCCCTGGGCAGCATCGCCCTGACCGTCGGCTTCGAGATCCACGGCGCGGGTACGGTGCCACAGGCCGCCGGCGCCGCGATGGAGGGCAAGGAGGTCCGTTTCGGCGTACCCGACTCGGCGGTCTTCGCCGCGACCACCACGCTCACCTCGACCGGCGCGGTCGACTCCTTCCACGACTCCTACACCGCCCTCGGCGGCATGATGCCGATGGTCAACATGATGCTCGGCGAGGTCGCGCCCGGCGGCGTCGGCTCCGGCCTGTACGGCCTACTGGTCCTGGCGATCATCACGGTCTTCGTGGCCGGGCTGATGGTCGGGCGCACACCCGAGTACCTGGGCAAGAAGATCGGCGCCCGGGAGATCAAGCTCGCGTCGCTGTACTTCCTGGTCACCCCCGCGCTGGTGCTGATCGGCACGGCGGCCGCCTTCGCCACCGGCAACAACACCACCGCGCTCAACGCCGGCCCGCACGGCCTGTCCGAGGTGCTCTACGCCTTCACCAGCGCCGCCAACAACAACGGCTCGGCCTTCGGCGGGATCACGGTCAACACCGGCTGGTGGGACACCGCGCTGGGGCTGGCCATGCTGCTCGGCCGCTTCCTGCCGATGGTGCTGGTGCTGGCGCTGGCAGGGTCGCTGGTCAGGCAGAAGTCGGTGCCGGCGTCGGAGGGCACGTTGCCCACCCACCAGCCGTTGTTCGTCGCGATGGTCGTCGGCGTCACGGTCGTGCTGGTCGCGCTCACGTTCCTGCCCGCTCTCGCTCTCGGGCCCCTCGCGGAGGGCTTGTCGTGATGCCCCTGTGGACAACGCCCCAAAAACGTCGTACCCGCCGCCTACATTTCGGCCCACCCAGTGCCTGGGTGGGGGAGGTGGCGGCGCGCGGCAACAAGCCCGAAATGAAGTTCGCAATCGTCGCGGAGCGCCTTTCATGACCACACCTGTTCTCGACAAACCTCCCACCCAGCGCACCGCGACCACGCCCAGGCGGGTCGGCGGCGGGCTGCTCGATCCGCGGCAACTCGGGAAATCGCTGCCGTCCGCGCTTCGCAAGCTCGACCCGCGCACCCTCTGGCACAACCCGGTCATGCTCATCGTCGAGGTCGGCGCGGTCTTCACCACCGTGCTGTCGATCGTCGACCCGAGCATCCTGGCCTGGTCGATCACCGGCTGGCTGTGGCTGACCGTGATCTTCGCCAACCTGGCCGAGGCGGTCGCCGAAGGGCGCGGCAAGGCCCAGGCGGCGACGCTGCGGCAGTCCAAGATGGACACCGTTGCGCACCTGGGGGACGGCAGGACCATCCCGGCCTCCGAACTCCAGCGCGACGACGTCGTGGTCGTGGTGGCCGGTCAGATCATCCCGGGCGACGGCGACGTCATCGAGGGCATCGCCAGCGTCGACGAGTCGGCGATCACCGGCGAGTCGGCGCCGGTCATCCGTGAGTCCGGTGGTGACCGGTCGGCGGTGACCGGCGGCACGCGGGTCCTCTCCGACCGGATCGTCGTCCGGATCACGCAGCGGCCCGGCGAGAGCTTCGTCGACCGGATGATCGCGCTGGTGGAGGGCGCCAACCGGCAGAAGACGCCGAACGAGATCGCGCTGAACATCCTGCTCTCCGCGCTGACGCTCATCTTCCTGCTGTCGGTGGTGACGTTGCAGCCGCTGGCGATCTTCTCGAAGGCCTACCAGGCCGCGGCGCCGGACACCGCCGCCATCGACGGCAACGGCGTCACCGGCGTGGTACTCGTGTCGCTGATCGTGTGCCTGATCCCGACGACGATCGGGGCGCTGCTCTCAGCGATCGGCATCGCCGGGATGGACCGGCTGGTGCAACGCAACGTGCTCGCGATGAGCGGGCGTGCGGTGGAGGCCGCCGGTGACGTGAGCACGCTGCTGCTCGACAAGACCGGCACCATCACGCTGGGGAACAGGCAGGCTGCTGAGTTCGTACCCGTGAACGGGCTCACCGCCGCGACCCTCGCCGAGGCCGCGCAACTCGCCAGCCTCGTCGACGAGACGCCCGAAGGGCGATCGATCGTGGTCCTCGCCAAGAACGAGTACGGCCTGCGGGAGCGGGAGGCGGGCCTGATCGGAGGCGCGACCTTCGTGCCGTTCAGCGCGCAGACCCGGATGAGCGGCGTCGACCTGGGCGAACGGCAGATCCGCAAGGGAGCGGCCGCGGCCGTCATCGGGTGGGCCGGCGCTGAGAACGACGAGGTCGCTGAGAACGACGAGGTCGCTGAGATCGTCGACCGGATCAGTGCCGGCGGCGGCACCCCGCTCGTCGTGGCGGAGAACGACCGGATCCTCGGGGTGATCCACCTCAAGGACGTGGTGAAGCCGGGGATGCGGGAGCGGTTCGACGCGATGCGCCGGATGGGCATCCGCACCGTGATGATCACCGGCGACAACCCGCGTACGGCCAAGGCGATCGCCGACGAGGCCGGCGTGGACGACTTCCTGGCCGAGGCGACACCCGAGGACAAGCTGGCGCTGATCAGGATGGAGCAGGAGGGCGGCCGGCTGGTCGCGATGACCGGCGACGGAACCAACGACGCTCCGGCGCTGGCCCAGGCGGACGTCGGCGTGGCGATGAACACCGGAACGTCGGCCGCGAAGGAGGCCGGCAACATGGTCGACCTCGACTCCGACCCGACGAAGCTGATCGAGATCGTGGAGATCGGTAAGCAGTTGCTGATCACCCGCGGGGCGCTGACCACGTTCTCGATCACCAACGACATCGCCAAGTACTTCGCGATCATCCCGGCCATGTTCGCCGCGGTGTACCCGGGCCTGGACGCGCTCAACGTCATGCGGCTGCACTCGCCCGGGTCGGCGATCCTGTCCGCGGTCATCTTCAACGCGCTGGTGATCGTGGCGCTGATCCCGCTCGCCCTGCGCGGCGTCCGGTACACGCCGGCCGGCGCCGCCGCGCTGCTGCGCCGCAACCTCTGGATCTACGGGCTGGGCGGCGTCATCGCGCCGTTCCTCGGCATCAAGCTCATCGACCTTCTCCTCCAGTTCATCCCCGGGATCTGATCATCATGCGACTTCCCACCTGGCTCGCCCAGCACCTCGCGGCGCTGCGTGCGCTACTTGTTCTCACGGTTCTGCTCGGGCTGGCCTATCCGCTCGCGATGGTCGCGGTCGGGCAACTGCCCGGGCTGCGTGACCGGGCCGGCGACACCCGGCTCATCGGGCAGGCCTTCACCGACGCGGACGGCAACCCGGTCCGGCGATACTTCCAGAGCCGGCCCTCCGCGGCCGGCGACGGCTACGACCCCACCGCCACGTCGGCCAGCAACCTCGGCCCGGAGAGCCTCGACCTGCTCAACGACGTCTGTGCGCGCAGCAAGGCCATCGGTGAGCTGGAGGGTGTGGACGGTCGGCGGCCCTTCTGCACCGGCGACGGCGTCGGCGCGGTCCTCGCCGTCTTCCGCCGGGACGGCTTCACCGGGCCGGTCACCCGGGTCGTCTCGGTCGACCAGACCGGCACGCCGTTCCTTGCGGCCTACGAGGGTGTCCCGGTCGAATCGGCCAAGGAAGGCGAGGACTACGTCGCTCTCGGCGGGGTGATCACGCCGATCCGGGGTGACGCTCCCGCCGAACCGAGGGTTCCGGCCGACGCGGTGACCGCCTCGGGCAGCGGCCTCGACCCGCACATCAGCCCCGCCTACGCCGCGCTGCAGGTGCCCCGGGTGGCCCGCGAACGCGGGATCGCCGAGGACGCGGTCCGCCGGTTGGTCGCGGAGAACACCGACGGGCGTGCGCTGGGCTTCATGGGCGAGCCGGCGGTCAACGTGCTCGAGCTCAACCTCGCGCTCGACGGCGCCTAGGCACGGTCATGGCCACGGGTCAGCTCAGGATCTTCCTCGGCGCCGCACCGGGCGTCGGCAAGACGTACACCATGTTGGAGGAGGCGCACCGGCGCGCCGAGCGCGGCACCGACGTGGTGGTCGCCTTCGTCGAGACCCACGGCCGCAAACACACCGAGGCCATGCTCGACGACCTGGAGGTCCTGCCCCGCAAGACGGTGAACTACCGCGGCGTGGAGCTGACCGAGCTGGACGTCGACGCCGTGCTCGCTCGCAAGCCCGAGCTCGCGGTCGTGGACGAACTGGCGCACACCAACGCGCCCGGCTCGCGTCACGCCAAGCGCTGGGCGGACGTCCGGGTCATCCTGGACGCCGGCATCGACGTGCTGACCACGGTCAACGTGCAGCACCTGGAGTCGCTCAACGACGTGGTCGCCCAGATCACCGGCGTCGCGCAGCGGGAGACCGTGCCCGACGCCGTGGTCCGGGCGGCCGAGCAGATCGAGCTGATCGACATGACCCCGGAGGCGCTGCGCCGGCGGATGGCGCACGGCAACATCTACCGCCCGGAGAAGATCGACGCCGCGCTGGGCAACTACTTCCGCGCCGGGAACCTCACCGCCCTGCGCGAGCTCGCCCTGCTCTGGCTCGCCGACCAGGTCGAGGACCAGCTCGGCAAGTACCGCGCCGACCACCGGATCGACGCCACATGGGAGACCCGCGAACGGGTCGTCGTCGCGCTCACCGGAGGTCCGGAGGGCGACACCCTGATCCGCCGGGCCGCCCGGATCGCCGCCCGCAACTCCGGCGCCGACCTGATGGCGGTGCACGTCACCCGCAACGACGGGCTGGCCGGCGCCGACCCGGCCACGCTGGCCCGGCAGCGGGTGCTCGTGGAGAGCCTGGGCGGCACCTACCACCAGGTCGCCGGCGCCGACGTGCCCCGGGCGCTGCTCGACTTCGCCCGCGCCGTCAACGCCACGCAGATCGTGCTCGGCGCCAGCAGTCGCGGGAGGTTCGCCCAGTTGTTCACCGCCGGCGTCGGAGTCACCACCACCGCGCTGTCCGGCACCATCGACGTCCATCTCGTCCCGCACGAACGGGCCGGACAGGGGCGTCGCGCCCGGCGTACCCCCGCCGCTCTGTCCCGTCGCCGGCGGATCGCCGGGTTCGCCACGGTGCTGGGCGGCCTTCCGGCGCTGACCGCCCTGCTGCACGCGTACCCGGAACTGTCCTTGACCCTCGACATCCAGCTCTTCCTGGCCGCCGTCGTGGGCGTCGCGCTGATCGGCGGGCTCTGGCCGGCGCTGCTCGCGGCGGTGGCCGGATCGATGCTGCTCAACTACTGGTTCACGCCGCCGCTCGGCCGGTTCACCATCGCCGAGGGAGAGAACCTCGCCGCGCTGCTGATCTTCGTCGTGGTCGCGATCGCGGTCAGCTGGGTGGTCGACACCGCCGCCCGCAAGACCCGGCAGGCCGCCCGGGCCGGCGCCGACGCGCAGACGCTGGCCACCATCGCGGGCAGCGTGCTGCGCGGCGAGCGGCCGCTGATGGCCCTGCTGGAACGGCTGCGGGAGACGTTCACTCTGGACTCGGTGGCCCTGCTGGACCACGACGAGGTGGTCGCCTCGGTGGGCGTGTCCACCGCCGAGCCCGACGCGTCGGTGCGGGTCGGCGAGGTGACGATGCAGCTCAGGGGGCATCCGCTGGCGGCCAGCGACCGGCGCGTCGTGGAGGCGTTCGCCGCGCAGGCCACCCTCGCGCTGCGCCAGGAACGGCTCACCGCCGAGGCCGCCACGGCGAAACCCCTCGCCGAGGCGAACCGGTTGCGCACGGCGTTGCTCGCCGCGGTCAGCCACGATCTGCGTACGCCCCTCGCCTCCGCCAAGGCCGCGATCGCCAGCCTGCGCAGCGACGACGTCCACTTCGACGACCACGACCGCGGCGAACTCCTGGCGACGGCCGACGAGTCCCTCGACCGGCTGGTCCGCCTGGTCACCAACCTGCTCGACATGAGCCGCCTGCAGGCCGGCGCCCTCGGCGTGGCCACCGTCGACGCCGGCGCCGAGGAGATCATCCCGCGCGCCCTCGACGACCTCGGCCCGCCCGGCCGCACCGTCGGCCTGCACATCCCCGACGACCTGCCCGTGCTGCACACCGATCCCGGCCTGCTGGAACGGGTCATCGTCAACCTCACCGCCAACGCCCTGCGGCACAGCCCACCGGACCGGGCGCCGATGATCACCGCCAGCGCGCACGGCGCCACCGTCGAGATCCGAGTGATCGACCACGGCCCCGGCATCCCCGAAGACCGCTGGGACGACGTGTTCCTGCCCTTCCAGCGCCGCGGCGACCGCGACAACCACACCGGCGTCGGCCTCGGACTCGCGCTGTCCCGGGGCCTGACCGAGGCGATGGGAGGCACGCTGACCCCCGAGGAGACGCCGGGTGGCGGTCTCACGATGATCGTCGCGCTCCCCGCATCGGGCGGTGACGCGTCGTAGGTCTCGTCCTACGCCGCCTTCTTGCGGGCCTTCTTCTTTGGCGCCGCCTTCTTGGCGCGTGTTGACTTGGCGCGGTCGACGCTGGCCCGCAACGCCTCCATCAGGTCGGTGACGTCGGTGGCCTCCGGCGCCGGCTCGGCGACGGTGATCTCCTTGCCCTTCTTCTTCTCCTTGATCAGTGCGTTGACCCGATCCGTGTAGCTGTCCCGATAGTCGGCCGGCTTCCACTTGCCTGACATCGAGTCGATCAGCTGCACGGCCATCTTCATCTCGGCCGGCTTCGCGGTCGCGCTGGGCAGCCCGCCGAGTTCCTCCTCGGCGTCGCGCACCTCGTCGGCGAAGAACATCGTCTCCAGGACGAGCAGCTTGCCGTCCGGACGGATCGCCGCCAGGTACTCCTTGCCGCGCATCACCAGCGTCCCGATGGCGGCCCGGCCGACCTTGGCCATGGCGTCGCGGAGCAGCGCGTACGTCTTGGCGGTCTCCTCGCTGCCCGGCGCCAGGTAGTAGCTCTTCTGGTAGAAGATCGGGTCGATCTCCTCCAGGTCGACGAAGGCGTGCAGGTCGAGGCTCTTGGACCGGCCCGGCGCCACCGAGTCGAGCTCCTCCTGCTCGAGCATGACCAGCTTGCCGCCGCCGACGTCGGTGCCCTTGGCGATGTCCGCGAAGTCGACCTCCTTGCCGGTGCGCTCGTTGACCCGCTGGTAGCGGATGCGGTCGCTGGTGCCCTTCTCGTACTGGTGGAAGGACACCTCGTGCTCGCGGGTGGCCGAATACATGGCCACCGGCACGGACACCAGCCCAAACGTGATTGCTCCGGTCCAGATCGGTCGCGCCATGCCTTGGTGATACCCGTCACGGCGTCGTTGAATACTTTACCTTCCGGAAGGTAAAGTTTGCCCCGTGAGGCAGAGCTCGAAGACCGCGATCCTGGACGCCGCCCTGGCCGTCGTCTCGGTGCCCGACGGCGCCGACATCACCCTCGACGCGGTCGCCCGCCAGGCCGGCCTGACCAAGCCCGGGCTGATGTACCACTTCCCGACCCGCGAGGCGCTGCTGCTGGCAATCGTCGAACACGCGGCCGCTCGCATGGAGGCCGCCATGCGCGCCTCGGGCGTGACCCTCGAAACGTCTACCCCGGCTCAGCGGATTCGGGCGTACGCGCGCATCACCACCCGCGGCGACATCAGCCGCGCGGAGTACGCGATCTTCACCGAGGCCGCGTACCGTCCGGCTCTCACCGAGCCCTGGACCACCCGGATGGCGGCCTGGCTCGCGCTGCCCGACGACCTGCCCGACGACGAGCGCGCCCGCCTCACACTGGCCCGCCTGGCCGCCGACGGGCTGTGGGCGGCCGCGGCGACCGGGGTCTTCCCGCCCGCGCCCCGCGACCACGCCGCCGTGCTGGCACTCATAGACAATCTGACGGGTACGCCGTGAGGTGGCTTTACCTGGGCGCAGCCATCCTGTCCGAGGTCAGTGGCAGCCTCGCCCTGCGCGCGGCACTCGACCATCCGGCCTGGTACGCGTGGGTGGCGATCGGCTACGTGGCGTCGTTCGTGCTGCTCGCGCTGGTGCTGCGGCTCGGCACGCCGGTCGGCGTGGCGTACGGCATCTGGGCCGCCTGCGGGGTCGCGATCACGGCGGTGGCGGCGGCGTTCCTCTTCGACGACCCTCTGAACTGGACGATGGGCGCCGGCTTCGCGGCCATCATCGGCGGCGTCCTCCTGATCGAGATGGGCTCCCACCCGCCGACCAACCACGAGCCGACGCCTGCGCCTGCCGCGCCCGCGCCTGCGCCTGCCGCGCCCGCGCCTGCGCCTGCCGCGCCCGCGCCTGCGCCTGCCGCGCCCGCGCCTGCGCCTGCCGCGCCCGCGCCTGCCGCGCCCGCGCCTTTCATTCCAGCGGCTCGGACGCCGGCCGACGAGGACTCATCGACACCGGCGACCGGAGATCTGACATGACCTGGGTCTATCTCTCCTTTGCCATCGCTCTGGAGATCGCCGCGACCATGGCCCTGCGCGCGTCGGACGGCTTTCGGCGACTTGCCTGGGTTGGCGTGTCCATCGCCGGTTACGTCGTCTCTTTCGTACTGCTCTCGCTGGCGTTGAGCGGGGGAATCGCACTGGGCGTCGCCTACGGCGTCTGGTCTGCGGTGGGCATCGCCGGGACCGCGATCATCGCCCGCTTCGCCTTCAAGGAACCGCTGAACCGCACCATGATCGGCGGCATCGCCCTGGTTATGGCCGGCGTCCTGCTCGTCGAGCTGGGAAGTCACGCGAGCTGACCGGCCCGGCGCCGTGCTCGTTCTTGCTCTCCACTACCGCTTGCGCGGGGCGGTGGGTCGAGGCGGGTAGCCATGCCGGCGGGGGCGCGGATCGCGGTCGCTGCCGCCGCTCGCGCCCTGCACGCTGGTAGCGCCAAGCGGCAGTGGTAGCTCCGGGCGGCAGTGGTAGCTCCGGGTGGCGGTGGTGGGTCCGGGTGGCGGTGGTGGGTCCGGGTGGCGGTGGTAGGTCTGGGCGGCATCTGGGCGGCGATGGCGCGCTCGCCCACCACCATTGCCGCGCGTGGTAGGTCACGACGGTATCCGGCCGCGGATGGCATGTCTCGCTACCACTGCCCGCGACGGTGGTGGGTCGCCCGCCGGATCGGGTGTCCGGCTACCACTAATGCGGGGGCAGTGGTAGGTCGGACCGCTCTCGGAATTGGAAGCGGGAGGGGGCTGGAAGCGGAAGGGGAGTGGAAGCGGAACGCCGCCGGGCAGGTGGGCTGCCCGGCGGCGCACTGCCCAGCCGTCAGGCCGGTGCCGTGAACACGTAACTACCCGCCCCCAGCGCATAGGAGGACCCGCCCAACCGAACAGCCTCCGGCGGAGCCGTAACAGAACTGCCGGGCACCCGTACCGTAGCCGTGGTGTTGGGCGGAATCGTCACCCGCAACGTGAGCGTCCCGCCCGACTTGGTCCACGAGCTGCCCGTCTGCCCGTACACAGTGGTCAGATCCGACGAAGCCGTGGTCAGCCCACCCCCAGGTTGCGGCGCGATCAGAATCCGCTGGTAGCCCGGTGATGCCGGCGCCACCCCGCCGATGGTCCGGTAGAGCCAGTCGCCCACCGACCCGAGCCCGTAGTGGTTGAACGAGTTCATCCCGGGGTCCTGCAGCGTCCCGTCGGGCCGGATCCCGTCCCAGCGTTCCCAGATGGTGGTGGCGCCGCGGCTGTTCATGTAGCCCCAGCCGGGATAGCCGGGCTGTTGCAGGATCTGGTACGCCGTGTCCAGGTGCCCGTGTTCGGCCAGGACCGGCAGCAGGCCTTCGACGCCCATGAAGCCGACCGACAGGTGGCCGCCGACGGATGCCACCTTGGCGGCCAGCTTGTCGGCCACCGCCTGGGTGCGGTCAGCCGGAACGAGACCGAAGGCGAGTGCCAGCACGTACCCGGTCTGGCTATTGCTGCCCACGGTGCCGTCGGCGCGGACGAACTTCGCGGTGAACGCGGCCGCGATCTGGTCGGCCAGCAAAGAGAAGCGGTTGGCGTCGGAGGTGCGGCCGGTCGCCGCGGCCATCCGGGACACCAGGCGGGCCGACCAGCCGAAGTACGCCGTGCTGGTCAGGTCGTTGGCGGTGTTGTCGTTGACGTTCAGCCAGTCGCCGAAGGTGTCCTGGTTGCGGATCAGGTCGGCGCCGGCCGTGGAGCGCAGGAACTCGACCCAGCGCACCATGGCCGGGAAGTTCTCGTCGATGACGCGCACGTCGCCGTACCGCTGCCAGACCTGGTAGGGCACGATCACGCCGGCGTCGCCCCACCCTGCCTTGCCCGCGCCGTCGGTGACGTCCGGTACGACGTCGGTGAAGGCGCCGTTGGCCCGCTGGGCGTCGACCAGGTCGTCGGAGAATTTGTCGAGCAGCCCGTACGTGTCGAAATTGAATGTCGAGGTGGCGGCGAACGCGGCGATGTCTCCGGTCCAGCCGAGCCGCTCGTCGCGTTGCGGGCAGTCGGTCGGGATGGAGAGCAGGTTGGAGCGCGCGCCCCACAGGATGTTGTGCTGCACCTGGTTGACCAGCGCGTCCGAGGTGGTGAACGTGCCGGTGGCGGCGCCCGCTGTCCAGGCGGCGAGCCCGGTCAGGGTGGCCGTGGTCGGTGCGGCGGGCAGGCCGGTCAGTTCCACGTACCGGTAGCCGTGCACGGTGAACCGCGGTTCGAACACCTCGTCGGCGCCCGTTCCGGCCAGCGTGAACGTGTCGGTGGCCTGGGCCGCCCGCAGGTTGGTGGTGTAGATGGTGCCGTCGGCGTTCAGGATTTCCGCGTGCCGCACCATCACCCGGGTGCCGGCCGCTCCGCGTACCCGGAGCCTGTTCCATCCTGCGAAGTTCTGCCCGAGGTCGAGAACGTAGACGCCGGGCTTGGGCTGGGTGATGGCGCGCGGCGCCAATTCCTGCTGTACGACTACGCCCGGGTCGAGCGCCGCGACCAGGCGGGGTTTGGCCGCCGTGCGCAGGGTGACCGGCGCCCAGCTCGCGTCGTCGAAGCCGGGCGTGTTCCAGCCGGCGATGGCCAGGCGTGCGTCCTGGTCCTCGCCCGCGTAGAGGTCGTCGGCCCGGATGTCCGCGGTCGAGGTGCGCCACGACGAGTCGGTGCTGACCGTCGTCGAGGTGCCGTCGGTGTACTGGATGACCAGCTGCGCGGAGTACCAGGGCGAGGTGCCGTACCGCTGGCTGCCGGCGAAGCCGATGTTGCCGCTGAACCAGCCGTTGCCGATGACCGCGCCGAGGGCGTTGCGGCCGCTCCTGATCGCGCTGGTGACGTCGTAGCCGCGGTACTGCAGCCGCTTCGTGTATTCGGTCCAGCCCGGGTCGAGCCGTTCCACCCCGACGCGCGCGCCGTTCAGGTAGGTGTCTTGCAGCCCGAGCGCCGTGGTGAAGAGCCGTGCCCGTGCCACCGGCTTCGCCACGTCAAAACCTTTGCGGAGGTACGGGGATGCGCTCGGCACCACCACCTGTGTGCCCCACGGGCCACCGCCGTACGCCGCGGTCACCCGTGCGGCCGCCCAGCCGCTGTCGTTGAATCCGGGCTGCTCCCAGCCGGCGGGTCCGGTCTGCGAGGCCTTCCATGAGCCGTCCGTGACGACGGTGCCGACCTTCAGCAGCAGCCCCGCCGGTCCCGCCGCGGAGTTGGTCGAGCTGACCGCGATCGTGTTGGTGCCCGCGACCAGGGAGATCTCGGCGGTGGCGGCCCGTTTCCACGAGTCGGCGACGCGTGGCGAGCTGGTCACCGGCCGGCCGTTGACCCACACGTCGGCGGAGTCGTCGCCGGTCACCACGAGCGTCGCCCGGGTGGCGCTCGCCGAGGTGAACGTACGCCGGAAGTATCGCGTCCCGGCCGGCACTTCGACCGCCGGATCGCCTTCGGGGTACCAGATCCAGGACGCCCCGGTGACCGACGCGGTGCCCGGCTTGCCGATGAAGTCCGCGGTCCAGCCGGCCGTCAGCCCGGTGTCGAAGCGCGCGCCGGCGCTCCACGGGCTCGGCCGTCCCTGCCCGTCCCAGACGCGCACCCGCCAGTAGTAGGTGGTGTTGGCCGTGAGCGCCGGTCCGCCGTAGACCACGTCGGACGACCGGTTGCTCGCCACCATGCCGCTGTCCCAGACGTTGGCGCCGCCGTCGCTGGTGCCGACCTGCACCTGGTAGCGGCCCTGGATCTGGCTTCTGGTGCCGGTGACGAGCCGCCACCCGAGGCGGGGTTGCGGTGCGTCGATCCCGATCGGGTCGGTGCGCCGTTCGGTGGTCAGCCCGCCCACGGTGACGGGCGAGGCCATGGTGGGGTCCGGCCGGTTGACGGTCCGCCAGGGCCCGATTCCGTACAGGCCCAGGTCACGCGCCGCGACGAAGGTGCCGGCGAGTTGCTCGTTCACACTCTGGCTTGCCTGCCACTGGCCGTCGGTGACGAACTCCTGGTCATTGATTTTGACGCGGCCGAGGACCCCGGCCGGGCCGGCGTCGTTGCGCGCGGCGATCACCAGGGTGTTCTCGCCGGCCTTCAGGGAACCGGCGAGGTCCACGTAGATCGCGGTGCGCCAGGCGTCGGTCCCGCGTGGGGCGCCGCTGAGCCAGGTGCCGTTGAGCCAGACGTCCACGGTGTCGTCGCCGGTGACGACGAGCTGGGCGTCGGTGTAGGGGCCGCTCGGCGCGGTGAAGGTGCGCCGCAGATAGCGGGTGGCGACCGGTGCGTCGGTTTCCGGGGAGCCCTCCGGGTACCAGATCCAGTGGGCGCCGGTCAGCGCGACGGGCGTGGTGACCGCTGCTTGTGCTTCTTGGGCGGGGACCGCTGCGAGGGCGGTCACCAGGGAGACGGTGGCTAGCAGGGACAGGTGTCTGCGCAGGGCTGAGCGACCCATGCGGATTCCCCTCTCGGTGGTGAGAGCGTGCCGATAGGCAATGTCATTTTGAAACGTTCAAAGTGACGTTCTTCGATCCTATGAACAACTTGTGATCCAGACAACACCCAGTTTGCTGGCCGGTCCCCCGGGGCCGTGCTGACACGTTTCAGCGATTTCCGCTTCAACGCGGAGTTCCCCGGCCGCGTCGGCGACCGGGGAACTCCGCGTGGGATCTCCCCGATCCCTACCGGGGAACGCGAGGAAATTCCAGGCGGTCACCCTCAGACGGGAAGCCTCGGATAGACCAGACGGGCGTTCGAGGAATAGACCTTCCCCAGGTCGGCGGCGGACAGGCCCAGCGCGTCCACATACCGGCGGGTGTCGTCGAAGTGGTGGCCGGTCCGCGGGTCGATCCCGCGCACCGCGCCCACCATCTCCGAGCCGAACAGGATGTTGCCCGTGTCGATGACCGAGAAGAGCAGGTCGATGCCGGGCTGGTGATAGACGCAGGTGTCGAAGAAGACGTTGCCCGACAAGGACTCCAGCGGCGGCCGGTCGAGCATGTCGGCCAGCCCGCGGAACCGCCCCCAGTGGTACGGCACCGCGCCGCCGCCGTGCGGGATGACGAACCGCAGCCCCGGGAAGCGCTCGAACAGGTCAGACTGCAGGAACTGCATGAACGCGGTGGTGTCCGCGTTCAAGTAGTGCGAGCCGGTGGCGTGGAAGTTGTCGTTGGTCACGGCCGACACGTGCACCATGGCCGGTACGTCCAGCTCGACCATCGCCTCGTAGAGCGGATACCAGCTCTCGTCGGTGAGCGGGGCCGACGTCCAGTGCCCGCCGCTCGGGTCCGGGTTGAGGTTGCAGCCGACGAAACCCAGTTCGGTCACGCAGCGGCGGAGCTCAGGGACAGACCGGGCGATGGGTACGCCCGAGGACTGCGGCAACTGGCACACACCCGCGAACCGGCCCGGGAACAGCCCGGTCACCCGCGCGATCAGGTCGTTGCAGGCCCGGGTCCACGCCAGGCTGACCCCTTCGTCACCGAAGTGATGCCCCATCGCCGAGGCGCGCGGCGAGAAGATCGTCAGGTCGATGCCGCGCTCGTCCATCAGGCGCAACTGGCTGCCCTCGACCGAGGCGCGGATCTCGTCGTCGGAGATGCCCGGGTACGCCGGGGGCGCGGTCCCGTCGCGGAAGGCGGCCTGCTGGGCCGTACGCCAAGCGGTGTGCGCTTCCGGGGCGGTCGTGTAGTGACCGTGGCAGTCGATGATCATTGCGCCTCCCGGAGTTCGATGAGCAGATCCCGCGCGGCGGCGGCGATGCGAGGTTCGACACCCAGCGAGCGCAGCTGCTCGGTGGCGGCGGCCATCTCGTCGGCCCGCCGCCTCGCATGCTGGTGCGTGCCGTTCACGAGCCGGTCGATGGTCCGCTCGTCGAAGCCGGCCAGCTCGCCGGAGATGTTCCCGCGCAGCCAATCCACGCACCCGGCCGCCTCGGCCGCGGCCAGAGCCTCCACCACAGCCGCGGCGAGTCCCTTGTAGAACACGCTCCGCAGCAGCTTGCGCCCGATAGCGGCACCAGCGGGCCCGTCCTGAACGGTCACCGACCCGCCGAGCGCGGTCCACACGCCGGCGAAGTCCGCGGCCCGTTCACCGGAGACCAGCATCGGCGTGCGCAGCCCCTTGCCCGGCACCGGCGACATGAGCGCCACATCCACGACGGCAACGTCCCGCCCAGCGGCCATCGAGGCCAGAGACGCCTTGAGATCCGGCGCCGCGGTGTTGAGGTCGGCCCAGATGGTGCCCGGCCGCAGAGCCGCCAGCGAAGCCTCGAGCGCGGGCATCGCGTCGTGCGAGCTGTTAACACTCAGTACAAGATCAGCGTCCCGCACCGCATCGGCGTCACTGACCCGCACGACGACCCCGTTCGGGGGCGAGACCGCGGGATCAAAGCCCCGCACGTCGGCACCCCCACCGACCAGGTCCCGAGCGATCTCGCCGCCCGCTTCCCCAAGTCCGAGCACCGCGATCGTCCACTGCCTCGCGTCGTGGGTCACGGTGTCTGCGGTCACGGTGTCTGGGGTCACGGCCTCGTGGGTCGCGGTGTCGTGGGTCGCGGTCATGCGGACTCCGGTCACGGGGACTCCGTCCCGGGTCGGGGCCAGACCAGGCCGTCGGACAGCTTGCGCGCCGTGCGCACCACCGAGCTCTCCCGCAGCCGGTCACCCTCAAGCGCGACCGCAACATCAAAGCTCCCGGTGGGGTGCTCAATCCGAACGCGTTCGTCATCCACCACGAACGTGTTCGTTCCGGCGGTGCGGTCGGGGTGGTCGTGTTCGTGGTGGGTGACGAACGTGTTCGTTCCTACGGTGCGGTCGGGGTGGTCGTGTTCGTGGTGGGTGACGAACGTGTTCGTTCCGGCGGTGCGGTTGGAGTGGTCGTGTTTGTCGTGGGTGACGGGCGCGTTCGTTCCGGTGGCGCGGTTGGAGTGGTCCGCGCGATCGTCCTTGTTGTTCGTGACGAACGTGTTCGACAGTGCGGGGTGGTCGGCGCGAACGTGTTCGTTGCGTGAGGCGAACGCGTTCGTTCCCGGGGTGCGGATGGCGGCGGCGACGGATACGGCTCCGAGTACGCCGATTGCGGCGTGGACCCGGTGCGGGATGAACGTGCGCGTGGTGACTGTGCCGTCGCCGCGCGGCGCCGAGATGATGCTGATCTTAGGGACGGTTGCTGCGGTCACGTCGCCCAGGCCCATTGCCTGACCGGCCTCGAGCCGCAACTTCTCGACCCGTTTGCGCAGGTCCGCGTCTTCCTCCAGGGTGGACGGCGACTCGTCGCCGCGTAGCCCGAGGTCGGTCGCCCGGACCAGCACCACGGGCATCCCTGCGTTGACGCAAGTCACCTCCAGGCCGGCGAAACGGTCCGAGGGGCGGCCCGTGGGGAAGATCGACGTGCCGTCGCCGGGGAAGGTCAGGTCGATCGGCGCGGCGGGGAACGGCGTCCCGGCCATCACCGTGTCGCCGTCATAACGAACGCGTTCGTCAGGTGTCTGTACCCGTGCCCGCGCGAAGGCGATTGTCGGGTTCAGGATGCGGATGCGTACCTCGGTGGTGTCGCCGGCGGGGTGGACCAGGCCGCGCTCGATGGCGAACGGGCCGACCCCGGCCAGCAGGTTGCCGCACGTCTGAGCGTCGGTGACCATCGGCTTGCCGGGGACTACCTGGAGGAAGAGGTAGTCGACGTCGGCTTCCGGGTCGTCGGAGGGTGAGACGACCGCGATCTTGCTGGTCAGCGGGTGACCGCCGCCGAGGCCGTCGATCTGCCGTTCATCCGGCGAGCCCATGATCCGCAGCAACAGATCATCCCGGGCCGCAGGATCGGCCGGCAGGTCCGCCGCGAGGAAGTAGGCACCCTTGGAACTGCCCCCGCGCATCTGCATGCACCGGACACCGCCACCGTCGGCCTCCGGCACCGACGCGGGTGCTGAAGAAGGTGCGGGTGCGGGAGAGGGCGCGGGCGCGGGCGCAGGTGCAGGCGCGGGAGAGAGCGCGGGCGCAGAAGAAGGTGCAGGCACGGCCGTAGAACTAGGTGCGTGCGCGGCCCGCTCGGGCGCTGGAGTCGTGTTCGCCGATGGACGGTCGGCGGTCATGCTCGGCCGTCGTCCGGGAGGCGGTCCACGTATTCGACGCCGAGGTCGGCCAGCAGGGGCCGCAGGTTGTACATGTCGACGCCGAGGGTTCCGGCGGCCAGCTTCTCGCGCTTCTCCGCCTCGTTCGCGATGCGCTTCGCCGCGGCGGCGGCCACCTCGGGGCCCCGCGACGCCGGTAGGACGCACACCCCGTCGTCGTCGGCGATCACGATGTCGCCGGGGCGGACGAGCTGGCCGGCGGCGACGACGGGGACGTTCACCGAGCCGGGGCTCGCCTTGACCGTGCCCTGGGCGTGCACCGCCCGCGACCAGACCGGGAAGTCCATGCCGCGCAGCGACGCGATGTCGCGGACCCCGGCGTCGCTGACCAGTCCGATCACGCCGCGGGCCAGCAGTGAGGTGGCCAGCAGGTCGCCGAACATCCCGTCAGTGGAGGGTGACGTGGTGGTCACCACGAGCACGTCGCCGGGGCGGCACACCTCGACGGCCGCGTGGATCATCAGGTTGTCGCCGGGGTGGCAGGTCACGGTGATCGCGGAGCCGGCGATCGCGCTGCCGGCCTGGCGGGCCTGGATCGACGGCCCGAGCAGGCCGATGCGCCCGGCGGCCTCGTGCGCGGTGGCGACCCCGGCGTCGCGCAGCGCGGCGATTACGGCCGGGTCGGCCCGGTCCACATCTCGTACGACGTAGTGACTGGCCATGTCGCCACGCTAAGCATTGTCAACAACTGTGTCAACGATCGTGTATAACATTGGCTTCAATTTTGTCAACAATGTGTGTAAGGTGCGCGACGTCGGTTCTCCCTCCGCCACCGTCCAAGGAGGATCCATGGTTCGCGCCAAAATCGCCCTCGTCGCGGCGTTTGCCCTGCTCACCGCTGCGTGCGGTGGTGGCGGCGGCGCCGAGACCACCTCTGACGGCACCACCAAGGTCACCATCGGACTGATCCCGATCGTCGATGTCGCACCGGTTTATCTCGGCATCAAGAAGGGTTTCTTCGCTGCGGAGAAGCTCGAGATCACCGTCCAGACCGCGCAGGGTGGCGCCGCGATCATCCCGGGTGTCGTGAGTGGGCAGTACCAGTTCGGCTTCAGCAACACCGCCTCCCTGCTGCTGGCCGGCTCCCAGGGCCTGCCGCTCCGGGTCGTCGCCCCGGGCAACTCGTCGACGAACGAGCCGGGCAAGGACTTCGGCGCGGTCGTCGTCAAGAAGGGCAGCCCGATCAAGTCGGCGAAGGACCTGGCCGGCAAGCGCGTCGCGGTGAACACGCTGAAGAACATCAACACGCTGACCGTCAGCAACGCGGTCCGGGAGGCCGGCGCCGACCCGAAGAGCGTCACGTTCGTCGAGCTGCCGTTCCCGCAGATCCCGGAGGCGATCGCCAAGGGCGACGTGGACGCCGGTCAGCTCGTCGAGCCGTTCCTGACCATCGTCAAGGAACGCGGCGATGTGCCGATCGTGGACAACGTGACCGGGCTGGTGGTCGCGCTCTACTTCACCTCGGAGCAGTTCGCCGCCCAGAACCCGAAGGCGGTCACCGGCTTCACCACGGCGATGAAGAAGTCGCTGGACTACGCGAACAGCCACCCCGAGGAGGCGCGCGCTGTCCTCTCCGACTACTTGAAGCTCGAGCCGGCCGTACAGCAGAAACTGGTCCTGCCGAAGTGGCCGTCCGAGATCGACCGGCCGGCCGTGCAGAAACTGCTGGACATGGCCAAGACGGACGGTCTGATCACCAAGGACCCCGACCTGGCCAAGCTGATCCCCTGAGAAATCAAAAGACTTGAGAAACAAAAAAGACCTGACATGAGGCTGTGGAAGCCCCTGGCCGGCATCGCGATCGTGGCGGCCGCCGCCGAGATCGTGCCGCGGGCGGGCTTGGTGGACGCGCGGTTCCTGCCGCCGTTCACCACGATGGTCCGCGCGCTCGGCCGCCAGGTCGTCGAGGGCGACTTCTGGCTGGCGCTCGGGCAGACGCTCGGCGGCTGGGCGCTCGGCCTGGCCATCGCGATGATCGCCGGGGTCCTGGCGGGCGTGCTGATCGGCAGCGTGCCGTTCCTGCGCGCGGTCACCGCCTCGACCATCGAGTTTCTCCGGCCGATCCCGTCGGTCGCGTTGATCCCGCTGGTCGTGCTGATCTACGGCAGCCGGATCCAGTCGGCGCTGGTGCTGGTCGTCTACGCGGCGTTCTGGCAGGTGCTGGTGCAGGTGCTCTACGGCGTCGCGGACGTCGACCCGGTGGTCCGGGACACCGCGCGGTCGTTCCGGTTCAGCCGCTGGGGGATCGTGCGCACTGTGGTCTGGCCGACCGCGCTGCCGTACGTGATGACGGGTTTCCGCCTCGCCGCCGCGGTCGCCCTGATCCTGGAGATCACCGCCGAGCTGATCGTCGGCGTGCCGGGACTGGGCCGCGCGATCGGCGTCGCCCAGTCGTCCGGCGCCGTGCCCGACACGTACGCGCTGGTCCTGGTCGTGGGTTTGATCGGGGTCGTGGTCAACGTGGGCGCGCGGGCGGTCGAACGGCGCACCCTGCGCTGGCACACGAGCATCCGGAGCGAGGCATGAGACGTGTCCTGCTCGCCGTCGCCCTGCCGGCCGTCCTGATCGCCGTCTGGTGGGTGGTGTCGGCGCTGGCGGGCAGCTTCTTCTGGCCGCCGCTGTCCACGGTGCTGGCGGTGTTCCCGGAGACCTGGAACGCCGACCGGATCGTCGGTGACGTGCTGCCCAGCCTGGCCCGGCTGGCCATCGGCTACCTGATCGCCCTGGTCGGCGGCGTGGTGCTGGGCGTCGCGATCGGCTCGTTCCGGACGTTGCGGGCGATGGCCGAGCCGGTGCTGGAGTTCTTCCGGGCCCTCCCGCCGCCGGTGCTGATCCCGGTGATCGCGCTGTTCGCCGGGTACACCGGGTGGACCAGCAAGATCGTCACGATCGCGCTGGGCTGTCTGTGGCCGATCCTGCTGAACACGGTGGACGGCGTCCGGTCGGTGGACGAGGTGCTGCGGGACACCGCGCGCTCGTACCGGCTCGGCCCGGTCGACCGGTTCCTGCACGTGGTGCTGCGTGGCGCCAGCCCGCGCATCGTCACCGGCGCGCGGCAGGCCCTGTCCATCGGGGTGATCCTGATGGTGATCAGCGAGCTGTTCGGCGCCAACCGGGGGCTGGGGGCGACGATCGTGCAGTTCCAGCGGGGTTTCGAGGTGCCCGAGATGTGGACCGGCATCATTCTGCTGGGCCTGCTCGGTGTCGTCCTGTCGGTGTTGTTCCGGCTGGTGGAGAACTGGACGCTGGCCTGGTACCACGGCCAGCGGCAGGCGGAACGGAAAGGGTGAAGATGGCCGTCAGCCTCGACGTGGACGGGCTCGCCAAGACGTACACCGGCCACGGCCGGGACGTGGAGGCGATCCGCGATCTGACGTTCAAGGTGCAGCAGGGCGAACTGGTCTGCGTGGTCGGCCCGTCCGGCGCCGGCAAGACCACGCTGCTGCGTTGCATCGCCGGGCTGCTCGACTCGTCCGGCGGGCAGGTGCGCCTGGACGGCGTGCCGGTCACCGAGCCTCCACCCGGGATGGCGGTGGTCTTTCAGGAGTACGGGCGCAGCCTCTTCCCGTGGCTGACCGTACGCAAGAACGTGGAACTGCCCATCAAGTCGCGCCCGGCCTTCCGGAAGTCGGCCGAGGCGGCCTTGGAGGCGGTCGGGCTGAGCGACAGCGCCGACGCGCACCCGTGGCAGCTCTCCGGCGGGATGCAGCAGCGGGTGGCGATCGCGCGGGCCATCGCGTACGAGCCGAGCGTCCTGCTGATGGACGAGCCGTTCGCCGCCGTCGACGCGCAGACCCGGGCCGACCTCGAGGACCTGGTACGCACCTTGTGGCGCCGTCTCGGCATCACGATCGTGTTCGTGACCCACGACATCGACGAGTCGGTGTACCTGGGTCAGCGGGTGCTGGTGCTCTCCAACCGGCCGACGACCGTGCTCGCCGACGTACCCGTCGATCTCCCCGAGGAACGCACTCAGCTGGAGACGCGCTCCTCGCCGGCGTTCGCCGAAATCCGCAGTCAGGTCTGGACCTTGGTTCAGCAGGCCAAGAAGGATTCTTGAATAACATCTCACCATGAGTGACGTCCTGTCGGAGTTGCGTGACGCGATCCTGCGTGGGGAATACGCCCCTCGCCAGCGGTTGATCGAGACCGAGCTGGCCGAGCGGTTCTCCACGAGCCGGTTCGTGTTACGCAACGCGTTCACGAAGCTGGCGACCGAGGGCTTGGTCGAGCTCCAGCCGAACCGCGGCGCCCGGGTGCGGGAGGTGTCGCTCGACGAGGCCATCGAGATCACCGAGCTGCGCCGCGCGATCGAGGGGCTGATCGCCGCGCGCGCCGCTGAGCGGGTCACCGAGGACGAGGTCGCGGCGCTGCGCGCGCTCGGTGAGGAGATGCAGTCGGCGGTCGGCCGGGCGGACATGTTGCGCTATTCGGATCTCAACGCCCAACTGCATTCCCGCGTACGCGCCATCGCGCGCCACACGTCCGCCAGCCGGATCATCGAGCAGCTGCACGGCCAGATGGTCCGCCACCAGTTCCGGCTCTCCCTGATGCCCGGCCGCCCGTTCACGTCCCTGCCCGAGCATCTGGCCATCATCGACGCCATCGCCGCGCGTGACCCCGTGGCGGCCGAGGAGGCCATGCGAGCCCACTTGACCAGCGTGCTGGCCGCCCTGAACAACTTCACCGCCTTCGGTACGCCATCCTCGCCAAGCTCTGCGCTGCCGCGCTGAGGGTCCGGTCGCGAACGGTCGCCACGCTCACGTTCATCTCCAGGGTGGCGTCCTCGATCTCGATCAGGTGAATGCTGTCGTCGCCCTCGACCAGGTACCTGGGCAGGAAGGCGACGCCGAGCCCGTTGCGGACGAGGGCGGCCGTGTCGTTGGTGTCCGACGTCTCGATCCGGATGTCCCGCCACAGCCCGCGGCGCCGGAACTCGGCGTCGACCAGGGTGCGGTTGGCGAACCCGGCCCGGAAGTCGACGAAGCGGAGCCCAGCGGTGCCGGCCAGCGGGATGGTCGTCCTGGCGGCCAGCGGATCTCGTGCCGCCACCCCCAGCCCCAGCGCCGACGACGCCAGCACCTGCACGTCCAGGTCCGGGTAGTCCTCCGGTGTGGCGGCCAGGAAGGCCAGGTCGAGGTCGCCGCGGCGCAGGCCCTCGGCCAGTCCCGCGGTGCCGGTCGCCGCCGGCGCCAGGTGCATGGTGACGGCCGGGTGGTCGGCGTTGAAGCGGCCGAGCAGATGCGGAATGTCGAAGAGCGTCACGTTCGTCATGTAGCCGATGCGCACCGACCCCGACAGGCCGCCGCGCACCGCGTCGACCGCGTCCCTGGCCGCCTGGAAGGAATCCAGGATCGCCGTCGCCCGGGGCAGCAGCGCCTGGCCGGCCGCCGTGAGCTGCACCCGCCGCGTGGTGCGGTCGAACAGGCGCTCGCCCAGATCGGTCTCGAGCGCGGCGACGGTCGCGGAGACGGCCGACTGCACCAGATGCAGTTCGCCGGCCGCGCGGGTGAAGCTGCCCGCCCGCGCCACGGCGGCGAACACCTCGAGCTGACGTCGTTCCATCTGCCCTTCCGACCCATCTGCTTCCCCGATCAATCTCATCGCATTTTAGCGTTGGACGCGATGGGTGTGGCGGCGGAAGCTCGTGACATGGTCCTTCTCTCCGCACGGCGGCAGGCGGTCAGCCACGGCGCCGGTTTCTGGATCGCCGCCGGCGCGTTCCTCATCGTCATGGCGTACAGCACCGTGCCGACCCCGCTCTGGGCCCTCTACCAGCAGCGCGACGGCTTCTCGACGTTCGCCGTGACGATCGCCTTCGCCGCGTACGCGGTAGGGGTTGCGGTCAGCCTCTTCCTCGCCGGGCATCTGGGCGACACTCTCGGCCGGCGGCGCATCCTGCTGCCCGCCGTCGCCCTCGAACTCGCCTCGGCCGTCCTCTTCCTGCTGTGGCCCGCCCTGCCCGGCCTGATCCTGGCGCGCCTCATCTCCGGGCTGGGCATCGGCATGCTGACGGCGACCATCACCGCGCACATCCTCGAACTGCACCTGACCGCCCGCCCCGGCGCCGGCGTGGCCCGCGGCCAGATCGTGGCCACGGCGGCGAACATCGGCGGTTTCGGCGTCGGCGCCCTGCTGTCCGGTGCCCTCGCCGAATGGATCCCCGCGCCCCTCGTCACCCCGTTCGTGGTGTTCCTCGTGCTGCTCGCGCTGGCGCTCGTCGGGGTGGGGCTGGTGCCGGAGACCGCCGACGTCCCCGCGGTCCGGCCCGCCTACCGCCCGCAGCGGGTACGGGTGCCGCACGACGCCCGGGGACGCTTCTACCTCGCCGGTGGGATCGCCTTCGCCGCGTTCGCGGTGCTCGGGTTGTTCACGTCCCTGGTGCCGGGGTTCGTCTCCGGGCAACTGCACATCACGTCGCGGGCGGTCGCGGGGTCGGTGGTGTTCGTGGCCTTCGCCGCCGCGGTGGTCGGGCAGATCGCCCTGCGGACGGTCAGCCTGCGGACCCAGGTCGGTCTCGGCGCCGGTCTGCTGGTGATCGGGATCGTCATGGTGACGGTGGTCGTCGCGGGGTCGGGGTCGCTCGGATGGTTCTTCGCCGGAGGGGTGCTCGGCGGGGGCGGCGCGGGGGTGCTGTTCAAGGCGGCGCTGGCGGTGGCGGGGTCGCTGGCCTCGGCGGCGCACCGGGGAGAAGTGCTGGCGGGGATCTTCCTGGCCGGCTACATCGGGCTCGCCGTGCCGGTGGTGGGGCTCGGGGTCGCGACGTTGTCGGTGTCGCTGACCGCCGCGCTGGTGGGGTTCACGGCGGTGATCGTCCTGGTTGCGCTGGGTGCGGCGTTGCCGCTGGTCAAGGCGCTTCGCGCATAATCCCCAGCCGTGCGAGTCAGCTTCGAGTGGGGTCTCACCGGCGGCCGGGTGATCAGCCGGAACGCCGACATCGTGGTGGTCGTCGACGTGCTGTCCTTCACCACGTCGGTGACCGTCGCCCTGGACACCGGGATGGTGGTCCTGCCGTACCGCTGGAACGACGAGACGGCCGCGCGCTACGCGCAGGAGAAGGACGCGGCGCTGGCTCTGGGACGGCGCGCGGCCGGCCCGGGCGACTTCAGCTTGTCGCCGGTCACTCTTCGCCAGGGGGGTACGCCCGGAGCACGCGTAGTCCTGCCGTCGCCGAACGGCTCGACGATCGCGCTCACCCTGGCCGCCGGCCGGGCCCGCGTCGTGGCCGCCTCCCTGCGCAACGCCGCCGCGGTGGCCGGGTGGATCGCGGCTCAGGGCGACGTGGCGGTGGCCGTGGTGGCGGGCGGCGAGCACTGGCCGGACGGCTCGCTGCGCCCGGCCGTCGAGGACCTGTGGGGCGCCGCGGCCGTCCTGCGCGGCCTGGACCTCTCGGAGGCCTCGCCGGAGGCGCTGACCGCGGCTGCCGCCGAGCCGGGCGACCTGACGGCGACGGTCAGCGGCCGTGAGCTCATCGCCGGCGGCTTCCCGGAGGACGTGGCGATCGCCGCCGAGATCGACAGCAGCTCGGTGGTCCCGTTGCTGACCGACGGCGAGTTCCGAAAGGCCGCCGGATGACGTCCCGGCATCCGGGAGGATCCCCCGGTATACGGGAGGACAACGTCACGTGACGGCGCGGTCACGATCTTGCGGCGGCCGGCGGATGCCGGCCCGACCGGGAACCTCGTGGTAACGGTCATTGCGGGTGCCACAGAACAGGTTGACTGGTCGTGCCGGCCTGGAGAACGTCAACTCAGAGGGAGATCACAATCGGACTCCGGACCCGTCGACCAGTGCGTTTATCGGATTGACGGCGACCGGAACACCGCTGTGACCGTCTGGTCTCATCGGCGCACTCTTCGTAAGGATGGGCGGATGATCGACGCCCTCCCCGACTGGCTGCTCACCGAACTCGACACGGTGCCGGACTATCCGGCGTTCGCGGGGGTGGACGAGCTGCACGCGGGGCTGCGCCGGATCGCCGAGAAATACCCGGAGGCGGCGACGTTGCGGCGGTGCGGCAGTTCGCGGCAGGGCGACCCGCTCTGGTGCCTGACCGTGGACCGGCGGCCGGGTGAGGCGCCCGGCTCGGTGCCGGAGGCGCTCGCCTTCGGGCTGCCCCACCCGAACGAGCCGATCGGCGGGCTGACCGCGCTGCACCTGGCCGAGCGGTTATGCGCCGACCCGGGCCTGCGGGAACGTCTCGGGCACCGCTGGCGGATCGTGGACTGCGCCGACCCGGACGGGCTGCGGCTCAACGAGGGCTGGCTGCGCGGGCCGTTCACCCGGTCGCACTACGCGCGGAACTTCTACCGCCCGGCCGGACGGGATCAGGTGGAGTGGACGTTCCCGATCAACCACGAGGGCGCGTACTTCGACAAGCCGATCGCCGAGACGCAGGCGCTGATGCGGCTGATCGACGAGCACCGGCCGGCCCTGGTCGCCTCGCTGCACAACAGCGAGCTGGGCGGCGCGTACTACTGGCTCAGCCGGCCGGAGCCGGCGTTGCACCCGGTGCTCCAGGGTGTGCCCGTCCACCTGGGCATCTCGCTGGACCGAGGTGAGCCGGAGGCGCCCGACCTGGTGGTGCTGGACGACGCGATCTACGAGGCGACCGCCCTGGCGAAGGTCTACGAGCGGACCATGGCCCGCGGGGAGCCGTGGCTGATCCGCGGCGGCAGCACCACCTGGTACGCCGACCGCTGGGGCGCCCTGATGCTGGTGAGCGAGCTGCCGTACTGGCATGACCCGCGCGTCGGGGACACGTCGCCGGCCGGTGTCTCGTACCGGGACGCACTGGCCGCGAACGCCGCCGAGCTCATCGACGTCGCCGACCTGCTCAGCCGCACCCTGGCCGCGGTGGGGGACGACCTGCTCGCCCCGCAGTCGCCGTTCTGGCGTGCCGCCCGGTTCTTCACGCGCTTCCTCTCCGAGACCGGCCCGGCTCGCAATGAGCGCAGCCTGCGCCAGTCGGCGGACCGGCCGGCGACCGTCGCCGAGGCCACGTCGCTCGCCCTCAACGTGCACGAATGGCGGCTGCGTTACGGCGGTATCCTGCTGCGGGCGTTGCGCGGCGAGGCGGCGGTGGGCAATGTCCGTGCGGCGGCGCGGGCCGCTCTGGCGGAGGTGGAGCAGCGGTACGCGGGCTGGCTCGCCGAGGACGCGAAGGCCGCCGAGCTGGAACCGATCGCCATCCGCCGGCTGGTCGGCGCGCAGTACGCCGCCACGATCGCCGCGGCCGCGCACCTGGCCGGAACGCTGGCCGGCTGAGGCGTCCACCCTGGACGCTCAACTGCCGGAAACCTGACTGATCGGCTGGCTCGTCGACAGTGGACGCTGTCGTATCGTGTCTGACGGGGAACGCACAGCGATGAGCGGGGGCGCGACGTGAAGGCACGGCAGTTGGCCGCGGTGACGGCGCTGGGCTTGGTGGTGATCGCGGGTCCGGGCCTGACGGCCCCCGCGGCGGCGGCCGCTCCGCTGGTGCTCAGCACCGGTCTGGAGGCCGGTCAGTGGATCGGCATCGAGCAGCTCATCTCGCCGACCTTCACCACCGGCGCGGTCTCGATCGAGGTGCTGATCAACAACAAGGTGGTGCTCAAGAAGCAGCGGCGAACGGCCGATCCGGTGCTGCTCAAGCCGCCCGCCGACCTCAACGACACCGAGGCCGACGTGACCGTGCGGGCCTACGACAACTTCGACAACGTCAGTTCGCTGACCACCCGGGTGCGGGTCGACACCCAGGCGCCGGCGGCCACGTTCACGCCTGGCCTGACCGACCTGGTCCACGGCGACACGGTCGTCACGGCGACCCCGGACGCCGACGTGGTCGAGTTCGTCATGTTCGACGCCGACGGCACCGAGCTCGGCCGGACGAGCGCCGCGCCGTGGTCCCTGAACTGGGACGCGCTCGGCCACAGCGGACACCTGAACTTCGAGCTCACCGACCGCGCCGGCAACGTCACCAAGGTGCAGAGTGCCTTCCAGGTGGACGACCTGGGTCCGACGGTCGGCTCGGTCAGCCCCGGCGACAAGGCTTTCGTCAACGGGACGACGCTGACCAGCACGATCGTTGCGAGTGACCCGTCCGGCGTGGCCGAGGCGACGTTGCTCGGCGGGGCGACCGACATCACCCCGCCGTTCACCACGACGCTGCCGATCGGCGGCGACGGCGCCCGGATCCTCACCTGGACGGTCAAGGACCGCTGGGGCAACGCGACCATCTCGCGACGCGTCGTCCGGGTCGACAACACCCGGCCGACGATCACGATCGTCGCACCGGCGACCGGCACGAAGCTGCCGCGCGGTTTCCTGCGCATCCCGGCGACGGCCGGCGACCTGAACGGCGTCCAGCGCGTCGAGATGCGGGTCAACAACCGGATCGTGGCCACCGACACGTCGGCGCCGTTCTCGTTCCTGCTGAACACCGGCATCTACGGCAGGTCGTACGCGGTGTCCTTCTATGCCTTCGACCCGGTCGGCAACGCGTCGAGCACCAAGCCGCGTACCTACCGCCTCTGAGGAGGCACGAGTAGGTTGGCGCGATGGATTTCTCCCGGTACGTCGCCGAGCACGCCATTCCGCTGACCACTGTGGATCCGGCCGCGCCGCTCGACGACCTCGAACCGCTGGCCGAGCGCCTCGCAGCGGCCCGGGTGATCGCCATCGGCGAGAACGCGCACCTGGTAAGCGAGTTCTACCTGCTGCGGCATCGGTTGCAGCGGTTCCTGGCCGAGCGGCTGGGCTTCACGGTGTACGCGATGGAGACCGGGTTCAGCGAGGGCCTCGCCGTCGACGCCTGGGTGCGCGGCGCCGGAACAGCCGAGGATCTGCGGACGCTGGCCGACGAGAACATCACGTACACCATGGGGCGGTGCGCGCAGATGCGCGATCACCTGGCGTGGATGCGTGCGGCCACCCCGCCCGTCCGGTTCTTCGGACTCGACGTGCCGGGCTCGACCTCATCGTCGTTGCCGGCGATCGAGGGGATCCGCCGCTACCTGCGGGAAGTGGACCCGGATGCCGAGCCGGTCCTGGACCGCCTGGCCGCGCTGATCGGGAAGTACGCCGGTGAGCACGCGCTGCCGGCGTACGCGGCCTATCTCGGCCTGGACGCGGCCGAGCGGGACCGGATCACCGCGACTCTCGCCGAGCTGGCGACCCGGTTCGACGCGCTGGAACCCGAGTACCGGGCCGCCGCGGGCGTCGAACCCCACGCGATCGCCCGGCACGAGCTGCGCCTCGCGGTTCTGCTGGACCAGGCGATGCGTGGCTACGCGGCGCAGGTGGCGAGCGAGGGCGGCGCGCCGACCGTGCACCCGCGGGTGGCCGCCCGCGACCGGGGGATGGCCGAGACGGTGTTCTGGCTGCTGGACCGCCTCGGGCCGGACGCGAAGATCATCGTTGCGGCCCACAACAGCCACATCCAGCGCACCCCGGTGCGGTCCCCGGGCTTCCCGCTCTCCGCCGCCGGGCACCATCTGGCGACCAGGCTCGGATCGGACTATGTGGCGGTCGGCGTGACCTGCGCCGGCGGCCGGACGTTGACCCACCGCCCGGACGCCGACGCGCCGGGCGGCGTGGCGATCGTCGGCGCCGACCTCCCGGCGCCGGAGGCGGGCAGCGTCGAGGCGGCGATGCCCGGCACCCTGTCTGCGGTGGATCTGCGCCCGGCCCGTGCCGCCGGCATCGGCGACGCCCCGGACCGCCTGCGCATCCTCGACACCTACCAGCAGGCGCCGATCCTCGACGCCTACGACCTGATGATCACCATTCCGGAGGTCAGCCCGGCCGATCGATCTCAATAGGTGGGCGTCAAGGTGTAGGTGACGGTGCCGGTGTAGGTGCCGGCCTTCATCAGGTAGTCGATCTCCGCGCGCATGCTCAGCGTGATGGTGTCGGCGGGAGCGGCCGTCGCGGCGGACACGATCTGCTCCGGGGTCGACGAGAAGCCGGCCCACTTCGTGCCCAGGGTGCCGTTGACCGTGCCGGTGCCGGACATGCTCACCGCGTACCCGAATCGATTGACCGGGATCGTTCCCGACGTCACGGCCGTCGCGATGCCGGTGGAGATCGGCGTGAGCGTGCCCTCCGTACCCGAGAAACCGCTGCTCTGCACGGTCAGCGTGTAACCGCGGGGTGCCGTGCTGACGATCGACCAGGCGCTCGCCGAGGTGCGGTCCGACTGCGCGGCGCTCACCGGGCTGACCGAAACCGTCAGCGCCGCGGGCTGGCTCAGCGTGGCCACCCGCGGCGTGCCCGGCGAGTACGCGGTGCCGGACGTGGCGAAGCTGATCGAGTTCGTCCCCGCCGAGTCCACCACCGCGCCGACGTTGCTGATCGTGCTCACCCCACCGGCCTGCACGCCCGTGGCCGGGTTCGACAACCCCGCGAACCGCAGATAGATGTGTACGCCGACCGGCACGTCCAGCGGCGCCGGCAGCGTGTAGGTGACCGTCGTGCCGCTGCGCACCACCGAGCCACCGGCCGGCACCCCGTACGCCGCGCTCACCGTCGGCGTCCCACCCGAGCCGGTCGGGATGGTCACCGCGATCGAGCCGAGCGTGGCCGCGGTGACGGTCGTCAGGTCGTACGCGTACGAGACGTTGGTCGCCGACTGTACATAGGACGACACCCACCAGGTGGCCATCGTGGTGGCCCGGCGGACCATCCGGATCCGCTGCGCGTTCTGGTCGGTGATGTAGAGGTTGCCCGCCGCGTCGAAGATCATCCCGCCGGGGGCGAAGAGCCGGCTGCTGGTGGACACGCCGCTGCCGGTGTACCCGCCGGTGATGCCGGCCGTACCGGCGATGTTGCTGATCACGCCGTTCCGGTCGATCCGCCGGACCAGGCCGGATGCGACGTTGACCTCGGCCTCGTAGAGGTTGCCCGCCGGGTCGATGGCCAGCGACGCCGGGTTGTACAGCCGGGCCGCCACCGCGGCCAGGCCGCCGTCGCCGGTCACGCCGCCGGTGCCGGAGGCCGAGCCGGCGATCGTGGTGATCACGCCGTTGCTGAGCCGGCGGATCTGGTTGCCGGTGCCGTCGGCGATGTAGAGGGCGCCGTTCGGGCCGAACACCACGTCCATCGGCTGGTAGAGGGTGGCGACCGTGAGCGCGTCGCCGTCCACGCGCCCCTGCACTCCGGTACCCGCGATGGTGGCGATGGTGCCGCCCACCGTGAACTGCCGGATCCGCCGGTCGGCCGAGTCGGCGAAGGTGATCGTGGTGCCGTCCGCGGACACCAGCAGTCCCTGCGGCGAGCTGACGTTGGTGGACGCCGCCGCGACGCCGTCCGCCTGCCAGCCGCTGCTGCCGGTACCGGCGATCGTGCTGATCAGGCCGGTGTTCGCGTCCACCATGCGGATCCTGCGGTGCCCCACGTCGCTGATGTAGAGGTTGCCGGCGGCGTCCACCGCCACGTTCGTCGGCCGGTACAGCAACGCCGTCGTGGCGAGCTGACCGTCCTTCACGCTGAGCGCGGTCGTGCAGCCCGTCGTGCACCCGCTGCCCGACCCGGCCACGGTGGTCACCACGCCGTCCAGCGCGATCTTGCGGATCCGGTTGTTGTAGGAATCCGCCACGAACAGGTTCCCGGCCGAATCGACGGCCATCCCGGCGGGCCTGTCGAACTGGGCATCCGCCGCCTGGCCGCCGTCGCCGGAGAACGCGAACCAGCCGTTGCCCGCGAACGTGCTGATCACGTTGCTCGCGACCTTGCGGACCACGGAGTAGATCGGGGTCTGCGCGGTGGTGGAGAACTGCCCGATGTAGAGCGCGCCGTCCTGGCCGACAACCACTTCGCCGGGGTACGAGAGCCGGGCAGCCGTCGGGGCCGCGCCGTCACCCAGCAGACCGCCGGTGCCGTTGCCGGCGACCGTGGTGATGATCCCGGTGGCCGCCGTGATCAGCCGGATGCGGTGACCGCTGGTCTCGGCGATGTAGACGTTGTCGCTCGCGTCGACGGTCACGCCGTACGGGTTGTTCAGCTGCGCGATGGCGGCCTGGCCGTTGTCGCCGCCCGAGCCGGCCGTGCCGGTCCCGGCCAGGGTGGTCGCCGCGCCGCCGGCGGCCGGATAACGCACCACGGTGTGCCCGGTGGTCACGTAGACGTTGCCGGCCGAGTCGGTGTCGATCCCGCGCGGCGTGGTGGGCGTGGCGAACGTGCTGATGAGACCCGTCGCCGCGGTGATCTTGCGGACCTTGTCGGCGGACGGCTCGGTGATGAAGATGTTGCCCGACGGGTCGACGGCGATCCCGGTCGGACCCATCACCGCGGCGGCGGTGGCCGCGGCGCCGTCACCCGTGGAGGCGTTCGTGCCGATCCCGGTGACCGTGGAGATGACGCCGGTGGTCAGCGACACCGCGCGGACCCGGTGGTTGAGGCTGTCCGCGATGTACATCGTGGTGCCGGAGACGTCCACGTCCGTCGGGGTGTTCAGCGACGCCACGGTGGCCTGGCCGCCGTCGCCGGTGAACCCCTGCGCCGCCGTGCCGGCCGCGACCGACGCCACGCCGGACACCAGGTCGACCTTGCGGATCAGGCTGTTGCGCTGGTCGGCGATGTACAGAGCGTCGGCGGTAACGGCCAGGCCGCGCGGGTTCACCGCGATCGACGTCGCCGGGCCGGCGCCGGCGACGCCACCGACGGAGACCAGGTCGCCGGAGGCCACGGCGGTGGACGGAGGCGCGTATGCCAGGGCGGCCACCAACGCGGCCACGGCCAGCGTCGCGCGCAGTCTCATCGCGCGGCCTTCCCTTGTCTTCCCGCGGCGGCGTGCCGTGGGGCGTTTTCACTGCGCGGGCCGGCGTTGCGCGGGCCGGTTCCGTTGCGCGAGCCGGTCTTGTTACGCGGGCCGGTCTTGTTGCGCGAGCTGGTGGCGTGGCGCGCGGCGATGGCCGGGCGGCGCCGGCGGGCCACGATCAGGCCGGTTGCCAGCCCGACGAGCAGCGCGACGGCGGCCGCGACGGTGACGATGAACGCCGGGGCGATCAGCACGATCGGGCTGCCCCGCACGGTCACATCACCGACGATCTCGCCGTCGTTCAGATACGACACATCGGACCGCGGACGCACCACGGTCACCCAGTCGGTCGCCGTCCAGGCGTACCCGAGGGTGCGTTTGGTCCCTGCCGGGAGCAGTTGGAGGTCCTCGCCGGACACCGGCAGCACGGCCAGGTTGCGGCCGTCGCGGTCGTCGATGCGGACCTGCGTACGGGTCATCGCGCCGGCGTCACCCACGTTGCTGACGTCGACCGTACCCGTCAACTCGGAAGCGAAGCGGAACCGCGGCAGCGAGCCGAACGCCGCGCTGACCTCGCGTTCCCGCACCCCCGGCACGTCCATGTTGAGCACGGCGGCGACCCGGGCGTTGACCTGCACACCTTCGCGCGGCGTGGTGACCACCGGTTCGGCGAGCACCCCGATCAGGTAGTAGTCGGCCGGCAGCGAGGCCGGCGCGGTCACCGTGACCGGCACCTCGATGCCACCGTCGGCCGGAACCGTCACCTGCGCCGGCAGGTCCACCCGTCCCGACCACGCCGGGTCGGCCCGATCCACCACCGACAGCCGCCCGTCGTCCTCCGGCGTCAACGTGGCCAGCTGCAGGGCGACGCGCTCGGCGGTGTTCGTACCGTTGGTGATCCTGATGCTCGTGGTGACCGACCCACCGGTCCGCATCACGACCGGCTCGGCCGGACCACCCACCGAGATGGAGGTCCCACCCGGCGCGGCCTGGACCGGCGCCGGCACGGCCAGGAGCGTCGCCGCGATCGCCGCCGCGAGCCGGACCTTCATCAGTAGGAAGGTGTCACGGTGTACGTGACCGTGCCGGTGTACGCGTCCGACTTCTGCAGGAAGTCCACGCGCGCACGGTTGGTCAGGGTCACGGTGTCACCGTTGGTGGGCCCGGTGGCGGACGCCACGGTCTCCCCGGCGGTGGTGTAGCCGACGTAGCCGGTGGACGCGAAGCCCGCCCCGTTCGCCGTGCCGGCCCCGGTCACGCCCACGGTGTAACCGAACGTGTTGACCGGGAACGCGCCGCCGCTGAAGCCGGTCGCCTTACCGGCGGAGCTGGCCGCCATGGTGGCGCCCGACCCCTGCAGCTGGTGGTCGATCCGGGTGTCCAGCGCGTACCCGTTGGCGGCGTTGGTCATCACGCTGAGCGTGACGGGCTGCGTCCGGTCGGTCAGAGCCGGCACCGACGGGTCGAGCATCATGGTGAACCCGGTCGTGTTCAGCGAGAACCCGGTGGACCGCGCCACCTTGACGGTGACCGACGTCGAGTTGTTGCTGACGGACACGGTGTTGCTGCCCGCCGTGTCAATGGTCGCCGGCACGGACGTCTGAGTGGTGACCGTGCTCGCATAGGTCCCCGGCGTGGCCGTGTTGGTGAACCCGTCGATCGCCACCAGCACGTTCACACCAGGCCCGACAGACAACCCCGAGGCCATCGTGTACGTGACGGTGGTCCCGGAAAGCGAAGCGGTGCCGCCCGCCGTGATGCCGTAGACATCGGTCACGCTCAGGGCCCCGCCCGAGGTGCCGGCCGGCACATCAAAGGCGACGGTCCTGATGGTGCCCAGCGTGGCGGTGGTGAAGTTCCAGCTGTACCGCACCCCGGAGTCCCCAGGGTGCGGCTTGGAGATCGACCACCCGACGTTGGTGAGAGCGGCCGCAGAGGCAGGCGCCCCGGTGACAACAACCCCACCGGCAACCAGAACAGCGGCGCCAAGCATCCGCACGAACACAGAGTTCTTCATGACCAGCCTCATCGTGGATCGGGGGGACCGATCTCCCTTCGATCGACGACAGCCCCCAAACCTTGAGAACCGGCCCAGGTTCCACTCGGCTGCATCTAGGTAGCGAGACCTACGCCACAGCGGCGGCAGGCGAGGAACACACCGCCTGTCGCCACGCTCGATCGGCGGCGCGTAGTGTGCCGCGGGTGGACAGCGGTGCCGCGGATGCGCTCTTTGAAATGCCGGCCACCAGCGCTGGCGGTCGTGGGAGACCCGCGCCGCCACCGGGCGAAACTTGTCGTAACGACAGGGGCGACGTACACGTTCTCGACCGCCCTGAGCATGACTCCGAACTTCAGGCGGTCCATGGCTGGTTCGAGATCTTCGGCCGGACCCCGGAACTCATCGGAGACGCGGTCGAAGACGCGATCTACTACGTCCTCGACGGTGCCCGGACGCACAGGTTCGACATCCGCGATGAACGTGTCGACAGCGACGAACGGCGCAGCATCGGTACCAAACTGCAGTTCCACGTTATCGAGAACTTCGAGTTGCCTCGTCTCAGGCACCCTGACACCGAGGTGGCGGGTGTCGGGCTGGAGATCAAAGGGACCATCGGCGGCAACTGGGCCGTACCCAAGGAGGGGCAGTGCGGGGTAACACTGCTCATCCGGCTTGACCTCGAGAGGGATCGCCATAAGGCATGGCTGATGCGTACGCATCGGGCGTGGTTGCGGGACGGCGCGAACAACGACGGCAAGCGAGGGGTGCTCGCGAACGCGCTTCGCGCATATGCAGTCGAACTCTATGGATGGGAGCCACTGCGGCCGAACCCGCTGAAAATGCTGGAACCTGCCGACCTCGACGTCGTCTTTGGCGACGCGGGACAGCAGCCGCGTTTAACCCATCTGTTCCGGACATTGCCGCAGGTCGTTATTCCTCGGGCTGTCATTCTGACGGTTTGCGCTAATCGCGACGATCCCATGCGCAGAGTGCGGGCGATCCGGCCACTCGTTCGCCCCTTCGGTCTGGAATTACTTTGCGGCAAGTGGCCGGCGCAGCGTGAGCTGGCAGAGGACCTAGGCTTCGATTTGACCGGTGCGGCCTGGGTGGCCGTTCCCGCACCTGACCTGGATGGTTACGGTCCGCTCAGCGAGCAGGTCCGCGCCGAGGTCGAGTAGCGGAAAGTGTGAAGAATTGAACTCGAATGTGTCAGGCGTGGCGGTTGCCGCGTACCGGGAAGCGGCCGATAGAGTAGAACGCATGTTCGGTCATTCCAATGCAGAGCGTACGGCTTCAATTGCCTTGGGTAATGGCTCGTGCTCCCAGATGCGGACAACCTGCCAACCAGCCTCCTCTAGGGAGGCGTTGACCGACCTATCACGCTCCATGTTGCGCCTGAGCTTCGGCGTCCAGTACCACTCGTTTGTCGTGGGCTGACGGCCATGTTCCGGGCACACATGCCAGAAACACCCGTCGACGAACACCGCCACCTTCCGGCCGGTGAAGACGATGTCAGGGCGCACGCGGACGCTGTCCAGCTTGAGCTGCAGATCTTTCCGGTATCGGTAGCCAAGCCGATGCAGCGCCGATCGCAGCAGCACTTCGGGTTTGGTGTTCGTGCGCCGGTTGGCCTGCATGTTTCGCGACCGGCCCGCATTCAGCGGCGCCGGGTAAAGGCCGCGGGCGTGGGCCGCGGCTCGCTTGTCAGCCAGCTCGTCAGACATCCGGTTTCCACCGTTACGCAGCGCATCGGCGACGCCGCATCGCTGACGGCAAGATACCCGGCGGTCCAGGACCGCCATGCCTACCCCCTGGAGGAGGAGTCTCGTGACTAGCTTCGACGTCGTCGAGATCTGTGCCGGTGCCGGCGGTCAGGCACTAGGCTTGGAGAAGGCGGGCTTCGAGCATGCGCTCGCGGTTGAGCTCGACGCGAACGCGTCACAGACACTCAAGAACAACCGCCCCTCCTGGAAGGTGGAGACCGGCGACGTAGCCGACGAGGCGGTGTGGAAACCCCGCGCCTACGAGGGAGTTTCTTTGCTCGCCGGCGGTGTTCCCTGTCCGCCGTTCACCATTGCGGGCAAGCAACTGGGCGCGACTGATGAGCGTGACCTTTTCGCCTGGGCGATCGAGCTGGTCGATCAGGTCAAGCCACGGGCATTGATGCTAGAGAACGTCCGTGGGCTGAGCATGCCCCGGTTCGCTGGGTACCGGCAGCACGTTCTGGACAGGCTCGCCGCGCTGGAGTACGTCGGCGAGTGGCGGCTGTTGCAGGCTTCCGACTTTGGGGTTCCCCAGCTCCGGCCACGGTTTGTCCTGGTGGCGATGAACGCGGTGGATGCACCGTACTTCCGCTGGCCGGAACCGATGGATCCGCCGTTGACTGTAGGGGAGACGTTGGTGGACCTCATGGGTGCCGACGGCTGGGAAGATGCGAGTGCCTGGGCGGCACGCGCCAACCGCATCGCACCTACCGTTGTCGGCGGCTCGAAGAAGCACGGTGGTGCGGACCTCGGGCCGACACGGGCAAAGCGGGCGTGGGCGGATATGGGAGTGGACGGCCTGGGCGTGGCGGACAACCCGCCACAGCCAGGCGCCAGCTTCGCGGTTGGGCCGAAGCTGACTTGCGACATGGTCGCTCGGATTCAGGGCTGGTCTGGCGAGTACCCATGGGAATTCCACGGCCGGAAGACGACGAAGTATCGGCAGATCGGCAATGCCTTCCCACCGCCGGTGGCCAGGGCCGTCGGCGAGTCAATCGCGCGCGCCTTCCGGCATGAGGGCATTCCGCAGCAGCGGGTGTCCGCCGAGCACGACCCGATCTACACCGCGCTTCGCGACGCAGACGGCTTCCTCACGGCAAATCAGCTCTCCAGGGCCGTCGGCGCAGCGATCGCTGCGCCTGACCTGGAGCGACGTATCAGCCTGCTCAGCCGCGACTTCGACATCCAGGTGGAGAACGGAACCTCCGGCCCGGCCTACCGGCTCGGCGAATTCAAGGCGTTCGTTGGCCAGGACGATCACAACCGTCACGAGGCGTTCCTCAAGCAGCGTTCGCGGATCAGCTGATCAACGTGGGGCATCCACAGCGTCGGCAATTGCTTTACGGTCGGCGTCGCTGAGCCGACGGTAGATCGCCCAGACCTGGTCGGCCGACGTCGCGGATCGCTGGCCTCGGCGGATCCAGCTACTCAAGAGCGAGCGCTGGTCGCCACTGAGCCGTTCAACGATGCGGAGCGCCTCTTCGAGCTCCAGCGCTCGGGTCGCATTGCCACCAGCGCGACACCGGCCGCACTCGGTGAAGTACGAGACCCTGGGGACGCCACCCGTCTCCTCTCGCCGTACCGATATCCCCAGCTGGGCGGTGTCATAGCTGGTGTCAGCGTAGGTCTCGCCACCGCCAACTCCGCAGCTGACACATAGGTAGTGGTCTCGCTCGAAGATCGCCTTACGCGACTTACTCGTTAGTGTTCCGTCTGATGGCCGCGCCTTTCCGGCCTCCCAGACGTTGTCTCCGGCCTGGGCGAATCGAAGCTCGTTCGGGGTCAAGGATGCATCGTCGGTGTTCGTGCCGATACGCCATCCTCGTACTCTGAGGTCTCGCATCCGGCGGTCAACCTGCTCAACACCAGGGAAGGCGTTCCTTAGATCCGCTTTGGTAAATACATTTCCCTCGCCGACCTCCTGAAGTAGCCAGAGTGCGACACGAACCATCGTGCCGCGCTTAACCGATCTGTCGTCCCACTGTGGAGCAGGAGCCACGACGTTACCTCCACGGCTGGCGGCGTTTGACGAACCGGATGAGGCGTGATGCCGCATCATACGAGAAGCTTAGGCCCGCCGTTCGAGCCCTGGGGGAACGTAGTGACAATCCAAGAGCCGCCCAATGGAATACAGATTCGTGAGATGGTCGCCGACCGCATCGAGCAGGCGCGTTCTCAGGGCGGCACGCGTGAGTCGGTGACCATCGAGTGGCGTGGCCAGCCTTGTCACATCGATGTCGTCCCCATGCCGATCGCTGATCTGTACTACAACCCGGAAACGCATCGGATCCGCGCGCAGCGTGACCATGACTTGGCAAAGGACAAGGGCCTGACATCCGATCCTTGGTCGGACGAGAGCCAGGAATACCTGCACTACCTGCTGACGGCTGATCCGGCGGACCCGAGCCGTCGAGACGTCAACTTCGACAACCTGATGGATGATCTCAGGCTGTACGAGCAGAAGGATCCGGGCATCATCACGCCGTCCGGGATCCTCGTTAACGGCAACACGCGCCACGCTGCACTTCGAGAACTGGGCCGCGAGAACATCAGGGTCGGTGTACTCCCTGGGGACTGGACGTGGCCCGACATCCGGGCGGTGGAGCTTGAGCTACAGCTCCGGAAGGAGCATCGCCGTGACTACTCGTACATCAATCAGCTGATCGCGATCGAGGATGAGGCGGCCCGAGGGCTGCCAGAGGCCGAGATTTGCAAGAAGTTCCGCATCCAGAGCAAGACCTTCCGGCAGGCTCGATGGATTCTTCAGTTTGTCCGGGACGCGATCGAGCGTAGCAAGGTCGAGCTCCCGGACGGCTCGATCGCGGGCATGCGCCTCGTTGACTTCGAGGATCATCAGGAAAAGCTCAAGGAGCTGCAGAGAAAGTACGTTGAACTGGAACCGAGAGATCACGAAGGCGCTGAGCGCATGAAGGAGAATCGCCTCATCGCTATCGTTCTTGGTAAAGCCAAGACCGATATTCGCTGGATCGAACCAAATTTCCGGGAAAAGCACCTTGAGGGAAAGCTCCCGGCACAATTAAAGTTTGACGGCGAGGGTGGCGGCGACAGGGTCTCCATTCCAGGCTTGAGTCCCAGAGCGACCGTCACAGGCGAGTCGAAGAGTGTCAAGGCGGCCAAGGCGACGACCGACGCCGTCCTGAAGGCCAAAGCGACCTCGTCTGCCGGCAAAGCACCAGCGGCGACGCTCCAAGAGGCCAATGACCTAATCAACTCGATGGATGCCGCTCTGGAAAAGGGTATCCGTGCGGCGGGGCGAGACGGCTCACTGCGCAAGCGCAAGGCGGCAGCTCCCGAGAAGCTCTCTGACGCGAACGACCTGCTCAAGAGTGTGGTCGATGACATCGTCGAAGCACGTAGCAAGGGGCTTCTCGATATCGATGCCCTTGATGAAGGTTTTCTTGTCATCCGTCGCACGCTGGCAGCTATCGTGGCTCAGGTTTCCCGCGGCGTTTCCGAGCCGGGCGACGGTCTGCTCTGGCTACAGCGGGCCACCCGGGAGGGTGAGTGAGCGGGTCTCCGGCGCTTCGTATCGAGTTCGGATCCGACTCGTCGACAGTGATCATGCGCGCCCGCGCCGACTTCGCTGACATGCTGCGAAATCTCGCGCCTCGGTTCAGGACGGCGACGCTCCTCGGTCCCGGGCTCCTCGAGGTAGGACTCGATGACCTCATGGCGAACATCCTCGAGCTTCAGCATTGGCCCGCTGACGTCGTCTGGAGCACCGATCTGCAGCGGCTCGTCGAGGGCAACCTTGCCGACGCAAATGCGGTTACGGGGAAGCTGGACGACGGCGAGGAGCCTCAGCTCCTGATCGGCGACGATGAAATCGAATGGTTGTTCGAGCAAGGCTGGACGTCGCCTCTCACAGACTGCCAGCGTCGTGACGTCCGCAAGCTGCTGTCGATGAACCACGGCGCGAACTTCAGTGTTCCAGGGGCCGGAAAGACGCGCGTCACGCTAGCCACGTTTCACGCTCTCAAGCTGCGCGGTCGTGTTGACAGACTTCTGGTCGTCGCGCCCAAGTCTGCATTTGAGGCGTGGCGTACCGAGAACGCGGAGTCGTACGCGGGGTCGCCGCTGCATATGCATGTCTTCGAGGGCGTTGCGGACTCGGCCGCCGATCTCATGGTCGCGACCTATGAGCGGCTCCCCGGGAACCGCGCTGTTCTGGCGCGCTGGCTGAGTCAGCGGCGAGCCATGCTCGTGCTGGATGAGGCGCACCGGATGAAGCTGGGAGATCTTGGTGCCTACGGCAGCGCGTGTATTGCGCTCAGTCCACTGGCCGAGCGCAGAATGATCTTGACGGGCACGCCGGCGCCGAACGGCGCGCGTGACTTGGAAAACTTGATGGGCTTCGTGTGGCCCGGCCACGGACGGCAAGTGGTGGCGAGGGCTTTGGCGGGTGGCGACCTGCGCTCGGCGAGCGAAGCGCTTCGTCCTCTCTATACGCGTACCACGAAGGCTGACCTGGACCTTCCGCCGGTAAGCATGGGGATACGCAGGCTCCTGATGCCGCCGCTGCATGATGAGATCTACCGGGCGCTGGTTGGCGAGATGAGTGCACGCGCGGCGAATAGCCCGGGCGACTTCGAGGCCATGGGCCGCATCGTCATGTACCTGCTGATGGCCGCGACCAGTCCGGCGCTGTTGTCCGTTGGGGCCTCTCGCTACGACCCCCTCGTCTATCGGGTGCCTCCACTCGAGGCGCCCGCGAACGCGTCGTTGACGGAGGTGCTCGCGGATCTTCCTAGCTATGAATTCTCCCCCAAGTATCGGGAGGCGCTGGGCATAGTCGCGGAGAATGCCAGCAAGGGACGCAAGACCATAGTCTGGACCAACTTCGTTCGTAGCTTGAATACCTTGAAAGCTATGTTGCGGGAGTTCAATCCGGCCCTGGTCCATGGTGGAGTTGCCGATGCGGATCGCGTGTTGGAGCTTGATCGGTTCCGCAACGATGAGTCGTGCTGGGCCCTGCTCTCGAACCCCGCAACTCTCGGCGAGGGGATCAGCCTGCATCACGCGTGTCATGACGCGGTCTACATCGATCGAGATTTCGCCGCGGGGCGATATATGCAGAGCCTCGACCGCATCCATCGCCTTGGACTGGCGCCGGATGTCCGGACGAATATCACGGTCCTTGTCACCGCTGAAACCATCGACGAAGTGGTGGAACACAGGTTGGCGATGAAGCTCAGATTCATGGGAGCCGTATTGGACGATCACGACGTGCAAGAACTCGCCGATCTCGCCGAAGAGCCCGCCGTAGCCGGCGGTCTGGATATGGCGGATCTTCAGTCAATTATGGGGCATCTCGATGCCAAGCCTTCCCGCTAGCCTCGACCCTTCGTTAAGGGGTGTCCAAGGACTGGGCAGAAACGAAGAAGTGCCTTCTGATCAGGGAAAATAGGACTTGCTGAGGGTCCAAGTTTCCTGTCACGGAAGGCACTTGCAGGGTGC
>NZ_BSTL01000026.1:140798-144584 GCF_030269485.1 Actinoplanes sp. NBRC 103695 | reverse complement strand
GAACGCGGCCTTATCAAACGCACCCGGCTGAGCGGCATTCATCTTCTCCGCATTCGCCGCCTTACCCTGCGCCTGCTTATCATCGGCCGGCGGCTTCGCGGCGGCCTGCGCGGCGCTGGCCTTCGACACGGGCGGCGGATGCGCGGCGAGAGTCCTCTGCTTACCGGCTACATCTGACTTGAGAGTGTTGAACTTGGGCGTCGACGCCGCCGGGGGGGCGCGCCAACCGCTGCACCGGCAGGGACTCATCGGGCGCGGCCGCCTCATTCTCGCTCGCCGGCGCCGGCGCCGTCTCCGGCACGGGCGCCGGGGCGCGTCGCTGGGCCATGATTCGGGCGAGGGCCCGGTTGCCGGCCGAGGCCTGGATGCGCTGGGCGGTGCCCAGGCTCAACGGCCGCGCCGCCGGTGTTCGGCGCACCTCCGTGGACGGCTCCGCCGCCCGGTCGGCCCCGGCCCGATGGGACGGATCGCGATCGGTCCCGGAGCCCTCGAACTCACGCTTCTCCATGGCCGTACCCCCGGAGTATGGCCTTGCCCGAAGGGCGAGTGTCGACGATGAACGAGCGTTCATCCGAGGGCGTCGAGGGCCGCCGCCGGGGTAACCGCCGTTGCCCTTCCGAGCAACGAGGTTGAAGCCTGAATTGATCGTTTCCAGAGTCGGTGAACGTTTCGCGCACGTGACGCGTAGAGAACAACGCCAATGTCACCGAGGACTGGAGTCGCGATGGCCGGGACGGGAATCGATACGTCGATCCTGCACAAGGGTGCGCACAGCGCGTCGTACTTCGACCTGGCCCGCAACGCGGGCGAGGGTGTGGAGATCGTCGACTTCTGCATTCCCTGCAACCCGTACTTCCCGACCCCGGAGATGTTCGACGAGCTTTCGCGGGACCTCAAGAACATCCTGAAGTACTACCCGAGCGACTCGGCGAACATCACCAAGAAGCTGGCCAGCGTGCTCGGCCTGCACCCGCAGACGGTGGCCATGGCGAACGGGTCCACCGAGCTCATCACCTGGATCGACCACCTGATGATCAAGGAGAGCGTGGCGATCCCGATCCCCACCTTCGGGCGGTGGACCGACCAGCCGCTGGAGACCGGCAAGCGGGTGGACATGTACCCGCTGCAGGAGCGGGACGGGTTCCGGCTCAACCTGGACGACTACGTGCGCTTCATCCGCGAACGTGGCACCCGGGTCGCGGTGGTGTGCAACGTGAACAACCCGGACGGCAACTACCTGCCGCGCCGCGAGGTGATCCGGTTCATGGACCAGCTCGGCGACCTCGACCTGGTGGTGATCGACGAGTCGTTCATCGACTTCTCCGACGAGGAGCAGTACCCGTCGGTCGGCCCGGACGCGGTGATCCGGCCGAACACGGTGGTGCTGAAGAGCCTCGGTAAGAACTTCGGCCTGCACGGCATCCGGTTCGGTTACCTGCTGGCGAACCCGGCCATCGCCGGGAAGATCGCCAAGACGCTGCCGAAGTGGAACCTGAACTCGCTCGCCGAGAAGGTCGTCTACATGATCCAGGACCACGACGACGAGTACGAGGAGAGCCTGGCCCTGCTCAGCCGTGACCGGCGGCTGATGGCCGGGGAGCTGTCCCGGGTGCCCGGGCTGACCGTCTTCCCCTCGCAGGGCAACTTCATCCTGGTCAAGCTGCCCACCGAGTGGTCGGGCGTGGCGCTGCGCGACTTCCTGGTCGCCAACCATGGCGTCTACACCCGCGAATGCGGCAACAAACTCGGCATGACCAGCCAGTTCATGCGGATGGTGGTGCGGCCGGCACGGGACGTGGACCGGCTGATCGACGGGATGATGGACTACGGCAGCCAGTTCCGCCGCCCGCCGGTCTACGACACCGACCCGCTGGACACCCGCCGCAGCTGGGAGCAGACCCCGCCGCCGCAGCAGGACGTCCGGCCGGACAACCTCATCCAGTACCCGTCCCGCCGCAGCCAGGAGTACGCCGCCCGCCGCGCCGCGATGTGACCTTCCGGCGCGGGGTCAGACGACGGCGGGGACGCCGAGCCAGCCGCGGATCTCGTTGAGGGTGCCGGGGCCGTAGTCGCCGGTCACCGACTGCGCCAGGTCGGCGACCGAGACCGCGCGCAGGGCGTCACGCCAGGCCTTGTCGGCCGCCAGCATCGCCCGGTTGATCGCGCACGGGGCGGTGCAGGCGGAGGCCGGGGTGGCCATCGGGCCGCGCTGGCGGATCTCCGTGCAGACGAACGCGGGGCCGGCGCCGTCGACCGCCTCGACCACGTCGAGCACGGTGATCTCCTCTGCGGGGCGGGTCAGCACGTAGCCGCCCGCATGGCCCTGCACCGACGCGATGAGACCGGCCCGCGACAACGCCTGCATCTGCTTGGCCAGATAGCTGGCGGAGATGTCGTGCAGCTCGGCCAAGCGGGCCGCGGCCACCGGACGATCCGCGGCGGTCAGCACCACGCTGCAGTGCAGCGCCCACTCGACGCCTCCGGACATTTTCACAAGACCACTTTACTTTCTCGGACAAATGGGGTCCGACTAGCGCGCAGGATCATTTCACGCCGCGAAAAAACTTCGGGACGTTCGTGAACAACGGTGCGGGTGGTCCGTTGTGGAGTCCGACGCCTGCTTGCAGCGACGGCGCCGGTGCTCCAGCCGGTGGCCGCGCCGGGGTCGTACGCAGGCGCCGCGACCCCCCTCTTGCGGCGCCGGCCCCGGCGAACCGGTGCCCCTCCGCCCAACCCCGCGGTGGAGGGGCACCTTCCCGAAGGTCGGACCGCGGAAGCTTCGCCGGCGCGAGGCGACGAGGGCCGGATCAGGCGGCCTCGAGCCCGGTGCGGAGGGCGCGCAGCGCGTAGTGGGTGCGGGACTTGACCGTTCCGACCGGCACGCCGAGGAGTTGGGCCACCTCGTCGATCGAGCGGCCGTGCACGTAGACCTGGGACAGGATGTCGCGGTGCGCGGGCGTGAGCCGGTCGAAGGCGTACCGCATGGAGGCCCCGGCCAGCGCCGAGCCGGTCGTGTCGTCGCGGGCGGCGATCCAGTTGAGGTCGACCGCGCCCACCTCGGCGGGGCGGTTGTGCCGCATCCGGACCACGTCGATGACCAGGCGGCGGGCCACGGTGAAGAGCCACCGGCGGACGCCCTCGGTGTCCTCGGGGAGGGAGTCGATGTGCCGCCAGGCGCGCAGCATCGTCTCCTGGAGCAGATCCTCGGCGGTCTGGCGCTCACCCTTCGTCAGGCCGAGAAGGAAGCGGGAGACGTCCCGCGAGTGCTCGGCGTGCAGGGAGATCATGCGGGCCTCCCGATCGAGCGATGCGGGCGGATCCAGCGATTCAGAAGGCGAGCGATCGAGCACGGTCGGCATCCGGTACCCCCGTCGGGCGAACTAGGGCGAGATGAGGTCACGGACCGGGGTTCCGGACCGTCTGCCGGAAGACGCTAGGAGGACGCGGTGTGATCGCACTGACGTGCGAGTGCGTATCGAGTGCCGTCGCGCCGTGCGGAAGACAAGTCACGCTCGGTTACGACTGCGGACGACGGCAGACCGGCCACCGGCGGGCGGCTTGAGGCGCCGCCGTCGCCCGCAATGGGAGCGGGCGCTGTCCCTGACCCCCCAGCGGCAACACGCCGACTCCAATCGATACGAACGGCCCTGACCAGGTGATGTTCATTTCGTTGTACAAAGTGACCTGGATCACATCTGAGAGCGTGAACACAGAGGACCGTCACGCGTCCTTAGTGACGCAGGGCGGCCACCTTTCCCCGTGCGGTGGTCGCCCTGCCCTGCTCAG
>NZ_BSTL01000026.1:0-140701 GCF_030269485.1 Actinoplanes sp. NBRC 103695 | reverse complement strand
CAGGGGAGCGAAGCGCAGCGCAGGCCCTGCTCAGGGGAGCGAAGCGCAGCGCAGGCCCTGCTCAGGGGAGCGAAGCGCAGCGCAGGCCCTGCTCAGGGGAGCGAAGCGCAGCGCAGGCCCTGCTCAGGGGAGCGAAGCGCAGCGCAGGCCCTGCTCAGGCAGGCCGGAGCCGGCGGCGCAAGGTGTGCGCGGTCGCCGCCTGGGCGTACGAGATGAGCGACAACGCCTCGTCCCAGGCCCGCGCCGCACCCGCGTCATCACCCGCGGCCGTGAGCGCGTCGCCGAGCGCGGTGAGCGCCTCGGCGGTCTGCGGCCCGGCCGACGCTTCCCGGAAGCAGGCCGCCGCCGTCCGCCACGCCTCGACCGCGGCGTCGTGGTCACCGGCCGCCCGGTGCACCTTGCCGATCACGTCCCAGCATTCACCCGCGCCGAGCTGGTCGCCGAGCTCCTGGAAGACCGCCAGCGCCTCGCCGGCCAGCCGCAGCGCGAGCTCCCGGTGCCCCACCGAGGCCGCGTGCCCGGGGGAGGCCGCGTGCCCGGGGGAGGCCGCGTGCCCGGGGGAGGCCGCGTGCCCGGGGGAGGCCGCGTGCCCGGGGGAGGCCGCGTGCCCGGGGGAGGCCGCGTGCCCGGGGGAGGTGGGGTGCCCGGGGGAGGTGGGGTGCTTGGGGGAGCTGACATCCCCGGAGGCGGCGGCCTCGGTGGGAGCGGAGGAAACCAGCGCGGCGTGGTTGGCCGCCTGCTCGACCGTCGCGTCCGCGAGCTGCTTGCGATCACCGGTCGCGACTGCCTGGGCGAGCGGCGCCTCCAGAGCGGCCAGCGCCTCCTCGTGCAGCCCCTGCCCGCGCAGCACCATGGCCAGGTTGAACTCCACCCGGCTGAGCTCCGCCGCCAGCCCCAGCTGGGTCAACAGCGACCGGCTGCGTTCCAGGTGGCGGGTGGCGGCGTCGAACTCGCACTGGAAGTAGTAAGCCCCGGCCAGGCTGCGGTGCATGCGCGCCTGCCCGGCGAGATCGCCGCCGACCGTGGCCGCAGCGAGCGCCACCCGCGCGGTCGCCGCCCAGTCCAGCGAGCGGCCGCTGCGCTCGAAGTAGTGCTGCATGCCCGCCGCCACCTGCCAGGCCGTGGCGTGCCGGCCGGTGCGACCGGCGAACTCCACCAGGTCGATCAGCACCTGCGCCTCGGCTTCCAGCCAGGACATCGCGGCCACCCGGTCGGTGAAGACCAGCGGCGTCACGTCCGGACCGGGGCCGGGAACCTCGTGCCGCTGCCCGTGCGTGCTGAGAACCTCGTGCGCGGCGGCCGCGGTCGACCGGTAGAACCGCAGGCAGCGGTCCTCGCCGGCGGCCCGCTCGCCGGCTCCGGCATCGTCCAGCAGCTCCGTGGCGTACGCGCGGAGAAGGTCGTGGGTCTGATAGCGGCCCGGCCGGTGCTCGGCGACCAGGTGCGCCCGATTGAGCTCGCCGACCAGCTGGCGGCCGACCCGGGCGGGCACCCCGGCCAGCGCCGCCGCCCCGGCGATCGACACGTCTTTGCCGGGATGCGCGGGCAGCAGCCGGAACAGCCGCGCGGTGTCGGGGGACAGGGCCTGGTACGACCAGGAGAACACCGCGCGCAGGTCGGTGTTCGGGTCGTCCCCGGCGAACCCGTCCAGGCTGCCGCGTGCCTGCCGGAGCTCGTCGGCGATCAGGTCGAGCGGGGTGTCCGGCCGCGACGCCGCCCGTGCGCACACCACCGCGCAGGCCAGCGGCAGCCGCCCGCAGCTCTCGATGATCTCGTCGACCACCTGGCCGGCGGCGGTCACCCGGGCCGGGCCGAGCCGCCTGACGAAGCCCTCGCGCGCCTCCTCCAGGGTGGGCAGGCCGACCGGCATCGGGTGTGCGCCGGCGCCCGCCATCAGCCCGGTGAGCCGGCTGCGGCTGGTCACGATGACCAGGCAGCCGGGCGTGCCGGGGAGCAGGTGGCGCACCTGTTCGGTGTCGCGGCAGTTGTCCAGCACGATGAGCAGGCGGCGGCCGGCCACGGTGCTGCGGAAGAGTCCGGCCTGGGCGTGCAGCTCGGCCGGGATGGTGTCCTGGGGCACGCCGAGCGAACCGAGCAGCCCGCGCAGCGCCTCGGCCGTGCTCATCGCCGGACCTTGGCCGTCGAAGCCGCGCAACTCGACGTAGAGCTGGCCGTCCGGGTAGCGCGGGGCGAGCGCGTGCGCGATGTGCACGGCCAGGGTGGTCTTGCCGACGCCGGGCATGCCGTCCAGCGCGAGCACCCCGGCGCCGTCCGGCCCGGCCGCGCCGGCGACCCGGTAGGCCTCGGCGAGCGATCCGACCCGGCCGGCGAAGAAGGGCAGGTCGGGGGGCAGCTGCGCCGGTGCGGGCAGGGGGGACACCGGCTTTCCCGCGGGCGTACGCGGCTCCGTACGGCGCACCACCCGGTCGTACGCGTCGCGCATCTCCTCGCCCGGGTCGATGCCCAGCTCGTCGGCCATCCGCCGGCGTACCCGGTGGTAGAGGTCGACCGCCTCGGCCTGCCGCCCGTCCGCCGCCAGTGTCACCAGCAACCGGCTCTGCAGGGCCTCGTCCAACGGGTGCCGCGCGGCCGCGTCGCGCAGCGCGGCCAGCACGTCGCCCGCCCGCCCGGAGTGGTCCGCCGCGTCGGCCGCCTCGCGGACCGCCACCGCGTGCTCGGCCTCGATCGCGGTGAAGGCCGGATGGCTGCGGCTGACCGGTTCCAGCCCGGCCGCGACCCGCCCGCGCCACAGCCGGAGCCCGTCGAGCAGCAGGTCGAGGGTGGTGCCCGGGTCGGTGGCGGCTCGCGCCCGCGCGCACAGCCGGCGGAATCGCAGCAGGTCGAGCGAGTCCTCGTCGACGTGCAGCTGGTAGCCGGACATCTGCCGGATCAGGTACCGCCCGGTCTCACGGGTGGGCAGCCCGGGCTCCAGCAGGCGGCGCAGCGCTCCGATCTGGCGGTGTACCACATTGGACGCCGACAGGGGCGCCGACTCCTCCCACAGGAGGTCGATCAGCTCGGTCATCGTGACCAGGGAACCGGCCCGCGCGAGCAACAGCGCGAGCACGAGGCGTTGCTGCCGGGGGCCTAGTGCGATCTCACCGTCACCGCGAGTGACTCGGATGGATCCGAGCAGGTGAAACCTCACCTGTTCATGATCTCGGGGCTGCACGGAGGTCACCGTAGCCGTTCAGGAGAAGCGTCAACCACGTGCGTAAGCGGTCGCGCTGTCACATATGCGTCATGGCCGATCCGTCCACTCCGGACGCCACAACCCGCCATCGGTTGATCACCCAGCGCTGCGACGGCCCGCGTGACGGAGGGTATCCGGGTGGCCGCGGGTCACATTGCCGACTCGGCCCGCGAACGGCCGGCCACCCACCAGGCCGAGGCCAGCCCGACGGCCAGGAGCACGCCGCCGACGACACCGAAGTACGCGCCGAGCGACTCGGGCCGGGGCACGACCCGGAGCCCGACCACGAACCAGGTCAGGTGGAACCCGCCGTGCACCGCGACCGCCGGCCAGACCGAACCGGTCCGCAGCCGGAGCGCGGTGGCGATCAGCGCGAAGCCGACCGGCAGCAGGAGGAAGATCATCCGCTGGGCCGGTGTCGTGGCGCCGGAGCCGGAGAGCAGATGCGGCACACCGAAGACGAGGGTGGACAGCGCGGTCACGCCCCACAGCGGCAGCTGCCCGAGAGCGGACCGCACCAGATAGCCCCGGAACAGAACCTCCTCCGGTACGGCCTGGAGCAGGAACGCCTGCATCAGCATCACCGGCACCGAGGCGAGCACGGTCGTCACCGGGACGTGCGGCGCCGGCGTGGTGAGCCCGGCCGCGGAGGCCAGCAGGGCGCCCCCGACGATCGACGCGGCCGTCACCGCCAGCGCGACCACGCAGCCGATCGGCGCCAGCCGGCCGAGTCCGAGCGCCGCGACCGGTCTCCGGTCGATCCCGCGGACCAGCGCCACGGCCAGGCCCAGCCCGGCCACGGTCGCGCACAGGTTGGTCGACGCGGTCCGCGCGGCCCCGGCCGGCAGCACCGTCGCGAGGTAACCGGAGAACGCGGCGGCGAAGGCCGCCACCACGGTGAGCACGGCGCGCGCCGCGAGAGGCAACCGGGGACGCGCCGGTGCGGTCTGGGTGATCGTCATGCCGTGGACGCTATGGATCCGGCGGTGCCTGGCGCATCGCGCGGCGGTCATGACCACGGCCATGACTCGAGTCATGGCCGGTCTCGTCCCCCGGTGGGAGGACCCCCGCTCGTGCCCGTCCTACGCTTGCCCGGTGAACGGAAGCGGGGAGGATCGGCCACGCCTGATCGGCGCGCTCTTCTGGGGCTGCCTGGCGTCGATCGTGGTGCTGCACCTCGTGCGCCAGGACGAGACGACCGGCGTCCGATGGCTGATGGCCGGCCTGCTGATCTCCATCGTGCTGCTCTGGCCCGCCCTGAGGTGGCGGCAGGGCAGCGGACGATGGGCGGTCACCGGAGCGTTCGAGCTGCTCGCGGTGATCGTGGGCGCCCTGGACGGCTCCGGCGTGAGCCTGTTCCTGATCCTCATCGTGCTGTCCAACATCACGCTCGCGTTCGGGCTGCGGGCCGGCGCGATCAACACCGGCGTACTCGTCGCCGTCCTGTTCGCCATGCAGATCCTGGCGGTGCATCGCTCGCCGGCGGAGGCGGCGTACGAGGCGCTCGCCATCGCCCTGTACGGGATCTTCGTGATGACGCTGGCCACCGCCGTCAACGAGGCCCGGTCGGCCCGCGACCGCGCCGACCGGCTCCGCGCCGAGCTGGCCGAAGCGCATCAGGAACTCCGCCGGCACTCCGAGCGCGCACATGAGCTGGCGGTCGCCGAGGAACGGGTCCGGATGGCCCGTGAGCTGCACGACTCGGTCGGGCACCACCTCACGGTCGTCAAGGTGGGCCTGGAGAACGCGGAACGCTGGCGCGAACGCGAGCCGGAGGCCGTCTGGCAGGACGTCCGCCAGGCCAAGACCCTCACCGCCGACGCCCTGCAGGAGATCCGCCGGGTGGTCCGGGCGCTGCATCCCCCGCGGCTGGACGGTGGCCGGGGCGGCGCCGTCCTGCGCGAGCTGGCCCGGACGTTCCGGGGCACCGGTCTGGATGTCGATGTCACGGTGCGGGGCGAGGAGCGTCCGCTGGACGAGGAGCGTGGGATTGTGCTGTTCCGTGCGCTGCAGGAAAGCCTGACGAACGCGCTGCGCCACTCCGGCGGCAGCCGCGTGGAGGCGCGGCTGGATTTTGTGCCCGGCGCGGTCCGGCTCAGCGTCACGGACGACGGCCGCGGCGCCGCCGGAACGGCACACGGATTCGGCCTGACCGCACTCGCCGACCGGGTCCGCGACGCGGGCGGCGTACTGCACGCCGGTGACGCGGACGGCGGTGGCTTCCTGGTCCGGGTCGAGCTGCCGGAGCCGGCATGAGTCCGGACGCGCCGGTCCGGGTGGTCCTCGTCGACGACCAGGACCTGATGCGCCGAGGCCTGCACCGGCTGCTGGAGCTGGAGCCGGACATCGAGGTGGTGGGCGAGGCGGCGTCCGGCGAGGACGCGCTCGCCGTGCTCGACCGGGTCGAGGCGGACGTGGCGCTGGTCGACGCCCGGATGCCGGGCATGAGCGGCGTGGAGCTGATCGCCCGGCTGACCCGCGACCGCCCGGGCGTGAACGCGTTGCTGCTGACCACGTTCGACGAGGACGACTTCCTGTTCGGCGGCCTGCGGGCCGGCGCGCGCGGCTTCCTGCTCAAGGACGCGTCGCCGGAGACCCTGGTGGCGGCCATCCGGACGGCCGCGCGAGGCGGCACGGTGATCGACGGCCAGGTCTCCGGCCGGGTGATCGCCCGGCTCGGCGACGGACCGGATCCCCTGTCGGCGGCCTCGCCGGCCGTTCTGTCCGCGCGAGAGGACGAGGTGGCCCGGCTGGTGGCGACCGGCGCCTCGAACCAGGAGATCGCGCGGACGCTGTTCGTCACCGAGGGCACCGTCAAGAACCACGTGTCGTCCGCGCTGCGCAAGCTGGGGTTGCGCGATCGCACCCAGCTCGCCCTGGCCTACGCCCGCCGGACACCCTGACCGGCGGCGGCAGGGCGACTACCGCCGGTCCGACGGGCTTTTCAGCGTCGTCTGGATCTGCCGCAGGAGTGTGTCGGCGCTGAACGGCTTGTCGATGATCGGCACTCCCTCGGGAAGCTCGCGGTCGCTGTCGGCGGTGTAGCCGGACATGAAGACGATGTGGATCGAGGGACGGACGGCGAGCACCGTCTGGATGAAGTCGAGGACGGGCATTCCGGGCATGATGACGTCCGACAGGAGGAGGTCGAACGACAGTGTGTGGTCGTGGACGAGGCCTAGCGCTTCTTCTCGGGTGGCAGCGTCGGACACCTCGTATCCGCCGCGGGTCAGCACCCGCCGGGTGATGGTCCGGATGTCGTCGTCGTCCTCGACCACGAGGATTTGTTCGCCTCGGCCTGCGCGTGCTTTGCCGGCCGGCCCGTCCGGTGCGGGCGTGGGTGCCGGCGGGTCCGCGGCCGGCAGGTAGACGGTGATGCGCGTTCCCGCGCCCGGTGCGGAGTCGACCGTGATCGCGCCGTACGCCTCCTGGACGGCGCCGTAGACCGTCGCCAGGCCGAGGCCGCTGCCCTGACCGGTGCTCCTGGTGGTGAAGAACGGTTCGAACGCCCGCTGCTGGACCTCTTCGTCCATTCCGCAGCCGGTGTCGGCGACGGTGAGACACACGTAGCGCCTCGATGACGGCTGGATGCCGATGGCGGTGGCGGGCACGTGATTCGCGCTTGCCGTCCGAATGACCAGATGTCCTCCCTCCGGCATCGCGGTGCGCGCGTTGACCACCAGGTTCATGATGATCTGTTCCAGGCGGCTGGGGTCGATGGTGACGAATTCGAGGTCCGGCCGCAGATCGGTGCTGAACTCGATGTCCTCGCCGATCGTCCGGCGCAACAGTCGCTCGATCTCGCCGACCACGTCGTTCAGGTTCACCACGACGGGATGCGACGGTTGCAGTCGGCTGAAGATGAGCAGCTGGCGGGTCAGAGCGGCGGCGCGCCGGGCGGCATGGTCGATGTTCTCCAGGTCCGGACGGCACGGATGGTCGGGGCCGAGTTCGTCGAGCACGAAATTGGTGTAGCCACCGATCACGCCGAGGAGGTTGTTGAAGTCGTGCGCGACGCCGCCGGCGAGCTGGCCGAGGGAATCCAGCCGTTCCACCTGGTGCAGCTTCCGTTCGAGTTCCTGTCGTTGCTCGGCGGCCTCGACCTGTTCGGTGATGTCTCGGAGGATGCCCTCGACGGCGGCCGGTACACCGGCGTCGTACACCGTGACGAGCCGCTGTTCGGCATAGGCGCGACTGCCGTCGGGCCGCAACCAGCGCAGGGTGAGGGGACCGTCCGGCGGCGACTGCCAGGACCGCCGCATGAGGTCGCGGTCTTCCGGTTCCAAGATGTTGAAGAGCAGTTCCGGCTGCTCGTACAGCTCGTCCGGCAACAGCCCGGTGACCGTGGCTATGGCCGGGCTGATGTATTCCAGTGCGGGTGCCGGGCCGGGCCGGAATCGGAACAGCACGTCCTGGAGGTTCTCCGCTACCAGCCGGAACCGTTCTTCGCTGTCGCGCAGTGCCGCCTGTGCTCGCCGCCGATCCTGGCGGTCGCGTGCTTCGCGCAGCTCGCGTTGCACTGCGGGACCGAGGCGAGCGAGTTTGTCCTTGAGCACGAAGTCGTGTGCGCCGGCGCGCATCAGCGCGGTGGCGGACTCCTCGCCGATCTGACCGGAGACGACGATGAAAGGCACATCCAGTCCGGTCTCACGGAGCAACCGCAGCGCCGCCTCCGCGTTGAACGCGGGCATCCCGTTGTCGGAGATCACGATGTCGGGTGCCTGGTGGAGCAGAGCGGCGGACATCGCCTCGGCGGTCTCGACGCGTTCGTAGGCGACGCGCAGACCGGCGCGGCGCAGACGGTTCGCCACGAGGACGGCGTCGTCTTCGCTGTCCTCGATCAGCAGCAGCCGGATGTCGTCCGGCTCGTCAGTCATGACGCCGTCCCGCCGGTCGGTTCACCAGCAGCCAGTACATGCCCAGCACGCGCACCGCCTCCAGGAATTCGTCGAAGGCGACCGGTTTCCGTACGAAGCTGTTGGCTCCGAGGTCGTAGGTGTTCACGATGTCGCGTTCCTCGGTCGACGTGGTGAGGACGACCACCGGCAGATACTTGGTACGGGGATCGGAGCGGATGCTGCGCAGCACCTCCAGGCCACTGACCTTGGGCATGTTCAGGTCCAGCAGTACCAGTGCGGGCAGCGCTTCGGTGCGGCCCGCGGGCGGTTCGTCCGGCGGGAACAGGTACCGCAACGCCTCCTCGCCGTCGGCGGCGATTTTCACGGGGTTGGTGATGTTGTTCTTCTTCAGCGCACGTAACGTGAGAGTTACGTCGTCCGGGCTGTCGTCGATGATCAGGATCTTGCCGTCGACGGTCATGGCTTCCCCTTTGCCCCGCTCATCAGGTTGAAGTAGAACGTCGCACCGTGGCCGACCTCGGCCTCGGCGAAGATGTGGCCACCGTGACGCCGGACGACGCGAGCCACGATCGCGAGCCCGATGCCGGTGCCCTGAAAGTCGGCGGTCGTATGCAGCCGCTGGAAGGCGTCGAAGAGCTTGTCGGCATAGGCCATGTCGAAGCCCACGCCGTTGTCACGTACGAAGAAGAAGGTCTCACCGGAGCGGACGGCCTGGCCCACTTCGATGACCGCGTCGGTCAGTTTGCCGGTGAACTTCCAGGCGTTGGCCAGAAGGTTCTGGAGGGCGAGCCGTAGGAGGTGAGGATCGGCTTCAGCGACAAGGCCGTCGGGGACGACGAGCGTGACATCGCGGGGCGGGTCGGCCGCCCGCAGCTCGGTCATGACGTCCTGGCTCATCGCCGTGAGGTCGATCTCGCGGCGCTCCAGGTCGGCTCGGGTGGCCCGGGACAGACTGAGCAGGTCGTCGATCATCCGGCCCATGCGTCCCACATTGCGCTGCAACCGGTGCAGGTAGTCCTTGCCGTCGTCGTCGAGAACGTCGCCGTAGTCCTCGAGCAGCGCGTCGCTGAACCCGTGCAGAGAGCGCAGCGGCGCCCGTAGATCGTGCGACACCGAGTATGCGAACGCGTCGAGTTCTTTGTTGGACGCCTCCAGCTCAGCCGTGCGCTGCAGAACCCTGGTCTCGAGGCTCGCGTTGAGTCGTCGTACCTCGTCCTCGGCGCGCTTACGCTCCGTGATATCGGTGGATATGCCACACACGGCGTAGGGGTCGCCGGCGCTGTCGAGCACGGGAAACTTGACGGAGATGTAGGTGCGCTCGCCGTCGATACCCTCCGCTGTCTCCTCGTACTGGACCGACTTGTTCCCCGCCGCGACCCGGAGATCGTTCTGCCGCAGCTGGTCTGCGAGTTCGGCGGGGAAGACTCCGTGGTCGGTAAGGTTGATCACGTGGTCTCGGGTGACCCCGAACAGCCGCTCCCACTCCTTGTTGACGAGCAGGTACTGGCCGTTGTCGACCCGCTTCATATAAATGTTCGACCCGGTGTTGTCGATCAGCTTCTGCAACTGGTTGTGACTGGCGGCCGCCTCGTCCTGGGCTTCGATACGGGCTCGGTCCGCGCGCCTGACGACGTTCAACGCGTACAGCCCGAAACCGCCGAGCACGGCCACCTGGGTGGCGATCAGCATCGCGGTCGACCGGTCGGCGTGGTCGAAGACGAGCAGGCAGCCGAGCGCTGAGCTGGCCACAACGGCGGCCGCCAGCGCTCGGCGCAGCGCCGCCGGGGCCGCCCGGGCGAGCAGTTGCCTCAGGACCGCGATGCCTCGTGGCGGCCGGGGCTGCGCGCTGACCGCAGGAGTCGTTGACATGGCGGCCCCCGGTTGCGCACTAGCTACGGTGAAATGACGCTACCACCCTGCGTAATCAGGCCGTCTCAGTTTCCGGGCTGTCGGACGAGTTCTCGTACTCGATGTGCAGGGTCCGGTCGACAAGGTCCACCAGGCGCCGTACTTCGTGGTGATCCGACGCGGACCCATGCACGATGCCCAGATATGTGAGCGTGCCCTGCCGCCAGTCCAGTGCCGCACCCGGCTCCGCGAAGATCTCGACGAGGCGGATACCGGTGACGCGGCCGAGTTCGTCGAGCCCGTCGAGACGCCGCAACGCGACCGCGTCCATGGGCGGAGTGAGGAAGTACTGGAACACGTGCCGCCGGTACGCAGTGGGCGGCGGCGGGGCGCAGGGCCGTCCCAGGGCTATTGTCAGCGCGGCCCGCACGAGGTCGAATCCACGTGCGCGTCGCACCAGATCGGCGACGTATCCGCCGAGCCTGCCGTTGACCTCGATGATCCGTGGACCGTCAGGGGTGAACTTGATCTCCGTGTGGGTGATCCCGTGCCGTACTCCGAGGGCCGCGAGAGCCGATCCGGTCAGTGTCAGCACTTCCTCCCGCCGGTCCTCGCTCAGCGTGCTGGGCACCACGTAACCCGTCTCCCTCAGCGGCGGGGCGAGGGGGAACTTCCCGGTCACCTCGACGTGCCGGATGTCGCCGTGCGAGGTCATCGACTCGACCGAGACGTAGTCGGCCCAGTCCGCTCCGGCGACCGAGGAGTCGCCGGCCAGCAGCTGCTCGACGACGAAATCGATGCCGGCGCCCCCTGCCGCCGGACTCGTGAAAGCCCGGTACCGTCCGGCGGCCTCCTGCCGGCTGCGAACCGTGCAGGTGCGTGCGCTGGCAGCGCCGTGGCGCGGCTTCAGAACCGCCGGAAGACCGACCGCGTCCAGAGCCGGATCAAGGTCAGCGAGATCGCGTACGATGCGGCACTCGGTGTGCTGCACGGATGACTCGGCGAGTATCCGGCGTTGCGTGTACTTGTCGGTCACCGCCGCAGCGGTGTGCACGTCGAGAAACGTCAGACCGAGACGATCGGCGAGGGCGGCGGTCCGCCTGATCTGGCTCTCGCTGAACGTGACAATGCCCGCAAGGCCCACGCATTCCGGTAGGGCGAGGATCTCGTCGTCGGTCAGGCCGGTGATGTCACCGACCTGTGCCAGCGTACGAAGCTCGTCGAAGAGCGGCCGGACGTGAGGCAGGTCCCGGTCGCACAGGAAGACGATCTCGGCCAGAGCCCGGGCGGAGGCGAGGACGCTCATCGGGCTGGCGGAGCCGAAATCGAGCACGACGGCCAGCCGGGGCAGCCGTTCCAGGCTGGTCATGCCGCTCCGTAGCGCGAGCCGGTGATCTCCCGGCCGGCGCCGGGGGCCGGGAAATACCCGGACCGCTGGAAGAAGCGCACGTAGTGGTGTAGCAGCGCGGCGTCGACCGGAGGCGCCGAGAGGCCCGATCCCGCCAGCGCCTCCTCGGCATTGCTCCGAGCGAAGCGGGGGAAGTGCGCGGCGAAGTACATCTCCTTGACCACGAGACCGCTGCGCGGGCACCGATCAACCCAGAGCGGCACGAACGGGGTGAACGGGTGCCGGGGGTTGTCGGCGACGAACGCCACCGCCCGGGTCACCCACTCGTCGAACGGCAGCGTGCGGATCCGGTAGCCCCGCTCACGGAGGACCTCGGTCATGTCGGGCAGCGTCGCCGGCCTCGGATTGGCCAGATGATAGGTGCGTGTCTCCTGGGTACGGGTCAGCGCGATGTGCACGATCTGCGCCGCCAGCACGTCGACCGGCACAAGATCGAGCGAAAGGTCGATGTCCGGCGCGATGAGCGTGTCGACGATCAGCCGCAGCAAGGCGCAAGTGGCGTTCTCCAGATTCCATGCCCCGTGCGCCAGATCGCCGGACACCTCGTACGGACGGTGGATCCCGACCGGCAGTCCACTGCGTGCCGCACGGCGCAGCACTGTCTCGGCCACCCACTTGGTCTCGGTGTAGCCCATGAACAGGTACTCCGGGTAGGCCAGCGGCGTGTCCTCCGCCACGTCACGTACCCCCGCCGCCCCGAAGCCGGCCAGCACAGCCAGCGTGGAGACGAAATGCACGGGGATGCGCCTCGGCGTCGCGAGTCGCACGATCTCCCGTGTGCCGCCGACCGTGACCGGTGCCAGCTGGGAGTAGGGGTAGGTGAAGTTCACGTAGGCGCCGGCGTGCAGGACGAGACCCAACCGATCGGCCAGCCCGTCGAACTCCGCGGCAGACAGCCCGAGACGCGGACGACCGAGGTCGCCGGCCAGCGGACGCACCCGGTCGTCCGGAAGACTGCCGAGCCCGTACCGCTGCTGGCCATCCACCAACCGGCGCCGGGCCCGGTCCTCATCGGCAGCACGGACCAGGCAGTAGATCTCCGCATCGGTGTCCGTCAGTAACCGGCGTAACAGATAGCCGCCGAGGAAACCGGTGCCACCGGTCAACAGAATCGCCCCGCCCTGGAAGCGCCGGGGCGCGATGATCCGGTCTTGATCGGCCGGCGACCGTGGCCGAGCCACCGTCGGCGGCGGGGCGTCAGGCCCCGGAACGGTCCCGAACTCGGCGTCGAGTCCGCTCTCACGCCGGAAGTCGGGATCCAGCGCGGCGCTGTTCTGGTCGAGGAGGCCGGTCCGCGCGTCCTGCACCGCGGCCGCGCAGGCGGCGAGGGTCGGATCGGCCAGCAGCCGCGAGGTCAGGAACCGGCCCTGGGACCGATCGACACCGAAGATCGTCTGCAACCGGACGAACAGGCGCGCCGCCAGCAAGGAGTTGCCGCCCAGGTCGAAGAAGCTGTCCTCGAGACCGACCGCGTCCGGCTCCACGTCGAGGACTTCCGCCCACAGCCGCGCGAGACCCACTTCGGTCGGTGTCCCCGGCCGGTGGACGGCCGGCGAATCGCTGTCCGCGCGGTCCGTGCCACGCGAAGTGCCGGACGCGAGCACCGCGAGCGAGGACCGGTCGACCTTGCCCGTGGCGGCCAGCGGAAGGCGGTCCAGTGGGACGATCCGCGCGGGGAGCATGAAGTGCGGGAGCCGGTCGGCAAGGAACGCCCTGAGTTCCGGCGCCGAGCCGCGATCCGGCTGGTAATAGGCGACGATCATCCGCGTGTCCGGGTCGTTGCCGGTGACCACGACGGCCGCGGCGGCAACACCGTCCGCGCCGGCGAGAACCGCCTCGATCTCGTCCAGCTCGACCCGGAAACCGCGGATCTTCACCATCCGGTCCCGGCGGCCGAGGAAGTCGATGTCGCCGTCCGGCAACCAACGAGCCCGGTCGCCGGTACGGAACAGTCGCGCGCCGGGGCGGCGGCCGGACGGATCCGGCACGAACCGCTCGGCGGTCAGCGCGGGATCATTGACGTATCCCAGCGCGACGCCGTCGCCGCCGACCCAGAGCTCGCCTTCGACACCGACCGGCACCGGACTGCCGTCATCGTCCAGGATGTGGCAGGTGGAGTTGGCCACGGGGCGTCCGATCGGAATCCGCGCCGTCCCGTCCGGCACATCGGTGATGTGGCGGGTCGTCGAGAAGGTGGTGTTCTCGGTCGGTCCGTAGCCGTTGAGCAGCCGCTCCGGCGGCGCTCCGGCCAGCACCCGGCGCACCAGGGCCGGGTCGAGCACGTCGCCACCCGCGATCAGGCAGCGCAAACCGGCGAACATGCCCGGCAGAGTCCGCGCGCACTGGTGGAACACGCCGGCGGTCAGCCACGCGACCGTGACGCCGGCACGTGTGAACAACTCGTCCAGCCGAATCGGATCAAGCAGGGTGGCCTGGTCCACGATCACCAGTCGGGCGCCGTTGAGCAGCGCGCCCCAGATCTCGAACACTGACGCGTCGAACGCCGGATGGCCGGTGTGCGAGACCCGATCGGCCGGAGTGATCCGAAGGTGGTCGGCGCCGACCACGAGCCGCGCGACGGCGCGATGCGGCACGGCGACGGCCTTCGGCACACCGCTCGACCCGGAGGTGAACATGATGTAGGCCAGATCGCCACCGCCGGTCGAGTGCCGCGGCGGCCGTCCCTCGAAATGGTCCGTGGCGGCGACCGAGGCGACATCATCCAGGATCCCCGCGGTGCCCGGCAATCTGATCACGTGCCGGATTCCGACCTGTTCGATCAACGTCCTGAGCCGGCCGGCCGGATCCTCAGGATCCAGCGGCACGTAGGCCGCACCGGCCTTCATGATGGCAAGCATCCCGGCCGGCGCCTCGGTGCACCGCTCGCCCAGCAGGCCCACGGTGTCGCCGACCCGCACCCCGGCCTCGGACAGCCGGGCGGCCAACGCGTCGGACCATCGATCGAGTTCCGCGTACGTGACACGGCGATCGCCGTCGACCACCGCGGTCGCGTCCGGACACCTCGCCACCTGCCGCGCGAACAGATCCACGATCGAGGACTGGTCGGGATAGTCGGTCACCCGGCCGGACCAGTGGGCTGGCGGTGGCACAGCGCCGGATTCCTCAACAGTCATGGTCAGACCTCCGCCTCACCTCGAGCACCGGCTGTACGCCCGCGCTCAGGCCGACGACCCGCCTCACCAGCCCTTTCCTCATGTTGTGGGTGTGCATGGTGTTTGTGAAGGCAAGTCCTTCGATCGAACTACGACCGTGCACGCCGGCGGGAGGCGGCGGACGACGACCCGCGGTGACCACCGCGACTGAGGAGTGGGTGGCGTTATGAGGCGGTGGTGCTGACCGGAGGGCGTGGGTGACTCGTCCGTTCGGTCATAGTCCCGGTTCGTCGTTCAGCCGGCGGGGGATGCTGTCGATTGCCTGGGACAGCATCCCTTGCCCATCCCGCGGCGCACCACGACGAAGGGCTCCGACATGACGCAGGACCGCCGTAGTACTCCGCGCATGACGCAGGGCCGCCGTAGGAACTCGCCGGGTGCCCCGCGACGGGCACCGGACGTGAGCGTCGTCATCCCCGCGCTCAACGAGGCACTGAACCTGCCGCACGTCTTCGAGGCGCTGCCGGCCGGCCTGCACCAGGTCGTCCTGGTCGACGGTGGCTCCACCGACGGGACCGTCGAGGTCGCCCAGCGACTGCGGCCTGACGTCGTCGTGGTGCGGCAGACCCGCACCGGCAAAGGCAACGCACTGGCCACCGGCTTCGCCGCCTGCACCGGTGATGCCATCGCGATGATCGACGCGGACGGATCCACCGACCCGGCCGAGATCCACCGCTTCATCAGCGCGCTCACCGACGGTGCCGAGTTCGCCAAGGGATCCCGCTTCGGCGAAGGCGGCCACAGCCACGACATCACGCCGCTGCGACGGGCCGGTAACGAGGGCCTCAACCTCGTGGTCAACAGCTTGTTCGGCACCAAGTTCACCGATCTGTGTTACGGCTACAACGCGTTCTGGCGCCGGGTGGTGCCGGTCATGGACCTTCCGCCTACCGAACTGCCGCGCGCGGCCGACGGACGCAAGCTGTGGGGCGACGGCTTCGAAATCGAGACCCTGATCAACATCCGGGTCGCCGCCAGCGGCATGCGGGTCAAGGAGGTCTCCAGCATCGAACACCTCCGCATCCACGGCACCAGCAACCTCAACACCTTTCGCGACGGCGCCCGGGTCCTCCGTACCATCGTCAGTGAGTTCCGACGCCGCGCCGCGCAGCGCCGCGCGGCGGCCAAGACCGCCACGCGTGCCGGCGGGGCCACCGAGCGCATCAAGACCGTCCCGGTGCTCACCGTTCCCGGCGGCAACTGGTGCGGAACCGTGGACGCGTTGCTGACCGCCGAGTCGCAGACCACGCCGGCGGGTACGCCCCCGGTCGTCGATGGCACCACCGTGGGCGCGGATCAGACCGAGGTTCGCCGATGACGCGTGTAGACGCCGCTCGGGTCAGCATCGTCATCCCCTGCCACACTGAGCGCGGCTGGGATGCGCTGGTCGGTACGGTCGCGTCGGCGCTCGCGCAGCGGCCCGCCCCGGCCGAGGTGGTCGTGGTCGTCGACCACAACCCGCGGCTGTACGACCGGGCGCTGCGCCATCTGTCCGGGGTCACCGTGCTGGAGAACGGCTTCCAACGCGGAGCCTCCGGCACCCGTAACACCGGCGCATGGCACACCACCACGCCACTGATCGCTTTCCTGGACGGGGACATCAACGCCGGCCCGCAATGGCTGGCCCAGCTGGTGGCACCCTTCGACGACCCGTCGGTGGTCGGCACCGGCGGTGCCATCGCGGCCGCGTGGCACCGGTCCCAGCCTCGGTGGATGCCGGACGAACTGCTATGGGCGGTAGGCGCGTCGTACATCGGGATGCCTGCCGACACCGCATACGTGCGCAACGTGTGGTCGGCCAGCATGGCCGTGCGACGCGACGTCTTCACCGAGGTCCACGGCTTCCGCGAGGGATTCGGCAAGATCGGCGGTCGGAACCGCCCCGAGGACACCGACCTCTGCCTGCGCATGAGTGCCTCCGGCGGCCGGTGGATGTACGTGCCGAAGGCCGTCGTGGACCACCACGTACCGGCCGAACGCGCGACGTTCCGGTTCCTGCTGCGCCGCTGCTATGCCGAGGGACGCGGCAAGGTGCAGATGGCCCGGCTGCTGCACGGATCCAACAGCCTCCGTGCCGAGCGTTCCTACCTGACCCGCACTCTGCCCCGAGCCCTGCTACGTGACCTGCACGGAGCCCTGCGCCCGCCCGACGCCGGACAGGACGCCCGTAGAACCCACGCTGTCCGCGCCGCGACGATCATCGTCGCGGTGGCGGCGGCCGCCGCTGGAGGCGCCGCCGAGGTACTCGGCGATAAATGGCCACGACAGCACCCGCCTCCACCGCTCCCGAGTTGAGCCGGTTCACTCACCGACCATTACGGCGCTTCGCAGCGGCCGCTCGCCTGCCCCTGAAATAGGCGCCCGGCCCTGCCAGCATGCCCTTACGGTTGGCGGTCAGCAGTTCGCGGGGGAAGTCGTCGCGCAGCGTGGCGACGCGCAGGCTGTCCTTGCTGGTCAGGTCGCGCAGCGCGCCCGGGGCCAGCTTGAGCAGCGGCCAGAGCAGGCCGGGCCGCTTGAGCAGCAGGCTGGTGTAGGCGGCGGTCAGCCCGGCGCCGTAGCCCACCATCTGCTTGTGCAGGCCCTCGAGGTCGCGCCGGTGGTAGTGGTGGGTGACGGCGGTCGGCTGGTACACGATCGTGCCGCCGCCGATCAGGACCTGGGTGAAGGCCAAGGTGTCCTCGGAGCCCATCGCCGGGGTGCCGGCGCCCAGCGCGGTGTCCCAGCCGCCGATGCGCTCGATGACGCCGGCCCGGAAGGTCATGTTCGCGCCGGTGCCGAACGGCGGCAGCGGGTACAGCGGGCTCTGCAGGTGCGCGGTCGCCGGGCCGAACACGTCGGGCCGGAAGCCACGGCCCTTGCTGTGCCCGCCGAACTGCTCGAACCACAGCTGCGCCCGGGTCTCCAGCTCGGCCGGCACGATCACGCCGGAGACCACGTCGGCCGCCGGGTGCTCGGCCAGCGCGCGGGCCACCTCGGCCAGCCAGTGCACGTCGGCGTACTCGTCGTCGTCGATCCAGGCCAGGGTCTCGCCCGGCGCCGCCGCCACTGCCGCGTTGCGGGCGAAAGACAGGCCCGCGCGGGGCTCGAGCAGGTATTCCACCGGCCCGCGGCGGGCCGCGGAGCCGACCACCTCGGCGGTCGCGTCGGTGACCGGGGCGTTGTCGACGACCAGGATCCGGAAGTCGGGGTACGCCTGGGCGAGCAGGCTGTCCAGGCAGCGGGCCAGCGCGCCGGGCCGCTCGCGAGTGCAGACCACCACGGTGATCGGCGGGGCGGCGGCCAGCACCTCGCGACGCCGGGCCAAGAACTCCGGCTCGGTCGCCGGCGTGATGCCGTCGATCGGCAGTGTGCTCAGCGACAGCTCGGCGAGCCGGGGCGCCAGAGCGGTGCCGAGTTCGGCGGTGATGGCGGCCGCCAGGTCGGCCGGCCGCAAACCCTGCTCCGCCACGTCGGTCAGCACGGTCCCCAACGGCTCGGTGAACAGCCGTACCAGCACCCAGGCCTGCAACACCCGGCGCCCGTCCGGTCCTACCCCGGCGACGGCCGGCAGCGGGTCCGCCAGGTCCAGGTCGAGCACCGTGGCGGGCAGCACCTCGCCGGTCATCGCAACCACGGGCGTGGCGAAGACCCGGCAACCCGCATCCTGAGCAGAGCCACCGACCCGGCGATGGCACCGTCCTGCCTGTCCGCGTCGTCGAGGCGGGTCACACCGGAGAACATGCCCGGCCCCACCAGCACGACGATGACGGTCCGCCTCGCACCTGTAGCCGCCCCATCTGCATCGTCATCGACTGAACTCGAACGGGGGCCCGGCATGGGTGCGACCGGACGCACCCCGCACACGAACTCTAGCCAGCCTTCGCGGTGGTTTTCCTAAGATCGTCGAACGCGATCCACCAGGAGATTCCGATGCGCAAGCTGATCAACTCGACCTACGTCACCCTCGACGGCGTCATCGACAACCCGATGTGGACCATGCCGTTCTTCTCCGAGGAGGCGGCCGAGCAGGCGGGCCTGGTGAAGGCCGGTCTGGTCGACGAGGTGAGGTTCTGGATCCACCCGGTGCTGGTCGGCGGGCCGTCGGTGACCTCGGCGCTGCGGGGACGTGGCGGCGACGTTCGAGCTGGTGGACACGAAGGTGTTCAAGAACGGCGTGATCGTGGCGACCTATCACCCGACGGCTGCCTGAGGAGAACAACGTTGGGGGACAGGGATGGCGATCCCCGTCCCCCGTGCTGTGACCACGCGGGAGCCGGCCGCGTGATCGAAGCTCGGGTGTAGCACTTTGGTGAGGCCCGCCCGATACATATGGGAGCGCTCCCATATGCTCGACAGCCTATCGAACAACGCCACTCCGGCCAAGCTCAGGGGCAGATGGCGCAACTCCGGGGTGTTGCCGTGGGAACGCTCCCATGGAAGAGTGTCGATATCGCTCGGGGAGCCGGACCGACGCAACCGTCAAGTACGACCCGTTGCGAGGAGTCCACCACCATGCAACCTGTCCTGAAACGATGGCGTGCGGCCCTGGTCGCCACCGTCCTCGTCACCACCGCGGCGGTGAGCGCGCCCGCGTACGCCGCCACCGCCTGCGAGGTCGACTACACCACCAACGACTGGAACACCGGCTTCACCGGCACCGTCACGCTGCGCAACCTCGGCGACCCGCTCACCTCCTGGAACCTGGGCTGGACCTTCCCGGACAGCGGGCAGCGCGTCACCCAGGCATGGTCCGCGACCGTCACGCAGACCGGCAGCCAGGTGTCCGCGGTCAACGCCGGCTGGAACGGCTCGGTGCCGTCCGGCGGCTCGGTCAGCTTCGGCTTCAACGGCACGCACACCGGCAGCAACCCGAAGCCGACGGCGTTCACCCTCAACGGCACGACGTGTGCCGGGAACGTGCCCGCGGCGGCGCTGGTCGCCACCCCGTCAGCGGTCAGCGTTCCGGAGGCCGGGAGCAGCGCGTTCACGCTCACCCTGGCGGCGGCGCCGGCTGCGAACGTACCCGTGACCCTGGCTCGGTCCGGAGACGCGGACGTCTCCGTCTCGCCCACCTCAGCCACCCTGACGCCGTCGAACTGGAACACCGGCGTCCAGGTCACCGTCTCGGCGGCCGCCGACACCGACACCACCAGCGGCAGCGCGACCGTCACGGCGACCGCCTCCGGCTACCCGTCCCTGGCGGTGCCGGTCACCGAGATCGACGACGACCTGCCGTCCAGCGACAACGCGTACACCGCGCGGTTCCTGGAGCAGTACCGCAAGATCAAGAGCTCCGGGTATTTCAGTGCGCAGGGCGTGCCCTACCACGCGATCGAGACGCTGATCGTGGAGGCGCCGGACCACGGCCACGAGACCACGTCCGAGGCGTTCAGCTTCTGGCTCTGGCTGGAGGCGCAGTACGGCCGCGTCACACAGGACTGGTCGCCGTTCACCCGGGCCTGGACCACGATGGAGCAGTACATCATCCCCAGCCATGCCGACCAGCCGACCGCCGGCGTCGCCGGGACACCGCAGTACGCGGCCGAGTACAACCGTCCCGACCAGTACCCGTCGGCACTGCAGGCGAGCGTGCCGGTCGGGCAGGACCCGCTGCGCTCCGAGCTGCAGTCCGCCTACGGCACCGGTGACATCTACGGCATGCACTGGCTGCTCGACGTCGACAACACGTACGGCTTCGGCCGGTGCGGCGACGAGACCACCAAGCCGGCGTACATCAACACCTTCCAGCGGGGCCCGCAGGAGTCGGTGTGGGAAACCGTGCCGCAGCCGTCCTGTGAGACGTTCGCGCACGGCGGCCCGAACGGCTTCCTGGACATCTCGATCAAGGACAGCGGGGCTCCGGCGAAGCAGTGGAAGTACACCAACGCGCCGGACGCGGACGCCCGCGCGGTGCAGGCCGCCTACTGGGCGCTGACCTGGGCCAAGGAGCAGGGCAAGCTGTCCGAGGTGTCGCCGACGGTGACCAAGGCCGGCAAGATGGGGGACTACCTGCGGTACGCGATGTTCGACAAGTACTTCAAGAAGATCGGCAACTGCGTCGGTCCGTCCGCCTGCGCGGCGGGCAGCGGCAAGGACTCGGCGCACTACCTGATGTCCTGGTACTACGCGTGGGGCGGGGCGACCGACCCGGCGGCCGGCTGGTCGTGGCGGATCGGCTCCAGCCACGCGCACTTCGGCTACCAGAACCCGTTCGCGGCCTGGGCGCTGACGAACACCCCGGAGCTGACGTCGGCCATGAAGAGTGGCACGGCCTCCGCGGACTGGACCAAGTCCATGGCCCGGCAGCTCGAGTTCTACACCTGGCTGCAGTCGTCCGAGGGTGGCATCGCCGGCGGGGCGACCAACAGCTGGGACGGCGCGTACGGCCAGCCGCCGTCCGGGACGCCGACCTTCTACGGCATGCCGTACGTCGAGAACCCGGTCTACGCCGACCCGGGCAGCAACACCTGGTTCGGCATGCAGGTGTGGTCCATGCAGCGCATCGCGGAGCTCTATCACCAGACCGGCAACGCGCAGGCCAAGGCGCTGCTGGACAAGTGGGTGCCGTGGGCGCTGGCGAACACCACGGTGGACAGCGGGGCCACGTTCTCGATCCCGTCGACGCTCGCCTGGTCGGGCGCGCCGGCCACGTGGAACCCGTCCAGCCCCGTGGCGAACAACGGCCTGCACGTCACGGTCACCGAGCGCGGCAACGACGTCGGAGTCGCGGCGGCGTACGCCCGTACGCTGATCTGGTATGCCGCGAAGTCCGGCAACGCCGCGGCGAAGACCGCGGCCAAGGGTCTGATCGACGCGCTGAACGCGAACGCCGACGCCAAGGGTGTCGGGGTGCCGGAGACGCGGGCCGACTTCGCCCGCTTCGACGACACCTACAACGCCTCCACCGGTCAGGGCCTCTACCTGCCGCAGGGCTGGTCCGGCACGATGCCCAACGGTGACGCGATCCGGCCCGGCGCCAGTTTCCTGGACATCCGCTCCTTCTACCGCAACGACCCGGACTGGCCGAAGGTCCAGGCGTACCTGAACGGCGGCGCCGCGCCGACGTTCACCTATCACCGCTTCTGGGCGCAGGCCGACGTCGCCATGGCGTACGCCGACTACGGCCGCCTGTTCCCGAACGGCTGAGAGAGCCGGGGCCGGTCCATCGTGGCCGGCCCCGGCCGACCCACGGCACTTTTGTCACACGCCATCAAAGACCTGAGCTGGTCGCGCACGTCGCCGACGAGGTGCTGGCCGCCATGAAGGACCGGCGTAGCTTGCCGTCCATGAACATGGCATAAGTAATGATTCGCCCGCTTTAGGTCGTTATTTGCCCTAGGGTGATTCCGGGGCCACCAAACCGTGGCTTTATGTCTGCGTCCGGTGCCCGGTAAGGATCGTTTCGGATGAGTGTGCGGCGGAATCTGGTTTCATGGCTGCGTCGAGCGGCGGCGGTACTCACGTGCGGCGTGCTCGCCGGAGGAGGGATGTCGCTGGCATCGGCCGCGCCGGCCTGGGCGACGACGTCACCCTGCACGGACGGCTCGGCGCCCGCGCCGCGCAGCACCGTCTCCTGCACCGAGGCCGGCAACTACTCGCTGGCAGTGCCGGTCGGCACCACCACGGTCGACCTCGACGTCATCGGTGGCGGCGGCGGCGCCGGCTACCCGGCGCGCCAGCACATCGGTGGTCACGCCGCTGAGGTGACCGGGACCGCATCGCTGCCGAACGGCACGGCGTATCTGTACGTCATCGTCGGGACCGCCGGATCAGGCGACAACCACGGTACGAGCTCCGGGGGCAAGGGCTCCGCCGTCTTCGCGCTCGACGGCTCGCACGAGCTGCTGGCCAAGCTGGCCATCGCGGGCGGTGGCGGCGGCGGGGCGTACAACGGCGACGGCGGCAACGCGGGATCGCCGGGCAACAGTGACAACGCCCAGACAGTCTCCGGCCCGGGCGGCGCCGGGACCGGAGCCACCGGTGGCGCCGGCGGCACCGGCAACTATGCCCCGGGCACTGCCGGCGGTAGTGACAACCCGACCGCGCTGACCGTGGCCGTGGGCGGGAACGGCGGGGCGGTGCCCGGCGGCGCCACCGGCGGTGGCGGCGCCGGCGGCTACGGCGGCGGTGGTGGCGGCGGCGGAAGCAGGGGCAGCATCCTCAGCTCGAACGTGGCCGGTGGCGGCGGCGGTTCATCGCTCGCGTCGAACTATCTCGATTCGGCATCGATCAGCGTCAAGCCCGGCACCGGCGGTGTCCAGCTGCCGGGTCTGGTGGCGTCGGACGGCGCCGTCGGATCGGTCGTCTTGACGTTCAACGGTGTGGCGGTACCCGGCGCGCCGACGGGTGTCTCGGCGGCCGCGGACGACCAGCAGGCGTCGGTGTCGTTCAGCGCGCCGGCCAGTGACGGCGGATCGTCGATCACGAGCTACACGGTGACCTCCAGTCCGGGTGGGCATACGGCGACGTGCCCGGGCAGCCCGTGTGTGGTGACGGGGCTGACCAACGGGACGGCGTACACGTTCACCGTGCACGCCACCAACGCCAATGGTGACTCGACCGAGTCGTCGGCGTCCACGCCCGTCACGCCGGCCACGCCGCCGGGCGCTCCGACCGACACGTCGGCCGTCGCGGGGGCGGGACAGGCGTCGGTGTGGTTCAACGCGCCGGCCAGTGACGGCGGATCGTCGATCACCAGTTACACGGTGACCTCCAGTCCGGGTGGGCATACGGCGACGTGCCCGGGCAGCCCGTGTGTGGTGACGGGGCTGACCAACGGGACGGCGTACACGTTCACCGTGCACGCCACCAACGCGATCGACGACTCGCCCGAATCCGCGCCGACCGCCGCGGTGACACCGCTGGGAGCGCCGGCCGCGCCCACCGGCGTCTCCGCCGCCCCGGGTGACACGGTCGCCACCGTGTCGTTCACCGCCTCGGCGGACAACGGCGGCACCGCCGTCACGGGGTACACGGTGACCTCGAGCCCCGGCGGGTTGACCGGCGCCTGCGCTGCCAGTCCGTGCACGGTGACGGGGCTGACCAACGGGACGGCGTACACGTTCACCGTGCACGCCACCAACGCCGTCGGTCCGTCGGCCGAGTCGATCGCGTCCTCTGCGGTGACGCCCGCGTCGGTGCCCGGTGCGCCCACTCATGTGGCGGCGGTCGCCGGCGCGGGACAGGCCGACGTGTCGTTCGACGCGCCGGCCGGCGACGGTGGATCGGCGATCACCGGATATACCGCCACGTCTAGCCCGGGCGGGTTGACCGGCACCTGCGCGAGCAGCCCCTGCACGGTGTCCGGGCTGACGAACGGCACGGCGTACACGTTCACCGTGCGCGCCACCAACGCGATCGGTGACTCGCCCGCCTCCGCGGCCTCCACCGCGGTCACGCCGGCCGACGTCCCGAACGCTCCCGTGGTCAGCGCCACTCCCGGCGACGAACAGATCACGGTGGCCTTCACGGCCCCCGCCGATCAAGGGTCGCCGATCACCGGATACCTGGTCTCCACCAACGGTGGCAGCACGTGGTCGACGCTGCCGACGACCACCTCCGGCGGCACGGTCACCGGCACGGTGACCGGGCTGACCAACGGCACGACGTACGCGGTGCGAGTGCGGGCGGTGAACGGAAAGGGCGACGGCGTCGCGTCGATCACCCGCTCGGTCACCCCGGCCACCGTCCCCGGCGCCCCCACCGGTGTGTCGGCGACACGCGGCAACGCCTCCGCGTCGGTGTCGTTCACCGCACCGTCGAGCGACGGCGGAACGGCGATCACGTCGTACACGGTCAGCTCCGCGCCGGGCGGATTGAGCGCCACCTGCGCCTCCAGCCCGTGCACGGTCACCGGACTGGCCAACGGCACGGCGTACACGTTCACCGTGCGCGCCACCAACCCGGTCGGCAGCTCGGCCGCGTCGGCCGCGTCGAGCCCGGTCACCCCGGCCACGGTCGCGGCCGCACCGGCGTCGGTGACGGTGACCGGTGGCGACTCCTCCGCCTCGCTGTCCTTCACCGCCCCGGGCAACACCGGTGGCGAGGCGATCACCGGATACGAATACAGCACCGACGGCAGCACCTGGCACTCGCTGACCGTGAGCGGCACGGCACCTGTGACGGCGACCATCACCGGCCTGACCAACGGCATCTCCTACCCGGTCCGGGTCCGTGCCCTGAACGCCGTCGGCCCCGGTACCGCGTCCGCCGCCGAGGCGGTCACCCCGGCCACCACACCGGGGACACCCTTCGCGCTGACGGCTGTCCGCGGCGCCGGACAGGCGGAGGTGTCGTTCCAGCCGCCGTCGAGCGACGGCGGAGCCACCATCACCTCGTACACGGTGACCTCGGCGCCCGGCGGCATCACCGCCGACTGTGCCGAATCGCCGTGCACAGTGACCGGCCTGACCAACGGCACCGCGTACACGTTCACGGTGCACGCCACCAACAGTGCGGGCGACTCCGGCGAATCGAACGCCACCGACCCGATCATCCCGAGCACGACCCCGGGCGTTCCGGACGCGGTGACCACCGCCGCCACCGCAACCTCGATCACCGTGTCGTTCATCGCACCGGCCACCGGCGGATCACCGATCACGGGCTACGAGATCTCGACCGACGGCGGCGTGAACTGGGTCGCGTTCAGCCCCAGCGGTTCGCCGCTCACGGGAACGGTCACCGGACTGACGCCCGGCACGGACTATCAGGTCGCTGTACGCGCGCTCAACACCGTGGGATCCGGCGACCCGACCACGGCCGAGGCCGTGACCACGCTGCCGGCGAAGGTGGCCGGGCCGACCGCCACCGTCGGAACATCGTCCGCCACGGTCACCTGGACGCAGTCGCCGACGAGCACGGTCACCGGATACACCGTCTACGCCCACCCCGGTCCCGCCACCTGCACCACCGAGGCGATCACGGCGACCTCCTGCGTCATCGGCGCCATCGCCGGTGTCTCCTACACCTACACCGTCGTCGCGCACAGCCCGTCCGGAGACTCGGCCGAGTCGGTGGCGTCGGAGCCGATCACCGCCACCTCACCCACGGTGCCGGCCGAGGCCCCCACCAGCGCACCCACCACCCTCACCACCACCGAGGGTCAGCTGTCCCAGGTCGACCCCGGTCAGCGGATCACCGTCGTCGGCACCGGCTTCGCGCCCTACTCGAGCGTATCGATCATCTTCTACAGTGAGAGTGTCGTGCTCGGCACCGCCGTCACCGACGCCGACGGCGACTTCACCAAAGAGATCACCGTTCCCAGCTCCCTGACGCCGGGCTCGCACAACCTCGTCGCAGCCGGCGTCGACAGCTCCGGAGCCGTGCACATGATCCGCATGCTGGTCACGGTCGAAGCCGCGTCCCCCGGCGCCGGCGGGCAACTGCCCGTCACCGGAGCGCCGGTGCTGGCCCTCGCCATCTGGTCCGGCCTGATCACCGCCATCGGTGTCGGCCTGGTCGTCTACGCGGGTCGCCGGCCAGCTGGATCTCGGTCGGGTTTCCAACCCTGACCAGGCGCGGGGCGTGGCCCAGAGCGCGCCTGACGTCGGCCGCGAAACACCCACATACAACCGGTATGAGGGCGCTTCGCGGCCGACGTCAGCGACACTCTGGGCCTCGCCGCGCGCTCGCCCGGGTTGGAAAACCACCTAGCTGGAAGCTCCCGGCTTCAGGATCTCCTTGGCGCCCTCGCGGGCCTGGGCGGTCCAGGGCGCCGGGCGGCCGGTGGCCACGCTGACCCGGACCGTGGTGCGGCGACCCTCGGCGTGCAGGATGCGGCCGTTGCCGGAGCGGATCTCGAAGCCGTACGTGCAGCTCGTGCGCCCGATGCGCTCGATCCACAGGCGGACCCGCAGCGGCCCGATGTCGCGGATCGGGGCGAGATAGGTGATCGACTGCTCCCGCAGCACGTGCAGGGCGTCGGGATGGCTCGGCTGGATGCCGTGTCTGCCCCAGAAGTCGGCGGAAGCCCGGTCGACCAGGGTGAAGTGGTGCGAGCCGTAGACCATGCCCATGCTGTCCAGGTCGTCGAAGTGCACGATCGGGTGCTCGATCGTGCCGTACATGACCGGAGCTTCCATGTTGTTCCCTCTTCAGTGGTGACCGGGCAAACCTACAGACGCAGCGAAGGCCCGCGGGCTCAACGGCGGGTCGGGAATGTGACCCATTGCTGCCAGGGTTGCTGTCCGTAGCGATGTGACTGCGATCCTGCGTGGATGGCATGGAGTCTTTTCCGGCGGAAGAAGCCCTCGCGGTACATGGTGTTCGCGTCCGACGAGGCGATGCAGGCGTGGGAGGGGCGGTTGCGCGAGGCGGGCCTGACCTACGTCGGCACCCACGAGCAGGGCGCGAACACGTACGTCGTGCTCCGCGGCGACGACCCGGAGCGCGCCAAGGCCTACCTGCGGGCGGAGCCGATCACCCGGGAGTTCTACTACGTCGTCGTGGAGACGCCCGACGGGGTGTGGGGCGCCGACCACCTCACGCTCTACCTGGAGAACCTGCGTCCCTGGCAGCGCGACGCCGGCTCGGCCACGTGCTCCGGCGTCATCGAGGCGCTGATCAACGGCACCGTCAACCTGGAGGCGGCGGCGCAGGGCATCCAGGACAACTTCCTGGTCGAGGTCGCGTGCGGCGGCTGCGCCCGCACCTGGATCGACGGGGTCGGCTACCAGCGGGTGACGGCGGTCCGATGTCCCGCGTGCGCGGCCGTCAACCGCGTCGACTCGTCCAGGTTCATCGTCACCCGGCATTGACCTTGAGTGCCTCGGCGACGGCCGGGTCGGGCGGTGAGGTGACCGCCGGCGCCCGGCCGCGGACGCTGTCCCACGCGGCTTTCATGCTGGCGAAGAAGTCCCGTCCCGCCTTGCCCGCGAGGAACGCGGTGCCGCAGCCCGGGCAGCGAGCGGCGACTCCCTCGGCCGCCACGCCCTCGCCGCGGCAGAGCGTCACCGCACGAGAGAGGTGGTATTCCTGGGTGACGACCAGGGCGCGGTCGATGCCGTAGACGTCCCGCGCCCGCACGCAGCTGTCATAGGTGTCCAGCCCGTGCGGGTCGGCCACGATCAGACGCGGATCAACACCCAGATTCACCAGGTACGCGGTCATCGTGCCGGTCTCGTCCCCCGACTCGCCGCTGCCGTCCCCGGACACCAGAACCACCCGGGTCCGCCCGCTGCGCACCAGCTCCGCCGCGGTCTGCAGCCGCCCGGCCAGCCGCGGCGAGGGCCGCCCGTCCGGTTCGACCCCGGTGCCCAGCACGATCGTCACCGGGGCGGCCGGCGCCCCGGCCTCATCGTGCTCGTGGCCGCGGGCGCCGAGCTCGGTCCACACCCAGGGCCCGGCGGCCAGCACCAGAAGCGCGGCCGCCGGAATCGCCACTCGCCGTCTCAGCCATCGCACGCAGCGATCCTGTCAGGCCTGCGCCACCGCTTTCAGGACCGGTACTCGGAGGAGATCTCGGTGGCGTACCGCTGCCAGAGCGGCGTCATGGTCGCGGCCGTCATCGGCTGGCCGGACTCGACCATCTTCTTGAGGTCGCGGAAGTACTGCACGTACAGGTCGGGCGTGAAGGTGGAGAGCATGACCGCCGGGTCGTCGCCGGGATTGGCGAAGGTGTGCGGCGCACCCGGCGGGACGATGACCCAGGTGCCGGGGCCGGCGTCGTAGTCGTCCTGGCCCACGGTGAATCGCACGGTGCCGGACAGCACGTAGAAGCCTTCGTCGTGCTGGGCGTGCCGGTGCTGGATCGGGCCGGGGGTGTGCGGCTGAAGGGTGATCTCGCCGATCCCCAGGCGATGCTCGGTGTTGCTGCCGTCCTCGAGGATGCGGATCTGAGACGGCCCGTTGGCGGTGATGAGCTCGCCTTCGCCGGGGCGGACGATCGTGACCAGAGCCATGGAGAAGCCTCCCTGATGGGGTGTACGCAACGGTGATGTCGCGCCGTGACATAACCGTACCATCGATGTCGCGGCGCGACATCACCCGCGTCGGGGGAGGACTGTCTCCAGGGCCGCGAGCCACTTGGCGGAGATCTTGGCGTTGCCGGCGTCGTTGGGGTGGACGCCGTCGTAGGTGTCGGTGGCGGTGTCGAAGCCGGTCCACTGGTCGACGACCCGCACCGGCGACGCCGCGGTGGAGTTCTGCGCCGCCCACGCCGGGATCGCGTTGTTCAGGCCCGCCGCCCGGGCGCCGCATTCGGCGCAGTTGGACGGGTTCATCGGGATGATCTTGGCGACCAGCAGCACCGTGGACGGGTTCTGGGCGCGCATCTGACGCAGCAGCGTGCTGAAGGCGGCCAGGATCTCGGTCGGCGAGCGGTTGCTCCACACGTCGTTGGTGCCGAGGTGCATCAGCACGACGTCCGGGTCGGTGGCGGCCAGCCAAGGTGGCAGCTGGGTGCCGGAGGCGATGGTGACGGCCAGGAAACCGCCGTGGCCCTCGTTGTCGCCGTCGTACGCGACGCCGCAGCCCTGACCGGCCAGGGTGCCGACCATGTCGACCTCATGCCCGGCGGCGACCAGGTTGTTGTGCAGCGAGGCGCGCCAGCATCCGGGCGACCCGGTGATCGAGTCACCCAGCGGCATGATCTTGACGGCCGAGCCACCGCCGCCGCCGGACGAGCCGGCGGCCGTACAGGTGACCGTGGGTGTGGTGCTCGTGCCGGTGCCGATGAAGCCGAAGGTCGCGCTCGCGCCCGCGTTGAGCGAGCCGTTGTAGGACGCGTTGGTGGCCGAGACGACGGCCCCGGACGCGGTCACGGTCGCGTTCCAGGACTGCTGCACGGCCTGCGTCCCGGGATAGGCGAGCCGGGTGGTCCAGCCGGTGATCGGCGAGGACCCGGCCGTCACGGTCACCGCGGCCTGGAAGGCGCCCTGCCAGGTCGACGTGACCGTGTAGGTGGCCGTGCACGAGCCGTCGGCGGCGGGCGGCGGGGACGTGGGCGGGGGAGTGGTCGGCGGGGGCGTGGTGGGCGCTGCCGAGGTGCCGCCGAACGAGATGTCGCTGCAGACGTGGTACGACTGGTCCGCGTGGCCGGCCTGCCGGTCGCCGACCGCGTCCATCGTGTCGTACCGGCCGTCGCCCGTGCGGCCGGCGCTGCACAACTGGCCGTCGGGGATGGCGCCCTGGTGGTTGCCGGCCACGCCCTCGCGGTAGAGACCGTTCCAGTTCCACATCGCGTTCGGGTCGGCCTGCCAGGCCTGGTGACACATCGGGTCCTGGGTGGCCATCTCGGGCGCCGGCCAGTCGCTGCCCCAGCGCTGCCAGCAGCCGTAGTTGCGGGAGACCGGGCCGGCCACACTGCCGTGGGCGCCTGCCGAGGACGGCACCACCATCACGAAGGTGACCGCAAGCAGCACGGCCGCGAGTGTTCGACGAAGAAGCATGAGAAGCCTCCGGAGGAGGAGAGGCCCGGGACCGAAGGGGTCGGTCCCGGGCCTCGGATGGAGTCAGGACAGCGGCGGGTACGCGTTCGCCATCAGCTCGCGGAACTGAGCGGAGAACCAGGCCCCGGAGATCGGTGCGCCGGACAGCGCGCCGGTCAGGTTGTTGCCGTTGCGCTCGTTACCGGTGTAGGTCGGGTCGCACATCCGGTCGAAGCCCTTGCCCTCGTCGTTGGGGATCAGCGTGCTCGATCCGTCCGACTCGCCCGGGGGCTTCACCCAGACGTACGCGTCGATGCCGCTCGCCGGTGCGGACCGCGGCCGCTCGCCGAGGCCGGCGCCGGACTGGTTGCACCAGTTGCCGGGGTGGATCCGGCGGTCGATGCGGGAACCGTTGACGAACGCGTCGACCGTCGTGGCCGTGCTGGGACCGGTGGGACGAGCCGAGCCGCCCCAGCCGTTGCGGGAGGTGTCGATCAGCATGCCGATGCCCGAGTTGAAGCCGATCGACACCAGGTGGGTGCGGAAGGCCTGGGCGAACGACTGCTCATCGACGTACTGGTTCCAGTCCACCCACTTCGACTGCCGCACCGAGGTGCCGTTCACCGACGAGCTGATGGTGAAGTACGGCTCGGTGAGCGCCGAGTAGTTGGCCGTGTTGGTGATGAAGCCGTGCACGTTGTTCACGCTGCCGGACGCCCGCGCGGCCTCCAGCATGACCTGTGCGGTCGGGTTGAAGTTCGAGTCCCAGCCGATCCAGCCGTGGTGCGCGGCGTCCACGTAGTTGTAGGTGTTGCCCAGCGCGCCCAGCTTGTTCAATGCGTACCCGACGCCCTGCACATAGCCGCCGTTGGCCTTCATCGTGGCGCAGGTGGCCACGTTGGTGTTGGTGGTCAGGTTGGGCAGCGAGTCGATCTCGATGATGTTGATGATGCGCAGGCTCGCGTACTTGGAGTCGGCCTGGATCGCGGCGATCGGGTCGATGTACTCGGCCTTGTACCGGGGCAGGTCGTTGACGCCCAGCTCACCGTTGGACGCCAGCGCCGAGCAGTCCCGGCCGGGCAGGTTGTAGATGACGAACTGGATGTAGCCGGCGCCCTGCGCGAGCGCCTGGTCGAGGTGGTCGCGGACACCCATCGAGCCGTTGGAGCTGGAGCCGTCGGTGCCCTCGATGGCCGCGATCCGGTCCAGCCAGACCGCGGTCGGGTTGTTGGAGACCCGGCTGCCGCCCGGCTCGGCGTTGGCCTTGGCCTGCCACTCCGGGTTGCGGTAGCCCTGCACCCCGGAGTACGGGTTGTCGACCTTGTTGCCCGTGGGCGGCGGGCCCGGGTCAGACGGCGACGGGCCCGGGTCGGACGGCGACGGGCCCGGGTCGGTCGGCCCGGCGGATCCGGTGCACACCGTGCCGTTGAGCGTGAACGACGCCGGCGTGGCGTTGGTGCCGGAGTAGTCGGCGTTGAAGCCGAGGTTCACCGACCCGTTGGTCGGCAGCGACGCGCCCCAGGACGGGTTGGTCACCGTGACGTGCTGCCCGCTCTGGGCAAAGGTGCCGCTCCAGCCCTGGGTGATGCGCTGGTTGCCGGCGAAGTTCCACTCCAGCCGCCAGCCGTTGGTGATCGGGTCGCCCAGGTTGGTCAGGGCGACGCTGCCGGTGAAGCCGGTGCTCCACTGGTTGACGGTGTAGACGACCCGGCAGCCGGCTGCGGCGCTGGCCTCGTTGGCGGCGACCAGGCCGACGCCGGTGGCCAGAACGGCGGTCGCCGCGGCGGCTACCACTCGTGGGAGGTGCATGCGTGGTGCTCCTTACTGTGGTGGGACGGATCAGGAAGCGGTGCAGGTCGGTGTGGGCGCGCGGTTGGCGCTGCCCCGGCTTGCGGTGAATCCCCAGGTGGTGGTGCCGCCGGCCGGGAGCGCGCCGTTGTAGGCCGCGTTCCTGGCGGTGATCGCGTCGGTGCCGGAGACGACGGCGTTCCAGCTGTTGGTGAAGCGCTGCCCGTCGGGCCAGGTCCAGGCCACGGTCCAGCCGGAGATCGCGCCGCTGCCGGCTTTGACGGTCACCGCGCCCTGGAAGCCGTTGCCCCAGTCGCCCGTCGCGGCATAGGAGGCGGTGCAACCGAGGGAGGGCTCAGGGGGAGGTTCGCTCCCGCCGTACACGGCTGCCTGTTTCGCGGTGGCCTTGATGCCGTTGGCGCCGTCGAAGATCCGGGCGCCCCAGGTGGTCAGCGCGTTCTTGTCGAAGTTCGTGACCATGTCCAGGTACTCGACGCCGCCCCCGTTGCCGCTCCACGACCAGCCGAGATATCCGATGCCCCGGGACTGCGCGGTGGCCAGGACGGTGTCCTCGTCCGGGTCGCCGTCGGAGTGCATGTTGCCGAACTCGCCGATCACCAGCGGCAGGTTCGCCGATTGGAACCGGCCGATGAGTCGGTGATCTCGGCGGCCGTGTCGAAGACGCCGTACATGTGGATCGAGAAGATGGTGTTCTTCTGCGGGTCGGCGGCGAAGACCGAGGCCGCGTTGTCCCGCATGACGAACTGCCAGTCCTGGCCCCAGTTCGGCGCGTCCACCATGATCGCGTGACCGAACCCGGAAGAGCGCAGGCGCTGGACGGCCGAGGTGGTCGCGGCGGTCCAGGCCGAGGCGCCGGTGTTCCCGTACGGTTCGTTGCCGATGTTCAGCACCACGTACGGCTCCTGGCCGTCCAGTGCCGACTTGACGCTGATCCAGTACGTGACCGCCTCGTCCAGGGTCGCGGCGGCCGGCTCCTCGCCGTACCCGGTGGTGTCGTGAACCTCGAGGACGCAGATCAGCCTGACCCGCTTGCACTCGGCGACGACCGCCGCGACGTCCGCGGTGTCGTTCCTGGTCCACCGCTTGCCGCTGGCGAGTACCACCCGGGCGGAGTTGGCGCCGAGCGACTTGATGTCAGCGAGCGCCGTGGTCTGCGACTGGTACCAGGTGTGCGCGTGGTTGACGCCGCGGAAGACGAACGCGTCGCCGGTGGACTCGAGGATGCGCGTGCCGCTCACGTGGATCCCGGTGGCCGCCATGGTTCCGCCCGCTGAAGGCGTGGGCGCGGCCGGCGGCGGTGCGACGAGGTGAGCCGCCGCGAGCAGGGTCGCGGTGAGGATGCGGAGCATGTGTCCTCCATCGATGATCGGGAGCGCTCCCACATCGACGGACGGTCATCTGTCTACCGACAGGCATCGACATGTGTCAAACCTGTTGCAGTAAAAGTGCGGCATTTGTTTCCGGCACTTGACAGGGAAGTGACGGCGGTCGATGGTGGTGGGAGCGCTCCCACATCCCCCGTCCGGAGGGAGACCCCCTTGCCCCGCCGTGGCTTCACCGTGCTCGCCGCAGCTCTGCTGCTAGCCGGAACAGCTGTTCCCGCTCAGGCTGCCGCGCCTGGTCGAGCCGCAGAGACCTACTCATGGAAGAACGTGCGGATCGACGGTGGCGGCTTCGTGCCCGGCATCGTCTTCAACCGCCGCGAACGCAACCTGATCTACGCCCGCACGGACATCGGCGGAGCCTACCGCTGGGATCAGGCCGGCGGCCGCTGGATCCCGCTTCTCGACTGGGTCGGCCAGCGGAACTGGGGCTACAACGGCGTGGTCAGCATCGCCAGCGATCCGGTCGACCCCGACCGGGTGTACGCCGCCGTCGGCATGTACACCAACAGCTGGGATCCGAACAGCGGCGCCATCCTGCGCTCGAGCAATCGCGGCGCCACCTGGCAGGTCACCACGCTCCCGTTCAAGAACGGCGGCAACATGCCCGGCCGGGGGATGGGCGAGCGGCTGGCCGTGGACCCGCGCGACAACAAGACCGTCTACTACGCCGCCGAGGGTGGCAACGGCCTGTGGCGCAGCAAGGACTACGGCGTCACCTGGGCCCGGGTCACCGCCTTCCCGAACGCCGGCAACTACGTGCAGGACCCCTCCGACGCGAACGGGTACCTCAGCCAGAACCAGGGCCTGACCTGGGTGACGTTCGACGAGACGACGCGCGACATCTTCGTCGGCGTGGCGGACAAGGCCAACCCGGTCTACCGCTCGAGCGACGGCGGCACGACCTGGGCGCGCATCCCCGGGCAGCCCACCGGGTACCTGGCCCACAAGGGCGTGGTGGACCCGGCCGGCCACCACCTCTACATCGCGACCAGCGACACCGGCGGCCCGTACGACGGCGGCAAGGGCCAGGTCTGGCGGTTCGACACGCAGACCGGCGTGTGGACCGACGTCAGCCCGGTCGGTCTGGCCGACACCTACTTCGGCTACTCCGGCCTGACCCTCGACCGGCAGAAGCCCGGAACGCTGATCGTCGCCTCGCAGATCTCCTGGTGGCCGGACGCGGTCTTCTTCCGCAGCACCGACAACGGCGCCACCTGGTCGCGGATCTGGGACTACACCAGCTATCCGAGCATGACCAAGCGCTACACCATGGACATTTCGGCGAACCCGTGGCTGGACTTCAACACCAACCCGCAGCCACCCGAGACCACGCCGAAGCTCGGCTGGATGAACGAGTCCGTGGAGATCGACCCGTTCGACTCGAACCGGATGCTCTACGGCACCGGCGCCACCGTCTACGGGACCACCGAGCTGACCAACTGGGACCGCAACACCACGTTCACGATCCGGCCGCAGGCGCGCGGGCTGGAGGAGACCGCGGTGCTCGACCTGGCCAGCCCGCCCACCGGCGCCCCGCTGGTCAGCGCGCTCGGCGACATCGGCGGCTTCTACCACTCCGACCTCACGGCCGTGCCGCCGAGCTTCCACGACCAGCCCAGCCTCGGCAGCAACACCAGCATCGACTTCGCCGAGCTCAACCCGTCGGTGTTCGTCCGGGCCGGCAACGGCGACGGCTCGAACGTCGGCATCTCCAACGACGGCGGCCGCAACTGGTACGCGGGCCAGGAACCGGCCGGGGTCACCGGCGGCGGCACCATCGCCATCGCCGCCGACGCCTCCTCGATCGTCTGGGCCCCGGCCGGCGCCGAGGTGCACTGGTCCACCTCACGCGGCGGTTCGTGGAGCCCTTCGTCGGGACTGCCCGCCGGCGCCAAAGTCGAGGCGGATCGGGTCAACCCCAGGACCTTCTACGGGTACGCCGCCGGCCGGCTCTACGTGAGCACGGACGGAGGCGCCACCTTCACCGGACGGGCCACAGTGGACGCCCAGAAGCTGCGGACGGTACCCGGCAAGGCAGGCGAGGTGTGGCTCGCCGGTGGAACGAACGATCTTTCCCGATCGACCGATTATGGCAACACCTTCACGCCGGTGGCCGGGGTAGCCGGGGCGGTCAACGTCGCCTTCGGCAAGGCGGCGCCCGGGTCGGCGTACCCCAGCGTCTTCGCCGTTGGTCTTGACGGGGTCTTCCGCTCCGACAACGCCGGCGTGAGCTGGGTCCGGATCAGCGACGACCAGCACCAGTACGGCAACGCCGGCGAGGCGCTGGCCGGCGACCCGCGCGTCTACGGGCGCGTGTACCTCGGCACCAACGGCCGCGGCATCCTCTACGCCGACCGGGCCGGCTCCTGAAGCGGGGGCGGGCGGGACCTTCCACCGGGTCCCGTCCGCCTCCCTCGCCCCCACCACCCCTGACCGGACTGAAGGCAGAGCCAGATTTTCCTTTCTACGGAGGACTCATATGAAACGAGGACGCTGGGTCTCGTTCGCGGCGGCGGCCGTGCTCGCCGCCACGACCGGGCTGGTCGCCCTGACCTCCCAACCCGCCGAGGCGCACGGCGCGATGATGGCGCCGGGCAGCCGCACGTACCTCTGCTGGCTGGACGGCCTCGACTCGACCGGCGCGATCAATCCCAAGAACCCCGCCTGCGCGGCCGCGGTCGCGCAGAGCGGCGCCACGTCGCTGTACAACTGGTTCGCCGTGCTGCGCTCCGACGGCGGCGGCCGGACCAGCGGCTTCATCCCGGACGGTCAGCCGTGCAGCGGCGGTACCGGCGGCCCCTACAACTTCACCGGCTTCAACCTGGCCCGCACCGACTGGCCGGTCACCCACCTGACCTCCGGCGCGAGCATGCGCTTCGACTACAACAACTGGGCCAAGCACCCGGGCACGTTCTCGCTCTACATCACCAAGGACTCGTGGAGCCCGACCCGCCCGCTGGCCTGGAGCGACCTGGAGTCCACGCCCTTCTCGCAGGTGGTCAACCCGTCGTCGACCGGCGGGCCGGGCACCGCGGAGGGCCGCTACTCGTGGAACGCGATGCTGCCCAGCGGCAAGACCGGGCGGCACCTGATCTACTCGGTGTGGTCTCGCTCGGACAGCCAGGAGACCTTCTACGGCTGCTCGGACGTCGTCTTCGACGGCGGTAACGGCGAGGTGACCGGCGTCGGCGACAGCACCCTGCCCCCGCCCGGCGGCGAGGACCCGACCGAGCCGGGCGAGCCCCCGTCGGGTTCGTGCGACGCCGCGTACGCGGTCACCAGCTCGTGGGGCGGCGGTTTCCAGGGCCAGATCACGGTACGAGCCGGCGACTCCGCGCTGAACGGCTGGATGGTGCACTGGACCTGGCCCGGCACGCAGACCGTGACCCAGGCCTGGAACGGGCGCCAGACCTCGGCCGGCTCACTGGTCACCATCACCAACGAGACCTGGAACGGCTCCTTGGCCGCCAGAGGCACGGCAACGATCGGTTTCCTCGCGAACGGCACCGCCCCGGCGGCGCTCAACGAACTGATGTGCATGCCCGCGTGATCCATTCCCTACCCGGGTGGTTGTAGCTTGTGCAGCTACAACCACCGGGTAGGGCAGGCGGGGGAGCATGACGACGGAACGCAGCCGCGCCTCGGGGCGGCCGACACTGGACCAGGTCGCCAGCCACGCGGGCGTGGGCCGGGGCACGGTCTCCCGGGTCGTGAACGGCTCGGACAAGGTCAGCGCGGCCGCCCGCCGCGCCGTGGAGAGCGCTATCGCGGAGCTGGGGTACGTGCCGAACCGCGCCGCCCGGACGCTGGTCACCCAGCGTACCGACTCGATCGCGCTGGTTATCTTCGAGTCCGGCCGGCGGTTCTTCGCCGAGCCCTTCTTCGGCCGCATCGTGCAGTCCATCTCCTCCGCGCTGGTCGGCCGCAACCTCCAGCTGCTGCTGATGATCGCCCAGTCGCCGGAGGAACGGCACCGGGTCGAGGGCTTCCTCACCCGCCAGCACGTGGACGGCGCCCTGCTGCTGTCCCTGCACGGCGACGACGCGCTGCCCGCCAAGCTGGAGGAGCGCGGCGTCGCCACGGTCCGCGCCGGACGCCCCACCGGCCCGGTCGGCAGCCAGACCTTCGTCGACGCGGACAACCGCGGCGGCGCCCGGGCCGCGATCGAGTACCTGCGGGTGCGCGGCCGCCGCCGGATCGCCGCGATCGCCGGCCCGCAGGACATGGCCCCCGGCGTGGCACGGCTGGCCGGCTACCGCGACGTGCTCGGCCCCGGCGTGGTGGCGATCGGCGACTTCAGCGAGGAGAGCGGCGAGGCGGCCATGCGACTGCTGCTGGAACGCCACCCCGACCTGGACGCCGTCTTCGCCGCCTCCGACCTGATGGCCGCCGGCGCCATGCGCGTGCTCCGCGAGCGTGGTCTGCGGGTGCCCGCCGACGTGGCGATGATCGGCTTCGACGACTCGGCCATCGCCGGGCACACCGATCCCGGCCTGACCAGCGTGCACCAGCCGATCGAGGAGATGGGCGAGGAGATGGTCCGGCTCCTGCTCGCCAAGATCGACGGTTCCGACCCGGACCCGCAGCAGGTGGTTCTCAGCACCCGGCTGGTGCCCCGCGGCTCAGCCTGAACCTGGGCTCAGGCGTCCTTGACCTCGTCGAGGCGGGCCTGGAGGACGTCGGCCTGGGCCGCGTCCAGGCCGTTCTCGCCGATGCGCTGGCGGATCTTCTGCCGGAGCGCGTCGACCCGGCCGGGGACCTCGGCGGACGGCGCGTCGTTCAGCTGCTGGAGCAGATTGAGCAGGTCGACGGCCACGTCCTCGCGGATCCGTCCGGCCGAACGGCCCTCCTCGACCGCCGCGGTCACGTCGCGCACCGCGGCGTTCAGGCCCTTCGACGCAACCGCGGGCGGCGGGCTGTCCGAGGGCTCCACGGTGACCGTGAACGTCACGGCCGGCTCGGGCGAGGCCGTCGCGGTGGCCGGCGGCGCGGGCGCCGGTTCCGCGCGGTCGTCGTCCCCCGGGTTCGACCAGGAGCCGATCACCACGGCGACGCCGGCCGCGGCGAGCAGCGCCACCACCACGGCGATGCGGCCCGCGGACCGTCCGGCCGGCCGGACGATCGGCACCGTGTGCGCCGGCGCCCGCCCGGCCGCGAACGGGCCACGCTCCGGCGGTGGGGCCGGTTCGACGTCGCGGACCAGAGCGGTCAGGCTGTCGCGGACCTCGTCGGCCGGCGGCCGCTTGGCCGGGTCGTCGGTGAGGCAGCGCTGGACCAGGTCGCGGAGATCCCCGGGCACGTCGTCCGGCAGCTCGCCCGGGCCGGCGGCGCGCGCGGCGGCGAGTTCCTCCCAGGTGTCCACCGGGTACGGCGGCTCGCCCGTGATCATCTCGACCAGCACGGCGCCGAGCGCGTAGACGTCGGTGGCCGGTTCCGCCGGACGGCCGTCCAGTCGTTCCGGCGCCACGTACGCCGGCGTTCCGAACGTCGCGCCGGTCTCGTCGTCGTCCGGCGCCCCCGTCACCGCGCTGATCCCGAAGTCCAGGATCTTCGTCCCGGTCGGCGTGAGCATCACGTTGCCCGGCTTGATGTCACGGTGCACGACGCTGTGCGCATGGGCGGCGGCCAGCGCAGACGCCACCTGCACGCCGATCCGGGCCGCCTCCGTCCAGGGCAGCGGCCCGCCGGTGAGCCGTGCGGCCAGCGACTCGCCGTCCAGCAGCTCCATCACCACGAACGGGGCCAGGGATCCGTCCGGCCGGGGCGACTCGCCGTAGTCGTGCACGGCCGCGATGTGCGGATGCGAGAGCCGGGCGGTGGTGCGCGCCTCGGTCCACGCCTGATGCAGCATCTCGGCGGCACGCGGGGTGGGCAGCTTGAGCGCGACGGCCCGGCCGAGCAGCTCGTCGTCCGCACGCCAGATCTCCGCCATGCCGCCGGTGGCCAGCCGCTCCGCCAGCCGATATCGCTGGGAGAGCAGTGTCCCCGCCTGTGGCCAGTTGTCGTCCACCCCGGAACCCTCCGCCAAGAGCCGTTGACCGTCAACCGATGTCGATCGGCCACGAGTTGTGAACCACGCCGAAACATTGTCTCCGCTGCGGGCCGTTATGCCCACTTTTCTCGTCAGATCCCCCCGGACAGCAAGGAGCTGATCGCGGCCTCGAAGGACGCCGGCTGTTCCTGGGGCGGGTTGTGCCCGACCGACGTCAGCACGTGACCGCGGAACGGGCCGGTGAACTGTTCCCGCCCGTCGTCGGGGGTGTTGACGACGAAGCCGTCGGAGTCCGGTGCGAGGGAGACGGCCGGGACCGTGATCGGAGGGCGCCGGGCCAGCCGCTCCTCCATCCCGGCGTAGCGCGGGTCGCCCGGCACGTCGCCGTACCGATGCCGGTAGGAGTGGACGACCACGTCGACGAAGTCCGGGTTGTGCAGGCTGGGCGCGGTCCTCGCGAACTCCTCGTCCACCCGCTCCCAGGTCGGCGACCAGTCCCGCCACAGCGTGCGGCACAGCTCCTCCCGGTGCTGCTCCAGGCCGCGCCGGCCGAGCTCGGACCGGAAGTAGTGCTGGTACCACTTCGCCTTCTCCCGGGCGGGCGACTCGGGCTCGGCGGCCGAGGCGGCGATGTCCTGGATGTTGTAGCCGCCCACGGTGACCAGGCCGGTCACGCGCTCGGGGTGCAGGGCCGCCACGACGCAGGCCGCCCGGCCGCCCCAGTCATAGCCGCCGACGACCGCCCGGGCGATGCCGAGCGCGTCGAGCAGCTGGAGCAGGTCGTGGCCGAGCGCCGCCTGCTGGCCGGAGCGCATCGTGTCCGGCGACCGGAACCGCGTCGGGCCGAAGCCACGCAGAAAGGGCACGATGACGCGGGCGCCGGGCGGCGCGACCCCGGCGTAGCCGCGGACGTCGTACGGGAAGCCGTGCAGCAGCACGACCGGCGCCCCGTCGGGTGACCCGGTCTCGAGGTAGGCGATGTCCAGCACCTCGGTGGAGACGATCTTCACTCGGCCAACAATAGGTCGGCCCGTAGAATCCCGGTGTGTCTCGCGCATGGAGTGAGGAATGGGCCCGGGAGGGCACAGCACTGTTCCTGGCGGCCGTCGCAGGGCTGACAGACGAGCAGCTCCGGGAACCCTCGGCCCTGCCGGGTTGGACCCGGGCGCACGTGGTGGCGCACCTGGCCCGCAACGCCGACGCCCTGATCAACCTGCTCGAGTGGGCGCGCACCGGGGTGGAGACCCCGATGTACTCCGGCCCGGAGCAGCGGGACGGCGACATCGAGCGCGGCGCGAAACTGCCCGCCGCCGAGCTGCGCGCCGACCTGCTGCGGTCCGCCGAGCGGTTCGCCAAGCGGGTGGCGGAGATGCCGGCCGAGGCGTGGCAGGGCGAGGTCCGCACCCGGCAGGGCCGGCTGATCCGGGGCGCCGAGGTGCTCTGGATGCGGTCCCGCGAGGTCTGGGTGCACCAGGCCGACCTGGGCACCGGGATCACGTTCGGCAACTTCCCCGCGGACTTCCTCGTCGAGCTGATCGGCGACGTGACCGGGTCCATGACGGGCCCGTCGGTCCGGATCGAGGCGGGGGAGCACACCTGGACCGTTGGTGACGGGTCACCGACGGTGTCCGGAACGCCCGCCGCGGTCGCCGCCTGGCTGACCGGACGTACGGCCGGCGACGACCTGCACGGCGCGCGGCCGGAGCTGCCCGGCTGGTTGTAGGGACTATCGAAGGGACGACAGCATGACCATCGTCGCCAACGGCCTCGACGAGGTGAGCGCGCTCGCGGGCAAAGACCTGGGCGCCACCGAGTGGATGGCAGTCGACCAGGAGCGGGTGAACACCTTCGCCGACGCCACCGGCGACCACCAGTGGATCCACCTGGACGCCGAGCGGGCCGCGGCCGGGCCGTTCCAGGGCACGATCGCGCACGGCTTCCTCACGTTGTCCCTGGTGATCCCGCTCTTCGCGCAGTTGCTGCAGGTCAAGGGCATTGCGATGGGCATCAACTACGGCCTCAACCGGGTGCGTTTCCCGGCGCCGGTGCGGGTCGGCTCGCGGATCCGGATGCGCGGCACCGTGGTCAGCGTCGAGCCGGTCGACGGCGGCGTCCAGGCGGTCTTCGACTTCACCGTGGAGGCGGAGGGCTCGCCCAAGCCGGTGTGCGTGGCCCAGAGCATCCAGCGCTTCTACGCCTGACCGTCAAAGACTCTTCGCGCCGGGTGTGCCAGGCGGCCGGGGATGCCCGCTCGACGGTGGTAGCCGGGTTCGACGGTGGTAGCCCGGTCCGACGGTGGTAGCCGAAGGCGGTCTCGGTCCTGGACGTCCCGCCACGAACGCCCTGGCCGACCATCGTCGCGGTCGGTGGTAGGACCGGGCGCTATCCGGCCCACCACGACCGCTCCTGCCTCCCACTCTCGCGGACCGTGGTAGCTCAGCGCGGTATTTCGGGCCGAATGCCGCTCTGTCCCACCACTGTTGCCTGGTCCCACCACTTGCGCCTGCTCCTACCACCGGCCGCGCCCGGCCACGGCCGCGAGCGGCGGCAGCGAGGGTGAGTGGGCACCCGGGCGCGTGGCGGCCCTGGTTCGGTCCCGCGCCGGGCGGGAGCGGCGGCAGCGAGGGTGAGTGGGCACCCGGGCGCGTGGCGGCCCTGGTTCGGTCCCGCGCCGGGGGCGAGCGGCGGCAGCGAGGGTGAGTGGGCACCCGGGCGCCTGGCAGCCCTGGCTCGACCCCGCGCCGGGCGGGAGCGGCGGCAACGAGGGTGAGCGGTCGCCCGGGAGACTCGGCGGGGGCGCTACTGGGAACGGTTGCGGACCAGGCGGCCCACCTCCGCGCGCAGCTTGACGAACTCGGGCTGCTCGCGGGTGGTGATCTGGTCGCGGCCGGGGCCGAGGCGCACCGGCAGGTCGGCCAGCACGGTCGCGGGGGAGCCGCCGAGCACCACCACGCGGTCGCCGACGTAGACGCTCTCGTCGATGTCGTGCGTGACGAACAGGATCGTCATGGCGTCGCCGCGCACCTCGAGCAGCAGATCCTCCAGGTCCTCGCGGGTCTGCGCGTCCACCGACCCGAACGGCTCGTCCATCAGCAGCAGGCGGGGCCGGTAGGCGAGGGCCCGGGCGATCGACACCCGCTGCTGCATGCCGCCGGAGAGCTGCCACGGGTGCTTGCGCGCGGCGTCCGCCAGACCGACCTGCTCGAGGGCGTCGAGGGCGAGCGCGCGGCGATCGGTCGCCTTGCGCAGAGGCAGGACCACATTCTCGAGTACGGTCAACCACGGCAGCAGCGAGCGCCCGTATTCCTGTAGCACGATCGCCACGCTGTCCGGCACCCCGTCGGCGTGGATCGTGCCCCGATCGGGCGGGATCAGCCCGGCGACGCAGCGCAGCAGCGTGGACTTGCCGCAGCCGGACGGGCCGACGATGCTGACGAGCTCGCCGTCGGCCACGCTCAGGTGCACGTCGTGCAGGACGGTGTGCCCGTCGTACGCATGACCGAAGCCCTTGATCTCAAGCATAGGCCGACGCGGTGCCCTCGATGACCGGGATCTCCAGCAGGTACGGGCCCTCGGCGGCCAGCGCGGTGTTCAGCTCGCGGGCGAGCGAGGCGGCATCGGCCACCCGCGCCCCGGGGCAGCCCAGACCGGCCGCGACCTGGACGAAGTCGATGTGCGGGAGGTCGGTGCCGACCAGCTCGCTGGTGCCCAGCCGGCGGCCCAGCTGCTTCACCGCCTCGTACCCCCGGTTGTTGAGCACCACGAACGTGACCGGCGCCCGGTGCCGCGCCGCCGTCCACAGTGCCTGGATCGAGTACATGCTGGAACCGTCGCCGACCACGCAGACCACCCGTTCGTCGCGGTCCCCGGCGAGCGCCCGGCCGACCGCGAGCGGCAGCCCCCAGCCGAGCGCGCCGCTGCCGGTGGTCAGGAAGCCGCCCGGCCGGGTGATCGGGAAGCGGGCATGGAACGCCTCGCGGTGGCTCGGGATCTCCTCGACCACCACGGCGTCCGAGGGGACCAGTGCCCGCAGCGTGTCGATGGCCAGTTCCGGAGCGATCGGGTCGCGGCGGGGCGCCGGCTCGGGGCGGGGCCGGGGTGGCGGCTCGGCCCGGAGGCGCTTCTCCACCAGGTCCAGCAGGGAGCTCAGTCCGCTGTTCACAGTGGAGAGAACGTTCGTTCCATCGGGCGCCCAGGCCGCCTGCGCCGGGTCGCAGTCCAGTGTGAAGAGCCGCGCCGCGGGCGGCACTACCGGGCCGTCGGTGTGCACGTGGTACTTGAAGATCGGCCCGCCCACGGCCAGCACCACGTCGTGGCCGTCCAGCGCCCGGGTGATCTGGTCGCGGACCGGCGGCAGGAAGCCCTGGAACAGCCGGTGGTCCTCGGGGAAGCCGGACCGCGCGGAGAGGGGCGTGAGCCAGACCGCGGCGGTGACCCGTTCGGCCAGCTCGACCGCGAGTTCCTGGGCGTCGTCCTCGTCCACGCCGGCGCCGATCACCATCGCCGGTCGGCGGGCCCCGTTCAGAGCCGCCGCCACGTCGGCCAGCGCGGCCGGGCTCGCGGTGTAGTCGGTGTGCAGGTGGCGGTCGTGCACCAGGTCGGCGGGCCGGTCCCAGTCGTCCTCCGGCACCGAGACGAAGACCGGACCGCGGGGCGGGGTCATCGCCGTCCGGTACGCCTCGGCCACCGCGACCGGCACATCTTCGGCCCGGTCGGGCTGCACGGCCAGCTTCACGTACGGCCGGGGGAACGTGGCCGGCTCGTCGGCGGACAGGAACGGCCGGGTAGTCAGCATCGCCCGGGTCTGCTGCCCGGCGATCACGAGCAGAGGCACCCGGTCGCGGTACGCGTTGAAAACCGCGCCCAGCCCGTGCCCCACGCCGCCGGCCGAGTGCAGCTGAACCACCCCGGCGACCCCGCTGCCGATGGCGTGTCCGGCCGCGGCCGCCACCGCGATCGACTCCTGCAGCGCCAGCACGTACGTGAAATCCACCGGGAAGTCCCGCAGCATCCGGATCTCGGTCGACCCGGGGTTGCCGAAGATCGTGTCGACGCCCTGCCGGCGAAGGAATTCGAAGACACCGTCGCGTACGTCCATTCAAGACCTCCGATGCCGTCGCAGCGCGCGGCGTTGCACCACGAGCAGCAGCGTGTTGAGCAGGTAGCCGAGCACGCCGAGCAGCACGATCGCCGACCACACCGTGGGCAGGTCGGACCGGCTCTGCGCGTCGGTGAGCTGGAACCCGATCCCGTTCGCGGTGCCCGGCAGCAGCTCGGAGAAGACCATCAGGATCAGCGCCAGCGACAGGCTCAGCCGCAGCCCGGCGAAGATCTTGGGCAGCGCCGAGGGCAGGATGATCCGGCCCAGCCGGGCGGCGGCGCCGACCCGGAACACCCGCGCGGTGGCGATCTGCACCGGATCCACCGAGCGGGCGCCGTCGGCGGTGTTGAGCAGGATCGGCCAGACCGCGCCGGCCGCGATCGACGCGATCTGCATGGGCGAGCCCAGGTGCATCAGCACGATGAAGACCGGCACCAGGGTGGGCGGCGGGATGGCCCGGGCGAACTGGAGCAGCGGGTCCAGGTAGGCCATGGTGCGAACGGAACGGCCCAGCGCGAGCCCGAGCCCGACCCCGGCCAGGGCGGCGAGGGCCAGGCCCGCGGCCATCCGGCCCAGGCTGGGCAGCAGGTTCTCCGTCGCGCCGGTGGTCAGCACGTGAGGTCCGCTGAACCACAGCTCGTGCATCCGCGAGACGATCGCCGAGGGCGGTGGAAAGAACACATCCCGGGTACGCCGGGCGGCGGCCTCCCAAGCGGCCACGATCAGCAGGGACGCCACCCACTTCATCGCGCGTGCCACCCGAAGAGGCGTCGCTCGCCACCGGCCAGCGCCGCGTTCACCAGCAGGCCGATCGTGCCCGCCCACACCGTGCCGGCCAGCACGTCCAGGGTTCCGGCCACCGCCTGCTGGGCTTGCGCGATGAACACGCCCAGCCCGTCGCCGAACCCGGCGAGGATCTCGCTGCCGACCGCCAGGATCAGCCCGACCGCCGCGGCCAGGCGGACGCCGGTGGCGATGAACGGCGCGGCGGCGGGCAGCGACACCCGCCACATCACCTGGGCCCGCCCGAAGGCGAAGACCCGCAGCGTGTCCTTCGGCGCCGGATCCACCTCGCCCAGCCCGTAGATCGTGTTGAACAGCACCGGCCACACCGCGGCGTAGACGATCAGCGTGACCTCGGTCGTCATCCCGGCGCCGAGGATCAGGCTGACCAGCGGGATCAGCGCCACCGACGGGATCGGCCGGAGGAACTCGAGCACCGGTCGCAGTGCGGCGCCGATCGCCGGGACGCCGCCGAGCAGCAGGCCGAGCGTCACGCCGATCGCCACGGCCAGGGCGAGCCCGACGGCCCAGGCGGTCAGCGTGGTGGCCAGGTCGGTGAGGAAGTCCGGCTCGGCGGGCAGCCGGGCCGCCCGGGCCAGCACGGCCGAGGCGGGCGGCAGGAACTCGCGGGGGATCGCGCCGGTCGCGGCGAGCAGCTCGCTGAGCGCGATCGCGGCCGCCACCCCGGCCAGCCCGCGGAGCAGCCGGCCGGAGCGGGTGATCATGCGACCGGCCCGCGTGGCGGCCTGGCGGAGTGAGTGATCATGCGGCCGGCGGGGTGAACATCACGGTCTTGACGTCGATCGGCCCGGGAAGCAGGCGTTGCGCGGTCATCAGGTCGGCGAGGCGCTGGATCCCCGCGACGTCGTTCGCGGTGGGGTAGCCGGGCAACTGCGCGCTCCTGGCGGTGGCCGCGTCGACCTTGGCGTATCCGGGCAGCAGCCGCTCGACCAGCGAGCGGTCGCCGGTGGCCAGCGCCTGGCCCTTCATGATCGCCCGTTGGAAGGCGGCCGCGGACTTCGGGTTCTTCGTGGTCCACTCGTCGGTCGACAGGTAGCCGCTGATCGGCAGGCCTGCGACCGGGCCCGTCCCCGCGTCCAGGGCCATCCGGGCGGGCAGCCTGCCGGTGATCACGGTGCCGAACGGCTCGGCGGTCAGCACCGCGTCCACGTCCCGGTTGGCCAGCGCCTTGTCCATCAGCGGGAACTGCACGGCGCGGTATTTCACGCTCGCCGGATCGACGTTGTCCGCCTTGAGCAGCTCGGCGAAGGTCAACGACTGGATGTTGTTCAGGATGTTCACCGCGACGGTCTTGCCGGAAAGGTCGGCCGCCGTGGTGATCGGCGCATCGGGAAGCACCACGAGCTGCAGGAATTTCGGCGCGACGGCGGCGGCCGGGGCCAGCACGCGCAGTTTCATCGTGGCCTTCTGATGTGCCTGCAGAAAGGTCACGTAATTGCCGCCGGCGATCACGTCGATCTGGCCGTTCTTGAGCGCGGGCAGGGCCGCCAGACTCTGCGCGACAGGCTCGATCGTCACGTCGAGACCCTCGGCCTCGAACAGTTTCCGTTCCTGCGCGATATGCAGCGCGACGACGTCGAGCAGCGGCAGCGCGGCAACGGTGATCGACTTCTTCTCCAGCCCGTTCCCGCCCTCGGTCCGGTTATTTCCGCAAGCGGTGATCGACAGCAGGAGAAAGGCGCCGACGGCCGCGGTGACCCGGTTCCATCGCATAGGAACAAGTCAATACCTGTGCGGCATCGCACACAAGCCCTTCGATCTCCGTCGAACAGGTACCCGAAATTTCTCAGGGCGGGCCTACGGTGGCCGATTCTTCATTGTGTGACGACCCTCGCTCAGCGTCTGCCCCGCGGCGCACGGCTGTCCCCCGAGTCCTGGGTCGCCCGGCACCGCGTGGTGTCCCGGGTGCTCTGGCTGCATGTGCCCTTCCTGCTGGCGGTCGGCCTGTTCGGCCCGCAACCGGCCTGGGAGGCGCTCGCGTTGCCCCTCGTCGTCGCCCTGGTGGCCTTCGGCGCGACCATGGCCACGTCCCCGCCGGTGCGCGCGGGCCTGGCCGCTCTCGGGCTGATCGGGTCGACGTTCGTGCTGATCGAGCTGTCCGGCGGCCGGGTCGACGCGCACCTGCACCTCTACGCCATCCTGATCCTGGTCGCCCTCTACCAGTCGTGGGCGCCGCTGATCGCCTCGGTCCTCGTCGTGGTCGTGCACCACGCGGTGGTCGGCCTGGTCAGCCCCGAGCACGCCTTCGGCATGCACACCAGCCACCGGGACGCGCTCGGCATGGTCGCCATCCACGCCTCCGCCCTGATCCTGGAGATCGTCGGGATCCTGTTCTTCTGGCACTTCGCCGAGCAGGTGGAGCGGGAGGCCGAGAACCAGACCGCGGAGGCCGAGCGGGCCCGCCACGAGCTCGACGACCTCGACCAGGCGGCGAAGCGGCGCGAGATGGACGCCGAGCGGGTGCGGGCGGCCAAGGCGGTCGAGGACGCGGCCCGGATCGCCCAGGACGCCGCGCAGGTCGCCACCGGCGCGCGCCAGGCCATCGACGCGGTCGCCGCGGTGGACCGGGAGTTGTCGCAGATGTCCGCGGCCGTCCGGGACATCGCTGAACGTTCCAACCACGCTGCCGGGATCGGTCAGTCCGGGCGCGAGGTCGCCGCCGGCGCCACCGAGCGGATGGTCGGCCTGCAGTCCTCGGTGGGCGAGATCGCCGAGGTCAACGCGTTCATCGCCCAGCTGGCCGGACAGACCAACCTGCTGTCGCTGAACGCCACCATCGAGGCGGCCCGGGCCGGCGAACTGGGCAAGGGCTTCGCCGTCGTGGCCAGCGAGGTCAAGCAGCTGGCGAACGAGACCGCGGACTCGGCGAGCAAGGTGACCGCGGTCATCGACGCGATCACCGGCCAGACCGAGGCGGCGGCGTCCGGTTTCGCCTCCACCACCTCGGCCGTCGCCGAGATCAACGAGGTTCAGGTGGCCATCGCCGCGTCGGTGGAGGAGCAGGCCGCCGTGCTGGCCGAGATCACCCGGCAGCTGTCCACCGCGTCGGCGGCGGGCAACGATGTCCTCGCCGCCCTGGACCGCCTCACCGCCAACGCGCGGACGTCCGGCTAGGCCTCGGCCGGGCACTTATCACCCAGGAGCCGGGTCAGGCGCCCCAGCCGGCCTGCTCGCCGCCGACGCGCTCGGCGACGATCTTCTCCTGGTAGCCGCTGCGCTTGTAGGCGGCGACCGGATTCGGGTCGAGCCCGGCGTCGGCGCGGACCTCGCCGAGGAGCGGCCGCACGTCGGTGTTGTAGGCGTCCATCAGCACCGCGTTCGCCTCGAGCACGTCGCCGTCGTTCTGTGCCTTGGTCAGCGCGTCCCGGTCGATCAGCAGGGCCTTGGCGGTGGCCTCCTGGATGTTCATCACCGAACGGATGATCGCCGGGATCTTCGCCTCGATGTTGTGGCACTGGTCGAGCATGAAATTGATGCCGTACGCCGGGTCGAGCGCGCCGCCGCGGACGATCTCGTACATGATGCGGAACAGCTGGAACGGGTCGGCGGCGCCGGCCATCAGGTCGTCGTCGGCGTAGAACCGGCTGTTGAAGTCGAAGGCGCCGAGCTTTCCCTGGCGGAGCAGGAACGCGACGATGAACTCGATGTTCGTGCCGGGCGCGTGGTGGCCGGTGTCGATGCAGACGGTGGCCCGTTCGCCGAGCTCGATGCAGTGCGCGTACGACGTGCCCCAGTCGGGGACGTCGGTGGCGTAGAAGGCCGGCTCGAACAGCTTGTACTCCAGCAGGATGCGCTGGTCGCCGGTGAGCCGGTCGTACGCCTCGCGCAGCGCCGCGTGCAGCCGGTCCTGCCGGTTGCGCAGGTCGTCCTGGCCGGGGTAGTTGATGCCGTCGGAGAACCACAGCTTCAGGTCCCGCGAGCCGGTGGCGTCCATGATGTCCACGGCCTCGAGCAGGTGGTCGGTGGCCTTGCGGCGGATGCCCGGGTCGGGGTTGGTGACCGAGCCCAGCTTGTAGTCGTCGTCCTGGAAGACGTTGGTGTTGATGGCGCCGAGCTCGACACCCTGCTCCTGCGCGTACGCGGACAGCGCCGCGTAGTCGTCCACCTTGTCCCACGGGATGTGCAGGGCGACCGTCGGTGCGACACCCGTGAACCTGTGCACGACCGCCGCGTCCGCGATCTTCTCCTCCGGGGAGCGGGGCACGCCGGCCTGGGCGAACACCTTGAAGCGGGTGCCCGAGTTGCCGAAGGCCCAGGACGGGGTCTCGATGCGCTGTGCGGCGAGAGCGCGTTTGACGTCGGTCATCACAACTCCAAATGAAAGACTTCTGTGAGCAGCGGAAAGCCCTCCGCCGGCGTGGTGCCGTCGAAGAACTCCGCCATCTCGGCCTGCCAGCGGGTGTTGACGTCCAGCGCCTCCATCGCCGCCTGGGACGCCCCGAGATCGTCCGCCTCGACGTAGCCGATCAGCAGCCCGTCGTCGCGGAGGAAGAGCGAGTAGTTGCGCCAGCCGGTGGCCCGAAGTGCGTCCTGCATCTCGGGCCACACGGCCTGGTGCCGCTCCACGTACTCCGCCATCCGCTCGGGGCGGACCCGGAGTTCGAAGCAGTATCGTGGCATCGCGGTGAACGGGACTCAGAACTTGAACTGGTCGATGTTCTCGGGAGTGAACTCGGTCGGCGGGCCGAGCACGATCTCGCCGTCCTTGCCGATCGTGTAGTCACCGAGCTTACCGGCCTTGAACTTCTCACCCTCGGCGCCGGTGATCTGGCCGGAGGCGAGAGCGACACCCGCGAACGCGGCCAGGTAACCGATGTCCGCCGGGTTCCACAGGGCGAACTTCTTGACGGTGCCGTCCTTCACGTACTGGCGCATCTGGTTCGGCAGTCCGAGGCCGGTGACCTGGACCTTGCCCTTGAAGCTGGAGCTGCTCACGTAGCGGCTCGCCGCGGCGATGCCCACCGTGGTCGGCGAGACGATCACCTTGAGGTTCGGGTACGACTGCAACAGGCCCTGGGCCTCCTGGAACGACTTCTGGTCGTCGTCGTTGCCGTACGCGGTCTTGACCAGCTTGAGCTTGCTGTTCTCCGGCTTGGCCAGCTCGGTCTTCATGACGTCGATCCAGGCGTTCTGGTTCGTGGCGTTCGGCGTGGCGGACAGGATGGCGATCTCGCCCTCGCCGCCGGCCAGCTCGTTGGCCATCTTCACCAGGCTCTCGCCGATGCCCTGGGTGGTGGCCTGGTTGATGAAGACGTCGCGGCACTCCTTGGCGGCGTCCGAGTCGAAGCCGACGATGTTGATGCCGGCCGCCTTGGCCTGCTTCAGCGACGGGCAGACCGCGTTCGGGTCGTTGGCCGCGATCGCGATCACGTCCTGCTGCTGCTGGATCAGCGTGTTGATGTAGCTGACCTGCGAGGAGGCGCTGGCGTCGTTCGGGCCGACCAGCTTGTACTCGCCCTTGAGCTCGTCGATGGCGACCTTGCCGCCGCTGGTCTCCACGTCGGAGTACGGGTTGTTCAGCTGCTTGGGCAGGAAGGCCATCTTGATGCCCTCCTTCAGCTTCGCGTTCGGGTCGGCGCTGGCGCCGCTCGACGGCGCGGCGCCGGCGTCGCCCTGGTTGTCCCGCGTGGTGCCGCCGCTACAGGCGGCGGCGCTGAACAGCGCGACCGAGGCCGCGGCCGCGGCGAGGACGCGGCGGCGTGTGGAGTTGCTCATCTTCAAGCTCCTGACTGGAGGGGATTCGTTCTCAGTGAGCGGCGGCGGATCGGAGACGACGCCGCTGCCAGGTGGTGCGGATCGAGGTGATGATGTTGGGCAGGAGGACCGAGGCCACCAGCAGGACACCGGTGACGATGTTGAGCGCCTGGCCGGAGACGTCCTCCAGGCGCAGCGCGTTCTGCAGGGCGGCGAGCAGCACCACGCCGGCCAGGACGCCGGGCAGCGTGCCCTTGCCGCCGAAGATGGAGACGCCGCCGAGCAGGACGGCCGCGACGACCGCGAGTTCCAGCCCGGCGCCGTTGTCGGCACGGGCACTGGAGTACCGCAACGTCCACAGCACCCCGACGAGGCCGGCCACGGCGCCGCTGACCACGTACAGCCAGAATTTGGTCCTGGCCACCCGGATGCCGGAGAAGTGCGCGGCCTGGGCGTTCGCGCCGATAGCGTAGAGCGAGCGGCCGAACGGCGTGGCGTGCAGGATGACGCCGAAGATCAGGGCCAGGATCACGAGCAGGATGAGTACGTTCGGGATCGAGCCGCCACCGATGTTCCCGGTGACCCAGCCGGTGTAGGCGGCCGGGAAGTCGGCCACCGCGCCGTCGCCGAGCACCACCAGGGCCAGGCCGCGGTAGAACGCCAGCGTGCCGATGGTGACCGCGAGCGACGGCAGGCCTAGGCCGGTGACCAGGAAGCCGTTCACCGCGCCGAGGATCGCGCCGATCACCACGCAGAGCGGGATGATCGTCTCGATGCTCAGGCCGTGTGTCCAGAACGTGCCCATCAGCGCGCTGGTGAAGCCCAGCGTGCTGGCCACCGACAGGTCGATCTCGCCGGTCACGATGATGAACGTCATCGGCAGGGCGACCAGCGCGATCGGGAGCAGGTCGAGGGCCAGGAAGGTGAAGTTCCGGCTGGTGCCGAAGTTCTCCACGGCGAAGGAGGCGATGATCAGGACGACCACCGTCAGCGCGACGATGATGGAGTCCCAACCCAGTGCCCGCCTCGATCCGGGCCTGCGCAGCTCAGACATGGGAGTCCCTCTTCCGGAGCGAGCGGGCCAGGCGGACCGCGACCAGGCGGTCGGCGCCGATGGCCAGGACGATCAGGGCGCCGACGATCGCCTGCTGCCAGAACTGGTTGATGTCCAGCACGGCCAGGGCGCTGCCGATCACGGTCAGCAGCAGCGCGCCCAGTCCGGCGCCCCAGACCGAGCCGGATCCGCCGAAGACGGCCACCCCGCCGACCACGACCGCGGCCACCACGTTCAGCTCGTAGCCGGTGCCGGCGGCCGCGTCGACCGTGCCGAAGCGGGCCGCGAACAGCACCCCGGCCAGGCCGGCCAGCGCGCCGCTGAGCAGGAACGCGCCCAGCAGGTTGCGGGCCACCTTGATGCCGGCCAGTTCGGCGGCGGGCGGGCTGGAGCCCATCGCGTAGAGCTCGCGGCCGACCCGGTAGTTGCGCATCATCAGCGAGACGCCGCCGACCACGACGATCGCGATCAGCACCAGCCAGGGGATGCCCAGCAGCGAGTCGTTGGCGAAGCTGAGGAAGTGCCGGGGCAGCTCGTCGGCGTTGACCTGCGAGCCGCCGGCCCAGGAGTAGGCGAGGCCGCGGTAGATGTACAGCGTGCCCAGCGTGACCACCAGGGCGGGCACCCGGCCGTACCGGACCAGCACGCCGTTGAGCAGGCCGCAGACCGCGCCGACCGCGAGGCCGGCCAGCAGCGCCACGATCATCGGCAGGTCCGGGTTGGCGCTCATCATCGTCGCCACGGCGAACGCGCTCAGGCCGAGCACCGAGCCGACCGAGAGGTCGATGTTCCGGGTGATCACCACGACCGCCTGGCCGGCCGCCATCACCGCGAGGATGGCCGTGTTCAGCAGGATGTCGCGGATGCTCTGCCCGGACAGGAAGCGCGGGTTGCCGATCGCGGTGTACCCGACCAGCGCGACCAGCGCGAGCACGATGCCGAGCTCGCGGGCCTTGAAGAAGGACCCGATCGCCGGCGCCTTGACGGTCATCGTGGTCATTTCCGCCCCTCCGCGTTGGATGAGCGAGAACCAGCGATCATGAACTCGCTTCGTTCCCTCATGACGCGGCCACCTGCTGACCCATGGCCGCGTACATGACTGACTCCTCGGTGGCTTCGGCCCGGGTCAGCTCGGCGGCCACGTGCCCCTCGCGGAGCACCACCACGCGGTCGGCCATGCCGAGCACCTCGGGAAGTTCGGACGAGACCATCACGACGGCCATCCCGTCGGCGGCCAGTTGCGACATCAGCCGGTGCACCTCGGCCTTGGTGCCGACGTCGATGCCGCGGGTCGGCTCGTCGACGATCAGCAGCTTCGGCGCGGTGGACAGCCATTTGGCCAGGACGACCTTCTGCTGGTTGCCGCCGGAGAGGGTGCCCACCGGGTCGGTGAGACGGCCCAGCTTGGTCTGCAGTTTCCGGGTCCAGGTGTACGCCTCGTCGCGCTCGGCCGTGCCCAGCAGCAGCCCCAGCCGGGCGAGCTTGCGGGACCGTGGCAGCGTCACGTTGCGCTCGATCGACAGCTCCATCACCAGGCCTTGCTGGCGGCGGTCCTCGGGGACCAGCGCCATGCCGGCGGCCATCGCGGCGCGGGGCGAGCCGGCCTTGAGCCGCCGGCCGAGGAACCGGACGCTGCCCGAGTCGTACGGGTCCACGCCGAACACGGCCTGCATCACCTCGGAACGGCCGGCGCCGACCAGACCGGCGAGCGCGACGATCTCGCCCGCGCGTACGGAGAAGGAGACGTCCTTGAAGACGCCCTCGCGGGACAGGCCCTCGACCTCGAGCACCACGTCGCCGGCCGGCACGTCCTGCTTGGGGAAGAGCGCGCTCAGGTCGCGGCCGACCATCCGGCGGATCATGTCGTCGACGGTGAGGTCGGCGACGAGATCGGTGCACACGTGCTTGCCGTCGCGCATGATGGTCACCCGCTGGCAGAGCCGGGTGATCTCCTCGAAGCGGTGCGAGATGAACAGGATCGCCGCGCCCTCCTCGCGCAGCGACCGGACCACCGCGAACAGGCGCTCCACCTCGACGCCGGAGAGCGCCGCGGTCGGCTCGTCCATCACCAGGATCCGGGCCTCGCTGGACAGCGCCTTGGCGATCTCGACGATCTGCTGGTCGGCGATGCTCAGGCCGCGTGCCGGACGGGTCGGGTCGAGCTGCACGCCCAGCCGCTGGAAGAGCTTGGCCGCGGCGGCGTGCATGGCCTTGCGGTCGATCTGGCGCAGCCGGGTCAGCGGCTGGTTGCCCATCGCGATGTTCTCGGCCACGGACAGGTCGGGGAAGAGCGTGGGCTCCTGGTAGATCACCGCGATGCCGGCCGCCTTGGCGTCACCCGGCCCGGCGAAGTCGACCGGAGCCCCGGTCACCACGAGCTGCCCGGTGTCCGGCCGGTGCACGCCGGCCAGCATCTTGACGATGGTGGACTTGCCGGCGCCGTTCTCGCCGACCAGCGCGTGGACCTCTCCCGCGTACAGGGGGAAACTGACGCCCTGAACAGCCGCGACAGCCCCGAAGGACTTGCTGACGTCGAGGACGTCCAGCACGGCCTGGGTAGCCGTCACAGACACCTCCGGAGGTAGTTGTTGAAATGTTTCAGTCGGCGTAGGGTCGAACGTAGGTGGCCCCCATCACACGTGTCAAGAACGAACCCGTAACTTGTGTGAAACGCAGAGGAAGTTCGAGGTAGCAACAGGTGGTCGTAGGCAAGGCACCCTCGGTGAAGGACGTGGCGGCCGCAGCGGGCGTGTCCCTCGGGACGGTGTCCAACGTGATGAACCGGCCCGAGATGGTGGCGACGGCGACCCGCGAGCGGGTCGAGCGGGCGATGGCCGACCTGGGGTTCGTGCGCAACGAGTCGGCCCGCCAGCTGCGCGCCGGCACCAGTCGCACCCTGGCCTACGTGATGCTGGACGGCAGCAACCCGTTCTTCCATGACGTCGCGCAGGGCATCGAGCTCGCCGCCGAGGACGCCGAGCTCTCCTTGTTCATCTGCAACAGCAACGGCCGCGCCTCGCGTGAGGAGATGCACCTCGACCGGCTGCTCCAGCAGCGCGTGCAGGGCATCCTGATCACCCCGGTGGACCCCGACTCGGCCTTCCTCGGCGAGGTCAGCCGGCGCGGCATCCCGGTGGTCGTGGTCGACCGGGTGCGCGACAGCGGTTTCTGTTCGGTCGCGGTCGACGACGTGTACGGCGGCCGGATCGCCGTGGAGCACCTGATCGAGAACGGCCACACCCGGGTCGCCTTCGCCGGTGGGCCGGACACCCTCGGCCAGGTGCGCGAGCGTCTCCAGGGCGCCCGTGAGGTGTGGGCCGACAACGGTCTGCCGCCCGAGGACCTGGTGTTCCTGCCGACCGACGCGCTCACCGTGGCGGACGGCCGCGAGGCGGGGGAGAGGCTGGCCGGCCTGCCCGTCCGCCGCCGCCCGACCGCCGCGTTCTGCGCCAACGACCTGGTCGCGCTGGGGCTGCTCCAGCAGGCCATCGGCTCCGGCCGCCGGGTGCCGGAGGACCTGGCCATCGTGGGTTTCGACGACATCGAGTTCGCGGCCGCCGCGGCGGTGCCGCTGACCTCGGTGCGGCAGCCGCGGCAGGAGCTCGGCCGGGCCGCCGCGCACCTGGTCCTGGACGAGGCGACCAACCCGGCGCACGTCCACGAGCAGGCCATCTTCACCCCCGAGTTGATAGCGCGCGCGTCGACCGCCGTGCACTGAAATCGGGCCTTGACCGGTCCCTGTCGTCGCCCGTAACGTGAGCGCAACATCATGAAACGTTTCACGGATGGGGTATCGATGACCGTCGTCGACGATCTGCTGGCCCGCAGCAACAGGTTGGGGGCGGACCCGAAGACCACGAACTACGCCGGCGGCAACACCTCGGCCAAGGGCTCGGAGACCGATCCGGTCACCGGCGGCCCGGTCGAGCTGCTCTGGGTCAAGGGCTCCGGCGGCGATCTGGGCACGCTGACCGCGAAGGGCCTGGCCGCCCTCCGCCTCGACCGCCTGCGCGCGCTGCCCGAGGTCTACCCGGGCATCGACCGCGAGGACGAGATGGTGGCGGCCTTCGACTACTGCCTGCACGGCCGGGGCGGCGCGGCGCCGTCCATCGACACCGCCATGCACGGCCTGGTCGACGTCCCGCACGTGGACCACCTGCATCCCGACGCGGGCATCGCGCTGGCCACCGCCGCCGACGGCCCGCAGCTGACCAAGGAGATCTTCGGCGACCGGGTGCTCTGGGTGCCCTGGCGCCGGCCCGGCTTCCAGCTCGGCCTGGACATCGCCGCCGTGCAGCGCGCCAACCCGCAGGCCGTCGGCGTCATCCTCGGCGGCCACGGCATCACCGCGTGGGGCGCCACGAGTGACGAGTGCGAGGCGAACTCGCGCTTCATGATCGACACCGCCGCGGCGTGGATCGCCGCCAACGGCCGCCCGGACCCCTTCGGCGCGCTGGTGCATCCTCCGCTGCCAGGAAGAAGAGAACGCGCGGCCGCCCTTTTCCCGCTGATCCGCGGCCTCGCCTCGACGGACCGCCCGCAGGTCGGCCACTACACCGACACCGGCGTGGTGCTCGACTTCGTGGGCCGCGAGGGGATGCCGGCGCTGGCCGGGAAGGGCACCTCCTGCCCCGACCACTTCCTGCGGACCAAGGTCAAGCCGCTGGTGCTGGACACCGCGCCGGACGCGCCGCTGGACGAGGTCGAGGCCCGGCTGCGCGAGCTGCACACCGCCTACCGCGAGGACTACCAGGCCTACTACGACCGGTACGCCACGCCGGACAGTCCCGCCATCCGCGGCGCCGACCCTGCCATCGTGCTGGTGCCGGGCGTCGGCATGTTCTCCTTCGGCGCCGACAAGCAGACCGCCCGGGTGGCCGGCGAGTTCTACGTCAACGCGATCAACGTGATGGCCGGCGCCACCGCGATCTCCACGTACGCCCCGATCGACGAGTCGGAGAAGTTCCGCATCGAGTACTGGGCCCTCGAAGAAGCGAAGCTGCGGCGGATGCCCAAGCCGGCTCCGCTGGCCACCCGCGTCGCGTTCGTCACCGGCGGCGGGTCCGGCATCGGCCGGGCGATCGCGCTGCGGCTGGCCGCCGAGGGCGCCTGCGTGGTCGTCGCCGACCGGGACGCCGACACGGCCGCCGCGGTCGCGAAGGAGATCGGCGGCACCGACAAGGCGGTCGCGGTCACCGCCGACGTCACCTCGGGCGAGGCGGTCGCGGCGGCGCTGCGGGAGGCGGTGCTGGCGTTCGGCGGCGTCGACCTGGTCGTCAACAACGCCGGGCTGTCCATCTCCAAGCCGCTGCTGGAGACCACCGAGGCCGACTGGGACCTGCAGCACGACGTGATGGCCAAGGGCTCGTTCCTGGTGTCCCGGGAGGCCGCCCGGGTGCTGGTGGCCCAGGGCATGGGCGGCGACATCGTCTACATCTCCAGCAAGAACTCGCTGTTCGCCGGGCCCAACAACGTGGCGTACGGCGCCACCAAGGCCGACCAGGCGCACCAGGTCCGGTTGCTGGCCGCCGAGCTCGGGGCGCATGGTGTCCGGGTGAACGGCATCAACCCGGACGGCGTGGTCCGCGGCTCCGGCATCTTCGCCGGCGGCTGGGGCGCCAAGCGTGCGGCGGTCTACGGCGTGCCCGAGGAGGAACTGGGCGCCTACTACGCGCAGCGCACCCTGCTCAAGCGCGAGGTGCTGCCCGAGCATGTGGCCAACGCTGTCTTCGTGCTGACCGCCGGGGACCTGTCGCACACCACTGGCCTTCATATCCCGGTCGACGCCGGCGTCGCAGCGGCCTTCTTGAGATGACTCGGCTTGCGATGAGGTTCGCCGCCGTCGACCTCGGCGCGTCCTCGGGACGCGTCATGGTCGGCGACGTCTCTTCTCAAAAACTCGTGCTGACCGAGGCGCACCGGTTCCCGAACGAGCCTGTGAAGGTGCGGGACACGCTGCACTGGGACGTGCTCGGGCTCTACCGCGGAGTGCTGGACGGCCTGCGCGCCGCGGGGCCGGTGGACGGCATCGGCATCGACAGCTGGGCGGTCGACTACGGGCTGATCGACGAGGCCGGGCGGCTGCTCGGCAACCCGGTCCACTACCGCGACGCGCGCACCGACGGCATGACGCTGCCCATCGGGGAGGACAAGCTCTACGCGTTGACCGGGCTGCAGAAGCTGCCGTTCAACACCGTCTATCAGCTGCTGGCCGAGCCGCTGGCCCCGCTCGCCCACCGGATGCTGCTCATCCCGGACCTGATCGCGTACTGGATGACGGGTGAGGTCGGCGCCGAACTCACCAACGCCTCCACCACCCAGCTCCTCGACGTGCGCACGGGCATGTGGGCCACCGGGCTGATCGACGAGCTGGGCCTGGCCGCGGGGCTGCTGCCGCCGCTGCGCGAGCCGGGGTCGGTGATCGGGTCGTTCGAGGGCACGCCGGTGTACGCGGTCGGCTCGCACGACACCGCCTCGGCCGTCGCCGGGGTGCCCGCCGACGGCCCGAACTTCGCCTACATCTCGTGCGGCACCTGGTCCCTGGTCGGCGTGGAGCTCGACGAGCCGGTGCTCACCGAGGAGAGCCGGCGGGCCAACTTCACCAACGAGGGCGGTGTCGACGGCACGATCCGCTACCTGCGCAACGTGATGGGGCTCTGGCTGCTGCAGGAGTGCCAGCGCGAGTGGGGCGACTCGGATCTCGCCGGGTTGCTGGCCGCGGCGGCGGACGCCGAGCCGTTCGCCGGGGTGATCGACGTGGACCAGCCGGTGTTCCTGCCGCCCGGCGACATGCCCGGCCGGATCGCCGACGCATTGTTCACAGCGGGAAGGAACGTTCGTTCTGCCAGGGGCGCCATCGTGCGCTGCATCCTGGACAGCCTCGCGCTCGCGCATCGGCGTGCGGTGCGGGAGGCCGCCGCACTCTCCGGCCGCCGGGTCGACGTCGTGCACATCGTCGGCGGCGGCGCCCGGAACGAGTTGCTGTGCCAGCTGACCGCGGACGCGTGCGGCAAGCCGGTGCTCGCCGGGCCGGTCGAGGCGACCGCGCTGGGCAACGTGCTCGTACAGGCGCGCGCCGCCGGAGTGCTGCACGGTGGCCTCCCGGCGTTGCGGGCCGTGTTGCGGGAGACTCAGCAGATCCGGCGCTATGAGCCGCGCGGCGACCAGGACCGCTGGCAGACGTTGGAGAACCGGTTGTGGGGGTGAGGGAGAGGTGCGCATCGCGCTCTTCGTGACCTGCCTGGCGGACACCATGTTTCCGCAGGCGGCCAAGGCCACCGTGCTGCTGCTCGAACGCCTCGGCCACGAGGTGGTGTTCCCGCCCGGCCAGACCTGCTGCGGCCAGATGCACATCAACACCGGTTACCAGCAGCAGGCTCTGCCGCTGATTCAACGACACGTCAAGACCTTTCAGCCGTACGACGTGGTCGTCGCGCCGTCCGGCTCGTGCGTCGGCTCGGTCCGCCACCAGCACGCCATGGTGGCCTCCGCCGCCGGGGACGAACGACTTGCCTTGCGGGCCACGGCCGTCGCCGAGCGTACGTACGAATTGTCGGAGCTCTTGATCGATGTCCTGAAGATCGAGGACGTCGGCGCCTACTTCCCGCACCGGGTGACCTACCACCCGACGTGTCACTCGCTGCGGGTGCTGCGGGTCGGTGACAAACCGCTGCGGCTGCTGCGCAATGTGCGTGGCATCGACCTGGTCGAGCTGCCCGCCGCCGAGCAGTGCTGCGGGTTCGGGGGGACGTTCGCGCTGAAGAACGCGGACACGTCGACGGCGATGCTCGCCGACAAGATGGGGCATGTCCTCGAAACCGGCGCATCCGTCTGCACGGCCGGCGACGCCTCCTGCCTGATGCACATCGGCGGCGGCCTGTCGCGGCTCGAGTCCGGGGTGCGCACCCTGCACCTCGCCGAGATCCTGGCGGCGACCTCATGACCACTTTCCTGGGCATGCCCGCCCCGCGCGGCGTGGGGCACCTGCGCGGCGACGAGTCGTTCCCGGCCGCCGCCAAGAAGGCCCTCGGGAACGATCAGCTGCGGCGCAACCTCAACCACGCGACCACCACGATCCGCGGGAAGTCCGGGCGGGTCATCGCCGAGCTGCCGGACTGGGAGCAGTTGCGCCTTGCCGGGTCGGCGATCAAGGCCGACACCATGGCCCGGCTGCCCGAGCTCATCGAGGAGCTGGAGTCGCGTGTCACCGCCGCGGGCGGGGTGGTGCACTGGGCGGCGGACGCCAACGAGGCCAACACGATCGTCACCGACCTCGTCCGCGCCACCGGATCGCCGCGCGTCATCAAGATCAAGTCGATGGCCACGCAGGAGATCGGGCTCAACGAAGCCCTCGAGGAGGCCGGGATCCAGCCGGTCGAGACCGACCTGGCCGAACTGATCGTGCAGCTCGGCAAGGACCAGCCCAGCCACATCCTGGTCCCGGCGATCCACCGCAACCGCACCGAGATCCGGGACATCTTCCTGCGCGAGATGCCCGGCGTGGACCCGGCGCTCACCGACGACCCGCCGGTGCTGGCCGCAGCCGCCCGGCGCTACCTGCGGGAGACCTTCCTGAGCACGTCGGTGGCCGTGTCCGGGGCGAACTTCGGGATCGCGGAGACCGGCACCCTCGCCGTGGTCGAGTCCGAGGGCAACGGGCGGATGTGCCTGACCCTGCCGGACACCCTGATCACCGTGATGGGCATCGAGAAGGTGCTGCCCACCTGGCGCGACCTCGAGGTGTTCCTGCAACTGCTGCCGCGGTCGTCGACCGGGGAGCGGATGAACCCGTACACCTCGATGTGGACCGGTGTCGTCCCCGGCGACGGGCCGCAGAACTTCCACCTCGTGCTGCTCGACAACGGCCGCACCAAAGTCCTCGCCGACGAGGTGGGACGCCAGGCGCTGCACTGCATCCGGTGCTCGGCCTGCCTCAACGTCTGCCCGGTGTACGAGCGGACCGGCGGGCACGCGTACGGGTCGGTCTATCCCGGCCCGATCGGCGCCATCCTGTCCCCGCAGCTCACCGGGGTCGAGGACAACGCCTCGCTGCCGTACGCGTCGTCGCTCTGCGGCGCCTGCTTCGACGCCTGCCCGGTGCGCATCGACATCCCGGCGATCCTGGTGCACCTGCGCAACCAGGCGCCGCATCCGCGGTCGGAGCGCGTGGCGATGGCCGCCGCGGCGTACACGATGGACCATCCTCGTCTCTACGAGGCGGCACAGCACGCCGCCAAGCTGAGCAGGTACGCCGGGAAACGGTTGCCACCGCCGCTGTCCGGGTGGACCGCCTCGCGCGACCTGCCCGAACCGCCCGCCGAGACGTTCCGCGACTGGTGGGAGGACCGATGAGCTCCCGGGATGTGGTGCTCGGACGGATCCGCTCGGCCCTGTCCGGGCCCTCCTCGGTGGACGTTCCCCGGGACTACCGGCCGGCCTCCGGCGCCGTGGGTTCCCTGGAACTGCTGGTGGAGCGGCTGGTCGACTACAAGGCGGTCGTGCACCGGTCCTCGGCGGTGGCGGAGACCGTCGCCGGGATCGTGAGCGGGACTCTGGTCGTACCCCCGGGAATTGATCGGTCCTGGCTGCCGACTGCTCCGCTTGTCGACGGCGATCTCCCGGCCGATCGCATCGCCGCGGCGGACGGCGTCGTCACGGCGGCGGCCGTCGCCATCGCGGAGACCGGGACGATCGTGCTGGACGGCTCGCCGGACCAGGGGCGGCGGATCATCTCGCTGCTGCCCGACCTGCACATCTGCGTGCTGCGGCCGGCGCAGATCGTCGAGGGGGTGCCGGACGCGGTCGCGCGGCTCGTGCCCGGACGGCCGCTCACCTGGATCAGCGGGCCCTCCGCCACCAGCGACATCGAGTTGAACCGCGTCGAAGGGGTGCACGGTCCCCGGAACCTGCACGTGATCATCCTGGAGGAACAGTGGAGCTGACGTCGAAGAAGCGCCGGAAGACCCGGATCGGCCTCGTCGCCGGCGGGCTCGGCACCTACTGGCCGCAGTTCCCGGCCCTGCTGCCCCAGCTCCAGGAGTCCGCCCGGTACGTGTCCTCGCGGTTCGCCGAGATGGACGCCGAGGTGACCGACGCCGGCTTCATCTCCGACGCCCAGGAGGGCGCGATCGCCGCCGAGAAACTCCGGCAGGCCGACTGCGACCTGATCGTGCTGTTCCTGAGCACGTACCTGACCGCCTCGATGGTCCTGCCGATCGCACAGCGGTCGAACACGCCCGTCCTCGTCATCGACCTGCAGCCGACCGAGAAGATGGACCACGCGTCCTTCGACACCGGCGCCTGGCTCGCCTACTGCGGGCAGTGTCCCGTTCCCGAGGTGGGCAACACGTTCCGCCGCGCCGGCATCCCGTTCCGTTCGGTCTCCGGCTGGCTGCGCCAGGAATCGGCGTGGGAGCGCATCGGCACGTGGATCCGCGCCGCGCACGTGCGGGCGGCGCTGCGGCACGCCCGGCACGGCCTGATGGGCCACCTCTACCCCGGGATGCTCGACGTCTCCACCGACCTGACCCTGCTGCCCGCCACGTTCGGCTCGCACGTCGAGGTGCTGGAGTTCGACGACCTGCGCGAACGGGTGCTCGCGGTCTCACCGTCCGCCGTCAAGGAGCGGATGGAGCTCGCCCGGTCGATCTTCACCCTGGACGACACGGTCCAGGAGGACGACTTCGCGTGGGGCGCGCAGGTGTCGGTCGGGCTGGACCGGCTGGTCGACGACTTCGCGCTCGACTCGATCGCCTACTACCACCGCGGCCTCGCCGGGGAGCAGCACGAACGGCTCGGCGCCGGCATGATCCTCGGCGCGTCCCTGCTCACCGCCCGCGGCATCCCCACCACCGGCGAGTACGAGCTGCGCACCACGGTCGCTCAGCTCGCCACCCAGGTGATCGGGGCGGGCGGGTCGTTCTGCGAGATCCAGGCGCTGAACTTCTCCGACGACGTGGTCGAGATGGGCCACGACGGGCCCGCCCACCTGGCGGTGTCGGCCCGCGACCCGCTGCTGCGCGGGCTCGGCGTCTACCACGGCAAGCGCGGGTGGGGCGTGAGCGTCGAGTTCGACGTACGCGAGGGGCCGGTGACCCTGCTCGGCCTCGGCCAGGACCGCGACGGCAGCCTCAGCTTCATCGCCTCCGAGGGCACGGTCGTCCCCGGCCCGCTGCTGGCCATCGGCAACACCACCAGCCGGGTGTCGTTCGGCCGCGACCCCGGCGAATGGGTCGACGACTGGAGCGCCTCCGGGGTCGGCCATCACTGGTCGTTGTCGCTGGGTCACCGGGCGGCCGACTACAAGGCCGCGGCCAGCCTCCTGGGCATCGGGTTCACCGCCGTCTGAACCGCCGCCCCCTCACCGGGGCGGTGGCCCGGCTGCGGTGTAATGGGCGGCATGATCGCTTCCGTCGAGCAGACATGCGCGCTGCGCCGGGACGTGCTCGGGCACGTCGGGAACAAGTGGACCGGACTGCTGCTGACCGTGCTGGCCAAGGGTCCGCAGCGGTATTCGGAACTGCATCAGGGGAGCCGGATCTCGGAGCGGATGCTGTCGCTGACCCTGCGCGAGCTCATCCGGGACGGCCTCGTCCTACGTGATGCCCAGGTCTACCGGCTGACCGACGCAGGGCGGTCGCTGCATGCCCTGGTGGCGCCGCTGGTCGAGTGGGCGGACGCGCACCAGGAACACATCGTGGGCAGCCGGGTGGCCTTCGACTCAGGCGCCGAGTAGCGCCTCGGCCAGCTCGGCGGGGTGCGTCAGCAGTGACTCGTGCGTGCCCGGCACCATGATCGGCTTGGTGTCCACCCGCGCGGCGAACTCCTCGCCCGGGCGGGCGAGCGCCCTGTCCCGCTCGGCCAGGACGAACGCGGCGGGGATGCCCAGCGCGGTCACCGGGCCGACGTCGAACGCCTCCAGCATGTAGGCGCCCGGCTGCGGTGTCATCAGGTCGAAGGCGACGCGCTGGAGGGCCTCCGGCTCGTCCTGCATCAGCAATTGCTGAACGGCCTCGAAATACAGCGGAACGGTGCCGCCCTGATCGACCAATGAGCGCACGTAGGCCGCATTCTCCGGTGAGAGTTCGTCATTCATCGAAACACCGCGCAACGGCACCCAGGCGCTGTAGTAGACGACCTTCGCCACGCGTTCCGGAATGCGATGGGCGGCGGCCGTGATCGGCCCGCCGCCCCAGCTGTGCCCGACCAGCACGACATCCCGCAGGTCATGCCGTTCGATCTCGGCGACGAGGTGATCGACCGCGTCCGTCAGGCGTACGCCGCGCGGATCGTCGCCGAAGGCCAGGCCCGGCATGGTCAGCGGCAACGCCGGCAGCCCGGCCTCGACGAGCCGCCGCGCCACCCCGTGCCACACCCAGGCGCCGTGCCAAGCTCCGGGAACCAATACGAATGTCATGGGCGAAACCCTAGAAATGTCATCGGCGCCGGGCAATGCGAAATGTCGTGAGGCCGGACACGAACAGATTTGTTCGCCATCCGGCGATCGGTCATCGCGTGGTGATGAGGAGCTTGCCGCCCCGGCGGCCGGGGCGATGTTCGAGGTCGGTGAGTGCCGGGATGGCATCGGTGAGCGGCACGGTATGCGCGATCGGGATCCGCAACTCTCCCCGGGCGGCGATGCGCGTCACCTCGTCGAGATCAGTCGTGCTGGTCCGGCCGAACAGAACCTGATAGGGCCCCGGCAGGGCGCTCCTCGCCAGCTTCAGGGGAGCGGGGACGATGTCGACGATGCGGCCGCCGGGTTTCAGCAGAGCCCGCGCCGCCTTGTTCGGCAGCGTGCCGGCGGTGTCGAGGACGATGTCGAACCGGCCCTCCAGCTCGGCCGGATCGAACCCGAATCCGACGAGCGGGGCGATGCCGAGCCCGCGTGCCTCGTCGGCGGCGGGTGTACGGCAGCTCCCGGCGACCGAGGCGCCGCACGTCAGGGCGATCTGGGCGGCGGCCCGGCCGACTCCGCCGAGACAGCCGTTGATGAAGACGGAGTGTCCCGGCCCCAGCTTCTCCTTGCCGCGCAGGGCCTGGAGTGCGGTGATCCCGACGACGGGGATCGTGGCGGCCTGCTCGTAGGAGAGGTCCGCGGGCTTCCGGACGACGGCCTTCTCCTCGGCGATGACCAGGTCGGCGAACGCTCCCGCTCCCTTGATGCTCGTTCCGCCGAGCACCGCGTCGCCGGCTCTCAGCCGGGTTACGCCTTCACCGGCCGCCTCGACGACGCCCGCGAAGTCGTTGCCCATCCCCCGCGGGAAGCCGCGACCGGTCAGCAGGCGCATCTCGCCGTTGCGGATCTTCCAGTCCATCGCGTTGGCGGCCGCCGCCACCACCCGGACCAGAACCTCGCCGCTGCCCGGCAGTGGCGGCTCGACACTCTCCAGGCGCATGACCTCGGGGCCGCCGTACCGGTGATATTGGACGCGTCTCACAGCGCGGCTCCGGAGAAGTTTCCGTTCATCGGGGTGCGCTGTCCCTTGACGGTGTGCCGGCTGATCTGCCAGCCGCCGTCGTGGCGGCGCACGGTGTCGTACAGCGTCAGGCTCTGGATCGTGCCGTCCGCCATCAGGATCAGGCCCTTCGACCGGACGGACACACCGTCGTCGTCCTCGCCGGTGACCACGACGTTGGTCACGTGATGGGCGACCGGATTGCGTGCGCCGAGGCGCAGGGCGCCCTGGCGGATCGCGTCGAGCCCCTCGATCGCGCCCACCCCGGCATCGGTGAGGTCGTAGACGGCGTCCGCCGTGAACACCTCCCCGAGCCGGTCCAGCTCGCCGGCATCGACGAGGTGTCCGAGCAAGGACAACGTCTCGCTGATCGCGTAGCGGTCCTCAGCAGTCAAGAGTTCCATTGGCTTTCCCCTGTCCGAGATGGTGATGTCGCGTCGTGACATCACCATAGCACCGATGTCGCGGCGCGACATCATCGCTGATACGCTGGTCACATGCCTCGGTGGGAACACGGCAGCGAAGACCGGCTGAAACAGGCCGCCATGGAGTTGTTCGACGAGCAGGGGTTCGAGGACACCAGCGCCGTGCAGATCGCGGACCGTGCCCGGGTCACCACCCGGACCTTCTTCCGCTACTTCCCGGACAAGCAGGAGATCCTGTTCGCCGACGCGGAACTGCTGTACGCGGCGCTCGTCCGGCAGGTCGCCGAAACGGCCGACGTCGCGGAGCCGCTCCGAGCGGTTACCCGGACCTTGGCGGGGTTCGACTGGGAGGGTCTGGGCTCACGAGACGTCCAGCGCCGTCGGGACGCGCTGATCGCCTCGAACCCGGCCCTGCTGGAGCGTGAACTGATCAAGCAGCAGCGGATGGCGGACGGGTTCGCCGACGCGCTCCACCGGCGTGGCGCCGACCCGGCCGTCGCGGAACTCGCGGCCCAGGTGGGGATCCAGGTGTTCCGAACGGCGTACCGGGAGTGGCTGGAGGCCGGCGACGACGCCGGCCTCGCCACCATCACCGAAGCGGCGATGTCCCGCCTCGCCGCGATGATGCCCGCCGCCTACCAGGCGACGACGCCCTGAGCGATCGGCTGGAGCGTGCCGACCCGCAGCGACTTCATGGTGAGGTTGCTCTTCTCCGGCGCGGGGAAGCCGTCGAGCTCCGCCGCCGGGCCGTCGGTCGAGCTCTGCACGCTGAAGCGCAGCCCGTTACCGGCCGGGCAGGTCGCCGAACCCTTGTCGCACGACGTCCACTTGATGCCCTGGAAGGCGCTCGTCCCCGGCTTCAGCGTGATCGGGACGGCCGCGCCGGGCTCGTGGACCTCCTTCGTGGGCACGTCCACCGCCTCGCCGGCCGCGTTGGTCAGCGAGATCGACGCGCGGCCCTCGAGGCGGCACGGCTCATCGCCCTTGTTGGTCACGGCGACCAGGCCGCGGTGGGCGTCGTCGTCGCGGGACGGCTGGAGCGTCACGGTGACCTCCAGGTCGTCGTTGCGGCAGGCGCCGTCCTCGGAAGAGCCGCCCGACCCCGCGTCTTCGTCAAGTGGGGGCTCGGTGGGGATGGACGAGGACGCGACGCCGGACGGTCCCGGGGCGGCCACCTCGGTGGGTAGTGAACCGGCGCAGGCCTGCTGCGACAGGGCGAGGCCCACACCGAGAGCGCCGATCACCACGAGCCGGATGCGACGGTCGATCATCGTCTTTGCCTCCTGATCTTGTACGGACCAGGCAACCATCGCGAGAACGCGCCCGGGATGGATCGACGGCCGGCGGAGGTGGCACGAATGCGGGAGCGCGCTGACCGCCGCGGGAACCGGGATTTGCCCTTTCACACTCTCGGCGACCCGGATCGGTGAGACCTCCCCGTTCGTGTTCAAGGTCTTCGCCATGCGGACGTTGTCGCCGTCGGACCTGCTGGAGCGCTTGCCCACGGCGGACAACCGCCGCTACACCGACGTCCGGAAACGCCTGCGGTCCATCGTCGACGGCGTGGTGAGCGCTCATCATCACCGCGGCGGCGACGGTCACGACCTCCTGTCCACCCTCGGCCCGGGGTACAGCGACCAGCAGCTCGCCGATGAGGTCGCCACGATCCTGATCACCGCGATCGAACCCACTGCCATCGTCATCTCGTGGTTCTTCTACTACCTCGCACAGCATCCGGAGGTGACCTTCTACCTGCAGACCGACGCGCGGCTGGGCTGACGACCGGACCGCCGCAGGTGACCGGCGCCGTGACGGACGTCTTGGAACAGGTCGCCTAGCTGTAGTCCGCCAAACGGCGGCGCCAGGCGAAGAAGGCCACCGACAGCAGCCAGGCGCCCAGGACCGTCGCGAAGGCGGCCAGGAGTCCCCACTGGGCCAGGAGCATGCGGCCGACCTGCCGCATCGTCCAGTCGGTGCCCTGTGGACGGCAGGTTCCCCGGTCGTCGACGCCGGCGAGCTGGCACAGCGGGGCCTCGGCCCGGGCCTCGGACAGCGCCTGGCCGGAGGTCATCGCGGCCTGCGTGGTCAGAGCGGTCTCCTGGCGGTCGCGGGAGCCGGCGCTCACCGGCAGGCGGGGCGGCACCGGCGACGGCTGGCGGGCCAGCCACGTCTGGAAGGTACGGGACATCGCCGCGTGGCCGCGTTCGTTGGGGTGCAGGCTGCTGTGTGACCAGTTCGCGGGATTGAAGCGGTCCTCGGCGCCGCCCCGCACGGAACGCAGCTCCACGAAGTTCAAGCCGGGGCGGCCGTCGTTCGCGGGGTCGCAGAGCTGGAGGTGTTCGGAGGCCAGCGACCGCCGCATGTCGTCGACGACGTGGAAGCCGAACTCGGACGCCGTACGCGTGATCACGCCGTTGAGCTGGTTGACGTAGTCGTGGAGGAACTCCTTCTCGCGGCGGGACAGGGCGAGCTGATTACAGCCCTCGGTCAGCTGGATCGGATCGGGATAGGGCACGACCGCGACGGGTACGCCGGGGAAGGTGTCGTCGACGGCCACGTAGGTGGCGCGGAGGTTGCGTTCGACCTGGGGCAGCGACGACGTCCACAGGTCGGCCTTCTCGTTGCAGTACCCCGGCGCCAGGCACATCTGGCCGATCGTGGCGAAGCCGGCGTCGTTGCCGCCGACGCTCAGCACCACCATCGCGGGCGTGACACCGCTCTGCTTCCGGTAGGCGTCCAGCTGGGTCGCCGGCGAGCGGGACGGCTCGGCGCCGGGCACGCCCTTGCGGGTGAGCGTCACGTCGGCGGGCGCCGGAGCGGGCGGCTGCGGCAGGACGTTCCAGGTGCGGGCGCCGGAACAGGCCAGGAAGTCGAGGCCGTCGAATGCGGGACTCCGCGAGGCGAGCACGGGCCAGGCGGTGGGGGAGCGGCGGCACTGGTTGCCGTCCTCGGCGTCGGCTTCGTCCGTACCCTCGTAGTAGACCGCCGCCCCCTCGCCGGACATGAACGAATCACCCAGCGCGACCAGCACCCGTTGCCGGCCCTCCACCGCCAGGTGGTCGGGCTCGCCCGCGGGGCGGGGTGTCACACCCATCGCGGCGATCAGCGACATCACCAGCACGACGTCCGCCTGGGTGGCCGACGCCACGGCCACGACGAGCACGACGATCGCGCCGAGCACCCACAGGACCAGGTAGGAGTGGCTGACCCGGACGGCCACGTAGCCGGTGGCGCCGAGCAGGATCAGGCCGGTCACGCCGAGCAGCAGCCCGTGGCCACGACGGACGGTCATGGCCTGCGACGCGCCGATCGTCAGGGCGAGCGGCAGGAACAGCAGCACGCCGAGTCCGAGCAGGATCCCGGCGGCGAGCCGCCACGACGTCAGCCACAGCAGCGCCGCGCCGGCCGTGGTCAGCAGCACGGCGATGACCGCCAGGCCGAGGCCCAGCCGCCGGGGCAGACCCTCGCGTTGCCGCCACGCCGCCACCGCGCTGCCGAACAGCAGATAGACGAGGAACGCGCCGCCGAGCAGCGTGCCGCTCCAGCCGCGGACGAAGTAGAGGGTGATCAGCCCGCCGGCGGCCAGCAGCGCCAGCGCCCACAGCCAGGCGGGCACCACCTCCTGCCGGCCGGCGAGGCTCTGCGCGTACTGGCCGGCGATCCACACCGCGGCGACGGCGATGTAGACGGTGAACACGGCGACGGCGACCCAGCCGGGCATGCCGGGCCGGGCCGCCGCGAGCAGGGCGCCGAGGGCGAGCACGAAGAAGGCGGTACGCCGGTAGGCGCCGCGGCGCGCGATGTCCACGCGGACACCTTAGAGGGCCGGAGTGCGGTTTCTCTTCGACTCGGACATCGCCACATCGCCATATCGCCACGTCGGCGCGGGCGACCAGGCCGGAGTCCAGCGTGCGGCGGTGCCCGCTCATCGGCCAGAGCGTGTCGTATATGAGCAGAAGGTGCCGGATGCCCGATGATCGGACCATGACCGCCACGAAGATCCTGCTCGACGAGTCGGAGATGCCGCGCCGCTGGTACAACCTGGTGGCCGACCTGCCGTCGCCCCCGCCGCCGGTGCTGCACCCGGGCACGCTCCAGCCGATCGGGCCGGACGACCTGGCGCCGCTGTTCCCGATGGCCCTGATCGAGCAGGAGGTCACGCGGGAGCGGTACGTCGACATCCCGCCCGAGGTCCTCGACGTGTACCGGCTGTGGCGGCCGTCCCCGCTCTACCGCGCGCACCGCCTGGAGAAGGCGCTCGGCACCCCGGCGAGGATCTACTACAAGTACGAGGGCGTCTCGCCGGCCGGCTCGCACAAGCCGAACACGGCCGTGCCGCAGGCCTACTACAACGCCTCCGCGGGCATCCGCCGGCTCACCACCGAGACCGGCGCCGGGCAGTGGGGCACCGCGCTGGCCTTCGCCGCGGCGCAGTTCGGCCTGGAGTGCGAGGTGTGGCAGGTGCGTGCCTCGTACGACCAGAAGCCGTACCGCCGGATGATGATCGAGACTTTCGGCGGCACCATCCACCCGTCGCCGTCCGATCTGACCGAGGCCGGCCGCCGGATCCTCGCAGAGCACCCGGACTCGCCCGGGTCGCTGGGCATCGCGATCAGCGAGGCCGTCGAGGTGGCCGCCCAGCAGCCGGACACCAACTACGCGCTGGGCAGCGTGCTCAACCACGTGCTGCTGCACCAGACGATCATCGGGGAGGAGGCGTTGCTGCAGCTCGCGAAGGCCGGCGACACCCCGGACGTGATCGTCGGCTGCACCGGCGGCGGCTCGAACTTCGGCGGGCTCGCCTTCCCGTTCCTGCGGGAGAAGCTGGCCGGCCGGATGAGCCCGGTGATCCGCGCGGTGGAGCCGGCCGCCTGCCCGTCGCTGACCAGGGGCAGGTACGCCTACGACTTCGGCGACACGGCCGGGATGACCCCGCTGATGAAGATGCACACCCTGGGCCACGACTTCATCCCCGACCCGATCCACGCCGGTGGCCTGCGCTATCACGGGATGAGCCCGCTCATCTCGCACGTCTACGAGCTCGGGCTGATCGAGGCGGTCGCCAAGACGCAGAAGGAGTGCTTCGAGGCGGGCATCCGGTTCGCCCGCACCGAGGGCATCGTGCCCGCGCCGGAGCCCACACACGCGCTCGCGGCCTGCGTCGAGGAGGCGCTGAGGTGCAAGGAGACCGGTGAGGAGAAGGTGATCCTCACCGCACTCTGCGGCCACGGTCACCTGGACCTACCGGCCTACAGCCGTTACCTGGCAGGCGAGATGGTCGACCACGAGCTTTCCCAACCGGCACTCGACGCATCTTTCGCGGGGCTACCGGAACTTCCGGCCGGAAGGTAGGAATGGGGCATGCGTCAAGCGTTGGTAGTCCGTGGCGGCTGGGAGGGGCATCAGCCCGTCGAGGCCACCGAGTTGTTCCTGCCCTTTCTCAAAGACAATGATTTCTCCGTACGCGTGGAAGAGTCGCCGGCGGTCTACGCCGAGGCCTCGTACATGGCGTCGGTGGATCTCGTGGTGCAGTCCATGACCATGTCGACCATCGAACGCGACCAGGTCCAGGGCCTGATCGCGGCGGTGTCGGCCGGCACCGGCCTGGCGGGCTGGCACGGGGGTATCTGCGACTCCTACCGCGCCAGCTCCGACTACCTGCAACTGGTCGGCGGGCAGTTCGCCACCCACGCCGCCCGGGAGGAGCCCGGCAAGCGCACCGGGGACATGTCGGACAACTACGTCGACCACCGGATCAACCTGGTCGATCGGGAACACCCGATCACCGCCGGGCTGGACGACTTCGACCTGCACACCGAGCAGTACTGGGTGCTCACCGACGACTACAACGACGTGCTCGCCACCACGACCACCGCGGTCCGGCCGTGGGGCCAGTGGACGCGGCCGATCACCGCGCCGGCGATCTGGACCAGGCAGTGGGGCGAGGGCAAGGTCTTCGTCTGCACGCCCGGTCACCGGGTCGAGGTGCTCCAGGACGAGAACGTCCGCACGATCGTCGAGCGCGGCCTGCTGTGGGCGGCCCGATGAGGGTCGGCATCGTCGGCGCCGGCAAGATCAGCGCCCAGTACAGCGACACGCTCCTCGCGTACCCGGAACTGCCCGTCACCGCCGTCGCCGACCTGGACCCCGCGCGGGCGTCGGCCCTGGCCGACCGTCATCCCGGCGCACGCGTCCTGGACCTGGCCGATCTCTGCGCGTCGCCGGACGTCGACGTGGTCCTCAACCTGACCACGCCGGCCGGTCACGCGCCGGTCGCGCTGCAGGCGATCAAGAGCGGCAAGCATGTGTACGGCGAGAAGCCGCTCGCCCCGGCCATGGACGAGGCCCGGTCCATGCTGACGGCGGCCGACGAGGCGGGGGTGCGCCTGGCGTGCGCGCCGGACACCGTGCTGGGTGCGGGCATCCAGACCGCGCTGGCCGTGCTCGACTCCGGCGTGATCGGCGCCCCGCACGCCGCGACCGCGTTCATGACCACGCCGGGCCACGAGCGCTGGCATCCCGACCCGGAGTTCTACTACCAGCCCGGCGGCGGCCCGGTGCTCGACATGGGCCCGTACTACCTGACCACGCTGGTGCATCTGCTCGGCCCGATCCGGCGGGTGAGTGGCGTCTCGGTCCGCCCGCACCCGACGCGGACGATCGGCTCCGGCCCGAAGGCGGGCGCCGGGTTCCCGGTCACGATCGACACGCACACCACGGGCTATCTGGAGCACGCCGGCGGGGCGGTCACCACGGTGCTGTTCAGCTTCGACACGTGGGCGGCCCGGCTGCCGCACATCGAGGTGTACGGCGCCGACGGCTCGCTCTCGGTGCCCGACCCCAACCGCTTCGACGGCGACGTGGAGATCTTCACCCGGTCGTCGCCCGAGTGGGCGAAGGTGTCGTGGAACGCCGGCTACAACCCCGGCGGACGCGGGACCGGCCTGGTCGATCTGGCGTCGGCCGTCGAGACGGGTACGCCGCACCGCACCGGCGCCGACGTCGCCCTGCACGTCCTCGAGGTGATGCTGGCCCTCACCTCGGGCGAGGTCACCGAGCTCACCACCACGTGCACCGTCCCCGACCGGGCGCCGTCCTAGCGTCGGCCGCGAGTGGCTCGCCGACGCGGTGATGCACGAGATCCACCCGCAGTCGTTCGCCGACTCCAACGGTGACGGGGTCGGCGACCTGCGGGGCGTGATCGACCGGCTGGACGACATCGCGTCGCTCGGCGTCGACGTGATCTGGTTCAACCCGTGCTTCACGTCGCCGTTCGCCGACGCCGGCTACGACGTGGCCGACTACCTGACCGTCGCGCCGCGGTACGGCACCGACGACGACATGGCCGAGCTGGTGGCCAAGGCCCGGGAGCGCGGCATCCGGGTGCTGCTCGACCTGGTCGCCGGGCACACCTCGATCGAGCATCCGTGGTTCCGGGCGGAGCTGGCCGCCGACGGGCCGGGCCCGGACGGCCGGCTTCGGTTACGGCATCTTCAGTCGGCCTCGGTGAGCGTTACCGAACCGGGCAGGCGCGCGAGTTCCGACCCGTCAGCCTTCCGCACCCGGACCTGGCCCTGGGCCGGGTGCAGCGTCATCGCATACCCGTCCGGCAGGCAGATCTGGGCGCGGTCCCGCTCCGGGCACGACGGCCAGGCACGTTCCACCACCGCGTCGAAACCGCCGGCGGCGCCCTCCAGCCGCACGATCAGCGAGTAACGCCCGGGGTGCGCGCCGGTCAGCCGGTACCCCGGCGCGTCGGGCACGTAGAGCGGCACGCCCAGCGCCTCGAACGCGTGCGCCCGCCAATGTTCCTGCACGGCCCACGTCGCGCCGGCGCCGGCCAGGCAGACGAGCAGGATGGCCGGGACCGCCCGCCGCCACCACCGCGTCGCCACGAGCAGCTGCACCGCCATCGCGACCGCGCCCCACAGCACGGCCGCCTCCAGCCGGTCGCGTTCCAGGCCGGTCGTCAGGCTCGTCAGCACCGGCGGCACGAGCAGCAGCGGCACGACGGCGTGCGCGGACGGCCGCCGATGCACGATCAGGATCAGCATGGCCGCGATCGTCGCGGCGAACGCCCCGCCCGCCACCCCGATCACCGGGTCCATGTCCGAGAAGTCGCGCACCTGGTAGTCGTCCAGCGCGGCCAGCACCCCGCCGATCGTCGCCGCCGTGATGCCGCCGCACACCAGCCCGCCCGTCATCGGCCGCATCCCCGTCGCCTACCCGGAGTAGCCCTGCCGGGCGATCCGCTCGGCGCCCGGCAGGTAGGCGGCGGGGTCGTCCGGAGCGGCCGTGCCCAGCCCGTCGACGTACCGGTTGAACATGCTGAACGCCGCGGCGATCAGGACCGTGTCGTGGACCTCGAGGTCGGTGGCGCCCTCTGCCCGGGCGCCGGCCACCAGCTCGGCGGTGACCGCGTGGCCGTCCTCCCGGGCCGCCGCCGCGACGCGCAGCAACGCCCGCGTCCTCGCCGGGATCGGCGCGGTCTCCGGATCGTCGAGCACCGCGTCCACCAGAGCACGGCCGCCGGGCAGCTGCGCCGCGGCGGCCGCCGAGTGCGACAACCGGCAGAAGACGCAGTCGTTCAGGGCCGACACGTACGCCGCGATCAGCTCCCGCTCGCCGGGCGTCAGCGAACTCTCCCCGCGCAGCAACGCGTCCGCGAGCCGCATCAATGCCCGCCCGGTCGGCGGCCGGTACCGTAACAGTCCGCGGATGCCGGGCTCGGCCGCGTCGCCCAGATCGATGTGTGCCACCGTCCGACCCTGTCACACGAGCCGGGGGAGCGGTGTCTTGAGGGACATGCTCGATCACACCGACACCTTCGTCGGATACCGCAACCTGCTCTTCACCGTCGCGTACGAGATGCTCGGGTCGGCCGCCGACGCCGAGGACGTGCTGCAGGAGACGTGGCTGCGCTGGGCCTGCGTGGACCTGGAGCAGGTCCGCGACCGGCGCACATACCTGGTCCGGATCACCACCCGGCTGGCGCTCAACCGGCTGCGCACGATGGCCCGCCGCCGGGAGGCGTACGTCGGCCCGTGGCTGCCGGAGCCTCTGCTGACCACGCCGGACGTGGCCGAGGACGTCGAGCTCGCCGAGAGCCTGTCGATGGCGATGATGCTGGTCCTGGAGACGCTGTCGCCCACCGAGCGGGCCGTGTTCGTGCTGCGCGAGGCGTTCGACGTGGGCTACGACGAGATCGCCGAGGCGGTCGGCAAGACGCCGGCGGCGGTCCGGCAGATCGCGCACCGGGCCCGCCGGCACGTCGACGCCCGCCGCCCGCGCGAGCGGGTGTCCGCGAGCGAGACCCGGGCGGCGCTGGAGTCGTTCCAGCGGGCCCTGCGAACCGGTGACCTGCAGGGTCTGCTGGACGTGCTGGCGCCCGACGTCGTGCTGGTGGCCGACGGTGGCGGCGTCCGGCAGGCGGCCGTGCGACCGATGACCGGCGCCGACCGGGTGGCCCGCTTCATGGCCGGCGGCCTCGGCAAGGTGACCGGCGTCCTGACCGTCGACACCAGGATCGTCAACGGCGGCCCGGCGCTGGTCGTCCACCTGGACGGCGAACTCGACGGCGTGCTGACGGCCCGGGTGTCCGGCGGGCGGATCGCCGGCCTCTACTACGTCCGCAATCCCGCGAAGCTGTCCCACCTGGCGTCGGGGCCGCCGCTGACGGGTAGGGGAGGTGCATGACGAACATCGCGATCGTGACCGGGGGCGGCGGCGGGCTGGGCCGTGAGATCGCCCTCGGGCTGGCCGGCGCCGGACATGGTGTCGTGGTCGCCGACGTCGACGAGGCGGCGGCTTCCCAGACCTCCGAGCAGATCCGGGGGTACGGCGTCCCGGCGCTTTCCGTGCCCGCGGACCTGAGCGACCCGGCCGCCGCCGAGCATGTCGTGGCCGTGGCACGGGACCTCGGCGGCCCGCACATCCTGGTCAACAATGCCGGCGGCTGGACGTCGTCGTGGGCGTCCACGCTGACCCTGAACCTGACCTCTCCCATGCTCCTGACCCGGCTGTGCCTGGACCCGATGCGGGCGCTGGGCGGCGGCGCGGTCGTCAACATCGCCTCCTCGGCCGCTGTCGGCGCGGAGCCGTACGCCGCCCCCGACTACGGCGCCGCGAAGGCCGGCCTGATCCGCTTCACCACTGCGATGGGCGCCGAGCCGGGCGTCCGCGTCGTGTGCGTGGTCCCGGACTGGATCGGCCTGCCCCGCGCCCACGACGAGTGGTCCCGGCTCAGCCCGGCCGAGCAGGCGGCCACCCGTCCGTTGATCCCGCCCGGTGACATCGTCGCCGTCGTCCTCGACCTGATCGCCTCCGGCAAGCCCGGGACGGTCGTCGAGATGTGGGGCGGCGGCACGACCTGACCTTGCCGGCGGCTCCGTTCCGGGGCGGGGATCGTCACCGGGACTGCCCCGTGCTGTCCGCGGGAAGGCTCTCCGGCAGACCGAGCCGGGGGAACTGGTCGTTGTGGAACGTGACGATCTCGGCGATCGCCCCGCCGGTGATACGCAGGACGTCGATCGTCAGGGGCAGGTAGGCGCCCTCGGCCTGCCGCCAGAGGTAGAAGGCGACGGCGGGCTGCCGGTTCACCGAGGTCCGGACGGTGCGCATCTCCCGCATGCCCTCGAAGCCGCTCTCGACCCAGTCGTTGACCACCGTGTCGCGGCCGACGTGCAGCCCGGGTGTGGGCGGCATCGAGCAGCGGACGTCTTCCCGCAGCAGGGCCGCGAGCCCGTCGATGTCGGTGGCCACGCTGGCGTCGGTGTAGCGGCGCACCAGCTCCCGCGTCCCGGCATCCTCCTCGCCGCCGGTCCAGTCCTGCCGCTCGGCGGGCAGATGCTCCCGCATGCCGGCGCGGGCCCGTTGCAGCGCGCTGTTCACCGAGTTGACCGAGTCCCCGAGGAGCTCGGCGACGTCCTTGGCCGGCCACCCGAGCACGTCCCGCAGGATCAGCACGGCCCGGGGGCGCGGCGCCAGGTGCTGGACCGCGGTCAGGTACGCCAGCTCGATCGTCTCCCGCGCGACGGCGACCGTCTCCGGCTCGTCCGCGCCGCCCGCGGGCAGCTCGTCGAGCAGCCGGTCCGGGTAGGGCTGCAGCCACAGCGCCTCGCCGCCGGTCGCGGGTTCCGGGCGGACCTTGGCGAGCAGGTCCAGGCAGGCGTTGGTGGCGATCCGGTACAGCCAGGCCCGGAACGTCGACCGCCCCTCGAAGGTCTCCCGCCGCCGCCAGGCACGCAGGAACGTCTCCTGCACGGTGTCCTCGGCGTCCTCGAACGACCCGAGCATCCGGTAGCAGTGCACGTGCAGTTCCCGCCGGTGCCGCTCGGCCAGCCCCGAGAACGCCGGCTCGTCCACCGCGCCCAGCTCCGTCAGCCGCGTATCCGCAGTCATCACGTCATCCTTCCCGTCGTGTTCCGTCCTAGGTATGACGGGTGCGGCCCCGACAACTCATCACTGGCCTAAACTCCGCCGGGTGATCGTGCGGAGGGGCGGCGTCGAGGATGTCGCGGCGCTCGCGGAGCTGCGGGAGCTCGGACCGGACGAGCTGGCGGCGTTCGCCGGCTGGGTGGCCGCCCATGCGGCGACGCACCTGCCGTTCGTCGCCGTGGTCGGCGGCGCCGTGGTCGGCTCAGCCTGGCTGCACGTCGCGGAGCGGGTGCCCGGTAACGGGTCGCCTCACCGGCTCTACGGCGACGTCCAGTCGGTGATGGTCCGCGAGGAGTACCGCGGCCGCGGCGTCGGCGGTGCGCTGATGGCCGCGATCCTGGCCGAGGCCCGTACCCGCGGGCTGGTGCACGTGACCGTGCACTCCGGTCGCCGCGCGGTCGACTTCTACCTGCGTAACGGGTTCAGGCAGCACCGCCAGATGCTGCTCTGGGAACCGGCTTAGGTTACGCGGAAGGTGGTCGTGGTCCAGGCGCCGACGTTGTCGACCATGATCTGGTACGCGGCCTCGCGCACCTGGAACCGCGGGAAGTGCCAGCCGGCCGGCCCGGCGGGTGAGCCGCGCGGCACGGCGGTGACCCGGCCGGTCGTGGTGACGGTCAGCCGCCGCCCGGCCGGGTGCCGGAAGGCCAGGGCGGCGCCGGGCAGCCGCACCCAGTCCGGGTCCAGGTGCCAGTGCTGTCGCCAGCGGCCCACCCCGCGGAACGAGTCGGACACCACCATCCGGGCGATCGTCGCGTTCACCGTGACGCCGCGGGTGTGCACCTTGCCGTACACGGTGTCCCGCACCACGAAGACGTGGCTGGTCGCGGCGAACGTACTCGTGATCGCCGATGTCCCGCCGCGCACCGCACCACCCGCCGGAACCGCGACGTTCTGGGCGTCCGGCCGGGTCTGGTAGAGCGAGAACCGGTTGTTCCGGTCGTAGCTGAACCGGCCCGGACCGACGAGCACCCGCACGCCGCGGGTCGACCAGGTCACGCCGCCGGCCCGGTCCTCGTGACCGTGCGCGCGGCGGGCCGGGCCGTAGCGGATCGTGTAGTGCGGCGCGTCGCGGTCGGTCCAGCCCCAGCGCCCGATGACCCAGCCCGCCTGGTCGTCGCGCACGGCCCGGTTGCCTTTCAGGTCCCGTGGCCGCCCGGCGATCTCGTCCGAGTCGCCGATCTGCGAGATCTTCCCGTCCGGCTCGGTCATGAAGCTGAAGATGCCGTACGCGTTCCGCACCGTCGCCCGGATCCGCGCCGCCGCGGCCGGGTAGCCGGTCAGCCGGGCCGCGGCCTGATCCCACAGGGTGGCGTTGGTCAGCTGGTACATCGAGGACTGTTCCAGCGAGAAGCCGCGCCGGGAGAAGGCCAGCGGCGCCTCGGTGAGGATCCGGTTCATCGCGGTACGGCGCCAGGCCGGCAGCCGCAGCAGCTCGCCGGCGCGGATCAGCTGCAGGTTCGCCATCAGGCCGTGGTTGTGCACCGGGTGGTACGGCGGCCCGTAGTAGCGGCTGCCGGTGAGCACGCGGGCGTCCGCGGTCATGCCCGGGATCAGCCCGGCCGAACGGGTCAGGGCGTAGAGGCAGTTCTCCGCCTCCAGCCGCCGCAGGGCGGTGCCCTCGTCCCACCCGTACGCGACGGATCGGGGGTCGGGGTTCTGCCGATGGAACAGGACGGCCTGGCGCACCAGGGCGGCCAGCGAGCCGGTCTGGCCGTCGAGGGCGGCGCGGCGGGCGAGGGGCCGCATCCACATCAGGCCCTGGAAGTTGAGCCGCCACGTCGGGTCGGCCACCGGCGGACGCCGCCACATCGCCGCGGGGATCGCCCCCACGGTGAACGGCGCGGCCGGCGGCATGCTCACCCGGATCGGCAGCGCGTCCGGCACCGGGGTGGTCGCGGCCGGCCCGCAACCTGGATCGTCGACGCCGGGGGTCAGTGGGGCCGCCGGTGCGATTGCAACGGCTGTGAACAGGAGAAATGCGGCGCAGAGAGCTCCCACGCCGCCGACGTTAGCGGCTAGGCCGGCCAGGGGAGGTCGGTCTCGACAGGCACGGTGTAGTCGACGCCGGGGATGTCGAAGCCGTAGAGGCCGCGGAACTCGGCGCGGAACCAGTCCACGTCGGCGAACTCGGTGATCGTCTCGGGGGTGATCGCCGCCCAGCGCTCGGCCACCGCGGCCTGCACCTCGGGGTCGAGCTCCCAGCGGTCGAGGCGGATCCGGCCGGCCTCGTCGAGGTCGAGCGGGCGCGCGCCGGTCAGCTGGTCCCAGAGCTGGATCGACTGCTCGATCGGGGACTGCAGCTTGTCGCCGAGCACGCCGCGCAGCAGGCTCACGTAGAGCGCGATCCCCGGGATGGCCGTGGACGCCTGCGTGACCGCCGCGCCGTTCACCGAGGTCAGGGCGCGGCCGTTGACCGAGCTCAGACGTGCGGTCAGCTCGCCGGCGGTGGCCTCGAGGTGGGCCTTGGCGGCGCCGATCGTGCCGTCGCGGTAGATGGCCGACGTCAGTTTCGAGCCGATGTAGGTCAGGGCCACGGTCCGGAAGCCGTCGCGGAGCAGGTCGCGGTCGGCGAGCGCGGCGACCCACCGGGACCAGTCCTCGCCGCCCATCACCTTGACGGTCGCGGCCGTCTCGGTCTCGTCGCCCGGGTCGGCGGCGACGTCCCGCAGGGCGGGGGCGCCGTCGCTGTCGAACTCCAGCGTCCGGGTGGTGTGCGCGGCGCCCAGTGGCTTGATCACCGACTGAAAGGTGACGCCGGTGTCCGGATCGGTCCGGCGCGGGGCCGCCACGCTGTAGATCAGGTAGTCGACGCCGCCGAAGCGAGAGGCGATCAGGTCGAGCGTCTCCTTCTTGGTCTCGTCGGCGAACGCGTCCGCGTTGAGGAAGACGAAGTCGTCGGCGAGTTTCGCGGTGGCGATGGCGCGGTACCAGCCCGCGGTCGCGCTGCGCCGGCCGGGCGGCCGCTCGAAGCCGATGCCGATGCCACGGATGCCGTGCCGGGCCAGCCCGGCGATCGTCGCCGCCAGGCCGTAGCCCGCCGTCGCCCCGATGATCAGCGCGATCGGCCGCTCGGCCGGGCGCTCAGTCGACGGCACAGGGTCGACCCGCATCCGGGCGACGCTCTCGAAGCAGCCCGTCGGGTGGGAGTCCAGCAGGAGGAAACCGCGCCCGGTAGGACGCACCACGCGTTCAGTCACCCGGATCATCCTGCCATGTCAGGCCCGCGCCGCCTTGCGGGCACGGTAGGCATTGACCGCCGACCGGTTGCCGCAGCCCGCCTCGCAGTAGCGCTTGGACCGGTTCTTGGACAGATCGACGAGCACGTTGTCGCAGTCGGGGAGGGCGCAGAGGCGTAGCCGGCTCAGCTCGTCGTCGCGGATCATGTCGACGAAGGCCATCGCCGCCTCGACCATCATCCGGATGGCCAGCGGCGACTCGGACGGCGCGGCGTGCAGATGCCAGGAGCACTCGTCGTGCCGGACCAGCTGGGGGAGCGCGTGGCCCTCCCGTAGCAGCTCGTTGACCAGGCCGACGACCTCGACGACGTCGGAGGTCTCCCAGATGCGACGCAGCCGGGGCCGCAGCGCGTGGACGGCGCGCAGCTCGGCGTCGCTGCCCGCGCGGCGGCCGGTCCACTGCCAGGTGCTGTAGAACGCGTCCAGCGCCGCCAGGTCGGGCAGCTGCTCGCCGCCGTCGGTGGTGTTCACCAGGGCCGCGGCGCCCGCCAGAGCGACCTCGGTGTCATGGGCGAATATCACGTTGACTCCTGTCACGCCCTCGTCGTAGTGTCATGAGCATAGCGCCTTATGACTCATGACAGGAGATCGGGATGCGCCTCGGGCTGATGTTGGCTCTGCTGTCGGCCGCCACGTTCGGCACGTCGGGCATCTTCGCGCGCTCACTGCTCGACGCGGGCTGGACGGCAGGCTCCGCCGTGGCCGTCCGGGTCGGGCTCGGCGCCCTGCTGCTGGCGGTCCCGGCGATCGTCGCGATGCGCGGGCGCTGGGCGGTGCTGCGCCGGTCGATGGGCGCGGTCACCCTGTTCGGCCTGCTGGCCATCGCGGCCGCGCAGGTCGGCTACTTCAACGCGGTGCAGCGGCTGCCGATCGGCGTGGCGCTGCTGCTGGAGTACTCCGGCATCCTGCTGGTCGTGCTCTGGATGTGGGCCGTGCACGGGCAGCGCCCGGCCCGGCTCACCGTGGCCGGGGCGGTCACCGCACTGGCCGGCCTGGCGCTGGTGCTGGACCTGACCGGCGGCGCCGGCTTCGACCCGATCGGCGTCATGTGGGGCCTGATCGCGGCGGTCGGCCTGGCCGGCTACTTCGTGCTCTCCGCCCGCGTCGACCCGGAGCTGCCGTCGATCGCGCTGGCCTCCGGCGGCATGGCCGTCGGCGCGGTGCTGCTGTTCGCGCTGGGCGGCGTCGGGGTGCTGCCGATGGCGTTCACCTTCGGCGAGGTGACCCTCGCCGGGCACCAGGTGAGCTGGCTGGTCCCGATCGCCGGGCTCGCGGTGGTGGCGGCGACCATCGCGTACGTGTCCGGCATCGGCGCCGCCCGCCTGCTGGGCGCGTCGCTGTCGTCCTTCGTCGGCCTGACCGAGGTGCTGTTCGCGGTGCTCTTCGCGTGGCTGTTCCTGGCCGAGCTGCCGACCGTCCTCCAGCTCGCCGGCGGCGTGCTGATCATCGGCGGCATCGTGCTCGTCCGCCTCGGCATGGACCGCAGACCGGCCCCGGCGCCCGAGCCCGCCATGACCGCGGGCTAGATCTTCCGCTGGGTGGAAGGCGATCTTCCCGCAGCCACTACGGCCTGCATAGCGTCGCGGGCATGACTCTCGTCGGCGATGGTGTGTGGCACGGCAGGATCTGGACCGGGGCGTGGACCGACGGCGGTGGCGGCGCGTACGACGTCGTCGAACCCGCCACCGGCGACACGATCGCGTCGGCCGGCCTGGCCACGCCCGCCGACGTCGCCACCGCGGCCGAGACCGCCCAGCGGGCGCAGCGGTCCTGGGCGGCCCTGCCGTTCGGTGAGCGGGCGTCGGTGCTGCGACGGGCCGGCGATCTGCTGGCCGCCAACGCCGGGGAGATCAAGGAGTGGCTGGCCCGGGAGTCCGGCGCCATCCAGCCGTTCGGTGACTTCCAGGTGCACACGAGCGCCGCCGAATGCTACGAGGCGTCGGCGCTGCCCTCACACCCGTACGGTGAACTGCTCCGCTCCGGACTGCCCCGCCTCAGCTTCGCGCGCCGCATCCCGGCCGGCGTGGTCGGCGTGATCGCGCCGTTCAACGTCCCCACGATCCTGGCGATCCGGGCGGTCGCCCCCGCCCTCGCGCTGGGCAACGCGGTCATCCTCAAGCCGGACCCGCGCACCGCGGTCTCCGGCGGCGTCGTCTTCGCCCGGATCTTCGAGGAGGCCGGCCTGCCCGCCGGCGTGCTGCAGGTGCTCCCCGGCGCCGCGGACGTCGGCGCCGCGCTGGTCACCGAGCCGGCCGTACGCGTCATCGCCTTCACCGGATCCACCCGAGCCGGCCGCCTGGTCGGCGAACTCGCCGGCAAGCACCTCAAGCGCGCCCACCTGGAGCTGGGCGGCAACTCGGCCCTGATCGTCATGCCGGACGTCGACGTGTCGGCCGCCACCTCGGTCGGCGCGTGGGGCACCTTCGCGCACTCCGGCCAGATCTGCATGGCCACCTCCCGCCACCTGGTGCACCGCGACATCGCCGAGGAGTACACCGCCCAGCTGGCCGAGCGTGTGTCGAAGCTGCCGGTCGGCGACCCGTTCCGCGACCAGGTGGCGCTCGGCCCGCTGATCGACGCGGCCCAGCGCGACCGGGTGCACGGCCTGGTCTCGTCCAGCGTCGCCGGCGGCGCGACCCTGCGCACCGGCGGCACCTACGACAACCTGTTCTACCGCCCCACGGTCCTGGGCGACGTGCCGGTGTCGGCGCCGGCCTACGCCGAGGAGATCTTCGGCCCGGTCGCACCGGTGACGCCCTTCTCGTCGATCGACGAGGTGGTCGAGCTGGCGACCCGCACCGACTACGGCCTGTCGCTGGGCATCCTGACGCGCGACGTCTACGCGGGTCTGGAGCTGGCCGAGCGGATCCCGTCCGGCCTCGTCCACATCAACGACCAGACCGTGAACGACGAGGCGGTGGCGCCCTTCGGCGGTGTCGGCGCGTCCGGGACGGGCTCCCGGCACGGCGGTCCGCAGGCCAACATCGAAGCCTTCACCGAAACCCAGTGGGTCACTCTGCGTGGCGATCTCCCGGTCTACCCCTTTTAAGATGTCGTAGCTGGGTGGGTGGTTCAGACCGTCGCTCACGCCGAGGGTCGCTTCGCTCCACGTGCGTGAGTGGTCACCCGTCTTTCAGACGGATTCCCAGTGCGGCTCGCTCTGCCATCGATCCACGGCCCGCGACCCGGCCACCCCGTTCCACCTCCGCACCACATGGGCAGGTCAGCGGGATGGCACTCGGCATTGATAGCGATCATTCGATGTGGACGGTCAGAATCGGTGCCATGGGTAGCAGACGTGTGCGGCACACCGAGCCCGACGGGCGAGGGACCGAGCCCGCCGCGCTGCGGCCGGAGCGGCGGCCGGAGGGCGAGCCGGGTGAGCGGCACGACGATCTGACGGCGACGATGCTGCATCTCCAGCAGACCGCGGGGAACGCGTCCGTGTCCCGCCTGGTCGAGTCGGGCTGGCCGGGAACGCTGGGCGGCTCCCTGGAGCGGGCGTTCCGGCTCCCGCTGGGTGCGACCCCGCTGGTGGTCGACCCGGGGTTGTCGGCCGCGGCCGCCGCCGGTGGGTTCGGCGTCAAGGTGCATCCGCACTGGTACGACCCGGACAGCGTCGCCGGGCAGCACCTGATCGCCCACGAGGTCGCGCACCTGGCCGGCGGTCAGCGCACCGGCGAGCGTGACGCCGACGAGTCGGCGGGCCGATTCGTGCGCGGCGAGAGCGTCTCCGGTGATCGGCAGCCGAGCGAGGCAGGCGCGGCGCGGTCCGATGCGGGCGCGGCCGGCCATCAAACGGCGGGCACGGCGGGCGCGGTGCGCTACAAGACCGCGGTCGAGGCGGCGAAGGACGCGATCAAGCTCGCCGCGCAGGGGATGGGCACCGACGAGAAGGCGATCATGGGAGCGCTGCGGGCGCTGACCCCCGACCAGGTCGCCGAGCTGTCCACCGACACCGCCATCCTGCAGATCTTCCGCGACGAGTTCGACAGCGCCGAGCTGAAGGCGGTGGGTACGGCGCTGGAGCGTGGCCGGGTCGGCACGATGAGCCGCGCCGACGTGGCCAAGGTGCTGGCGAACCCGGCCGGGCAGTCGTTCGGGGCGCTGGCCGCCGCGAACACCCGGGAGGAGCTGCTCGCGCACCAGGAGAAGCACGCGGCGACCGGCCAGGGCACGACACAGGGCAACCACGGTCTGGGTCCGCCGCCGGCCGGGGTGAAGGCGGCCGACTGCACCACCTACGTGCTGGACGTGCTGGGCAGGACCTTCGCGGCGAAGGGTCAGTCGGCGACCTGGGCGAGCGTGATGGCGAAGGCGCGCGCGGCCGGTGGCGGGTTGAAGGGCACCGAGGTGCTCGAGGCGCTGCAGTCCGAGGCGGGCTGGGAGGGCGTGTTCTGGTCGCCGGACCCGCGGAATCCGGCCGACGGCAAGTCCGAGCATCCGGTCGCGGCCAAGAAGGTCCGCGAGACCGGGAAGTACTACGGAGTCGACGCCCCCGAGTCGGTGATCAACTACCGCCGCACCGACCCCGCCGCACAGACCGACCTGAGCGGCATCGAGCTGGTGCGCAAGCTGCAGTTCGGCGTCATCGCGGCCCGCGGCGGGACGCACATGGCGCTGATCGTCAACGGCGGCGTCTACGAGGTCCACTGGGATCTGCCGTCCACCTCGGCGGACGTGCTGACGGCCACCCCGCTGGAGAGCTTCGCGTGGCTCAGCGGCGTGCTCGTGGCGCCGAAGGACGACCTGAAGCTGGCCCGCCTCACCCCGTAACGGAAGGCGCCCCGGTCAGGTCGGCGGTCAGCCCGGGAAGCGCGCGGTCAGCCCGGCGACGCGGCCCTCCTGCGCCTCACGGGCCTTCCGAAGCGCGAATGCGCGCAGAAACCACGGCGTGTGCAGCTCGATCGCCTCGGTCACCTGAGAGCCGGCCGTCACGGTGACCGTGGCGATCAGCCGGACCCAGCCGGGCGACCGGGCCACGTTGGTCACCGAGGAGACGCCCGGCGTGATCGTCACATCGATCGGGTTGTCCCAATGGAACGGGCCGAAGCGGAAGCGTTCGACCGCCACGTACCGGACCGAGTCGCCGATCGTGCGGATGTCGCGGACCTCGACCACCAGCGGCGCCAGCCCGATGTAGCTGTGCGGGTCCATCAGGAAGGCGAGGATCTCGGCCGGTGGCGCGCCGAGGCGGAACGTGGTGCTGAAGTGGTCGGTGGGCACTCCCCCATGATCGGGCAGGCGGGTTTGCGGCCGTACGCCGGGGGAACGCCCTCGGGTATGCGTCCGGACGGGTTCCTGGATTTCCACGAGAACGAACTCCGGGACCACCTGACGAAGGCGGTCCCGGACCACTCGGTCAGGGCAGGGTGATCACGGCGACTGGGAACTTGCGGTCGGTCTTCGTCTCGTAGTCGGCGGCGTCCGGCCAGTACGCGCGCCACACGGCGTACAGCTGCTCCCACTCGGCGTCCCGGCCGGGGCGGACGACGCGGTGCTCGGCCTTGAGGGTCTCGGTGAGGTGTTCGACGGTCACCGGGCCGTCGAGCTCCTCCAGGTTGGCCACCCACACCGGGTCGGAGGGGGCGCCGCCGGCGCTGCCGCAGACGATGTACGAACCCTCGTAGGGCGCGGCGACGAGCGGGTTGACGGTCACCTTGCCGGTCTTGCGGCCGGGAGTGTGCAGCAGGATCGTCTCCTTGCCGTCCCAGTGGCCGTCGAGCACGCCGTCCTGTGCCCGGAACTGCTCGATGATCGTGTCGTTGAAAGAAGCCATGATCCCACCTTAGTTTCCGGCGGGAATTTCCACCAAGAAGACGAAAACCCGGCGGCCCATCAGGGGACCGCCGGGCAATCGTGGTGTCGCTACGAGTTACAGGTTGGCCGCTCCGGCCGCGGTGGCCTCGGCCACTGCGCCGGTACGCCGCTCGGCGGCCCGGTCCTCACCCTGACGCTCCCGCTCGGCAGCGGAGGCCTTGGCCCGCGCCGCCTTGGGCAGGGCAGCAGCACCCTGGTCGCCGATCACACCGCCGCGGATGCGGTTGTTCGGCGCGACCACGGCCGCCGGGGTGTTCGACTGCACGGTCAGCGAGCCGTCGATGATGTTGTCGTCGACGGTGACACCGCCCGTGGTGTTGGTCACGGCGACGTCCCGGCCGAAGTAGCCACCGGAGGCGCAGCCGTCCAGGTTGCCGTTCGGGCCGATCTGCACGCCGCCGAGGTTCCCGGCGAAGGTCGACTTGCCGCGCACCGCGCTGCCGCAGACGACGCTGCCGGTGGCGCTGTTCAGCACCGAGAGCTGGCCGTCGACGAACGAGTCGTGCACGTCGGTGTAGTACGAGCCCGAGCTGTTCACCGAGCCGGTCACCTGGGTGTTCTGGTCCAGGCGGACCTCACCGGCGTTGGCCGTGACCGTGCCGGTGACCGTCGACTCCTCGACGAACAGGAACGAGTCGACCGTGGAGGAGCCCTTGGCCCGCACCGTGATGGCGCCGGTGGACGCCGACTTGAGGTAGACGCCGTAGCCGCCGGAGGCGACCACCACGGTGCCGCCGACCGCCGAGTCGCTGGCGTCCAGGTAGCCGTTCGACGCCACGCTCACGTTGCCGCTGACGTGGCCGCCGGCGACGACCAGGTTGGCGCCCGCGGCGACGCTGACGTTGCCGGTGATCGTGGTGCCGGTCAGCGCGCACGACTCGTTCGGCGGTACGTAGAGGTCGTTCGGCACGGTGACGGCGCCACCGGTGCCGATGCAGTAGGTGACCAGGTCCGCGCTGGCGGGCGCGGCGCCGGCCAGGACCCCGGCGGTGACGACGGCCGTGGCGGTGGCCAGGTGGACGACTAAACGCCTGCTCATCGAATATCTCCCCAGTGGAATCGTTGGTGTGCGCGTCATGAGCCGACGCCCGATCGTGCTGCCGCCCGGACGATGGCGCCCTGCTGCCGCGGGGTGAGCGTGCCCGGGACGAGCGGCGCGGTGACCGTCTCGACGTGCCGGACGAACGCGGCGTGGTTGGGATAGGGATCGAACTCGGCGATCAGGTCGTTGACCGTGCAGCCGTCGCCGGTGTCCCTGTTCGGCACCCCGGTGTCGTCGTTCCCGATGATCACGGTGGGCCGGGTGTCCGAGGCGGGACAGCCGTCCTCGCCGGACGAGACCACCGTGAAGGTCACCGACTTCTCCGGCGCGGTGTTGCCGGCGTTGTCGGTGGCCCGGTACTTCAGCGTGTGCGCGCCGGGGGTCCGCACCACCACCGGGGTGGTGTAGGTGGTCCAGCCGCCGTTGTCGAGCGCGTACTGGATGCGCGCGACGCCCGATTCGCTGTCGTTCGCCGTGACGGTGACCGTCGCGGCGCCGACGAAGTTGCCGTCGCCGTCCTGTTCACCGGCCGCGGACGCGTTCGTCGTCGGCGCGGTGGTGTCCGGCTGCGGCGGCGCCACCACGGTGAAGGCCACCGACTTCTCCGGCGCGACGTTGCCGGCCTTGTCGGTCGCCCGGTACCGGACGGTGTGCGCGCCCACGGCGGTCACCGCGACCGGCGTGGTGTACGCGGTCCAGGCGCCCGAGTCCAGCGCGTACTCGACCGTGTCGACGCCGGAACCACCGTCGTCGGTGGCGGTCACCGTGACGGTGGCCGTACCGATGAAGTTGCCGTTGGCGTCCTTGTCGCCGGCCACGGTCGCGTTGGTCGCCGGGGGAGTGGTGTCCGGCGTCGTCGGCGCGACGATGGTGAACGAGGCCATCTGCTCCGCCGAGCGGTTACCGGCGTTGTCGGTGGCGCGGTAGTGCACCATGTGCGGTCCGGCGCCGGTGACCACGACCGGAGCCGTGTACGGCTGGAACGCGCCACCGTCGACGTTGTACTCGATCAGGGCGACCCCGGAGTCCGCGTCGGTGGCGGTCACCGTGACGGTGGCCGTACCGATGTAGTTGCCGTTGGCGTCCTTGTCACCGGCGATGGTGTGAGCGGCCGTCGGCGGGGTGACGTCCTCCTCGCCCTGCTCGACCACCGTGAAGGAGACCGAGCCGACCGCCGAGGCGTTGCCGGCGTTGTCGGTCGCGCGGAACTGCACCGAGTGGTCGCCGAGCTCGCTGACCACGACCGGGGCGGTGTACGGCTCGAAACCGGTGTCGTCGACCTGGTACTCGACTCCCGCCACCCCGGACCCGGTGTCGGACGCGGACACCGTGACGGTGGCCGAGCCGACGTAGTCACCGTTGTCGTCCTGGTTGCCGGAGACCGAGCCGGTCACGGTCGGCGGGGTGGTGTCCTCGACGGGCCCGCCGGTGACGGTGAACTCGCCGACCATCGTGCTGTGCCCCGGGATGGTGCAGAAGTAGCGGTACTTCCCCGGTGTCAGCGTGGTCTGCAGGACCCAGCGGCCGTTGTTCTGGTCGAACGGGCTGGCCAGCTGGTTGATGGTGACGTCGTGGTTGTAACCCTCGGTGCTGGTGTCGAAGGTCAGCGTGTGCGGCATCCCGATGGTGTTCCCGGTCGCCTCGCTGTTCTCCCACACGATCGTGGTCTCGCCGGCCACCGCCGAGGACGGCGCCGACTTGAAACGGGTGATGTCGCCGTCAGTGGTCCAGTTCAAGGTCTGCACCGCCGCCGCGGCGGGGGAAGCCCCCGCCGCGACGAAGGTGCTGACCAGCAGAACCAGCGCCGAGAGAGCGGCACGGATCTTTAAAATCACAGAGGCCTCACGCGAATGTTGCGGAACTCGATGAGATCGGCGTCGCCGTGGTTCTGCAGCCCGAGGAAGCCCTCGGTGAACTGCCGCAGGTCGGTCGGCGGGTCGCCGGCCCGGGAGGACTGCTTGCCCGGGGTGTTGTCGAACTGCTTGATCACGACGCCGTTGCGGATGATCGTGTAGCGCTGGCCGACCACCCGGAGCTCGTACTCGTTCCAGACGTTCTTCGCGGTCGGCCGTGCCTGGGTCAGGTTGTTCGGGTCGAAGTTGTAGATCGACCCGGTCTTCTGAGGCTCGCCCGTGTCACCGTCGTAGATCTGGATCTCGTGCCCGCAGTAGATGGCGACCCAGGCCTGCGAGTCACGTGCCGACCCGATGGTGTCGCATCGGCCCGCCGGACGCTGTGCCAGCGGGGTCCGCGGGTCGGGGAACCGGGCGAACAGGCCGCTGTTGGCCCTGCCGGTGCCCGGCGCGATGTCCTTGAACTGCGCCTTCATCGAGAAGTTGGCGTAGTTCTTGGTGTAGTAGAGCATCCCGAGACCGCCGGAGGACCGCAGTGATCCGTCCTGCTGGATGTTCCACTGCCCGGACGGCGCCATCTCCCAGCCACGCAGCGAGGTGCCGTCGTAGATGGCCTCGGTGCCCTTGTGGTCGGCCCGCCCGATCGGCGAGGCCGCCGCGAGCCGCGTCAGCGTGCCCGCTTCCCGGGCCGTCAGGTTCCCGGCGGCCTGCTGGGCGTTGGCCACCGCGGTGACCTGGCGGACGAAGCCGTCGTGGTTGTCCCACGCCGCCTCGTCGTCGATCAGGTCGTTGATCGTGCAGCCGCCGCTGGTCGCCTTGTTCGGCACACCGGTGTCGGTGTCCTCGAAGAAGACCGTGCTCCGGCTGTCCGGCACCGCACACCCGACGTTGACGACCGTCTGCACGTTGGCCTTGGTGCCGTCCGCGTAGGTGACCGTGAGCTTGACCGTGAAGGACCCGGTCCTGGTGTACGTGTGCCGCGGGTCGGCCTGGTCCGAGGTGGTCCCGTCGCCGAAGTCCCAGGCCCAGCTCACGCCGCCCGACTTGGAGCCGGTGAACTGGTACGTCAGGGCCCTGTTCTGCACCGCGACCGAGGTCGCCGCCGGGGCCGGGGTGGCCGGGCCGCCGGTGTAGATGGTGCGCTGGAGCTTCTGGTTCGGGGTGAGGCTGAAGAAGCCGCCACCGTAGTCCAGCGTGTAGAGCGCACCGTCCGGACCGAACTTGGCGTCCATCCAGTCCTGCACCCGGTTGTCGGCGCTGCCGGACGGGAAGATCGCCCGCAGCGTCTCGGCGAACGGCGGCGGCGACTGGCTGGGCACGCCGGCCGGGTCGACGGTCACCGCGATGCGGTTCTGCGAGTTCGACTCGTCGCCGATGAACCACTTCTTGTCCCAGTAGCTCGGCCAGGCCACGCTGCTGTTCTTGTCGACCAGCTCGGTGTGGTAGGTCGGGCCGGACATCACGGCCTGGCCGCCACCCCGCAGGTACGGCTGGGTGTAGGTGGCCTGCGCCGCGATGTAGGACGGGATGCCGCTGCCGTCGGCGCGCGGCGGGAAGACCGGGCCGCCACCGTCCGGCGCGTACCAGATCATGTTGTTCCGGGCCGGCGGGATGTCCACCAGGCCGGTGTTGCGCGGCGAGTTGTTCTTCAGGTTGTCGCAGTTGTACCAGCCGGTCAGGACCGTCGCGTCGGTGTTGCTGCGGTCCCGGTACGGCTGCTTGTTACCCATGCAGTAGGGCCAGCCCTGGTTGCCCGCCGAGGTGATGATCGTGGCGGTCTCGTACTTGGCCGGGCCCAGCTCCGGGTTCGGCGACGAGGCGTCCGGACCCACCCAGGCGGCGGTCAGCCACTGGGTCACCGGGTCGATCTGCAGACGGGAGATGTTGCGGACGCCCATCACGTAGATCTCGGCGCGCGCCTTGTCGTTGCCCGGCGGGAAGAGGTTGCCCTCCGGGATCGTGTAGGTGCCGTCGGTCTCCGGGTGGATCCGGATGATCTTGCCGGCCAGGTCGTTCGTGTTGCCCGAGGTACGCCGGGCGTCCTGGAACGAGATGCCCTGGTACTCCTGCGTCCAGTTGTTGCCGGAGTAGCCGCTGGAGCCCTCGGACGAGTTGTTGTCACCGGAGCCGATGTAGAGGTTGCCCTTCGCGTCGAACGCCATGCCGCCGCCCGCGTGGCAGCAGCTGTGGATCTGCACCGGGAACTGCAGCAGGTCCTTGCGGGTGCCCTGGTCGATCGTCTTGGCCGCGGCGTCGTAGGTGAACCGCGAGATGGTCCGCTGGCCGACCCGCTTGACCCGGTCGATGCTGTTGTGCGGCATCCAGTAGACGTAGAGCCAGTGGTTCTCGGCGAACTTCGGGTCCGGCACGATGCCGAGCAGACCCTCCTCGTTCTTCTGGAGCTCGCCGCCGGCGCCCCGGTTGCCCATCACCTCGAGGGTGGTGAGCAGCTTGACCGTCTTGGTGACCGGATCCCACTGGTGGATGGTGCCGCAGCCCTTGCCGACGTTCGGGTCGTTCCAGTCCACGACCGGGCCGGACGGGCAGGCCGCCTTGCCGACGTAGAACACGGTGCCGTCCGGCGCGATGGTCAGGCCGTGCGGCTCGCCGATCTGGTCGAGCTGGCCGGTCTGGTTGCGCGCGGTCAGCCGCTCGGTCTTGTAGTTGGCGGCGATGGTCGCCTGGCAGTCACCGCGGACGATGCCGGTGGTCCACTGCAGCGCGCCGGTGAGGTGCTTCTTGAAGGCGTCCTCGCCGTAGCTGCCCGAGGTGTGGCCCATGCCGGTGTAGAAGGACCGGCCGCCGTCGTAGTCACGGCACCAGGAGATCGGGTGGAACGCGCCGTTCGCGCCCTGGCCCGGGTTGTAGTGCCGCTCCTCGACCTGCGCGACGGTGTGCACCGTGCCGATCGGGTTCGGATCCCAGTTGTACCAGCGGTCGGTCCGGGTGACCTTGAGCGGCAGCGACTTGGTGGACGGGTGCTGCCGATCGAGGATGTCGACCACCGACTGCGCGGCGGTCGGCGGCTGCGGCGCGGTGGTGCCGCCGGTGAACAGCCGCCAGTCGGCGAGCTGGATCAGCGGCTCGCCGCTGTTCGCGGTGATGTTCAGCCGCCAGTAGCGGTAGGTCGCCGGGGCGGCCAGGTCGAACCGCTTGTTCTGGAAGCGTTCGCCCCAGGTCTGGCCGGCCCGCGTCTCCACGTTCTGCCAGTCCGAGCCGTTCGTGGAGCCCTGCAGGGCCCAGTCGCGGGGGTCGCGGCCGGGGAAGTCGTTGGCCGAGGTCAGCGCGTACCCGGTGACCGCCTTGGCGCTGCCCAGGTCGTAGGCCACCCAGCCGGTCGGGTTGAAGGTGAGCCACTTGGTGTTGGCGTCACCGTCGGTGAGCTTCTCCTTGGTCTCGTTCGGCGGGTTCTCCGCACTCGCGGTGACCGCGGAGACCGGCTCGGCGTTCGGCAGCGCGCCGACCGGGCGGGTGCCGATCAGGCCGGTGAACCACGACGAGTCGAGCTGCGCCTGAGCGGCGTCGCCGATGCCGAGGAAGCCGCCGCCGGACTTGACGTAGCCCTGCAGCGCGGCCTCCTGCGCGGTCGTCAGCGTCGCCTTGTTGGCCGACAGGAACACCACCGACCGGTACTCGGCGAGCGCGGCCGCGGTGAACGTGGCCGGGTCGCTGGTGACGGTGACCTCGGCACCCGCCGCCGTGCCCAGATCCTCGATGGTCTGCGCCGCGACGGCGACAGGGTCCTGCTGGTCGGCCGCGGGTCCGTGGAAGACCAGCACCTTGACGGCCGCCTCCGCGGCCTTCGGCGCCGCCTGTGCCAACGTTGTCATCGTCGGCACGAGCGACACCACGACCACGGCGGCCGCGGCTCCGGCGAGGATTCGGCGTATCCGCCCCCCGGTCCGGTCCGTACCTTGTCTCAGCCCAAGCCTCATCCCTGCTGGCCCCCTACTTCGTGTGGTCCATGGCGCCGTGCGCCGTGGACATCTTCGACATGTGGCCCCGGAACCGGTCGATGTCCGCACTTGCTGCGGGCGGCATGCTGCCGTCCGCGTTGCGAACCAGGAAGATCCCTGCCATGCCGGTGTCGGAGTGCTGTTGAACGTGGCAGTGGTACATCCAGGCGCCCGGTCCCACGAACTCGCCGGCGATCACCTGGAACCCGAACGAGCTGCCCGGGTTGAGGTCCTTGTTGTCGGTGACAATGCTCGGGTCGTTCGGACCCTCGAGCATTCCGGTGCGATTGTCGGCCCACCGGTGCGCGTGCAGGTGAAACGTGTGGATCAGGTTGCCGTGGCCGATCGCGACCCACTCGACACGCTCGCCGAGATTGGCCTCGAAGGTCGGGGTGTTCGTCGTCGGCCGGTTGTTGATCATCATTTCGTTGAAGACGACCGTGAATGTCTTGTCCGGCAGGATGTCGCCGCGGCGGCGCACGATGAGCCCGCCGTAGAGTCCACGGAGGACGCCGGCGGTGCCGTGGTCCGTCCCCATCGCGTGGTCATGGTAGTGCCAGTAGCCGGCGCTGCCCGGCATGAACCGGCGCCCGGCCGCGGCCGTCATCTCGTGCGACCGCCAGATGTAGGTGCGCGTCTCGCCCGGGTTGTTGAACGAGTTGTTCAGCGGCGCGCCGTCCGAGGCGGTGTCGTAGTCGACGCCGTGCGCGTGGATGGACAACCGCTGGGTGGTGTTGTTGACCAGCGTGATCTCCATCGTGTCGCCCTCGTACATCTCGAGGAGCGGACCGGGGATCGAGGCCTGTCCGGGCGCGAGGCCGTAGCCGTACTGGTTGTTGCCCAGGGACTCGGCGTAGATGGTGATCTTCTTCGTCGCGCCGGTGGCCGCCGCCGCGGGTGAACCAGGCACTGTGGACGCCGCCAGGCCCAGGGCCGGTGTGCCCAGGGCGACGCCGCCGGCGGCCATCAGCGTGCGGCGGGAGAACGTGAGGCGGCTGCCGCGGGGTAAGCGGTCCGGGCCGGACGCGTCGTCCATATCTCTCCGTTTCGCGGCCGAACAAAGGCACGCGAGAATGACGCGTGCTCGGCGGAAACGTCGACCGGCACGGCGAATTCACGCCACACGTCTTTGTGGGGGTCGAGTGGCGTCTCGCGGGGGCTTTGGCTCGGCTGACTCTAAGCTTTCGGTGGTTGGGAGAAACTTATGTTCTCCATCGACGAAAGTAAAGGTCTCCCGGGAAAAAGCGTTTACCGGCCCGTAATAACCCTGGTCAATGTGTCAGGGATGTCCACTGTGTTCCGGGCGGTCATCCGTGCCAGTTGCGCCTGACCCAGCGTCTGACCAGGGGCGGGACCACCCAGGAGTAGACGCAGAAGACCAGCCACAGGCCGCCGGCGAGCAGCGACAGCGCGCCCAGGCCGAGCGCCCGCAGGCCGTAGATCACCACGAGGGCGGCGATCCAGGTCTTCAACGGGCCGAAGCGCAGCACCGGGCGGATCGGCAGCAGCAGCGGGTGGCTGGCGATCCTGGCGTCCATCGCGGACTCCGCGTACACCTGCTCGCCCGGCGCCGCCGCGGCCGCCTGGCGCAGGCCGGAGTACGCGTCCCCGACCTGGCCACGGACCGCGCTGGTGCTGCCCAGCAGGGCGTGCGCGGCTGGGTTCTCCGGGTACGTCGCCACAAACTCGCGGGCGATCCGCTGCGCCTCGCGGTCGTCGCCCTTCGCGTACGCGAGCTGGATCCTGCTCGCATAGACCGTGGGGGCGTGCGGGTCCTGCGCGGCGGCCCGCTCCACCAGCCGCGACGCCTTGTCCATCTGGTTGTCGGCGATGCACAGGCGGGCGTACGCGCAGAGCAGGTCCGCGTCGTTCGGCGCCAGCGCCAGCCCGTCCAGCAGGGCGCGTTCCGCCGCCTGCGGGTGGCCCAGCTCCTGCTCCGCCCGGCCCAGCAGCCGCAGCAGATCGGGATCGGGTCCGCCGGCGCCGAGCCCCAGCCGGGCCGCGTCGGCCGCCTCCGGCCAGCGCTCCAGGCCGGCCAGCGCGACGCAGCGCAGGTGGTGCGCCTGGGCGCTGATCGCGTCGCTCGCCGGCAGCATGGCCAGCTCGGTCAGCGCCTGCTCCGGCCGGTTGGCGCCGAGCAGGGCCCGGGCCCGCGCGAAGACCGGCTCGCCGCTCATCGGGCCACCGTTCTCGCCGCTCATCGGGCCACCGTTCTCGCCACTGACCGGGCCACCGTTCTCGCCACTGACCGGGCACCGCTCTCGCCACTCACCGGGCCACCACGAGGATTGTGGCGGCCTGGAAGAAGCCCAGGCCGAGAGCGGTGAGCAGACCCGGGAGGAACAGCTTGGCCGGTTCGCCGTCGCCGTACGTGTACGCCCGGAACGGCGCCCGCTGGAACGCGATCACCACCAGCCAGGCCAGCGCGCCGGTGATCGAGCCGACCAGCCGGACGGCGTTGTTCGCGTCCACCAGCGTGGCCGCGCTGACGATCCACGCCCCGAACCCGGCGAGCCCCGCCAGTGCGGTCAGCAGGACCCTCGGCGCCGGGACGCCGAGCCGCCGGCCGTTGATCACCCCGAGCAGCCCGGCGGTCAGCGGGCCGCCGAAGAACGCCGCGTAGAAGATCGACTCGGGCCGCCACGGCCGTTTCCCGGAAACCGGACGTTCCCGGACAGTCGGGGTGAACAGGTCGTCGGTCATCGGTCGGTCTCATCTCCTGGTCAGGTGTGCGGCGAGCGCACAGCATAATGGCCTGCCATGAGCAACTCGCTGATCGAGAGCATGATGGCGGCGGTCAAGTCCAGCCCCGACGACCTGCCGCTGCGCCGGCACCTCGCCGAGCTGCTCATCGGGGCCGGTCGCGGCGCCGAGGCGGTCAGCCACCTGGCCGTGGCGCTCGCCCAGGAGCCCGCTCACGCCGAGACCCAGGCCCTGATGGCCCAGGCCCTCGGTGCGCCCGCGCCCGCATCCTCTCCCGCGCCGGAGCCCTCTTCCTCGCCGGCGCCCTCTTCTTCGCCGGCGCCCTCTTCTTCGCCCGACCTCTCCTCTTCGCCATCGCCGGCTACCTCGCCCGAGCCCGAGTCCGAAGCCGAGCCCTCACCTTCCTCTCCGCCGGACGAGAAGAAGGGCCTGGACTGGAAGGCCTACGAGCAGGAGTTCGAGGGCTCCGTCCCACCCCGTTTCGCCCGGGCCGACGACGAGCCCGACCCGATCGACGGCGACCAGGACCGCATGATCGACATCGAGCTGTCCCACGTGAAGCTCGCCGACGTCGGCGGCATGAAGGACGTCAAGAAGCGCCTCGACCTGGCCTTCCTGGCCCCTCTCAAGAACGAGAAACTGCGTTCGATGTACGGCAAGAGCCTGCGTGGCGGCCTGCTGCTCTACGGACCGCCCGGCTGTGGCAAGACGTTCCTGGCCCGGGCGGTGGCCGGCGAGATGGGCGCCCGCTTCGTCACCGTCTCCCTGGTCGACGTGCTGAACATGTGGATCGGCCAGTCCGAGCGCAACCTGCACGAGATCTTCCAGGCGGCCCGCCGCAACGCGCCCTGCGTGCTGTTCCTCGACGAGGTGGACGCCCTCGGCCACAAGCGGAGCCAGATGCAGAGCTCGTCCATGCGTACCCTCGGCAATCAGCTCCTGGCCGAGTTGGACGGCATGGAGGGCACCAACGACGGGGTGTTCGTGCTGGCGGCGACCAACGCGCCGTGGGACGTCGACCCCGCGCTGCGCCGCCCGGGCCGGCTCGACCGTACGGTCCTGGTGATCCCGCCGGACGCGGAGGCCCGCATCTCGATCCTCGAGGTGCACCTGCGGGACCGTCCGATCGCGAACATCGACCTCAAACGCCTGGCCGCGGCCACCGACAAGTTCTCCGGCGCCGACCTCGCCCACCTCTGCGAGACTGCCGCCGAGTTCGCCATGCACGACTCGGTGACCAGCGGCCGCGTCCGGATGATCGAGCAGCGCGACATGGAGGCCGCCCTGGCGGAGGTGCGCCCGTCCACCGGCCCGTGGCTGCAGACCGCCCGCAACGTGGCCATGTTCGCCAACGAGGACGGCGCCTACAGCGATCTGGCCAAGTACCTGAAGAAGAACAAGCTGCTGTAGTACAGAGACATCTCGCTTCGGCCGCCTTTGCTGGACGTGCCGTCTCGCCAGGTCTGCCGGGTGCCCGGGTGCCCGGGTGCCCGGGGTGCCCAGGTGCCACTCACCGTCACTGCCGCCGCTCGCGTCCTGCGCCGTTCGCGCCACGCGCCCGGGGTGCCCACTCGCCCTTGCTGCCGCCGCTTTCGCGGGGCGTGGGGTTGGGCCGGGTTGCCAGGCGCCCGGGGTGCCCACTCGCCCTTGCTGCCGCCGCTTTCGCGGGGCGTGGGGTTGGGCCGGGTTGCCAGGCGCCCGGGGTGCCCACTCGCCCTTATTGCCGCCGCTTTCGCGGGGCGTGGGGTTGGGCCGGGTTGCCAGGCGCCCGGGGTGCCCACTCGCCCTTATTGCCGCCGCTTTCGCGGGGCGTGCGGTCGAGCCGGGCTGCCAGACGCCCGAGTGCCCGCTCGCGGTGGTAGCCGCCGCTCACGGTGGTAGCCGGGCAGGCGAGTGGTGGCCCAGCGCGGCATCTCGGCCGAGACCGGCCAGCCCGACCGCGCTGGCCCGCGCCCGGCGCGGTCGGTGGTAGGACCGAGCGCAATCCGGCCCGCTACGACCGTTCCTAGCTACCACTCGCGCAGACCGTGGTAGCTCAGGGCGGTATTTCGGCCTGGATGCCGCTCTCTCCCACCACTGCGGCCTGGTCCCACCACTCGCGCCTGCTCCTACCACGACCGCGCCCCGGCCACCACCGCGAGCGGCGGCAGCGAGGGTGAGTGGGCACCCCGGGGGCCTGGCAGCCCGGCTCGACTTCGCGCCCTGCGAAAGCGGCGGCAGCGAGGGTGAGTGGGCACCTCGGGGGCCTGGCAGCCCGGCTTGACTCCGCGCCCTGCGAAAGCGGCGGCACTAAGGGCGGTCGCCGGCGTACCCGCGCTGGGCGCGGGCGGCCGCAGCGACGTACTAGTCTGCCTCTGAAGACATCTACGGCGGTGTATGACGGGGGGCGTAGGTGGAGTTCCGGCTGCTCGGGCCGGTCGAGGTGGCGCGCGGTGGCGGACCGCTGAGCCTCGGCGGGACCAAGATTCGTACGCTGCTGGCCGCGCTGCTCGTCGAGCCGGGCCGGATCGTGCCGACCGAGCGCCTGATCGACATCCTCTGGGACGACGAGCCACCCCACACGGGGCGGGCGCTGATCCAGACGTATGTGTCGACCCTGCGCCGGGCGATCGGCGACGACGCGCCGGAGATCGTCCTCACCGCCGCCCCTGGCTATCTGATCAGGGCGCCCGGCGAGGCCTTGGACCGGCACCGGTTCGAGGGGCTCGTGGCGCGGGGCCGGGCCGCCGCGGCCGCCGGCGAGCACCGGGAGGCGGCGACGGCGTTCCGGGCGGCAGAGATGCTGTGGCGCGGACCGGCGCTGGGCGGGGTGCGCAGCCGTGTCCTCGCCGCTGAGGCCGCCCGCCTGGACGAGCAGCGGGTCGCCGCCACCGAGGCCCGGATCGCCGCCGACCTGGAGCTGGGCCGCGACGACGAGCTGGTCGGCGAGCTGACCGTCCTGGTCGAGCAGTACCCGACGCGCGGCGCGATTCGCGGGCAGCTGATGCTCGCCCTGTACCGGGCGGGCCGGACGGCCGACGCGCTGACCGTGTTCCGGCAGGGCCGCGAGGCGCTGATCGAGGAACTCGGCATCGAGCCGGGCGTCGAGCTGACCCGCCTGCACGAGCAGATCCTGCGCGGCGACGCCACGCTGCTCCGGCCAGCGCCCGCTGCGTTGGAGCGGCCCGTGCCTGCGGGGGTGGAGCGGGCCGTGCCTGCGGGGGTGGAGCGGGCCGTGCCTGCGGGGGTGGAGCGGGCCGTGCCTGCGGGGGTGGAGCGGGCCGTGCCTGCGGGGGTGGAGCGGGCCGTGCCTGCGGGGGTGGAGCGGCCCGTGCCTGCGGGGGTGGAGCGGGCCGTGCCTGCGGGGGTGGAGCGGCCCGTGCCCGCGGCGGTGGGGCGGCCCACGCCCAGGCCGGCGGCGTCCGGCGGTCCGGTGCCCGCGCAGCTGCCGCCCGACTCGCCGGACTTCACCGGGCGCGAGGCGCTCGCCGACGAACTCGCCGAGGCGCTGGGCGGGAGCAGTCCCACGGTGGTGGCTCTGCTCGGGCCCGGCGGGGTCGGCAAGTCGGCGCTCGCCGTACACGTCGCCCATCGGGTCTCGGCCGACCACCCGGACGGGCAGCTGCATGTGGACCTCCGTGGCAACACCGACACCCCGGCCTCGCCCGCGGAGGTGCTGGGCCGCTTCCTGCGGGCCCTGCAACCGGACCCGGGCAAGGTCCCGGACGGCGCCGACGAGCGGATGGACGCCTACCGCACGCTGCTGGCCGGGCGCCGGATGCTGATCGTGCTCGACGACGCCGCCAACGAGCAGCAGGTGCGGCCGCTGCTGCCGGGCAGCGGCGGGAGCTCGGTTGTGGTGACGTCCCGCAACCGGCTCGGCGGGCTGGCCGGCGCCCGGCTGGTCGAGCTGGACCTGCTCTCCACCGCCGAGGCCACCGCCCTGCTCACCCGGATCGCCGGCGCCGACCGGATGGGCCCGGCCCCGGAGGCCGCCGCGGAGATCGTCGCCGCCTGCGGCAACCTGCCGCTCGCCGTCCGGGTGGCCGGCGCGCGGCTGGCCACCCGTCGCCAGTGGACGCCGCGTCTGCTGGCCACCCGGCTGCGCGACGAGCGCCGCCGCCTCGACGAGCTGTCCGCCGGCGACCAGCAGATCCGGGTCAGCATCGGGCTCAGCTTCGACAGCCTGGACCCGGCCGCCCACACCGCGATCTGCCGGCTCGGCCATCTCGGGCTGTCCGACTTCCGGTCCTGGGTCCTGGCGTACGCGCTGGACACCGAGATCGGCGCGGCCGAGCAGATCCTGGAGCAGCTCGTCGACGCGCATCTGGTCGACTACACGTACGTCGACGACATCGGCCAGGTCCGATACCGGCTGCACGACCTGATCCGGATCTACGCCCGTGAGCAGGCCGAGCGGCACGAGTCGCGGGACGACCTGGTCGCCGCCACCGCCCGGGTCGTCGCCGCCTGGTCGTCGGTGCTCGACCAGCTTTCCGGGCACATCGTCGACCACGTGACGTCGGGCGCGATCCTGCCGGTCACGCCCCGGCCCCGCGCGGACGTCGACCCCGAGGTGCTCGGCAACGCGCTCGACGACCCGCGCGGCTGGCTCGACGCCGAGCAGACCTCGCTGGTGACGGCCGTCGAGAAGGCGGCCGAGCTCGGTCTCGCCGAGCAGGCGGTGGCCGTGGCGGCGGTGCTGTGCGCGTCCCGCTACGCCCTGGGCAACGTCCCGGACCTCTGGGACCGGGCACACCGGGCGGCGCTCACCGCGGCCCGGGCGGCGGGCGACACCCACGGCGAGGCGGTCCTGCTCGCCGAGCTCGGGCAGCTGCGGTACGAGCAGGACCAGTTCTCCGAGTCCCGGCGGCACCTGGCCGAGGCGGCGGAACGGTTCCGCGACCTGGACGATCCGCGCGGTCAGGCCAGCGCGTTGTGCGCCCTCGGGCTGGCGTGCCGCGAGCAGGGTTACCTGCCGGAGGCGGAGCACTTCCTCAAGCAGGCGTCGGAGCTGTCCCGCAAGCTCGGCGACGACCGCGCGGCCGGGCACTGCGCCCGCGTCCTCGGCTCGGTGCACCTGGAGACGGGTGACTTCGCGGCGACGGATGCGGCGCTGGGGGCCGCCGTCGACGCGTACCGCCGGGCCGGGAGCCGCCGCGGCGAGGCGCTGTCGCTGCGCACGATCGGGCTCGCGTACCGGGCGCAGGGCCGCCTCGACGAGGCCGAGCGGGCGCTGAACCGGGCGCTGGCCATCTTTGAGGAGCTCGGCGACGGTCAGCTCATCGCGTTCTCGCGGCGGGCGCTGGCCAAGACGTACGTCCGGATGGGTCGTCTCGGCCAGGCCCGGGAACCGCTGGCGGCGGCGCTCGCCGCGCATCGGGCCGTGGGTGACCGCTGGGGCGAGGCGATGGTGCTGCGGACGATGGGCGAGCTGGATCTGGCGGCGGGGCGGCTGGGCGAGTCGGCACGGTCGCTGAACGCGGCGCTGGAGATCTTCCGGGGGCAGGAGGCGGCGCTGTTCTGCGCCCGTACGCTGCGGGACATCTCTGACCTGGAGCGGGCCCGCGGTGATCTCGCCGCGTCGGACGCCGCCCGTGACGAGGCGGTCAAGACCTTCCGGACGTTCGGCGCCCGCGAATATCGCGAGCTCACGGGCGCGCTGCAATCCGGTTACAGCGATTCTGGAGGCGACTGACAGACGGTTGGTGCTACCTGCCACCGATCTCTCAGGAGCGTCTCCGATGTCCCCCTCCGAACCCCTGGTCGACGTCCAGGCCTCGGCACCACTGCGGGTCGCCGGGCCTGCCCGCCGGACGCTGCTCCGCTTCGGCGTCGTCGAACGCCTCGTGCTGGCGCAGAGCCTGCTCCCGCGCGACCTCCACCTGGTCGTCGTCGACGGTCACCGGCCCGGTGACGGTCACGGCTCCGGCGGCGCCGCCGACCTGACGGTGTTCCGCGCCGACGACGACGTGCCGGCGGCCCTGCCGTGCTGCCGATGTGACCCGGCTCCGCCGCTCGAGGAGCGTGTCAGGCTGCTGCTGACCGAGGCCCTGTCGGCCGCGGGCCTGGTCAACGACGTGGCGCGCTGGTGGCACTGGTCCTACGGCGACTCGTCCTGGGCGGCCGCCACCGGCGCGGCGAACGCCCGGTACGAGGCTGTGGCCCGGCTCTAGCGGAACTACAGGGGAATTCTGGCGGCCCCCCGCAATGTCATCGGTGCCCGCCGATCAGCGGCGGGACACGAACGTTGGGGGAGACCGATGACCAGCACCCTGATCCGTACCGCGATCGCAGCCCTTGCCGGCGTCACCGCCGCGGCCGCTCTGAGCGTCCCGGCGCAGGCCGCGCCCGGCGGTGGCGATGTGGCCACGCCCCAGGCGAAGAGCGCCACGCTCGCCGCGGTGAGCCCCGGACCGACGATCACCCGGACCGAGATCATCGCCCGGGCACAGACCTGGGTCGCGGCGCAGGTGCCGTACAGCATGGACGCCTACTACGGCGGTTACCGCACGGACTGCTCCGGTTACGTGTCGATGGCGCTGAAGACCAACGGCAGTTACTGGACCGGCAACCTGGCCGAGATCGGCACCCCGATCGCCTTCACGGACCTGAAGCCGGGCGACTTCCTGAACTACCACAACGTGTCGAACCCGAACAACGGCTCGCACGTGGTGCTGTTCGACAAGTGGGTGGGCGCGGTCGGCGGCGACTTCTGGATGTACGAGCAGACGCCGCCGCGCACGATCCACCGGAAGTGGTCGGACACCAGTGGCCGGGTGCGTACCAACTACAAGCCTTACCGGTACACGAAGGTGATCGACGACGGCGCCCCGAACCTGGGCGTGTTCGAGTTCCACCTGTCCGACAGCCTCACGTCGTCGTCCGCGACCAGGTCACCCTTCTCGTACGGCAACAGCCCGATGACCCCGATCAAGGGTGACTGGGACGGCGACGGGTCGGACACGGTGTCGACGTTCGACAAGGCGTCGGGCAAGTTCTTCGTGAGCAACGACCCGGCGACCGGGGACGCGCAGTACGTGGTGCCGTTCGGGAACCCGGGCGAAGGCAGCCCGTTCACCGGTGACTGGAACGGAGACGGCAAGGACCAGGTCGGTACGCGGATGGGTGGCACGTTCTTCCTGCGCACCACGGATGTCAGCGACCCGGCGGAGGCGGCGACCTCGATCGCTTTCGGTGACGCCACCGACGTGCCGCTGGCCGGCGACTGGGACGGGAACGGCACGGACGAGATCGGCGTCTACCGGCCGAGCGAGGGACGGTTCTACCTGCGCCAGGCCGACGGCAGCACAGTCACCGTGCTCTACGGCAACCCCGGCTCCGCCCCGCTGGTGGGTGACTGGAACAACGACGGCAAGGACAACGTCGGCGTCCGGATGGGCAACACGTACTTCTTCCGTACCAGTGAGGTGACCTCCGCGGCCGAGACCACCTCGACCGTCGCCTACGGCAACGGCAACGGCGCGGAGCTGCCGATCATCGGCGACTGGAACGGCGACGGCACCGACACCCAGGGCATCGTCTTCTGATCTCCCCCTCTTCTTCTCGCCTCTGTTCTTCTCGTTCTTCTCGCTGGGAGCTTCACCATGCGCACAGTCCTGATCGCCGGCCTCACCGCCGCCGCTGCCTTCGCCGCCACCGCGACCCCCGCCGCTGCCGCCACCGGCAAGGGCGACACCCCGATCCCGTTCACCGCGATGATCGCCTACAACCAGTGCGTGTCCGGCGGCGCGACCGCGGCCGACACCGCTCTCGCCAACCAGCTCCGGCCCCAGATGAACGGCCCGCGGATGGGCCGGGCGGTCAACGGTTACAACGTCTCCTGCGCCCGGATCATCACCGACACCGTCCGGGGGAGGGGGCTGGACAGCAGAGCCGCGGTGATCGCGGTGACCACCGCGATCACCGAGAGCACCCTGCACAACTACACGGAGGCGGTCGACCACGACAGCCTCGGGCTCTTCCAGCAGCGGCCGTCGCAGGGCTGGGGCACGCCGGCTCAGCTGATCGACCCGGTCTACGCAACGAACGCGTTCGTCAACGCGATGCTCCGCAAGTACCCGAACAACAGCTGGATGAGCGGCGACATCGGCGCCATCTGCCAGCGCGTGCAGGTCTCGGCCGTCCCCGACGCCTACGCCCGGGAGGTCCACGACGCTCAGCTCCTGGTCACCGCCCTCTGGACCGGCGCACCGAACCTGGGTGTCTTCGAGTTCCACCTGTCCGACAGCCTCACGTCGTCGTCCGCGACCAGGTCACCCTTCTCGTACGGCAACAGCCCGATGACCCCGATCAAGGGTGACTGGGACGGCGACGGGTCGGACACGGTGTCGACGTTCGACAAGGCGTCGGGCAAGTTCTTCGTGAGCAACGACCCGGCGACCGGGGACGCGCAGTACGTGGTGCCGTTCGGGAACCCGGGCGAAGGCAGCCCGTTCACCGGTGACTGGAACGGAGACGGCAAGGACCAGGTCGGCACCCGGATGGGTGGCACGTTCTTCCTGCGCACCACGGATGTCAGCGACCCGGCGGAGGCGGCGACCTCGATCGCCTTCGGTGACGCCACCGACGTGCCCCTCGCGGGTGACTGGGACGGCGACGGCACCGACGAGATCGGTGTCTACCGGCCGAGCACCGGGCAGTTCTTCCTGCGCACCGCGGCCGGCGGCACCGTGACCGTCCTCTACGGCAACCCTTACGCCGCCCCGCTGGTCGGGGACTGGAACAACGACGGCAAGGACAACGTCGGCGTCCGGATGGGCAACACCTATTTCTTCCGTACGAGTGAGATCACGTCCCCCACCGAGACCACCAGCACCATCGCGTACGGCAACGGCAACGGCGCCGAGATCCCGGTCACCGGCGACTGGAACGGCGACGGCGCCGACACCCAGGGCATCGTCTTCTGACCCACCCGCACCAGGTCCTGAAAGGCCGTGGCCGCCCTCCGGGGCGGCTACGGCTGTTTCACGATCCGGACCACGCGCGTGCGAAGGATCTCGGCTGCCCGCTCGTGCCGCGCCGGCTCATCGGCGGACCGGGCGTAGCAGCATGCGGGGGCCACTACGAGTACCCTGGGGGTCACTCGCTCGGGACAGGCCTGGGTTACGCCCGGAGCGTCGCTGCGTGCTCCGGCAAGATCGCACCGGGAGACGTCATGAGCCACATCCAGAAATCCCAGATCGTGTCCGTCCTACGAGAGCGTGGCGAGCTCGACCGGGCCGATTTCGTCGACCGGCAGCTGCCGGATGAGATCGATCAGGTCAAGAACGCCTCGCTCCTGCGGATGCTGCGCCTCGACGCCGACGTGCTGGCCGCGGCCACCGTCGAGCAGTGACGACCACGCCGGTTCGTCAGCCGCGTGCACGGCGAAACCGGCGAGGGCTACGGTTGTCATCATGACGACCTACTCCGGGCCGGCCAGGCTGATACTTCATGACGGCACGAGCGTGGCCGGCATGGTTTCGCTCAGCACCAACCAGAACAGAGGCATCAACGGCTGGGGCGGCAAGTTCCGGCCGGACCAGGCCAGCGCCGAGCTTCGCGACGCGACGGACGCGAGTGACGGCCTGAAGCTGGAGTTGCCTTATGACCAGATCGGTGAGGTCACCGTGACGAGTGTGCGAAAGCTGCTCGCGACGCAGATCTTGATGTCACTCGTCGGTCGAGGTCCGTCACCGTTCTAGGCCATGGTGCGCGCTAGGCCCCGTTCTCTCGAACGGGGCCTAGAACCGTCTTTCTCAGTGCATCAGCACCGGCGTCTCGAGCTGGGTGCCCTCGCCCGTGCCGTCCGGTTTCGCGGCCGGCCGTTTGCGCGGCAGGAACGCGATCGGGATGAACGTCGCCAGCACCAGCGCGAAGCCGACCCAGAACGTGGTGCCGAACGAGTCGGCGACGAACGTCAGGCCCCTCTCGAGGATGTTCGGCGGCACCGGCAGTTGCGCGCCCTGCTGGTGGGCGATCGCGGCGCCCGCCTCGGTGATCGGCTCGCCGGTCCGCTGGTTGTTCAGGCCCGGGATCGGGTCGGACTGGTTGAGCCGGCTGGTGAGGACCACCGACATGATCGCCGAGCCGATGGAGCCGCCGATCTGCTGGAGGATGTTCACCAGCGTCGAGCCGCGAGCCACCTCGTTGCTGGTCAGCGTCCGCAGCGCCGACGTCATGATCGGCATCATCGTGCCGCCCATGCCGAGACCCATCACGAACAGCGAGCCGCACAGCAGCCAGTAGGACGTGTCGGTGCCGACCTGGGTGAACGTGAAGAACCCGGCGGCGATGAGCGCCATCGCGAACGGCACGGTGCGCCCGACCGGGATGCGGTCGGCCAGCGTTCCGGCGATCGGCATGGTGATCATCGCGCCGAGACCCTGCGGCGCCATCAGCAGGCCGGCGTGCAGCGTGGACTCGCCGCGGACCTGCAGGAAGTAGCTCGGGAAGAGCAGCCCCGCGCCCATGAACGCGATGATGAACACGAACAGTGAGATCGACGATACGGTCAGATTGCGGTTGCGGAAGAGCCGCAGGTCGAGCAGCGGGTGCTTCGGCTTGAACGAGTACAGGACGAAGCTCACCAGCAGGATCAGCCCCGCCAGCATCGTGATCCACACCTTCGGCGCGGTGATCGTGCCGGTCTCCGGCAGCGACGAGACGCCGTAGAGGAACAGCGCGAGACCCGGCGACAGCATCAGCATGCCGACGAAGTCGAACGACTCACCCGGCTGCGGGCTGTCCTTCGGCAGCGCGAACTGGGCGTAGATCAGCGCGATCACGCCGATCGGCAGGTTGATCAGGAAGACCCAGTGCCAGCTCGCCGCCTCGATCAGCCAGCCGCCGAGGATCGGGCCGCCGATCGGTCCCAGCAGCATCGGGATGCCCAGCACGGCCATCAGCCGGCCGATCCGCTGCGGCCCGGCCGCCCGTGTCATGATCGTCATGCCGAGCGGCATGAGCATGCCGCCGCCGAGGCCCTGCAGCACCCGGTAGGCGACGAGCTGCTCGATCGAGTCGGCGGTCGCGCAGAGCACGGAACCGAGCGTGAACAGCAGCAACGCCAGCATGTAGAGCCGCTTGGTGCCGAACCGGTCAGCCGCCCAGCCGCTGAGCGGGATCACGGTCGCGAGCGCCAGCGTGTAGCCGGTCATGGTCCAGGCGACCTGGGCGTAGGTCGCGTCGAACTCGGTCTGGAAGGTCGGCAGCGCGACGCTGACCACGGTGATGTCGAGGATCGACATGATCGCGCCGAGGACCACCACGCCGGCGATCTTCAGCACGGCGGCGTCCAGTTTTTCCGGTGGCGCGGCGGCTTGATCGGTCACGGGGGTAACTCCAGTCTCTGTCCGACATTTGGGCTGGTGAGCCCGCCCAGGCAGGCGATCATGCTGCCACCTCGGAAGCACGCGGGCAGCCCGTTTACGCAGATCGCCCTGCCCACGCCGCGACCCGAGGCGGCAGCAAAAGCTAGCTTGACCTGGGTTTGTTTCCTCTCGCCGCCCCGCTGACCGTGACGAGGGCCACGTCAGGCGGCGCCGGGAATGTAGTCCTGCAACCGCGCCGGAGTGAGCCCGGCGTCATGGATGGCCTTCAGGACCGCCAGGAAGTCGTTGACGAACGCGGGCCGGAAGTGCATGAGGATGACGTCGCCCGGCTGCACGACGTGCTTCTCCTGGTAGTAGACCTTGCCCTTGTTGGTGGCCTCCTTCCAGAAGAACACCGCCTTCATGCCGCAGTCGTGCGCTACACGCAGCGTGGTGGCGTCCTTAGCGCCGAACGGCGGCCGGAACAGGGTCGGCCGGCGCCCGTACCACTGTCCGAGCTGGTCGGCGGAGCCGCAGATCTCCCGCTTCTGCAGGCCGTAGGACCGGCCCTTGAGCTGCTGATGGGTGATGGTGTGCGCCTCGACGGTGGCGCCGGCCGCGACCAGCGCCTTGAAGTGGTCCACATCGGACCTGATCGCGTCGACCTGCAGGAACAGCGTCACCGGCACATGCGCGGCGGTGAGCAGGGCGAATGCCTTGGGGTTCTTCTCCCACCCGTCGTCGATGGTGATGAACGCGACCTTCTGGCTGGTCGCGATCCTGCTGATCCAGGGCGCGGAGGCGCCGCGGGGGAGCGTCATGGGCACCGCCACCGGCGGCGGGCCGAACTGTGGCACTCGCGCGAGCTCGGAGCGGGTCAACGCGACCGACCCGGCCGGGAGGGACACCGATGCGGACGGCGAAGGCGGCGGGACGTCGGGCGGGACGTCGAGCGGGGCGCTGCCGGGCGCCGGACCTGGCCGCGCGGCGGCGGTCTCCGGGCGCACGGTGGGCGAGGCGCCACAGCCGGCGACCAGCGCCAGCAACACCAACGTCGCCGACCATGGCGCGTTTCGCCGCAACTGAACCATCTAGCTTGCCTCCCAGCGTCGAGGAAACCCCTAGATCGCTGGAGACGCTTCAGAGACGCGGAAAGTTGAGTGCGGCACACATAAAATGTTTAAGATCACATTGCAGTGTCGCTGTTGGGCGCCGGCTCCTCGGCGGGCCCGGTCTCGAACGGCCGCAGCCGTCGCTCGGCCTCGGCCGCGGAACCCTCCGGAGCCCGACCGGCTCGCTCCGCCTCCGCGTGCGGGCGAGGACTGGAGAAGAGCATCTCGGGCACGTCGCGGTCGGACGTCGTCAAAAGGGATCCGTCAGGGCGACCTCTGGGCCGGGCAATTTTCGGTGATCACGGCTGCTCCTGGGCACCTGACAGGACTGGTGCGCCGCCGAGGGCTGGGGCAGCGGGCCGAAGGACAGATGCCGTCCCGGCACCGCCACGATAGCTCAACCAACCGGAAGTCGCTGGTCAGACGATTGACAGGGCCCGCGTAGTGTGGTGGCGTCAGCGCCCTGGACCCCGGCGCCCTTCGTCAGACCAGAGGCCGGCCATGCAAGCTTTCACAACAGTGATCTCGCCCGACATCATCGACGTCCTGCGCCAGGAGCACGAGCAGATCCGCGTGCTGTGTGCCGCCGTCCAAAAGGCCGGCGGGGGCCGGAAGCAGCGTCCGTTCGCCGCCCTGCGGGAAGCCGTCCACCTGCATCAGCTCGGCGAGCTCACGATCGTGCACCCGGCCGTCCGCAACACCGGCGCGGACGGCGACGGCATCGCTCTCGCCTCCCAGACGGAGGGTGAGCGGCTCGAACGGTCACTGATCGAGCTCGGCCGGCTCGGCGTCCGCCACCCGGCGTTCGACGACCGGTTCGCGGCCCTGTCCGGTGCGCTGCTCGACCACGCCACGCGCCAGGAGAGCGACGAGTTTCCGCTGCTGCGCCGCCGGGTGCCGGCCCAGCGGCTGCACATGATGGCCAGCTCGATGCGGGACGTACGAATCATGGCGCACCGGTAGGCGTAGTCTGGCGCCTGTCGCTCCAGACTCCGGCGGCCGCAGGCCGTCGCCGGCGGCCTGACCCCGATGAGAGCGGACCATGAATATCTGCACAGCAGTCGCCGCAGTCGTGCCGGCGTGAGGGTCGGGCTCCTGGGGCCGGTCGCATGGCGCACTCCGCCGCGCGCCTACGGGCCCTGGGAACAGGTCACGGGTCTGCTCGCTGACGGACTGGTGGCCGCGGGCGCCGACGTGACGCTCTTCGCGACCCTGGACTCGATCACCGCCGCCCGGCTTGACGGTGTGTGCCCGGGTGGTTACGCGGAGGATTCGTCGGTCGACGGCCGGATCGCCGAGGCGATGCACGTCTCGTACGCCCTGGCCAGGTCCGGCGAGTTCGACATCGTGCACAGCCACCTCGACTGGCTGCCTCTCGCCTTCGCCGAGCACTGCCGCGCGCCGCTTGTCACGACCGTGCACGGGTTCTCCAGCCCGAAGATCCTGCCGGCGTACCGGGCGAGCGACTCGTCGTTCGTGTCCATCTCGGATGCCGACCGCAGCCCGGACCTCGACTACGTAGCGACGGTGTACCACGGCGTGGACCTCGGCGGGCTGCCGTTCGCCCCGTCCGGTGGTCCCGGACTGGTCAGCTTCGGCCGGATCCACCCGGACAAAGGCACCCACACCGCGATCGAGATCGCTCGCCGGGCCGGGCGCAAGCTCACCCTCTGCGGTCTGGTGCAGGACGAGCGGTACTTCACCGAGCAGGTGGCGCCGCACATCGACGGTGACCGGGTGGACTTCCTCGGCGCGGTGGGGCCACAGCGCCGCGCCGAGGTCCTCGGCGCCGCCGCGGCCCTGCTGCATCCGATCGACTTCGACGAGCCGTTCGGCCTGTCGGTGGTGGAGTCCATGGCCTGCGGCACGCCGGTCATCGCGTACAAGCGCGGCTCCATGCCCGAGGTCGTCGACGAGGGCGTCACCGGTCACCTCGTGAGCGGCGTCGACCAGGCCGTCGAGGCCGTGGACGCGATCGGTGCGATCGACCGTGCCGGTTGCCGGGCCCAGGCCCGCAGGCGCTTCAGCGCGAACCGCATGGTGGCCGACTACCTGGCCGTCTACGAGCGACTCATCTGACGAACCATCCGGCCGGCCCGTTCAGGAGCCGGCCCGTCGCCCGCCACACACGCTGGCCGGTCGGCGTCATCACGCGTGAGGTCAGCCGGCATCGCACCCGCGGCGGGGCCGACGACCGGAAGGCACCAAGATGACCATCAGGTACGGATTTCTGAGCACTCACCCGCCCACCCGCTGCGGCCTGGCGACCTTCAACTCCGCCCTGGCCGCCCACCTCGGCGAGGACGGCCTCGCGGGCGGCGTCGTGCGGGTCGTCGCGAGCGGCGACGATCCCGCGCCCGCACCCGGCGTGGTGCACACCTGGTCGCCCGCGACGCCGTCCGGCTGGCGCGACACCGCCGAGGTGCTCAACACCTTCGACGTCGCCGTCGTCCAGCACGAGTACGGCATCTACCCCGGCCGCGACGGCGGCGACGTCCTGTCGGTGCTGCGCCGGCTGACCGTGCCGAGCCTGGTCGTCCTGCACACCGTGCTGACCCAGCCCACGCCGATGCAGAAGACCCTGCTCGAGCAGATCGTGGCCGAGGCCGACGCGGTCGTGACGATCACCGGCGCCGCGTACGACCGGCTGGTTCTCGGCTATGCCGTGGACGCCTCGAAGGTGTCGGTCATCCCGCACGGCGCCTCCGCCTTCGGTGGACCGCCGTCCCTGCCGCACCCGCAGCCGCACCTGCTCACCTGGGGCCTGCTGGGACCGGGCAAGGGCATCGAGTGGGCGCTGCGCGGCCTGGCCCTGCTGCGGGATCTGGAGCCCGCGCCGACCTACACCGTGGCCGGCCGGACCCACCCCAAGGTCGTCGAGCTGCACGGCGAGGCGTACCGGGCGGGTCTGCACCAGCTCGGCGCGGCCCTCGGGGTCGCGCACCGGGTGCGCTACGAGTCGGACTACCTCGACGAGGCGGCGCTCGGCGCCCTGGTCCGCTCCGCCGACGTGGTCGTCCTGCCCTACGACTCCACCGAACAGGTGACGTCCGGCGTCCTCGTGGAGGCCGTGGCGGCACGGATCCCGGTCGTCGCCACCGCGTTCCCGCACGCGGTGGAACTGCTCACCGACGGGCCCGGCCTGCTCGTGCCGCACAAGAACCCGAAGGCCATCGCGACCGCCGTCCGGCGGATCCTCACCAAGCCCGCCCTGGCCGCCACCCTCCGCACGCGCAGCGGGCACGCCGAGCCGGCGATGCGGTGGCCCGCCGTCGCCCAGCGGTACCACGACCTCGCCGCGAAGCTGGTCGCGGCCCGCCCGGTCGCCGTGGCCGGCCCGTGACCGTCCGGGCAACCGAGGCGCCGGGTCGCGACCGGGTCGTTCCCGCGCCCACCTTCGCGCACCTGAGGCGGCTCACCGACGACACCGGGCTCTTCGAGCACGCCCGGCACGCCATCGCCCGCCGCGAGCACGGCTACTGCACCGACGACGTCGCCCGGGGCCTGGTCGTCACCAGCCGCGAGGCCGATCCGTCGGCCGAGGTGATCCGGCTCGCGGAGCGCTATCTGACCTTCCTCAGCCACGCGCAGGACGCGAACGGCGCCTTCCGCAACCGGCTCGCCTTCAACCGGGAGTGGACCGACCAGCCCGGCCTGGGGGACTGGTGGGGGCGCGCCCTCTGGGGACTCGGGACCGCCGCGGCCCGATGCCCGGTCCCGTGGATCCGTGACGAGGCCCTTCTCGCCTTCACCCTGGGAGCGTCCTGCCGGGCCACCGCCCCGCGGGCCATGGCGTTCGCCGCGCTGGGCGCCGGGGAGCTGCTTCGCGCCGATCCGGACAACGATCCGGCCGCGGCCCTGCTGGCCGACGCGGCCTCCGCCATCGGGCGTCCCGGTCCCGATCCCGGCTGGCCGTGGCCGTACGAGCGGCTCACCTACGCCAACGCTGCCCTCGCCGAGGCCCTGATCGTCGCCGGCGACCTCCTCGACGACCCGCCGGTCCTGGCCGCCGGGCTGCGGATGCTGACGTGGCTGCTGGAGATCCAGGTCAGCGGCGAACACCTGTCGGTGCTCCCGTCGGCGGGCTGGCAACGCGGCGGCCCGAGGCTGCGGCACGACCAGCAGCCGATCGAGGTGGCGGCTCTGGCCGACGCGTGCGCCACCGCCGCCGCGATCACCGGCGGCCGGATCTGGGACGAGGGACTGACCCGGTCGATCGCCTGGTTCCTCGGCGACAACGACGTCGACCAGGTCATGTGGGATCCGGCGACCGGTGGCGGCTACGACGGGCTGACCCTGCACGGCGCCAACCTCAACCAGGGCGCCGAGTCCACGCTTGCCCTGATCTCGACCCTGCAGCACCGGGTCAGCGGGTGAGTTCGGCCGCCGTGGCCTGATCGGTGGTCAGGACGCTGAGCCGGCCGCCGAGCAGGCGGCGCGGATGGCGCTCCACTCGCATCCACCGCGCCCTGGACCGGCTCGGCACGGCCGCACTCGCTGAGGCACAGGAGCGCCAGGATGCCATGGCCGCCGAGCGTGTCGTGCAGGCGCCCTCATCGGCGAACTCCAGTCCGGGCTAGGGCTACATTCAGCGGGTGGACGATCTGTTCAGCGACGCCGGTTCGCTACATGAGCTGTACGCCGGCGTCGACTGGGCGGCCACCCCGCTCGGCCCGGTGTCGTCGTGGAGCCCGACGCTGCTGAGCATCCTGCGGACCGTGTGGCAGACCCGGTTCGCGGTCACCCTGTTCTGGGGGCCGGAGCAGGCGCTGATCTACAACGAGGCGTACGTGACGCTGATCGCCGACAAACATCCGGCGGCGTTCGGCGCGCCCGCCCGCGAGGTGTTCCCGGAGATCTGGGACACCATCGGCCCGATGCTGGACACGGCCGCGGCCGGCGACGGCGGCACCTGGGTGCAGGACCTGCGCCTGATGATGAACCGGCGCGGCTTCCTGGAGGAGACGTACTTCACCTTCTCCTACTCGGCCGTGATCGGCCCGACCGGCAAGGTCGAGGGCGTGATCGACGTCGCCGCCGAGACCACCGCCCAGGTGCTCGCCGACCGGCGCCTGCGACTCCTGCACCAGCTCACCGACCAGCTCGCCGACGTCGAGCACCGCGGCCACCTGCTCGAGCGCGCGCTGCCGTTGCTCCGGGCCGCCACCGACGACCTCCCCGGGGTCACGCTGCTCGTCCTCGCCTCCGACGAGCCCCTCGAGGAGCCGGGCCCGGCAGGCGAGTCGGTCACGGTGGTCAAGGACGACGAGGGTACGGCGGTGCACGTACGCCTCGCGGACGCCTCCGCCGAGGGCGACTACGGCGTGCTCATGGTGCGCCTCAGCCCGTACCTGCCGGCGGACGACGCGTACCTCGGCTTCGTCCGGCTGATCGGCGCGACGCTCACCCAGGCCCTGGACCGCATCGAGCGGCGCCGCGCCGACCGGGTCATCGCGTCCCTGGAACGCGCCATGTCCGAGGCCCTCCAGGAAAGCCTGCTCACGCACCCCGCCCAGCACGAGAGCCTCCAGGTCGCGGTGCGTTACCAGTCGTCGGTGGCGCAGTCGCACATCGGCGGCGACTGGTACGACGCCTTCCAGCTGCCGGACGGCACGCTCACCGTCGCGGTCGGCGACGTGTCCGGCCACGATCGGGCGGCGGCCACGGCGATGGCGCAGATCCGCAACGTGCTCCGCGGGATCGCGTACACCATCACCTCCCCGCCGTCCCGGATCCTCGAACATCTCAACACCGCGATGATCGGCCTGCCCGTCGACGCGTTCGCGACGGTGGTGCTCGCCCAGGTCGCCCCGAGCACCACCGGCGGCGTCCTGCGCTGGTCGAACGCCGGGCACCCGCCGCCCGCCCTGCTGCTGCCGGACGGCGCCGTCCGGATCCTCGACACGCCCCCCGAGGTTCTGCTCGGCACCCGCGCGGCCGCCTGGCGCAGCGACCACACCGTGTACCTGGAACCCGGCACGACCGTGGTCTTCTACACCGACGGCCTCATCGAGCGGCGCCTCACCGACATCGACGAGGGCCAGCAGGAGCTCGCCCGGGCCCTCGCCGGGCGCCAGCACCTCGACGCCGAGGAGCTCTGCGACCACCTGCTCGCCGAGTTCGCCCCGACGGCCGAGGACGACATCGCCCTGACCGTCATCCGCACCTTTGGTGTTGTCCCCCCGACCGTCATCCGCACCGGCAGGTAGCTGCCACCGCACCGCCCGCCGGGCCGCCCCTCGGCCATCGTTGCCGTCATGGGAGAAGGCGACGCTGACTTCGCGATGCGGACCGAGGCGACGAGGAAGTTCGTCCAGAAGCTGCGGGACCTGGCCGACGACTACGAGGTCTGGCCGGACCGCCGGGCCAAGCTCGACGCCCTGGAGGCTGCGATCGGGAAGGACGCCCGGATCGGGGCGGTCTTCGAGCGCAACTACCGGGACGCCGCCACGTCCGTCGTCGAGGCCGCCGACCAGGTCGCCCGCACGGCGCCGCAGGCGGCCTCGGTGGGGTCCTACGCCATCGGCGAGTACGAGGAGGCCGAGCATTACGCCACCCTCGGCCTGAACGCGGGACGGTGACCGGATGCCCGTCCAGGAGCCCTACACCGAAAGGCTGTTCTGGGACAAGGTGAAGGCCCGCAGCGGCTGGCCGGCCGCCGACGAGGACGCGGTCCGGAAGCTCGCCGACGAGTGGAGCTGGGCGTCCCGTCTCTTCGCCACCGCCTCCGACCTTCCCGTGGCCGACCTGCGGGGCGGCTGGCCGGACGGCACCGGCGAGTCGTACGCGCAGAGCGTCGAACTGATGATCGACCGGAGCAGCCGGGTCGAGGTCGGCGCTCTGCAGCAACGCGGCGACCTGCTGACCTACGCCGAGATCGTGGAGAACACCAAACAGGCGATCCGCACGTACGTCCACCGGCGATCGCTCACCTACGAGGGCCTCTACAACGAGGGCCAGGCCGATGGCTTCGTCACGCAGACAGCCGTCGAGGTCAACAGGTTGCTCGACCAGGCAGCCGAACAGGCCGGCGGCATCAGGACCGGGGTGGCGGTCGACTACCCGGCCGGTGGGGGAGGCTACGCCGAGTTCGAGGACGTCCAGCAGTTCATGTACGGCGAGCTCGTGAACAACCCGAAGTCTCCCGAGGCCATGCGGATCCGGGAGCTGATGAGCCACGGCACCAACGGTGATGCCACGATTGCCCTGGCGATGTGGATAGAGAAGGTGGCTCCCCTCGCCGACTGGGATCACAAGCCCGACATCGCGGCGATGACCGTCGGCGTGAACAACACGACGCCCATCCCCGGTACGTCCGGCGGCATCCGCTACGACTTCTGGTCGAACCTGCACTTCGGGTACGTGGGCCTCGACGTCGGCATCGACGAGACGACGTTGCGGCAAGGCGCCGACGCCGCCGACCTGTGGGACCGCCAGGAGGTCGACAAGGCCGACGACCTGGCCATCCAGATCGGTGCCGAGCTCCGCGAGAAGTACACGCCGGAGCAGCTGCGGCCCGAGCACATCGAGGCGGCCATCAAGGAGCACTACGCCGAGCTCGTCGAAGTCGGCGGCATCATTCCGGGCCCGCGATACTTAGCCCTTGCGCTAAGTATCGCGGTGGACAATACTTAGCCGCGTGGCACAGTATTCGGAACAGCTGGACGGGGTGTTCGTGGCCCTGGCCGACCCGACCAGGCGAGACATCGTGCGACGCCTCGGCCGCGGGCCGGCCAGCGTCGGCGACCTGGCCGGCGAGTTCCCGATGACACTGCCGTCGTTCCTGAAACACGTGCGGACCCTCGAGGCCAACGGCCTGATCCGCACCACCAAGTCCGGCCGGGTGCGCACCTGCGCGCTCAACCGCGAGCGCCTAACCGTCGTCGACGACTGGCTCGCCGAACAGCGCCGGATCTGGACGGAACGCACCGACCGCCTGGAACGTTTCCTCGACTCCGACAAGGACACCCCATGAACCCCGACCTGGATCTCACCCTCGACCGGATCATCCGCGCCCCGCGCGCCGCGGTGTGGCGCGCGTGGACCGACCCCGCCCGCTTCGCCCAGTGGTTCCTCCCGGCGCCCATGCGGCTCCGCGTCGATCGTCTCGACGTCCGCCCCGGCGGTGCCCTGGTGACCCGGATGAGCGACGACGGCACCGCGTTCGTGCCCCACCTGGACGCGACCTACCTGGTCGTCGACGACCAGGAGCGGATCGTCTTCACCAACGTCATCGACAGCTCGTGGCGCCCCACCGACCCGCAGCCGGTCCCGATGGTCGCCGAGATCACCTTCGCCGACCACCCCGACGGCACCGACTACCGCGTCCTGGTCCGCCACGGCGACCCGTCGGCCCGGGCGCAGCACGAGAAGCTCGGCTTCGCCGACGGCTGGGGCGCGGTCACCACCCAGCTCGCCGGCCTGGTCGAGTAGGCGTGACCGTGGGCCTCGTCCACATCGACCTGTTCGCGACACTGGACCTGGTCGGGCAGGCCCCCGGCGCCCCAACGAGGATCCCGCCGGCTTCCCGTTCGGCGCCTGGCTAGACGCGGCTCCGGCTACTAGACGCGGCTCCGGCTAGACGCGGTCATCGCTGGAACGGCCACACCCGGATCAGCATCCGTGCCTGGACGGCGTCCTCGCTGAGCAGCCCGTCCTGCCGGGAGTCGATGGAGACCAGGCGGTGGTCGCCGAGCACGTAGAGATGATGCGGCGACACGGTTACGGACGGGCAGTCGGTGCGCGCCTCGCCGGGGTCGGCCGGAAGGTACGGCTCGTCGACCGCGACGCCGTTGCGCAGGACCGCGCCGTCGCGGCACTCGATGGTGTCGCCGGGCAGGCCGATCACGCGTTTGACCCGGGCGGGCGGCGGTGGCGTCTCGCCCGCGGCGCTGATGCCGGGGATCACGATGACGTCGCCCCGGTGCAGGCCGGTGAGGCGGTAACCCACCTTGTCCACGAGGTATCGATCGCCGACGGTCAGGGTCGGTTCCATGCTCCCGCTGGCCATGTAGCCCACCGTCACCACGTAGCGGTTCACCGCCAGCCCGGCGAGCACGGCCACCACGGCCAGGACCGCGACTCGGCGGCTCAGGCGAACGGATCGGGGGAGCCGCCGGATGCGGCCGCGCCGCGCGTGCCACACGGTGCGGAGCCCGCCGGCGGCCCAGCGGACGGCGTCCCAGTCGCCCCGGGTGTCGCCGAACTCGGCCAGCACCGCCTCGCCCCACTCGTGGCCGCGTTCCCGGCGACCGCGCACCGCCGCCACCAGAACGGCCCGAGCCGCCCGGCGCACCACCGTCTCCCGCCCGGACCCGGTCTCGCCACCGTCTCCTGCGCGGGGCGCTATTTCGCCACCGTCCCCTGCGCGGGGCGCTATCTCGCCACCGTCTCCGGCGCGAGCCACGGCCGTGCCGCCGACTCCGTCGCGGGACGCGGTTTCGGCACCGTCTCCGTCGCGAGGCGTGGTCATGCCGTTGTCGCCTTGGCGAGGCGTAGGTTCGGCGCGAGGTGTGGTCATGCCGCTGTCACCGTCGCGGGGCGCGGTCATGCGACACCGTCGGCCGGGCGCGGCTGGACGACGGGACGGGCACGCCGGGTGCGGGCCGGTGAGGCGTCGGCCGCCGCGGCGAGGCGCTGCTGCGCGAGCGCGAACCCGTCGGCGCTCAGCCGGTAGACGTGCCGGGGTGGCCGGCCCGGTTCCTCCGAAGGCTCCCACCTCGTCTCGAGCAGCTGCTGCTCGGTGAGGCGCATCAGGATCGGGTAGAGCGTGCCCGACGCCAGCGCGGTCTCCTTGCTCAGGTCGTAGCCGTAACGCCACCGCTGAGGGTCGGCGATCAAGGCCGCGAACAGCAGCAACGTCTGCGGCGAGGTGTGCGGTAGCCGAGGCATGCGCCAAACTCTACATAACTAGACTTTGGGCGTCCAGCGTTCGATGGTCTGTTCCGCGGGCAGGCGAGAGGTGTGCGATGTGGCTGTGCCGGCCGGGTCTGTCGTGCCGAGGCGCAGCACCAGCTGGGCGCCGGCCGGTTCATCGTCGAGATGACCCCGGTCATCGGCAACAGGGCCGCCGGCCGCGGGGCGTCGAGGACGCGCTGCGTGGGCCGGGCGTCAGCGGTCGGGGGTGTTCGGCGGGGCCATCATGCGCAGGGCGTTGGCGTCCAGGCCGATGCGCAGCGGGGTGGAGCCGCGGAGCTCGCCGTCGACCTCGACGCGGGCCGGGCGGTCGGTCGACAGGGTGAGCTCGCCGACCGCCAGGAACGGGTCGTGGCGCAGGGAACGGCGGTGGCCGGTCGCCGCGTTGCGGGCCGTCTCGCGGAGCAGTCCCATCTTGTCCCTCCCGCCCACCGCGTACGCCACGAGCAGGCGGTCGTCGGCGTCCGCGTCGGCCGTGATCGGGCGGCCGGCGTGGAAGCCGCCGTTCGCCACGTACAACTGGTGGGTGTGGAACTCGTGCTCGCGCCCGCCGGCCCGGACCACCGCGCGCATGGGACGGTGCCGGGTCAGCAGACCCAGGGCCGTGATCGGGTACGCCACCCGGCCGGAGACCCGTTTGAGCAGGTGCGGCGCCTTGAGCATCACGTCGGCGGACAGGCCCACGCCGACGTGGTTGGTGAACGAGACACCGTCGGCGGTCCCCAGGTCCACGTCGACCACCTTCCCGTCGACGAGCGTGGCCACCGCCTCGTCCAGCGCGAGCGGCACTCTGGCCGTACGCGCGAAATTGTTTGTCGTCCCCAGAGGAAGGACGCCGAGCGCCATGTCCTTGTGGGCGAGCATCCGGCCGGCCGTGCTGATCGTGCCGTCGCCGCCGCCCGCGATGACCAGGTCGGCGCCGGCGTCGATGGCCCGGTGCAGCGCGTCCTCCAGGTCACCCTCCACGGGCAGGTCGGCCAGCAACGTCACACCGGAGGCCAGCAGCCGCGCGCGGACGCTCTCGTAGAGCCGCCGCCCCCGCCGCGATCGGGCGTTGACCACCAGGGCGGCCCGCCGGTGCTCGTGGATGTCCTCGGTCAGCCGCTGCTTCGTGCGCACGCCGGAACCGTACCGTCCGAGCCTGAAGGAACGTGTTTAATACCCACCCATGATCGAGATCCGGGAGCTCACGAAGCGGTACAGGGGAGTGGCGGCGATCGAGGACGTCACGTTCGACGCCGCTCCCGGCCGGGTCACCGGCTTCCTCGGTATGAACGGGTCGGGCAAGACCACCACGATGCGCATCCTGCTGGCGCTGGCCCGGGCGGACAGCGGCGCCGCGCTGATCAACGGCCGACGCTACCTCAAGCTCAGGCACCCGCAGCGCGAGATCGGCGCCGTCCTCGAGCAGGGCCTCAGCCACCCGGGCCTGACCGGGCGCGGCCACCTGGTCACGCAGGCTCTGCTGTGCGGCGCGAGCAGGCGGCGGGTCGACGACCTTCTCGCGTACGTCGGGCTGCACGGCGCCGGATCCACCCGCACGGGCGACTACTCGCTGGGCATGCGGCAACGCCTCGCGGTGGCGACCGCGCTGCTCGGCGAGCCGCCCGTGCTCGTCCTCGACGAGCCGGCGAACGGCCTCGACCCGGAGGGCATGGCCTGGCTGCGCGACCTGCTCCGGGAGCACGCGCACGGCGGCGGCACCGTGCTGATCTCCAGCCACCTGCTGATCTTCGCGGGCTGGACGGGTGCCGCCCTGCTGTGCGCGGTGATCGCGATCCGGCGGGATCTCACGGGAGACTAGGTTTGCCGGCGGTCCCTTGAGTGGATGTTCGGTCGCCGACATCATCAGGTCATGGCCCAGAAGTCCACGGCGGACGGTAGCGCCGGCTCGCGTCCGTTGTGGCCGGAGCCGTGGGCGATCGACGTCGCCACCCAGGCGGACCGCATCAGCCATCGGGTACGCGCCGCGGTGGCCGCCGGCGGCGAGGACGCGGTGCGGGCCGCCTACCGCGAGGCGATCGAGTCGCACCTGACCGCCGCCCGCCAGGCCGCCCGGTCGCGGGGGCGGGCACTCAAGCGCGGGCCGGCCGACCGGTGGCGCGGCACGTCGATCGAGCTGGCGTACCGGCACCTGCACGAGGCCAAGGTCTTCCTGACCGAGCTGGTGCCCGAGGACGAGCTCGACGAGCTGGTGCCGGAGGTGCAGGCCAAGATCGCGTACTGCCTGCCGCCGGACGACGTGCGCCGGCTGCGGCTGGGCGAGTTCGCCACCCGGGCGGATCAGGGCAGCGGACGCAAACGCGCGGCCATCTCCCAGGCCATGCAGATCATCTACTCGGCGACGGACCAGATGCACGCTCGGATCCGGAGCTTCCGCAACCTCGTCCTGTCGGCGACGGCGCTGATCGCGGTCTTCGGGACGGCGCTGATCGTGGTCGTCTACGTGAAGCCGGAACTGCTGCCGATGTGCTTCTACCCGTCGGCGGAGCTGCCCGGATCGCCGGCCGGCGCGATCTGCCCCAGCGGCGCGGCCACGCCGACCGCCAACGACATCATCATCATCGTCGGGATCGGCACGGTCGGCGGCGTCCTCGCCAGCCTGTTCGCCATCCGCAAGGTCCGGGGCACGTCGACGCCGTACAACATCCCGGTGGCGCTGGCGGTGTTCAAGGTGCCGGTCGGCGCGCTGTTCGCGGTCGCGGGTGTGCTGCTGATGGGTGGCGGCTTCCTGCCCGGTGTCGGCGGGCTCGATTCCCAACGGCAGATTCTGGCGTACGCCCTGGTCTTCGGTTTCGCCCAGCTGCTGGCGACGCGGCTGATCGACGCGCGCGGCATCTCCCTGCTGAACGAGCTGCCGGGCGGGGAGACCCCGGCGCCCCGTTCCCTGTTCGGGCCGTCGGCGAGCACCGAGGGACCGGCACAGCACCTGCTGTCGAAGGTGCCGGAGGTGGTCACCGACCAGGTCCGGTCGGCGATCCTCGGGCCGCCGCTGGTCAACTTCGACGGCTGGGTTTCGGTGGCCGTCCTGCACGACGGCGCGCTGGTCGCCGTCGGCGAGGACCGCCGGGTCGCCCTGGTGCGCGGCCGGTCCTACTCGGTCCTGGTGACCGTCGGACCGTCCCAGGTGGCGGAACTCGCGGAACGGCTGGTGGTGACCGGCGGCGTGGACCGGCCGGCCGTGGAGTTCTCGGCCGAGATCGACAGCGACCAGCCGGCCCTGCGGCGCGAACCCGAGCCCGTCCGGGTCTCGTCCCGGTCGGCCGGCTCCGCCAGCTTCGACGTCTCCGTGGATGATCCGGTCAACCTGTGGATCCGGGTCGCGCAGGGCCGGCGCACGCTGCAGAGCATCAGCCTGCTGATCGTCCCGGCATGAACCCGGTCATCGCGGTGGTGTCGGTGCGGCCGGCGCCCGCGACTGCCGGGATCTCGCTGCACTTCGAGTTCCCGCCCACCGGCGAGACGGTCGACCTGCCGCTGCCCGGCCGCGGCCCGCTGGACGCCGCCCGGCGCAAGGCGGGCTACTACCTGACCCGGCTGGTTCCGCTCGTCGCGGGAACGCCGGTCACCCGGGCCGAGGCCGGCGAGGCGCTGCGGCTGCTGCTGAACTCCGGCCGGGAGCTGGCCAGCCTGCTGGCCGGCGGCGACCGGCGGCGGATGCTCCGGCTCCAGGAGGCCTTCCAGGTGGCGTGGCCGACATGGGAGGTGGCCGACTGGGACGACCCGGCCGCGCCCGTACCCGTCGTCCAGGTCAACTGCGCGACCGAGACGTTCCCGCTGGAGTTGCTGCCGCTGTTCGGCTTCGGCCGGATGGCCGACGCCGGCAACGACCTCGACCTCGCCCGGGCCGCCGCCCGGCTGCTCGGCTTCAGCTGCGTGGTCCAGCGGCTGACGGCGAACGCCCTGCCCGACGATCACGTGCTGCGCAACGAGCCCGCCCTGCCGGTCCAGTTCCTGCGCCACCGGCGCCTGGGCAGTGTCGGCGAGGAGGAACGGTTCCTGGGGTCGCTGCACCCGCACGTCTCGGTCGAGGGACCGTGGCCGGAGGCGCAGGACGACGACGCTGTCCGGGACGGCCTGCTGCGGGCGCTCTTCGACGGGGCGGCGCTGTTCCTGCCTCCGGGTGATGCGCTGCCTCCGGTGCAGGTGCAGCACTTCGCGTGCCACTGCGACACCTCGGCCGAGCACGACGACGACTACACGATCGTGTTGTCCACCCGGCGCGGGCGGCGGCGCAGCGTCACGTTCGGCGAGCTGCGGCAGTGGTACCACGACGCCTACTTCGAGGACCCGCGGGACGCCCGCAACCGGGCGGTGATCATCCTGAACGCCTGCGCGTCGTCCCGGACCGACCCGGTCACCGCCTCGTCGTTCCCGCGCTGGTTCCTCGAGTGGGGCCACCGCGCGTTCATCGGCACCGAGACGGACGTGCCCGACGACGTCGCGGCGGCGTTCGCGGCCTGCCTCTACGGGCGCCTGCTGGAGCGACGCCGGCCGCTCGGCGAGGCGGTCGTGCGGGCCCGCCGGGACCTGCTGCGCGACTACCGCAGCCCACTCGGGATCCTCTACGTGATGTACGGCGACGCGGACCTGACCGTGGAGCGCTCGCGGCCCGGCGTACACCGGGCGGGTTAGGTCTTGATCCTCAACCGGGTGAACACGCCGTCGGCGAGCGGGATGAGGAAGACCGCGACGCCGAGTACGACGCCGGCCTCCACCTGGTCGAGCCCGACGGACGTGGCCACGTTCGGGCAGGTGCCGACCGCCCAGCAGAGGAAGGCCAGCCCGGCCAGGACGTAGAAGTGCGGCAGCGGCCGTTTACCCTTCGCGCGCTGACCCTGCCACCAGAGATAGCCGACCGTGCCCGCGAGGCCCGCGACGACCACCACGATGAGCAGGCCGCGCCGTCCGGTGCCGAGGGCCGCGGCGGCCGGCACGAAGAACGCGAGCGTCTCCGCCGGGACGTACTTCACCAGCTTCTCGGGAAGCTGATCTCCACCCACCGCCTTCTTGCCGCGGAGGGACACGGGCGGGACGACGGTCCTCGGCATGAGCTCAGTGTCCGCCGCCGTTCCCGCCGGTGGAAGGCATCGATGTCGTTCCGTACGGGTGGTTCCCAGCTCTGCGCCGCCGCGGCCGGTCGCGCGGGAACCGGGGAAATCCTCGTCGAGGCCGCCTAGACCCGCTCGTCGGGATACGGCGATAATCTCCGAGGTCGCATTTGTTCGCGAAACAGCCTCGAACAATTCGTTGACCTGCGCGAACGCCGATCCGATGTGGAAAAGGACCGGCGCGGCACGGATCCTTCGATCACTCTGGGATCCGGTCGATCCACTGGAGGCACAGATGCAACGTCAAGGCTGGGATCTGCCGGCTCTGGTCGCGGCCAGTATGGCGCACGACGAGCGGGCGTGGGACGAGCTCGTGTGCCGGTTCGCCGGTCTGGTGCTGTTCGTCGTGCGCAGCTACCGGCTGTCCGGTCAGGACGAGCAGGACGTCAGCCGGCTGGTGTGGCTGCGCCTGGTGGAGCACCTCGGCCAGATCAACGACGACCCCGCCGTGCTGCCCGACTGGCTGGCCGAGACCACCCGCCAGGAGTGCGAGAAACTGGTCCGGTTCCGCCCGGACACCGAGGTCACGCGCCGGTCTCGCCTGCTCGTGGCGATCGGCATGCTCGCCCCCGCGGACCAGGACCTGCTGAAGATGCTGAGCGCCGACCCCCGGCCGTCCGACGAGGAGATCAGCCGGACGCTGGGCCTCCCGCTCGGTGACGTCGCCGCGGCCCGCGCCCGCGTCCTGGCCGCCGTGCGCGCCAACCTCACCGCTGAGGCCGCCTGATCTCCACCCTCGCCCTCATTCTCGGTTCGGTGGCCGCCTGATCTCCACGTCCAGGCGCTCGGCCAGTTCGTCGAACTCGATGCCGAACGTCTCCGGCACCACCACGCCGTCCGCGGTGAGATGGAAGATCGCCAGCTCGGTGTAGACGCGGCTGACGCACGCCAGCCCGGTCAACGGGTACGTGCACTCGGGCACCAGCTTGGCGGTGCCGTCCTTGGCGAACAGCGACATCATCACGAACACGTCCCGCGCGCCCGTCGCCAGATCCATCGCGCCGCCGACCGCCGGGATCGCGTCCGGCGCCCCGGTGTGCCAGTTGGCCAGATCGCCGCGCGCCGACACCTGGAAGGCGCCCATGATGCAGATGTCCAGGTGACCGCCGCGCATCATCGCGAACGAGTCGGCGTGATGGAAGTAGGCCGCGCCTGGCAGCTCGGTCACCGGCTGCTTGCCCGCGTTCGTCAGATCCGGGTCCACGTCGTCACCGGTGGCGATCGGGCCCATGCCGAGCATGCCGTTCTCGGTGTGCAGGACCACCCCGCCGGCCAGGTCCAGATAGTCGGCGACCTTCGTGGGCTGTCCGATGCCCAGGTTCACGTACGAGCCGTCCGGGATGTCCCGGGCCACGATGCGGGCCATCTCGTCCCGGTCCAGCGGGCCGCTCACGACGCCACCTCCACCAGGTGGTCGACGTAGATGCCGGGCGTCACGATCGCCTCCGGATCCAGCTCGCCGACCTCCGCCACCCGGGTGACCTGGGCGACCGTCGTCGTCGCGGCCGCCGCCATCACCGGGCCGAAGTTGCGGGCCGTCCTGCGGTAGACCAGGTTCCCGGCGCGGTCGCCGACGTGTGCGCCGATCAGCGCCACGTCGCCGCGGATCGGGAACTCGAGAAGATAGTCGCGGCCGTCGATGGTGCGGGTCTCCTTGCCCTCGGCCAGCAGGGTGCCGACGGCCGTGGGGGAGTAGAACGCGCCGATGCCGGCACCGGCCGCCCGCATGCGTTCGGCCAGGTTGCCCTGCGGCACGACCTCCAGCTCGATCTTGCCGGCGCGGTAGAGGCCGTCGAAGACCCAGGAGTCCGACTGCCGGGGGAAGGAGCAGATGACCTTGCGTACGCGGCCGGCGGCGAGCAGGGCGGCCAGGCCGGTGTCGCCGTTGCCGGCGTTGTTGCTGACGATGGTGAGATCGGTGGCGCCGTGGTCGATCAGGGCGTCGATGAGGACGACCGGCATGCCGGCCATGCCGAAGCCGCCGACCAGCACGGTGTCGCCGTCCTGGATCTGCGCCACGGCGTCGGCGGCCGTGGAGACCCGGGTGCGGCTCATGCGTGGCCGCCTGAGCTCTGGCCGGCATTCGGTTCAAGATCGTTTTTGCCGAGATCGCGGCCACCGCCACCGCCCCCACCCCTGTGGGTGGGCGTGACTGTAGCGGTTTCGGCTGACACTTCCGCCGAGTTATCCACAGGGCCGGCTTCGGCGTTCAGCTCGGCGAGCACCTTCGCGGCTATGCGGAAGGCAGTGTTCGCCGCGGGTACGCCGCAGTAGATCGCTGTCTGCAACAGGACCTCCTCGATCTCGGCGTCGGTCAGGCCGTTGGTGCGGGCCGCCCGCACGTGCAGGGCGAGCTCCTCGTGGTGACCCAGAGCCACCAGCGCCGTCAACGTGATCATGGAGCGGCTGCGGCGGTCCAGGCCGGGCCGCGTCCAGATCTCGCCCCAGGCGTACCGCGAGATCAGGTCCTGGAAACCCGCGGTGAACGGCGTGGGCGCGGCACGGTCCACATGCGCGTCTCCGAGCACGGTACGGCGCACGGCCATCCCGGGCTGCGAGAGCTGGGAGAGCAGCAGGGCGGCCACCTCGTCGGGGCGCTCGGCGGGCGCCTGGTGCGCGGTGTCGTCGAGCACGACCAGGCGGCCGTAGCGCACGCCGGACGCGATCGACGCCAGCGAGGCGGGCGGTGTCGCCTCGTCGAGGGCGCCGGCGACCGCCAGGACCGGTGTGGTGATCTCGGCGAGCCGGTCCCGCAGGTCGAGCGCGGCGAGGGCGAGGCAGGCCAGCGCGTACCCCTCGCGGTCGGTGTCGCGCAGCGCGTGCAGCAGCGCCGATCCGGCGGCCGGTTCGCGGGAGAGGAACCCGGGGGCGAACCAGCGCTTGGCCGACCCCTCGATCATCACGGCCGTGCCGGATCCGCGGACCAGCCCGGCCCGTTCGCGCCAGCTCGCGGGGGTGCCGATCCGGGCGCCGGTGCAGAGCAGCACCGCGGCTTGGACCTGGGCGGGCGCGGCGAGCATGAGGGCGAGTCCGGTGGCACCGCCGAGCGATACCCCGGCGTACCGGAAAGGGGCGTCCCCGGCGAGATCGAGCACCGCCCGGGCGAGCTCCTCGACGGTGAACGGCCCCGGCGGCGAGGGGCTCCGGCCGTGGCCGGGCAGGTCCCAGCCGATCACGTGGAACCGGCCGCCGAGCCGGTCCACGCAGCGTCCCCAGAGTGCTTCGACCGTCGTGCCGACGGACGGCCCTACCAGCAACAGCGGGCGGCCCGGCGCGTCCGCGAGCACGGTTCCGGCGAGGGCGGGGATCATCGCGCCGCCGCCCGGAAGACCTCGGCGCGGCGCAGGGCGGCGTCGATGATCGCGTCGGTGACGCCGCGGTACGGCCCGTCCGCGTTGCCGGTGACGCGCGTCTGCTCGGCGTCGACGCCGGGGCGTGCGGCGGCGAGGTTGGCGGCCATGCGGGCGACGTCGACCGTCAGGTCCCGCAGCAGCGACGCCGTCTGGGATCCGGCGATCACGGTACGGCGGGCCAGCGTGCGCACCGTGTCCCCTTCGACGTGCCAGGCGCCGTCGGCCCGCTCGTCGCGTTGCTCGCCGGCCGCGGTGTGCAGCGTCGCGGACAGGCCGGGGGCGGCCAGGGCGGCGCGGCGGATCAGCACGGACAGGGTCGGGTTCCGCTTCTGCGGCATGGTCGAGGACGCGCCGCCGGTGCCCTCGGCCAGCTCGCCGATCTCGGGGCGGGACGCGGTGAGCACGTCGTTGGCGATGTGGGCCCAGGCGTCCGTCAAGCCGGTCAGCGCGTCGCCGAGCCGGGTGATCGCGCCGCGCCGAGTCTGCCACGGCAGCGCGGGCGGCAGGCCGAGGTGGTCGGCGGCGTGCGACACGAGGTCTTCGACCGGGGACAGCGCGGTCGCCGCGGCGAGGCTGCCCGCCGCGCCGCCGATCGCGACGGGCAGGCGGGCCGCGGCGGTGAGCTGCGGCGCGGCGTCGAGGACGCCGCCGAGCCAGGTCGCGACGGTGAGGCCGAAGGTGATGGGCACGGCGGGTTGGGTGAGCGTACGGGCGGCGCGCGGCGTGTCGCGATGCGCGGCGGCGAGCGCGGCCAACGACGCCACCTGGGCCGCGAGGTCGTGGCGGATCCGGTCGCACGCCTCGCGCAGGCCCAGCACGAGCGCGGTGTCCAGGGTGTCCTGACTGGTCAGCCCCTTGTGCAGCCACTCAGCGGCCGGACCGTCGAGGCGCGAGCGCAGCAGATCGAGGAGCGGCAGGACCGGGGTGCCGCTCGACTCGGCAGCGGAGGCGACCGTGACCGTGTCGCCCGGCTCGAGCAGCTTGACGAGATCGACGGCGACCGAGGCGGGCGCCACCGAGGTCTCCACGAGCGCCGCCAGCCACGCGGTCTCCACCCGGGCCATCGCGGCCAGCAGGGCGTCGTCGGTGAGCAGGCCGTCGCAGCGGTCGTCGCCCGGCCAGAGGAGGCCGGTCACCGGTGCCCGGGAAAGGTCAGGAACACCGTCTCATTGTCACCCTGCAGGTGGACGTCGAACACCAGGCCGTGCTCGTCGGGCGTGGCGACCAGCGTGTCCCGCCGCTCCGGCTCGAGCCCGGCCAGGAACGGGTCGGCCTCCGACCGGGCCGAAGGCGGGTAGATCCGGGTGAACAGCCGGTGCGTCAGCCCCCGGGCGAAGACCGTGACCGCGAAGAACGGCGACGTCCCCCCGGGCATCAGTGTGGTGAACGAGTAGTGCCCGGCGGCGTCGGTCTCCGCGCGGCCGAAGCCGGTGAACGTCCAGCCGTCCCGCCGCAGCGAACCACCAACCTGCGGCACCTGTCCGCCGGGATCGGCCTGCCACAGTTCCAGCAGCGCGTCGGGCACCGGGTCGCCGGCGCCGTCGTAGACGTGGCCGTGCAGCCGGATCGCCCCGGCGCGGCCGGGCGGCACCAGGTCGCCACCGCCCTCGTACGGGAGGGCGTAGTGGAAGAACGGCCCGACGGTCTGGCCCGGGGTGGTCACACATCCTCCATGGGTGTCCGGTGCGACCCGGTCAGCACGATGTCCCAGCGGTAGCCGGTGGCGTACTCCGGCGTCGTCAGGTCGTGGTCATAAGTGGCGATCATGAGCTCGCGGGATGCAGGGTCGGTCACCGACTGGAAGATCGGGTCCAGGGGGAACAGCGGGTCGCCCGGGAAGTACATCTGGGTGACCAGCCGCTGGGTGAACTCCCGGCCGAACAGCGAGAAGTGGATGTGCGCCGGCCGCCACGCGTTGAGGTGGTTGCGCCACGGATACGGTCCGGGCTTGATCGTCTGGAAGCGGTAGCGGCCGTCCGCGTCGGTCAGGCAGCGGCCCGCGCCGGTGAAGTTCGGGTCCAGAGGCGCCGGGTGCTGGTCGCGTTTGTGTATGTAGCGTCCGCCCGCGTTGGCCTGCCAGATCTCCACCAGCTGGTGGGCGACCGGGCGTCCGCCGCCGTCGGTGATCCGCCCGGCCACCACCATCCGCTCGCCCAGCGGCTCGCCGGAGTGCTGGATGGTCAGGTCCGCCTCGGCCGCACCCACGTCCTGGTGGCCGAAGCACGGCGCCCACAGTTCGATGCTCTCCGGATCGGCGTGCACCAGGCTCTTCGTCGGGTGGCGCAGGAGGCTGCTGCGGTACGGCGGGTAGTCCCGGCGTGGCTGCTCGAGGCCCTTACCCGCGTCGGCGGCCTCGATGCTCTGGATCTCCGCGGTGATCTCGGCCTGCGTCTCGCTCACGACTGCGACGCTAGGCAGGATGCCCGGATATGAGCGAGACTTGCCTTCCGTCCAGCGAAAGGAGGGGCCCGTGGCGGGCAACAGCGCGAACCCCCGGGTCAGCGTGACGTCCCGGGTGCTGGACCTGCTGGCCGCGTACGACGACGAGCACCGCAGCCTCAGCCTGACCGCCCTGGCCCGCCGCGCGCACATGCCGCTGGCCACCGCGCACCGGCTGGTCGGCGAGCTGGTCCGCGGCGACGCGCTGGTCCGCCGGCCGGACGGCGACTACGTGATCGGCCGCCGGATGTGGGACCTCGGGCTGCTCGCGCCGGTGGAGACCGGGCTGCGCCACGCGGCCTCGCCGTTCCTGCACGACCTCTACGGCGCCACGCTCGCCACGGTCCACCTCGCGGTGCGCGACGGGAGCTCGGCGCTCTACGTCGATCGCGTGTCCGGGCACGCTTCGGTGCCGGTGGTCAGCCAGGTGGGTTCCCGGCTTCCGCTGCACGCGACGGGGGTGGGCAAGGTCCTTCTCGCGTACGCCCCGGAGGACGTCCGCGGTGACGTCCTCGCGCATCTCACCCGCGTGACGCCGTACACGGTGACCCAGCCGGGCCGGCTGCTCGACCAGATCCGCCGCGTGCACAGCGACGGCTACGCCACCACCAGCGAGGAGATGAGCCTGGGGGCGTGCTCGGTGGCTGTTCCCGTGCGCGACCCGGACGGCGAGGTGGTCGCCGCGCTCGGGATCGTGGTGGCCGGCTTCCAGCGCGACAGGGGCCGGCTGGTGTCGGCGCTGCAGGTCGCGGCCCGGGGCATCGGGCGCAGCCTTTCCGCTCAGCGGTAGCCGCGCCTTGCCCGCCCGCACCCGGCGACCGTTGGCTGGCCGCATGCGTACCCAGGTCGCCATCATCGGCGCGGGCCCGGCCGGCATGCTGCTCGCCCACCTGCTGCACCGGTCCGGCGTCGACGCGGTCGTCCTGGAGACCCGGTCGCAGGAGTACGTGGCGTCCCGCATCCGCGCCGGCATCCTCGAGCAGTCCTCGGTCGATCTGCTGACGTCGGCCGGCCTCGGCGACCGGCTGCACGCCGAGGGTTTCGCGCACCGCGGCATATATCTGCGGTGGCCGGGGGAGCGGCACCATCTCGACTTCGTCGATCTGATCGGCCGTTCGGTCTGGCTCTACGGCCAGACCGAGGTGCAGAAGGACCTGGTTGCCGCGGGCACTGCTTCTGTCGAGTACGACGTGAGCGACGTCGCGCTGCACGAGGTCGCCACCGACCGGCCGTACGTCACCTATGTGGACGCCTCCGGCACGGCCCGCCGGCTCGACGCCTCGGTCATCGCCGGCTGCGACGGTTCCTTCGGGCCGAGCCGCGCCGAGGTTCCCGGCAAGACCTGGGAACGCACCTACCCGTACTCCTGGCTGGGGGTCCTCGCCGACGTGCCGCCCTCCACCGACGAGGTGATGTACGCCTGGCACCCGGAGGGTTTCGCGCTGCACTCGATGCGCTCACCCACGGTCAGCCGCCTCTACCTGCAGGTCCCCAACGGCACCGACGTGCGGAGCTGGTCCGACCAGCGCATCTGGGAGGCGCTGGCGACCCGGCTCGGCCACGGCCAGGACGGCTGGAAGCTCACGCCCGGCCCGATCACCGAGAAGAGCGTCCTGCCGATGCGCAGTTTCGTGCAGACGCCGATGCGCCACGGCCGCCTGCTCCTGGCCGGCGACGCCGCGCACATCGTCCCGCCCACCGGCGCCAAGGGCCTCAACCTGGCGATCGCCGACGTGGCCCTGCTCGCCCCCGCGCTGATCGCCCTGGTCAAGGAGAACGATCCCACGCTCGCCGACCGCTATTCCGGCGACGCGGCCCGCCGCGTCTGGCGCTGCACCCACTTCTCGTGGTGGATGACGACGATGCTGCACCTGGGCGACGACCCGTTCGACGCGGAGCTCCAGCTCTCCCAGCTCCGCTGGGTGACCAGCTCCGAGGCCGGTGCGACCGGTCTGGCCGAGAACTACGCCGGCCTCCCGATCGGTTTCTGACCGCCCGCGCTCCGTCCGGCCGCCGTCTCGCCGGCCATCGTCGCCACGGCTCGGTGGGCGCCACTCAGCGCGGCCTCCAGGGTGGCGGCGACCAGGTCGCGCAGCCACGCGTGGGCCGGGTCGGTGGTGTGCCTGCGGTGCCAGCTCACCGCGGCGACCTCCGAGGACAGCTTCCACGGCAGCGGGCGCGTCCGCAGCCGCGGCCCGAGCGGATCCCGCAACCGGCGGGGAAGCACCACGACCGCCTCCGAGGTCGCGACCACAGCCAGGGCCGCCGCCACGGTCGGCACGGTCGCCACCACCCGCCTCGTCAGCCCCTCCGCCTGCAGCACCCGGTCCACCGGGCCGCCCGACCGGCCGCGCCGGGAGACCACCACGTGCGGCGCCCCCGCCACCTGCGCGGCCGTCGGCCGGGCGACGTCGACGGCGTTCCCGCGGCGCAGGACCAGCACCATGTCGTCGGTGCCGACCACCCGGCTGACGATCGAGCCCGCCGGCGCCGACGGGCAGTCCACCGCGATGTCGACCCCGCCGCGACTGAGCTCGCGGTCGTCGTCCCGCGACTCGCCCACCAGCCGGAGAGTCACGTGCGGCGCCCGCTCGGCGACCGCGGCGACCAGCCCCGGGGCCAGCGCGGCGAGCAACGCGTCGTGGCTGCGAACCGTGAACGTCCGCTCCAGCGTCGCCAGGTCGAGCTCCTCCGCCGGCCGCAGCACGTCATGGGCGCGGGTGACGAGCTCGCGCACCTCCTCCCGCAGCTCCAGCGCCCGGGCGGTCGGCACCATCTCGCGGCCGTTGCGGACCAGGATCGCGTCGCCGGTCGTCGCGCGCAGCCGGCCCAGGATGCGGCTCACCGCGGGCTGGGTCAGGTGCAGCTGCGCCGCGGCGTCCTGCACGCTCCGATGCTCCAGCAGCGCGTCCAGACCGACCAGCAGGTTCAGATCCATATGAGCGAGCGTAATGCCTGCCTTGCCGAACATGCATTGGACTCATCCGCGCTGACTTCCTAGCGTCGCAGGCATGAGTCTTCTCGACGACGTCACCCGGGCCGCGACCGAGGCGGGCGACCGCCTGCTGTCCGTCTGGACACCCGACGCCCGCCCCGCCGACCGGCAGCAGATGCGGGTCGCCGCCCTCCGCAACGAAGAGCTCTCCGGCGGCCCGCTCAAGGAGGCGCTCACCGCCTTGCGCCCCGACGCCGGCTTCGCCGAAGACGACCTGCCGCCCGGCGGCGGCGCGTGGTGGGTGGTGGACAACGCCGAAGGCAGCGTCAACCACGTGCACGGGCTCACCGAGTGGGGCGTGAGCGTCGCGCTGATCGAGGACGGCCGGACCCGGCTCGCGGTGTTCCGCCGGCCGATCGGCGACCTCACCTACACCGCGGCCCGCGGGCACGGCGCCTGGCTCAACGGGCGCCGGCTCGCCGTCTCCACCAAGCAGGGCCTGGACATCGCGGTGGTCGGTACCGGACAGGCCGAGGCCGGGCAGAGCCGCACGTACGAGCGGATCGGCCGCTCGATCACCGCAATGCTGGACCGGGCGTTCCTGGTCCGCGCGACCGTCCCGTCCACCTTCCCGATGCTGCTGGTCGCCGCCGGCCACATGGACGCCTTCTGGCAGTACCAGCCGGTCCTGCCCGGCGTCGCCACCGGAGCTCTGCTGGTGAACGAGGCGGGCGGGCTCGCCACGACCATCGACGGCCGCCCGTGGACCCCCGGCTCGGACACCGTCCTGATCGCCGCGCCGGGCGTGCACGGCCCGGTCCGCGACGTCCTGAACGGCGAGACCGGCCTCGGCGAGGTCACCCGCGCGACCGCGGCGGCCGGCTGATGGCGGTCGTGATCCTCGGCGCCAGCGGCGGCACCGGCCGTCACCTCGTACGCATCGCCGGAGAACGCGGGCTCGACGTGCGCGCTCTCGCCCGTACCCCCGGAGCGGGTTTTGTCTTGGCGGACGTGCACGACCCCGCCAGCATCGCCGCCGCCGTGGCGCCGGACGACGTGCTCGTCTCCGCCCTCGGCCTCCGCCGCCGCGCCGACGCCGGAACCCTCATCGCCGGCGCCCGGGCCGCCGTCGCCGCACGCCCCCGGCGCATCGTCTGGCTGGGCGCGACGGGCACCGGACCGTCGGCGGCCAAGGTCAGCGGCTTCACCCGGCGCCTGCTCCGGGCCGGCTTCGGCGCCGAACACACCGACAAGGAGACCGCCGACGCCGTCATCCTCAACGCGGGCGGCACCGTCGTCCACTCCGGAGTGATGTCCGACCGCGTCGACCGGCCCGGCATCACCCTCGTGCCGCTCGCCGCGCTGCCGCACCGCTTCTGGCCCGCCGGCGCGCCCAGGGCGACCATCGCGCGCCTGATGCTCGACGAAGCCGTCGCCGCCGCCCCGCGCACCGGGGTGCTGGCCGTCAGGGCGTCCGGCTGACCCGCACGAACGACTGCGTCGAGGAATCCGCGTCGCCGTAGGTGGTCATCTTCGTGTCCGAGCAGGTGTACGGGGACTGGTTGTCCCCGTTGCCGAGGTTGCCGCCGAACTGCCGCCTGCCCTCCCGCCGCATCACGAACGTCAGCTGCCCGGAATGCTCGGCGAAATAAGCCCGGCCGGCCCGCGTCTCGATCCGATACTTGATCGTCCCGCGGATGGTCTCCTCCCACTTGCGGCCACGGACCTTCGCGGTCAAAGGCTTCAGGCCGGCGTACGAGTCGATCGCCCTGCCGTCCGGCCAGATGCGGGTGGTCGCGCCGCCGGCGCTGGTGAAACGGGCGTCCACGCCGTTGATCGGCTCGTTGATGACCTGCATGGAGGTCATCCGCCAGGTGCCCACCAGGCAGGAGTCGAGCAGCGGGTTGGTGGGGGAGGGCTTGGCCGACGGCGGCTGGGAAGCGGCCGCGGCCAGCGCGGCGGCGCTCTTGACCGCGGCGGGCTTGGCGCCGTCGCCACCTTCGTCGTCGGACTGTGGCCAGGTGAACCACAGGATCGGCGCGGCCACCACGACGGCGACGGCGGCGCCTACCGCCACCAGGACCTTGCCCGGGACCGACCGGCGGGGTGCGGTGGTGCCGGTCAGATCGGCCGGGGTCATCGGTACAGGGCGTCGCTGCGCCACGACGGGCGCCGTATACCCCGGCGCCGAGTTTTCTGGCGTCGCGTTGGTCGGCGTCGTGGGGCTCGGAGACCGTGGCGTGGCGCTTTGCGTCGGCTGCGGCGTGCCGTCGCTAGCGGCGGCTGATTCCGCCCAAGGATCGGAAGCCGGAGGAAGGACGGGCACCGTCTCTGCGTCGGCTGCGGGTGCGGCGACGGTCTCGGGGGTGCTTTTCGACGGTGTCTCCGCTGCTAGCGGCGCTGTCTCCGCTGACCGGGACGCCGTCGCAGCCGCCCCTGGCGCTGTCTTTGCCGCGTCATCGGTCGCAGCGGCGGCCTCGGTGGCCTCGTCGGGTGTTGCGGACGGGACCGTCGCGGAATCCGGGGCGGCCGGGACTGTGACGGGGGCCGGGGTAGCCGGGACTGTGACGGCGGCCGGGGTAGCCGGGACTGTGACGGCGGGCGAGGCCGCGGGCGGGACGGCGGGCGAGGCCACGGGCGGGGCGGCGGCTGGGGCGGCGGCTGGGGCGGCGGCTGGGGCGGCGGGGTCGGGCACGACGGTAGGGCCGTCCGGTGGCCGGATCGCGGTGGGTGCCGCCAGGGTCGGCGAGGGCGCTATCGCGGTCGACTCGCGTTCGTCGGTGTCGAAGCGGGACTTCCGGCCGCCCGCGGGCAGGAAGCGCGACAGGCCACGCCGCTGCGGCGGGACCGCACGCGGTTCGGCCGCGCTCGCGACGTTGGCCAGCAGGGGCCGCGCCTGCTCGGAGGTGAGGCGGCGCTCAGGATCCTTCTCCAGCAGCCCCTTGATGACGGCCCAGAGCTGACCGGCGTGCGGCGGCGGCTCCGGCCGCGACGACAGGATCGCCGCCACCGTGGCCTGCGTATCGTCCCGCTGGAAGGGCGACCGTCCGGTCACGGCCGTGTAGAGCGTGACCCCGAGCGCCCACATGTCAGCCGCGGCGGTGGCAGGCGTGCCGTTGATCCGCTCCGGCGCCATGAAGGCCGGCGACCCGACCATCTGCCCGGTGGCGGTCAGCGCCGTGGCGTCGTCCAGCGCCGCGATCCCGAAGTCGGTGAGCACCACCCGATCGGTGTCGAGCAGGATGTTCGCCGGCTTCACATCCCGGTGCAGAACCCCTTGGCGGTGCGCGGCCCGAAGCGCGTCGAGCACCCGCAGCCCGATCTCCGCGGCCCGCTTGACCGGCACCAGCCCGGCATCCCGGACGAGCTCGGCCAGCGACTGCCCGTCGACGAGCTCCATGACGATCCACGGCCGCCCCGCGTCGGTGACCACGTCATGCACGGTGATGATGTCCGGATGCCGCAGCCGCGCCGCGGCCTGAGCCTCCCGCAGAGCCCGCCGGACCAGCGGATCGTCCGCACCGACAGCCTCGTCCCCGGCGCCGGGGAAGAAGATCTCCTTGACCGCGACATCCCGCCCGAGCAACTCGTCGTGCGCCTGCCAGACCGCGCCCATCCCGCCACGCCCCAGCCGCCGCAAAAGCCGGTAGCGCCCCGCAACGGTCCTCGTCCCCCCGGCCATGCCGCGCAATCTACCGCCCTCTCCCGCCCCACCCGCCTCAGGCCAGCGTGCGTCCCGCAGTCAAGGACACCCTTGTGGACAACGGCCGCAAAGTGTCACACCCACGAGCTACATTCCCTCCCACCCACTGGGGCGGGGGAGGCGGACGGTGCGGCGGCCCGGTGGGTGCGACAGGTGCCGTGGGTTGGCGCCGCGCGCGGCGCCGGGGGCCGCGCGGTGGGGTCGGCGGCGCCAGCCGCAGCGGGTGGGGTCGGCGGCGGCGCCAGGCGCAGCGGGTGGGGTCGGCGGCGACGGCAGGCGCAGCGGGTAGCCGGCGGCTACGCCAAGGGCAGCGGGTGGGGTCGGCGGCGACGGCAGGCGCAGCGGGTAGCCGGCGGCTACGCCAAGGGCAGCGGGCGGAGCCGGCGGCGACGCCAGGCGCAGCGTGGTGGGGCAGGCGAGCGGTGCGGCTGGGGCGGGCGGCGGCGCGGTAGTCAGACAGCGGGCGAGCGGCCGCGGGAGGCAGCCGGCACTTGCTGGAGACAGAGCGGTGAAGGTCTGGCGGGAGCTCGCGTGGCCGGACCTTGTGGCCCGCTTGCCGAGGCCACTTTCGCTCGGAGCGGACTCAATCAGGTTTCCCGGCGGCGGGGTGGCCGCTCACGGCTGGTGCCGCCGCTCGCGGTGGTGCGCGGCACGCGAGTTGGTGGGTGGGCACGCGGGTGGGGGCAAGCGAGTGGTTGCCCAGGTGTCTCGGTCCGGGTGGTCCGCCAGGACTGTCCACGACAGCCACTCCCGCGACCGGTGGTAGGACCAGGCGCCGTCCGCGACGGGCTTACCGCACTGGGCTACCACCTTCGCGGAGGGCGGTAGCTGAGCGCGGTACTCCGGGCCGGATGCCGTGCTGACCCACCACTGCGTGCCTGGCCCTACCACTCGCGCCAGCTCCTACCACCGAACGCGTCCGGGCTGAGTCGCGTCCGGGCTGAGTCGCGTCCGGGCTGAGTCGCGTCCGGGCTGAGTCGCGTCCGGGCTGAGTCGCGTCCGGGCTGAGTCGCGTCCGGGCTGAGTCGCGTCCGGGCAGAGCCGCGTCCGGGCAGAGCCGCGTCCGGGCAGAGCCGCGTCCGGCCGGAGCCGCGAGCGGCGGCGATGACGGCGAGCAGGCAGCCGGCCGCCTGGCACACCCGGCACGACCACGTGCTGGGCACCACAGGCGGCAACGGCCATGAGCGGGTGCCGGGCCCGCGGGACTCAGATGAAGCTGCGGATGATCACGATCGCCAGGAAGACGACGATGAAGGCCAGGTCGATGCCGACGCCGCCGAAGCGGAGTGGGGGCAGGACGCGGCGGATCGGGGCCAGGATGGGCTCGGTGGCGGCGAAGACGCCTCGGGTGACGCGGCCGCGGAAGCTGCCGGGCATGCTCGGGCCGGCGAAGACCACCGCCCAGTCGAGGATGGCGCGGGCGATCAGCAGCACCTGCAGCAGCAACAACAGGAAGCTCACGAGGGCGAGCACGGGGCCCATGGGACTCCTTCACGAGAGTGGTGACCACTCAACTGTGAGTCACTCAGTTGTGAGAACGCTGAGTTCCGGCTGAGGGTTTCCACGATACGGCCAAAGGCAGGCGCACGGTGAAGGTGGCGCCGTCGCCGGGGCGGCCGTCGGCAGTGATCGTGCCTCCGTGGCCGGTCACCACCTCGCGGAGCAGGGCCAGGCCGAGGCCGAAGCGGCGTTCGTCGCTGCCGCCGCGGTGGAAGCGGTCGAACATGCGGGCGGCGTCGGCCGGGTGGAAGCCGTCGCCGGTGTCCGCCACGAGCAACTCCGCCCGGCCGCCGGCGGCCCTGGCCACCGTCACCGTGATCCGGTCGCCGGGGAGGGTGTGGCGCAGGGCGTTGGTGATCAGTTCGCCGGCCACCCGGTGCAGCGCGGATTCGACGCCGGCGACGAGGACGGGTTCGTCGGGGCGGACCAGGCTGAGGCGTACGCCGTGTTCGGCGGCCCGGTCGGCGTCGGCGGCGACGGCGGTCTGCACGATCTGGGCCAGGTCGACGGTGCCGACGCGTCCGGCGCCCGCGGTGGCGCCCAGCCGGGCGGAGAGCAGCAGCTCCTCGACGATCTCGCCGAGCCGCCGGGTGGCGCCGACGAGGCGTTCGAGGTCGGCGTCGGGGGCTTGACGGTTCAGCCGGCGGGCGATGAGCTGCGCGCGGGTGTGCACCTGGGCGATCGGCGTCCGCAGTTCGTGGCTGGCGTCCGCGACGAAGCGCCGCTGCCGGGTGAGCGCCTCGGCGAGCGGCCGCACGGCCTGCCGTCCGACGACCGTGGCGGCGAGCGCGGCGGCGACGAGGCCGACCAGGGCGGCCAGCGCGAGGGCGAGGAGCAGGTGCCGCCGGTCGGCGAGCTGGTATCGGGAGTCGAAGACGACCTGCACGATCTCGTCGCCGCGGACCTGGGTGCGCACGTGGTAGACGGTGCCGCCGCCGGGCACCTCGGTGACCTGGTGGTTGCCGGTGGCGGCGACGGCGTCCATCTCGGCGAGCAGCGGGAATCCGGCCGGCGCCGAGGCCCGGCCGGTGGTGACCACGCCGTCGCGGCGGACGAACTGCCACACGCAGTTCGGCGGGCCGGACGGGTCGGCGCTGACCACGGACGTCGCGAGTTCTTGGTCGATCAGGTCGTCCTGGGAGCGGACCAGCGCGAAGTAGGCGACCGCCCCGATCAGGCCGACGGATGCGCAGACGATCAGGCCGACCACGATGCCGACCCGGAACCGGGCCCGGCAGACCATGGCCAGTTCGTCGGGGTCGAGGTCGGCGTGCGGGGCGAAGAACCGCCTCACAGGGTGCCCAGCCGGTAGCCGAGGCCGTGCACCGTCTTCACCGCGTCGCGGCCCAGTTTGCGGCGCAGGTAGTAGACGTAGGTGTCCACGATGGAGGAGCCCGCCGCCTCGTCGAAGACCCGGCACCGCAGCTCGTTGCGGGAGTGCACCGCGCCGGGCCGGGCGGCCAGCATGCGGAGCAGTTCGAACTCGCGGGCGGACAGCCCGACCCGGGTGCCGTCCGGCAGCTGGACGTCGCGCAGGGACAGGTCGAGCAGGCCGGGCCCGATGCGCAGGGCGTCCGCCGACTCGGTGGTCCGCCGGCACAAGGCCCGGACGCGCGCGCTCAGCTCGTCCAGCTCGAAGGGTTTGGTCAGGTAGTCGTCGGCGCCGCCGTCGAGGCCGGCGATGCGGTCGCCGACGGTGCCGAGGGCGGTGAGCATCAACGCCCGGGCGGTGCAGGCCCGGGCGCGCAGCTTGGCGACGAGGGCGAGCCCGTCGAGGGCGGGCAGCATCCGGTCGACGACCATCACGTCGTATGTCCTCGTCAGGCCTAAGTGCAGGCCGCGCTGGCCGTCGGGGGCGCCGTCGACGAGGTAGCCCTCGTCGGCGAACGTCTCGGTGAGCATGTCCCTGAGTTCGGCGTCATCCTCGACCAGCAGGAGCCGATGCGACCTGGCGGTGACGAGCATCCATCGACGATCTCATATGTCTTCACACTTGAATCTGTGACTTTTGACTCTTCAAGTAGTCGGATCGTGCGACGCGGGCCTCGCGGCGCTAGATGAAGGTCAGCAGCGCCGACCACGAAGGCGCCGAAGACGGCGTAGGCCGGCGGCCGCCCCCGCCGCGGTCACGGTCATCGACGAGGTCCCGCTCACCGCCGCCGGCAAGCCCGACAAGGCCGCATTGCTGCTGCGGCGCGAATCCACGGTCTGAACGGCAGGACGTCGCTTCCCAGGGGCATGATCAGGATCCCCGGCCGGGGGTACTAAGGTAAGGAGATGCCTGAGCACCGCCCCTTACCGCTGTGGGCCGGACGCGCCGCCGCGCTGCTAGGCATCGTGCTCGTAGCGCTCACCCTGCGCCAGGCGGTCGCGGTGATCTCGCCGATCCTCGGCGCCATCCGGGTGGACATCCCGATATCGAACATCGGCGTCGGGCTGCTCGGCACGCTGCCACCGATCCTGTTGGCGGCATCCGGGTTCATCGCGCCGCGCGTCGCCCGCGGCTTCGGCCTCGACGGCGGCATCGTGCTCGCGTTGCTGCTCATGACCGCCGGCCACCTTGTGCGCGCGTTCGCCCCGGGCTTCGCGGTGCTGCTCGCCGGCAGTGTCGTCGCGCTCGCCGGTACGGGCATCGGCAACGTGCTGCTGCCGCCGATCGTGCGGCGCTACTTCCCCGACCGGGTGGCGTTGCTGACCGCCGTCTACGTCTGCATCGTGGGCCTGAGCACGGCCGTGCCCGCCGCGGTCGCCGCGCCGGTCGCCGAGCGGCTCGGCTGGCGGTTCTCGCTCGGCATCTGGTCGGTGACCTCGGTGGTCGCGCTCGTTCCGTGGTTCGTCCTCATCGCGCGGGAGCGCCGCCGGCGACCCCCGGATGCCGCCGAGTCCCCGCCGCCCGCCCTCGTCACGCGACTGTGGCGGTCACGCGTGGCCCTGTCGATCACCGTCGTCTTCTCGACCAGCACGATCTGCACCTACGCGGCCTTCGCGTGGCTGCCCGAGATCCTCGGCGACATCGCCGGCTCGACGCCGACCGAGGCCGGTGTGCTCCTCGCCGTCACCGGCCTCATCAGCGTGCCCCTGGCACTCATCGCGCCCCTGCTCGTCGCGCGGCTGCGCAACGTCGGCCGGCTGATCGCCGCCGGGATCGCGAGCTTCGTGCTCGGCTACCTCGGTCTGCTGCTCGCACCCGCGACACTCACCCTGCTCTGGGTGCTGTTCATCGGCTCGGGGTCGATCCTGTTCCCGGTCTGCCTCGTGCTCATCAACGATCGCACCCGGACTCCCGGCGGGACGGTCGCGCTGAGCGGCTTCGCCCAGGGCGTCGCGTACGCGCTCGGCGCGCTCGGTCCGCTGCTCGTCGGGCTGCTGCACGACGTGAGCGGCGGGTGGACCCTGCCGCTGCTGTTCCTGCTCGCTGTCATCCTCATGGCGGCCGTCCCGGCGATCACGCTCGCGAGGCCCGCGTTCGTCGAGGACGAGCTCGCCCGCTAGTGCCCGGTGCGGGGTCGGGCTGGGGTGTCCGCTCGCCTTGGTTGCGGTTGCTTGCGTGCGGTGCGGGGTCGGGGCGGGGTGTCCGCTCACCCTGGTTGCCGTCGCTCGCGCCCGGTGCGGGGGTACCTGCTCGCCCTGGTTGCCGTTGCTTGCGCCCGGTGCGGGGTCGGGGCGGCTTGCCAGGCGCCCGGGTGCCTGCTCACCGTTGCTGCGGCCGGTCGCGGCCGTGGCCGGGCGCGGTTGGTGGTAGGA
>NZ_BSTL01000025.1 GCF_030269485.1 Actinoplanes sp. NBRC 103695 | reverse complement strand
AGTGTTTCGGTGGTCATAGCGGCAGGGAAACGCCCGGTCTCATTCCGAACCCGGAAGCTAAGCCTGCCAGCGCCGATGGTACTGCACTCGGGAGGGTGTGGGAGAGTAGGACGCCGCCGGACTAAACGTATGGTTGAGGCCCCACCACTGGTGGGGCCTCAACTGTTTTCCCTGGACAATGCTTTTATGGCCTGCCCCTAACCGGGCGGGCCATTTTTGTTTTCCGCGAAGAAGTCATTCTTGTTTTCCGCGAAGAGGTGAAGTGTGCTCGGTGAACGTAGGCGGAGGCGCTGGCGGGGGACGCCGGCGGCCTGGAGCTGGTCGGCGATCGTGGTCGACGAGTTGTCCATGAAGACGATCACGTGATGGTCGTCTGCCAAGTCACAGAGCGCCGCCAAGGTGCCGAGGTTGATCGGATCGACATCCGAGACATCGGCCAGGTCCAGGATCAGGCGCAGGGGGCGCACCTTGCGGATCGCGTGGACCAGGACCTGGCGGAAATGCACGGCGCAGCCGTCGTCCATCGCACCGTGAGGCTGGACCACCAGGCTGCCGTCGACATCCGTGTGGATGTCGACCGAGCTGTCGGGTAGGAGGGTGTCGGGCATGAGTGTGCCTTCCGTCACCTGGCGTCTGCCGGGCCGACAGCCTATGACGGATCCCACGTGGCGTCGACGGATCCTGAGAGTGAAATCAGAGCGAAGTCAGAAACCGCCTCGCGCCGGCGGTTACAGAAGGGTCAGGACGCGAGCGGGGTCAGGGCGCGGGCGGGTCAGGGCGCGGGCGGGTCAGGGCGCGGGCGGGTCAGGGCGCGGGCGGTGAGAGAAACTGCTTTGGGGGCAGGGCGCGGGCAGTGATGCGGGTGTCACCGAGCCAGCCGTAGAAGCCTTGGCCGTAGCGCAGATCGAAGGATGTCGCACCGATCGTGAAGGGGCGGCCGAGGGTGGCGATGCCGCGGGAGAACTGGCCGGGATTGCGGACAATGGGGGCGCCGTCCACGTAGACGGTTGTGTGGCGGCTGTCGTTCACCACCGCTACGTGCGTCCACCTGCCCATCGGCAAGGCGTGGCTCCATGACGTGGGGGACGCGTCCACCGTCTCGGGGTAGACGACGTACTGCAGGAAGCGCTCCGACGACAGGTTCAGGCTGCAGGTGCACTCCAAGGGAGACCAGCCGTTCGTCTTGCCGGCGTCGCCGTTGCGGCCCTCGAAACTCCAGATTCCCATGAACGCGTGGTCGCCCACGAACGGGTCGGGCAGCTTGAGGAACGTTTCGATGGTGTAGCCGTCCAGGAACTTCATGCTGTTGACCGGGGCGTTCGGGCCGGTCTGCAGGATGGCGCCACGGTCGGGGTTCTTGCCACCGTCGAAGCGCAAGCTCGTGTGCGCGGGTGCGTTCTCGTGGTGGTCGGTGCTGAGCTCCAACATTTCCGGACCGCTGTTCGCCAGTCGGCGTACCGAAAGATCGTTGCCTTTGCCTGTCTGGTCTCGCACCACCGCGCCGTCGCCGACCGACTGGCCCGCGCCGTCGAACCGCCAGTAGGCGACCGTCTGCCTGCTGATCACCGAGGCCGCGGGGCGGGGAGCGGGCAGCGCCGGCGGGTCGAAGCCGGCGAAGCGGGACCGGAAGTCGATGGCCAAGCTGAACCGGTCGTCGGGGCCGGTGAGCTGGCTGACCTCGGACTCCAGCGGCGTGGCCGGCTTGCGGGCCAGGAACCAGGGCGAGAAGGTCTCCACGTCGATCACGTTGCGAGCCAGGTCGAACGTGTAGAGGCGGATCATCGCCGCCCCTCCGTAGTAGCGGTCCTGGTAGTTGGTGATGTGCACGTGGACGTCGTGGCCGGCGGTGTTCGGCAGGACCGTGCGTGCCGGCGGCCAGTGGTGCCCGTTCAGGGTGAGGAAGATCTGGTCGTGGTCGGCGATCAGGCCGTCCCACAGGCGCCGGCCGCGGTCGGAGATCGCCGCCTTGCCCGCGTAGTCGGGGAACGCGAGGTCGTGCGTCGTGAGGATGACCGGCACGCGGGGATGCGCGGCGATCATGTCGCGTGCCCAGGCCAGCCCGGTATCCGAGATCTGCCAGTCGAGCGCCAGGACCATCCACTGGCGGCCGGCGCCGTTGAACAGGTGGGCGCTGTTGTAGCCGCCGGGGGAAGCGCCGAGGAACGTGGGGCGGCCGGCGAACCGGTGCGGGCCGAACGCCCGCAGGTACGGGCTGTCGCCGCGCTCGTCGGTGGTGCCGCCGTTGATGTCGTGGTTGCCGGCCAGCACGCTGTAGGGCAGCTTCCCATCGATCTGCTCGAAGGTCCTCGACGCCAGCGCGATCTCGGCGGCCGTCCCGTGCTCGGTGACGTCGCCCAGGTGCGTCAGGAAGACGGCAGCCCGCTGCTGCACCAGATAGCGGAACGTCTCGCGCAGCGGCGCCGGGTCCGCGGCGTCCGCGTCGAAAAGGTACTGGGTGTCCGGCAGCACGGCGATCGCGAAGCGGCCGGGGCCTTTGCCCGCCGGCGCGGCGTCGGCCTGGGCGGGTGTCGAGGCGGACAGGAGCAGGGGTACGGCCGGAGCGGCCGCAGCCGTCCGAAGCAAGTTACGTCGATCCACGGGCATCACTCTCTCGGCCGTCCACCACCGCATTGCGGCCGCTGGGCGAACACTGGCTGAAATGCGATCATGTTGCCCAGCGTTCCGCTGCATGTCATCAGCTCGCGCCGGGTGCGGTCAATGCCTCCGATCATCCTCAGCGGTATGCGAGTCGCCTTGGTCACGGAGTCTTTCCTACCTTTGGTGAACGGCGTCGCCAACTCGGTGGTCCGTACCGCCGAGCACCTGTTGCAACGCGGCCATCAACCGATCGTCATCGCCGCACGTCACGCCGGCCGCACCCCGGTCGACGTCCCGTACCCGGTGTACCGGATCTCCTCGGTGCCGATGCCCGGCTATCCGGAGCTGCGACTCGGCCTGCCGACGCCGGCCCTCACGGCGGCCATGCGCGCGCACCGCACCGACGTGGTCCACCTGGCCAGCCCCTTCTTCCTCGGAGCGTGGGGCGCCTCCGCGGCCCGCTCGCTGCGACTGCCCATGGTCGCCGTCTACCAGACCGACATCGCCGCGTACGCCAAGCTGTATCACCTCGGCATGACGGAGCGGGCGGCCTGGAGCTGGATCCGCAAGGTCCACAACAAAGCCGACCGGACCCTGGTCCCGTCCACCGAATCGGCCGCCGCCCTGACCGCCCACGGCGTGGACCGCCTGCACCTCTGGCGCCGGGGCGTCGACGACGTGCGGTTCCACCCCCGCCACCGCGACGAGGACCTGCGCCGCCGGCTCGCGCCCCACGGCGAGGTGATCGTCGGCTTCATCGGCCGGCTCGCGGTGGAGAAGCAGGTCGACCTGCTGGCGGGCGTGAGCCGGCTGCCCGGCGTACGCCTGGTCGTGGTCGGCGACGGACCCGCCGCCGGCGATCTGCACAAGGCGCTCCCGGAAGCGACGTTCCTCGGGGTCAAGCACGGCGAGGAGCTGTCCCGGCTGTACGCGTCGCTGGACGTCTTCGCGCACACCGGTCCGTACGAGACGTTCGGGCAGGCGATCCAGGAGGCGATGGCCAGCGGGGTGCCCGTGGTGGCGCCGGCCGCGGGTGGCCCGCTCGACCTGGTGCACCACGACCTGACCGGGCTTCTCGTTCCGCCGTTCGTCGAGCGGGGCTTCACCGACGCGGTCGCTGGGCTGGCCGCGGATCCGGGGCGGCGGGCCGCCTACGGGGTGGCGGGTCGTGCCGCGATCGAGGGCCGCAGCTGGTCCGCCGTGGGTGACGAGCTGATCGGCCACTACCGAGCTGTACTGGAGACGACGGCGGCGCCGGTGCTGGCGACGGCGGCCTGAAAGGGTGGGTATGGGAGTGCGGATCGTCCGGGTGGCGAACTTCGTCACCGAGACGTCGGGTGGGTTACGGACGGCGCTCCGGGAACTCGGCGCCGGATACCAGCGAGCCGGCCACGAGGCGGTGCTGGTGGTGCCCGGTGAACGGGACAGCGAGCAGGAGACCGAGCAGGGCCGGGTGATCACGCTGGCCGCGCCGAGGGTGCCGGGGCTGGGCGGCTACCGGGCGCTGATCGACCGGCGGCGGGTCGGCAAGGTGCTGTCCTGGCTGGCGCCCGACCGGCTCGAGGTGTCCGACCGGACCACGCTGCGGTGGATCGGCTCGTGGGCCCGGCGCCGGGAGATCCGGTCGATGATGGTCTCGCACGAGAGCCTGGACGGGCTGGGACGGATGTTCGGGCCGTGGGCGCGGGCCGGGGAGCGGGCGGCGGATCTGCTGAACGCCCGGACGGCCGCCGCGCACGACATCGTGGTGTGCACGACCGGCTGGGCGGCCACGGAGTTCAAGCGGATCGGGGCGACGAACCTGCTCCGCGTACCCCTGGGAGTGGATCTCGAGGGGTTTGGGCCGGACCGGCATGACCCCGTGGCGCGGCGGAAGTGGGCGGCCGACGGAGATGTCCTGCTGGTGCACTGTGGGCGGTTGTCGGCGGAGAAGAAACCGCGGCGGTCGCTGGCGGCCGTGGCGGCGCTCCGGGCCGAGGGCGTGCCGGCGGTGCTGGTGGTGGCCGGTGGCGGGCCGCTGCGTCAGGCCCTGCAGGAGGAGGCGGCCGTGCGTGGGCTGCCGGCCCGGTTCACCGGCTATCTGAAGGACCGGAACGAGCTGGCGACGCTGCTGGCGACCGCCGACGTGGTGCTGGCGCCCGGGCCGGTGGAGACGTTCGGGCTGGCCGCGCTGGAGGCGCTCGCGAGCGGCACGCCGGTGGTGGTGAGTGCGGAGAGCGCGCTGCCCGAGGTGATCGGCGAGGCCGGCCTGGCCGCCGGAGGCGGAGGGGCGGAGTACGCGGCGGCGGTGCGCGCCTTGCTCGAGCGGCCCGATCGGCGTACCGAAGCACGTGCTCGCGCCGAGACTTTTCCCTGGCAGAGCGCGGTCGACGGATTCTTGGCCGCGCACGCGCTCGCGCCGATGTCGCCTCTGCCGCATCGTGTGCGTTCGGCGTAGTTTGTCGGGGACCTGCGGCGGGCAACTGCTGCCTGAAATCCCTCGGCTCTCATCCAGGAGTGCTTCATGCTCAAAGGCTTCAAAGACTTCATCATGCGCGGGAACGTCGTCGACCTCGCCGTCGGCATCGTCATCGGCGCCGCCTTCACCACGGTGGTCACCGCGTTCACCAACGGCTTCCTCAAGCCGCTGATCCAGCTGATCGGCGGTGGGACGGGCGTCGGCGCCGGCGCTTGGAAGGCGCGCGACGGTGTGTTTTTCGACTACGCGACGTTCCTGAACGCGCTCATCACCTTCGTGCTGACCGCTGCCGTGCTCTACTTCCTGGTCGTCTTCCCGCTCAACAAGCTCGCCGAGCGCCGCGCCCGCGGTGAGGAGCCGCCGCCGGCCGCGCCCAGCGAGGACATCGTGCTGCTGACCCAGATCCGCGACGCGCTGGTGGCCAATCGTGCCGGGCCGGGTGCGGTGAGTGACGTCAACGCTCACACCGCACGGGACCAGGAGCCGCCGCAGCACCGCTGACCGATGCTCCTCCCAAAAGATCCACCCCGCCCGGCGCTGTTCGAACACATGTTCGATACAGTGCCGGGATGGAGCAGCGTAAGCACTGGTGGAACGGCAAGTGGGGTCGCCTCGGGCGCAAGGATGTCTACCTTCGCGTGAGCGGCGATCAGTGGTATGTGGAGCAGCGCACCGGTGGCGGTGACGGCGTCTCCCACTTCTTCGAGTTCGACGGCGAGGACGCCGCGTTGGACACGGTGCGTGCGCTTCTGGCCGGGCCGGACGACGAGTGGCGTGAGTTATCCGTCCGGCCCTCTTCCTCCTTTTAAGCCGCTCGGCCTTTTAAGCCGCTCGGCGCTCCTCGTGGCGCGCGGTCATCGGGCCGGTGCGGGGCACGAGCCGCAGCCGCGGTCCGGCCGGCGCCTCCTCGACGGTGTCCTCGGCCTCGTCGAAATGCGCTCGCCAGCCGGTCGTCGCGTGCGACCCCGGCGGAGCGGGCGCGGTCCGCTTGCGGGACAGGGCCACGACGAGCAGATATCCCACCAGCACGAAACCGTGGCTGATCAGGCGCTGGGCGTCGACGCGGCCGGCCGAGAGGTCGTTCACCGACAGCAGCAGGAGCATGCCGACGAACGCGGTGAGCATCGGCACCAGGCCGGACGGGCGGGAGCGGCGCAGGGCGATGAAGAGGAATGCGGCGCCGACCGCGACGTTCCAGGCGGCCGACTCGTGCCAGAGATGCCCCGGAGTGGCGTCCAGGCCCGCGTGGTCGGTGTGACTCCCGGCCACCCCGCCGACCTGGGACAGCCCGAGGATCAGCTGCACCGCGCCGACCGCCGCCAGCGCGACGAAGAGCCAGGCCCGGGAGAGCAGCGGCGGCTTGCGTTCCGGCACGGCAGCCAGGATCGCCGCGGTCAGGTCCGGCACCGGGGTCGCCAGGCTCGTCCGGGTCAGTCTGTTCACCGCGGCGGCCTGGTCCAGCCACTCGCGGCACGCGGCACAACCCGCCACGTGCTCGTCGACCCGGGGCCGGTCGGCCGGGTCGTCCTCGCCGTCGAGCTGCGCGGACAGCATCTCGCGCCACCGATCACACGCCATACCCCTATGGTCGCCCATCCCAGCCCTATAGTTCCCGCCGGCAAGTGTCTCTGTTGGGGCGGACGAGGAGTTCGACGAGCTCTACCCCGCGGACCACCTGCGCGAGGTGGCGGCCGAGCTCAGTGAGCCGGCCGCCGACGCTCGTGCCGCGGGTGAGTCGCTGTTCTCCCGGATCAGTCTCTGAGTCCCGGCTCGCTGTTGGTCAGCGTCAGCCGCAGAGGGCGTGGTTGATCAGCGGGATGGAGACATCGGTGGCCGGGGGCTGCACGCCCGGGTCCGGCTTGAACGAGTCGGTGTTGAACGTGATCACGACGCTGCGGGAACCGTCGCCGGTGGCGCCGTTACGGGTCTTGAAGCCCATGATGTCGCCGCCGTGGGACCAGGCGCCGCCGCACTCGTTCGGCACGTACATCAGGCCCAGGCCGTAGCGGGCGCCGGGCCAGTTCCCCCGGAAACCGTCGTTGGTCGGGACCGTGCGCTTCATCTCGGCGAGCTGCGCCGGCCGGAGCAGGTGGCCGCCGAGCAGGGCGCGCAGGAACCGGTTGCCGTCGCTCGCGGTGCTGATCATCTCGCCGGCGGCGCCGCCCCAGGACGGGTTCAGGTTGGTCGCGTCGATCGGCTCGCCGTACTTCGGGTCGTCCGGGGTCGCGCCCTCACCGGGGAAGCGCTCGTAGCCGACCGCATGCGGGTTCGGGATCGTGGTCCGCGTACCCGGGGTGTAGGTGTTGGTGAGGTGGAGGGGTTTGATGATGCGGCGCTGCACCTCCGACTGCCAGGAGTGCCCGGTGACCTTCTCGATGATCATCCCGGCCAGCATGTAGTTGGTGTTGGAGTAGTTCCACTGGGTGCCGGGCGCGAACTCCGGCGGGAAACCCATCGCGAGCTCGATCGCCCGCTCCGGCGTGATGGTCTGGTACCGGATCCGCTGGAAGCCCTCCTCGGTGAAGAGGTCCGGCAGCCCGGCCAGGTAGTCGGGCAGGCCGCTGGTGTGCTGAAGCAGCTGGCGCACGGTGATCCGGCGGCCGTCGTTGCCGTTGCCGCGCACCACGCCCGGCAGCACCTTGTCGACCTTGTCGTCCAGCGACAGCCGGCCCTCGCCGACCAGCTGGAGCACCGTCGTCGCGACGTACGTCTTGGTGAAGCTGCCGATCCGGAACTTCGCGTCCCACGGCACCGGCGTGCCCGCCTCCACGTTGCCGAATCCGCTGCGTACCCGCAGGTCGCCGTGCGGCGTGTCCACCTCGGCCAGTACGCCCGGGGTGCCGTACTCGAGCATCGCGTCAGCGTCACGCTGGAGGACAGCGGTCCGGTCCGGGGTGATCGGCGTCGCGCCGGCCACCGGGACCGAGGCCGCGACGACCGCGGTGGCGGCCACCATCACGCTGGCAATCTTCGTCGATGTCTTCATGGGGAGAACGCTATTGACGCGCCGCCGCCGAACCCATCCCCCTGGCTGCAAGATCGGTGGTACAGCCAGCACTACCTCGGCCAGACTGTGTCCCGTGACCACACTTCCCACCTGGGCCGATGTCGAGCGCGCGGAACGGCTGATCGGCGCCACCCTGCCGCCGACCCCGCTGATCGGCGACGAGGGGCTGATGCTCAAGCTGGAGTCGCTGCAGCCGACCGGCTCCTTCAAGGTGCGCGGGGCGCTGGCCGGGCTCGACGCGATCGACCCCCAGCTCCGAGCCGTGACCGCGTCGGCCGGCAACCACGGCCTCGGTCTGACGTGGGCCGCCCAGCGGCTCGGCAGGCAGGCCACCGTGGTGACCGCGACGTCCGCCTCGCCGATCAAGATCGATGCTTTGCGTACGCTCGGCGCGGACCTGATCCAATTCGGCGCCACCTACGACGACGCCGAGCGGCACGCCATCGGACTGGCCGGGCCGGGCAGCCGGTACCTGTCGCCGTACAACGACCCGTCCGTCATCGCCGGCCAGGCCACCATCGGCTGCGAGCTGGCCACCCAGCATCCTGGACCGCTGACCGTGGTCTGCGCGGCCGGCGGCGGAGGACTCGCCGCCGGCCTCGGCCTCTGGGCCGCACAACACCCGGGTGTACGGGTCGTGGGTGTCGAGTCGGCCGTGTCCCGTGCCGTCTCCTCCGCGGTCGCTGCCGGCCGGCAGGTGGACGTGGAGGTCGGCGACACGATCGCGGACGGCATCTCCGGCAACATCGAGCCGGGATCGGTCACGATCGGCCTCGTCGCCCGGTACGTCGACCGGATCGTGGCGGTCTCCGAGGAGCAGCTCCGCGCCGCGATCCGGCACCTGGCCCTCGACCGGGGCGTCGTGGCCGAGGGCGCCGGGGCGGTCGCGGTGGCCGCCGTGCTCGCGGGTCTCGTCCCGGACGACCGGCCCGTGGTCGCCGTGGTCTCCGGCCGCAACATCAACCCGGCGACCCTGGCCGCCATCCTTCAGGGCTGACCGGCGCTTCCCGGGATCAGTGGAGAGGTTGAGCGGACCGGCGCTTTCCGTACGCCCTTGACGGTATTAGCTAACTGCATTAGCTTTAGGGCTAACAGGTGGAGCTAACCCCGGAGGATGTCATGACCGAGTACTTGAGCGTCGGCGGCGGAACCATCGCCTACGAGGTGACCGGCGAGGGGCCGCTGGTGGTGCTCTCCCACGGGATGGGCGACAGCCGCGCGGCCTACCGGTTCGTGATCCCGCGGCTGGTCGAGGCCGGTTACCGGGTCGCCGCCGCCGACCTGCGTGGCTGCGGCGAGTCCAGCACCGAGTGGCCGTCGTTCAGCCGCACCGACATCGCCGCCGATCTGATCGCGCTGATCCGTCACCTCGGCGGGCCGGCCGTGCTGGTCGGCCACTCGATCTCCGGTGGCGCCGTCACGATCGCCGCCGCACAGGCGCCCGAGCTCGTCACCGGTGTCGTCGAACTCGCCCCGTTCACCCGCGCGCAGTCGATCCGGCTGGGCGACTTCCGATCCAAGACCTACCGGGCCGGCGCGTTCCGGCTGATCGGCACCGCCGTCACCGGCAGCGTGAAGATGTGGCTCAGCTACCTCGACGTGGCGTACCCGGGTCGCAAGCCGGCCGACTGGCCCGCGCGAGTCGAGCAGATCCGGCGCATGATGAGCGAGCCGGCCCGGATGAAGGCGATGCAGGCGATGGGCAAGTCCGCTCCCACCGACGCCGGCGCGCACCTGCCCGACGTGCGCTGCCCCGCGCTGATCGTCGAGGGCTCACTCGACCCGGACTGGGCCGACCCGATCGCCGAGGGCGAGGCGATCGTCGCCGCGCTGCCGGCCGGGATCGGGTCGCTCGCGGTCGTCGAGGGCGCCGGCCACTACCCGCACACCCAGTTCCCGGACGAGACGGTCGCGCTGCTACTGCCCTTCCTGGCCCGGACGACGGCCCGCGCCTGACCCGCGATCGGCTGTCGCGTTCCCGGTTCTCACGGATCTCGTCGTGATGGCCCGACACCCGGTCCACGAGCGCCGGAGACGTCCCGCTGAAGCTCGGAGCAACGCCGCGGGCCGGCACTCAGGTTTCCGAACTATCCCCCGAGAACGCGCGCCTCGGTGCGGCCGCTCGCGGTGCCCGATTTCTGCACCATGACCAGGTCGAGCTTGCCGTTGTCGTCCCAGTCGGTCAGGGCGAAGGAGTGCCGGTCGGCGGTCGCGCCGAGCGCGGTGGCGGTCTGCAGCAGATTGCGCTGGAAGCCGGAGGCGCCATTGAGGACGCGCAGCTCCGTCTTGCCGCTCTTCGTACCCGATTTCTGCACCATGACCAGATCGAGCCGGCCGTCGGTGTTCCAGTCCGCGACGGCGAACACGTGCCGCTCGGCGGTCGCGCCGAGCGCGGTGACCGTCTCCAGCAGGAAGCGCTGGAAGCCGGAGGCGCCGTCGACGATGCGCAGCTCCGTCTTGCCGCTGGGGGTGCCCGATTTCTGCACGGCCACCAGGTCCGGTTTGCCGTCGGTGTTCCAGTCCGCGACCGAGTACGTGACGGGTGCGTCGGTCGCCCCGAGCACGGTGACGCTCTCCTGCAGGTAGCGCCGGAAGCCGGAGGCGCCGTCGATGACCCGGAATTCCGTCTTGCCGCTCGCGGTGCCGGATTTCTGGATCACGATCAGGTCCGGGCGGGCGTCCGCGTTCCAGTCCGCCATGGCGAACGAGTACCGGTCGTCGGTCGGCCCCAGCATCGTGCCGGTCTGCAACAGCAGGCGCTGGAAGTTCATCGCCGCCGTCGGCAGGGTCGACCTGCCGTCGAAGATGGACAGCGTGGTGCCGCCGGTCGTCGTGCCCGAGCGCTGCACCACGACCAGGTCGGGGCGCTGGTCGCCGTTCCAGTCGGCGAGCAGGAAATCGTGCCGGGCGTCGGACAGGCTCTGGCTGGTCGCGACGGTGATCAGGGACCGCTGGAACGGGCCCCGGGCGGTCGTCGTCGTCGGCGTGCCGTTGGACCCGGCCGTGGCGGCGGCCGCGGCAACGTGCGGCCACAGGGTGGTGACGAGCAGTTGCGCGTCGTGCACCTCTGTCGAGTACGCCAAGGGGTAGGCCGAAACCTGCACACGCTGGCAGATCTGCCCGATGTCGCCGGTCAGCCAGCCGTTGCCCGGATGCTTGCGAGTCATCGCGTTCAGGAAGGCCTGCGTGGCATAGCGGACGTCGACGAGCTGGCCGGGCTTGCCCCAGCCCTGGGACGGGCGTTGCTGGAACAGCCCGAGGCTGTCGTGGTCGACGGCGCGGGTGTAGTTGTGCAGGGTGCTCTCGGCGATCGCGGTGGCCACGGCGATCACGGCCGCGCGCTGGTCCATCCCGCGGGCCTGCACGTGGCTGACGATCGCCCGGGCGCAGGAGACGCTGTAGCCGCTGACGGCCCGGCCGAGCCGGCGGCCGTTCAGCTGGGAGCGCAGCCGGTCGGCCATCGCCGAGTCGGAGGGCGCGACGCCGTCGGGCTGGCACGGTGCGGACGGGATCCTCGTCAGGGGGTCGGCCTGGGCCGCGACGGGTGCGAACAGCGAACCCGCGGTGAGCGCGGCGGCCAGAAGTGACACTCGCAGGAGGAGACGTCTCGCCTTTCGACTAGGCGTCATCCGCCAGCCTCCCCCCGTCCCGTGGCTGCCCCCGCTGACCAGAACTTGCCATATGTCTCGCCTTCAGGAAAGGCGAGGCCGCTGACAAGTGGCTGAGAGTCCGAAGATCTACAGCCGGCGCGGGGCGGCCACAATGGATTTAGGCGAGCGAACGTGAATGATATGGCGTGTGAGCTGGGGCATCTCATACTTTCGGCTGGCGGTAGATCGGTAAAACGGCTAGGCTGCAACCCGCGGCAACTTTTGCCGCATGGCAAGGAGGCCCGTAGGTGTCGACATCAGTTGTCACTCAGGACGCAGCCGATCTCCTCAACGAGCTCTCCCGGACAGCGCCGGACGACGCACGCCGTGCCCGCCTGCGGGAGAGGGTGATCGAGGCCTGGCTCCCGCTGGCGCAGCACCTGGCGCGCCGCTACAACGGCCGCGGCGAGCCCCTGGGCGACCTGACCCAGGTCGCGATGGTCGGTCTGATCAAGGCGGTCGATCGGTACGACGCGGAACGGGGCGTGGACTTCGCCGCGCTGGCCGTCCCGACCGTGCTCGGTGAGATCCGGCGGCACTTCCGGGACCGCACGTGGATGGTCCGGGTGCCGCGCCGCCTGCAGGAACTGCGGATGGCGATCACGTCGGCGAACAACGAGCTGACCCACACGCTGGGCCGGGCGCCGACCGTGGCGGACATCGCCGCACACCTGGAGACCACCGAGGAAGAGATCCTCGAGGGCCTGGAAGGCGCTCGCGCATACGCGGCGACGAGCCTGTCGATGCCGGTCGGCGCGGAGGGCGACGCCGAGCTCGGCGAGACGCTCGGCGCCATCGACGAGGGCTTCGAGAACGCCGAGCTGCGTGTCGCGCTCGGCCCGGCGCTTGCCACGTTGGACGAGCGGGAGCAGCGGATTCTCACGTTGCGCTTCTACGGCAACCAGACTCAGCAGGAGATCGCCGAGCAGGTCGGCATCTCGCAGATGCACGTGTCCCGGCTGATCACCCGCGCCCTGGTCAAGCTGCGTAGTCACCTCGGGTCCTGACCGGCGGCTCGCCGGGACCGGCGATCGTCGGCAGCCGCGCCCACACCACCTTGCCGCGGGGACACGTGCGAACTCCCCACTGCCGGGAGACGGCCGCGATCAGCAGCAGCCCCCGCCCGCCGGCGCCGAGCGCGTCGGGCGACGGGCTGACCGGCGTGGTGGTGTCGCCGTCGCCGACCTCGACCAGGACCATGCCGGGCTCGACGCTGACGACGAGCTCACCGGGGCTGTGGGTGTGCTGGGTGACGTTCTGGACCAGTTCGCTGATCACGATGAGGACGTCGTCGATCCACTCGGCGTCGCCGTGCTCGCCGCTCGCCTCCCGTAGGGCGCTGCGGGCGCCGTGCCGGAGCGGCCGCGCCGGGTCACCGTTGCGGAACTGACGTCTGACGATCTCCATCGTGTCGTGGTCCTTCCCGCCTGTCTGTGAACTGCCCGGCCCCGGGATCGGTAAACCGACTCCCGATCAGGTCGAGGCCTCATCCGAGGTGCGGCGGGGCAGAGCGGCGGTGTGGCCGTAGAAGTTACGGATCATGACGACGACACGGTCGAAATCGTCCAGGTCGATGGGCTTGGTGACATACGCGTTCGCGTGGGCGGTGTAGCTGGAGAAGATGTCGCTGTCCGCCGCCGAGGTGGTGAGCACCACGGTCGGGATCGCCTTGAGATCGTCGTCGGCCTTGATCCGGGTGAGGACCTGCCGGCCGTCGACCCGCGGCATGTTCAGATCCAGCAGGATCAGATCCGGTCGTGGCGCGTCGTCGTACGGGCTCTCCCGGCGCAGGAACGCCATCGCCTGAGCGCCGTCGGCGACGTGGTGCAGCTTGCTGTGGACGCTGTGATCGGCGAACGCGTTCTCCATCAGGGCGACGTCGCCGAGGTCGTCGTCGACCACCAGAACCTGGAGCAGCGGCGTGTGAGTGCTCATCCTGGCCTCGTTCCTCAGCTGGAGGTCCCGCCGCCGTCATGGCTGCTCACACCCGTGATCATGCGGGGGTGAGCGTGCCACCCGCCATGGCGAGGGGCAAGCGGGCCCACACCGTCTTCCCAGTATCGAGCCGGCGTACACCCCAGTTGTCGGCCATGCCCTCGACCAGCAGCAGACCGCGTCCGCCGGCCTGCAGGCCGGCGGGGTGCCGCAGCCGTGGTGCGGCCGGATCGTCGTCGTGGACCTCGATCAGGACGACGCCGCCGGCGATGCTGAGGACGAGTTCGCCGTCGGAGCGGGTGTGCTGGCTGACGTTCTGGACGAGCTCGCTGATCACCAGGAGCGCGTCGGCGACCAGGTCGTCGGTGCATCCGGGGAGCTCGCGGGTCAGGGCGTCGCGGCTGGCATGCCGCAGGGGAGAGGCCGGCCCGCCGTTGGTGAACGGAATCCGTAGCACCTGCACGTCATCGTCCCCTTCCGCCCATGATCGGCGCATCGGACATGGTGACATCTCGTCGACGGCCGCGGGAACCCGGTTACTTCGGGTGCCCCGCCCGGGATGATCGGCGGGCGTCGGGGCGACTGAAGACGAATCGGGTGGAACTTCGGCGATTCCGTTGTGGACAACGGGGTCGCCGGGGACCACCTTTTGTGCGAACCTTCTGCGGGCGTCGGTCATCGGCGACGCATCTTCGGGGGAGAACGACAGGCATGCGTGCGTACCCAAGGCCTTTGCGGCTTTTGATCTCTCTGGCCGCGACCGCCGCGATGGTGGTCGGCACCGCCGTCCTGGGGTCCGGCACCGCGGCCGCGGCCGGCGACACCCGGCCGATCGTCGATTCCACCGCCTACCGTGAGCCGGCCCTCGAGCCCGACCTGAACTACAACGTCGGCGTGCCGGGCGCCTTCACGCTGAGAGCCCGCATCCCCGACGCCGCGTCGTTCGTCTGGCGGACCGACGACGGGCAGACCGGGACAGCCGACGCCGACGCCGGTGGCGACGCGACCGTGACGATCGCCCCGCGGCGCGGAGGCACGCAGTTCCTCACCGTCCGCACGGTCGGCCGGGACGGCACCGAGTACGACGAGTACGCCTACGAGTTCCTGGTCGACGACGGCCCGCTGGTCGTGCGCGACCCCGAGGGCATCGTCTACCTGGGCGCCACCCCCACGTTCCACCTGACCCCGCGCACGCCGGACGTCCAGGAGTACCTGGTCACGCCGTCGATCGGCGGGGAGCGGCCGGAGCGGACGGTGATCGTGCCGGCCCGCGCGGACGGTACCGCGGACATCCCGTGGTACCTCGACGACACCGGCCTGAGCGCGCTGCTCGTGCGGAGCCGTGACGCCGCCGGGGAGCTCTCCGAGACCCGGACGGCCTGGGCGAACCCGGACCCGGCGCTGCCGCGGCTGACCCGGACCGACGGCCAGGACCTGGTCACGCCGGTGACCTTCACCGCCACCACTGGCATGCCGGGCGTCGTGGCGTACGACGTGACGTTCTCCGACGACCCCGCGACCCCGCGCAGCGTCGCACCGGCCGCCGACGGGACCGCCACCTTCTCCTTCACGCCGACCCGCATCGGGAACAACTGGGTCAAGGTCACCGCCCGCAACGCCCGAGGCCTGACGACCGGCGAGACGACGGAGATCTGGACCGTCGTCGACCGCCCCGGCATCGCGTCCACGGACTTCCCCCTGTTCTCCAGCGAATCCGGTCGCAAGGTCCCGGGGACGTTCACCTTCACCGCGCGGCGGCCCGGGACGACAGCCTTCGAGTGGCGCACCGGCACGGACTGGGCGACCCTGCCCGCCGGAGCGGACGGCACCGCGACGCTGAACTGGACACCGGACCGCACCGGCAGCTTCACCATCTCCGTGCGCGGCGTCTCCGCCGACGGGACGCGATCGAGCCTCGGCACGGCCACCTTCAGCGTGGCCACCGTCAACGGCCGCCTCACGTCCGTGACGCCGGCCACGGTGACCACCGGCGAGAAGCGGACGCTGACCATCTACGGCTGGTACCTGCACCCGCGCGATGTCATCGAGGTCACCCCGGCGGGCCGGGCGCCCATCCCGGCGACGATCACGTCCGTGCACTCGACCGGCGACCACGCCGTCGTGGAGGTCGACTTCGCCGGGGTGCCGGCGGGCCGGGCCTCGGTGACGCTGAAGCCGTACGGCGGCACGGTGTGGGACACGCTCACCGACGCCATCACGGTCGCCCCGCTGCCCGCGCTGACGGTCACGAAGGCGCCGACGGTCAGCGGCTCCTCGGTGCGGGTCGGTTACACCGTCTCGGCCACGGCCGGCACCTGGTCACCAGCGGCGACGTCGGTCAAGTACCAGTGGCGGGCGAACGGCGCCGCCGTCTCCGGGGCGACCGGCTCGACGCTCAAGATCCCGGCGTCGCTGGCCGGCAAGCGGCTGTCCGTCACGGTGACCGCGTCCCGCACCGGCAACACCGCGACGTCCGCGACCTCCGCCTCGACCGTCGCCGTCGCCTTCGGTTCGCCACTGCGAGCAACCAAAGCCCCCAAGATCACGGGTACGGCCAAGGTGGGCCGCACCCTGACGGTGTCGGCCGGCACGTGGACGCCCAGCGCCATGGTCCACCGATACGAGTGGCGGCTGAACGGAAAGATCATCAAGGGTGCCACCGGCCGGTCCCTCAAGCTCGGGTCGTCGCTGAACGGCAAGCGGGTCTCCGTCACGGTGATCGCCCGGAGCAACGGCTACCTGGACGGGCGCGCCACCAGCGGCTCGGTGACAGTTCGCCGCTGACCGCCTCGGCGGAACTAGGCTCCAGTCATGACGACCCTTGCCGGCCGCACGATCGCGGCCCTGCGTACCGAGCACGACACCCTGGCGAGCACGGTCCGCACGCTGTCCGCCGAGCAGCTCGACGGCACCTCCGGCGCCACCGAGTGGACCCTCGCCGACGCCCTGTCACACCTGGGCAGCGGCTCGGAGATCACGCTCGCCGCTTTCCGGGCGGCACTGGGCGAGGGGGAGTCGCCCGGGTCGGACTTCAACCAGGGCGTCTGGGACAGGTGGAACGCGCTGAGCCCCCAGGACCAGGCCGACGGCTGGATCCTGTCCGACACCGCGCTGGTCACGGCACTCGAGGCCGTGCCGGAGGAACGCCACGAGGACCTCAAGGTCGAGCTCGGCTTCCTGCCCGCCCCGCTGCCGCTGGCGTCGTTCGTCGCCATGCGGGTGAGCGAGGCGGTCATGCACGGCTGGGACGTACGCGTCGGCGTCGACCCGGCGGCCACCCTCGCCGAGCCCGCCGCCGAGCTTCTCGCCGAGCAGCTCAGCGGCGGGGTCAGCTTCCTGGTCGGCTTCCTCGGCAAGCCCCCGGTGTTGTCCGACCCCGCCGTCGTCGAGATCAGCGGCACGCCCTATCGCATCGTGATCGACGAGGGGACCAGGCTCACCACGGAGGCGCTGCCCGCGACCGCGACCTTCGCCGGGCCGCTGGAGTCGGCGCTGCGGCTCCTCTACGGCCGGCTGACGCCGAGGCACACGCCGGCCGGCATCGAGGTGACCGGCAACGTCACGCTCGACGAGCTGCGCGTGGTCTTCCCCGGCTTCTGAGGAGGTCAGTTCTGCCCGGTCCGCAGGACATGGCCGCCGCTCACGGTGGTAGCCGGCCGCGCGAGTGGATACTCAGGCGGCAGCTCCGGCGTGGACGCCGACTCGGCCGCCCGGGTCCGCCAGGCGTCGTGGCCGGTGGTAGCACCGGGCGGTATCTGGCCTCGGCGCACCGCTCTCGGCTACCACCCGCGCGGAACGTGGTAGCTCAAGGCGGCATATCAGGCCGGATACCGCCCTGCCCCACCACTCGCGCTGGGTTCTACCACTCGCGCTGGGTTTTACCACCGCGCCAGGCCAGAGCCGCGAGCGGCGGCAGTGACGGCGAGTGGGCACCCGGGCCGCCTGGCAGCCGGGCATGACTTGCGCCCAGCGCGAGCGGCGGCAGCTGGGTGCCCCGGCCGTCTGGCAGCCCGGGCATGACTTGCGCTCAGCGCGAGCGGCGGCAGCTGGGCGCTCCGGCCGCCTGGCAACGCGGGACGACCCGGGCAGCTACAGGTTGGGGCGCTGCACGCTGGGGTGCTGCTGCTCGCCGGTGGTGCCGAGGAGGCGGCGGCGCTCGCGGAAGGCTCGCAGGTTGGCGGTGTTGCCGCAGGTGCTGACGTCGTGCCAGACGCCGCTGTTGTTGCGGGACGCGTCGAAGAACGCCGCGCGACAGTCGATGTTGTGGCACAGCTTGAGGCGCGGCCACAGGCCGGCCTGCTGGGCGAGCAGGGCCTCCGCCCACAGGGCGGAGGCCAGCCAGCGGGTGCCACGGCCGGTCGGGACGATGCGGACCCAGCCGTCGGCGTCCGGCACGAGACTGACGGGTACGTCGGCCGGCGGCAGCGCGCCCTCCGGCTGGTTGGCGCCACCGGCCAGGATCACGTTCTCGAACGTCGAGCGGAGCCGGCGCAGCGATCGCATGTCGGTGGAGGAGAGCAGCAGCACCGGCGCGGGCAGGGCGGCGACCCGCGACCAGGTGGCCAGCGTGTCGGTCAGCCAGCGCTGGGCGTCGTCCTGCTGGGCCAGCAGGTCGGGACCGTACGCCATCGTCGCCCGGGTGTTCAGCAACTCCTGAACGAGGGCGAGCCCAGCGGGCGCCTCCCGGACACCATGCCGGGCGCTGGCCTTCCATGACATAGCCGAAGCGTACTTGATTCTTTTTCCTGCTCGCATCGGCCTGACGTCTGACCTGTAGCGATATCGCCTCAACACAGTGCAACCGGTTGGCGACCTTGTGCACCGTTGCAACGTTGAGGCTCTTTTCACCGTCTATCCCTGGTACGGCGATGGCAAGCTGGAGCGCGGGGAGGTTTCCATGATCAGGAGAACCGGAAGCTGGGTGGCCGCGGTCGCGGTGACGATGACGCTCGTCGCCGGCTGTGGCTCCGATTCCGATTCCGGCACCGGCACGGCGGCGCCCGCGCCCTCGTCCGCGCCGACAACGCCACCGGCCGACGCGCCTTCCAGCGAGCCGGCCGCACTGCCCTCGTCGACGCCGCCCAGCGACACGCCTACGCAGAAGCCTACGAAGCCCGCGAAGAAGGAAAAGCTTCGCAACGGCGCCAAGGGTGACGAGGTCAAGGCGCTGCAGGCGCGCCTGACCGAGCTGGGGTACTGGAACGGTTCGGCGGACGGCGAGTTCGGCGGGACCACGACCCAGGCGGTGTACGCGCTGCAGAAGGCGGCCGGCGTCAGCCGGGACGGCGTGGTGGGCACCAAGACCAAGAGAGCCCTGGAGGCGGGCGTCCGACCGAAGGCGAAGAGCAAGGACGGCTACGTCGTCGAGATCGACAAGAAGAAGCAGTTGCTGATGCTCGTCAAGGACGGCGAGGTCCAGCAGACGTTCAACACGTCGACCGGCTCGGGCGAGCGCTACGAGACCGACAGCGGCGGCACGGCCATCGCGAGCACGCCGAAGGGCAAGTTCAAGATCAGCCGGCAGATCGACGGCTGGCGGCACGCACCGCTGGGCATGCTGTGGCGGCCGAAATACTTCAACGGCGGCATCGCTGTCCACGGAGCGAACAGCGTGCCGCCGTACGCGGCCTCGCACGGCTGCGCCCGCCTGTCGATCTCCGCGATGAACTACCTGTGGAAGAACGACAAGCTGCCGGTCAAGACCGCGGTGTGGGTCTACTGAGCCTTGTTCCACATTCGCTTCGGGGCGAGTTACCGGCGGCGAATGTGGAACATGGCTTCGTCACCCGTCGATCCGGGTGATGTTCCGGATCTTGTTGGAGGCGTCCAGGGCCGCGACCTTGTACGCCTCCGACAGGGTCGGGTAGTTGAAGACCGTGTCGACCAGGTAATCGACCGTGCCACCGCAGCCCATCACGGTCTGCCCGATGTGGACGATCTCGGTGGCGCCGGTGCCGAAGACGTGCACGCCCAGCAGTTTGCCGTCGTCGGGCGACACCAGGAGCTTGAGCATCCCGTACGAGTCGCCGACGATCTGACCGCGGGCCAGTTCCCGGTAGCGGGCGATGCCCACCTCGAACGGCGTGGCCGACTCGGTGAGCTCGGCCTCCGTCTTCCCGACGAAGCTGATCTCCGGGATCGTGTAGATGCCGATCGGCTGAAGGGCGCCCATGTCCCGGGTGGGCTCGCTGCAGGCGTGATGCGCGGCCAGCCGGCCCTGCTCCATCGAGGTCGAGGCGAGCGCCGGGAAGCCGATCACGTCGCCGACGGCGTAGATGTTGTCCACCGCCGTGCGGAACTGCGCGTCCACCTTGATCCGGCCGCGCTTGTCCGCCTCCAGGCCCGCGGCCTCCAACGCGAGGCCGTCGGTCTGGCCCTGGCGGCCGGCCGAGTACATCACCGTGTCGGCGACGATCTTCTTGCCGCTCTTCAGGATGCACAGCGCCGCGGTCTGGTGCCTTTCGACGGCGGCGACCTCCTCGCCGAAGCGGAACGCCACGGAGAGGTCGCGCAGGTGGTACTTGAGCGACTCGATGATCTCGTCGTCGCAGAAGTCGAGCATCTGCGGACGCCGCTCGACCACGGTGATCTTGGTGCCGAGGGCGGCGAACATGGAGGCGTACTCCATGCCGATCACGCCCGCGCCGACCACGACCATCGACCGCGGCACCGCCTCGAGATTGATCACGCCGTCCGAGTCCACGATCGTCCGGTCGTCGAAGTCGACACTGTCCGGCCGTGCTGGTCGCGTACCCGCGGCAATGATGATCTTGTCGGCAGCGACCTTGTGGTCGCGTCCGTCGCCGCCGTCCACCCACAGAGAGTGCGGATCCGCGAAGCGGCCCGTGCCGGTGATCATCGCGACGTGGTTGCGGGCGAGCTGGTTGCGGATCACGTCGGTCTGCCGGCTGATCACATGATCGGTGCGCGCCGCCAGGTCGGCGACGGTGATCTCCTCCTTGACGCGGTAGCTGCTGCCGTAGAGGTCGCGCTGACTGAGGCCGGTCAGGTACAACACCGCCTCGCGCAGGGTCTTGGACGGGACGGTGCCGGTGTTGATGCACACCCCGCCGATCATGTCGCGGCGGTCGATGATGCCGACCCGCCGTCCGAGCTTGGAGGCCGCGATGGCAGCCTTCTGCCCACTGGGCCCGGAGCCCAGCACCAACAGGTCGTAGTCATACACAGGCTTAGCGTCGCAAGTTGTCGGGCCTCGCGCCAGACCTTGCTGTTTAACCTCTATCCACAACTAGTCGATCTTTCTGTGGATAACTCTGTGCGCGGTGCTGCTGCGGGCTCACCGCGTGGAACCGTTTGAAGGCCGTACTGAATGCGAACGGCGTCGCGTAACCCACCCGGCGGGCCACCGACGCGACCGTCGCCTCCGGCTCGACCAGCAGGTCAGCGGCGAGCGACAGCCGCCAGCCGGTCAGGAACGCCATCGGCGGCTCGCCCACCAGGTCGGTGAACCGCCGGGCGAAAGCAGCCCGGGACAGACCGGTCTCACTGCCCAGCCGGGCGACCGTCCACGACTCGGCCGGCGCCTCCTGCATCAGCCGCAGCGCCCGCCCGATCACCGGGTCGGCGTGCGCCCGGAACCAGCCCGCGCCGTTCGGCCGGCCGGCGAACCACCAGCGCAGCACGGCGATCAGGATCAGGTCGAGCATCCGGTCCAGGACCGCGTCCTGACCCGGGGCGTCGTCGGTGACCTGCACACCGAGGTAGTCGAGCAGCGAGAGCGGCACGTGCTCGCGCGGCGCCACGATCAGATCGGGCAGGGGTGGCGAGCAGGCGCCGGCCGACCGTGGACTGCGACTCGTACGTGCCGGTCAGCATGAGCGTGGCGCCGTCCGGCGAGTTGCCCCAGGTCCGGACGCCGACGTCGCTCATTCTCGGCACGTCGGCCGCGAGCATCGTGCAGGACTGACCCGGGCCGATCAGCACCTGCGGGCTGGTCGCCGGGGCGTCGGCCACGGTGTAGTGCCGCCGCCCGCGCGCGATCGCCACATCGCCGGCCCGGACCTGCACCGGCTCGGCGTCGTCCATGCGGACGTACGCGTGACCTCGCAGAATCGTGATCACCGAGAGTGGCGACTCGTCCTCGATCCGCATCGCCCACGGCGGGTCCAGAGAGCTGCGCAGCACGAAGGCGCCGCGGGCGCTCGGGCCCGCCAGCACGTGCGAGAGCGCGTCCATGCGCTCTTTCTACCCCAGCTGGGAGTTGATCCGGCCGTCGCGCATGGCCTCGACCAGGTCCTCGCGCGCCCGGGCGACCCGGGAGCGGATCGTGCCGACCGGGCAACCGCAGACCTCGGCGGCCTCGGCGTACGAAAGACCGGAGACCTGTGTGATCACGAACGCCTCGCGGCGCTCCGGCGCCAGGCCCGCCAGCAGGTCGTGCAGGGCGTGCTGCTCGTCGAAGCGGGAATGCGTGCCGGCGCCGGCCGACTCGGCGCTGGACTGCCAGTCGGCCAGGGCGGCGACCCGCGGCCGGCGGGTGGCGCGGCGGACATCGTCGGCGGCGACCCGGCGGGCGATGGCGAAGAGCCAGGTACGCACCGACGAACGGCCGGCGAACTCGGGCAGCGCCCGGACCGCCCGCAGGAACGTCTCCTGCGCCAGATCCTCGACGTCGGCCGCGTCGGTCAGCGGCGCCAGGAAACGCTGCACGTCACGCTGGGTGGCGCGGATCAGGTCGGTCAGAGCATCCCGATCGCCACGCGCGGCGGCGAACGCCAGCACGGTCAGGTCCTGCTCGGGCATCGGCCCAGGTCCCTTCGTCGGTCGCTCGTCGCGGGTGGTACGTGTGCCGTGCTCGAAAGGTTCACCGATGACGTGCCATTCCCGCAAGGGGAGGTCCTTTGAGGATGTCGCTTCCTGTCGCCTCGATGACTGAGAATGGGCCGATGACGGATCTACGCGCTGCGATCGGCCGCTATGCGGAGCGGTTCCACACCGCCGTCGGGAACGAGCACCACGTCGCGTCGCCGCTCGGGGCCTGGCTCCTGCTGGCCCTCGCGGCGTCGGCCGCGCCCGGCGACGAACGGCTGGCCGACGCCCTCGGGATGGCGCCCGAAGAGGCCGCCCGGTCCGCCGAAATGCTGCTCAAGGAGCCGCACCCGCTGGTCGCCGCGGCCACGGCGGTGTGGCACACGCACTGGGTGCTGCCCGAGGCGATGGCCGACTGGCGCGACCGGCTGCCCGTCAACACCGAGGTGGGCGCGCTCCCCGATCAGGCCGGGCTCGATCGGTGGGCCTCCGATCACACGTACGGGATGATCGAACGTTTCCCGATCACGATCACCCCCGACGTCGCCCTGGTGCTCGGCAGCGCACTCGCCACGAAAGTCACCTGGCAGGCGCCGTTCGAACTGGGCGCGCCCGCCTCGCTCGGCCCGCGCAGCCCCTGGGCCGGCCAGGTCACCGAGATCCTGCGCAGCCCCGAGACCCACCGGGCGTTCATCGCCGAGTCCCGCAGCGCCGGGCGGGTCGCCGTGCACATCGCGGCGGCCGACGGCGGACTCGAGGTGATGTCGGTGGCGGCCGCACCCGACGTCGCGCCGGCCCGGGTGATCGCCGCCGCCCACGAGGAACTCAGCCCCCTCTCGCTCTACGACCTGCCGCTCGGCGAGACCGACCTGTGGAACCTCCGCGAAGTCCAGTCCACCAACCCCGGCAGCGAGGACCACCAGGCGTTCCTGCCCGCCTGGTCGGTCACCAGCCAGCACGACCTGAGCGCGCCCGGGCTCGGCTTCGGTGCGGTCGCGGACGTGCTCGCGCCCCTGCTGCGTGTCCCGCCGGGCGGATTCCAGGCCGCCCAGTCGGCCACCGCCCGCTACGACCGGTACGGGTTCGAGGCGGCGGCCGTGTCCGGCTTCGCGCTCATGGCCGGTGCGGCGCATCAGCAGACCGGCGTCGCACGGACGGCCGATCTGCGATTCGGACATCCGTACGCGGTGATCGCCGTGGCCTCCCCGCACGAACCCGGACCGTGGCACCGCCTGCCGGTCTTCTCCGCCTGGGTGGCGTCACCCCGTTGAACTTCCAGCTCTCCGGCGCGTTGGTGGCGGCATGCGGGTCGATGGGCTGTACGTCAACGCGGCGAAGGTGCTGCTGCCGCCCGGACGGGAGCCGGCCGGGCGGGCGGTCGGACGCGGCCTGATCACCGCCGAGCACGCGGAAACCTTCGAGATCGACGAACTGCCCGTCGCCAGCCCCGCGGAAAGCAGCGAACTCCTGGCGCTGGCCGTCGCCGGCTCCGTGCTCGGTGAGGCCGCCGTCCGCCCGGAGGACGTCGGCTTCCTGGTGCACGCCTGCGTCGGCGACACCTCGTACGAATGGAAGATGGCCCCGCGCCTCGCCCGCCTCCTCGGCGCCGACCAGGCATTCGCCCTCGGCCTCCGGCAGAACTGCAACGGCGCCGGCGCCGCCCTGCACCTGGCCGCCGCCCACCTGATGACCGAACCCCGGACCGCCAACAGCCTGATCGTGACCTCCGACGCGCTCGGCGCCGACTGGCCGCGCCGCTGGTTCCTCGGATACAGCGACGGCGCGACCGCCCTGCTGCTGTCCCGCCGGCCCAGCCCCCTCGCCCTCCAAGCGGTGACCAGCGGCGGCCGCCCCGCCAACGAGGCGCACTTCCCCGCCTGGAACCCGTTCCGCCCCGGCATGCCCGCCGGCCCCACCGACGAGTCGGCGCCCCAGGCCGGCTTCCTGCTGCGGGCGGCCGTCCGAGACGCCGCCCGCGCGGCCGTCGAGGACGCCGGCCACCCACGGTTGCGGACCGTCGTGCTCAGCCGGGTCCGCCCCGCGATCGCCAACGTCCTGGTCGCGGGCGTACGCCAGGCAGGCATCGACGCTGAGCCGCTCAACCTGGCCACCCGCTCCGGCCACCTCTTCGCCGGCGACCTCACCGCCAACCTCGCCGACCTGCTCTGCGGCCCCGCGGCCCTGACGCCCGGCGAGGCGGCCCTGATCGTCAGTTTCACCGGCGACATCGGCGTCACCTGCGCGATCGTCGAGGCCCGGGAAAGCCGAACGCGGCCGCCGGGGGCACTCCGGTAACCTGTGTTCTTGCGGGCCGCTAGCTCAATGGCAGAGCTGAGGACTTTTAATCCTTAGGTTCGGGGTTCGAATCCCCGGCGGCCCACCCTTTGACCTGCGGTTTCGCAGCTCGCGGGCGTCCACTGTGCTGCTTGGAAGCTCGCTGTCGGCATGTGGAAGCTCGCCCTGTCCGCGCTGCTCGTTGACCTTGGCGGGCCTCTGGCCTGGGCTTTTGTGCGGTGGGTGTGGTGTTAGCTGGGCTGACGGGGGCGGGTGCCTTGGCCGGCCGTTGGGGGCCTCGGCGGCGGTTCTTGGCTTTCAACTTGGCGCGGGCGCCTCTGGCGGTGGTCAGGACGAGGTTCTGCCGGGTCGCGCCGAGCAGATCCGCCAGCTCGGCCGGATAGCCCGGCGCGTCGCGCAGGGCCAGCAGCAGCCGGGCCCGGGTGGGGTCGGACAACGCGTGGCCGAAACGGGCGAGGACCTGGCCGTGAGTCACCGTCTCCATGTCGCCGATAGTGCAGCGCCGCCTGTATTCAGGAAAGGCTGTACTGATGTTGGGTGACGGGTTCAGGCGGTCAGAAGAACGATCACCTGGGCGGCGTTCAACGCGACCAAGGCGGCGATCACGGTCATGCTGCCGCGGTCTCTGCCGACAAGTGGGTTGTCGATGTATCGGTGGGTGCGGGAATGACGACGATCGGCGGAACCGCGATTGCTGGTCGTTGTGCCGCGGCGTCGTGCAGGGCTGCCACCATCCGGGCCGCTTCAGCACGGACCGAGGGTTCGGAGGCGGACCGCCGGCGCTGGTGCAGTTCGAAGGCGAGGAAAGCCGCGCCGCTGAGAACGGCGGCCAGCCGCGAGTGCGATGGTGAGCAGCTGCGTCACGGCTTCCTCCGGCTTCAGGGGCTGGTGGTGTCCTGCCAGTTCTGGGTGGCGATTTTGGGTGGCGCCGAAGGGGCTGCCCAGTGGTGGGATGTAGGTGAGGTCGATGTCGGCGACGGTGGCGCCACCTAAGTCAGCGGTATTGGGTCTAGCCGGGCCGGCCGGTCGGGATGTCGTTGACCGGCGCGAAGGACCGGACTGGCCATGACCTCGGCGCCGTTGGCTGCCGTACCGAGAGAGGACGCCCGATGACGCCGGTCTCGGTACACCCGGCCATACTGAGCGTGAGCAGCGGCGTGAACGATCCACGCCGCACCCTTTCTGCCACCCGGGATCGCCTGGATCGAGCCGGGCGACCCCCTCCATCGCGATGAACCGCTCAGGCGACGGTTCGTACCCTGCGGTGCCGTGTCGCGGCGAGGGCGACGATGCCCGCGGTCAGCAGCACCACGCCGGCACCGGCGATGAGCCACACGCGGGCTCCGGTCAGCGGAAGGGTGACCTCGTCTCCGCCACCGGCACCGGCGGCCGCCTCATCGGCCGGGGCGCTGGGCGATGCGGGCGTGAAGGGGACCGTGGACGCCATCGCCGCGAATGCCGCCAAGGCATAGGGCCACGGCGCCCCTGGCCTGTCTATGCCGTGACGGACGAGCGCAGCGCACGCACGTCGACGCCGAGGCTGTTCAGCAGGCGCACGGCGCGGGTTTCGTCGTGGGCGAGCAGCGCCCCCAACAGCTCACCGGTGTTCCGCGCCCAGGGGCCACCACGACGCAGGACATCGCTCGGGCGGACGGCATCGGTCCCCAGCTCGGCCGAGGCCGCAAGACGAGCCACGCGGTCATGGCGGAGACCAGCATCCGCCAGCGCCCGGCTGCCGGTATAGGCACCGATGGACCGGCCGGACAGGTGCGGGTACGCGATCGCGACCTCGTAGGTGGACAGTGTCGCCACCAGCAGGTCGTCGGTACCCGCCTCGCCGCCGCGGGCCTTCGCGATCTCGTCGCTCTCCAGCGAGACCCACATCACCGGCGCGGCCGCATAGTTGATCTTCACCGGGATCAGAAACGACATCACTTTGTCCTGCAGGCCGCGTCCCCGGTAGGCCTGCCGCCCGATCAGCCGGTCGCGGGTGACACGCAGATCAGGGGCGACCCGGTCGGGCCGCTGTGGTAGCTGCCCGGAGCGGAGGGCGGCACGGACCTCGGCGGGGTCCGCTCCACAGTCGCGGATCACCGCGACCGCCCGCGACCGCTCGTCATGCAGGACCGCCGAGAACAGCTGCTCGGGCGTACACGGTTCGCCGCCGGACAGCTCGGCGCACCGGATCAGCGCCGCCTTCGCACCGTGGCCGAACGGCGCAGGACGCTTCCGGTCGGCGACCGTGACCTCGTCGTCCACCTGCTCGGTCCCGTCCGGACTACCCCAGTCGTCCTTGCGGTCGTTGAGCACCGCCACCAGGACCACCGTGGTGATGTCGAACGCACCGAGCAGCTGCTTGATATCCGGCGCGGCATTCAGCAAGCCCCCTAGCAGGTGCTCGGTGCCGACCTCAGCATCAGCCGCGGCATGCGCGAGATGGATGGCGGTGACAACCTGAGAATTTCCGGTGAACTCGACTGCCATGCCCCGCAGCGTAGGAGAACGCGCCCCGGCACGGCGTCAGTCCTAGGTCGATCATGTCCATGACCAAAGTCGAGTTCCTACCGCTCGGGCGCCCGACGACCACCGCGAGCGGGGCACCACGGCCACCTGGCAACGCGGCGAGACCCAGCGCCCCGCGAAAGCGCCGACAGCAGGGGCACGCACCAGCAGATGACGCCAGACCTGGACCCGGAAAGGTCTCTCGCCGGGAGAGAGGCCGCCCCGTGCCGGTGTTGTCGGTAGGCGACCAGCAGAAAGTTCACCCACGATCCCGATCCCTTCGAGAGTGGCTGGCGTTCAGCCGACGACGCCGCCACGTACGCCGCCGAAAGAGTCCGGCTGCAACGACTCCTTACTGCCGAGGCCGGCAATGGGGCGCGCGATGTCCTCGACCTGGCGAGGCCTCGCACGGACGGTGGTACTTCGCCATGCAGTTCGTAGGCGTCGACGGGCGGCCGTCTCGGGTTCGCCGCGGCGGCCGACGATGTCCACCCGATCCGTGCCGCCCAGCCGCTCGATGACCTCATCGCGGCCCGGCCCGCGCACCAAGGTCAGACAGAAGTCGTGACCCAACGGGCTGTCGGCCTCGCCAGCCAGAGGTAGTCGTCGACAGCCTCACCGTGTGCCTGGAGGAGAAGCTGCCCATCATCTCTACCTTCTGGGCAGACCCGTCGCCGACACATGCCCGGATCCACCAGGCCGGCGCCCTGCACCTGCACACAGTCGGTGACGTCGACGAGGCACTGCACGCCGTCGCCGCCGGGGTGGACGTCGTGGTGGCCCAAGGGTGGGAGGCTGGCGGTCACGTCCGCGGCGGCACGACCACCATGGCCCTGGTACCGGCTGTCGTCGACGCGGTCGATCCGGTGCCGGTGGTGGTGGCGGGGGGAATCGCGGACGGACGTGGCGTCGCGGCCGGCGTACCGGTGGCATGGGCGACTTCGGGGATCGCCCAGAATCCGCTACGGCCGACCGACCCAAAAGCAGCCGAGCAGCCCTGAGCCTCTACGCCGTCCTACGGCACCTGGAATACCAACTCGGCACCTGGCTCGGGTTCTGCCCACAATGCCACCAACCCGTCCCTACCTAACAAAGTCCTATTAGGGTCCGGGGTTCTGTCGGGTCGTCGATAGCTGCGATCTATCGGGAGAAGTCACGATGTATCGGTGCTGCGAGTGCATTTTACGGCAGAGGATGTCGCGCGGACCGCGCTGTGCGCGGACGCGGATCCACTGTGGGAGGTGCTGCTGAGCGGCTTCCGCATGCGCGAGCGGTCCATGCCGCTCAGCTTCCGGCCCTGGCTGAACGCCGTGACCGCGGATGCCGATCGCTCCGCGGCCGTCCGGCGCGGGTCCCGCGCGCTGCGGACCCTCGCCCCGATGGGTCCGTACTTCCCGGATTTCCTCACCCCGGCGGCCGCACGCCTCGGTCTGGACCAAGGGCTGGAGGCGCTGCTGAGCACACCGCGGCGCGACCTGCGAACGCAGCTCCGGCGGCTCGACCGGTGGCGTCGGCTGCCGGACTGGGCCTGGCCGCTGGCCGAGGGAGACCCCGGTGTGCTCGACCGGCTGGCGTCCGCGCTGCGCGGCTACCACGACGCCGTCGTCGCCCCGCACCGCGACCTGGTCGGCCGGTCCGTCGCCGCCGACCACGCCCACCGGCTCGCGGCGCTCACCGAGCACGGACTGACGGGCCTGTTCGACAGCATGCGTCCGCTGCTGTGCTGGCGCCCGCCTGTCCTCGAGATCGCGTACGCCGTCGACCGTGAACTGCATCTCGACGGGCGCGGCCTGCGCCTTGTGCCGTCGTACTTCTGTCATCGCGTCCCGGTCGCCCTCGCCGACGCAAGCCTGCCGCCGACGTTGGTCTACCCGATCGGCATGCAGTTCCGGTGGCACCAGGCGCGGCGGGCCGCACCCTCCCGGTCCCTGGAGGCCCTGCTGGGGACGACCCGCTGTGCCGTGCTGGAGACGATCGCGAACGGCGCTTCGACCTCCCGGATCGCGGGCCGGCTGGACACGTCGGTCTCGTCCGTCAGCCGGCATGCGGCGGTGCTCCGGGACGCGGGCCTGATCGCGAGCCACCGCAGGGACCAGTCGGTGGTGCACTCCTTGACTCCGCTCGGTGCCGCTCTCCTCGACGGGAACTGACTGGCCAGCGGCTTTGCAATGCGGTGCAAAGGTTCTTCGGTGTCCCTACCCGGATCCGTAGCGTGACGCGCACCGATTCACCGAGGAACGGGGGAAAAGGATGAGAACGATCAGTCTCAAGGTCAAGGGCGCGGCTGTCGTGCTGGGTACGGTCGTCAGCATCGTGGCCATTCCGGGCGCCGGAGTCGCCGCGCCCGCGGGTGACGAGGCCGGGCGCCGCAGCGCGGCGGTGGCCCGCATCTCCGCGAACTACGCCGACGCGAGGCCGTCCGGTCCGGACCAAATTGTCTTCGACGGTGGCCAGGCCGGGATCAACTTCGCCTCCCGGGGGTTCGACGACTGCCTGAGCGGCCGTGTCTGCTTCTGGGACGGCCGTGGCTTCACCGGCTGGATGATCTGGTACGGGCCGGAGTCCGGGATCACCAGGCGTAACTTTACCGACAACGGGTTCAACGACCTGACGTCGTCGTGGGCGAACCGGACGGCCCGGGACGCGCGCTGGTACTACGACAGCAACCAGTCCGGCACCACCCGGTGCATGAACGCGAACCACTCGACGCAGTGGGTGGGCGACAGCGACAACGACGAGGCGACGTCGATGGCGGTGTTCACCGACAACCAGGCCTGCAGCTAGCACCGCGACGGTGAAGCCCGGTGCGCCTCGACGGGGCGCCCGGGCGCCCCCTCGTCATGACAGGCCCTAACCTCCGTCTTTCATTAAGCCGGGTGGGTTGGTTTGGCCGGTGATCCGGGCGAGGTTGTGGTGGCGGTTCTGGTGATGGGCAGCGGTTATCGCCCGGCCGCAGGCCGGGTTGCTCCGTGGTCCGTGTTTGGGGTGGATGAGCCGGTTCCGTTATCAGGTAACGGGTTTGGGGAGTTCACCGAGTCGGCGGAACGCGGTGATGAGCTGGTCGCTCCAGGGCCAGCCGGCGGCGATGCGCAGGGTGGTGGTGCGGGCAGTCCGGCTGATCTTCGCGGCGACGTGCAGTAGCCGGTAGCGCAGTTTCTTCGGCTCGGCCAGCGCGAGCGGCCCATCGAGCAGGAGATGCTGGGTCCAGGCGAGCAGGTCGATACCGGTCAGAGCCAGGTCGAACCACGCGGTGTTGATCGCGAACACGTGTGAGGGAACCGGCCGAAGCCGGTGTTCTTGCCGGTGCGGATCCGGTCCTCGACCCGGGCGTGGGTGCGGTGGCGGACCTCCAGGAACTGGATCGGAGCGCCTGCGTGGGGCGTGTCGGTGGCGAAGACCTGGTGCCGCCAGCCGTTGATGGTGTCGAACAAGCAGGATTTCGGCAGTCATCGTCCACCTCGCGGACCAGCGGATCGGCCCGGACCAGCGGCGATGCCGCCGGACTAGCCCTATTCTCGTCGGACCCGCCCACTGGGTCGGGGTCTGCGTCGGGCGATCTGTATTGAACCTGGTACACAAACTGCAGAGTGATTGCTGTGGAACGGGACGGCCTCGGCAGGCTGCAACCCGTCACAGACGCGGCCGGCATTGCCGACTGGGTGATCGACGGCGTGCAGGGCGGCCTGACCGTTGGCGCGCTGCTGCCTTCCGGCTTCGCTGTTTACGCACGCGTGCTGGGCCCTGCCCACCTCGACTGCCACGAGGTGCGCTGGGGCGACGGTTGCCCACGCCAACAACTGTCGAACCCACCAGGGAATGCAGTGGGAGGCACTCTCCGGCACTTTGGATCTCGACGGCCAGCCGGGACTCCGGGACGAGCAACCGGAACGGGGATCGCGGCAGCCGCCGACGACCTGCATGCGGCCATGGACCGGATCCGCCGGCTGGCGTATGCGATCCTTGACGGCACTCTGATCCCGATGGACGGGTCGCCGACCAGAAGCCGTACTACTCCGGGAAACACAAGCGGGGCGGCGTTGCCAGTCCAGTGTCGCCGGGGACAGCCGGCCGCTCACCAGACGCGGCCAGGCCAGGTAGAGCCGGAGCACCTCGAGGGCGGGGCGCTGCCGGTGGAGCGCGTTCGCCTCGACAAGGTGCCCGTCGACGGGCAGGGCGTGCAGGGAGCCAAGCACCCGTTCGTAGTGGCCGGTGCCGAGCAGTTTCGCGACCGGCACGGCATTCCAATGGGGTTCGCCCAGCTCGACGCCGCTGATGACGCGCAGCGATGGAAGCCGGGCTGGGCGCAACCCGCGGCGAGCGTGGTAACGACGATGACTGGCTGGTGGCTCCGCGACGCCGGCATCGTCTTCCTTCTTGGTCCTATCGCGTTCGTAGTCGGCCTCATCGAGTGGAGCACTCACCGCGCGGCGCGGCAGATTTTGAAGGCAGCTCGCCGGAGCACGGCTCCGCCAACAACGGTATGAACCGCAAAGACCTGCGCGCACCATCAGCGGCAGAACAAATGCGCCCGCCCATGGTGGCCTACCCGATCTTTCTCCTAGTGCTGTGACCTCACGTACTGGATCATTCCGATCACGTCGTCGGGTACCAGGCGGCCGATCGCGCCGCTGGAGTAGACGCTGACCAGGACCTTGCCGTTCGGGTCGAGGACGAAGCCGGTCGACTGCAGGTAGGTGGGGTCCAGGTTGACGAATGCGCCGGTCGCCGCGGCCACGGCGACCGCATCCGCCCCGTACCCGATCGGGAATTGGATGTTGTTCTTGTCAATGAAATCCTTGGTGGTTGCCTCGTCGTCGACCCAGAGGGCGACGACCTTGGCGCCGGCTTCGGCGAGTTTCGGTTGCGCCCGCTGGAAGGATCGCAGCTGGCTGGCGCAGTAGGGGCACCAGACGCCGCGGTTGACCAGCACGATGCCGAAGTCGCCGGTGAGCGCCTCGGGCAAGGCGAGTTCCCCGGCAGCGGTGGTCAGGGTGAGAGCGGGAAAGCCATCGCCTGGCTTCAGCAGTGTCATGCCTATTAGTGGCACCGGCGCGGTCGGTCTTACCATCGGCGGGTGGCCCTTGACGATGTGTCCGCGCAGTGGCTGGCGGAGCTCGGCGCGACAGGTGCCGTCGAGCAGGCCGGTCAACGCCGATTGCACGAGCTCCTGTTGAGGGCCGCGCGCGGCGAGGTGAGCCGCCGCGCCGGGCAGCTGCGGGTCAGCGGGGCCGAGCTCGACGACATCGCCCACCAAGCGGCCGCCGACGCGATGCTGGCGATCCTCGGCAAGCTCAGCTCGTTTCGTGGCGAGAGCAGGTTCACGACCTGGGCGTACAAGTTCGTGATGTTCGAGGTCTCCACGAAGATCGGCCGGCATTTCTGGCAACGGCCGGGCGTGGCGATGGACGCCGAGGACTGGGAGCGGCTGCCGGCGGCGTTCGGTTTCGGGCCGGTTGAGCAGTCGCAGCGGCGTGAACTACTCGACGCCCTGCGGCACGCCATCGACCAGGAGTTGACCGAACGGCAGCGCCGGGTCTTCGTGGCGATCGTGCTGAACGGTATCTCGCTGGACGCGTTGGTGGTCGAGTGGGAGACCAACCGCAACGCGATCTACAAGACGTTGTTCGACGCACGGGGTAAGTTGCGCGCAGCGCTCGCCGCCAAGGGTTATCTGGAGGAAGGACGCGGATGAACGAGCGGCTGGAGGCATTCCTGCGTACGGACCCGCGGGACGTCGGGTGCGGCGAGGCGATGGAGCTCCTGCATCTGTACGCGGAACTGGTCGCCGACCATCCCGGGCTCGCCGAGCGGCGCTATCCCGGGGTCGCCACGCACCTCAGGGCCTGTGGCCCGTGCGCCGTGGATCTGGCGGGGCTGCTCGAGTTATTACGAACCGCGGACACACCGTAAGGCCGTCGGTGCGGCGGACACGAACCCTGTGTCAGCAACGCCAATTCGAGGGAGCACCATGGAGTCCATCTTCATCGCCGGCACCGTCCTGGCCTCGACACTCGCCTTTGCCGGCCCGGCCGCCGCCGCTCCTGCACAGCCCGGGTTCTTCGTGCAGACCAACGCCGCCGACGGCAACGCGGTCGTGGCCTACGACTCGGCGCTCAAGCAGGCCGGACGCTACGCTACCGGCGGCAACGGTGGCGCCTTGACCGGCGCGGTCGTCGACCGGCTCGCCTCCCAGGGGTCGCTCACCCTCGACCACGCGCACGGACTGCTCTATGCGGTGAACGCGGGCAGCAACACCCTCACGGCCTTCGGCGTACGCGGAACCAGGCTCAGCAAGCTGCAGGTGATCAGCAGCGGCGGGACATTCCCGGTCAGCATCGCCGTCCACGGCGATCTCGTCTACGTCCTGAACGCCCGCAACGGCGGCTCCGTGCAGGGCTTCCAGCGGCTCGGCACCCGACTGATTCGCGTGCCGTCCTGGAACCGTGGTCTCGGCCTCGACTCGGCCGCCGCACCGGAGTTCACCCACACACCGGGGCAGGTCGCATTCAGCCCCGACGGCTCACAGTTGCTGGTCACGACCAAGGCCAACACCAACGCGGTCGACGTGTTCGCCGTGAACCACTTCGGCGGTCTGTCGAAGTCGCCGGTCGTGAACGTCGAGGACGGCGCGGTCCCGTTCGCGACGACCTTCGACCGTGTCGGCAACCTCGCCGTCGCCGAGGCCGGCCCGAATGCGGTGGCGACCTTCGATCTGCACCGCAACGGGACGATCACCGCGCTCGACACGGCGGCAACCGGGCAGGCGGCGACCTGCTGGATCGTGTACGCCAACGGCGCCTTCTACGTTTCGAACGCCGGCAGCGGCACCGTCTCGGCCTACCGTGCCGGCCCCGGCGGCACGCTCACCACGCTGGGCACCATCAGCACCCACCCGGGCACCGTGGACGCCGCCGTCAGCGCCGACGGCCATCACCTCTACGTCCAGACCGGCGCCGAGGGCATCGTCGACGCCTACCGGATCAACGCGAACGGGTCTCTGACCGCAACCGGCTCGGCCACGGTCACCGGCACCGTCGGCGGTGAAGGCATCGCCGCCAACTGACCTCGCCCCGCCCGCACGCCACCCGGGATGGGGCGTGCGGCGGGACGTTATCTCGGCGCACGTGGTGCCCGATACCGGCGAAGCCTCGAACGATCAGGTTCGGTCGACCGCAGGGTCGAGCATTCCCAGGGAGTCCTTTACACGATTCCGTCGACGCTCAACCGGCCGGGCCAGGACACCGGCGGCCACGGCAGGCAGGCGAGTCGAGAACGATGCCGGCTGGCGAGGTGTGCGATTGTTCGTTGGCGTTGTCGCTGTTCTAGCCCCCGGGTCGTGAATAGATCGAACGGAATCGGCGCAGTGACGGCCGAGCCGCTGATGGTTTAACGGTCACCCCGATTCTCGCAATAGGTGCTTACGTTGACGCACTCTCATCGGCCATGACAGCGCACTCGGGTACGAGAGACACTCACGCGGTGTGGCGATCGTCCGCGGCTAGGCGCCGCGGTCAGTACTATCGACCTTGGTTGGGAAGGTCACGCATGATGCAGGGTGCGTCGAAGTCGCGGTTGTCGATGACGATGTCGGCTCGTTCGGCCGGGCGGATCTCGGCCAGGTAAAGCTCCTCGCCGGGGATGTAGTACGTGCGGTATCGCGCAGCCGCCGCCTCTGCCGAGTCCATCCACGCCTGATCGCGGATCGTGCCGCGGCGCAGCACCTCCGCCGTTTCAATGTGGAGGTAGACGCGCAAGTCCCAGTGTCGTGACAGGGCCGGCTTCTGCAGGAACCCGCCGTCCGCCACTAGGATCGCGTCGCCCGGGGCCACCTGGACGCTCGAGTCGATGGGCGTACGACCGTTGAAGTCCATGATCTGGCTCCGGTAGCGGCGATTGCCACCTGGACCGAGCGGCGCCAGCAACTCGTCGCGGATGGCATCGACGTCGAACACCTCGAAGTAGTAGCTCTCCGGCGATCCGGGCGGATATTGCGTACGCAGGTCGACATGCCGTTTGAAGCGGTCGATCGTGACCCGGAGCACGGGCCGAGCCGTCCTCCCGCGCAGGGTGGCGGCCAGTTCGTCGGCCAGGGTCGACTTGCCAGCCGCGGAGTGGCCGTCGATCCCCGCGCGTGTCGGGTGATCCAGCCGCAGCGCGAGTATCCGGTCGGCCACTTCGCCAAGCACCTGCTTCCGGAACGCAGCCATTGAAGCGATGATGCCAGAGGCTGCGTGGGCTCCGACTCAATCGCGTCAACGGGCAGGTACGCAAACGGGTTCGCGGAGGCGGCCGGCATCGTGCTTCTGCGATGACCCGGAACCTCGCGCGCTCACATCGGCCATGTCCGGACGCAGGCCATGGCGTTGCCCTTCGGCACGGAGAGTGACCGCCGTCCGACCGATCAGTGCCCGGATGGCGGCATGTCAGTGCGCCACGGAGCGGCGGACCTCGTACGGTTGTGCTGGCTGGCGGGCGTTGCTCCCGTAACCGCCTGCCGGCTCCGTCGCACGAGGTGCGGACACGGGCACCGCCGAGATCGCCCGGCACCTGCTGTCCACCCCAAGCAACCCGCGCATCCTCGACGAGCACCATCCGCACCATCCGGGCGGGAATCACCCGCGTCCGCCGCGGCCACGGCCACGGCCACGCAGCAAGGCGGCGGCCGCTTTCCTGGCCATCGGCGACGGCGCCCACGCCTGGCTGATCGAGGCTGCGGCGACCGGCACCAGCCGAGTCCGAGCGAAGATGGCCCGCGCGGTCGAGTTCGCGACCATCCTCGACGCGCGTCGCCGTCGGCGATCAACTTATGGCCGAGTTGAGTACGCCGGGCACCAAACGGTGGCGCCGATGCTCAAGCCCCACCGGTCACCCGCCGGCGACGGCCGACCGTTGAGCTCTGTCGAGCGTTATCAGCGGTAAATCCAGATGCGCCCGGCGCCGCCCGTCAGAATAATCGCCGCCGTGACCTTTCCTCTCGAGGAGCTGCCGTCGGCGCTCGAGGACCGGGTGTCGGTGTGGGCGGCGCTCGGATTGCGTCAGCGTGTGCGTCCGGTGCACCCGAATCACGGAAAGGCGGTGACGGGTGTTGAGTTGGAGTCCGCTGAGTGGCTGGTGGAGGTCACGATATGGAACACCGGCGAGGCTGATCTCTCCACCGTGCGCCTGACCGACGACCGAGTCGTCAACAAGACTTATGGATTGGCCGGTCTGGAGGACCTGAACGGACTGCTCGACGAACTAGTCCGATTACTCACCGATGACGAGCTCCCACCGGCGGCCTTGGTCTACCAGTGGCCTGGGACGGCACCCTAGTAGGCCATCGCGGCGATGCCGACGAGCACACGCCGCGGCCGAATGCCAGACCGAGCACGGCCGCCACCAACGTGACCACGCTCATGACCGGGCAGTCTACGGCCAGACGGAAGGTCACGGTGTGACCCGGACACCGGTCAGCCGTTCCATGAGGGCGAGCGTGCGCTCATGGCCGAGATCGTCGCCGAAGCCCAGCTCGCCGACTATCTCGTCGAGGGCGTCCGGCGTGCTGCCGGTCCGCGACGCCGCATAGTCGGGGCAGAACTCCACCAGCACCTCACCCTCACGGGCCCACGTGAAGGCCGGCGACGTGTTCTCGTTGAGGTAGAACGTCACCTGCTCACCGCCACGAGACAGCGCGACGACGGACGGTTCCGTACAGAAGAATCCGTTGGGCTCCACGATCATCGACCAGGCACCGGCGTCAGCGACCCCCACCAGCACCAAGCCGGTCACCCGGGTCGGCGTAGAAGGCGCCGTTCTCGGAGACATCCGGACGCCACCTCACCAGATCTGCCGCCTCGTGCAGCCGACTCGCGCCGACGATGTCCACCCGCTCCGTGCCGCCCAGCCGCTCGATGACCTCATCGCGGCCCGGCCCGCGTACCAAGGTCAGACAGAAGTCGCGACCCAACGGGCTGTCGGCCTCGCCCACGGGCGCTACGGGTCGGCGGGTTCGTCTACACCTACTTGTCGCAGCCCAGGCCGCCATATGGCCGAACGACATGATTTCTGAGACCGGACAGTCGCCACCGCGCGTCGAGGGAGTACGGGTCAAGTCGCGCGGAGGTCGGCCGGTGGCAAGCGTTGGGCCGAGTCGGTGGATGACGCTGGAGGTGACGGGGGTTCGACGGCTGTCGAGCCGACCGCGGATCGAGGCTTAGCCGTGAGACGACGCGGTCGCGGCGTCGCCGGCGGTCGCCACGCGGTTTCGGCCACCGCGTTTGGCTTCGTAGAGGGCGCCGTCGGCGATGTCGAGCATGGTGGTCAGGTCGGTGACGTGGCGGGAGGAGATGGCCAGCCCGACGCTGACGGTCACCGGCAGTGGCCCGGCCGCGGTGGTCACCGGCTCGGCCGCGACCGTACGGCGGAGCCGCTCGGCGATGGCGCGGGCTTGCTCGTCCGGGGTGTCCGGTAGCAGGACCGCGAACTCCTCGCCGCCGTAGCGGCAGATCAGGTCCCCGTCGCGCAGGCTTTCGGCGAGCCGGTCGGCGACGGCCCGGATGACCTCGTCGCCGACGCTGTGGCCGTGGGTGTCGTTTACCGTTTTGAAGTGATCAATGTCGATCATGATGGCGGCGACCGGGCTCGGCTCGCCGATTCCGCGGGTCGCGTGTTCGGTGATGATGTCGGTGAAATGGCGCCGGTTGTGCAGGCCGGTCAGTCCGTCGCGGCTAGCCAGGCCCTCGATGCGCTGGAACAGGGTGGCGTTGTCCAGCGCGGCGATGCCCTGGCTGGCCAAGGTGGCAGCGATCTCCTGCTCGGTGTCGGTGAAGGCTGCGCCGGTGGTCGCGGCCACCAGCAACCCGCGGTGTTCGCCGTGCAGGAACAGTGGCAGGGCGAGCCACGCCCGGGTCTCCCGGCCGAGCAGGCTCGGCAGTGGTGGAGCCTGCTCGGTCACCGTATGGTGCACCGGCGTGGTCTCCGACAGTAGTGCGAGGAGTGTCATGTCTGTGGTCAACAGCCCCGGGTCCACTTGATCGGTCAGCCCGCCCGGCTCGGGGTCGCGGTCGTCGCGGGCGGGGCGGACGGTGATCGTCAAGGGCGCGTCGGTGTGTTCGCGGTACAGCAGGACGGCGGCGTGCGCCGGCAGGTTGGCCGACAAGGTGACCAGGAGTTGCCGGGCGACCAGCCGCGGATCGCGGATGGCGACCAGGTCGGTCATCGCCCGGCGCAGGGTCTCCGCCAGGTCGCGCTGGCGCTGTGCGGCGTGGACGTCCACCTCGAGTTGTGCCGTGCGGGCCGTCTCCAGCGAGAGCGCCACGTGGTTGGTGATCGCGACCAGGGTGTCCACGTCGTCGGTCGTGAAGACGCCACGGGCGACGCGGCTGTCGAGGTAGACGACGCCGAGCAGCCGGCCGCGGACAGCGAGCGGGGCAACCATGATACTGCGTAGCCCGTGCACGACCGCGCTTCGCGAGCCGAGGGCGGCGCCCTGTTCGCTGCCGGTGACCACGAGGGCTTCGCCGCTGTCGTAGACCCGCTGCACGAGCGTCGACCCATAGCCGGTCAGCTGCTGGAGGTCCTGGTCGGTGTCGTCGCGGCCGAGGTATGGCACGAGCCGGTCGGCGCCGGCGTCGTACAGGAAGAGGAACGCGCGTTCGGCGGAGAAGGTCCGGACGATCTCGTCGAGCGCGACCCGGGTGACCTGATCGGGATCCAGCATGCTCGCCGCGGCGAGGCTCACCTGGTGGACCGCGTTCGCTCGGTGCCTGCGTAGGTCGATGGTTCTGGACTGGGCGCCCGCGCGAAGCCCTGCCGGCCCGCGACTGTGCGTGTGTTCGGACGGATTGCGGTCCAGGTGGAACTCGTCGCCGATCCAGCGGGCCCGCCCGATCCAGCCGTACGCCTCGGCCAGGGCCAGAGCTACCTGCGCCTGGCGGCGGGCATCCTCCGGCCGGCCGAGTCCCGCGTATGCCCGGGCCCGTACACGGGCCACCTCGTAGCCCAGCCGCGGGACGTCCACGCCGGCGTCAGCTTCCACCGCGGCCAGGTGCCGCAAGGCGCCGGCGGGATCGCCGCCGAGCTGGCGCAGGCCGGCCTCCGCGGTCAGGTGGAAGGCGCGCAGCACCGGTCCGTCGGCGGCCTTGCGCAAATCGACCACGGCCCGCCGGGCGGCGGTGTACCGCTGCGCATGCTGCTCCGGCGTCGCTGCGGCAGCCTGGGCGAGCCGGCCGAAAGCCTGGTACACCCAGAACGGCCGGTAAATGGCGAACGTCGTGGCTGGCTTGAGGCGGAGTGCGGTGAACTCGGCGACGGCATCGTCGAAGGCCGCGCCGGTCTCGCCCTGCTCCAACGCGTTCTGAACCGCGGTCAACGCCACGTTGACGCTCTGGGCCCGGTTCTCCGGCGCCGTCGCCAGATATCGGCGAATCTCGTGCAGTTGGCCGGCCGCCTCGGCCGGCCGGCCGGTCAGCGCCGCGAGCTGCGGGGCGACAACGGCGATGGTGCTGCCGAGGAATTCGTTCGAGCCGGCCGTTGCCCTGACCACGCTCCGGGCGTGCCAGCGCTCCGCCTCATCGGCGTACCCACGAAAGATCTGGATGGCGCCGACAACGCCGGCGCTATAGAGGTATTCGCCGAGATCGAGGAAACGCTCATGCCGCTCCAGTACCCTGCGAGAGTACGCGCCGCTGTGGTAGTCGAGGGCGGGGACGGTGTCGTGCACGAGGCCATTTATCCACAGCACTTGCGCCAGGCGTCGAGGGTCGCCGATGTCCTCTGCCGCGGCTGCCGCCTGGGCCAGCAGCCTCCTGGCCGATTTGCGCCCGCCGACGATGCTGGCCAGCGCGGCGAATTCGGCAAGGGCCTGAGCGTATTCGGACCCGTGGCCAAGCCGGTGCCGAAGATGCAACATGCGAAGACTGATCAGTGCCAATAGGGGCATCTGGACGGTTATGCCCGCGTTGCCTGCCGCGCCTAGATAGAGTTCCGTGCGCAGCCGGTACAACTCCCATCGTGCACCTGTGGCCCGGACCAGCGACGCTGGGAGGCGGCCGAGGACAAGCCCCCACCCGAACAGCGCGATCGTGGTGATCGCCAGGACCGCAGGGTTGCGCGGTAGCGGGTGGCCGAGCTCGGCCAGCCCTCGACGGCACATCTCCATGCCGTGGACGCCTCTTGCTCGCAGGTAGTCGTTCCTGGCCATGGTCGAGTACAGGCCGGCGCGACCCACTGGGTCGGGCTCGTCGGCGAGTGCGATGGTCAGCTGCCGTTCGGCCAGGTCGTAGTTGCCGGCTTGGCTCGCGGCCCCGGCGATGCTCATCCGGAACGCCGGCTTGACCGGCAGGCCCGAGGACTGGGCGGCCGCCTCGGCGGAGACCAGGAACTGGACCGCGTCGGACGGCTGATAGCGCCGCAAGGCCAATGTTCCGGCGGCGAGTGCCGCACGGTAGAGCCGTTCGGGGGACCGCTCGGTCTCGCCCCGCAGATAGTGCCGGGCGATCGCGTAGACCTCCTCGTCGGAGGCGATCCGGCCGGCGACGTCGCGGTCCAGTTCCTCGGCGATCCGCTGGTGCAACCGGCACGCGTCGTCGTCGTCCAGTTCGCCGAGCAGTGCCTCGCGGATGCGGTCGTGCAGGAAGACCAGCGCACCGCCTTTGGCGCTCTCGATCAGGCGGTGCTCGGCCGCCCGGGCGAACGTGGGCGCGGCGACCGCGCCGTCGATGCCGCAGACCTGAGCGACCAGCTCGGGCGGGAACCGGTTGCCGACGGCGGCGGCAGCGGTGAGTAGCCGGCGAGCCAGGTCGCCGAGTCCTTCGACCCGGCGTAGCACCAGGTCCATCACTTGCGTGGGCAGCGCCAGCGCCTCCAGCCCGGCCTCGTCCAGGCGCCAGGCGCCCCAGTCGGGGGTCAGCAGGCCGACGTCGATGATGGCCCGCACATATTCCAGTACGGCGAGCGGGTTGCCGCCGCTGCGGGTGGTCAGCCTCTCGGCGAGCCGGGGCGGTGGCCGGAGCAGTCCCAGCTGTTCCGCGACCAGTCCGGCGACCGCCGGTTCGTCGAGTGGTCCCAGCGTGATCTCGGTGTCGCAGGCCTCGCCGAGGTCGGTCCGCAGGTCGGTGATCGTCGCACGGCCCGCGTCGTCGTCGCGGGCCGTGGCGACCACCAGCAGCCGGGAGTCGCCGATCCGCCCGGCGAGCTGCCGGAGCACCCGGTGAGTGGGCTCGTCGGCCCATTGCACGTCGTCTAGGTGGAGAACGGCGCCGCCGAAGGCGTCGGCGATTCCGGTCAGCAGCGCGGCCACCGCGTCCACGTACCGCCGCTGGCTGTCCGGCTCGTCCAGGTCCGGCAGCGCCGGTTCCGGAACCGCGAGCAGCTGCGCCAACGCCGGGGACAGCACCGCGAGCAGCCCGGCGTCCGTCGTGGCGACGGCGCGCAACCGTTCCTCGGCCATCTGCCGGTCGGGCTCGCCGAGCTGGCGTACGCCGGCGAGGAGGCCCCTGACGGCCTCCAGTATCGGCGCCATCGGCGCCGCCGCGTCCGGCACGCACTTGCCGTACAACGCCGGCTGATCCGCCGGCACCATCCCTGTCAGCTCCCGCACGAGCCGGCTCTTGCCACTGCCCGGCGGGCCGTGCACGACAGCGATCCCGCCGCGCCCCGCTACCGCGAGCCGCCAACGCGCCGCGAGCCGGCTACTCGGTTCGGTCCGGCCCACGAGTGGGCTGTCCCGGCCGATCCGCGTCCCGGCGACCGCCGGCGAGACCTCGGTCTCGCCGGCCGCGATGCGGTCCAGGCAGGCACGCAGGTCCTCGGCGCCGGCGAACCGGTCGTCCGGGTCCTTGGCCAGCAGGCGTTCGACAACGGCGGCAACGGCGATGGAGAGCTCCGGCCGCTGTGCCCGCACGGACGGCGGCCTCGCTGCCATGTGCAGCCTGATCAGGTCGCCGGCATCGTCCGCCTGGAACGGCGGACTGCCGACCAGGCATTCATAGAGCACGATGCCCAGGGCATACAGGTCGGCCCGGCCGTCGACAGGACGGTTCAGCGCCCCGGTCTGCTCCGGCGCGCTGTAGATCAGAGTACCGACGGTGGCGTCGGCCACCGCTGCCGCGGCCCGCCCGGCCAACCCGAAATCGATCAGGCAGGCGGTGGAATCAGACCGGATCATGATGTTGTCCGGCTTGATGTCGCGGTGGACCATGCCTGCGCGATGCGCCACCACTAGCACGTCAGCGACCTGACGGATCAGGTCGACCGCCACCGACTCCGGCAGCGGACCCGCAACGAGCGCCTGGCTCAAAGACTCGCCTGACACCAGCTCCATGATCAGGTAAGGGCGTCCGACGGCCTCGCCCACCTCATGGATGCGGGTCACCCCCGGATGGTCGAGGCACGCCAACAGCGCGGCCTCCCGGCGGAAGGCCACCACCTCCGCCCTGTCGGCGTCACTATCACGGAGCAGCTTGACCGCATACTCCCCGTCATGCCCTCCACCGCGGTGACGCACGCGATAGACCATCGACCGCGACCCCCGCCCGAGTTCGACGATGAACTCGATTTCAGGTCCGAGATCGACCGGGCCTTCGGCGCCGACGGGGCCCGCGAGCAGGTAAGTCACTCTCCGCACCCATTCGCTGACGCTCCGAACATATTGGGAACCCTACGCCAACACCAGCGCGTACCAGCCTCGTATGCGCGGAGGGCGGACCCGATCAGCGCGTACCGCGTCGGGTAGCCGCCGGCCGACGGTGCCGTGACCGGTTGACGCTGCAGCTACCGGCGTCTGCCACTCGCGGTCCCGGCAACACCTGTGATCAACGTCGAGCACCAGAAGGAGGCGAACCGCGTATGCACGCGACTTCCACACCACCGGCAAACATTCGCAGAGGAGGAACATGGCCACAAGCCAGACCCCGAACCCGCCGCAACGTCGCCCGCCCGTAGGCGACCGGTCGGCCACCGAAGCGGCTACCCCGCCCCCCCGGCAGCATCGAGCACGACACCGGCCATCAGGACGCACGGGGGACGCTACCGATGGCCCACCCACCCACTGCGCCCCAGCCGCCTCGGCGACGCCGGAGCACCGGGAACCGGCGCACCACGATCGACACCGCAACCCAAGCAGCGATCGAGGCAGCGATCGGACTCGTTGCCGACGCACCACCGTTGTCCGAGGAAACCCGGGAACGACTCGCCTCGCTGTTGTCCACCACCACCTACCGGCCGAACACCAACACCCGGCGGCGTGACGGACCCGCATAGGGCACCTGGTTTCGGTTGGTTTGCTGTGGCCCGAATACGGCGAAGAGCCGCCCGCTGACCCCGACGCGGAGATCGCCGCGATCGACAACGACCGCGACACCCTCCTCGAGGACTGCCGGGACATAGCCGGCGAAATCAACGAAGGTGACCGCCCAGGAGGCGGCCGGTGATGTCTTCTTCCGCTGGCCGCACAACCCGCCCGTCACAGTGGACAGCAGAGGCATCACTGCTCGCTCATTTCATTCAGGCTGAGCGGCACTGGCAACCCTTGCTGTATCTCCAGTACGGCACGTTCGCCCAACGGTTCGGCCAGCTCGGCGGAAGCGTTCCGCAATGCGCCGATTGCCGGGCAGGTTTCATCGCCCGGATGCCGGTGCTCGTGGACGATGACCACGATCGCGGCGGCCGACTCGACCGCCTCGGCGGTGTAGTCCGCGCCGCACGATTCGTTCCGAGTCCCCGGCGAGCCCGTGAAGGAGACCGACAGCTGACGTCCGGTCACTGTTCCGGAAGCCGAGTCGATGGCCAGTCCGCCCGGGGCGCTGTCGGGGTCCCAGGAGGGTGGTGCGACTGAGACGATCGCCGAGGGCGCCACCGCGATCCGGGTCAGCCGCACCGCACTTCCCGCCAGCGTGAATTCCCAGGCCGGCGCGGTCGCGGCCCCGCGGGTGGTCGCGAGTTGGACGCTGGTGAGCCGCGCCCCGGTCATCCGCTGCCACGTATCGGTTACCTCACCGGCACCAGCCCGATCATGTTCGTGCGGCAGGGCCGGGCGGTGCCGTCACATCCTTCCACGGTCGGCACACCCTCGGCGATGGTGGAGTACGACGGCGGCATCGTCCTGGTCGGCACCGGCACCGCCGTGACGCTGCGCTGGGATGGGCGCCAGCGGCTTCTCGGCAACACGGTGCCCCTCGATTTCAAGATCAGCCGGGACGGGCGGACGATGGCCGCCCAGGAATGGTGGGACGGCAAGAACCCGTACCGCAAACTGCACGTATTCGACCTCACCGGCGAACGGACCTACGCCCTGCCATGGCCGCCGAACCTCGAGTTCGACGTGCAGATCCTCGGCGCCGACAGACACACTGTCTGGTTCCGCTGCAACGGTGCGGATCTGACCTGGACCGTCGGTGACCCAGCGCCCAAACCTGCGCAAGAGCCGCCGCCGGTCGCCGGTTGGGAGGGACCAGCCGCACCACGGCACCCGCACTACTTCTCCGCTGAGCACGGCCGCACCGCGGCCGTCGGGGCCGACGGCGTTCTCACCGTCACCGACGGCGGCCGGTCACGGACCTACCCGCTGCCCCCGGGCGCGCGTAGATTCGGGTCGGCCACACCAGTCTGGGAGAGCCCGGACCACCTCCTGCTACCCGTGCGGCAGGACCCGGACCTGGGCGACCACCTGCTACGGATCGACGTGACCAACGGAACGTGGGAGATTGCCGCCAACGAGCAGATCTACGCGCTCACTTGGCCCTGGCCACACCACCGGCCAGATGCCGGCCCGCCACGACTGCCCACCACCGAACACCGATCAACCCTCACGGCTTTCGCTGATCTTCAGCCCACGGACGCCGCCGCCCTCGTACGGCGGGCGCAGCCGCCCGGCGAAAGGGACTGGCAGCGGGGCGAGTCCTTCGACGACTACGTAGCACGGCTCTCCCGGCCGATGAGCCCAGTTGAACGAGACGCCGCGTGGGAGGCAACCAGACGCCTCGCGGACCCGCCGACCTACTACCTCGACGCGGCCGAAGATCCGAGGCATCATCCGCCAGAGCTGAACGAGAACGGCGACGAGATCAATTAGCTAGCGGAGCCCCTGTTCAGCAGCGGACCTTCGGCGATCGCCGGTCAGATCAGGGCGAGACCGGTGAGTACGGCGGCGCCGAGCAGTCCGGTGCCGGCGAGCAGCCCGGCGCGGTTAAGGTGGGCACCGTCGAGAGGGCCGACCGGTACCAGGGCGGACGCGACCATCACCAGGGCGGCGTTCGCGAGAGCCTGAACGACAGGTGCGCCGAATGCCGCCGACTCGACGAACAGGACGATGGCCACAAGGCCGAGGAGGACGGGTAAGGCGGCATGGGCCCGGGGTGGCGATGCTGCTGGGGTCCCGTCCTCGACCGGGCTGACGGGTCCGGTGGTGATCACCGGCAACGGGGCCCACGGGGCCACCCAGCACGTGGCCAGTCCGAACGCGAGCCCTGGCCCCCACGTCCGCTGGTTGACCGCCACACCCTCCCGCAGGCCGGCGATCTGCCGGGCCCGCACCCCCGCCACGCTGAGGACCAGCACCCCGAGCGCCAGCGCCACCGTCTCCGAAGCCCGGACCCGGGTATGTACCAGCGACGAGACCACGAAGACCACGACCGTGGCTCCCAAGGCCCAGCCGGGGCTGTGTAGCCGCCCCAGCAGTGGCAGCCGGTCGAGCCGGTCGGCGAGCGTCTCCAGCCATTGCTGCAGCGTCGACGCCGCTCCCGCCCCGGCCGCGCGGGCCAGGCCCAACCCCACTACCAGGATCGTGAGCAGCCCGGCGGCGGGCGCGGGCGAAACGGTCTGCACCGCGGCCAGGCTCCAGCCCGCAGGAAGGGGCTTGGACAGGTCCAGGCCGGTGGCGTAGATCCCGGGGTCGATCAGCGGCGTATGTGGACGGTCCCGCAAGGACGGGTCCAGCGCGAAGGCCCTGGCGTAGGCGCCCTGGGAGGCGAGGATACCGGGCAGTGCGTTCGCGAGGTTGAACCAGCCGAGGGCGTACGAGGGCCGTGCACCCACCGCGCGACGCAGTGCATCGACTGCCTCGTCGTGCCGGCCGAGCCGCAACAGGGCCACCCCGAGATCGTTGGCGGCGGGGTACGCGCCGGGGTCGCTTGCCACCGCCGAGGCGTTGTAACGGGCAGCCGCCTCGTTGTCGCCGGTGCGTTCGGCCACGAAACCGGCAGTCATGAGGAACGCGGGGTTCCAAGGGTCGGCGGCCAGTGCCCGGTCGATCGTCACGCGGGCCGGCGCGAGCTCGCCGAGGGCCAGGTGGGCGAGAGCCGCGTTGCCGTCGAGACGTTCCGGATGGAAGCCGACGGTGTTGCCGTAGTCGACGTCGGGCGCGAGAAACCGGGCGGCGGCGTAATCGTCGAGGGCGGCACGGGCGGCACCGGCACCGCGCTCGGCGTCCGCCAGCTGGGCACGGGCGTGATAGGCGGCGACCGCGAATTTCGGATCCGCGAAGTTCGGTCCTTGCCGGAAGAAGGCCCAGTCCGCTTCGGCGTCCTCGGCCACGATGCGCAGGAGCGTTGTCCCTTCCTCGTACCGTCCCGCCCGCAGTAGAGCGGCTCCCCGGCCGAGCAGCGACTCTGCCACGGTGGGGTCGTCCCACTTGGCTGCGCGGGCTATGCGAGCCGCTGTGCCGAAGGCGTCGGCGGCCACGTCGTACCGGCCGCTGAGGAAGTGCACCTCGGCGAGTCTCCGTATCGGTCGTGGTTCTGTCGGGGCGGCGGTAGCCATCCAGGAACGGATCGCAGCCTCGGCGTGCGGCAGGTCTCCCGCCCAGCGCCAGAGGTTCTGCCGCATGTCCTGCACCTCGTCCGAGCCTCTGCCCTGACGACCGCTCTCCAGCCGGGCGACGTCAGCGATGAAACCGGGGACCAGTCCGCACGACCCGTCGTCCTCCGGTCCGGGTGTGAGCGCCGCCGCGGGATGCCCGGCGAGTATGGCGGCGCGGCGGCGGCGTGTGTCCAGGCAGCCGGTGTACGAGCCGATGGTGAATTCCTCGGGGCGGAAGTCGGGGATGAAGGACACGTCGTCCACCGAAGCGCCGCCGCCCTTGTTCTCAATGCGCAGGATGACGGAAAACGGAACGGCGGTCCCGGTTCCCCAGGACTGGGGTCCGTCTTCCTGGAGGTCACCTTCGCCGGGGCGGCCGGTGGCGGCATCCTGGTCCAGCGTCGGCGCCGGGAAGAGCACCAGACCGGAGGGCTGCGCGGGCGTGCCGGCCGCTGCGGACTCGGCGCGGCCGAAGTCATCGGCCGCCTCCCACGCGGTGACGAGCAGCTCCTGGTGAGAGGTGCCGTCGAGCAGTTCGGCGGCCGCACGCCCGTCGTTCAGGGCGATGAGGGTCCGGGCCAGCCCGGGAACCGCCGAGCCAGGGTCGGCCGCCATCACCTGCCGGTATCCGGCCTCAGCGATGCGCAGCTCGTGCCGAGCGGTGAACGGCTGGCGGGAAAGCTCGGCGAGCCCCGCCCGCAGATGAACGTCAGCGCGGCCGGTGCGGACGCCGACCGTGCCGGGAAAGCGTCGTTCCAGGTCGGCGAAGAGCGCCTCCGCGTCGGCATGGAAATCCGTCTGTGACAACTGCTGCCCGTGCACCCAGCCCGGGGTCGGATCGCCGGGGCAGGCTCGCTCGGTTCGTGCGTACTCGGCCCGGGCGGGATCGTCCTTCGGTGCCGCCTGATCGGAATCGAGTAGTAGCAGCAGGTTGAGCTGGGCATCGCAGCCGCCGGTCGCGCGGGCCCGGTCCAGGACGGCGAACGCGGCGGCGGCTGCGTTCACCGCCACGGGATCGTCATCGCGGGCCGCAAGCAGCATCAGGACGGCACCGAGCTCGCCGGCCGCGGCGGAGCGACCCCGCGCGGGTGCCCGGTCGAGCAGGGCGACCATGGGAGAGAAACGGTAGGGATACGTGGTCCCATCGTTCTCGTTCTGCAGTTCGGTGGTGCGGCCGAGCAGCGCAACGAGCGCCGGGCCACCTTCCGGGCCCAGCGCTCGGATGGCGAGCGATTCCAGGTCGGTGGCCGTGCGGGGGACAGTGGTCCCGGCGGGTAGCCCGGCCGGGAGTTGCCGGACGACGGGCCCTGACGCCGTGACCTGCTGCTGTTCCGGCGTTCGGGGCGGGATCGGTGCGTCTGCGACGGCCAGGGCCGCAGCAGGGGCGAAGAGCAGCAGGGCGGCCACGGCGGCCAGCAGCGCGGCGTCGGCCGCCATGTGCCGGAGTCGCCGCTGTCCGACCATCAGCTCATAGTCCCGCTTCGACCGTGATCGATGCACTCCCTCGATCCGGCAAAGTTTCCGTTGCGCAGAACCCAGCCGGCTTGGTGATCGTGACGGGTTGGTCTAAAGAGGATGTTCGACGGAACGACGGCAAGTTGCGCCGAGGTCAAGATGGGAACCATGACCGCGAGAGCGAAATTCTGCTGCGCTGCCTGACATCGAGGCTCGAACTGCGGACGGCATGTCCGTGTCGACCTCCAGTCGATCGTTCCAGCACTCATCGATCTCCTCGACGATCTCGGCAACCGGTCCGTCGTCGCCGCTTCCACCCGCGGCCAGCAAGGCGCGCTCGTGGCTTCGCGTGATCGCGAAGTGCACCCGCGGCAAGCGGAGGATCCTGTGGCTCGTACGTCTGGGTTGGTCAGCCGGCGGTCAGCGCTTCCGTTGGGGGGAGGCGTCCGGCGCGCATGGCCGGATAGAGGCCGGCGATGGCGCCGATCGCGATCGAGGCGGTGACGCCGCCTGCGATTCCGGTTGTCGGGATGACCGTCGGCCAGCCCTGGAACGTGGCGTAGACGGTGACACCGGCGAGGCCGATCGCGGCGCCGGCCAGGCCGCCGAGTACGGAGAGCGCGACTGCCTCGGTGAGGAACTGGAGCAGGATCTGGCGTCGTCGGGCGCCGAGAGCACGCCGTAGTCCGATCTCCTGGCGGCGTTCCAGCACCGAAATGATCATTGTGTTGGCGACGCCGACACCGCCGACCAGCAGGGATACCGCGCCCAGTCCGATCAAGAGGCTGTTGAAGGTGTTCTTGGCGGCCAGTTGCGCGGTGAGCGCGTCCGATGGCCGGCTCACCTTCACCGCACTCGGATCTTGCGGGTTGGCGGTACGCGCCAGGACTGCTCGCACCGCGTCCACGGATTCGTCGACGGAACGGGTGTAGACGCGGGTCGGGTGGCCGTCGAATCCGAGGCGGCCGGTGGCGACGTCCCAGCCGACCAGGGCGGAGGTGTTGATCTCCGGGGCCAGGTCGAGCGGTTCCAGGACACCGATCACGGTGAACCACTGGCCGGAGATGAACACCTGCCCTCCGGGTTCGGCGCCGAGCAACTGGGCGGTCGTCGAGCCGAGGACGATGGCCGGGTACCGCGCGGTTGCCTGGTTCAGCCAGGTTCCGCCGGCCAGCTTGCCGCCGAGGGTGTCCAGCAGATCCAGGCGGGCGGCGGCGACTTCGATGCCCTGCGACTCGCGCGGGTCGATCTTGTCGGTGCGCCGTACGGTTGCGCCCTTGACGGTTCCGGTCGCGGTGGCCGACTGGATGGGGCCGATCCGTTTGATCATGTCGACGACCTCGTCGGGCAGCGGGGGGTTCTGGCCGACCAGATTCTGTCCCGGTTCGACAGTCAGCAGGTTGGTGCCCAGGCCGGCGATCTTGTCCAGGAGCTGAGCCTGGCTGGCGGCGCCGACGCCCAGCACCGCGACCATCGCGGCGATCCCGATCGCGATGCCCAGCCCGGACAGGATCGCGCGCAATGGCCGGCCGCGCAGTCCGAGCAGACCAACGCCGATGAGGTCGCTGGTGCGCAGCCGTGCCGTTCGAGGCAGCGGCGGCGAGGGCGTGGTGGCGATTGACGGGTTCATGCGGCGCCCAACCTGGCGCTGCGGTCGGAGCGGATCTCACCGTCGAGGATCTCCACCTGACGGTCGAACGCGGCGGCGATGCCGTTGTCATGGGTGATCACCGTGATCGTGGTGCCCTCACTGTGCAATTCGTGCAACAGCTCGATGATGGTGTCGCCGGAGCGGGAGTCCAGCGCACCGGTGGGCTCGTCGGCGAGCACGATGGCCGGCCGGGCCACCAGCGCGCGGGCGATCGCGACCCGCTGGCGTTCGCCTCCGGACAGTTCCTGGGGGCGGTGTCCCAGCCGGTGGCCGAGGCCGACTCGTTCCAGCGCCGTGGCCGCCTCGCGCAGCCGTTTCTTGCGGGCGATTCCGTGATAGAAGAGCCCGTTGGCGACGTTCTGCACGGCCGTCAGGTGGGAGGTGAGGTAGAACTGCTGAAAGACGAAGCCGATCCAGTTCGCGCGTACCGCCGACAGTTGGACGTCGTCGAGTTCGGCGACGTCGTGCCCGAGGATGCGCACCGTCCCGCTGGTCGGGCGGTCCAGGGTGCCCATGAGCTGCAACATGGTGGACTTCCCGGATCCGGAGGGCCCGACGATCGCGGTCAGCTCGTCCGGCCAGATCCGCAGTGAGGCGTCGTGGAGCGCGCGTACGCCGCCGGGATAGGACTTGGTGACCCGATCCAGTTCGATGACCGGAGGTGCTTCAGTCATGTTGCCGGCACCGTCACTTTCATGCCCGCCGTCAGCCCGTTGCCCTTGATCTCGACCCGGCCGCCGGCGAACGCGCCGAGTTCGACCACGACGATCCGCTTCGTGCCGTCGCCGGCGACGGCCTGGACCCCGAAGCCACCCTCGGCCAGTGCCAGCAAGGCGTTGACCGGCACGGCGAAGACCCCTTTGTGTACGGTTCCCCGGAAGTCGACCGTGACCGGCGCACCGTCCAGGGCGCCCGTCACCGCGGGATCGTCCAACGCGATGACGACGGGCAAGGTGGGGGTTTTGTCGCCACCGTCGTCATCGCCCGAAGGAGCCTTGGCCGTCGTACCGACCGTGACGACCTTTCCGCTCGCGTTCTTACCGTCCGGCAATCCCACGGTGACCTTGCTGCCGCGGACCGCCAGCGCCGACTTGGTGGGCGGCAGGTCGACAGTCACCTGCTTTCGTACACCGGTCGCGGTGAGGACCTCACCGGCCGCGCGTGTACCTATCTTGGCTTTGACCTCGGCCACCCGGATGGCGCCGGGGAGCACGACCACGTCGCCGACCTTGACCCGGCCGGTGCGTTCGGCGCCGAGAGCCTTCTGCCATTTCCGCACCGCCGCGGCCGTGGCGGCGGTGAACTCGTCGTCCACGTTCAGGCCACCCCCGTAGCCGAGCTTCCGCAGGTTCTGTTCGAGAATCCGGACGTCCGGACCGTCGGCGACACCGTGGTACAACTCGCGCCAGAACGGCAGCTTTCCATACAGCAACGGCACCGGCTGGTTGTCGCCGTCGTACACATGCTGTCCTCGGGTGATGGTGTCACCCGGCTGCGGAAGCCAGGTCACGATCGAGCTCCGGTCGGTCTCGACGGAGACCGTCCCCGCGTAGCCGAGGGTTCCGTCGACCTGCTGGGTCTCCACCAGATCGGTCTTCACCACCGGTGTCGTCAGATCCTGGCCGGCCGCGACCTGCTCGCCCCCGCGGTCGTCGCGGGTGAGGATCACCACGGACCCGGCGATCACGGCGGCGGTCACCGCCACGGCGACCACCGCCACCTTCGTACGCTTCCTCACTTGCTGCCGTCCACCGGGACCTGCTGCATGCACTTCTGGAACGCGGCCGCGAGTTCCGGGGTCTGCGCGGGCACCTTCATCCCCTGACCCGGGACCGGGTCGGGCCAGTCGACGCCCTGGTCACGCATGCATTTGGCGAACTTGCGCCGCTGCGCCTCCTGCTTGGGATCGTTCGGGTTGACTCCGGTGCTGCCGCTCTGACTGGTCTCGTACTGCTTGCACTTGTCCATCGCCGCCGTGAGAGCCGGACTGTCGGCCGGCAAGTCCGGTCCCGTTCCGGGCTGCGGGTCCTTGACGTCGATCCCGTTGTCCCGCAGGCACTTCGTCCACTGCGCGGGGTCATTGCCTGCCGCCGACGCGCTCGGGGTGACCGCGGCATCCTTCCCTCCGCCGGTGGCGATCCCGTCCTTCGACCCTCCGGAGTCACCACAACCGGTGAGCGCACAGCTCACGGTCAGCATCAGTCCGAGCGCGGCCGTCCGGATCAGGGGCCGGCGGTGCGATGTCACGTTGCGCATATCCACTCCTCGGGTCGTGCTCGGCCGGCAACCGCCGGTACGACCCGAAGTTCTACGGCGTCCGGTGTTTCACCGGCGTTTCACCGTGGCCGGCCAGCTGCTGTTATGCCGGTGAAACACCACCGGAGCTACGGTCGACGCGAGATCCGCACCCGGAGGTGGCCATGCGCGTGCTTGTGGTGGAGGACGAGAAGCTCCTCGCCGGCTACATCGCCGAAGGGTTACGTGACCGGGCGATGTCAGTCGACGTCGCCCATGACGGCGATACCGCATTGGACAAGCTCGTCACCGACTGTTACGACGTGGTCGTTCTCGACCGGGACCTGCCCGGTACGCACGGCGACGAGGTCTGCCGACGCATCATGGAAACCGGCGGACGCGCCCGTGTGCTGATGCTCACCGCGCTCGCCGAGGTCGCTGAGCGCGTTTCCGGTCTACGGCTCGGCGCCGACGACTACCTCGGCAAACCGTTCGACTTCGACGAACTCGTCGCCCGCCTCGACGCGCTCGGCCGTCGCTCCCAACCGGCCGTGCCTCCGGTGCTGCGCCACGAGGACATCACGCTCGACTCGGCTCAGCGACATGTGACACGCGCCGGCCGCCCGGTCCCGCTGTCGAACAAGGAATTCGGTGTGCTGGCAGCCTTGATGGCCGCGAACGGCACGATCCTCAGCGCCGAGGAACTGCTGCGTACGGTGTGGGACGAACACGCGGATCCGTTCACCAATGCCGTACGGGTGACCATGTCCCGGCTCCGGGCGAAGCTCGGCGAACCCTCCATCATCGACACTCTGCCCGGCGTCGGCTACCGGATGGCCGGCCCGGCATGCTGAACCGGCTCACGCTGCGCTGGCGGCTCACCCTCATGCACACCGGCGTCTTCGTCATCGTGGCCGCCGCGGTGGTGACCATGGTCTTCGTCCAGAACCGCATCGTGATCACGAGGGTCGGCAACCTCTCCGAGCGCGACCTCGCGGCCCTGCAATCAGCGCCACCCGCCCCCACTTCCGGTGTGGAGTCCGGCGCGACCGGATCGGACGGGAAGCCCTCGGCCCTGTCAATCCTGGACTCGATCTCCGTGCAGCGCGACGATGCGATCGGCACCATCGTGACCCAGTGGATCGTGGCGTTCGCCGTGCTGACCGTCATCGTCGGGCTTCTGGCCTGGTGGGTCACCGGGCGGGTGCTGAATCGGGTCCATGCGATGACCACTCAGGCACGCCGCATCTCCGTCGCCAATCTGCACGAACGGATCGCCGTGCACGGCCCGGCCGACGAACTCCGGGAACTCTCCGACACCTTCAACGACCTGCTGACCCGGATCGACGACGCTTTCAGCGCACAGGCACGGTTCATCGCCAACGCTTCGCATGAGCTGCGCACTCCGCTGGCCGTGGCCCGTACGACGTTGCAGATCGGGCTGGCGACCACCGATCCGAGCAGGGTCCGGCGCGTTCGTGACGAGCTGCTCCGCAACAACGACCGGTGCACCGCGCTGATCAACGGCCTGCTCACCCTGGCCCGCGGGGAACAGGGCCGGCGCGGGCGGGAGACAGTGGAGTTCGACGACGTCGTCCGCCAGATTGCCCGGGAAGCGGCGGCGGACCGCCGACCCGACCAGCCCGGGCTGCGGCTCGACGTGCCCGGCCGCTGCACGGTCACCGGCGACCGGCTGCTGCTCGCCCAACTCGTCCGCAACCTGATGGACAACGCCCTGCGATACAACGTGCCCGGCGGCGAGGTGCTCGTACGGCTCACCCCGGACGGGCACCTGACGATCAGCAACACCGGCCCGGTGATCAGCGACGGCGAAGCCATGCGACTGTTCGAGCCGTTCTACCGCGGCGCCGAACGCACCGGGCGCACCGACGGCGCGGGACTCGGGCTGTCGATCGTGCGCGCCGTCGCCGCGGCCTGCGGTGGCATTGCCACCGCCACTCCACGAGACGGCGGCGGCCTGGTCGTCGAGGTATACCTCGCGCCCACGACAGAGCCGCACCTCCCCGACTCGCCCGCCCTCGCGTCAAGCTCTCGGGCTGCCCGAGTCGAACGGGAAGAGCACCACAGTTAGTACTCCATGGAACTGAGCGTCAGCCCGGCGTCACACAGAAGCGCGGCGCGCTGGTCGGCGCGTTCGGCGCCTCACGGTTCCGGGTAGTCGCCGGCGTTGAACACCCAGCCGTCCATGGCGGAGAAGTCGAAGCGCGGCGGGGAGAACACGCACCCGGTAGCCGCCCACCGGCTCGGGCCACGACGCAAATCATCCGGTATGCCCCTTTTGCGCGACCAGTTCGACTCAGCCCTATAGGCCTTTCAGGCGGGTGTGAGAAGGCGTTGGCCCGCCACACCGCGTTTGATCGAATCCCATCGGTGGATCTCTGATTGCGGGACTTGATCAAGAGGTGCCAGCAGGTGAGGGCGCAGGCGAGGCTGACGAAGCTGTCGTGGATGTCGAGCGTTGCCAGATTCGAAGGCACGTCGCCGCCTTTCGAGGCAGCCCGGCGATCAGGCGTGCACGCCCACGACGTGGTAGATCGGGACGCCTATGCGTCGCATTCCCAGGTGGGGTCAGTCACGATGGCGATGACTTCGCTGAGGCGTACCCGGGCCTGGGTCATCGCGGCGATCTGCGCCTCCAGCCGGTCCTGCTCAGCGACCAGCAGGGCCCGTGTACGAGGTACGCATTCAGCATCGAGCAGCGGGAGCAGATCCGCGATCACCCGGCTGGACAAGCTGGCCGCGAACCCTCGCCGGATCAGCGCCACCCGGGCGACGGCCGCCTCGGCATAGCGGCGGCGGCCCGCCGAGTCCCGCTCGGCCGTCAGCAGGCCCTGCTCCTCGTAGTAGCGCAGCGAGCGCACGCTCGCACCGGTGCGGGCCGACAACTCCCCAATGCGCACCTATGACCACCACCACATCACCGGGACCTCACATCGATGGCAGCTCTTAGCGTAGCCACCGCACCCCTTCAATCCCCTTTCGCGGAGGAGCAGCCATATGAACGGCACGCTCGGCATCATCGGCAGCGGCACCATCGGCTCCGCCATCGCCCGCAGCGCGGTCATCGCCGGTAGGCACGTGGTCATCAGCAATTCACGCGGGCCGGAGAGCCTCGGCGCCCTGATCGCCGAGCTTGGCCCGCTCGCCCGCGCCGCCACCCCGGCCGAGGCGGCGCAGGCAGGTGACCTCGTGGTCGCGGCCATCCCGCTGGCCAACTACGAGCAATTGCCACGGGAGCCGCTCGCCGGTACGACGGTGATCGACACCATGAACTACGCACCGGCCATGACTGGCTGGGCGCGCCCGGAACTCGACACCGACGAACTGACCTCCAGTGAACTCGTGCAACGGTTCCTGTCCGGCTCATCCGTGGTCAAGGCGTTCCACGACGTCAACGGCAGGCTGCTACGCGAACTGGCCCGCCCGGCCGGCGACCCGGACCGAACCGCTCTGCCCATCACCGGCGACGACCCCGCCGCCAAAGCAAAGGTCACCAAGCTGATCGACGACTTCGGCTTCGACACCGTCGACGTCGGCAGCCTCGTGGAGAGCTGGCGCATCGGGCCCAATACCCCGCTCTACTACGAGGCCTTCGTCGGAGCGGTCCCACCGGGCCTGAGCCTGCCCGAAATCTACGCCTGGCTGGCCACCACCCCGCTGATCCCCACCCCGGCCGCGACGGTCGCCGAACTGGCCGCCACGACCGGGCGCCAGCCCGCAGGCTTTCAGATCAGGCCCTCGGCCTGACCGGCAACGACGCGGGCACCGAAACGGTCACCGAGCCAGTGGGAGCGTGGTCCACGTCCTGACCACCGCGCTCCTGGGACATCCGCTCTTCGGCATGTCCGTGCGCGGATCCCTGCTGGTTCGCCGTAGCGCTATGTGATGAGGTGGCGGGCTGCTGGTGCTGGGCCGGGCGGTACACGGTTCGCGCTCAGGTGGCGGGTTGTCAGCCGCGGGGCAGCGGTGGCCGGGTGCGGGTCCAGTCGGTGGCCTGTTCGTAGGCGCGAGCGGCTCTGAGTACGAGTGCATCGGCGTGGCGAGGGCCGACGATCTGTAAGCCGACTGGAAGGCCGCCGGAAGTGAATCCGCAGGGCACGCTCGCGGCCGGCTGCTGGGTCATGTTGAACGGATAGGTATAGGGAGTCCAACTGGTCCAGTCCACCGAATGCCAACCGGGTGGGACGTCCCTACCTTTCGGGAACGCGGTGATCGGCAGGGTCGGTGTGAGCAGCAGATCGTAGGACTGGTGGAAGCGGCCCATCCGTACGCCGAGATCCGCTCGCAGCGCGGTCGCCTCTAGATAGTCCGCGGTACTGACGCCGGCAGCCCGTTCCACGCCGCGGCGCAGGCCGGGATCTACGCGCCGCAGGGCGTCAGTTCCGTAGGCCTCAAGGACCTTGGCTGCGCCCGCGAACCACAGCACGTGGAAGGCCTCAACCGGATCCGCGAAACCGGGATCGGCCTGCTCGACGTGCGCACCGGCATCGGCCAGGACCGCGGCAGCGGCCCGCACCGCGGCCTCGACCTGTGGGTCGTTGCGCACGTAGCCCAGGTCCGGTGAGAACGCGATGCGCACGCCGCGCACGCCGTCGTCCAGTCCGTCCAGGAACGACGCGGTCGGGGTGGGCAACGCCGACCAGTCCCTCGAGTCGAAGCCGGTGAGGATGTCGAGCATCAAAGCGGCATCGGCGACGCAGCGGGTGATCGGGCCGGCGTGCGAGAGGGTCCCGAATGGGCTCGCGGGCCACACCGGGACCAGCCCGTACGTCGGCTTGAGCGTGACCGTACCGGTGAACGCGGCGGGAATGCGTAGTGATCCACCGCCGTCGGTGCCGACCGACCACGCACCCATGCCGAGCCCGACCGCCGCCGCGCTGCCCCCGCTCGATCCGCCGCAAGTCAGCGCGGCATCCCATGGATTGCCGGTGGGGCCGTGACGCGGCGAGTCGGTGACGCCCTTCCAGCCGAACTCCGGCGTGGTGGTCTTGCCCAGCAGGACAGCTCCTGTTTCCCGGAGCCGGGCCACCGTCGGGGCGTCCTCGGTCCATAACCCGCGTTCATCGATCAGGTTTGTGCCGCGCAGCGTCGGCCATCCACGGGTGTACAGGAGGTCCTTGATCGAGGTCGGTATGCCGTCACCCGGCCCGAGCACGCTGCCGCTGCGCCAACGGGCCTCAGACCGCACGGCGGCAGCCACCGCACCGACAGCGTCAACCAGGACGAAGGCGTTGACGTCGTCGTTGCCGGCATCGATCGCGGACAGCGTGGCCCGGGTCACGTCAACCGGGGACACGCTACCGTCCCGGTACGCGGCGATCAGTTCAGTGGCCGTCAGGCGGGCCAGGTCGGTCATCGTCCACCTCACGCGTGTCCCGTGATACGTCCAACGGATCGGACGTAGCTCCCGCACCGTCGTGATGTCCGGCAACGCCCTCATCTCGGCCAACATTCTGCTCGACGGGCCGATTCACAACGAACAAGACCTGCGCGCCCACACCGACGAGATCGTCACCGTCCTGAGCGACGCACTCGAAGACCTCCGCCCATGGACAGTGCACCCAAGGGTGGCGCAAGATCACATCAACCACCCCGTTAGCTTCGTACAGTGACCTTCACCAAGGTCCAGGTTGGACCCAAACGAAACGGAAGTGCTGACATTGCGAGTGTTGCTCACCGGGGCGACCGGATTCATCGGGTCAGAGACCCTTCGCCAACTGGTCGACCGACCCGACGTGAGCAGGGTGACGTGTTTGGCGCGGCGTCCCGTACCGGTTGACTCGGACAAAGTCGAGTCGCTCGTGTTGGACAACTTCGACGTGTACAACTCCGAGGTGGTCGACCGGTTGGCTGGTCACGATGCCTGCATCTGGGCACTGGGCAGCCGCGTCGCCCCGGGCGGCGACAAGGTTCTCCACCATCGATTGACCGTCGATTACCCGATAGCGTTCGTCGACGCGTTGCCGCCCGGCGATTTTCGATTCTGCTACGTCAGTGGTTGGGGCACTAAGCCAAAGAGCGTGAAAGGACGCGCCGAGATCGCGCTACGCGAGTTCGGGGCGCAGCGGCCAGGCATGGACGTGTTCTGCTTCCGCCCGGCGAAGGTGCTTCCGCAGGGGACGAATGCCTTGGTACGCGCGCTCTACGGGTCGCTGTCGGTCGGGGTCGACGTGCTGGCCCAGGCGATGATCCGGGTTGCTCTGGACGAGCCGGCCGAAACCCCCGAGGTCATCGAGAACAAGCAAATTCGGACGCTGGGCCGGTGAACCGGTGGTTGTCGCGGCCGGTCCGCGGCGGCGGATGCGCGGGACGCCGGCGTTCATCGTGGTAGCTGTCGAGGTCGATGGCGGCCGGGAGCCCCGTGTCCTGAACACCGCGGACCGCCTTGTACCGCACACCGAGGCGAAGCGGCCGTACGCTGCGCCCTATCGGCGGCAGACGGGGATACCGTTTCGATTCATTCGATTGTGCGGGATGGCCTCGAAGATCCCGAACCGAGCCGTTGACCAATCAAGGTGAAGTCAGCGTCGGTAAGGCCGATGAACGGGTCGACGCGGTGCAGAAGAGCAGTCCCCTGGTGCCGAGTGGATCGCCGGCCTGCTCGCGCTCTTCGACTTCGAGGTGGGCCGTGCTCCGTCGGGGGTCGTGACGACGTCGGCAACGACCGCCATGATCGGGTACGCATCCCGTATGGGGCGGTAATGATCTTGGCTTCGCCACCGCGGCGCACGGACCGTTCCGTCACGCCGCCGGGCCGTGCTCATGCAGGGCAGTTGGAAGGAGGAACCGTGACTGGATCAGTGGGTGAGCCGCAGGTCAGCACGCTGCGGCTGCCTGGGGTCGGGTATCTGTTGCAGTGGCGGAGCGACGGTTTCTGGCGCGAGCTCAACGACGTACAGCACCGTGACGAGGCCGCCGGGTTGTTCATCCCCGGCGAGGACGAGTGGGCCGCGTGGACCGGTGTTGCTCAACCGCACTCACGGGGCGGAGGGTGGGACGGTGCCGCAGCCTGGTGGATGGTCTACGGAGAGCTTCCCGGCGAGCAGGCGCCCGATGTGGTGCTGGCGGACGGCACCCGCCCATCGGTGCAGGTTTTCGGCCGGGTGTGGGCCTGCGAATGGCATGCCGTCGCCCAGCCGGCGACCGTGCACCTGCAGGGTACGCAGTTCGTCCTGCCATTCGCGGAACCGGCGTACCGCGGCACCGACACGCCCTGGGCGACGAATGGCCGCTGATCGCCGGGCAACTCCGGAATCTCTAGCACCACTGCCCGGTCGCCTTCGTGATCAGGTGGCCGGGATGAGGTCGGCGAGCAGCCTCTCGATGCGGGCCTTGATGTCGTCGCGGATCGGGCGGACGGCCTCGACGCCCTGCCCGGCGGGGTCGTCGAGTTTCCAGTCCTCGTAGCGCTTGCCGGGGAAGACGGGACAGGCGTCGCCGCAGCCCATGGTGATGATGACGTCGGAGTCGTACGCGACGTCGTACTCGAGGATCTTGGGCTTTTGATCGGTGATGTCGATGCCGACCTCGCGCATGGCCTCGACGGCGGCCGGGTTGATGGCCTCGGCGGGGGCGGAGCCGGCGGAGCGGACCTCGACGGCGTCACCGGCGAGGTGGCGCAGCCAGCCGGCGGCCATCTGGGAGCGGCCGGCGTTGTGCACGCAGACGAACAGGACGCTGGGTTTGTTACTCACGAGCAGAGACTCCTTCGGGTACGAGGACCTCGCCGGCCGCCCGGCCGACGGTGGGATACAGCGCCAGCAGCAGGCCGACGCCGGTGATCAGGCCGATCAGTTGTGCGGCGATGAAGCCGGGCACCGAACCCGGGGCGATGCCGGCGAAGGTGTCGGTGAACGCCCGGCCGATGGTGACCGCCGGGTTGGCGAAGCTGGTCGATGAGGTGAACCAGTACGCGGCGCCGATGTAGGCGCCCACGGCGGCCGGGGCGACGGCGGCACGGCCGGAGCGGGCCAGCGCGAAGATCAGCAGGAGCAGTCCCGCGGTGGCGACCACCTCGCCCAGCCACAGATGCCCGGCCGAGCGGTCCTTGCCGGAGAAGGTGACCGCGGCCAGGTCGAACATCAGGTTCGCCAGGATCGACCCCGCGATCGCGCCCGCGGTCTGCGCGAGCGCATACCCCGCCAGATCGGCGCCGGACAGGCCGTTGCGGGTGCGGCGCCCGAGGAACCAGTCGGCCGCGGAGACGACCGGGTTGAAGTGCGCGCCGGACACCGGGCCGAAGGTGAGGATCAGCGCGCCCAGCGCGAACGCGGTCGCCACCGAGTTCTCCAGCAACTGCAGCCCGACATCGTCCGGCGAGAGGATGGTGGCCATGACGCCGGAGCCGACAACGGCGGTGACCAGCAGTGCGGTGCCGAGGAACTCGGCGAGCAGCCGACGCCACAGGGCGATCTGGTGCATTGCGGTGCCCGGCTCACTCACCGCTGTCGTCGACGGCGAGCAGGGCGGCCAGCTGACGCATGAGGACGGGCCGTGCCCGGTAGTAGACCCAGCTCGCGCGCCGTTCCGCGTCGACCAGGCCGGCCTCGCGCAGGGTTTTGAGGTGGTGCGAGATGGTCGGCCCGGACAGCGCGAACGCCGGTGTGAGGTCGCAGACGCAGATCTCGCCGCCGTCCGCCGAGGCGATCATCGACATCAGCTGCAGCCGGACCGGGTCACCCAGAGCCTTGAACGCGGGTGCGAGCGTGCCGGCCACCGTGCCGTCGAGCTTCTGCTGGGTCATCGGCGGGCAGCACGGCGCGTCCGATTCGGCATCCGCCGGGTTCGTCGCAACAGCTGATTTTGACATGCGTCGAGGTTGACACATATCTAATCCGCGTGCAAACCTCGGCTTTGACAGTCATCGAGTTCGAGACTTATCGAATCCACGGAGGAAGTGTCATGACCGAGACCAGCACTCCCGTTCCTGGCGGGTTCACCGGTGACCCGGCGGCCGCGCTGCGGGTGAACGGGACGAGCGGATGTTGCGGCAATCCGGCCCGCGACGACCTGGCCCTGCCCGCAGCCGCATCTGGTCCGTGCTGCGGCACCGCCGCGGAAGCGGCCGCCGACGACGCTTGCTGCGGGAGCGCGGCGAAGGCGGACGCGGTCACGACCGGCAAGGGTTGCTGCGGATGACCACCGGCCTGGACGGCATGGTCGGCGCCGTCGACGGTGACCGGCTCGCCGCCACCGTCGCCGCGCTGGCTGATGCGCCGTTCACCGGCCGCCGCGCAGGCTCGCCCGGCGGGGCCGCCGCCCGTGAATGGCTGGCCGGTCGCCTGCGCCACGCCGGCGCACAGGTCGGAGTCGAGCCATTCGAGGTGCGATCAGTTCCCGAGATCCACGCCGTGCCGCGGGCCGCATGGCATGACGGCCGCACTGCCGAGGCGCTGACCTTCGGACGCCAGGTCATGCCCCAGGTCACCTCCGCCGACGTCCCCGCGGCCCGCCGCGGTGGACTCGCGGTCGCCGGGACCGGCGATCCGGCGGGCCGGTGGCTGGTGGTTCCGGAGGGCATGTCGCTGTTCGACGCGTACGGCCACGCCGGCGGCGCTCTCGGGCTGCTGATCGGCCGGGCCGTCGACGAGCACGGCTGGCACTACACGATGCTCGCCGGACCGGATCCCGGCCCGCTGCCCGTCCTCGCCCTGGACCGGGCCGCCTACGCCGCCGTCGCGGGGGCGGCCTCGGCGCGGGCCGGCTGGCTCGAGGCGAGCACACCGATCCGCCGGGCCGACGTGACCGCGGCGAACCTGCACGCCCACTGGAGCGGCGGCGTCCCGGCCGTACTGCTCACCGCCCACTACGACGGCGTCGGGGACTTGCCCGGCCTGCGCCAGCCCGCCGCCGCCGACAACGCCAGCGGTGTAGCCGTCGTCCTGGAAGCCGCCCGGCTCCTCGGACCCGGGCACAGTCTGGCTGTTGCGCTGCTGGACGCCGAGGAGATCGGCGCGCTCGGCTCCGCCCACCACGCCACCCAGCTGCGCCGGGCGGGCACCGCGCCGATGGTGATCAACGTCGACGGCGCCGGGCACCTGCACGAAGCCGCCGCAGTCGAGGCCGGCGGCCCGGCACACCGCCTGCTCGCCGCCCTGGACCAGGCCGGCCGGCACACCGGCGTCCCGCTCGCCGCCGGGCCGGTGGCCTCCGACAACCGCCGCTACGCCGCCGCGGGACTGCCCGCGATCGGCATCGGCGCCGGCATGGCCGGCTACCACAGTCCCGCCGACACCCCCGGCCGTGTCGACCTCGGCACCCTGGTCGCGGTGTGCCGGCTCGTCGTGGCGACCGTCTGGCTCGCCACCACCGACCCCGCTAGACTTTCATCGTCAATCGGCGATAGACGATGAAGGTGTTTGATGAGCGATCTGCTCGACCGCGCGACCGCGGAGACCTACGCGTCGTGGTTCCGTGCCCTGGCCGACCCGACCCGGGTACAGATCGTCGAATATCTCGCCCGGCAGGCTCGCCCGATGCCGGTCGGGGAGATCGTCGCCGCGGTCGGGCTGGCGCAGTCCACCGTCTCGCAGCACCTGAAGGTCCTTACCGAGGTGCGGTTCGTGCTGGTCGATCCGGTCGGCACTGCCCGGCACTACCGCATCAACACCAGCTGCATCGCCTGCTTCCCGTCGGCGGCGGATGTCGTGATGGGCCGCCCCGCCCCCGCCACGATCGGCGACTGCTCGTGAGCGACTTGAGCATCCGGCCCATGACACCCGCCGACGCGGCCGCGGTGCTGGGGATCTACCAAGCCGGCATGGACGGCGGCAACGCCAGCTTCGAGCACACCGCGCCCGGCTGGGACGCGTTCGACGCGAGCAAACTGCCCGGCCACCGCCTGGTCGCCGCCGATCCCGACGGCGCCGTGCTCGGCTGGGTCGCCGTCTCGCACGTGTCACCCCGGATCGCCTACCGCGGTGTCGTCGAACACTCCGTCTACGTCGACCCCGCCGCCCACGGCCGCGGGATCGGCCGCGCACTGATGCAGGCCTTGATCGCCTCGACCGAGGCGGCCGGGATCTGGACCCTCCAATCCGGGGTCTTCCCGGAGAACACCGCCAGCCTCGCCCTGCACCATGCCTGCGGGTTCCGCACCGTCGGCGTCCGCGAGCGGGTCGGCCGGCACGCCAGCCAGAACAACCGGTGGCGCGACGTCATCTTCATCGAACGCCGCAGCCCCGCCATCACCTAGGAGACCTCGTGACCCAGCAACTCGATCACCTGCCCGTCGTCGTCATCGGCGCCGGACCCGTCGGCCTGGCCGCCGCCGCGCACCTCGCCGAGCGCGGCCTGCCGTTCCTCGTCCTGGAGGCCGGCGACGGTCCCGCTGCGGCCGTCCGCGACTGGGGCCACGTGCGGATCTTCTCGCCGTGGCGGTACAACATCGACGCCGCGGCCGCCCGGCTGCTGACCGACGCCGGTTGGGTGCGTCCCGACGACGACGTGCTGCCCACCGGTGCCGCGCTCGCCGCGGACTACCTGCAGCCGCTGGCCGATCTGCCCGCCCTCAAGCCGCACCTGCGCTACGCCGCGAGGGTTGCGGCGATCACCCGCCTCGGCCTCGACCGCGTCCGCACCACCAACCGCGAGCAAACCCCTTTTCTGGTACGCCTCGACGACGGCACCGACATCCTGGCGCGGGCTGTCGTCGACGCCGCCGGCACCTGGACGATCCCCAACGTCCTCGGCGCCTCCGGCATCCCCGCCCACGGCGAGATCGCCGCTGCCGCCCACATCGACAGCGCCCTGCCCGACGTCCTCGGCCGCGACCGCGACCGGTTCGCCGGCAAGCGGATCCTGGTGGTCGGCGCCGGCTACTCCGCAGCCAACACCCTGATCTCGCTGGCGGAGCTCGCCGCCCAGGAGCCGGGCACCACCATCACGTGGGCGATCCGGGCCGCCTCACCGGCTCGCACCTACGGCGGCGAATCAGCCGACGCCCTCCCGGCCCGCGGCGCGCTGGGCAGCATCCTGCGCCAGCACGTCGAGGCCGGCACCATCACCCTGCTCACCGCGTTCAGCACCCAGCGGATCACCACCGGCGGCGACGGGGTGTTCGTGTCCGACGGCGAACGCACCATCACCGCCGACCGGATCGTGTCCGCCACCGGCTTCCGGCCCGACCACGCCATCACCGCCGAGCTGCGCCTCGACCTCGACCCGATCATGGGATCCACCCGCACCCTGGCCCCGCTGATCGACCCGAACGAGCACTCCTGCGGCACCGTCCCCCCGCACGGCGCCGACGAACTCAGCCACCCCGAACCCGGCTACTACGCCATCGGCGCCAAGTCCTACGGCCGCGCACCGACCTTCCTCATGGCCACCGGCTACGAGCAGGCCCGCTCCGTGGTCGCCGCCCTGGCCGGCGACTGGGAAGCCGCCCGCGACGTCCAGCTCGACCTGCCCGAGACCGGCGTCTGCAACAGCAATACGCCCGTCGACAGCGACCGCGTCGACAGCACCGAAGGCAGCTGCTGCGGAACCCCCGCCGCCGTGGCCACCCCGGAGCCGGCCGGCCGCGGCCTGGCCACCGGCATCTCCGGCGGCCTGCTCGCCTCCCCGCTCGCCCTCATCGACGTGTCCACCAAGACCGACGACGAGGCCGGCGGCTGCTGCCCGTGACCTCCGCCCACACGGTGGCCGCCGGACCCGGCGGCCACCCGGGCGCTCCCACCGGGCGGGCACGTTCCATCGTCGCCGCGCTCGCCGTCACCCAGACCGTCGGTTACGGCACCCTCTACTACGCCTTCGCGGTCTTCCTCACCCCGCTCGCCGCCGACCTGCACACCTCCACCACCGCGATCACCGGCACCTTCACCGCCTCCGTGCTGGCCTCCGCAGTGGCGGCCGTACCGGTCGGGCGGTGGCTCGACCGGCACGGCGGCCGGGCCCTGATGACCGGCGGATCGCTGCTCGGAGCGATGCTGCTCGTCGCCTGGTCCCAGGTGGACGGCCTGTGGCAGCTCTACGCCGTGCAGATCGGCCTCGGCGTCGCCGGCGCCGCCAGCCTCTACGAAGCCGCGTTCGCCGTGATCATCGCCTGGCACACCCCGGCCCGGCGCTCGGCCGCGCTGCTCGCCCTGACCGTGGTCGCCGGGTTCGCCAGCACCGTCTTCCTGCCACTGACCGGCTGGCTGGTCGACCGGCACGGCTGGCGCACCGCCCTGCTCGTCCTGGCCGTCATCCAAGCCGTGCTGACCATCCCGCTGCACGCAGCCGTGATCAGGACCGCGCCCCGGCACCCCGCAAACCACGCCGCGGCCCCGCCGATCCAGCTGCGGAAGGTCCTGGCCGACCGCGGGTTCTGGCTGCTCACCGTCGCCTTCACCGCCCACACCGCGGCCATCGCGGTGGTCACCGTGCACCTGGTCACCGCCCTGATCGGCTGGGGCCACCGGGCAACCTTCGCCGCCACCGCGGCCGGGCTGTTCGGTGTCCTGTCGGTGACCGGGCGCCTGGTCACCACCGGCCTGCACCGCCGCTACCGCCTCAGCCGGGTGGTCGCCGGCATCTTCGTCGTGCAAGGACTCGCCGCCGCGGCCTTGCCCGTGGCCGGTCGAAACCCGGCAGCGGCGATCATCGCCGTCATCGGCATCGGGCTCGGCTTCGGCGTCGGCTCCATCGCCAAACCGATCCTGCTCGCCGACCGCTACGACATCCGCCGCTACGCCACCATCGCCAGCCTGCTCGTCGTACCCATGACCATCGCGAAAGCCACCGCACCCCTGGCCGCCGCGGCCCTGCACACCACCACCGGCACCTACACCGGCGTCTTCACCGCCACGGCTATCACCTGCCTGCTCGCCGCCGCGGCGCTGCTCACCCTGCCCGCCAACAGTCACGCAGCCGGACGGGCGCCGGACGAGGAAGCGGCCGGGTGATCGCCGCCCGCGAGCCACACGACGCCCCTCCCACGTCGGCCCAGGTGGTAACGGCCGGCGATCACCCTCGCCGCGTCTTCGGGCACCAACGGAATCTGATGGGTACGGTGCACGGCGGCCAAGTCCTCAACCTGATCGGCTCCGCCGCGGGCGTCGCGCCGATCTCCGCGGCGCTGGGACTTTCGGTGATCACCGCACCCTGAGGGCCGGCCTCCGCGAGTCCGTCGGTGTATCGAAACGGCACCGTTAGTACACGGGATTATGTACTATCGCGGTCATGGAGACGGTGACGCACGGGCAGGTACTCGCCCGCTTCGGCCATGCCCTGTCCGACCCGACGCGGTCCCGGCTCCTGCTGGCTCTGCGCGAGTCGCCCGGCTACCCCGCCGAGCTCGCCGACCTGCTGGGTGTCAGCCGGCAGAACCTCTCCAACCACCTCGCCTGCCTCCGCGGCTGCGGCCTAGTCGTCGCAGTGCCCGAGGGGCGGCGTACCCGCTACGAACTCGCCGACCCGCGGCTGCGGCACGCCCTCGGTGACCTGCTCGGGCTCGTCCTGGCGGTCGACCCGGCCGCGTGCGCCGACGCCGACGCCGAGGATTGCTGCTGATGAGCCTGCCGCTGCTCCCATCGCCGGCGGCCGGGCCGACCGCTGCCCGCCGCGCGGCCCTCGCCCGGCGGATCCGGCTGCTGGTCGCCGCGACCATCACCTACAACGTCGTCGAGGCCGTCGTCGCGATCACCGCCGGGCGCGCCGCCTCCTCGACCGCGTTGATCGGCTTCGGCCTCGACTCGATCATCGAGGTGGCTTCCGCCGCCGCGGTCGCCTGGCAGTTCGCCGGACGCGACCCCGAGGCTCGGGAGAGGACCGCGCTGCGAATCATCGCGGTCTCCTTCTTCGCCCTTGCCGCGTACGTCGGATTCGACTCGATCCGGGCACTGCTGGGTCAGGGCGAGGCCGGGCACTCGAGCGTCGGCGTCGTGCTCGCCGTCGTCTCGCTGGTCGTCATGCCCGGCCTGTCCCACGCCCAGCGCCGCGCAGGGCGCGAGCTCGGCTCCCGCACCGCCGTCGCGGACTCCAAGCAGACGTTGCTGTGCACCTACCTGTCCGCGGTCCTGCTGGCCGGGCTGCTGCTGAACAGCCACTTCGGCTGGAGCTGGGCCGATCCCGTCGCGGCGCTGGTGATCGCGGCGGTCGCGGTCAAGGAGGGCCGCGACGCCTGGCGCGGCGACGCCTGCTGCGCCCCGGCATCCGCCACCTCAGCAGCCTGCGAGGACGGCTGCTGCAGCGGTTCGGCGTAACGGATGCGCGACTGGCTCATCGGTCTGGCAGTGGCGGTCGGCTGCGTCGCCGCGAGCTGGCTGCTCCTGCTCGTCCTCGCCCGGCGGCTGCCGCCCGGCATCCTGCGCGACCTCGCCGCGTTCATTCCCGACTGCCTGACCACCGTGCGCAGGCTCCGCAAGGACCCCCGGGTTCCCCGCCGCGCGAAGATCGCCATCGTCGTCGCCGGGCTGTGGGTGGCCAGCCCGATCGACCTGATCCCGGAGTTCATCCCGGTGATCGGCCCCCTCGACGACATCGTCGTGGTCGCGCTCGCTCTGCGCTACGCCGGCCGGCAGGTCCCCCGCGACGTCCTGCTGGCCGCCTGGCCGGGCGAGCCCAGGCTCCTCCAACGCCTGCTGGGGCCCAGCCGCCCGGGAGAGTCTCCACCGTGAAGGTCATGATCGGTCGCGGCGGCAGATGGTGTCCGTGGCCGGGAACTCATGCGCCGGCGAGATGCCGCATCGCGCGCAGGTACCGGTCTGTCACATACTCTTGAACCTTGCGGGTGAACGGGCCGCCCGCCCGCGCGACCAGCGACGCTGGGCGGCTGAACGCCCGAATCCGGAAGCGCACCTCACCGTTCTCGGTCAGCGCGACGGTGAACGCCTCCTCGCCACGCTCCGGATGGCCGGGCAAGGTTCCGTAGGCGAACCCGCGGCGAGCGGGCTCATCGACGGTGTAGACGACACGGCACGGGATGGTCAGCCGCAACGGGCCCCAGCCGGCTCCCAGGACCACGACGACGCCGGGAGCCGCCGGCCCGTGCGCGCTGACGACGGTGAGTCCGGCCCGGCGATGCATCCGCCAATCGAACAGGGCCGCCGCCGCGCGCTCGAAGACGTCCGGCCCGTTTCCCAGGCCGGCTTCGCGGACAACGTGGCCGTAGCCCGCGGGAAGGGGGCCGGCACGCGTGGCACCGACTTCCGCATAGGTCAGAGCGACAGGCCGCACCCTGTCACGGTAACCACCGGCCGGGGGTGAGTCAGGCAGAGTGATCGCTGTGGAACGAGACGGCCTCGGCGGCCTGCAACCCGTCTCGTCGACGTATTGCGGCGTTTCACCACGTCCGAGGAATGTCACTACGCGGTGCGGAATGGGTTCGGGGCGCTCGCTGTACCGACTGGCGGCGCGGCCACCATCGTCATGCCGAAGCGCACCATGCTGCTGCTGCGCGGGCCGGTCGCCGACGCCTCGACCGTGTCGATGACCGCGGCCCGCACCTGGAGACAGCGGCCCGGTGAGCAAGAGGGGAACAGGCCGCCGTTCGAGCAGAGCCCCAGCCTGTGGTGGCCGGCCGCGCCTGGTGCGTCGCCACCGACATCGACCACCTCAGCACCTACATCGGCTGCGGCCAGGACTGCGTCCGAGCGATCATGGGCGAACCCTCGCCCGAGACCTGGGCGGTCGAGTACGCCGACCGCATCGACGTCGCCAGCGACACGGTGAATCAATGGCCAGCGACACGATGAAACAGCGACGCGGTGAATCAGTCGCCAGCGACACGGTGAATCAGGAGTCGCCCAGGTCGTGACGGAAGGCGTAGGCGACGGCCTGTGCGCGGTCGCGGGCGCCGATCTTCGCGTACAGGTGATTGACGTGGCTCTTGACCGTCGCCTCGCTGACCGTCAGGCGAGAGGCGATCTCGGGGTTGGACAGGCCGCCGGCCATCAGGGACAGCACCTCGGCCTCCCGCGGAGTGAGGCCGTCGGGGAACCCCGGACGCGAAGGCGGCTCGCCCGCGGCGATGGCGTCGATCAGGTGGCGCTGCACGGCCGGGTCGATGACGGCGTGGTCGTCCAGGACCTGCCGCAGCGCCTCGTGGATCTGCTCGCCGCCGGCGTCCTTGGTCAGGTAGCCGCGGGCGCCGGCCCGGAACGCCTCCAGCACCGATCGGTCGTCCGAGTACGTGGTCAGCACCACCACCTTGACCTCGGGCGCCTCGGTGCGCAGGCGCCGGGTGGCCTCCACCCCGTCGCACCGCGGCATGCGCAGGTCCATGAGAACCACATCCGGCCGTACGGCTCGGGCCAGCGTGACCGCCTCGGCGCCGTCCGCTGCCACGCCGACCACCTCGACGCCCTTCGTCAGGGAAAGCACCATGCTCAGCCCCTCGCGGACAACCCGCTGGTCGTCGGCGATGAGCACCCGGATCATGCCGGCACCGCCAGCTCGACCCGGAACCCGTGCCCGGTCGCGCCGGCACTGAGGGTGCCGCCGAGCAGCTCGGCCCGTTCGCGCATGCCGGTCAGCCCGTAACCGTCCGTCTCCTCGGGGATCGCGGGCGCCCGGTCGGCGAAGTCCTCCACGATCAGGCGGGTGGCCGTCACTTCGTACGCAAGGAGCAGCGTGACGCGCGTCGGTGACGCGTGCTTGGTCACGTTGGTCAGCGCCTCCTGCGCCACCCGGTAGAGGGCCAGCCGTGCCTCCGACCCCAGCGGGTGCGGCTCTCCGGACACCGTGAAGTCGCACGGCACAGCCTGGTCGCCGGCGAACCGCTCGGCGAGTTCGGCCAGCCTGTCGGGGCCGGGCAGGTCGTCGTCGCGCAGCATGCCGATCGCCCGCCGAGCCTCCTCCAGACCGGTCCGGGCGAGGTGGTGGGCGCGGTCCACGGCGGCCGGCAGGCGTGGGTCGGACGGGTCCTCGGCGACCAGCATGCGAGCGCCCTCCAGCTGCAGCGACAGCCCGGACAGTGAGTGGGCGAGCACGTCATGCATCTCCCGGGCCAGCCGCTGCCGTTCGGCCAGCCCGGCCGCCTCGGCGAGTCTCGCCTGGCCGGCCTCCAGCTCGGCGAGCAGCCGCCTGGTCTCACGCTGCGCCTCGGCCAGCCGGAACGCCAGGTAGAGCGAGCCGAACAGGACGGCGAACCCGGCGATCACGGCCAGGAAGCCGAAGTCCTGCCCGGTGATGGAAGCGACCATTTCGAGCACGACGAACGCCGCGATCAACACCGGGACGGCCACGCGGACGGGTAGTAGCCCGGTCGCGGCGCACAGGACGGCGACCAGCACCGCCACCGAGCCCGGACCGCTCGGCTGCACCGCCACCAGCGTCACCGAGCCGACCAGCATCGCCCCGACGAAGATCTCGTGCGCCGGCCGGATCGGCGTGGTGGCGGTCGCGTTGCGGCCGAACACCCCGACCACGAACGTGGCGGTGGCCAGCACGACGATCAGCGGCTTGCCCGTCAACCCGAACCCTGGCTCGGCGGTGACCGCGGCCCACACGAACCACGCCAGCATCAGCGGTGTCAGCAGTTGCATCCAGCGCACGACCCGGAGACGTGTCGTCGCGGGCTCCTCGGTCTGCACCCCTAGAACCTAGAGCGATCTCGTGGCGGCGGCATCGGTCCACGGTTGTAGACGCGTCTGCACCCCCGGGTGGAGACGGAACTTCGATCCGCACGCCGATGATTCGCCCCGGATCCGGCACGCAGGCTGGGCGGCATGAAGAACGATCACCTGCACACCGTCGTCAAGCTGCTGTCCGCCTTTCTGGTGATCAGCGTGGCCACCGTCGTCGCCACGGTGGTGATGCGCCACAACCCCGCGCTCGTCACCACGGCCGTCTGGATCCGCACGCCACTGGTCGCGGCCAGCGCCGCGGTGCTCCTGCTGTTCGCCCGCCGCGCGGCTGCCGGCCACCGCGACTCGTTCCGCCGGCTTCGCGTCATCTCGATGGTGGTGCTGGTCGCGATCGTGGCCGTCGTCGCCTGGCCGGGTGCGTTCCCGGTCTGGCTGCGCGTCGAGCAGGCCGTGTGCGGCCTGTTCATTCTCAGCGTCGTGGTCCGCACGAACCTTCGCGTAGTCCGCTCGTCCATAGGCCTCCGTCGGAGGTAGCAAGCCGGACTTCCCGCCTCCGCCGGATGTGCCCGGCCCTGCCCGAGCGGCACGCTCTGGGGTGTCAAAACGACACCGACCAGGGAGAACGTCATGAAGTTGAAGAAGGTCGCCGTGCTGGCCGCCGCCGTACTCGCCGTGGGGCCGGCGCCGCTGGCCCGCGCACAGGCGGCGGAGAAGCCGGGTGGCGACTGGGCCGGGATCGTCCGCGAGTCCGTGACGATCACGATGGACGGTGGGTGGTCCGCGAAGGGCGAGCTCACCTATCCGAAGGGTGCGAGGGGCCGGCTGCCGGTGGTGGTGCTGCTGCACGGCAGCGGTCACAACGACATGGATCAGACGCTCGCCCCGGGCGTGGCCACGTTCAGATCGGTCGCCCGGTCGGTGAGCGGGAGCGGCTTCGCCGTCCTGCGTTTCAACAAGCGCGGCGTGGTCGGCGTCGGCCCTGTGCTGAGCGACAACCCCAAGTTCCTCGACCCCGACAAACCCTACGAGCAGACGGTACGAGACGCGGCCGCCGCCGTCCGGTTCGCCGGGAGGTCGAAACGTGTCGACCCGGCGAGGGTCTTCCTGCTCGGCCACAGCGAGGGCACCCAGGTCGTCGGCAACCTGGTCGCGGACCCGCGCTTGTACGGCATCGCGAAGCCGGCCGGTGTCGTCGCGATGGGTGTGGTCCACGGCACCCCTCGCGAGGTGATCTACTACCAGGCCGTGGGTCGCACGCTGGGTCAGCTGCACGAGGAGTTCGACGGCGACGGCGACGGCCTGCTCAGCGCGACCGAGGTGTCCGGCGGCCTGATCGGTCTTCCGGAGGACGTGGCGGGGCAGTTCCGTGCCATGCTGACCGATCCCGCGACCGACGCGGACGGCGACGGCCGACTGGCCATCGACACCGAGGTCGAGCCGGTCGTCCGCGCGGCCATCGGCTTCGATCAGTTCCCGAACCTGCCGGGTCTGCCGGAGAGCTTCGCCAAGTACATCACCGATTTCGGCCGATTCAAGACCCCGGCCCAGGAGCTTCCGCGGTACGACGGCCCGGTGCTGCTCGTGAACGGCCAGACCGACACCCAGACCCCGGTCCGTGGCGCGATCGTCGCCGACGCCGCGCTTGCCACGGCCGGCAACCGGGACCACACACTGATCACCTACCCCGGCGTCAGCCACTTGATGAACGTCACGCCGGAGTACCAGCCGGTGCGCGGCAACCCGGATCCGGCGGTGCTGCGTGACATCACCGCCTGGCTGGCCGGGCACCGCTGACCGGCGAAGGAAGCTGACGAGGAGCGACGGCGATGCGGACGAAGCTGATCCAGGACGGCGCGCTGGCCGTGGCCGCCGTTCCGTTCACCGCGATGCTGCTCTGGCTGACCGACCGGGACGGCGCGCCCGGCACGGTCGTGCTGGTGCTGATGGCGGCACAGACGCTGCTGGTCTGCCTGCGCCGGGTCAGCCCGGTGTGGTGCGTGACGCTGATGCTGGTGGCCCAGACCGCGATCTCCGCCGCCGCCCCGCACGGCACCGGCCTGCGCGGCGTCGGGCTCGCCATCGCGGTCTACACCTGCGGCTCGCTCCTGACCGCGCGTACCGCCATCACCCTCGCGGTGATCGTCGCCGTCGTGGAGATCGGCGGGTACGCCGTGCTCAGCCTCGCCCCGCTCCGGAACCCGGCGCTCGAACTGGTCCAGATCGCGCTGCACCTCGCGCTGTCGCTGCTGCTCTACGTCGGCGCGGCCCTGCTCGGCGCGCATCTGACCATGCGGCGCCGCTACGCCGAGGTGGTCGTGGCGCGTGCCGTCGCGGACGAGGAGGCGCACCGGGCCCGGACCGCGGCGGTGCTGACCGCGGAGCGCGCCCGGACCGCCCGCGAGTTGCATGACGTCGCCGCGCACCACCTCACCTCGCTGATCGTGCGGGCCACGCTCGTCGAACGGCTGCTGGACCGCGACCCCGAGGCGGCCCGGAGCCACGCGGCCGCGGTCCGCGAGGAGGGCAGGAACACGCTGCACAACCTGCGGCTGATCGTCGGCGCGCTGCGGGACGGCGACGGCGCCGACCCGCACCTGCCGGACGGCAGCGGTCTTGCGATGATCGACCGGCTGGTGTCCGGCGGCGAGGCCGTGCTCACCGTCGACGGCTCGCCCGGCGTCCAGGACCCGGCCGTGGAGCTGGCGCTCTACCGGGTGGCGCAGGAGGCGCTGACCAACGCTCGCGACCACGCGCCCGGCGGCCCGGTGACGATCGCGCTCGCCTATCGAGAGTCGGAGACCACGATGGAGATCCACAACGGGCCGGCGGCCGGCCCGCCCGTCCACGGCGACCGCGTGGGCGAGGGCCGTGGCTTCGGTCTGATCGGCATGCGGGAGCGCGCCTCGCTGATCGGCGCCGAGCTGGACGCCGGACCGGCCGGCGACGGCGGCTGGCGCGTCCGGCTCACCGTCCCGCACGCCGGGGACGACGCATGATCACCGTGCTGCTCGCGGACGACCAGCCGATGTTGCGTGCCGGCTTCCGTTCGCTGATCGAGCTGGCCGGCGACATCACGGTGGTCGGCGAGGCCACCGACGGTCCCGAGGCCGTCCGGATGGCCCGCCTGCTCCGGCCCGACGTGGTCTGCATGGACGTCCGCATGCCAGGCGGCGACGGCCTGACCGCGACCCGCGACATCGTCGGCACCCTCGACCCGCCGCCCGCGGTGCTGGTGCTGACCACCTACGAGCTGGACGAGTACGTGTTCGGCGCGCTCGAGGCCGGCGCGAGCGGCTTCCTTCTCAAGGACACTGACGTGGACACCCTGCTCGCCGCGATCCGCCGGCTCGCCGCGGGCCAGGGAATGGTCGATCACGCGGTCACCCGGCGCGTGATCGTCGAGTTCGCCCGGCGCCGCCGGGCCGCCACGCCGCAGGCAACCGGACCGGACGTGCTGACCGCGCGCGAGGCGGAGATCGTCCGGCTGCTGGCCCACGGCCTGTCCAACGCGGAGATCGCGGCCGAGCTGATGGTCGAGGTCAGCACCGTGAAGAGCCACCTGAGCCGCGCGATGACCAAGGCGGGCACGCGCGACCGCGTGCAGACGGTCGTCTGGGCCTACCGTTCCGGCCTCCTGCCTCTGGAGAGGTGAAACCTTCGGCCGGACGGGGAACTGATCGCCCATGTTCGACGACTTCACCGATACGCGGATCGACGTGGGAGACGTGGCCCTCCGGGTGCGATATGCCGGGGAGGGGCCGCCGGTGCTGCTCATCCACGGGCATCCGCGCACCGGATCGACGTGGCATCGGGTCGCCCCGCAGCTGCTGGATCACGGGTTTACCGTCGTCTGTCCCGACATGCGCGGCTACGGCCGGTCCGGTAAGGCGTCGATCCTCGCTGACCACTCCCAGCAGTCGAAACGTGTGGTGGCGGCCGACCTGGTCCGGCTGATGAACGTGCTCGGTCACGAGAGGTTCGCCGCCGTCGGGCACGACCGCGGCTGCTACGTGGCTCTGCGCATGGCACTGGACCATCCGGACACGGTCAGCCGGCTGGTCGTCATCGACGGCGTACCCATCAGTGAAGCCCTTGCCCGGTGCGACGCGAAGTTCGCGCACGACTGGTACCACTGGTTCTTCTTCGCCCAGCCGGACAAGCCGGAGCGGGCCATCACGGCCGACCCCGACGCCTGGTACGGCGGCAAGGCCAAGGCCGACACCATGGGTACGGAGAACTACGACGAGTTCCGGCAGGCCATCCACGATCCGGCCACGGTCCGGGCGATGCTGGAGGACTATCGCGCGGGGCTTGGCGTCGACCGGGAGCACGAGGAGGCCGACAGGCGGGCCGGCCGGACCGTACGCTGCCCGACGCTGTATCTGTGGTCGAGCCTCGACGACATGGAAGACCTGTACGGCGACCCGCTCGCCATCTGGGGCCCGTGGGCCGACGACCTGCGCGGCCATCCGATCGAGTCCGGGCACCACGTCGCCGAGGAGAACCCGGACGACCTGACGGCGGCGCTGCGTTCCTTCCTCCGGTGAAGCGGGTTGTGATGTTTACCCAGTGATGCGTCAGAGCGGCTCAGGCAAGGCATCCTCGACTGGGCGGACTCGAGGGGGACCGGTGTGAACACCATGGAAGCGCTGCGGCAACTGCTGCGCCAATCGCACCACGCCCGGCCCGAGGACCTGCCGGAGATGGCTATGCGTGCCGCCCGGTCCCTGGACGCCACCGCCGTGATCCTCTACCTGGTGGACCACCAGCAGCGCGTGCTGCTGCCACTGCTCGGCGGCTCGGCCCCGCACCGCGCGGCGACCGCCGTCGACGGCACCCTCGCCGGCCGGGCGTACTCGCTGGTCAGACCTTGTGCCGGCGACGGGGACGGCGACGGGGCGCGGTTGTGGCTGCCTCTGCTGAACGGCAGCGAACGGATGGGCGTACTCGAAATCGTCTCGCCCGAACCGCTGGACGAGCAGGCGGTCGACGAGTGCGTCCTGGTCTCGAGCCTGCTCGCTGAGCTGGTGATCACGCGCAGCTTCTACAGCGACACGATCGAACGGGTCCGCCGCCGGGAACCCATGCGGCTGGCCGCGGAGATGCTGCGCGCGCAACTGCCGCCGCTGTCGTTCTCCACCGGGCACCTGGCGATCAGCGGCGTCCTGGAGCCCTGCTACGACGTCGGCGGTGACGCCTTCGACTACGCCGTCAACGGCGACACCGCGCATCTGGCGCTGTTCGACGCCGCCGGGCACGGTTCCGCCGGCGGGATGCGCGCGGTCATGCTCGCCTCACTCGCCCTCGCCTCGTACCGCAACGCCCGCCGTGCCGGCCTCACCCTCATCGACAGCTACCACCACATCGACGACGCCGTCCGCGCGCACGATCGGTTCGGCATGATCACCGCGGTCCTGGCCGAGATCAACCAGCGCACCGGCGTACTCCAGGTGATCTCCGCCGGGCATCCCAGCGGGATCGTCATCCGCCAGGGCCGGGTGGCGAAGGTCCTGCCCACCCCGACCGCCCTGCCGGTCACCCTCGGTGACAAGCGACCGCCGGTGATGGTAGAGGAAGCTCTCGAACCCGGCGACCGGATCCTGCTCTACACCGACGGCATCACCGAGGCCCGCTCGGCGGAGGGCGAGTTCTTCGGCATCGAGCGGCTGACCGACTTCGCCGTCAAGTCCGCCGCCGACCAGTTGCCCGCACCGGAGTCCGCCCGCCGGCTGGTGCACGCGATCCTGAAGTACCAGGACGACCGGTTGCAGGACGACGCCACCATCCTGCTCGCCGACTGGCACAGCCCGGCCCCGCCGCACTCCGACACCGAGCTGATCATCGCCCCCGCCGACAACCTGCTCCACCCTGAGGCGACCTGAGCTGGACCGCTCGCCCATCGCGGGCGTACGCCGCCACGAGCCTGTCGACGCCCACCGGGGAGGACGGCAGCGCCGAGCTCGCCGGCACGCTGGGTGCTGTCGACGAGGCTTCGAGCTCGCCGAGCTGAGGGTCGCGCCCGGCCGAGCTGCGCGCCCGGATGGAGTCCTGAGCGGCCCGTGGAGTCCTGAGCGGCCCCTGGAGTCCGGCCGCTCAGCGCACCTTCTCGGCGCGGAACTGCATGCGCGGCGCGGCGTAGAACTCCTGGGCCTGGATCAGCTGGAGTTCGCGCTCGCCGGACCGGAAGGTGGTCTCCAGCAGATCGAAGACGCTGGAGGCGGTGCGCTCCAGCGACAGCGCCGCATCCCCGGTCTCGACGTAGTGGGCGGTGAACAGGGCCGCCGTGACGTCACCCGACCCGTTCGCCTTGAACGGCAGGTACGGCGTGTTCACCAGCCAGGCGCCGGTGTCGTCCACGACCAGCATCTCGATCACGCCGTCCGCCCGATCGGGCCGCTCCACGCTCGTGACCAGCACGGTCGAGGGGCCCATGGCGCGGGCGAGGTCGGCCGAGGCGAGGGTCGACTCGATGCTCGCCGGCTCGGTGCCGGTCAGGAACCCCAGCTCGAACTGGTTCGGGGTGATGATGTCGGCCACCGGTACGACCCGGTCGCGCAGCAGCTCAGGGATCTCCGGTGCGACGAAGCACCCGGACTTGGCGTTGCCCATGACCGGGTCGCACGCGTAGACCGCCGAGGGGTTCGCGGCCTTCACCCGGCGGACGGCGTCGACGATGACGTCGCCGATGCCGACCCCACCCTGATATCCGGACAAAACGGCGTCGACCTGCGGGAACACGCCGCGCTCCTCCACGCCGAGCAGGATCTCCGCGACGTCCGGCGGCGGGATGAGCGGCCCCCGCCAGGCGCCGTAGCCCGTGTGGTTGGAGAAGTTCACGGTCGGGACCGGTACGACCTCGACACCGATGCGCTGCAGCGGGAACACGGCCGCGGAGTTCCCGACATGACCGTGCGCGACCGCCGACTGGATGGACAGAACCTTCATCACCCCAGCCTAGAGACCCTTCGCAGGCTCGTCGCGATTGATATTTCGATGTTGATTGGTATTTCGATGTGCTGGGTACATGAGGTTCAGCGGGAGATGCCCGCCTACGAAACGGAGCACACAGTCATGCTGATTCTGGGACTAATCCTCTTGCTGCTGGGCATCTTCCTGAAGGTGTCCATCCTCTACACGATCGGCATCATTCTCCTGGTCATCGGAGCTGTGCTCTGGATCCTCGGTGCCGTCGGCCGCCCCGTCGGTGGCAGAAAAGTATGGTTCTGACCCATAGCTCGGCACTGCTGAAAAGGGCGTCCGCTTCGAGCGGGCGCCCTTTCGCATATCCCGGAGCAGGCACCGGCGCTACTAGGTCGTGTTTCAAAACTCGCGCCTGGCCGGGTTTTGAAGCACGACCTAGGCTGAGCCGATGCGGATCGCGGTGATCACCGGTGGTGGTAGCGGCATCGGAGCGGCGGTGGCACATGAGCTCGCCGGTGCCGGCTGGCGGGTGGTCATCGCCGGGCGGCGCCGCGAGGCGCTCGAGGCAGTCGCCGCGCAGAACCCCGGGGTGGAGGCCGTGCCGGCCGACGTGACCGACGAGGCGAGCGTGCGCCACCTCTTCGACCACACGGTCGAGCGGCACGGCCGGGTCGACCTGCTCTTCAACAACGCGGGCATGGCCGCGCCGGCGGTCCCGATCGACGAGCACCCGCTCGACGCCTGGCAGCAGGTCGTCGCCGTGAACCTGACCGGCGTCTTCCTCTGCACGCGGGAGGCCTTCCGGGTGATGCGGCACCAGCAGCCGCGCGGCGGGCGGATCATCAACAACGGCTCGATCGCGGCGCACACGCCACGGCCGCAGTCGATCGCGTACACGGCGACGAAACACGCGGTCACCGGGCTGACCAAGCAGACCGCGCTGGACGGCCGGGAGTGGAACATCGCCTGCGGGCAGATCGACATCGGCAACGCGGCCACCGCGATAGGTGGCGGGGCGGCCGGCGGGGCGCTGCAGCCGTACGGCGAGGTGCGCCCCGAAGCGGTGATGGACGTGACCGAGGCCGGGCGCGCGGTGCGGTACATGGCCGGGCTGCCACTGGACGCGAACGTCCTCACGATGACCGTGATGGCGACGACGATGCCGTTCGTGGGGCGGGGGTGACGGCCATGGAGCACGGCCGCGCGTGGGAGACCGACCGGACGATCGTCCGTTTCCCGGACCCGGCGATCGAGATCGTCGACGAGCGGTTCGGGCCGCTGGTCGTGGGCCACGAGGTGGTCGAGCGGCTGTGGACCGGCGGCCGCTGGCTGGAGGGCCCGGTGTGGTTCGGCGACGGGCGCTACCTGCTCTTCTCCGACATCCCCAACGACCGGATGTTGCGCTGGACCGAGTCGACCGGGCAGGTGGACGAGTTCCGCCGGCCGTCGGGCAACAGCAACGGCAACACCCGCGATCGGCAGGGCAGGCTGGTCACCTGCGAGCACCTGGGGCGGCGCGTCACGCGTACGGAAAATGATGGTTTTGTCTCGGTTTTGATGGACTCCTATCAGGGCAGGCGGCTGAACGCGCCCAACGATGTGACCACCCACTCCGACGGCTCGGTGTGGTTCACCGATCCGGGCTGGGGCATCGCCTCCCACTACGAGGGCGACAAGGCCGAGGAGGAGATCCCGCGGCACGTCTACCGGATCGACCCGGTCACCGGCGTCGGCGAACCCGTGATCACGGGCATGGAACGGCCCAACGGCATCTGTTTCTCGCCGGACGAGTCGCTGCTCTACGTGGTCGACGTCGGCCACATCAAGGTCTTCGAGATGCGCGCCGGCCGGCCGGTCGACGGGCGGGTCTTCGTCGAGATGAGTCCCGGTGGACCGGACGGCATCCGGGTGGACACCGGCGGCAACGTGTGGGCGTCGGCGGGCGACGGCGGTCCGGGCTTCGACGGGGTGCACTGCTACAGCCCGGGCGGCACCCTGATCGGCCGGATCCACCTGCCGGAGACCTGCGCGAACCTCTGCTTCGGCGGCGTCAAGAAGAACCGCCTCTTCATCACGGCGAGCCGCTCGCTGTACAGCGTCTACGTCGAGGCGTTGGGTGCCCAGCGGCCCTGAGGTTACGGTCCGGGAGGTTACGGTCCGGCCCCCCGGATGACCGGCGACAACTGCCCGTCGAGCGGCTTGCCGCCAGGGCCGCGTGCCGTAGACGGCTTCGCCGTTGGTGGCGAGCCAGGCGCCGATGCCGCGCGGGCGGTTCAGCTGCTCCGGGACGAGCACGCCCTCGCCGCCGCTATGCCTCACTGCCGGCAGCCGAGACGCTCGTCGATCTGACCCACCACGCGACGCGCGCGTTCGATTGGTAGGTCCATGTCGGCGTCGTGTCGCTGTCGTGTCGGCGGGGCCGCGCAGCCTCTACAGGCATGACAGTCACCATCATCGGCGCCGGCCTCGGCGGCCCCACCCTGGCCCGCGTCCTGCACGTTCACGGCATCCCGGCCACGGTCTACGAGGCGGATGCCTCACCGACGGCCCGCGCTCAGGGCGGGATGCTCGACATCCACGACTACAACGGGCAGCTCGCCCTCGAAGCGGCGGGCCTGATGGACGAGTTCCGCGGCATCGTCCTGCCGGGCCGCGAGTCGATCCGGGTCCTCGACCGGGACGGCGCCGTCCTGTTCGACCGGCAGGACGAGGGCTCGGGCGGAAGTCCCGAGGTCCAGCGCGGCGTCTTGCGGCAGATGCTGCTCGACTCGCTCCCGGCCGGCACCGTGCGATGGGACCACCGGGTCAGCGACGTGCGCGCGGTCGGCGGAGGCGGCCACGAGGTGACCTTCGCCGACGGTTCCACGGCCGTCACGGACCTGCTGGTCGGCGCGGACGGCGCGTGGTCGCGGGTGCGGCCGCTGCTGTCCGGTGCCACCCCCGCGTACAGCGGCCGCTCGGCGGTCGAGACGTTTCTGGTCGACGGCGTCAACCGTCACCCCGCCACCGCGAAGGCGGTCGGTGCCGGGTCGCTGTTCGTGTTCGACCCGGAGGAGAGCGGGAAGTGGTTTCTGGCCCACCGTGAGAGTGACGGGAACCTGCGCGCCTACCTGGTCCTGTCGAAGCCGCTGGAGTGGTTCGCCGGCATCGACTTCGCCGATCCCGTCGCCGCGACCGCCCAGATCGCGCGGGAGGTCGACGGCTGGGCGCCGGAGCTGACCGCGCTGGTCACCGCGAGCGACACCGACCCGGTCCACCGCCCGCAGTTCGCCCTGCCGCCCGGGCACCGGTGGGACCGGGTGGCGGGGGTGACCCTGCTCGGCGACGCCGCTCACGTGCAGCCCCCGGACGGCGAAGGCGCCAACCTGGCGATGCAGGACGGCGCCGAGCTCGGTACGGCCATCGCCGCGCATCCGGGCGACCTCGAGGCCGCGCTCGCCGAGTACGAGCAGGCGATGTTCCCGCGCAGCGCCGCTGCCGCCGCCGATGAGGCGGTTCTCAACCAGGTCCTGCTGAGTGACGACGCCGCCCAGAAGCTGGTCGACGTGCTCACCGGCGGGTCTTAGGCGAGCAGGTCGTCCATCAGCGTGGTGATGCGGCCGTACACGACGACGCCGGTCAGTTTGCCGGCTTCGGCGAGCAAGCTGTCCCGGTCACCCAGGACGGTCGCGAGCCGGACGCCGCGTCCCTGCGGGAAGAACCGGCTGACGTTCGCGCCGACCCGCGTACCCAAGGCCCACAACTCGCGGGCGGTCGCCGTCTCGCCACGGAACGCGGCCAGCTCGGCACCGGCCATCGCCCACGCCCCGAGCAGCGGGCGGTCGTGGGCGGTCAGCACCTCGGTACGGGACTGCCGCAAGGTGTCGGCGGCGGTCGTCTCGGTTGCCGCGCGGGCCTCGGCGATCCACAGGTCGACGACGGCGGCCGCGATCCGGAACACGGCCCGCTGCTGCGCCGGTCCGTCGTCGACTCCGATCGTCCGCAGCAGCGCGCCGGTGTGGGCGAGAGCCTCGTCATGCCGTCCGCGTCGCAGGGCCAGCTGGGCCAGGGCGAGATCGGCCTGGCAAGCGTCCGTCTCGGCGCCGTCGTCCGCGCGGGCGGTCTCCAGCAGCCGGCGCTCAGCCTCGGCGTCGCCGGCGAGGGCCAGCTGCGTGTCGAGCAGCACCCTGGTCGACCGGGCGTCCTGGGCCGCGCCGACCAGCTCCAGGTGCTGCTCGCTGCGGCGCAACCAGGTGTCGGTGCCGGCCGCGTGCCCGGCGGCGTGTGCGGCCATCGCCATTCCCCAGTGGTCGCCGGCGGTCTGGAACCGGCGGTAGGCGAGCTCCGCGTCGTGCCGGGTGGTGGTGTTCTCGGTGAGGACGGCCCGGAAGAAATGGCCCATCCCCTGGACGTACGGGTCGGGGTTGGCGATCAGGGTCGCGGCGTCGGCCAGGCTCGTGTCGGGGTCCGGGTGCTCCAACCCGGACAGTGCGCCGGCCAGCGCGGTGACCCGCGACGAGACGTCGCCGGGACGCTCCGCGAACAAGGTCCGCAGGGCGCGGCGGGCCAGGGCGATCAGGCGCGAGGAGGCGGTGCTCCCGGCATTCACTGCGATGAGTACGCACAGCCAGGCGAGCCGGTCGGCGTGCGGCAGGGTACGGCCGCTCGTTCGGCCGTGCAGGATCGCCGATCGGGGCCGTGCGGCGGGATCGTCGAGGCGCAGCAGGATTCGTGCCCAGGCGCCGGCCTCGTAATGCCGGCCACGCACGGTCCACAGCTGGAAGAGGGCGACGGCGATGTCGACCGCGGCCGGTTCGTCGTCGTGGTCGAGGGTCCAGCGCAGGGCGGCGAGCAGGTTGTCCTGGTCGCCCGCGCAGCCTTCCAACGCCTTGACCTGGGCCGGGCCGATGAAGTCGGCGGCCAGCGCCACCGCTCGTTCGCGGGCCCACCGGACCAGGCCCGCCATGGCGGTCGCGCGCTCGCCGGACGCGTCGAGTCCGGCCTCGCCGTACTCGCGGACCGTCTCCAGCATCCGGTAGCGGTTCTCGTCCAGCCGCAGCAGGGACTGCTCGACCAGGATGGACAGGCTCCGGCGTACGCGATGCGACTCACGGCCGGGACGGACGACGCCTACGTCGGCGCCGCCGGCCACGGCCACCGCCGGCTCGGTCGTGAACGGGGCCGGGATGACCGCCAGCCGGCGCAGCAGGTCCTGCTCGGCCGGTTCGAGCAGCTCGCGGCTCCAGTCGACCATCGCCCACAGGCCGGAGTGCCGCTCGGGCATCCCACGGAGCGCGTCGTCGAGCAGCGCGAACCGGTCGCCGAGCCCGGCCAGCACATCGCCGATCGGCATGTGCCGCAGCCGGGCGGCGGCCAGCTCCAGAGCGAGCGGCAGGTTGTCCAGCCGGTGGCTGAGGGCCAACGCCTGGTCCCGCGTCCAGGCGGGTGCCGTCCCGCCGGCCCGGACGCGGGCATCGAGCAGATCGAGAGCCTCGTCGTCGGCCAGGGCGGGCAGCCGGTGGACGACCTCGCCGAGCAGGCCCAGCGGCGCGCGGCTGGTGGCGAGCACACTGACCTCGGGCGACGCCACGGCCAGCAGGTCGGCCACGACGGTCGCGGCGGCGTCGAGGACGTGCTCGCAGTTGTCCAGAACGAGCAGCCCGTCGAACTCGGAACCGATGGCCTTCAACCGTTCCGATGCGCCGAGAACTCGTGCCGCGGGGTTGGGGACGGGCTGCTCGGGGTTGGGGACGCGGTGTTCGGGGTTGGGGACGCGATGGTCCGGGACCGGGTTGTCGGTGCCCGCGCCGCCCAGGACGGCGAGCACGGCCGGCAGCACCTCGGCCGGTGAGCGCAGGCCGGCCAGCTCGACGACCCGCACCGGCCGGGAGCCGCTGACCGAGCGGGCGATCTCGGCGGCCAGCCGGGTCTTGCCGGCCCCGCCGGCCGCTACGACGGTCACCACCGGCGCCGTCAGCAGCGCCTTGCCGACGGCGGCGAGGTCCGAGTCGCGGCCGACCAACGGGGTCGCGGCCCGGCGCCATGCGGCGGGCAGATCACCGATCCCGCTCGGACGCACGAGCCGGCCGCGGAGAAGGGCCAGATGTGCCTCGGCGAGCACCGGCGACGGGTCGGTACCGTACCGGTCGGCGAGCTCGGCCCGCACCCGTTCCACCAGCTCGAGCGCCTCGGCATCGCGGCCCTGGGCCGCCAGGACACGCACGAGCAGCGCGGCGGCCGGCTCGTCGGGCGGCACCCGAGTGGCCAGCCGCCGCAGATCCGCATCGTCGAACGGGCCGCCGCCGGCCAGAGCGGCGTCCGTCCCGAGGCCCACGGCGTCGCCGAACAGCCGCGTCTGGCTCGTATCGGTTAGCTCCGGGACCTCCGGGAACAGCTCTCGCGCCTGGTCGGCACACCCGCGCGCTCCGGCAACATCACCCTCCGCCAAGGCCCGCCGCCCGCGGTCGATCAGCGCCCGGGCCGCGACGGCGTCGATCTCCACCTGGTCGGCCGGGATCCGATAACCGCCTGGAGCGGCGAGCACCGGCACACCGAGCCGTCGCACGCGACCGACCAGCGCCTGCACCGCACCGACGGCGTCCTCGGGCGGTGCGCCCTGCCAGACCGCGTCGACCAGGGCACCGGTGGAGACCGCGCGGCCCCGGGCTTCGACGAGCTCACGGATCACCGCGGCGAGCCGGTCGCCTCGCACCGGGCGGCCGTCCACCGCCAGGGACCCGAGAGTGGTGATCCGCACGACCTCATTCTTGCACCGTCCGTGAAGTGTACTGTACCGTACAGTTCATGGAACAGTTCACTCTTGCCGTCCCGGACGAGGACCTGGCAGACCTGCGGCGTCGCCTCGCCGCCGTGCGCTGGCCGGCGGGGGGCACCGTGACCGACACCAGCCAGGGCCCCACGCCGGACAAGCTGCGGGCGCTGGTGTCCTACTGGCGCGACCACTACGACTGGCGAGCCTGCGAGGCGGAACTCAACAGCTTGGGCCAGTTCCGTACGGAGATCGACGGCCTCGACATCGACTTCCTGCACGTACGGTCACCCGAGGCCGACGCCCTGCCGCTGGTCATGACGCATGGCTGGCCCGGCTCGGTGCTGGAGTTCCGCAAGGTGATCGGCCCGCTGACCGACCCGGCCGCGCACGGTGGCAACCCGCGCGACGCCTTCCACCTGGTCCTGCCTACGTTGCCCGGCTTCGGCTTCTCCGCGAAGCCGGCCGAGACCGGCTGGGGCCCCGGACGGATCGCCGACGCCTGGATCGCCCTGATGGACCGCCTCGGCTACCACCGCTGGGGGGCTCAGGGCGGCGACCTGGGCTGCGCGGTCACCGACGAGATCGCCCGCCGCGCACCCGCCGGCCTGATCGGGATGCACCTGAACTTCGCGATGTTCGGACCCACCCCGGACGAGATCGCGGAGGCCACCGACGACGAACGAGCGATGCTGGCCAGCGCGAAGTACTTCTGGGACAACCTGTCGGGCTACGCCAAACAACAGTCGACCAGGCCCCAGACCATCGGGTACGCCCTGACCGACTCGCCCGTGGCGCAGGCCGCCTGGATCTACGCCATGTTCCAGGACACCTGCGGCACCCCCGGCGACGCCGAGGCGAGTTTCACGCTCGACGAAATGCTCGACGACATCATGCTGTACTGGCTGCCCAACTCCGGGGCCTCGGCCGCCCGCCTGTACTGGGAGATGGCCCAGTCCGGCTGGTCCGCCCCGGCCACCGTCGACGCGCCCACCACGCTCGCGACCGGGTTCACCATGTCCCCGAAAGAGCACGTGCGGAAGTCGCGCCGGTGGCTCGAACGCCGCTACACCCATATCGTCCACTTCAACGAGCTCGACGCCGGGGGACACTTCACCGCCCTGGAACAACCCGGCGGCTTCGTCGCCGACGTCCGCGCAACCTTCGCCGGCCTGCGATGAACGGGAGCCGACGCAGAGGGAGGTGTGCGCGTGGCCGAGAGAGCGGCCGGCCGGCGTAGCCGGGAACGCGAGGACGCGATCCTCACCGCGGCGCTGGAACTGGTGAGCGAGCTCGGGTACGGCCGGGTTACCACGGATGCCATCGCGGCCCGCGCGAGTGCGTCGAAGATGACGATGTACCGCAAGTGGCCCAGCAAGGCCGTGCTGATCGCCGACGCGTTACGCCGGCAGTCCGAGGGCCCGGCGCCGATCGCAGCCGACACCGGCAGCCTGCGCTCCGACCTGGTCGCCACCGTGGACGGCATCGTCCGGTCGATGTCCGGCGGAGGCAACCTGCTCAACCTCGCCGATGCGGTCCGAGACGACCCTGAGTTGCGCGACCTGGTGCGTGGGCAGATCTATGACCGCTGCGACGCCGACGGTGCGACGCTGTGCGCCCAGGCCGCGGCCCGGGGCGAACCGGCCGATCCGGCTCTCGGCCCGGCGGTGGTCCGGCTGGCCTTCGAGCACGTGTTCGCCCGCACACTGCTGAACGGGCAGCCGCCCGGCCCGGAGGAGCGCGAGGCGTTCGTCGACGCGGTCCTCCTGCCCGTGCTGCGCGGGGGCCGGTAGCTGCCTGTCGCTCTCGTGGGGGACAAGGAAGTGTCCACCCGATGGTGACGATCGATGGCCCGGACTTCCCTAGCGTCTTCCTTGTCGATCAACGAGATGAGGGAGAGTCATGGAAGACAAGCGAACCCCGCCGCGCTGGCTGCGACCGATCGGGCTCCGGCTGCTGTTCCTGATCGTCGTCTTCACCGTCGTCATGCTGGCGTTCGCCGCCCTGAACTCGGTGGCCGTCAACAATCCGATCACCGGGTTGCTGGCCGGCGTGGCGACCGCGGCCGCCGCGCTGGTCGCGTACGCCAAGATCGTGGGTTGGGTTGAACAGCGAGCCACCCCGGAGATCGCGCTGACCGCCCTGCGACCGCAGGTGACCCGCGGCCTCGGCGTCGGCGCCGGGCTGTTCACCCTCACCATGCTGCTCATCACGATCTGCAACGGCTACCGCGCGGGCTGGGGCTCCGTCGGCGACATGATCGCCACGTTCGGCATGATGATCGGCGTCGCCACCTGCGAGGAGCTGCTGTTCCGCGGCGTGCTGTTCCGGATCGTCGAGGAGTGGGCGGGCACCATCGTGGCGCTGGCCGCGTCGAGCGTGCTGTTCGGCGCGCTGCACCTGCTCAACCCCGCGGGCACCGTCTTGGGGCGCCATCGCGATCGCCGTCCAGGCCGGCCTGCTGACCGCCGGCGCCTTCGTGCTCACCCGCAAGCTGTGGCTCCCGATCGGCGTCCATCTGGGCTGGAACTTCGCCCTGTCCGGCATCTTCGGCGCCACCGTGTCCGGCTCCGACGGCTCCGTCGGTGGCCTGCTCGACGGCGCCCCGCACGGCGCGGCGATCGTCAGCGGCGGCGACTTCGGCCCGGAGGCCAGCATCTTCTCCGTCCTGGTCTGCGGCGTCGCCGGATTCCTGATGCTCCGCAAGGCTCACCGGCAGGGCAGGTTCGTCACGGTGTCGCGGCGTCAGCCGAAGATCTCGAACTCGTAGATGCGGGCGGCGGAGTTGGCGGCCTGCTCGGCGGTGATCACGTCGAGGCGTACGTAGCGGCCGGACACCGAAGTGACGTGGCTGGAGACGTCGGCCGCGTTGCCCCGGGCCTGGACCACCGTCGTCCATGTCGTCCCGTCGTTGGAGACCCGGATGTCGAAGTCGCGGCTGTTCCACGCGGGCTGCTCGCCACCAGCCCCGGCGTGACGCACGACGAAACCGGTGATCGACGTGCCGGCGCCGAGATCGACCTGGAGCTGCTTGGTGGCGGCGAGCGAGCACCACTTGTCGCTGTTGCCGCCGGAGACGCTGCCGTTGACTGCCTTCGCCGGGGTTTCGGTGGTGCTGCACGACGCCGAGCCGGTGGCCGTCCTGTTCACCGCGAGGTTGCGACCGGGCGGCAGGGTCACAGGTGCGGAGCTGGTGCCGTTGTTGACCGCCGCCGCGTACTGGGCGGGTGTGCCCTGCGCGGAGCAGGCCTGCATGTCGTCGTAGAGCCACAGGAAGCCGCCCTGGATGCCGGCCGAGGTCACCCAGCCACGCATGCGGCTCTCGACGGTGGCCGGGGTGTCGCCGCTCGAACAGCCGGAGCCGTGCCGGCTCCACAGTCCCGGATCGACCGGCATGCCCAGCTGCTGCGCCCAGGTGGCCGGGTTGTTTCCCGCCCCGCCCGCGTAGAGCTGCAGGTAGACGCGGTCGACGGCGGCGCCCAGGTTGTTCTTGAGGTTCCGCCAGAACGTGATGTTGGTGTACGGCACGAAGGTGAACTTGTAGCCCTGCCCGATGACCATGTTGGCGAACGCGGTGCTGGCCGTCAGGTTGTACGACTGCTCGTCGTCGTCGTTGATCGCGTCGGCGCCGGTGATCATGCGCAGCACCTGGAAGTTGCGGTAGAGGACGCTGCCGCTGCCGGTGCCGTCCCGAGCGATCAGGGTGGCGATCGCGCCCCAGTCGTCGGGCCCGGCCGACCCGACCGAGACCTCGATCCGGTTGACCGACGTGGGCGCCTGCTTGAGCGTGGCGAGCCGGGCCGGCCAGCCGGGGTCGCCCACGTACTGCCCGTTGGACACGATGCGGATGTCGTTCAGCCACAGGTCACCCGTATCGGCGCGGACGTGGATGGCCCAGAGGATGACGGTGGTGAAACCGGAGGCTCGCAGCGTGTCCATGACGGGCTGGCCGCCGCTGTAGAACGGGCCGCCGCCGTAGATGGCCGACCGCCCGGCGGCCAGCGGTTGCGCGGGCGCCGCCGAGGCCACCACCGGCTGTCCCGTCATGACCAGCGAAGCCACTACGGCCAGGAGAATCCCGACTCGGACGCGCATACGCACCGCCTTTGATCGAAGCATGTCGATCTCCATAGTGGGCGTTGCGCAAACTCCGGGTCAAGGGATCTTCCCTCAGACCTCGATGTGCGAGCCCATGATGACGGTGCGGTCGCGGGGGAGGCCGAAGTACTCGGCGGCGTCGGCGGTCACGTACGAGGTGGCCATGAACAGGCGCTTCCGCCACGACGCCATCGTGCGGGCCTGGCCCGCACGAAGCTCGATCTTCGACAGGAAGTACGACGCCTGGTCCAGCTGCAGCGGCCCCTCGGTCGTCGCGGGACCGAGCGATCGCAGGATGGCCGGCACGTCCGGGGTCTCCATGTACCCGAACCGGGCGGTCACGTGGATGATGCCGTCCTCGTCGTAGCCGAGGTCGTCGACGGTGACCCGCTCGTCGGCCGGCACCCGTGGGACCGGCTCGGTCTGCAGCGACATGATGACGACCTGGTCGTGGCGTACCCGGTTGTGCTCGACGTTGGCCCGCATGGCCAGCGGCGCGGTCAGCTTGCCGCGGTTCAGGAAGACCGCGGTGCCGGGCACCCGCGCGGTCGACGACGTGTTGTCACGAAGGTCGTCGATGAACTCGCGGAGCGATCCCTCGCGGCGTTCCCGCTCGGCCGTGACGATCTGGCGGCCGCGTTGCCAGGTCGTCATCAGAGTGAACGCGGTGAGCCCGATCAGCAGCGGCAGCCACGCGCCGTGCGCCAGCTTCGTCAGGTTGGCCGCCACGAACAACAGATCCACGAGCAGGAGTACGGTCGCGCCGATCCCGATCAGCCACAGCGGCGCATGCCACTTCCACCGGGCGACGTAGAAGAACAACAGCGTGGTGATCGTGATCGTCCCGGTCACCGCCATTCCGAACGCGTAGGCCAGCGCGGCCGAGCTGCGGAACGCGAAGACCAGCGTGAGCACCGACACCAGCAGCAGCCAGTTGATCCACGGCACGTAGATCTGCCCGATCGAGGACTCCGACGTGTGGGCGATCCGCAGGCGTGGCAGGTAGCCGAGCTGCGCGGCCTGGGAGGCGACCGAGAACGCGCCGGTGATCACCGCCTGCGAGGCGATCACCGTCGCCGCCGTGGCCAGCAGCACCATCGGCAGGCGGCCCCACTCCGGCACCAGCAGGAAGAACGGGCTGCTGATGTTCGCCGGATCGGCCAGGATCAGCGCGCCCTGCCCCAGGTAGCTGAGAACGCACGCGGGGAAGACCAGGAACAGCCATCCGCGGCTGATCGGCCGCCGGCCGAAGTGGCCCAGGTCGGCGTACAGCGCCTCGGCGCCGGTGACCGCGAGCACGATCGCGGCCAGGGCGAAGAACGCGATGCCGAAGTGGCCGGTCAGGAAGCCGATCGCATAGGTCGGCGACAGCGCCCGCAGGATCGCCGGGTTCCCGGCGATGCCGGTCGCCCCGCACACGCCGATCACCACGAACCAGCCGATCATCACCGGCCCGAAGACCCGGCCCACCGCGGCGGTCCCCTTACGCTGCACGGCGAACAGCATCACGATGATCACGGCGGTGATCGGTACGACCAGGGCGCCCAGCGACGGCTCGACGACCTTGAGACCCTCGACGGCGGAGAGAACCGAGATCGCCGGGGTGATCATGCTGTCGCCGAAGAACAGCGAGGCGCCGAAGATCCCGACCGCGGCCAGCACCCCGGCGGCACGCCGGCCCTGCTGGGCGCCCCGCCGGCGCAGCAGCGCGATGAGCGCCATGATGCCGCCCTCGCCGTCGTTGTTGATCCGCATCGCCAGCAGGATGTAGGTGACCGTGACGATGATCATCACGGACCAGAACACCAGGGACACGACCCCGTACACGTTGTCGGTGCTGACCGGCACGGGGTGCGGGTCCTCCGGGTTGAACACCGTCTGCAGGGTGTAGATCGGGCTGGTGCCGATGTCCCCGAACACCACACCGAGCGCGCCGACCACCACCGCGAGCCGCACCGAGTCCCGCGCACCGTCCATCCGGACAGAATGCGGGTCTCGGTGCGGCCGGGCGTGCCTCTTGACGACTTCTTAACGCCTTCAGGCGATCTTGCGGCGGCCGGCGGCCATCGTCTCGGGCGGTCCTTGCGGCGGCAGGCCGCCGCCTCAGGCGATCTTGCGGCGGTAGGCCGCCATCGCGAAGCCGTAGGCCACCACGAGGATGCCGGCGCACCAGGCGAGGGCGATCCAGATGTCGTTGCCCACCGGCTGCTGCTCGAACAGCGACCGGATCGCGTTGACGATGGCGGTCACCGGCTGGTTCTCCGCGAAGACGCGGACCGGGCCGGGCATCGTGCCGGTCGGGACGAACGCCGAGCTCACAAACGGCAGGAAGACGAGCGGATAGGAGAAGGCGGATGCGCCGTCCGGCGTGGATGCCGTCAGGCCGGGAATCACGGCGAGCCAGGTCAGCGCGAGCGTGAACAGGGCGAGGATGCCGGCCACGCCGAGCCAGGCCAGCACGCCGGCCGACGAGCGGAAGCCCATGATCAGCCCCACGAGCATGATGACCACCACCGAGATGGCGTTGGACACCAGCGAGGTGAGCACGTGCCCCCACAGCACGGACGACCGGGCGATCGGCATCGAGTGGAACCGTTCGAAGATGCCGCTCTTCATGTCCATGAACAGCCGGAACGCCGTGTACGAGATGCCGCTGGCGATCGCGATCAGCAGGACGCCGGGCATCAGGTAGTTGGTGTAGTTGTCGGTGCCGGTCTGGATGGCACCACCGAACACGTATCTGAACAGCAGCAGGAACGCGATCGGCATGATCGTCACCGTGATGATGGTGTCCAGGCTGCGCGTCACGTGCCGCATCGAGCGCCCGAGCATCACGCGGATGTCATTCATCGCTGCCCCACAATCGCCAGGAAGATCTCTTCGAGGGTCGGTTGACGTTCGACGTACTCCACCTTTGCCGGCGGTAGCAGTTCTCTCAGTTCCGCGAGCGTGCCGGAAACAATGATCGTGCCGTCGTGCAGAATGGCGATCCGGTCGGCGAGCTTCTCCGCCTCGTCGAGATATTGAGTGGTGAGCAGAATCGTCGTGCCGCCGTGCGCGAGTTTCTGGATCACCTGCCACACCTCGAGCCGGCCCTCCGGGTCGAGTCCGGTGGTCGGCTCGTCGAGGAAGATGACCGGCGGGTCACCGATGAGGCTCATGGCGATGTCGAGGCGGCGGCGCATGCCACCCGAGTAGGTCGCCACCCGGCGCCCGGCCGCCTCCGCGAGCCCGAAGCGTTCGAGCAGCTCATCGGCGGTCCGGCGCGGGTCGTCGATCCGCCGGAGCCGGCCGATCATGACCAGGTTCTCCCGGCCGGTGAGGATCTCGTCGACCGCGGCGAACTGTCCGGTGAGACTGATCGACTCGCGTACCCGCGCCGGCTCGGCGACGACGTCGAACCCGTTGACGCTCGCGTCGCCGTCGTCCGCCTGGAGCAGTGTGGAAAGGATCCGCACAATGGTGGTCTTGCCCGCTCCGTTGGAGCCGAGCAGCGCGTAAATGCTGCCGCGCGCGACCTCGAAATCAACACCCTTGAGCACTTCAAGTTTTTGGTACGACTTCCGCAATCCGCTGACCCGGATCGCCGGTCCCTGCTTTTCCATGGTCGATTCTCCAGTCGATGACGCCGCGATGGCACCACTATGGCACCACAGTGATGCCAGCACAAGCCATATTGATGCCAGGTGGTGCCAGCGATCTCCCCGCGTGCTACCTTCCATCCACATCCATCGATGGATGATCCCCGTGTTCGTCCTCTCCCCCAGGAGGTTGATCGAAGATGACATCGATGTCACCGCATCGGCGCTGGCTGGTGGCCGCTGCGGCCGCCGTGACCGTGACCGCCCTCTGCACCGCGCCCGCCTCGGCCGCCACCACCGGCGGCCCCGCCGTCGTCGACGCCACGACCCTGCTGGCGGCCGCGGACCTTCAACGGATGGAACGGCAGCGTCCGCTGATCGCAGCCGCCTCCGTCCTCCGATGGGAGGTCGAGCGTCACGACTACGCGGGCTACGCCGGGATCTCCCTCGCGGAATCCGCCGTCGACCTGTGGTGGAAGGGCGCCCTGCCGACGTCCCTGCGCGGGGTCGTCGCGCAGGCGTCCAAGTCGGCGCCGGTGCGGGTGCGCGCCGCCGACCACTCGATGGCCGAACTGCGCGGCGCCGCCGAGCGGCTGCGGGCGAGCTGGCCGGGCGGTGGCGACGCGGTCCAGGCGATCAAGCTGAAGCCCGACGGCAGCGGTCTGGTCGTGTCGGTCCCCTCGTCGCTACGAGCCTCGGTGCCGGACGTCGGCGTCCCGGTCGACGTGGCCGTGGAGGCCGGGCTCGACCAGGTCAGCCGGGACGACGACTCGGCGCCGTGGAAGGGCGGAGCGACGATCGTCAACCGCGACCAGGGCACTGCCTGCACCTCGGGCTTCGGCGTGCGGAACGGGTCGGCCAGCTACATCCTCACCGCGGCACACTGCGGCCAGACCGGTCAGCGCTACACCGACGCCCGGGGCGAGGCGATCGGCACGATCACCTCTCGCCACCAGGACCACGACGTGGAACTGGTGCCGACCTCCAGCGTCGACGGCTACGTCTACGTCGGCACGCCCACCGACAACGTGGTCGCGCTGGTCGAGGGCTGGGGCTGGACGTTCATCGGCGAGTACCTGTGCCAGTCCGGCGTCACCAGTTCCCGTGAGCTCGGCCGCCCGGTCTGCAACCTGAAGGTGCTGTTCTACTACGCCGACCGCGAGGACCTCGTCGAGGCGGAACAGACCGAGGGCCAGACGGCGGCCCGCCCCGGCGACAGCGGCGGCCCGATCTACTCGGTGGCCGCGAGCGGCAAGATCCTCGCCAAGGGCACGACGACGCGTACGGCCGGCGCCCGGATCGGCTTCCAGGACTACGGAACAGCCTGGCGCGACTTCAACGGCATCGTCCCCGCCACCCGATAGGGACGAGCCCGTCTCGGTGGGCCGGGCCCGCGGTCCCGGCCCACCGAGGCAGGAGTCGGCAGCCATCGCTCGGCGAGGTTGTGATGCTGCGGTACATCGCGCGGTGACATCGTTGCGTCCATCCAGGAGGATGGTCATGTGGCGAGGCGACGACTGACTGAGGACTGGAGCATCGAGCTCTCCGAGGACTTCCGCGTCCGCGACGAGCAGGGTGCGATGCGGCTGGCGGGGCCCGGCGGGCGCACGGTGTGGGTGAACGTGTCGACGCCGCCGCCCACGCGCGCGCCGGAGGCGGTCCTCGACGAGATCCTCCAGGACGTGCACCAGGCGCCCGAGCAGAAATTCCGAGAGCCAGGATCTGATGCGTACGAGGTGCGCTACGCGTCCTGGTATGCGGAGGACGGGCAGTGGGGCCTGTACGGGTACACCGTCCGCCGCGCCTCCTACGTGCAGCTTGCCGTGCTGACCGACGACGCCGGCGACCTGGAGTGGGCGTTGGAGACGTGGCGTTCGCTGCGGTATGCGAAGACGTCGATCCCGAAGGGGATGCTCAGGCACGCGTAGGCCGCCCATTGACAGCTGTCACTGCATGGACTGAACTGTGGGAGCGCTCCCACATCCTTACGTCCTCAGGAGCACAGCATGTACCTGCCCATCGCCACCCTGGCCGCATCCCTCGTCCTTGCCGCTCCCGCTTCGGCCGCGGCCACCACCGTGGACGTCGACGTCCGTGCCGGGCTCGCCACCGTGCCCGCCACCGCGATCGGCGTCAACCACGCCATCTGGGACGCCGAACTCGGCACGAACGCCGTCGCCGACAAGCTGCGCGACGCCGGCGTCCGGATGGTCCGCTACCCGGGCGGCTCCTACGCCGACATCTACCACTGGCGCGACCACACCGCGCCGGGCGGCTACGTCGCGCCGAACACCGACTTCGACACGTTCATGGCGGGCGCCCGGCGGACCGGCGCCGAGCCGATGATCATCGCCAACTACGGGACCGGGACGGCGCAGGAGGCGGCCGACTGGGTCCGCTACGCCAACGTCACCAAAGGCTACGACGCCCGGTACTGGACGATCGGCAACGAGAACTACGGCAACGGTCACTACGGCGCGGCCTGGGAGGCCGACGAGCACGCCGACAAAAGCCCCCGCGAGTACGCGGCCACCGTCGTCGCCTACGCACGGGCCATGAAGGCGGTCGACCCGGACATCGAAATCGGCGCCGTGCTGACCATGCCCGGGAACTGGCCGGACGGCCTCGTCGGCGAAGGCGACACTGGCACCTGGAACCAGGAGGTGCTGACCCGGGCCGGCGACGTCATCGACTTCGTCGACGTGCACTGGTATCCCGGCGGCGGCACCGCGGCGGAAGCGGTGGACAAGGCCGCCCACATCGAGGACGCGGTCCACCTGCTGCGGGAGCAGATCGACGCGTACGGCAGGCCCGGCACCCGGATCAGCCTGACCGAGACCAACGTCGGCGTCGGACCGAACACCCAGCCCGGGGCGCTGTTCCTCGCCGACGTCTACACCGGACTGCTGGAACAGGGCGTCTTCACCGTGCAGTGGTGGAACGTGCACAACGGCATCGGCACCGTGTCGACCGTCGCCGGGCAGCGTGACTACGGCGACTTCGGGTTGCTGTCCAGCGGCACCTGCACCTCCGACGGCACGGTGTGCGAGCCGGCTCTGAACACGCCGTTCGCGCCGTACCACGCGCTGTCGATGGTCAGTGACTTCGCGCGGCCCGGTGACCGGCTGGTCCGGGCGAGCGCCGACGATCCGCTGGTCAGCGCCCACGCGTCCCGCCGGCCCGACGGCAGCCTGGCGGTGCTGCTGGTCAACAAGGATCCGTCGAACGCGCGGCCGATCGAGATCAACTATCACGGCTGGACACCGTCGACCGCTGCGCCGGTCGTGACGACCTACACGAACGGCGCGACGGCCGTCACCCCCGGCAGCGCTGGCGTGCTCCCGGCGTACTCGTTGACCCTGGTGACCCTGCAACCCGCCCGCGCCGAAGCGGGGCCGCCCGCGCCGAACGGTCTTGCGGCGAGCGCGGTCACCGACCGCTCCGCGACGATCGGCTGGACCGGCCGGCCCGGCGCGAAGTTCGAGGTCTACCGCCAGCACGGCGGGGCGAGCGAGCTTTGGGGCGAGACGACGGGTACGGGGCTGACGGTGGGCAACCTCGAACCCGGCCGCCGCTACACGGTGAACGTCATCGCCCGCGACGCCGCCGGCCGCCCGTCCCGCCCGTCGGCGCCGCTGACGTTCACGACGCCGGCGCCCGCGACCTCGACGTGCGGCGTGTGGCTGGTCCGCACCACCGACTGGGGCAACGGCTTCGTCTGGAACCTCGACGTCACGACGACCGGCACGCCGCCCGCCGACTGGACCCTGACCTTCACGTGGCCCACGACCTGGCAGACCATGACCGGCGGCTGGAACGCGACGTGGGAGCAGGTCGGCCGGACCGTCCGGGTGACCGGCACCGGCACACCGACGACGGTCGGCTTCACCGGCTCCTACAGCGGCCCGAACGTCCCGCCCAGCGTCTTCACCCTCAACGGCACGATCTGCTCGACGCTCACCTGATGCCGAGGCGGCGACGAACTTCCTCAGCGTCTCTGCGGTTGCCGCTCGCACCCCGTCCGGATCCGGGCTGAGGCCCGCATCGGCCGCCCAGCGCCGGGGTTGCCAGGCGGCCGGGGGTGCCTCGCCGTGGCTACGCCGCTCGCGTCTGTGGCCCTGCCGCTCGCGTCTGTGGCCATGGGCGCGGTGGTAGATCCGTGCACGAGTGGTAGTGCCTGGCGTGGTTGGCGCGCTACGTGCCCTCGTAGAGGGAGATGTAGCGGGCGTACAGGTCGGCGGCTCGGGGGCCGAGGCTGTTCGGGCCGACGATGTCATGCGGGAGGTCGAGGTCGGCGGGGATCACGTACTCGGTGAGCTTGACGTCGTTGGTCTCGGCTATCTCGCGGGGGATCTCGAAAGCCTCACGCAGGTCGATCAGGCGGTCGGCGCCGGACGCCGTCACCGCGAGCGCGGTCAGGGACTCGTTGACCGGGCGGTCCTTGTAATTGGCCCGCACCTGGAGGTACTGGGCCAGGGCGGAATAGAACATGTCGCCGTTCTTGCGCTCGGGGACCAGGCGGTGGCCCCACAGGACGGTCATCGGCTTGATCAGCGCCGGTGGGGCCTGGGTGGCGTCGGGGGCGTAGAAGGGGGCCAGCAGGAGGGCGCGCTTCACGTCGGAGCGGTACTCGGTCAGCCAGGTCGCCAGGTTGCCGCCGCCGGACAGGCCCACCACGCCGAACTCGTCGCCCAGGCCCGCGGAAACGGCTGCGGAACCGTCCGCGTAGTCGATCAGCTCGTGGGCGGACACCCACTCGTGAGCGTCCTCGTCGACGCGGCCGTGGCGGGGCTCGCGGGGGACGTACACGTTGTAGCCGCGGTCGTAGAAGAGCTTCGCCAGGCGGCTGAAGCCGTCGGGGCAGCCGGTGTAGCCGTGCAACATCAGGACGGTGCGGGCGGTGCGCCGGCCGTGCGTCAGGAATTGGGTTCGGCACTCCGTGCGTACCGTCGGATCGGTCTGGTCCTGGGTGACCTGACGCTGCGCCGCGGCCGTGGCAGCGGCGAAATCCAGCGCCGGCGCCGACGAACGCCGCAGGCGGTCGTCGCCCAGCGGCCAGAGGTAGACCGTGGCGACGGCCAGCAACAACACGACGACGGGCAGCGTGACGAACAGGAGCCAGCGCCGCCGGGGTGGGCGGGTCTTTTTCGCGATGACGCGCATGTCAGTGGCGCCACTTCTGGTTGCCGGTGCCGTTGCAACCCCAGATCTGGGCCTGCGCCCCACCGGCGCTGCTGCCGTCCGGCGCGTCGACGCACTTGTCGGCGGCGACGCTGACCAGGTCGGACGCGTTTCTGTAGGCGAACTTCTGGAACGCCGAGCCGGAGCAGGTGGCAGCGAGCAGCCGGGCGCCGTTGTCGGTGCCCTGGATCTGGACGCACTTGCCGAGCACCCGCAGCGTGCCGTCGGTGGCGAGGTTGAACTTCTGCCCGGCCGTGCCGTCGCACGACCCCAGTTGCAGCGCGCCCCCGGAGTCGGGGAGGTGCAAGCAGGTGCCGGACTGCACGTTCTCGAGCGGGCTGCCCGCCGCGGCCGGCTTGGCGGGAGTGGACGACGGCTTCGACGGCGCGACCGGCTTCCGCTTGGTCGGACCCGCCGAGGGGACGGGCGCCTGCTGCTCGGAGGCGGACGCCTGCGGCTTGGCGGCCGGCACCGACGGCGGCACGAACGGCGCGCCCGGTGCCGAGGACGGGACGGTCTGCGGCGCCGGGACGAGGACCGGCGTGTCCTGGGCCGTGGTGAGCATCGGGGGGGCCGTGATGCCGACGATCGCGACGACTGCCGCGGCGGCCACCAGGGCGGCGATCAGCTTCCTGCGGGACTTGCGCGGAGGTACGCCGGTCAGCGCCGCCCGGAGCAGGCGCTCGGCGGTCGCGGCGTCGGCCCGTTTCGCCGGATCCCTCTGGAGCAGGCCGTCCAGTGCGGGCTTCAGCGACCCGGCTTGCGTCGGCGGACGCGGCGGCTCGGTGGCCAGCGCGGCCAGGGTCGCCATCGGGGACGACTTCGAGTACGGCGGCCGGCCCTCGACGGCCGCGTAGAGCGTCGCGCCCAGCGACCACAGGTCGGCGGGCGGCCCGATCGGCTCGTCGAGCGCACGCTCCGGCGCCAGGTACGACGGTGAGCCGAGAACCACCCCGGTGCTGGTCATCGAGCTGTCCCCGGCGGCCGTGGCCAGCCCGAAGTCGGTCAGCACGACCCGGCCGGCGGCGCCCAGCAGCACGTTCGCGGGTTTGACGTCGCGGTGCAGCAGCCCGGCCTGATGCGCGGCGCGCAGGGCGGCCAGCACGCCGAGCCCGACCTCGGCCGCCCGTGCCGGTTGCATCGGGCCGTCCTTGCTGACGACGTCGAACAGGGAGCGGGACGGGACCAGCTCCATCACGATCCACGGCTCGCCGCGCTGGTGCAGGACGTCGTAGATGCGGACCACGTTCGGATGGTCGATCCGGGCGATGGCACGGGCCTCACGGATCACGCGTACGCGAAGGTCGGCCTGCTCCACCTCGGAGAGACCCTTCGGCAGCACCAGTTCCTTGACCGCCACCTCCCGGCCGAGCAACTCGTCGCGAGCAGCCCAGACGCGGCCCATCCCACCCGCGCCGACCAGCGCCACCAGTCGGTAACGATTGGCGATCACACCCGTCGGCATCTGGGACACGACGGAACCGTACCGGCCTTCGCGCATGCCACACCCCCCGCGGTTCACAACGGGTGGTTTTGGACATGGTTCAACGCCCGCCAATCTCTGGCATGGCGTGGAACCTGTTCGTCGCGCTGCCTCGAGCCTGAGTCGCGGGAGAACTACGAGAACGGTGTCAGCTACCGCCACCCGGACGGCAACGAGGTTGGTCGGGGCGGTATGCCCTCCAAGGACTGAGCTCGGAGCCGGGCCACCAGGGCCGGGGTCACCTCGCGGTACGCGGACGGGTCCACCGGGTTCAGCCAGTGCGACGCGCGGACCCGCTTGCTGATGTTCAGGTCCAGGTCGTCGAGCACCTCGTCGACATTCTTCATGGAGAACGGGATGATCTTGGTGCCGCGGCTGTGGTGCCGGTCGGTGGCCTCGTCCATGAACGCGATCTGCTTCTCCGCCCGCGTACGCATCTCTTCGGGGTCCGGCAGCGGCACCGCGCCGGCCAGATGGGCCGCGATCCACACCGCGGCCATCTCCGCGTTGAGCGGGCTGAAGAAGGACGAGTTGTAGCCGTTGAAGTAGAGGCCGTCGACGCCCAGCGGCAGGATCTGCCGGTAGAGCAGGAAGTTGCCGCGCTCGTCGAAGAGCTTCTCCTCGAGACCGGAGAGGAACGGCACGCCCTGCTTGAACCCGGTCGAGCAGACGATCAGGTCGGCCGGGAGCACGGTGCCGTCGGAGAGCTCGGCGAAACCGGGCCGCAGCCGGGTGATCGTGACGTCCCGGTGGACGACGATCCGGCCCGCCTCGACGCCCTCGAAGAAGCCCTCGGTGGCCAGCCCGATCGCGCCCTTGACGATGCCCTCCATCGTGCCGCGCGGCACCAGGCCCAGCTTGTCGAGCTTGAACTGCCGGCGGGACACCGAGCCGATCGAGTTGAGCATGTTGCGGCGCATCGGGTTGCCCGGGCCGTGCAGGAACTTCTCCAGGCCGCGCAGCCGGTGGTAACGGAAGAGCGCCTCGCCCATCCGGGTGAGCAGCAGCATCTTGAAGTTCACCACGCCGGCGATCTTCCGCGGCACCTTCCACAGCAGCTGCCGGGCGATCACGTGGGTGCTCGCGGCCTCCTCGCTGAGCGGCACGGTCACGTCGCAGGCGGACTTGCCGTAGCCGACGACCAGCACGTTCTTGCCGCTCGCCATCGAGGCGTCATGCATCTGCGTTCCGGCCAGAACCTCGCCGCCGGCCGCGGTGAACTCGTCGACGCCGGGCCAGGAAGGCATGTTCGGCTCGCAGAACACGCCGTTGGCCACGACCAGCCGGTCCACCACGTCGACCTCGCCGGAGTCGAGCGTCAGCGCCCACGTGCCGTCGATCGGGGCGGCCCGCTCGACGCGAGTGTTCAGGCGCGGTGCGATGCCGAATTCTGCGGCGTAGGAGGCCAGCCACGACTGCACCTGGGCGCCGGTCGGCCACTCCGGGAAGTCCTTCGGCATCGGGTAGTCGGAGAGGCCGTACGTGGACTTGGCGCTCTGCGTGGTCAGTCCCGGGTAACGGCGGGTACGGCTCCAGACGCCACCCACGTCCGGCGCCGAGTCGTAGACGACAACCTCGTGTCCCGCCTGCTGAAGCGTCTTGGCGGTGGTCAACCCGGCCACGCCGGCGCCGATGATCCCGACGCGCATGGCTTCAGTGCCCCCCCGCCGGGCGGCGGGAGCTGCATCTGGATCCCGAACTCCTCCATGATCGGCTTCAGCGTCGCCATGTCCTTCGGGCCGGGCGGCAGCTCACCGAGCGCCTGGTAGTACGCCTCCAGGCCGGCCGGGGAGACCACCGAGACGACCCGGGCCTCGTCGCCGTACGGGTTCCGGAACGTGTGCACCACGTTGCGCGGCAGGTAGAGGTAGTCGCCGAACTCGAGGGTGAACTCCTCGCCGCCGAGCGACACGTCCAGCCGCCCGGCGAGGCAGATGAACGACTCGTCCTCGCGGGTGTGGGTGTGCGGTGGCGGGCCGTTGGTCTCCGGCGGGATCGCGTACTCGAAGAGTGAGTAGGCGTCGCGGGTCGCCGACCCGTTCGCCTTCATCGTGATGTTCAGCCCGATCGCCGGGATCTGAGTCCCCTTGCGCGAGCTGAGCATGTATCCACCGCCGAGACTCACGGTTACCTCCACGTTTCCGGGGGATGTGCGCTGGTTCACAGCGTGCGGTCCGGCGAAGAAAACGGCCTAGCGACGGTCCCGCTCAGCGGGACGGAAAACTGGAGCTGGAGTACGCCCGGGAGGCGGCCGCCGCGGCCAGACGCACCGCCGGCCCGGCCCGGTCGGCCCGGATCAGCGCGGCCGGCCCGGTCACCGAGACGGCGGCGACCACCCCGCCCAGGGGCCCGAAGATCGGCGCCGCCACGCAGCTCATCCCGATGTTGCCCTCCTCGCGCTCGACGGCCAGCCCGCGATCGGGGATGGCGGCCAGCTCCCGGCGCAGCGCGGTGGCCGTGGTGATGGTCCGCGGGGTGCGCCGCTCCAGCCCGCCGTCGATGACCGCCTGCACGGTGGCCTCGTCGCTGTGTGCCAGGATCGCCCGCCCGAGGGCCGAGCAGTACGCCGGCAATAACGCCCCGACCTGCGACAACATCGGCATCGGACGATGTCCGGTGATCTTCTCGACGAGCAGCACCTGGATGCCGCTGAGCACCCCGAGCTGCACGGTCGTCCGAGTGGCGTGGAACAGGTCCTGCAGGAACGGCAGCGCCGCCTCGCGCAGCTCGTGCCGGACCGGCGCCAGGCCGGACAGCTCGAACAGCCGGTTGCCGATCCGGTACCGCTCGGCCGGCTTGTCCAGCCAGCCCAGCCTGAGCATCTTGTCGGCGGTCCGGTGGGTGGTGGACCGGGGCAGCCCGGAGCGGGCGACCAGCGCGGCCAGCGTCAGCTCGCGGTGCTGCTCGTCGAAGGCGCCGAGGATCGCGGCGGCCCGATCCAGCCCGCCGGCGCCGGCGTCCCGCTCAGCGGGACTCACCGTAGGTCCGGAAAGGTCATGACGGTCAGGCTAGGCGCTATGACGGAGCCAGTCAGCAGAAGAACGGCGCTTGTCGGCGGCGGCGCCTCGGGCATCGGCTTCGCGAGCGCCGAGTGCCTGGCGCGGGCCGGGCACGACGTCGTGCTGGTCGGCCGTCGCCCGGAGCCGCTGGACAAGGCCGCGGCCACGCTGGCCGAGCGCACCGGCGCCGCGGTCAGCACGGTCGTCGCCGACCTGGCCGTGGACGTTCCGCGGCTCACGACCGCCGCCGACGTGCTCGTGCTCAACGCCGGTGGCCCGCCGCCCGGCCGCATCCTCGACGTGACCGACGACGGCTGGCAGCACGCCTTCGATCTGCTGCTGCGCGGGCCGTTGCGGCTGGCCCGCGCGGCATTGCCGGCGATGGCCGACCGGGGCTTCGGGCGGGTGGTCCTGGTGACCTCGACGGCCGTCCGGCAGCCGCAACCCGACCTGGCCACCAGCGTGGTGCTGCGGGCGGCGGTGACCAGCGCGGCCAAGCTGCTGTCCCGGGAGTACGCGGACCGCGGCGTCACGGTCAACTGCGTGGCGCCCGGACCCACCGCCACCGACCGGCGTCGCCAGATCCTGACGGCCCGGGCGGACGCCGCCGGCACCACCTACGCCGAGCTGGACGCGGCCGACGTCGCCACGGTTCCCCTCGGGCGGGCGGGCCTGCCCGAGGAGGTCGGCGCGGCCGTCGCGTTCCTCGCCTCGGCTGCCGCAAGCTACGTCAACGGGACCGTGCTCACGGTCGACGGTGGCAGAACGGAGACCCCCTGATGGCGACGTCCGGACCGAACTTCGACATGGCCGACTTCCTCGGCGCGATCTCGGCGCGGGTACGGCCCAGCCAGGCCCGCCCGATCGTGGTGCACGACAGCGAGCTGGAGACGCTGCCCGCCGCGAAGGTGCACAACCCGACCACGCTGCGGATCGCCGGGAGACTGCCGACCGCCACGTTCGAGCTGTTCCGGCAGACCATCCCGGCCGGGCTGAGCTCGGACATGCAGCGGCACTACCACGAGACCGTGCACTTCGTGATCTCCGGAACCGGCCACACCGAGGTGGAGGACGAGGTCGAGCAGTGGTCCACCGGCGCGTTCGTCTACACGCCGCCGTGGACCTGGCACCGGCACCACAACGACTCCGCGGACCAGCCGGTCGAGTTCCTGACGATCGAGAACTCGCGGCTGCTGAGCCTCTTCGGCGTCGCCCGCCGGGAGAGCGCCGGCCTCGTGACCATGAAGGAAGCCCGGGAGGGGATATGAGCGGGAGCGGGGAGGCTACGGCCTCAAGCACGACGGCGAATGATCGCCGAGCCGCGGAGCGTGGCCAGCACAACATGACGCACATCAGCATCTGGGGCGAGCTGGCCACGGTCGAGCACGAGCTGCGGTTCGTGGACGTGGGCGGCGTCCGTACCCGAGTCCTGAGAGCGGGGAACGACGGCCCGGACCTGATCCTGCTGCACGGCACGGGTGGTCATCTCGAGGCGTATGCCCGCGACATCGCCGGGCTGGCGGCCGACTTCCGGGTCACCGCGTACGACATGGCCGGGCACGGGTGGTCGGACACGCCGGACCGCCCGTACACCATCGATGTCCTGTCTGATCATCTGATCGGGCTGATGGACACGCTGGGCATCGCCCGCGCCCACCTCTCCGGCGAATCACTCGGCGGCTGGGTGGTGGCCTGGACCGCCGCGCATCATCCGGAACGGGTGGATCGGCTGGTGCTGAACACCCCGGGCAACATCGCGAACAAGCCCGAGGTGATGGCCCGGATGCGGGACAGCACGATGGCCGCGGTCCGCGACCCGAGCGACGCGACCGTCCGGCGGCGGGTGGAGTTCCTCTTCCACCACAAGGAGATGGTCACCGACGAGCTGGTGCGGCTGCGCCAGGCGGTCTACAGCCGGCCCGGATTCGTCCAGGCGATCACCAACACCCTGGTGCTTCAAGATCCTGAGGTACGCAAGGACTACGCCTGGGGGCCGCACTGGGTGAGCCGGGTGACCGCGCCGACGCTGCTGCTCTGGACCGAGCACGACCCGACCGGCGGCCTGGACGAGGCGGACCTGCTGCTCGGCTGGCTGCCGGACGCCCGCCTGCACGTGATCGCCGACGCCGGGCACTGGCCGCAGTGGGAGAAGGTCGGCGAATACCTGGACGCGCACCGCGACTTTCTGCTGCTCGACAGAGCCGTCTCGCGAGGGAACCCACAATGACCGAGATCATCGGCTTCGTGGGGATGTCCCACTCGCCGTTCGCCACGTTGCTGCCGCCGGGCGCCGAGGGGGAGCCCGGCACGCACTTCCTGGCCGACGCGCGCCTGGTCGCCACGGCGGTCTCCGAGCTACGGCCGGATGCCGTCGTGGTGATCGGGCCCGACCACTTCCACGCCAACTTCTACGACCAGATGCCGCCGTTCGTGCTCGGCGTCGAGGAGGCCGTCGGCTTCGGCGACTTCGGCAGCACGGCCGGTCCGCTGCCGGTCGCGTCCCGGCTGGGCTGGGCGATCCGGGACGGGCTGGACGACGCCGGGTTCGACGTCTCGCTGTCGTACGCGCTGACCGTCGACCACGGCGTGGTGCAGAGCTACGAGATGAGCACCGGCGGACTCGAGGTCCCGATGGTGCCGCTGGTCCTGAACACGGCCGCGCCGCCGCTGCCGAGCCTGGCCCGCTGCGTCGCGCTGGGTGAGGCGCTCGGCACGGCGATCCGTCGGGCGCCCGACGCCGGACGGGTGCTGATCGTGGCCAGCGGCGGGCTCTCGCACTGGTTGCCCTCCAACGACCCACGCGACCCGTCGGTGGTCGGCGACCGCCGCGCGTCCCTGATCCACGGCCGCGAGGACGCCCGCGCGTTCGCCGCGGTCCGGGAACCCCGGGTACGCGCGATGGCCGGCAACCCGGACGCCCCGGTCAACGCCGACTGGGACCGCTGGTTCCTGCGTCAGCTCCACACACTCGACCTCGATCCGATCGTCGCGCTGGGGCACGACAAACTGGAGGAGGAGGCGGGCAGCGGCGGTCACGAGGTCCGCACCTGGCTGGTCGGCCACGCGGCGGCCGGGCTGCCGCTGGTCTGGGACAGCTACGAGCCGGTGCCCGAGTGGATCACCGGCATGGGCATCGGCACCACCTTTCCGGTGCCCGCATGATGTCCGCGTCCGCCCGCGATCTCGGCGACCCGCTGCGGGCCGGGCAGGTGGTGCTCTCCGGCGCGCTCGGCCCGATGGTCCCGGTGATGGCCGGTATCGAGGTGTCGGCGACGCTGACCGTCCTCGGCACCGCGTCGACAAGGTTCTCCTGACGAGACCTGATCGTGGCCGTCGCCCGGCTCAACTCGACAGGCGGGCGTGGCGGTGCGCTGCCATCCGTACCGGAGCGTTGGTCTCGCCGAAGGCGTCGTAACCGCCCGTGCGCTGGACGATCTCGAAGAAGACGCGCCCGCCGAAGACCGGGGTGTAGAGGTGCAGCAGCTCGCCGCCGGTCGCGTCGCGGTCGTAGAGGATGCCGAAGCGGCGCAGGCGTTCCACGGTCTCGTCCGGCAGCGCGAAGCGAGCCCGCAGGTCGGCGTAGTAGTTGTCCGGCACCGGCAGGGTCGGGCCGATCGCCTCGGCCGTGGCGAAGATGTCGTCCGTGGCGAAGGCGAGGTGCTGCGGGTCGACCACCGCGGGCGCCCAGTCGCCGCGACGCAGCAGGGCCACCGTGAGGGCCAGCCGGATCGTGCGGTCGCCGGTGGCGAAGGCCCGTGAGCGCATCAGGCCGAACGGCGCCGCGTACTCCTCGGTGGTGAGCTGGGTCAGGCCGAGCACCGAGCGGTAGAACAGACCGGCCTCGTCGAAGTGGTCGAACGGCTGGGCCAGTCCGAGATGGTCGGTGTGGGTGAGCCCGGCGCCGCCGGTGTCGATCTCGCCAGTGGCCAGGAAGTCCGCCCGCCAGTCGTCATCGTCGCGGCTGAACAGGATCGTCGAGCCGTCCGGGGCGGCCACCGAGGTCAGCTCCGCCTCGCGCGGGCCGCGGGTCCGGGGGAGCGGAGGCGCCAGCAGGGCCTCGGCGCGGACGCCGGACTGTGCGGGGTCCGCGCTGGTCAGGGCGAAGGCGCTGAGCGACGCGGTGCCGGGAGTCCGCGGGCGGGTCACGGCGCTGTTCAGGATCACCCGGCAGGCGCCCTGCTCCCAGAGCTCGACCGGCTTGGAACGATGCTGGCCCGTGTGCGTGAAACCCAGGCCGCGCAACGCTTCCTGGAGTTCCGGCCCGGAGCGGCCGTCCACCCCGAACTCGGTGAAGGCGTGAGCCCGCAACTCCGGTGCGGCGGGAACCTCCTCCAGGGCCAGCAGCGAACGCATGGCATCCACGGCCGTTCGTTCCGGATCGGATTGCCGGAAGACGTCGTTGAAGACCTCCAGGGACAGGGGGCCGTCGTAGTTCTTCAGCCGGCCGAGAAAATCGGACAGATCGAACGATCCCTGGCCGGGGAAGAGCCGGTGGTGCCGGCTCCACTGCAGGACGTCCATCCGCAGGTGCGGCGCATCCGCCAGCTGCACGAAGAAGATCTTCTCGGGCGGGATGTCCTCGATACCGTCGAGAGTGGACGATCGCGACAGGATGTGGAACGAGTCGAGACACAGCCCCAGCGCGGGGTGGTCGGCGGCCCGGACGATCCGCCACGAGTGATCCCAGGTGTTGACGTGCCGGCCCCAGGCGAGGGCCTCGTAGGCGATGCGGATCCCTCTCCCGGCCGCCGCGTTCGCCAGTGCCGCCAGCTGTTCCGCTGCCAGGTCGTCATCGTCCATCGCTTCGGCCGACACTGAGCTGCACACCAGCAGCGTGTCGGCGCCGAGCTCGGCCATCACCTCGAACTTGTGCTCAGCGCGCCTCAGAGCAGCGGCCGGATGCGGGGTCGCCTCGAAGTCGCGGAACGGCTGGTAGAGATAGATGCTCAGGCCCAGATCGGCGCACCGGGACCGGACCTCGGCCGGCGACCACGGCGACACGATCAGGTCGTTCTCGAACAGCTCGATCCCGTCGAACCCGGCCGCGGCGGCCGCGGCCAGCTTGTCGTCCAGCGTCCCGGAGACGCAGACCGTGGCGATCGATCGGCGGGTCATGGCTTCTGCAGGTAACCGGCCACCATGTCGGCGACCATCGTGCGGTAGTGCTCCCGGCTCGCCGGGTCCAGCAGGTCCCGGCCGAAGATCGCGCCGAACGTGTGCCGGTTCGCCACCCGGAAAAAGCAGAACGCGCTGATCATCATGTGCACGTCCAAGGCGTCCACGTCGTCGCGGAACAGCCCGTCGGCGTGGCCGCGGGCCAGCACGCCGCGCAGCACGTCGACGGCCGAACTGTTCAGGTCGACCAGCCGGGCCACGTGCGTCATGTGCCTGCCCTGCTGCGCGTTCTCCGCGCCGACCAGGTTGATGAACGACGGATGGGCCTCGTGATGGTCGAACGTCACCTCGGCGATCCGGCGGATCGCGCCGACCGGGTCGAGATGTTCGACGTCGACCTCGCGCTCGGCGGCCCTGATCTCGGCGTACGCCCGCTCCAGCACGGCGAGGTAGAGCTGCTCCTTGCCGCCGAAGTAGTAGTAGATCATCCGTTTCGTGGTGCGGGTACGCGCGGCGATCTCGTCCACCCGGGCGCCGCTGTAGCCGTTCTGCGCGTACTCCTCGGTGGCGACCGCCAAGATGTCGGCCCGGGTGCGCTCGGCATCACGCCGTCGATCCGCGACTTCCATGTACTAATTAGTACATCAGGGTGGCCGTGAACGTCGTCCCCGAGCCCAGCCTGCTTTCCACGGTGATGTCACCGCCGTGCGCCTCGGCGATCTTGCGGGCGATCGGCAGGCCCAGCCCGCTGCCCCCGGTGGCCCGGTTGCGCGACTCGTCGGCGCGCCAGAACCGGTCGAACAGCCTCGGCAGGTCCTCGGCGGCGATGCCGGCCCCGGTGTCGATCACCGCGATGCTGAGCCGGTCCGCCTCGACGCCGGTACGGACAGTGACCGCGTCGCCCGGACGGCTGTGCCGGATGGCGTTGGAGAGCAGGTTGCCGACCAGCTGACGCAGCCGCACCGGGTCCGCCACCACCTCCGGATCCCCGGCGTACTCGGTGACCAGCCGCACCCCGCCGGCCCCGGCGTTGGGCAGATGCGCGTCGACGACCTGGTCCACCGCGTCGTTCACGTGCAGGGCCTCCGGGTGCATGCGCAAGCTCCCGGCGTCCGCCGCGGCGAGGTCACGCAGGTCATCCACGATGTGCTGCAGGTGCACCGTCTCGTCGTGCAGCAGCGTGAGCAGCGGGCCGTCGACCGTCGCCAAACCGTCCTGCACGGCCTCCAGCCAGCTGCGGATGTTGGTCAGCGGGTTGCGCAGCTCGTGGGCCACGTCGTTGACCATCGCCTTGCGCTGCCGCTCGGCCAGTTCCCGGCGTTCGGCGAGCTCGTTCAGCGCGGTAGCCAGATAACCGATCTCGTCACGGCTGGTGACCGCCACTCGCTGGTTGTCGGCCGGTCGCTGCGCCGCCTCGGTCAGCGCACGCAGCGGCCGCACCAGCCGGCCGCCCACCAGGATCGTGACGAGCACGGCGAGGATCAGCACGACAGCTGTGGCCGTACCCGTGCGAATGAGGTTCTGGCGGGAGAGCGGGAAGGCGGCCTGGGCGGTCGGATCGGCCGGGTCGGTGACGAACAGCAAGGCCGGAGGCGCGGCGTACGGCTCGAGCTGGGTCCGCCGAGCCTGATCCACGCAGCCGGCCGCCCGATCCGTCAAACCCTGGTCGAACCAGCCGGTGGCCTCGTCGAGCACCCGCACCGAGAGGTCCGGGCCGACCAGCAACTTCCGGGGATCCGCCCCGGCACAGGCGGCGATGAGCTTGCCGAGCGAGGCGAGCGCCCGGGTCTCGGTAGGCGTCGCCGGCGGCACCACCGCGCACGGGAAGTTCGGCTTCGCACTGACATTGGTGACCACCAGCGTGGGACGGCCGTGCGGACCGTCGACGATCTGCCCGTCCGCGTCGTTGTGGCGGATGCACTCCATCGACTCCGCCAGCTTCGCGCGGATCTGTCTCTGCTCGGCCGGCGTCGTCCGATAAGGACCGACGACCCGAGGATCGATGCGACCGGTACGCCCGGCCAGCCCCGGATCCACCGACAGCGGATCCACGGTCGCCGAGGGACGCGCCGTCGCCAGAGACGGGCCCGCCCGCGAATCGACGATCACCTCGCGGTCCACCGTCATCAGCGTGATCCGCCGATCCAGCTTCGCCGCCCGCGTGGCGACCAGCGGCCGCACACCCGACCAGTCCCGGTGCGTGGCCGCGTAGCCGAGCAACTCGTCGTACACGCCCTTGTCGTCGCTCAGCGACTGCCCGAGCTGCTGCTGGATGGTCCGCGACGTGGCCTGCGACGCCAGCCACGAGGCCGCCACGATCGCCGCGACCGCGATCGTCAGGGACGCCACCAGCAGGCGGACGATCAGGCTGCGATGCGGAGGAACCCGCGTCACGGCGGGCCCGCGGTCAGCTTGTAGCCGATCCCGTACACCGTGAGCAGGCGGGACGGCCGCCGAGGGTTCGGCTCGATCTTGCGCCGCAGATTGAGCACGTGCACGTCGATGCTGCGCTCGACCGAATCCCGGTCCACGCCCCGGGTGTGCTGCAACAGCTGCGCGCGGGTGAAGACCCGCTCCGGCTGCCCGGCCATCGCGGCCAGGATCGCGAACTCGCCCGGCGTGCACTCCACCAGCTCGTCGTCGACGTGCACCCGATGGAGGGTCACGTCCACGGTCACCCGGCCGACGGTCATCCTTTTGAACGTTTTCGTACGCCGCAGCAGCGCCCGCGCACGCGCGGTCAATTCCCGCGGACTGTACGGCTTCGTCAGATAGTCGTCGGCACCGCCGTCCAGACCCGTCAGCAGATCGTCCTCACCGGCGCGCGCGGTGAGCATCAAAATGGGGATGTCCGATTCCGCCCGCAGAATCCGGCACACGCTCAAACCGTCCAGGCGCGGCATCATGATGTCCAGCACCAGCAGATCCGGAGGACGCCGCCGGGCGTGCTCCAGAACTGCCCGCCCGTCGTGCACCACGAGCGCGTCGTGGCCGTCGGCCGTCAGATAGCGCCGCAGCACCTCGGCCTGACCGCGGTCATCCTCGGCGACCAGCAGATATGCGCACACGGCGACGACCATAACCGCCGTTCAACCGATGCGCCGCAAACCTAATAGGTTCCTGACATCGGCCCCTCGGCGCGTACAGTCGCGCGGTGATGAGGCTGGTGGACCGGGCGCTGCCGCCCCGCCTGGGTGTGCCCTTCCGATGGCTGCTCGGCTCGTCCTGGTCGACGAACCTGGGCGACGGCATCGCGGCCGCCGCCGGCCCGCTGCTGGTCGCGGCGCTGACCGACGAGCCGTTCCTGGTGTCGATGGCCGCGCTGCTGCGGTGGGCGCCGCCGATGGTCTTCGGCCTCTACGCCGGGGTGCTGTCCGACCGGCACGACCGGCGGCGCATCGTGCTGGTCGCCAACGCCGTCCGCCTGCTGGTGCTGGCCGGGCTGGTGGCCGCCCTGGCGACCGACCGGCTGACCGTGGCCGGGGCGCTCGCCGGTCTGGGCCTGCTCGCCACGGCCGAGGTGTTCGCCGACAACACGACCGCCACGCTCACCCCGATGCTGGTGCCCCGCGCCGACCTGGCGATCGCCAACGCCCGCGTCCAGACCGGCTTCCTGACACTCAACCAGCTGGCCGGCCCACCGATCGGCGCGGCACTGTTCGCAGCCGGGTACGTGTGGCCGTTCGTCGCCGAGACCATCCTGGTGTGCGCCGGTCTGCTGCTGCTGTCCCGCCTGGTGCTGCCACCCGCCACGGCGCCGAACCGGGAACGCGGCGTGCTCCGGGACATCCGCGAGGGTTTCGCGTGGACGATCAGGCACGCCGCCGTCCGTACCCTCGTATTGACGATCTTGATCTTCAACGTCACCTTCGGCGCCGCCTGGTCGGTCCTGGTGCTCTACGCCTCCGAACGCCTCGGCCTGGGCGCGCTCGGCTTCGGCCTGCTCACCACCGTGTCCGCGGTCGGCGGCCTGCTGGGCACAGGCCTGTACGGCTGGATCACCGCCCGCGTCAGCCTGGGCAACGTGATGCGCGCCGGCCTGATCATCGAAACCCTGACCCACCTGGCCCTGGCCGTCACCACCGCCGCACCGGTGGCGCTGGCGATCTTCTTCGTCTTCGGCGCGCACGCCTTCATCTGGGGCACAACGTCGGTCACAGTCCGCCAGCGCGCCGTCCCCGACGCTTTGCAGGGCCGGGTGACCAGCGTCAACACCATCAGCGTGTACGGCGGCCTCGTCGCCGGCTCGGCCGTCGGCGGCGTCCTGGCCACCCACTTCGGCGTGACTGCGCCGTTCTGGTTCGCGTTCGCGGGCTCTGCGGTCTTCGTGGTCCTGCTGTGGCGCTCCCTGACCAGCATCGCCCACGCGGACAGCGACGCGGCGACCGCGAGCTAGGTCGCGCCCGGCCCCGCGCCCGCCCGTGCCCGACCCCGCGCCTCGCGCCCGTGCTCGACCCCGCGCCTCGCGCCCGTGCTCGACCTCGCGCCTCGCGCCCGTGCTCGACCTCGCGCCTCGCGCCCGTGCTCGACCCCGCGCCTCGCGCCCGTGCTCGACCCCGCGCCTCGCGCCCGTGCTCGACCCCGCGCCTCGCGCCCGACCTCGCGCCTCGCGCCCGACCTGCTGCCGCAGCTCACGCTCGGCGGGGTCGGGCCCTGGCATACCCGGCCGAAACCCCACGCCCGGCGAAAGCGCCGGCAGCAAGCGCACCCACCAGAAGGCCCGGGCCCTACCGGACTTCCTGCGAAAGTCGCTAAAGCGTGTCCGGCTGATCGGCAGACCCCAGGAAGGCGTCCACCGCTGCTACGAACTCGGCCGGGCGGTCCTTGTGGACGTGGTGGCCCGCGTCGAGGGTGACAAGGCGGGCGTCGGGCATCAGCTCGACGGTGTCCGTGAGCAGCTCATGGGGGATCGGGCTGTTGCTGCCGCCGACGATCAGGGTCGGGACCGTGATCCCGGCCAGCCCCTCCCACCAGGCGGGGTCCGGTTCGTTGATCTGCGCCCGGATGGCGTTGACCGCCGCGAAGTCGAAGGGTGTCGGTTCCTCCGGCGGATCCAGCGGCGGCCGCGGCAGCGCACCCGGCCGGGGCGCTGTCACGTCCTCGAGCACCAGCCGATCGAGCAGCTCCGGTGCGGTCTGGGCGAGCAGGATCGCCACCGTCCCGCCCATCGAATGCCCCACGAGCACGCACTTCTCGATGCCCAGGGCCGCGAGGAACCCGGCGACGTCGTCCCGCATCAGCTCGAACGAGTAGCGCCCCGGCTGCGAGCTGAGCCCGTGCCCCCGCAGATCCAGCGCGAAGACCCGATGCCGCCGGGCGAGCGCGGGCAGCACCCCGTCCCAGTCCGCGGCCGCGTCCCCGAGTCCGTGCAGCAGAACCATCGGCGGACGATCCGGATCCCCGGCAGCCCGATAGGCCAGCGCCACCTCATCGACGTCCGCCACACCCGCCTCGCCGATCATGCCGCAACCCTAGCGCCGAGCTGACGCGGCATCTGGCCACTCGACACGTGCGCCTGTGCGACAGCGATCAGCCGGCGACCGTCCCGCCGGGACCTGGGACGACCGGCAGGGTGCGTGCTATCTCGCGTTGGGCCGCCCGCGCCGCCCGCAGGGCCGCGCGGAATGGACCGTGGCTGTTGTCCTTCAGATTCAGCGGCAGCACAAGGTTCTTGATGAGCTCCAACTCGAGCAGCCACGGCTCCTCGTGTTCCATCCACGCGACCCGCGCGTGGTCGGCCATCCAGGCGCTGAGCACGTGCTCGCCTTCGACGAAGGTCAGCCGGGCGCTGTTGCCGACCCGGCGCAGACCCAGATCCAGGCGTTCCGCGAGCAGGCACCCGAGGGTGAGGCGAAGCGTGGAACTCGAGGCGTTGCCTCGGCAGTGGTTGCGCAGCCGGTTCCGGAGAGTCTGGCGGCTGGGCGAGGCACCGTTGGCGGCGGGCTCCCGAGGAGCGATTCCCACGTACAGCAACTGACCGGCGTCGGTCGAGTGGCACCCGTCGGTCGGCACGCCGGGTGGCGTCTCGTCGAAGTACCAGCCGTACACCCCGGACTTGCGCGGCACCGGGGAAGGTCGCGCGAGTACGTCGGCTCGACCGTATGTCCGTGGAGGATCCAGAAGCGCGTCGGGGCCCATGTCAGACGAGGAAGCGGGCTCGTAGGGCGGCGACGAGGTCGGCTGCGCGGTCCTCGTAGGTCGCTTCGGTGTGGGTGAACGCCTCGACCACTGCCTGCAGCGGGTCGTCCTCGGTTGCGCCGAAGAGGGCCGGGATCGCGAAGGACGGGCGGTGGATCGGGTAGCGGGGCGGGGGCGGGTCGTCCGGCCTGACGAACCTGGACGACGCGATCAACCTTGTCGGGTCTGGATGGAGATGTGCGAATGCCGCATCCAGGTCGGTGAAAGGTGGCGGCAGCGGGACGTCTCGGTCCAGGGCGTCCAGGGCTGCCACCGCTTGCGGGTCGTCGGTGAGGCCGGCGTGCGTGAAAGCCTCGCGGGCGAGCCAGCGCGCGATCTCCCGCTGGCGTGGCGCGGGCAGCAGGGCCAGGTCGTCGAGCAGGTCGCGGTGGGTGGCGGCCATGGTGCGGGCGTTGCCGGTCAGCTCGCGCAGACGGGGTGTGGGTGCCACGCCGCCCCATTCGCGGCGTTCGCGTTCGGCTGCCCACTGGGCCTGCTGGGCTGCCTTCTTCTGCTCCTCGGCGGCGCGGGCCGCGGCCCGTTCGGCCTGGGTCGGTGGCGGCGGGGTCTCCTGCGCGACGCCGTGCCAGTACGCGGCGCTCCGGCTCGTCTCCCGCAGGATGGCGTCGGGCGCGGGCGCCGCCGGCCAGAGCTGGAGCAGGTAGCGGTCGACCGGAGTCTCCAGGTCGGTGGCCTCCTCCATGCCGGTCGCGCAGTAGCGGGCGCGGAGGCTGCCGGTCGCCGGGAGGCGTAGCTGGTGGGACTCCTCGAAGGCGGAGAGGGTGACGTCGTGCGACGCCGCCTCGAAGGGGACCTCCACCACCTCCTCCCAGTCGTCGGCGGGCGGCGGCTCGGTGTCGTGCCAGGTCATGGTGAAGGGCACGGGTCCGGTGTGCAGGCCGGTGATCATCGCGAGCGCGCCGGGCTCGGCGGCGCCGCACAGGCCGTTGCGCTGGCCGCCTGAGGCGTGCGACAGGTCGGGCAGGTCGTCGTCGACGGTCAGGTTGATGAAGCGGTAGTGGACGTGGATCTCGCCGTCGAAAATGACAGTCACGCGGACATGATGCCCGGTAACGTCGCGCGGCGTGATCCTTCGTGAAGAGGCGGTCGCCGATCATGATGCGGTGCGTGAGTTGCACCGGGTGGCGTTCGGCGAGGATGGCGACAAGGTCGCCGAACTGGTTGACGCCTTGCGGCGTGACGAACCGGGCCGCACGGGTGTGGTCGCCGAGGACGACGGTGTGGTGGTCGGGCATGTGTTGTTCACCAAGAACCTGCTGGACGCGCCCGAGCGGCTGGTGGATGTGCAGGTGCTCAGCCCGATCGCGGTCGCGCCGGACAGGCAGCGGCAGGGTGTCGGCAAGCGGCTGATCGAGCACGGGGTCGCGCTGCTCGACGCGCGCGGCGTACCCCTGCTGTTTCTTGAAGGCGACCCGGCCTATTACTCACGCCGCGGTTTCACGCCGGGCGGTGACCACGGGTTCCGGAAGCCGTCGCTGCGGATCCCGGACGCTGCGTTCCAGGTGGTCAAGCTGTCGTCCTACGAGGAGTGGATGACCGGGACGCTGGTCTACCTGCACACCTTCTGGGACTGGGACTGCGTGGGATTACGGTGATCCCAGGAGCAGCGGGTCGAGGCGGCCCAGCAGCTGCTCGGTGCTGACGTTCGGTGGCAGGTCGATCGACAGGCTGATCTCGGGGCCGCGGACCGTCAGCTTGATCGGCTCGTCGCCGGCCCGCCGCGGCCGGCGCAGGCGCCACTGCCGGATCGAGGTGGCCAGCCGGGGCGCGTACTGCTGGAGGGTGGCCAGGGTGACGATGCTGGCGGACGCGTTGATTCCGTCGATGGCGACGATGACGCCCTCGACGTCACGCACCTTTTCGTAGGGAAGCGCGATCTCCCGCAGGACCTCCTCGGGCAAGTTCAATCGCACGGGGGTCGACGTCGCCACTGACACGGTCGGCTATCTCCTTCCGGGTCTCGAGGGCCATCTGCCGCAGCGTCGCCGCGGCCGGCTGCCCGGTGATGTAGCCCTGGACGTGCCGGATCTTGTTCTCGTGGATCTGCCGCAGGGTCACCGGCGATTCGGCGTCGACGCCCTCGACGATCACCACCCGGGGAGCGTGGGTTTCGCCCCGGTCGTGGGCGTCGCGGGCCACCGACACGATGAAGTCGAGTTCCTGCAGGGCTGTCCGGTGGTGCAGGACCGCGCGGTCCACCTTGATCTGGGTCAGTGGGAGTTCCGCCATCCGGGAGGTCGACGCGTAACCGGAGCCGAAGTCGTCGACCGCGAACGCCACGCCGACGTCGCGCGCGATCGCGGCCAGGCGGTTGTGGAAGTGGGCGTGCGGCTCGTCCGGCCATTGCTCGTCGCTGCGCGGCTCGATCGGGTCGCCCTCGGAGATCTCCAGGGTGACGGCGCTCGGTTCGAGGTTCGCGGCGGCGATCGCGGCGCGCAGGGTGGCGATGTAGGAGTCGCTGAGCAGCGATCGGACGGAGACGTTGACGGACACCGGTTTCGGCACGTCCCAGGGGCCGTCGGTGTGCGCACGGGCGTACGCCAGAAGGGCCTTCTCGGTAATGATCTTGTCTCGTTCGATGACGAAACGGTCGCCCCAGGTGTGTGCGACCTGCAGCATGGCGCCCGGCGCGCTCTGGTCGGCGAGTGAGCGGCGGGCCAGCGCCTCGTAGCTGTGCACGCCGACCTGGTGCCAGGTCGCCCCGATCGTGACGATGGGTTGGAAGACGATGCTCAGCGTCCGCAGAATCTCCTGGTAGAGCTGGAAGCAGCGCTCGTACAGGGCGGTGGGTAGCCGGCCGCAGGTTTGCCGCAGGGCGGTCAGCACCAGCGTCTCCGCCTCCAGCGGGTGCGCGGCGAAGTCGGAGCGCCAGACGGTCTCCAGCACCTTGGCCAGGGGTTGCCCGATCGCCGCGAGTTCCGGTCGCGGGTCCACCACCACGAGGAAGAGCGCACGGGTGATCGGTGCGCAGAACAGCGTGAGACCGTCGTACTGGACGGTGTGGCCGAACCACACCGGGTTCGACGGGATGAACTCGTCCTCCGGCGGCCGGAGGAAGTGCTGCAGACGCTCGCGGTCGAACCGGGAGGTGCCGTCGATCGTCACGACACCGGTGGCGGTGTACTCGAGAAGGGCCACCGAATCGGCACCCATGGCGGCACGGAGGTATTCGACCCGTTCGCCGCCGTCCGGCGAAACGCCCGAGGCCTGGGGCTCCGCGGCGAATCGGGAGATGCGGTCGATGAGGGCGAGGATGTCGTCGGCGTACCGGTCGAGCGGGTTTTCCAGACGTTCCAGGATGACGCCGTCCGGCATCGAGGTCAGGGCCGGGCGGTCGGATTCGGAATGGTCGTCGCCCGGCCGGGTGAGGACGGTGGTGCCGCCCCAGCTCTTCGTCACGACGCCCGGGGCCGGGTCCAGGTCCTGTTCCAGGACGTAGTTGCTCATGGCCTGGAACGTCACCTGCCCGCGGCGGTCCATCGCCTGGCCGCGCAGGCCGGCGAGCACGTGGCGGGAGAGGGCGCCGGGACGGTCGTGCGTGCTGGCCATGAGCGCGCTGTAGCGCGCCTCCGGCCGCCCCTCGTGGCTGATCAGGTCGATCCGCTGGCCCGGGGTGGCGAGCAGGCTGCCCGCGCGGCAGCAGTCGAGGATCAGCAGGGCGGTGCCGCGGCATTTGCCCAGTACGTCCCGTTTGAGGTAGGCCATCCGCAGGCCGGCGTCCGGGTTCTGGGAGAGCGCCCGGTCGTCGAGGTCGGAGGTGACCAGGTAGACGTCGGTGTCGTGGCTCCACTCGGGGGCCATGGTGTGCCCGGCGAAGTAGACCAGGAGCACGTCATCAACATCGGACTCGCGAACCGCGCGGGACAGCGAGGCCTTGACCGCGTCGACCGTGGCGTCGGGTCCGAGGTGAAGTGCGACGTCGGCCGGGTCGAAGGTGCCGATCTCGGGATCGCAGAGAACATCTCGCACCGACAGTGCGTCTTTTTCGGCGTTACGCAGCGAGGGAAGACCGGCGTCGAGAGCGGAGTCGTCGACGCCGATGATCACCGCACTGCGCCGACCGGCCACCTGTCGTCCCTGAAGTCGGGCCCTCCATGCTGGACGGCGCACGAATGCAAAGCCTGGTCATGGTAGCGAGTTGTCAAGGTGACTCAAACTTGATCAATTAAGGCCCATCCGTCTATGCCTCTGCGTAGTGGAGTGGCAGCTCAACGTGAGGAGAGCTCGCAGTAAACGCACATTCTGTCCGTTGCCCTGCGACTAGTAGCTGTTTGACTAGAGGGAAGGGGCCACGAGAACAACGAAAGGTGTTTGGGGATGAGTGTGTTTCTCAGTGCCGAGGAGCTGGGCGACGTGACCGCCTGGCGGAAGAGTTCCTTCAGCGGAGCCGCCGGTCACTGCGTGGAGGTGGCCGCCGTCGACGGTGGCGTCGCGGTCCGGAACAGCACCGAGCCCACGGCCGGCGCGCTGCGTTTCAGCGACGCGGAGTGGGCGGCGTTCGTCAGCGGGTGCAAGGCCGACGAGTTCGGCTTCATCGACTGACGGACAGCGGCGGGAGCGCCCGGCCACAGGCGCTCCCGCCGCCCCGCCACCTTCTCTACAGTTTCTGCAGCTGGGTCACGACCATCGCGACCGCGAAGAAGCCGTAGAACGCGATCGCCGCGAGCAGGCCGATCAGCCGCCAGCCGCGCAGGCGGATGGCCGCCGGCAGGTCGCGTACGTTGAGTTTCACCAGCAGGCACGAATAGAGCAGGGTGACCACCGACGCCGCGCAGGTGGACACGATCAGCAGGCCGAGCGGCTGGGTGAAGCCGGCCAGCAGGATGATCGACCCCAGCAGGATCTCGGCCCACACCACGCCGAGATACAGCTTCGACTCCGAGACGCGGGAGCCGAAGTTGGAGACGATGAAGTCGCTCGCCACCCGGCCGATCACGTCGAGCAGGCCCATCGCGGCGGCCCACAGCGACACCGCGGCGATCGCGAAGAACAGGATCTTCAGCCACGGTCCGACCGAGTCGGCCAGCACATCACCTTCGATGCGCAGGAACGACGGGTCGCTCTTGAGGTCGTCACGGCCGAAGAGCGTCTCGTACGCGAGAAGGCTCATGATCGTGATCGTCAGGAAGCAGACGAGCAGGAACGCCACCAGGTGCTCAGTGTTGGCCCGCTTCCACCACACCCGCCAGCGCGACAGGTTGGCCGGGTCCTGCGGGAACGTGTAGCGAGCCGCCCCGGAGGCCTCCTCCTGGCCGGTGATCGGCGAGATCAGGCGAGGCACGTGCGCGCCCATCCCGTACCGTTTGTCCCGGATCCAGTTGCTCAGCACCAGATTGTGCACACCGCCGGCGCCGGCCGCCCCGATCGCGCTCAGGATCAGCGTGAACGTGATCGCCTCGGGAATCTGCCCGAACCCGGTGACCGCCTCCTTGGCGCCCTTGCCCCAGGTGGACGCGGAGATCACGAACACCACCACGACGGCCAGGAAGAACAGGGTCAGTCCGACCTTGACGGCCTCCACGCGCTCGATCGTGGAGTATATGACCTTGGAGACGCTGAGGAGTACGCCGATGAGCACGAGCGCGATGACGGTGATCCACACCGGGTCGCCGCCGCCGACCAGATAGGTGAAGACGGTGGAGCCGCTGGTGGCCCACCCTGGCCAGACGTACTGGAACGCCCCGGCCAGGCAGATGATCACACCCCAGCCCTTCCACCATCGGGAGAATCCGGCGACCGCGGTCTGCCCGGTGGCCAGGGTGTACCGCTCGATCTCCATGTTGATCACGAACTGCACGACGAGCGTGGTGATCGCCAGCCAGAGCAGCCCGAGCCCGCCGATCGCGGTCAGGTACGGCCACAGGATGATCTCGCCGGCGGCCAGGCCGATGCCGACCGCGACGACGCCGGGCCCGATCATCTTGCGCAGGGACAGGGGTTCGGGCAGATCCTGGAGGACGGGTTCGGAATCGGGCGGACGGCTCATCGGATACCTCCGTGCAGCAGGTTTTCCAGGTGGTCGAACATCCGGCGGGTGTCCGCCACGAGCCCGGTGAACAGCTCGAACGCGGCCGCGGCCTGGTAGACGCACATCGCGGTGCCGCCGAGCGCGCGCAGGCCGAGCCGATCGGCGGCGCGCAGCAGGGCGGTCTCCATGGGCATGTAGACGATGTCGGCGACCCACAGCCCCGGATGCAGCAACTCGACCGGCAGCGGCAGGCCCGGCTGCGCGAGCATGCCGACCGGGGTGGCGTTGACCAGGCCGTTCGCCGCGGCCAGCGCGTCCGGGAGATGGTCGGGAGGCGCGACCGCGATGCGGTCGATCTCGAAGCGGGCGCTGAGGGCTTCGGCGAGCAGGCCCCGTCGCTGTTCGTCGGGGTCGATCACGACCAATTGGCGTACGCCCAGAGCAAGCTGAGCGAACGCGCAGGCCGCACCCGCGCCGCCCGCCCCGAGTTGCACCACCCGGTCGATCGCCGCGTCGGGCAACCCGTGCCGGAACGCCTGCGCGAAGCCGTGCGCGTCGGTGTTGTCGCCGAAGCGCCGGCCGTTCCGGAAGACCACGGTGTTGACCGCGCCGATGTCCCGCGCCTGCGGCGACAACTCGTCGAGCAGGCCGACCACCTGCTGCTTGAACGGGTGCGTCACGTTGACCCCGGCGAGGCCGGCGGACTCGGCGCGAGCCAGCAGGGTGCCCAGGTCGTGCGGCGTGCCCGGGCGGTCGACGTCGATCAGGGTGTACGCCAGATCCAGCCCGTGCGCACGGCCCTCGGCCTCGTGCAGGGCGGGGGACAGCGAGGTCGCTATGCCCGCGCCGATCAGGCCGCACCGGATCGAGGTCATCCACGCTCCATCGTTAAAACTTGATGTACGAACTGGTACGTTAGTAACCGGCGCAGCCACCTCCCTGTCAAGGAGAAGCGATGGAACGTGCCGCTCAGCGGAACATCCCCGACGTCGCCGTCGCCCGCATCGCAGCCGTCCTGACCTGCTTCGACGACGTCCACCGCTCGCTGCGCGTCTCCGAGGTCAGCCGTCGTTCCGGGTTGCCGATGTCCACCACCTCGCGGCTGGTCGCCGAGCTGGTCCGCTACGGATTTCTGTGGCGGGCCGGCGCCGGCCTGCGGCTGGGTGAGCTCGTCGCCGCCACCGGCCGGCTGGCCGCCACCGACGGTGACCTGCGCACGCTGGCCGAGCCGCATCTGACCGACCTGACCGCCGCCACCGGTCTGACCGCCCACCTGACCGTTCTCGACGGTCCGTACGCGATCCGCCTGGCTTCCGCCGACCCGGGTGATGCGTGTATGTGCTCAGAGCAAAGCGAGCGTGAGAGGCATGCTTCACGTGATGCGCATATGTGCTCAGAGCAAAGGGCCGTCGCGGCACATGCCTGTGCGGCCGGCAAGGCGTTGCTGGCTGCCGCGAGCCCCGAGGTCGTCGATGGGATCTGCGCGGCGTCGCTGGCCGCGACCGGGCCGCGCACGATCACCGATCCGCGCCGGCTGCGGCGCGAGCTCGACCGGATCCGGAGCGGCGGTGTCGCCTACGACTGCGAGGAGTCGGGGCGCGGCCTCGGGGGACTGGCGGAGGTCATCCCCGGGCGCGACGTGGCGGTGGAGGTGGCCGGCCGGGTGAACGCCCTGGACCCGAGAGCCGTCGCGCCCGCGCTCCGGCTGGTCACGCGGGCCCTCGGGCGAATACTCAACTAGTCACGGACGTGGTAGCGCCCGTTGGTGCCGTAAAACAGCCTGAGATCGGCGATCGCCGCGCGGCCACGGGCGATCGCCGATCTCAGGGGAGGCGGCTCAGTCAGTTCAACGCACAGGGGGCTAGCGCGTCGAATCCGACCGGCTTCGCCGCGGTGCGGCCGATGGCGGTGGCCATGCGGTTGATCGTGGCGACCCGCTTGTCCTCCAGCGGGCCGATGATCGCATTCTGCACGAAGTTCGGGCCGCCCTGGTCGCCGTCGCGGGTTAGGCGGGCGTTGGCCTCGTCGATCTGGGTCTGCAGCAGGGCGAGGTTGCCGTCGATCTCGGCCTGGGCGGACGCCGGTACGGCGGGCAGCCGGCTCGCCACGTCCGGGCAGGAGATGACGCCGAACGGAGTGGCGTCGTCGCCGCCGTCCTCGGCGGGCGGGGCTTCCTCGGCGGGCGGAGCCTCTTCAGCGGGCGGGGCCTCTTCAGCGGGCGGGGCTTCCTCAGCGGGCGGGGCGGCCTCGTCGGACACCGAGCACGCGGCCAGGCGATCGAGGCCCTGCGGCTTCTCGGCGGCCCGTCCGATCGAGATGGCGATCCGGTCGATCGTGCTGATCCGCTTGTCCTTGAGCGGACCGATGATCGCGTTGTTCACGAAGTTCGGGCCGCCCTGGTCGCCGTCGCGGGTCAGGTGGGCGTTGGCCTCGTCGATCTGGGTCTGCAGCAGCGCCAGGTTGCGCTCGACCTCGGCCGCCGCGCGCGCCGGGATCTCCGGCAGCTGGCTCTCCACATCGGGGCAGGAGATGACCCCGAACGGAGCGGCCGCGCCGGTGCTGTCGCCACTCTCGGAGGCCATCGCCACGCCGAGACCGGCGCCGGTCGCCACCAGCACTGCCGCGCCGATCGTCACGGGCTTCCACCAGCGGCGGGTTCCCTGCCTGCGCCACGAGCCGTTCATGTTCCACCTGGCTTTCGTTAGGACGTCTACGTCGATCGGTACGGACGTCCCCGCCGGGCTCGTTCAAGATTTTCCGGACCCGAGGAAAGCACCCGCGAAGGTTGCTCTCGAGTTCCTTAAGTTCAGATGAAATCGCCACGGGACGTGGCGTCGACGTCTCCCGCGCGGACGTCCACTTCGAACGAGTCGCCGTCGTGGGCGCGTCCGGGGCCGTGCGAGAACTGCGCCGCGAAGACGTAGGTGCCGGGCCGGAGCTTGGCGCCGTCCTTCAACCGGTACGTGTAGAGCAGCGCGTCCGGGGTGTCCTTCGCGGTGAACGTGAGGTCCGAGTTCGGCACGGTGGTGAACCAGCCGGCCCGGGTGGCGTCGTCGGTCCGGTCGACCCGGACGGTCACCTCGACCCAGGCCGCCTCGTCCGCCTTGATGGTCACGGTGTTCTGGGTCCAGTTCGACCCGGAGTTCTTGTCCACGGTCCCGGAGACCGCGACGAGCTCGGGCTCGGCCGGCGGCTTCCCGGGAGAGGTCGTCGCCGGGCGGGTGGGCGGCGTCGTGGCCGGCCGGGTCGACGGTGGCTCGGAGGCGGGCCGCTTCGAAGCCGGTGGCTCGGCGGCCGATGACGCCGCGCCCGACGAGGCTGCCGGGGGCGGGGCGACCGCGGCCACCGGCGCTGGGGGAGATGAGTCGTTCAGCTGGACCGCCACCACACCGCCGACCGCCACGGCCACGACGGCCAGGGCGACCGCGGCGGGCCGGATCCGGTCGCGACGGGCGGCTGCGGCCCGCCGGGTGGCGGCGCGGCGGGCGATCGCGGCGCTGTCCGGCACGTACGCGTCGGCGGCGTGCCGCAGCTCGAACCGCAACCGGTCGTCGGAGTGGCTCATCGGCGCTCCAGGACCGGCAGCAGGCCGAGGTCGTCCACGGTGCCCGCCTTGCGCAGCAGCGTGGCGAGCTGGTCGGCGCCCCGCGAGGTGTGGCTCTTCACCGCGCCCACCGAGATCCCGAGGATCGCCGCCACCTCCTTCTCCGGCACGTCGAACGCGTAACGCAGCACCACGCACTCGCGTCGCCGGATCGGCAGCCGGCGCAGCGCCGCCCGCACGTCGAGCACCGCCGGGACGTCAGGCCCGCGGTACTCGTCGGTGCTCAGCCGGCTGCGCAGCAGACCCAGTCGTTCCCGGCGTTCCCGGCGCAGCCAGCCGCGGGCGGTGTTGGCGAGCACGCCCCGGGCGTACCCCAGGGGGTTGCCCGTCGACCTGACCCGGCGCCAGTGCCGCCAGATCTCCACCAACGCATCCGCCGCGATGTCGGCCGCGGCGTTCGGGTCGCCGGTGATCAGGTACGCCAGGCGCGCGAGATCGGTGTGATGGCGCGCGAAGAAAGCCTGGTAGGCAGCCTCCTCGTCAGCACGCACAGCCAGTTCTACGTAGCGGAGCCGCCGACGGTTCGACGGACGCTCGACCGGGCGCTCGACCGGCGCTCGACCGGCGCTCGACCGGCGCTCGACCGGGCGCTCGGTCGACGTGAGGAGAGACACATTCGATACGAGTCCGTTCCGTATCGGAGCAGACGATCGTAGTGTGCTGATGGGATACGGATCAGTTCCGTATCGTAAACGGGAAAGTGAGCTCGACATGAACGGACATCCCCGCCGCTGGGCGATCCTGGGCGTCCTCGTCATCAGCCTGCTGGTCGTCGTCCTGGACAACACGGTCCTCAACGTGGCCATGCGCACCATCGCCGACCCGGAGCACGGCCTGGGTGCCACCCAGAGCCAGCTCGAGTGGGCCATCAACTCGTACACCCTGGTCTTCGCCGGCCTGCTCTTCACCGCCGGCGTTCTGGCCGACCGCTACGGCCGCCGGCTCAGCCTGATCGTCGGCCTGTCGATCTTCGGCATCTCGTCGCTGGTGTCGGCCTACGCCGCGACCTCCGGCCAGCTGATCACCGCCCGCGCAGTGATGGGCCTGGGCGCCGCCGCGATCATGCCGGCCACCCTGTCGATCATCGCCAACGTCTTCGACCCCAGCGAGCGCGGCCGTGCCATCGGCGTCTGGGCCGGGGCCGTCGGCCTCGGCGTCGCGATCGGCCCGATCGTCGGCGGTCTCCTGCTGGAGAACTTCTGGTGGGGTTCGGTCTTCCTGATCAACGTGCCCGTCGTGATCGTCGGCATCGTGCTGGTCGCGGTGCTCGTCCCGGAGTCCCGCGACCCGCGGCCCGGCAAGATCGACATCGGCGGCGTGCTGCTCTCGGTGGTCGGGCTCAGCCTGCTCACCTACGGCGTGATCGAGGGCGGTGAGAAGGGCTTCTCCGACCCGCTGGCCTGGGGCGCCCTGCTCGTCGCGGTTCTCGTGCTGACCGGCTTCGTGCTGTGGGAGCGCAGCCGCGAGTTCCCGGCGCTGGACGTCAAACTCTTCACCAACCGCCAGTTCGCCGCCTCCACCGGCGTGATCGGCCTGATCTTCTTCGCCGCCATGGGCGCGATGTTCTTCAGCGCCTTCTACCTCCAGCTGGTCCGCGACTACGGCCCGCTGGCCTCCGGTGCCCTGTTCGTGCCGTTCGCGGTCGGCCAGCTGGTCTTCGCGCCGCGCAGCGCCGCCATGGTCAAGCGGTTCGGGCCCCGCGCGGTCAGCACGGTCGGCCTGCTGCTGGTCACCGCCGGCCTGGCCGGGTTCATCTTCATCGGCGCGACCACCCCGATCTGGATCGTCGGCGGGCTGTTCTTCCTGATGGGCGTGGGCATGGCGAACGTCATGCCGCCGGCCACCGAGTCGATCATGGCGGCGCTGCCGCGGGAGAAGGCCGGTGTCGGCTCCGCGGTCAGCAACACCATCCGTCAGGTCGGCGGCGCCCTCGGCGTGGCCGCGCTCGGCGCCGTGGTCAGCTCGGTCTACCGCGACAACGTCGCGGGCACGACCGAAGGCCTTCCGGCGGCGGCTCGCACGGCCGCGGAGGAGTCCATCTCCGGTGCGTACGGCGTGGCCGAGCAGGCGGGTCCGGCCGGCGCCGGGCTGATCCAGTCGGCCAACGACGCCTTCATCACGGCGATGCACTACGCGTCGATCGCCAGCGTCGTGGTCGCCCTCCTGGGCGTCGCCGCGGCAGCGATCTGGCTGCCCGGCAAGCGTCCCCCGCAGGCGCCCGCGCCGACCGTGGAAGAGAGCCTGGCCGAGGAGCAGGGCGTCGCCCTGGTCGAGGCGTAACGCACAAGCAACAATGGATGACATGACGACCGCCAGCGCGGAGACGACGGCCGACCTGGAGCCCAGTGCCGATCTCAAAGGCCGGGCTCCGGGTCGGCCCCGCAGTGCGAAGGCCGACGAGGCCATCATGAGTGCCGTGATCGACCTGCTCAGCGAGGGGCAGGCCGGGTCCGCCCTGTCGATGGAGGCGGTCGCGGCCCGGGCCGGGGTCGGCAAGGCCACCATCTACCGCCGCTGGCCCAACAAGGAGGCCATGCTGATCGACGCGGTCCGCACCATGAAAGGCCCGCCGGTGCGGCCGCCCGGCGAGTCGGTCCGGGGCGACCTGATCGCGCTGGCCAGCGCCAACCGGGGCAAGCGCATGGAGGCGTACGGCAAGGTCACCGCCTGCCTGCTCCCCGACCTGTTGCGCGACGAGGAGCTGCGGGCGGCGTTCGCGGCCGTCATGGAACCCCGCCGCAACCTGACCCGCGAGGTGCTCCGGCGCGGCATCGCCAACGGCGAACTGCGCGCCGACCTGGACGTGGAGCTCAGCCTGCTGATGCTGACCGCGCCCATCATGGTGCAGAACTGGCTCAACTGGAACCCGAACGTCCCGCACGAGGGTTTCGCCGAGGTGCTGGTCGACGCCTTCCTGCGAGGCGCCGCGGCCTGAGGTGCGGCTGTCCACAGGCCTCAGTTGCCGGCCACGAGCCGCCGGATCAGCCACCGAGCATCAGCGCCTCGCGGAAGTCGTTGCCGGTGATCTCGTTGGGCCGCCCGCCGGTCCCGCCACGGTCAGCTCGCGGAAGTCGCCGCTGAACACGCGGTCGAGCCGCCGCCCTCCGAAGTCCGTGCCATGGTGTTCCTCGTCGAGGAGAATCAGTTGCCCACCGGCCATCGGCGCGGGTCAGACCGTGGCGCGGCGCAGGGCGACGACGGCGATGTCGTCGGCGCGCTGGCCGCCGCCGGCCAGGCGGTCGAGCAGGCGGCTGCAGAAGGCGTCCAGGTCCGGCTCGATGTCGGCGGCGCACTCGGCCAGGGCGGCCAGGCCGACGTCGATGTCCGCGTCGCGGCGCTCGACCAGGCCGTCGGTGTAGAGGACCAGCGTGCCGCCCGGAGGCAGGACGAACTCCAGGTCGTCGGGGCGCTTGGCGGTGATGCCGAGCAGCGGGCCGTGCGTCTCCAGGAAGCGGACCCCGTCGGCGGTACGCAGCAGCGGCGGCGGATGCCCGGCGCTGGCCAGGCGGACGCGACCGGTCTCCGGCTCCAGGGTGAACAGGCACACCGTGGCCGAGTCGGTCGGCAGCACCGTACGCATGAAGTGGTTGACCAGCTCGAGAACCGCGCCCGGCGGATGGCCCTCGACCGCGTAGGCGCGCACCGCGTGCCGTAGCTCGGCCATCACCGTGGCCGCGTGCAGCGAGTGCCCGGCCACATCGCCGATCGCCACCAGGAGCCGGCCGTCCACCATGGTCATCTCGTAGAAGTCGCCGCCGACCTCGGTCTGGTGACCGGCCGGCTCGTAGCGGACCGCGCGGTCCAGGCCCGGCACCACCGGCAGCCGCGACTGCAGCAGGCTGCGCTGGAGCATGACCGCGATCCGGTGCTCCTCGTCGTACGAGCGTTGCGCCTCCACCGCGGCCGCCACCGCCTGGGCGAGCTGGCGCAGCACCGGGAAGCCGGGCGTCTGCGAGCTGCTCGGCACGGCCACGTAGACCGGGGCGCGGTCGGCCCGCAGCCGGGCCACGGCCACCGCCACCGACTCGCCGTCCGGCCAGTCGACCACGGTCCAGGAGGCCGGCTCGTCGGTGCGCACCACGGAGCCGACGGCCACGTTGCGTTCGTCGAGCGACCAGGGGACGGCGGTGGCAGCACCGGTCGAGGCCAGGCTGACGCCGTCGGAGTTCTCGGCCAGCACCACCACGGGGCTGCCGAAGATCGCGCGCGCGCCGGCGGCAGCCGCATCCAGCAGACCGGACAACGTGGACGCCGAGTTGATCTCCAAAGTGGTCTCGGCGAGCTTGATCATGCGTCCGGCCAGGGTCTCGGCGCGCTGCCGGGCCCGGTAGTAGCGCAGCACCGCCTGGACGGTCGCGATCAGCTCGTCCGGCTCGATCGGCTCCACCAGGTACGCGTCCGCGCCCCGGTTGAGGCCCTGCGCCCGGTCGGCCACGTCCACCGCGTGAGCCGACACGTGGATCACCGGCAGCACTCCGTACTCGGGATCGCTCTTGATCCTCTCGCACACGTCGAAGCCGCTCATGTCGGGCAGCTTCACGTCGAGCACCACGAGGTCCACATCGGCGTCCGGGATCAGGGCCAGCGCGTCCGTGCCCGTCTCCGCCTCCAGCACCTGGAATCCGGCCCGGGTCAGCCAGCTCACCAGCAGGTAACGCTTGGTGGCGCTGTCGTCGACGACCAGGATCGAGGCGGGTGTCATGGCCCACCGACCGGCAGGGCGACGGTGAACGTGCTGCCCTTCCCGGGCTCGGACGTGACCCGGAGCGCGCCGCCGAGGATGGTGACCAGGCGGCGGGCGTACGGCAGGCCGAGGCCGGTGCCCTTGCCGCTCAGCGCCCGGCTGCCGGGCACCTGGTAGAACTCCTCGAAGATGCGCTCGTGCAGCTCGGGCGGGATGCCGGCGCCGGTGTCCGCGACCTCGAAGACCGCGTCGTCGCCGGCCCGGGTGACCCGCAGCCGCACCGACCCGGCGGCGGTGAACTTGATCGCGTTGGTCAGCAGGTTGCGCAGCACCTGGCCGAGCAGCACCTCGTCGGTCCGGATCGACGGCAGCCCCGGCTCCTCGACGACGAACTCCACTTCGGGCCGGGTGGCCAGCGGCCGCAGGGTGCCGCGCAGCTGGCCGAAGACCGCGCGCAGGTCCACATCGGACGGCACCGGATCGATCCGGCCGGCCTCCGCCTTGGCCAGGTCGAGCAGGTCGTTGACCAGCGTGAGCAGATCGGTGGCCGAGGTGCGGATCAGCTCGACCTGGCGGCCCTGCTCACTGGTCAACTTGTCCGAGCCCTCGTCGGCGAGCAGCCGGCCCAGCCCGATAATCGCGGTGACCGGGGCGCGCAGCTCGTGGCTGACGTTGGCCAGGAACCGGCTCTTCGCCTCGCTCGCCGCGCGCAGCTGCACCGATTTCTCGTCCAGCTCGGCGTAGAGCGCGACCACGCCGCGGTTGGTCTCCTCCAGCTCCTCGGAAAGCTGGTTGTAGAGCGCCATCACGCCCTTGTTGGTCTCCTCCAGCTCGGCGTTGAGGCGGGCCAGGTCGTCGCGCTGGGCGCGCACCTCATCGAGGGCGGCGATGAGCTGCTGATTTTGTACCGCCAGCTCGTCCAGAGGAGTGCCGGGGCGGTGTTCGTCGAGGCGGGCGCGGATCTCGTCCATGTGATCGAGAGTCAGCCGCGCGGCGCCTGGTGGCAGGCGGCGGGCCATGCGCACCACGGTACCCGTCTCGCCATCAGCGACCTCCATCGTGTCGACCAGCCGGCCGACGGCTTTCAGCTGCTGGGCGAGCGTCGCCGCGTCGCCCCGCGCCGGATGCTCCATCTCTACCAGAAGAGTAGGCGCCGGGTCGCGCCGCAGCTGGAACGCCACGGTGGTGACCTGCCCGCTGGCGACCATCACCCGGGCCGCCTCGCTGAGCGCGGTCGCCACCCTGGTCTGGTCCTGACCCTCCAGGCCCACCTCGCGGGCGACCTCGCGGCCGAGCTGCCGGACCGCGAAGACGTCCTGGGCGACCCCGATCCGCATGTGGGCCAGCAGGTCATCCATGGCGGGCTACCAGAACACCGGCGTCGTCGCGCCGAGTCCCCGCGTCGCGCAGCACGGTCGCCGCGATCACCTGCGGCGAATGGGTCAGCAGGCCGGGGTAGTCGTCCGGGCGCCACCTGTCGACCACGCCGTCGGAGTGCATGAGCAGCATGGCGCCGGGCGGGAAGGGGTAGTCGTACGCCCGGATCTGCCGCCGTTGATGTCCGGCGATGCCGGGCAACGAGACCAGGCCACGGCGCGGGCTGCCGGTGGTGTGGATCGAGCCGGCGATGTTGCCCAGTCCGGCGTAGTGCAGGACGTCGGCCGCGTCGTCGATCTCGGCCACCGCGAGGGCCGCGCCGCGGGTGTGCGAGAGGCCGCTGTGCAGGGCCTCCACGACCGTGGCGGGCGGTGCGGGTGCGGTGTTGGTGAAGACGCGTACGGCCTCGTGGGCGGCCGCCGCGGCCAGCGGGCCGTGTCCCAGCCCGTCCACCACGAGCACCTGCCGCCGGCCGTCCGCGATCCGCACCGCGATCCCGTCGCCGCTGACCTGCTCGCCCGCCAGCGGCCGGGTGATTCCGCCGGCCAGGTGGGGCGCGGGCGCCGTCGTCGGCCAGACCTGGGCGGCGAGCACCGTTCCCTTCCCGGGTACGGAGTGCAGATCGGCCCAGCTGGCCTGCCTCAGGATCGCGCCGAGCCCGATGCCCAGCGTGCCCGTGGTGGAGTGCCCGTCGAAGGCCGACCGGGCGACGTCGGCCATGCCGGGACCGCTGTCCACCGCGATCACCTCGACCCCGGCGTTCGTCGCGTCCCGGACCGTACGCACCAGCATCACGCCCTGCTCGGCGTGCTTGACCAGGTTGCCGGCCGCTTCGGCGACCAGGATCGACAGGTCGGCCAGCCGCTTGGCGGGCAGGGCGAGCTCGGTGGCCAGCCGTTCCGCCGCGCGGCGCACGCCGGACGCCGAGCCGGCCTCCTCGACCCGGAACCAGGTCCCGCCGTCCAGCAGCCCGTCCGGCAGCGAGACGGCGCCCCCGTTCACCGGCACCACTTGGTCACGGTGATGCTCGTGCCCTCCCCGACCTTGGTGTCGATGTCGAACTCGTCGACCAGCCGGCGCGCGCCGGACAGGCCCAGCCCCAGCCCGCCGCCGGTGGTGTAGCCGTCGGTCAGGGCCAGGTCCAGGTCGGCGATGCCCGGTCCCTCATCGGCGAAGACGATCCGGATGCCTTTGCGGCGCCCGTTGTCCACCGATATCAGCTCGACCGTGCCGCCGCCGCCGTAGACCAGCGTGTTGCGTGCCAGCTCGCTGGCGGCGGTGACCAGCTTGGTCTGGTCGACGAGGGAGAGCTTGGCGGCCACGGCCGCGGTCCGGACCAGCTGGCGGACGCGGACGACGTCCTGGTCGGAGGCGACCGTGATCCGATCGCTCATGACGTGGCTACCGGCTCTTCCTCGCCCCCGACGGGCTCCGGCTCGGGCTCGTCCTGCGCCAGCATCGCCATGCCCAGCTCGACGTTCAGGGCGGTGCGGATGCCGGGCAGCGACAGGCCCAGCTCGACCAGCGTGATCGCCACGGCCGGGCGCATGCCCACCACCACGGTCTCGGCGTCCAGCACCCTGGAGATCGAGGCGATGGTGGCCAGGGTGCGGCCGACGAAGGAGTCGACGATGTCCAGCGCGCTGATGTCGATGATCACGCCGTGGCAGCCGGTGGCGACGATCCGATCCGCCAGGTCTTCTTGCAGCTGGAGGGCGACCTGGTCCTCCATGTCGATCTGGATCGAGACGAGGAGGATGTCACCGATCTTCAGGACCGGGACGCGCTCCACCTCAGCGCGCCTTCGGCTGGGCGCTGTTGAGCTTGATGACGTGCCGCAGCGCGTCGGCCAGGGTCGCCTTGGTGGCGATGTCGCCGAACTCGATGCCGAGCGCCACGATCGTCTGGGCGATCTGCGGGCGGATGCCGGAGATGATGCACTCGGCGCCCATCAGGCGGGCGGCGACCACGGTCTTCAGCACGTGCTGGGCGACCTGGGTGTCCACCGCCGGCACGCCGGTGATGTCGATGATCGCGTACGGGGAACTGGTGTCCACCAGCGTCTGCAGGAGGCGTTCCATGACCACCTGGGCGCGGGCCGAGTCGAGCGTGCCGACCAGCGGGACCGCGACCACGCCGTCCCACAGCTTGACCACCGGGGTGGACAGCTCGAGCAGCTGCTCGGCCTGGTCGGAGATCAGTTCCTCGCGGACCCGGACGTAGCTGTCGAAGGTGAAGAGGGCGGCCCGGTCGACGAAGGCCGAGTACGCCACGAAGTCACGCAACGTAGTCGCATCTGCCTCGCCAGACCCATCCAGAATGCCCAGAAGGGCCTCCTTCAGGGCGTACACGCTGACCGCGGTCTCATTCGCCGAAAAGCCCTGCCGGGCTCTCGTCGTCGAAAGGTCACTGAGCAGGCCGCGCAGCTCACCGGACGCGTCGGCGTCGAGATCGCCGGCGCCGCCGTCCATCGCCGCCTGGAAACCGCGCTGGAGCTCGCCCATCTGGCGTTCCAGCTCGGCGTGGCTCAACCGGCCGCGGAAGTTCGACGCCACGATTTCCGTCCACCTGCGGGTCAGCTCGTCAGAGTGCCCCTTCAGCAGGTCGGCGAAGCGGCTCGCCTCGTCCGAACTCAGCGCCACGATGGTCTCCTCATGTTGCGGGCCGACTCCGACGGGCGGGACTCTACCACCGGGTCATCGAATAGTTGCCGTGCACCAACTAACGCCCCGTGCTGCACGTCACCGGGTCCGTGGAGTACCGTCTGTTCATAACTGGAGGTCCTGAATGTCCCTGACGGTACAAACGGAACAACGTGGCGATCTCGTCGTCGTCTCGGTGGCCGGCGAGCTCGACATGGCCACCGCCCCTCAGCTCCAGGATCAGATCAGCGACCTGCTGGAAAAGGGTCGCAACCGGCTGATCTTCGACCTGGCTGAGGTCTCGTTCTGCGACTCCACCGGACTGTCGGTCTTCGTCCGGGCCAAGAACAGCACGGACGACGCCGGTGGCGTGGTGCGCCTGGCCGCCCCGCAACGCGGCGTGCTGCGCATCCTCGAGGTGAGCGGGCTGGTCGAGGTGCTGCACACGTACCCCTCGGTGGATGAGGCTGTCGACGCCCAAGAAAGCCCCGCCACCTAGGTCTTCTCGTGTGAAAGCCCCCCTCCGCGGAGGGGGGCTTTCGCCATTAGGAGCGGCCCAGCACGTCCAAGGTCCAGGCCGTCATGAAGGCCTCTTCCTTCCAGGCGTCGTAGCGCCCGCTCGGCCCGCCGTGCCCGGCGCCCATCTCCGTCTTCAACAGGTACGAGCCCTCCGGCGCCACGGCGCGCAGCCTGGCCACCCACTTCGTCGGCTCGGTGTAGAGCACCCGGGTGTCGTTCAGCCCGCTCATCGCCAGGATCCTCGGGTACCGGACCGGTCGGACGTTCTCGTACGGGCTGTACGACTTCATGTAGGCGTACACGTCCGCCGACTCCAGCGGGTTGCCCCACTCCTCCCACTCGGTGACCGTGAGAGGCAGGGACGGGTCCAGGATCGTGGTCAGCGGGTCCACGAACGGAACCTGCGCCACGATCCCGGCGAACGCCTCCGGCGCCAGGTTGGCCACCGCGCCCATCAGCAGGCCACCCGCCGAGCCGCCCCGGGCGACCAGCCGATCGGCCGACGTCCACGACTTCTTGACCAGCGCGTCCGCGCACGCCACGAAATCGGTGAACGTGTTCTTCTTGGCGAGCATCTTGCCGTCCTCGTACCAGCGCCGGCCCATCTCGCCGCCGCCGCGGATGTGCGCGATCGCGTACACCACGCCGCGGTCCAGCAGGGACAGCCGGGCGATCGAGAAGTACGGGTCGATGCTGTACTCGTACGAGCCGTAGCCGTAGAGCAGGACCGGCGCGGAGCCGTCCCGAGGCGTGCCCTTCAGCGCCACGATCGAGATCGGGACCTTCGTGCCGTCGTCGGCGATCGCCCACTCGCGGAACTGCTCGTAACCCGCCGGGTCGTAGCCGCCGAGCACCGGCTGCTGCTTGCGCAGCGTCATCTGGCGGGTGATCAGGTCCACGTCGTACACCGACTCGGGGGTGATCATCGACGTGTAGCTGATGCGCACGGTGGACGTGTCGTACTCCGGGCTGGAGGTCAGTCCGACGCTGTGCAGCGGCTCGGGGAACTCCATGTCGTACGCCTCGGTGCTGCCGTCGGCGATCACCCGCAGGCCGGTCAGCCCGTCCTTGCGCAGCGAGATCACCACGTGCCGCTGGAACGAGTCGACCGACTCGAGCCGGATGCCCGCCTGTTCCGGGATCAGGTCCACCCAGTCGCCCGGCGCGTCCGCCGACGTGTACGACAGGGCGAAGTCCTCGGCGCCGAGATTGTGCAGGATCAGGAAGCGGTGGCCGTGATGCTCCACCGAGTACTCCACGCCCTGCCGGTGCGGGGCGATCAGGATCGGCTCCGAGGCCGGGGCGTCGGCGGGAATCGCGCGTACCTCAGAAGTGATCTTGCTGTGCGCGTCGATCAGGATGAACTTCTGGCTGCGGGTGAGCTCCACCCCCACGAAGAAGCGCTCGTCCGGCTCCTCGAAGACCTTCACGTCCTCCGCGGCCGGGCGGCCGACAGTGTGCCGCCACACCCGGTAGGGCCGCCAGGCGTCGTCCACAGTGATGTAGAACAGCGCGGACGCGTCCAGCGACCACGCGCTGCCGTAACCCGTGTCGGTGACCTCGTCGGCCAGCACCTCGCCGGACCGCAGATCCTTCACCTTCAGGGTGAACCGCTCGTCGCCGGAGAAGTCGGTGGAGAACGCCAGCCAGTTGCCGTCCGGGCTCACGTCGAACGCGCCCAGCTGGAAGAACTCCTGGCCGGCGGCGAGCTCGTTGCCGTCCAGCAGCACCTGTTCCCCGGCCTGGCCCTCGGCGGGCGGGTCCGTCTCACCGGGCCGGGCCGGCACTCGACAGTGGATGCCGTACTGCTTGCCCTCCTCCGTGCGGGTGTAGTACCACCACTCGCCCTTGCGGACCGGGACGGTCAGGTCGGTCTCCTGCGTCCGCGCCTTGATCTCGCCGAAGACGGTCTCGCGCAGGCCGGCCAGATGGGTGGTGGACCGCTCGGTGAAGGCGTTCTCCGCCTCCAGATAGGCGATGGTGTCGGGGTTGTCCTTATCCGCCAGCCAGGCGTACTCGTCCGTCACGGTGTCGCCGTGGAAGGTCCGCTCCGAGGGCACACGGGCGACCGAGGGCGGGCTGTCGGGCACATTGCTCGTCACCCCGCACAGGTTACCGGCGCGTTCCCCCAAGTCAGCGGCGGCTAGTCGCATGAACAGCCCTCCCCAGGCTCTTTCGAACATGTGTACGATACGCCAGAATGGACGATCTTCGCCGGTCATCGATGTCAGGGGATTGTGGATGCCCGCGACCAATGACTTGCCGCCGCTGCCGCCACGCCGCGAGCCGGTGCTTCGTGCACTGGCCGACATCTGCGGCCCCGACTTCGCCCGCACCGCCCGCTCGATCGACACCGTCGGCGGCCGGCGGGTGAGCTTCGTCTCCGTCCCGGCGACCGCCCGCCAGGTGGAGGACACCCTGCGGGTTGCCGCGGAACGCGGCCTCGCCGCGATGGCGCGAGGTTCAGGCAGCAAGATCGACTGGGGTACGCCGCCGCCCGGTGTCGACCTCCTGGTGGATACGGGGCGCCTCGGTGGCCTCTGGAACCACCGCCCCTCCGAGCTGACCGCCGAGGTCGGCACCGGCACCCCGGTCCGGGCACTCCAGGCCGCCCTGGCACTGCGCGGTCAGCGGCTGGCGGTCGACCCGCCGTCCCGCTCGGCCACGATCGGCGGCATGCTGGCCGTCAACGAGTCCGGGCCGCTCCGCCACAAGTACGGCACACCCGCCGGCCAGGTCGCCGGCGTCGGCTACGTCGACCTCACCGGCAGCCGTCGCGAGGCGGAGCTGGTCGGCGACGACTTCGAGGGCGTGATCCTGTCCGCGGCGCTGCGCCTCGAGCCGCTGCCCGCCGCGCGGCGCTGGGTCTCGGTGCCCGTCTCCACCCCGCTCCAGGTGCACAATCTGGTCGACGAGGCGCTGGCCCAGCAGGTCGACCCCAGCGCCGTCGAGGTCGACCTGCCCACGCCCGCTCCCGGCCGCACCGTCGCGCAGCCGCCCGGCTCGGTCGCGGTGCTGCTCGAGGGCGGCGCCCAGTCCGTGGTCGAGCGTTCCGGCCGGCTGGCCAAGATCCTCGGTCCCGGCGCCGAGATCGCCGAGCTCGCGCCCAGCTGGTGGGGCAGGTACCCCTTCGGCCCGAAAGACGTCGCCCTGCGCATCTCGGTCCGCATCGAGGACCTGCACGCCGCGGTGTACGCGCTCCGCGACGCCGCCAGCGGCCCGGTGCCCGTCCGAGGCTCGGCCGGCGTCGGCACCGTGCACGCCGTCCTCCCCGGCAACCTCGACCCCGAACGCATCGAGCGCATCGTCGACACGGTCCGCAGCATCCTGATGGCCCGCAGCGGCCGCGCCGTGATCGTCAGCGCCCCTCCCGCAACCGCCCGCGACGTCGACATGGCAGGCCGGCGCGAGTTGTTCTGAGCCGCCGGCGCGCCTTCCGCGACCGCGCGCGGGGTCGACATGGCGGACCGGCGCGAGTTGTTCTGAGCCGCCGGCGCGCCTTCCGCGACCGGGCGCGGGTCGGGCGCGCCTTCCGCGAATGCCGACGGGCTCGGGCGCGCATCCCGCGCCCGCCCGCGGGGGTCGACATGGCGGTGCGGCGTGAGTTTGTTTCAGGCCGATTCCGCTGGTTGTTCTGAGGCGATTAGATGGACCGATGATCGAGCGACTGACCGCCGGCGACCCGGCCCTGGTCGACGACATCACCTCGCTGGTGAATGCCGTCTACGAGGAGTCAGTCGGCGACACCGCGACCCGGCTGAGCCAGATCGAGGACCGATATCCGGCCCTCGCACCCCTGTGGGCTGTGCCGACCGACTACCGCATCTACCGCACGAACTTGGCGTGACACGGTGGAGATCCTGACGTTCGACCGTGGCGCCGGCCACGAGGTCACCGCCTTCGGCAGCACGGGCTTCGCAGTGCAGGCCTTGGTCCGTGCGCCCGACGTCGCGGTGACGGTCCTGCATGTGGCGGCCGGCGGCTCGATCGGCCGCCACCCCGCCACGGTCGACCAGCTCCTGCTGATCACGGCGGGCCGAGGCCGGGTCCAGGGCGGCGACGGCACGTGGCGTGAGGTCACCGTGGGCGATGCGGTTTTCTGGACGGCCGGCGAGGAACACGTCACCGAGGCCACCGAGCCGATCACGGCCATCGGCATCGAGATGCCCGACCTGCCGTTGCGCCGCCCGGCTTGACGATCTGCACCCGCCGACACGCGGCTCGGGTTGGCCGGCTTCGCTTCTTCCTGGCCGCTCATCTCGCCTTACCGCCATGCGTGTCAAATGCCCTTTGAAGGTCACCGCCGTCTCCGCAGGCTGAGCCCAAGCGGGAGCGGTCACTCAGAGCGCGGCGACGCCCGCAGTGTTCGAGCCCCCGCTGAGTCTCCATCGACACACCGCTACGGATGGGTGCCAGCCGCGGGTCGGGTGCCAGCCGCGGGTAAGTCGGGCGGCCGCGAATGGTCGGCGGGCGGCGGGTGGATGGGCGGCCTCGGGCAGGTGGGACGGCCGCGGGTGGGTCGGCAGCTGCACGATGAGACGGCGCCGGGTGGGTCCGCGGCGCCGGGTGGGTCCGCGGCGCCGGGTGGGTCCGCGGCGGGTGGGTCCGCGGTGGCGGGTGGGCGCGCGGCGGGTGGGTCCGCGGTGGCGGGTGGGCGCGCGGCGGGTGGGTCCGCGGTGGCGGGTGGGCGCGCGGCGGGTGGGTCCGCGGTGGCGGGTGGGCGCACGGCGGGTGGGTCCGCGGTAGCGGGTGGGTCGGCGACGGCCGGTCAGTGGATGAGGTCGGCCGGGTCGGCGGGGTGTTGGGCGGCCAGGACCTCCGCGGCCTTGTGGCGGCCGAAGTCGGCCAGCTTGCCGACCGCGTACGTCATGTAGGCGAACTGCCCCATCTGGGCCACCTGCGTCAGCGCCAACCGCTGCGAGGTCAGGCGCCGGGGCAGCAGCGGCGCACCGGAGCCCAGCATGACCGGCGCCACGCCGAGGATGATCTCGTCGAGGAGGTCCTGGTCGGTGAACTCGCCGACCAGGTCGCCGCCGCCGACGAGCCAGACGTTCTTGCCCTGGGCGGCGACCACCATGGCCTCGTGGACGCGCCGGACGTCGCCGCTGATGAAGAAGATGTTGGCGTTCGGCACCGGTGGCAGGTCGCGGTGGGTGAAGACCCAGCAGGGCACGTCGCCGTACATGTCGTGCCAGTTCTGGGGCTCCTCCAGCAGGTTGTCGTTGCGGAGGATCCACTCGTAGGTGGTCGCGCCCATGGCGAAGGCGCCGACGCCGGCGAAGAACGCGCCGAACGGGTTGTCGGTGCCCTCGTTGACCTCGAACAGCCAGTCGAGCGAATTGTCCGGGTCGGCGATGTACCCGTCGATGCTCGTCGCGGTGTAGTACTGCGTCTTCACGACGATCACGATGCCATCCCCGGCGGACAAAAGGGGGTGAAATGGCTTAGCTGACCGCGTACGTCAAGTAGGCGAACTGATGCACCTGCCGCACCTCCGTCAGGGTGAGGCGGGATGAGTCGAGGCGGCGGGGCAGCAGCGGAGCGCCGGCGCCCAGCGTCACGGGGGCGACGCCGACGATCAGCTTGTCGAGCAGCCCGGCGTCGGCGAACTGGCCGACCAGCTCGCCACCGCCGACCAGCCAGATGTCCTTCCCACCGGCGGCGGCGGTCATCTGGGCGTGCACCGGACGCACATCGCCCCGGACGAAGCGGGCGTCGACCCCGGGGACCGGCTCGAGCTCGCGGTTGCTGAAGACCCAGGCGGGCGTGTCGCCGTAGTACTCGTGCCATTTCGAGGGGTCGGAACGCAGGCCCTCGTGCTCGATCACCCACTCCCAGGTCGTGCGGCCCATCGCGAAGGCGCCGACGGACGCGAAGAAGGCCGGGAAGTCGATGTTGTCGCCGGAGTCGGCCTCCATCAGCCACGAGAGCGAATTGTCCGCATCGGCGATGAACCCGTCGAGCGTGGTGGCGGTGTAGTACGTGGTGGAAGGCATGCGGAAAGCCTGCCAAAGGGGTACGACAAAAATCAGGCGTCGTTGCGCAGCACGAGGATCGCGATGTCGTCGCGCGGCTCCTCGACCGAGTAGTTGATCGTGGTGGAGCGCAGCCGGGCGGCCATCACGTCGGCGGGGTAACCGGCCAGCGGGGCCGCCGCCTCGCGCAGGCGTGCCGTGCCGAAGAGCTCGCGTCCGCGCCGCCGCTCGGTCACGCCGTCGGTGTAGAAGATCAGCGAGTCGCCCGGGCCGAGGGTCACCAGCTCGTCCGGCGAGGAGATCGTCTCCAGCAGGCCCAGGGCTGTCCCGCCCTCGCCGACGAAGGACGTCTTGCCGTCGGCCCGCACCAGCACCGCCCGGTCGTGGCCGGCCAGGTGCAGGCAGACCGAGAGGGTGCCGTCCTTCTCCTTGGACACCGAGGCCATGGCGAGCGTGCAGTACCGGCCGCCGCCCCGCTGGACCAGCGTCCGGTTGACCCGGCAGAGGATCTCGGACATCGGCTTGCCGTCGTCGACCAGGATCCGGATCACGTCGCGGACCAGGCCGGTCACCGTGGCGGCCTGCACGCCCTTGCCGGACACGTCGCCGACCACGACCACCCAGCCGTCCCCGGCGGCGGTCGGGACCACGTCGTAGAAGTCACCGCCCACCTCACTGCCCGTGGGGACGTACTCGGCGGCGAAGCCCACCCCGTCGACATGCGGCAGCGCGGGTGGCAGGAGCGAGGCCTGGAGCGTACGCGCGACCTTGCGCCTCTCGTCATGGATGCGGGCGTTGTCGATGGCCAGGGCGGCCCGGCGGGCCACGTCCTCCACGACGGCGACCTCGTCGGCGTCGTGCCGGTGCCGGTGATGGCGGCCCACCGCGAGGGTGCCGAGGCGCTGCCCACGGGCCACGAGCGGCACCGCGAAGCCGTCGGCGGGCGCACCGAACATCACCTGCGTGCCCAGCCGGGATGCCTCCTCGAGCCGGGCCAGGACCGAGTCGGGGCCACTCTCGGCCAGGGTGGCGTGCAGCTGCGCGACCGCCGCCTCGTCGGCGTGGGTGGCCGCGGCCAGCTGGAGCCGGCCCCACGCGTCGGTGGTGTGCACCGCGCACCACCGGCCGAGCCGCGGCACCACGAGCTGCGGGATCAGGGCCATCGTGAGGTTGACGTCGAGGGACTGGGCGAGCAGCTCGCTGGCCTCGGCCAGGAACGTGAGCCAGGTCTGCCGGCGCAGGTCGGCACGGCGCAGCCGGTCGTTGTCGACGTGCAGGGAGAGGCGCTCGGCGACGATCTCGGCGAGCGGGCGCCCGTACCCGTCGGGGGAGGCGTCCAGCTCCAGCTCACCCGCGTACGGACGCTGAACGGCCAGCCCGACCCGGATCGTGGCCGCATCGTCGCGGGGAGCGCGACCATGGCGGGCCATGATCTGCCGCCCGGTGCCGTCGCCGCGGTCGAGGCGCACCACGCCGCCGGCCGCACCGGTGAGCCGGGCCAGGCGGGACAGCATCTCCAGGGCGAAGTCGGCGAGGCCCTCCTCGGAGCTGCTCTCCGGGCGCACCTCGAGCAGCGTGGAGAGCGCGCCGACGCTGGGCAGGTCGGCCTCGGGCGAGGCGCCGGTGGGTACGGTCGCGACCACGGTGGCGCCGCCGGTCCGGGATTCCAGGCGGAACCAGACGCCCTTGCCGGTGCCCTCGTGAACTGTTCCCCAACGGCTGGCGAAGTGATCGACCAGGAGCAGGCCGCGACCACGTTCCGCTACCTCGCCGATGTCCACGCTCTCGTTGCGCGGGCCGATCGCGAGCTGCTCGACCGGGCCGGGCGCGAAGTCGGTGACGGTGACCGTCAGGCCCTCGTGGTCGGCCGCCACCTCGATGTCGAGCTCGGTGTTGGCGTGCACCACCGCGTTCGTGGAAAGCTCGGTCGTGAGCAACAATGCCTCGTTGAGCAGCGCGTCCTGGCCGGCCTCCTCGAGCACCGAGCGGACCAGGGCGCGGGCGGCGGCGGGCGTACGCCGGTCGTTGGGCAGCCGGACCCGGCGCACCAATGCGCTCGCGGCTCCTGCTTCAACCGACACGACAGCATCCTCCCTTGTTCCCCACTCGATGCACAAAGCCGTGTCTCGCATTGACCCGCTCGGGCGAGGGATGATGAAGCACCTTATGACGGTGGACAGCGAGTGAGGACAGCATGACTGCGGCCAAACAGGTCGGCGTCGGCGTGCCCGACGACGGGGTTCTGCTCGGCGAGTTGGCCGAGGCGCTGCGGCGGGTGCGCCGTGGCGATCTCAAAGTACGCCTCCCGCGGTGGTCGGGCACCGCAGGTGAGGTGGCCGACGCGTTCAACGAGGTGGTCTCGCTCCAGGAGCGGCAGAATCTCGAGGTACGCAAGATCAGCCGCATCGTGGGCCGGGACGGCCGGCTGACCGAACGCCTGGACGAGGAGGGTCTCGACGGGGCGTGGGCCGACTCGGTGCGCTCGGTTAACTCGCTGATCGACGACCTGGGCCGGCCGACCACCGAGATCTCCCGGGTGATCGTGGCCGTGGCCGACGGCGACCTCTCCCAGCACATGGCACTGGAGATGGACGGCCGACCCCTGCGGGGTGAATTCCTCCGGATCGGCCGCACCGTGAACACGATGGTGGATCAGCTGTCGTCGTTCGCCGACGAGGTGACCCGGGTGGCCCGCGAGGTGGGCACGGAGGGTGAGCTGGGCGGCCAGGCTGACGTACGCGGCGTCGCCGGCACCTGGAAGGACCTCACCGACTCGGTGAACACGATGGCCTCGAACCTGACCCACCAGGTGCGGTCCATCTCGCAGGTGGCGACCGCGATGGCGCGTGGCGACCTGACCCAGCGGATCACGGTGTCGGCGCGCGGCGAGGTGGCCGAGCTGGCGCACACCATGAACGGCGTGACCGACACCCTGCGGCTCTTCGCCGAGCAGGTGACCCGGGTGGCCCGCGAGGTGGGCACCGAGGGGAAGCTGGGCGGCCAGGCCGAGGTGCCGAACGTGGCCGGCACCTGGAAGGACCTCACCGACTCGGTGAACTCGATGGCGTCCAACCTGACCAGCCAGGTGCGCAACATCGCCCAGGTGTCGACGGCGGTGGCGAAGGGCGACCTGTCGCAGAAGATCACGGTGGCGGCTCAGGGCGAGATCCTGGAGCTCAAGGACACTGTGAACACGATGGTGGACCAGCTCAGCTCGTTCGCCGACGAGGTCACGCGGGTCGCGCGCGAGGTGGGCACCGAGGGTCAGCTGGGCGGTCAGGCGCAGGTCCGTGGCGTCTCCGGCACCTGGCGCGACCTCACCGAGAACGTGAACCAGCTCGCGAACAACCTCACCGACCAGGTACGGAACATCGCCCAGGTGTCCACCGCGGTGGCGAAGGGTGACCTGTCGCAGAAGATCACAGTGGATGCGCGCGGCGAGATCGCCGAGTTGAAGAACACCGTGAACACGATGGTGGACCAGCTCAGCTCGTTCGCCGACGAGGTCACGCGGGTGGCGCGCGAAGTGGGTTCGGAGGGCAAGCTGGGCGGTCAGGCCCAGGTCAAGGGCGTCGCGGGTACGTGGCGCGACCTCACCGACAACGTGAACTACATGGCCACCAACCTGACCAACCAGGTCCGGAACATCGCCTCGGTCACCACGGCCGTGGCGAAGGGCGACCTGGGTCAGAAGATCACGGTCGACGCCCGTGGCGAGATCCTCGAGCTCAAGTCCACGGTCAACACGATGGTGGACCAGCTCAGCTCGTTCGCCGACGAGGTCACGCGGGTGGCCCGCGAGGTGGGCTCGGAGGGCAAGCTCGGCGGTCAGGCCCAGGTGCGGGGCGTCGCCGGCACCTGGCGCGACCTGACCAACAACGTGAACTACATGGCGACGAACCTGACCGCCCAGGTGCGGAACATCGCCCAGGTGTCCACCGCGGTGGCCAAGGGTGACCTGTCGCAGAAGATCACGGTCGACGCCCAGGGCGAGATCCTCGAGCTGAAGAACACCGTGAACACCATGGTGGACCAGCTGTCGTCGTTCGCCGACGAGGTCACGCGGGTGGCGCGCGAGGTGGGTTCGGAGGGCAAGCTGGGCGGTCAGGCCCAGGTCAAGGGCGTCGCGGGTACGTGGCGCGACCTCACCGACAACGTGAACTACATGGCGACGAACCTGACCGCGCAGGTGCGGAACATCGCCTCGGTCACCACCGCGGTCGCGAAGGGTGATCTCGGCCAGAAGATCACGGTCGACGCCAAGGGCGAGATCGCCGAGCTCAAGGAGACCGTCAACACGATGGTCGACCAGCTCAGCTCGTTCGCCACCGAGGTCACCCGGGTCGGCCGGGAGGTCGGCATCGAGGGCAAGCTGGGCGGTCAGGCCCAGGTCAAGGGCGTTTCGGGTACGTGGCAGGACCTCACCGACAACGTCAACCAGCTGGCCTCCACGCTCACCACCCAGCTTCGTGCCATCGCCGAGGTGTCCACCGCCGTGACCCGCGGCGACCTGACCCAGAGCGTGTCCGTCGAGGCTCAGGGCGAGGTCGCCGAGCTCAAGGACAACATCAACCAGATGATCGTCACGCTCCGCGACACCACCAAGACGAACGCGGAGCAGGGCTGGCTGGACTCCAACCTGGCCCGGATCGGCGGTCTGCTGCAGGGCCAGCGCGACCCCGGCGAGGTCTGCCGGATGATCATGACCGAGGTGACGCCTCTGGTGGACGCGCAGCTCGGCGCGTTCTTCCTGGTCGACAACGAGCAGGCGGTGATGCGCCTGCGGCTCGCCGCCTCCTACGGCTACGTGGCGCGCAACCACGAGGTGATGTTCGGGCCCGGCGAGGGACTGGTGGGCCAGGCCGCGGTCAGCAGGCGGACCATCCGGGTACGCGCGACGCACGACGGCGTGCTGACGATGCGGTCCGGGCTCATGTCGATGCCGCCGAACGACCTGGTCGTGCTGCCGGTGGTCTTCGAGGGCGAGATGCTCGGCGTGATCGAGTTCGCCTCGGTTGCCGCGTTCTCCGGCCTGCACCTGACCTTCCTCGAGAGGCTGGTCGCCAGCATCGGCGTGGCCCTCAACACCATCCAGGCCAACCGGCGCACCGAGGAGCTGCTCTCCCAGTCGCAGCGGCTGGCCCGCGAGATGCAGGACCAGTCGGCCGAGCTGCAGCGCACCAACGCCGAACTCGAGGACAAGGCCAAGCTGCTCAGCGATCAGAAGGCCAACATCGAGACCAAGAACCGGGAGATCGAACTGGCCCGGCTCGGCCTGGAGGAGAAGGCGCAGCAGCTCACCCGCACGTCGGCGTACAAGAACGAGTTCCTCGCCAACATGAGCCACGAGCTGCGTACGCCGCTGAACTCGCTGCTCCTGCTGGCCCGGCTGCTCGCCGACAACGCGGACCGAAACCTCACGAGCAAGCAGATCGAGTTCGCCCGTACGATCCACAGCGCCGGTTCCGACCTCCTGTCCCTGATCGACGACGTCCTGGACCTGTCCAAGATCGAGGCCGGCCGGATGGACGTGGAACCCGACCAGGTCGACCTGGAGGGCCTGCGCAGCTACGTCGAGCAGGCGTTCCGGCCACAGGCCGACGAGAAGGGCCTGGACTTCGGGGTGGACCTGGCGTCCGACCTGCCCGACGCGCTGGTCACCGACTCGCAACGGCTCCAGCAGATCCTGCGCAACCTGCTCGCCAACGCGGTCAAGTTCACCGACACCGGCCGGGTCACGCTGAGCATCACGTCGGCGCCGCCCGGCGCCGCCTTCGACATGCCGTCGTTGCGGCAGTCCGGCCAGGTGGTCGCGTTCGCGGTCACGGACACCGGCATCGGCATCTCCGACGAGAAGCTCAGCCTGATCTTCGAGGCGTTCCAGCAGGCCGACGGCTCCACCGCCCGCAAGTACGGCGGCACCGGGCTGGGCCTGTCGATCAGCCGGGAACTGGCCGCGCTGCTGGGCGGCGAGATCGTGGTCGAGTCGGTGCCCGGGGAGGGCTCGACGTTCACCCTGTTCATGCCGGACTCGTTCGTACCCGATGCCCGGACGGCACCACTCCTGCCACCGGTGCCGGCGGCTGTGGCCCAGCCCCGCAGCACGTCGCCGAGCCTCGACTTCCCGTTGATCAGCCCGCGGCCGGAGGACAACCACGTGGTGACCCCGGCCAGCCGGCAGCTGGACGGCGCCACCGTGCTGATCGTGGACGACGACGTGCGCAACGTCTTCGCCCTGACCAGCGCGCTGGAGATGCACGGGCTGAACGTCCTCTACTCGGACAACGGCGTGGACGGCGTCCGTATCCTGGCCGAGCACCCCGAGGTGGATATCGTCCTGATGGACGCCATGATGCCCGACCAGGACGGGTATGAGACGACCCGCGGCATTCGCCGGAACCAGCGCTTCCGCGATCTGCCGGTAGTGTTCCTCACCGCGAAGGCCATGCCGGGCGACCGGGAGTCGGCTCTGGCCGCCGGCGCCAGCGACTACATCACCAAGCCGGTCGACCTGGACGAGCTGATCGAGCTGATGGCCCGCTGGGTCAACGCCGACGAGACGGAGACAGAGCGTGGCTGACCGGGCCAAAGCCCTCTTGGTGGACGACCGACGCGACAACCTGCTCGCCCTGGAGGCCATCCTGCAGGGCCTGCCGGTCACCGCGGTGGCCGTGGAGAGCGGCGAGGCAGCGCTGAAACAGCTGCTCACCGACGACTTCGCGGTGATCCTGCTGGACGCGCAGATGCCCAACATGGACGGCTTCGAGACGGCCAGCCACATCAAGCGCCGGGAACGCACCCGGCACGTGCCGATCCTGTTCCTGACGGCGGCCGACCGCGATGCCCAGCTCGCCCTGCGCGGGTACGCGGTCGGCGCGGTCGACTACCTGACGAAGCCGTTCGACCCGTGGGTGCTGCGCGCCAAGGTGTCCATCTTCGTCGAACTGTGGACCAAGACCCAGCAGCTCAAGGCGCAGGGCGAGGCGACCCGCGAGCGCGACGCCCAATGGCAGCGGCTCACCGAGACGGTCGACGAGGCCGCCCGGGTGCTCCGCGCGAACGGCCAGGACGCCGCCGCGGAAGCCCTGGACCTGCTGGAGAAAGCGCGCTGGGGCCACTGATGATCCTCGTTCCCTACCACCAGGACGAGCGCCTGGCCGACGACGTGCTGCCCCTGACCGCTGCCGCGACGGTGATCTCGCCGGATCTCCCGGCCGGCGACATCTGGCCCCGCCTGGTGTCCTTGCACGACGCGGCGGCCGACGCGATCGCCGCCGAGATCCGCGCCGACGGCGACACCACGGTCCTCTCCGGCGACTGCCTGGTCGCGATGGCCACCCTGGCCGGCGCCCAGCGAGCCGGCCACGACCCCGCGGTGATCTGGTTCGACGCCCACGGCGACGTGCACACCCTGGAGAGCAGCACCTCGGGCTACCTGGGCGGCCTCTCCCTGCGCCTGCTCCAGGGCGCCCACGCCGACCGCCTCGCGGAGCCCCTGGGCGTCCGCCCGGTTCCCGAGGACCGCAGCGTGCTGGTCGACGCCCGCGACCTCGACCCGGCGGAGGCGGCCTTCCTCCGCACCAGCAGGATCCTGCGTACGGGCGTGGCCGACCTCAACGTGGCCGCCCTCCCGGAGGGTCCGCTGATCGTCCACATCGACCTCGACGTGATCGACCCGTCCGAACTGCCGGGCCTGCTCTTCGCGGCCCCCGGCGGCCCGTCCACGGGCGACGTCGTGGCGGCCGTCCGCCGCATCCTGGACACCGACCGCGTGGTCGCCCTGGACATCGCCTGCCCCTGGCACCCGACCACCGACCCCGTCGTCCAGCAGGACCGGGCCGCCCTGATCGAGGACCTCACCCGCGCGTTCTAGTCATTGTTGCTGCAGCCGCTTGGGTCCGGTGTGGGGTTCGGTCGGGTCTGCCAGGCGCCGGGGTTGCCTGGTCGCCGTTGCTGCCGCCGCTCGTGGCCGTGGCGGGGCGCGGTCGGTGGTAGGAGCAGGCGTGAGTGGTAGGACCAAGCGCGAGTGGTAGGACCAGGCACGCAGTGGTGGGCCAGGGCGGTATTCGGCCCGAAATGCCGCGCTGAGCTACCACTGTCCGCGCGCGTGGTAGCCAGGAGCGGTCAGCCGGGCGGGATAGCGCCCGGTCCTACCACCGCGAGCGCGGCAGCGACGGTGAGCGGGCAGCCCGGCCGCCTGGCAACCGGAC
>NZ_BSTL01000024.1 GCF_030269485.1 Actinoplanes sp. NBRC 103695 | reverse complement strand
GCACCCTGCAAGTGCCTTCCGTGACAGGAAACTTGGACCCTCAGCAAGTCCTATTTTCCCTGATCAGAAGGCACTTCTTCGTTTCTGCCCAGTCCTTGGACACCCCTTAACGAAGGGTCGAGGCTAGATGGCGACGGCCGATTGACGTCACGGAGAAAGGTGGCGCCCCTGTGGATCAGTCCCATGCCGACATCGAGACCCACTTGGTCGACATTCAGGACATGCCACTCGACAGACTGCGAGAGTGCGACCGATCGCAATTCTCCCCTTACCTGGAGAGACTCCTGCAGCAGGTGAGGCGTCCGCGGTACAACTTGGGAGGCTCGGGACCACCCGGCCGCGTTGACTGAATCCGAAACCGGCCGGGCTCGTTCACATCGCGAGATGTGAACGAGCCCGATCGCTGTAACTCTTCGCGCGCCTAGATCGGCATGGGATCGATGTCGCAGTCGGCCCGGACGTGCCGGCTCGCCGCGATGGTCGCCGGGTGGCTCGCGCCCAGCTTCACGCGATACTTTTCGACGACGTCCCGGTGCTGTGCGTCGGCCTCGCCGACCCGGCCCAGCGCCCGCAGGTCCAAGGCGAGGTTGACCATGACGGCAAGGGTCGACGGGTGGTCGTCACCGAAGATCCGGCGCGCTCGATCGAGCGTGTCCGAATCCAGCTCGAAGGCGATCTGGTACTCGCCAAGAGCATAGTGATCGCTGGCCAGGTTCGTCGCCGCGGTGATCGTCAGCGGGTGGTCCGGTCCGATCCTGTTCCGTAGGCCTTCGAATGCCTCGTGGTTGTAGCTCTTCGCCTCTTCGGCCTCGCCCAGCAGCCGAAGCGTGATCGCCTGGTTGGTGCGCGCCGAGAGCGCCAACGGATGGTCCCGGCCCAGCAGTGACTCATAGATCTTGAGTGTCTTGTCGGCCAGTTCCCTGGCCTCGAAGAGCTCGCCGTTCTGGCGGAGGTCGACCGCCAGGTTCATGGCCGACGCAACCGCGTCCTGGTAGCGGTCGCCGTACCGTTCCCGGAAACGCCTCTCGATCTGCCTGCTGAGGTCCAGCGCACCCACGTGATCGCCGGCCTTGCGGCGCGCGACCGCGAGATTGCGGCCCGCACGGGTGGTAGCCGGGTTGTACTCGCCCCACTTCAGACGGTGCTGGGCGAAGACGTTCTCCTGCGCCTTCCAAGCACCGTTGTAGTCGCCGCATTCGCGCTGATCAATGGTGACGGAGTTGTTGGTGTTCAGCGTCTCGAAGTCGTCAGCGCCGAGCGCCTCGATGCGCAGACGAAGAGTCTCCTCGTCGAGCGACCACGCCTCCCGGAACTTACCCTCGAGGCGCAGACTGACTCCGAGCTGATGCGCCGCGTACAGGGTCTTCGGATCCTCGGGCGTCAGCGCGATCCGCGCCGCGGCATGAGCCTCGCGCACCATCGCCGTCGCTTCGGCGAACCGGCCGGCGGTGTGCAAATCTCGAGCCACCTGAAGCTTCGCATCGATCAAGTCCTCGTCGCCCGCATCGAGATTCTTTTCCCCGTAGAGCCGCAGCGTCTCCTCGCCGATCTCCCGGGCCGCACGGAACTTGCCGTTCACCCACAGGATGTACCCGAGGTACTTGGCGATGGACAGCGTCTCGGCGTCGGCCGGGCCGAGACCAGCGGCCCAGGCGGCGTGCACCTCGCGAGCCAGTTCCTCGCAGCCCTCGTGGTCGCCCCACCGGAACAGGAACTTCACGATGTCGAAGACCAGTACGCGTACCCACGGCACGTCGGAGGCCACCGCGTCCGAGGCGATGACGTGCGAGATGAGGGATTGGTATCGGTCCCAGTGCGCGACGTTGTCGGGTTCTTGCGGGTTGGCCGCCGCGAGCAAAAGATGGCCGCGACGGCGGACCTCGTCCTGGCGCTCCGGACCGACCCCGTCCCGGACGACCGCCTGCACCAGTCGGTGCAGCTCGATGGTGCTGGTTCGGTGGTTGAGCCGCGCCAGGGCGAACCGCTGAATGTCGCGAATAGCCTTGTTCAGCTTGATCGGGGCCCGCAGTGCCTGCTCGAATTCGTCGGGCTCGCCGCGCGCGTCCGCGGCGCCGGCGGGCGAGAAGAACGAACGGCTGATCGGTTCCGGCGCAAAGAAGGAACAAATCTCCAGCAGCTTCATCGCGGCGCGGTTGTCCGTCCGCAATCGTTCCAGAGAAATGGTCCACGCCGCCGCCACCGACGGCTCGTAGTCCGGCGAGGCGGTCGCACCCAGCAACTCGACGCTCGTCCTGAGAAGGTCAAGGTATTCGGCCGCGGTCATTCCGGTGGCGGCTCTCCACGCGGATGCCTGCTCGATCGCGAGAGGAAGGTCGCCCAGCGCCTCGGACAGCTTGATCGCGTCCTTGTCGGCGATCTCCGGGTCTCGCCGGCGAAGCAGCTTGATGCTTTCGTCACGTCGGAACACGTCAACCTCGAGGGTGTTCGCCTGCAACGACCAGTCGGAGTTGCGCGACGTGACGAGTACCTTGCCGAGTCCACCGGTCGGCACGACGCTCTTCACGGCGTCCAGATCCTCGGCATTGTCGAAGACGAGAAGCCAATTACCGTAGGGCCGACCGAGACGAAGAGCCTCGCGCACCGCGGGCACCGAAGCATTCGCCTCGGGACCGACCTTGAGGTCGAGGTGTTGTGCGAGTTCCGCCAGCGCCGCGAGAATCTGCTGGGGCTGTTCGGCGGAGATCCACCATACGACGTCGTACTGATTCTGATACCGGTATACGTATTCGATGGCGAGCTGAGACTTTCCGACACCGCCCATTCCATGAATCGCTTGCGGAAGAACAGCGGTGATGTCAGTCTTTCGTAGGCGTTCGGCCAGATCATCCAACAATGCTTGCCGACCGGTGAAGTGGGGATTGCGGGGCGGAATGTTTCCCCACACCCGTGGAAGCGCCGGCGGACCGATCGCAGGTGGTGGATGAACGGCACCTTGGGCTCCGACCTCGACTGTGCCGGAACGACGCAGGTCGACAGGAGCGGCCGTGAGGGTCGAGACTTGTGTTTCGCGCACAACGTCCGAGTTTGCCATAGTATCGGTCACCTCTTGACCAACTCCGTCGTCAGTCCTCTCAGATACGGGCGGGGCGCCCACAACGCTCAAGGCGGGGGCGTGACGGCCTCGATGAATCGGATGCCAGACGACCGCACCCTCGACTCCCAGGCGTGTCGCGACCTGCTCACGCCAGCCGGTCAGGCTCGCGTGAGACGGGTCATCGACTATTGCGTCGAGCACTCGGTCGGTCATCGCCAGCAGGGTCCTGGCGTTCCGGGGGTGCGCGAACGCAGCCAAAACCTCGTCGAACGCCGCTTGTGGCGACGCCGGCACCTCGCCGGCGAGCGCCTGGACGTCGTTGTGGGACGCCGCGATCTCGGCCATGTCCGGCGGCGGAGCCTCGGACAGGATACGCATCAGCTCAGGTCGCGCCTCCTCGGGTAACAGGTCCCGGATCTTCAGCCGCTCGAGGATCTGAACCGCCCTCTCAACGTGAGCCTGCGGCGGCATGACCTCCAATGCCTCCAGGATGGCCACCAGGCCCTCGGGACGGTTCAGCGCCCTGGTCAGAGCGGCTATCAGGTGGGTGGCGGGATCGGACTCGAGGACGCCGGTGAGGTCGATCGGCACCTTGGCCCGCAGCACATTCACGAAGCTACGGCGGTTGGACAGACTCTCCCAGAACTCGCTCTTGGTCAGATCCTCGGCGGCGTCCTGACACCGCAGGTCGGTCCGTGCCACACGCGCCCCGCTGAGACCCTCACCACCCGCGCGGGCCTTACCACCGTTCGATGCCGGGGCGGCATCGAACGGGTGACAGGCGGCGAGCATCGCTCGCACATATGCGGCCGCGGCGAGTGAGGAGTACGGGTGCCAAAGATCGTTCTTGCCGACATTGTCGCAGTAGTCGGCGACCGCCCTGATCATGAACCAGTGGCGCCCGAGCTGCGCGGCCCCCGCCGCGATCCCCGAGCCTTCCATCTCGACCGCGAGCACACCGTGCTCGGCGGCCAGCTCATCGCGTTTGACCTCGTCCCGGAGAAGGATGTCGCCGCTGGCGATGGTGCCGTAGTGCACCTTCGGCAGACCGGGCACATGCCCTGACTGACTGCGGCTCGGGTGGCGGGCGCGGGCGCCTCGCACTCGGAGCACGTCGGTGTTCGGTCGAGGACGCCCGAACTTCGACAGCTCCGGGTCCCCCTCCAGGTCGAGCCAGGTCCGCCAGCGCGGCTCACCGCGGAACTCGTCACCCCTCAGCTCCAGAACGGCCCGGGTCATCGCCTCGGACATGCCGTCAACATGGCGACGCGGAGTAGCGATGCCGTCCACCTGCCGCACGTGCGAACAGTCCACGACCCCGTCGGTCGCGACCACGATGTCGCCGAGGCGGACGTGCCGCTCGGGCCGCTCCGGTACCGGGATGCCGCCGGCGATCCCGACCATGATCACGCACCGGACCTGCGGGAAACTGCGGATCAAGTTGGTGCAGATCGCCGCCGCGTTACGTGTGCTGTCCCGCGGCATGGTGGTCAGAACGACCGCATGTTGACGATTCTCCTGACTGCTGGGAAGCCGTCCGATGTGGTAGTGATGCGGATCTCCCGAAATCGGATCCAAAGGCTTGGCATCGGGGATGAGCGCCCGCATGGCGAGTCCCTCGATCCACAATGCGGCGACGATTCCGATCGTGACCTCGGAAAATGGCGGCTTGACAGTGCCGCCGTCAATCGTGCCGGTCGCCTGGGTCATCAAGTCTCCGTTGAAACAAGATCACGATTTAACCCGCTCCCGGCCCAGAGTAACGAATAGAGAGATCGATTTCGCCTCCGAGATTCCACCCGGCCGTACCATCACGATCGGGCGACAAGGTCATGCCACCGGAATAGCTGACCAACTGAACAGGAGGTGGTGCCGTGAGCGCCGTCGACGAGAGGTCCGCGCCGTCCGCTTTCCGGCTTTCCCGGGACCGGCTCGCCGAACTCGCCACCGGCGGCGGCAGCCCAGGGACGATTCGGTTCCTCGCCGACACGCAATACAGCCGCCGCCAGCTCGCCCTGTTGGCGCTCCGTGATCTGGCCGTCCTCGATCTCCGGCCGTTACCGTCGATCGACGACGCGTGGGCCATCCTGGACCGAGCCAAGGCACGTGCCCCGGCGACCTTTCGCTCGATCATCATGTACCCACCGATCGGGAACTGGGCCGCCTACGCCATTCGCGAACACTCCGAGGGCGCCGGCGCCGAGTCCGCTCCGGCCTGGGTCGACTTCGGACAGATTCATGCCGTCGCCCTGGTCGTGGCGGCCGGCTGCGGCCTGGATTGGCGCACCCGGGTGCCGCTGCGCTCCGGCCGGGCCATACTCCCCGGCCTCGGACAGGCGTCCTTCGACGAGGCGGACCAGTGGGACTCGGCCGTCGCGGAGACCGCGGGCGGCGGGATCCGGCTCAGCCACGGCCGTACCACTGTCACGGTTCCGGCGGATCCAAGGCAGGACGGCGACGGCTGGCAGGGGCTGCGCATCCTCACGACCGGAACCGATCCCGTCCTCGAGGTCGCGTTGGACGACCTCGATCCGCTACGCGACCTGGCGGATCCCGTCGACCCGGAACGCCTCACCGACGTCGAGGTCGCCGGGTGGCAGTCGATGCTCGACGGCGCCTGGGCGATGCTGTGCCGCGACGATCCGGCGACGGCACGTGCGATGGCCGCCGGCGCCGTGTCCTCCTTGTCTCCGCTTGGCCGCGCTGACCAGGCCGGCGACGATGAGATCCGCAGCGCGTCCACCGCCGAGGCGTTCGGCGCGATTCTCCTCTCCACGCCGCAGGACGTCGTCGAATTCGCCGCCGCGCTCGTGCATGAGTACCGCCACATCAAGCTCGGCTGCCTGATGCATCTGTGCGCGCTGCACCATGACGACGAGCGGCCCGAGCTGTACGCGCCGTGGCGTGATGACCCTCGTCCGATCGGTGGGCTGGTCCAGGGAATCTATGCGTTTCACGGCATCGCCGGGTTCCACCGGACCAGGATCGCCGCGTCCGACGGCGTGGAGCGCCGCACCGCTCAGTTCGCGTACGCCCTGACGCGTGCGCAGACGATCGCCGGCCTTGCCGCCGCCCGCGCCTCAGACGGGTTGACCGAGCTGGGTCGGGAGTTCCTCGACGAACTCAGCGCGACGATGCGACCCTGGGCCGACGACGCCGTTCCCGCCTCCATCGACCGGCTGACCGGCCTCGCTCTTGCCGCTCACCGCACCACCTGGCTGCTGCGGCACCGCAGGCCGGCTCCCGGCACGGCCGATGCCGTGGCGCGGGCATGGTCGGCGGACGAGCCGATCGATCTCGCCTCCCTCGCCATCGGTCCGGTCGAGCCATCGGCCGGACCGCCGCCGCGGACGACGGAGTGGATCCGGCCATTCCGCCTGGCCGTCAATACTCCGCTGCCCGCCACCACGCCCGAGACGGCCCTGGCGGCCGGCGACCCCGCGACGGCCAAGGCGCAGTGCCTGGCCGGCATCGAGGCCGATCCGGACGACGTCGACGCCTGGACCGGTCTGGCTCTGGCGTCGCTCGACCTGGGCGACACCGCCGCCGCGAGAGCCCTGACCGAGCGGCCCGACCTGGTCCACGCCGGCTACCAGGCCCTGGCCGGCCAGGGCACCGCACCGGCGCCCGACGTTCTGTCCAGGTGGGCGGGCCGCGAACAGCCGTGAGTCAGCCCGTCTCCACGTAGGACCCGAGCGGCCCTCCCCACCGCTGCGCCGTGATCGTCAGGAAGGGCCGGCCGAGCATGCCCAGGGCGCGCATCCGCTCGGCCATCGGGTGGTCGCCCAAACGCATCTCGCACCCCGAGCGACCAAGCCGGATGCCGGACAGGCGCAGCGGCACACGTCCGCGCAGCAGGCGGTTCGCCTGCGCTCCCCGCTCCAGGTACGACCGCACCGGCATCCAGGCCCGGACCCCGAACGGCAGCCGCAGCCGCCCGGCCCGCACCACGGCCCGCATCACCTCGGTCGCGCCGTCCCGCACCGCCACCGAGGTCCGGTCCGCCGCGAACTCGAGATCCGCTCCCATCAGCCACTTCGGCAGCGCCCAGAGGTCCTCGCCCGCCTCCCGGGTAAACGCCCCGGTCACCGGCAGGTCGACGATGTGCAGGCCACCCCGCGTCAGCAGGCCCACCGCGACCTCGTCGTAGCTCTTCAGCGCCCACTCCGGATAGTGGATCAGCATCAGCACCGTGACCGCCCGGCCGGCGACCGCCAGCGGCCTCAGCGGCGTCCCGCCGAGCACCCGGCGCGCGTCCTCGGCCCGGGCGGTGAACATCGCGACGGTGATGCGCGCGTCCTTGATCGTCACCGGCAGGGTGACCGTCTCGCCCTGGATCTCCCAGGTGTCGGCATCGATACGCTTCGCCATCCTCCGATGGTCCCGCGTGATCCTGACAATTTCACGACAAACGTTCCCTATGCTCCGGTCCGGCCATCTTCGACGATCAGCTGGGAGTTGTCATGAACCGACGCCTGCGCCTCGGCGCGACGGTGTTCGCGCTGGCGGCCGTGGTCGCGACGACTGTCATGGTGACGCGCGGCCACACGGCCGAGGCGACCACGGCCGACGCGGTCGGTGTCTTCGAATACGACCTGGGCGACGACGTGTTCACCGATCCACCCGAGTGGGACGGCTCGTCCGAGGTCAAGGCCGTCGTGCACTACCCGAGACGGGCGACCGGGAAGCTGCCCGTGGTCGTCCTCCTGCACGGGCAGCAGCTCTCCTGCCACTCGGCTAACGAGGACGACTGGACCTGGCCGTGCCCCGCGGGCGTACGGCCGTACCCGAGCTACCGCGGCTACGACTATCTGGCGGACGCGCTGGCCCGGGACGGCTTCGTGGTCGTGTCACCGAGCGCCAACGGGCTCAACGCCACCATGGGCGTCGCCCCGCAGCGGGCCCGGCTGATCGACCGGCACCTGGCGCTGCTCCCCCGGCTGACCGCGGCGGGCCCGCTGGCCGGCCGCCTCGACCTGACCCGGGTCGGCACGATGGGCCACTCGGTCGGCGGCGAGGGCGTCTTCTACCAGGCGGCCGACGCCAACCGCGCCGAGCTGCCCCGCGGCGTCCGGATCCGCGGGGTGGTGTCGCTCGCGTCACCGGGCCCGAGCGGCTTCAACGACGTGACGGTCACCAAGCTGCCGTTCGCGGTGATCTCCGCCGAGTGCTGGGGTGACGGCGACCGCGAGTACTTCGACAACGCGAAGGGCCACGCCGGCGCCCGCGGCTTCTTCGTGAAGGTCGCGAAGGCCAACCACAACTTCTTCAACACCGAGTGGACCACCGGCCCCGGCCCGACCGACGGCGACGACACCGAGTGCCCGGAGGCGACCGGACGCCCTGCCGCGACCCAGCAGCAGAACTTCGCGGTCGCCTATCTCAAGGCCTTCTACGCGTACGCCTTGAAGGGCGACACCCGCACCCTCCCGATCCTGACCGGCGCCCGCCCCGTCCCCGGCGTGCGCACCGAGGTCGAGACCCTCCCCTGAGCGTCGGCCCGCCTCATCTGTGGCGCTCCAGAGCCCTCAGTCGCTCCACGGCGTCGCGCACCCGATCGGTGAGCTGCTGGTCGGTGAGGTCGCCAGGCCCGCGGAGAGCCGGGTCGATCACATAGTCGTCGTCCAGCACGTAGAAGACGTCGTACAGGATGCGCTCGAACTTCTCCCGGACCCGCTCGCCACCGGCCAGCGCCTGCCGCCGGCCCGCCAGCCACTCCCGGGCGAAGTCCGGAGCGGCGACACGACCGGCCAGCAGCTCCTCCGCCGCGCGCAACTGCCTGGCGACGCCAGTGCCCGCCTCCACCTCGGACGGCGCGGACCACGCACGTCTGCGATCCCGCCGGCCTTGCATACCCCTGACCTCCCCCGTCACCACAGGAAACCGTCATCGACGATCTGTGTGAACTGGTTGTCCCCCAGCTTGTAAGCCGTCCAGAATTTGCCGTCAGCCGCGTTGAGCATGACCATCTTGTTCGTCGCCGGATCGATGAATCCCACAGCTTGACCCTGATTGCGGTAGCTGAATCGATAGATCTTGGTGCCGGGAGCGACCATGTGGGCCTTCATCGCGTTCTCGAAGGCGACGAGATTCGCCTTGTTCTTGTTCACGGGCAGGCCCCAGTCCGAGGCGTGGGCATCGTACTTCTTGGCAATCTGCCCAGGGCTGCTGAAGTCGGCTTTGGCCAGCCATGCGCCGGCGGCGCCGCACCCCGCGTTGTGCACGAGCACCGGCGTTTTACCGGCGACAACGTAGTAGGTGTGGAAGTCAGCGACCGAGAAGTTGTAGACGGTGGTGAAGAGGTCGAGCTCGTCGGCGCCGGCCACCACCGCTTCGCCGCCCGACGGCGTACGGAGTGTGGCGCCAGGCACGATCTCACCGGCGGCACGCCATGCCCGTTGGCTCTCGACCCAGATCGGGTGGTTGTCCGTCGCGGTCAGCTGGGCGGTCGTTCCCCCGTTTCGAATTGTCAGCCGTACCAGGGACTTGCTGCCGGTGCCACGGATCAGGGCGGTAACGGGCCGCTTCGCCGTGTCGCCGGTGTCCGGGTCGGTGGCGATCACGACGTCGCCGACCCCAACCGTCTCGATCGGCACCCGCGAGCCGTCGGCCAGCAGCACCGGGGTGCCGGCCACGAAGCTGTTCGCGAGCGGACAGGTCTTGAGGTCGTCCGCCCGGGTGAGCAGGTCGTCGACCTTCCGGCGAGCGGCCGCGATGTCGTCGAAGAACCGCGGCAGTTTCAGCAGGAAGCGGCCGACCTTGCCGAGGATGCTGAGGAACTTGCCAACCGGCAGCAGGCCGACCAGCGTCCAGATGCAGGCCGCGACGTCGCCGGTGGTGATGCATGCCTTGAGGTCGCCGTAGCCGGTGAGATCCTCCAGCAGCCCCTCGCCCTCGCGAGCGATGAAGTCGATGAGGCTCAGGTCGGCGGTTGCCCGTGCCGCCTCCAATTCGGCGCGCTCCTCCGGGCTGAGGACGGCCAGCACATCTTCTGGCGGCAACGGCCCGGGCTGGCCGGCTGCCGCGTCCGCCATCGCCTGGTTCGCGCGCTGCCGCTCCGCCTCCTCTGCTCGTGCCGCCGCGGCCTGCGCGTCGACCGCGTGCTGGAGGGCGGACTCCGCCGCCGTCGCCGCGCTCGCCGCCTCCTGACTCGCCCTCAGCGCGAGCTCTGCCGCGTCATCCGCGTCCGCCTCCGCCGCGGTCGCGGCCCGGCCGGCCGCCGCCGCATCGGTCTGCGCGGTTCGTGCAGCGGTCGCCGCCTGGTCAGCTTCCTGACGCGCCGCAGCCGCGCTCCGCCCGGCGAGCGCCGCGTCCTTCGCCGCCTCGTTGGCCGCCGAGCGCGCCGCCCGCGCGTCGGCCTTCGCCTGGGCATCCGCCTGCGCCGCGCCGGCAGCCGCTGCCCGCGCCGCGGCCCCGTCGGCAGCCGCGTCGGCAGCCGCCTGTTTCGCCTCGGCCGCCGACGCCGCTGCCTCCGCCGCCGACCGGGCGGCTGCCGCGGCGGCGTCGAACGCCGGTTTGACCTGATCGTTGGCATCCCTCGCGGCCTCGGCGGCACGTTCGGCGGCGGCGAGGGCCTCGGTGGCTCTCGCGGACGCCGCAGCGGCCTGCTCGACGCCGATCGTGCGGGCCTCCTCGGCCACCTGAGCGACGAAGTCGGCGTCGATGTCCGCCTCGGTGAAGGCTCTGACCATGGCCAAGGCGGCATTGTGTGGTTCGGCGATGCCCGCCGAGGACGCGCGGGCCGCGGCTGCCGCGGTCACCGACATCTCAGCCTCGGCCGCCGCGGCCACCGCCTCGGTGGTCGCCGCTGCGGCTTCGTCCTGGGTCCGCTGGGCTGCCCACAACGCCTGCACCGACTCGTTGGCGGCCTGCTCGGCCAGCCGAACGGCCGCGCGAGCCGCCTCGGCGGCTCGCGCCTCCTCGGCGGTCGCCTCCGCCGCCCGGGCATCTGCCTCCATCCGTGCCTGGTGGGTCGCCTTGGCCTCGGCCTCGGCGCGATCCGCCGCGGCATCCGCCCGGTACGCGGCGCTCCTCGCCTCCTCCGCGGCAGACCACGATCGGTCGGCGGCACGGCGGCTGTCGGCAGCGGCGGTCCGTGCGTTGACCGCGGCGCCGGTCGCCGTGTTGGCGGCGGCGCGAGCACCCAGCGCGGCCGTTCGGGCGGTGCCGGCATCATTCGCGGCCGCGTCAGCCTGCCGTTTCGCCTCGTCCTTGGCGGCGCCGCTCGCGGTGGCCGCCTCCTGCGCCCGGTAGGCCTGCGCGCGCGCCTGCTGAGTCTGCGCTGTCCGTTCGGCGGCATACGCCGCGTCTCTCGCCTGGCGGGCGGTACCCTCCTGCCGCCACGCCTCGCCCGCTGCGGCAGCCGCGCCGTCCTCGGCAGCGTCCGCCCAGCGGCGCGCGTCGGCGGCGATTCCGGCCTGCGCTTCGGCCCCGCGTCGCGCGTTCGCTGCGACCACGGCCTGCTGGTCGGCGCGTTGCCGATGTTCGGCGGCGGCACGGCGTTCTGCCTCGGCCACCAACCGTTTCGCCCGGGCTGTCGCCGCTTCCGCTTCCGCGGTCTCCCGGTTCTGCCGGGTCCGTGCGGCCGCGGCCCAGGCCCTGGCCTCCGCGGCCTGCGCCTGCACCCTGGCGGTCCGGGCCCGCGCCGCGGCCGTCTTGGCCGCCTGCGCCTGGTCCCGAGCGGCGTCGGCGAGCTTCGCCGCTGCGGCCGCGTGCTGCTCCGCGTGCTGCCGCCACTTCACCGCCTGCTGACGGTGGGCTTCGGCGCGGGCCTCCGCGGTCTGCGCGTTGTGGGTGGCGATCGTGGCGTCGACCGCGTGCGCGGCAGTGGTGGAGGCACCCACCGCCGCGACGGCGGCCTGGTGCATGCCCTGGACGATCAGGGTCCATTCGGCGCCGTACGTCAGGCCGGTCTCGATCAGGGTGTCCGCGGCGATCTTCGCCGTGATGGACGCGGACTCGGCGCGCTGGGCCGCCTGCTGCGCCTGGGTGAGCTGGGACTGCACCTCGGTGCGGGCCGCGGCGAGAGCGGTGCCGGTGCTGCTGCCGCCGGCGGCGAGGATGCGCTCGGCGGAGCGGGCCGCGTTGGCCGCCCCGGCCATGGCGTTGGCCGCGCGCTGGAGTTCGCGGACCGCGTTGCCGTGGGCGACCAGCAACTGGCCGCGGGCCACCGAGGCGCGGGCGGCGCGCTGGGCCAGGTCGCTCAGGTCCTCGGCTGCCTTGTTGCGGGCCTCGAGGTCGGCCAGGTACTGCTCGCGGGCTTGCGCGTCGACGGTGGCGGCGGCCAGGTAGCCGCCGTTCCAGAAGGCGGCCACCGCGGCGTCGTCACCGGCCAGGGCGGCCCCGGCCACGCGCTTCATCTCGGAGCCGTCGGCTGCGGAGGCGGCCAGCGCGGCCAGCCGATCGCGCAGCAGGCGTTTGCGGTCCGTCTCGGCTGCCGCGGTCTGCTCGTCGCGGGTACGGGCGATTGCCGCCCCGTACGCCAGGAAGGCGGCCCGGTCGCCGTCGGTGCCGCGCAGCACCCGGTTGACCTCGGCGTTGAAGTAGCCGTTCGGAACGCCGGTGCCGACCATCGCGCGGATGGTCGCGGTGTTCTGCCGGGCGGTCTCCTGGGCGCGGATGCCGGCCGCGCGTCGGAGGCGCTCGGCCTCGTCCAGGCCCTGCTGGACGGCGCCGGACGCGGTGGAGGCGAGCGCCGCCGCCGCGGCCGCCCGGACCTCCGGCAGGGGGTCGAGCTCGGCGATGTCCGCGAGGATGGCGCGCAGGAACGGCTCGTCCGGGAAGGACACCCCGGTCCTTCCGTCCCACTCCTCCGTCTCCAGCGGGGGCACCGGGATCGGGGTGCCGGTCCGGGCGGCCGCGGCGGGTTCGGCCGGGGCGGCGACGGCCGGTGGCGGCGCCGGGGCCACGAACAGCCCGGCGGCGACCAGCAGGGCGGCGGCGAAGGTGCCGAGCCGGCGTCTCATGCGGCACCGCCCGGCGCCATCCGGGTCTCGCCGGCCAGCGCCTGCGCGTACAGGTCGATCCAGTAGGCGGCCTGCTCGGCCGCCTGCTCGCGCTCGAACGCCCAGGACTCCGCGGTGGCACCGGCGCTGCCGGTGATGACCTGCCAGTTGACGCCGGTCGTGCTGCCGGCCGCCTGGACCACCCGATGCCACGCGGCGGCCTGTTCCTCGGCGACCCGCTGGGCGTCGGCCCAGACCACCCGTGGCGTGCCGGTCTGCGTGGTCAGCTGTGCCCAGGCATGGGCGGCGGTCGCGCGGTCCGCCTCGTCGGCGCTCTCCAGGGCGGCCTGCTCGGCGGCCTGTGCGGCGGCGAGCAGCCCGGCGACCTTGGCCCGCCAGCGCATGTCCTCGTCGGTGACCCGGATCCGGAAGGCGACCAGGTCCAGGTCGGCTGAGTCGGCCCAGTCGTGGGCGAAGAACTCGACCAGGTCCGCGTCGGTGGCAGCGGGGCGCAGGGCGTACGCGGCGGAGGCCCGCACCTGCTCGCCGGGGTCGGTGTCGCGCAGCCGGGCGACGAAGTCGCGGTCGAACTGTTCCAGTGCCGCGGCCTGCTCGCCGGTGGCTTCCCGGAACTGCCGGTCGCGGGCCTTGGCCTGGGCGTACCCGGTGCGGGCGAACGCCTCCCGGTCGGCCGGGTACTGGCTGTTCAGCGCGTACTGCGCGGCGGCGTGGACCTCGGGCGCGAACTCGACGGTGTGGGTGGCGAGGACCCGGCGGCAGAAGTCGGTGTTGCGTGCCTCGTTGAGCCCGGCCCGCAGCTTGGCGAACGCGAAGTCGCGGGCGATGAAGCGGGCGACGGCGGCGTCCACATTGGTGCTGACGAGCGCGCCGTACGCGGCGGCCACGACCGAGGAACGCGAGTCGTAGTCGGCCACGGCCTTGGTCCGGTACCAGTCTGCCGTGCGGACGACCGCGGCGGCCGGCACGGGTATGGACACGACGACGGTGGCGCACAGGGCGGCCACCAGAGCCATGATCGGGATGCGACGCTTCATCGGACTCTCCACGGCAGACGGAGTGACGGCCGCGACAGCTAAACATCGACGCTCACCTGTGCCAGGTTGCTGGCCGGAAACGGTCACCTCCCCTGAACGGCGGCCGCCGGCTGCCTATAAAGCAGCGCATGAGAAAAAGACTGACGGCCGCCGCGGCCGTCGTACTGCTGATCGGTCTGGTCGTCCCGGCCGCGGCATCGGCTCCGGCCGTGGCGGCCGTGCCGGGCCTGGAGTCCGGGTTGGAGGAACGGGTCCGCGCGGCGGGCGTGGTGGGTGTGGTGGCGCCGGACGACTGGCTGGTGCTCAGCGAGCGGGACTACGTGTTCGAGCTGTGGCGGCACGCCGCGGACCTGACCGAGGTCCGTGGCGCTGCCGAACTGGCCCTGACCAGCTGCACGAGCACCAACTTCTTCGAGTGCACGGTGTACATCGAGTCCGGGATCCACGCCGCGAAGGCCCGGGACGTCGCCAGCCAGGTGCGGGACGCGACGGCGGCGCGGCAGGCGCGGGAGATCAAGCAGCAGGCCTTGGTGGTGCTGGAGATCCCGGTGACGCCGGAGCTGCTGCTTCTTCCGGACCGTGACTTCGTGTACGCGCTCTACCAGCGCGCCACCGGCGACCGGGTGCGGGCCGGCGCCCTGGCCGCGTTCGGTGGCACCGCCCAGCAGCAGCGCGACTTCATCACCACCGGCGTCGTCCAGGCCCGCGAGCAGGATCGGACCGCCGAGATCGAGGCCGACCAGCAGCGCACCGAGGCCGAGCGGCAGGCGCTGCTGAACCGGGAGGCCCGCAAGCGGGCGGCGGCCGTGCTGCGTGTGGTGGCGACCGAGGATCTGCTGGTGATCACCGACGAGAACTTCGTCCGCTGGGTGTGGAACACGGCCACGGACACGACCGAGGTGTACGCCGCGGCGATCGACGCCCTGCGCAGCCCGGACCCGGCCGACTGGAAGGCGTTCATCCACACCGGCATCCACGAGGCGGACCGCCGCGACCTGGAGGAGGAGCTGCGGAAGGCGGGTGAGGAGGACCGCCGCCGGGTCAGCGCCATCGAGGCCGCCGCCGAGCTGGCCGGGAAGACCAACCTGGCGCGGGCGGCACGCGCCGCCCTGGCCGGTTCCGACCGGGACGTCAGGTACTTCATGCGGACCGGGCAGTTCCAGGTGTCCGACAACGAGTGCACCAACCCGGCGCTGGCCGCCGACGCGACCGACTGGGGCACGCTGAGCAGCAGCCTGGTGCCGACCCGGCAGGCGATCACCGACCACGCCGACGCCCGTTTCGAGTACGCGGTGGCCACCGGCGCGGCGACGACCGCCGGGATCTACCTGCCGTGGCAGGAGGTCCGGCCGGGCGCGATCTGGGATTTCGCGGCCGACGTGCGCACGCAGGGCGATCCGGTGCAGGTCCGGACGGAGATCGACTGGTACGCCCCGGGCCGCGTCTACCTGGGACACACCAACGGCGGTTACCTGCCGGTGGACGGCTCGCGCACGTTCACCCGGATCTCCGGGCGCTACACCGTCCCGGCGGGGGCGACCCGCGCCAACATTCTCGTCCGGGCCACCGACCTGGCGCCGAACAGCGGGTTCAGCACCACCAAGTGCGTCTACCAGCCCAGCCCCACGCCCGAGGTGAAGGCGACCGGGGTGCCCGGCAACGGCACCGGCAGCATCACCTGGACGGTCAACGGACGTAACGACATCGTCGGCTGGAACGTCGGCCGGGACGGCAAGGACACCCGCGAGAACGGCCCCTGGTCCACCGATGTGGCGGCGAGCGCCCGCAGCCACCAGTTCAACCTGCTCAAGAACGATTCCCCGTACTCCTTCATCCTGATCCCGCGGACCGCCGCCGGACCGCTCACCCCGGTGAGCGTGACCGTGACGCCCAGCCTCAACCCGCCGCCGCCGGACGAGGTGTCCGGTGACGGCACCCAGGCGGCCGTCCGCAACGGCTGGGGCACGCCGCTGGCGCAGTACAGCGACGAGTTCGCCTACAGCGGCAGGCCGGACCCGGCGAAGTGGAGCGATGCCGACGAGTGCTGGAAGAACCCGCACGCGAGCGGCGGTGCCCGCTGCGCCAGCGCCACCACGGTCGACGGCGGGAAGCTGGTGATGACCGGCGCACCCAACGGCACCACGGGCTGGCTGCAGAACGACTGGAAGACCAGGTACGGCCGCTGGGAGGCCCGGGTCCGGTCGCGCAACACCGCGACCGGCAACGGGCGCACCTATCACCCGCTGCTGATCGTCTGGCCGGACGGCGACAAGTGGCCGCAGGAGGGCGAGTACGACTTCCTGGAGAACGGCGAGCCGGGCGCGGCCTGCGCGGTGGCGTTCCTGCACTATCCGGTGACCTCGGGCAAGACCCAGCAGGAGCGGGCCGAGGAGCGCAACTGCGGCGCGCCGATGACCCAGTGGCACAACGTCGCGTTCGAGTGGACCCCCGATCACGTCAAGGGGTTCATCGACGGCGTGGAGTGGTTCCGCTTCTCCGGCGGCGCCACCTCCACCCGCAAGGCCATGCAGGCGATGGCCTCCGGTCACCTGACCATCCAGCTGGACAACTTCGACGGCACGAACATGACCCCAGCCAGCTACGAGGTCGACTGGGTCCGGCTCTACCAGGTGTAGTCGATGGACGTTTACCGATCTTCCGGCCGGGAAAGCCGGGCATCGTGGCGTACATCTGGGGCCGGTTCCTCACGGCGGGACTTCTGACGGTCACACTGCCGGTGCAGCCGGGCGTCGTTGAGGCGCCCGGCGCGCCCGGCGTCGACGAGCAGTACCTGCCGGCCGGCAAGTCCGGCTTCGGGACCTCGGCGACGACCGCGAGCACGGTGTGGTTCACCGTGCAGAAGGAGGGCGGGCTCGGCGAGATCTACTACCCGCGGATCGACTCGCCGGCCGGCCGCACGCTGGACTTCGTGGTGGCCGACCGGCGGGGGCACGCGGTCTCCGCCCGGGACACCAGGGTCCGTACCGACATCACCGACCCCCGGAGTCTCAGCTTCCGGCAGACCTTCACCGAGCGGTCCGGGAAGTGGCGGCTGACCGCGAGCTACGCGACCGACCCGGCCCGACCGACCGTGCTCGTCGACCTGGCCTTCAGCGGGCCGCGCGACCACGACCTCTACGCGATCTACGACCCGGCGCTGGCCAACACGCGTGGCAGCGACAGCGGCGACGGCCTGGTCGCCACCGACGGCCAGACCGCGAGCGCGCTGGCCGCCGAGGGCGGTTTCGCCGCCACCTCGAACGGTTTCCGCGGCGTCAGCGACGGCTGGACCGACCTGCGCGACGGCCGGATGGACTGGCACTACGCCACCGCGAGCAGCGGAAACCTGGTCCAGACGGCAAAGCTCAAGGGGAAGCGCAGCACGCTCGCCCTCGGGTTCGGCGATGCGGCCACGGCGCCGGCCGCCGCCCGCGCGTCCCTGCGGCAGGGCTTCGACAAGACGTCAAAATCCTATGCGTACGGCTGGCACCGCTACCTCGCCGGCCTGGACGAGCCGCGCGGCGCGGTGGACCGGCAACTGTGGCGCACCTCCGCGATGGTGCTGGCCGCGAGCGAGGACAAGATCAACCGCGGGGCGTACGTGGCCGCGCCCGCCATGCCGTGGGCCTTCGGCCGTGACGATCCCTCAGGTCCGTACCATCTGGTCTGGTCCCGTGATCTTTACCAGGTCGCCACCGGGCTGATCGCCGCCGGTGACGTGCGCGGCGCGAACCGGGCCCTCGACCACCTCTTCGACGTCCAGCAGAAACCGGACGGCTCGTTCCCGCAGAACGCGCGCGTCGACGGCACCCCCGTGTGGGGAGGCCTGCAGCTCGACGAGGTCGCCCTGCCGATCGTGCTCGCCCACCAGCTGAAGCGCTGGGACACGTGGCCGCACGTCAGGCGGGCCGCCGACTTCCTGCTCGCCTTCGAACAGGACGGCAACCGCGCGCCGTGGACGCCGCAGGAGCGCTGGGAGAACCAGTCCGGCTACTCCCCCGCCACCATCGCCGCCGAGATCGCCGGGCTGGTGTGCGCCGCCGACATCGCCCGCCGCCACGGCGACCCGGCGTCCGCCCGCCGCTACCTGGCCACGGCCGACGACTGGCAGTCCCGGGTCAAGCAGTGGACGGTCACGACCAACGGCCCGTACTCGGCGAAGCCGTACTTCCTGCGGCTGACCAAGGACGGCAACCCGAACGCGGGCACCACCTACACGATCGGCGACAGCGGCCCGTCGAACGTCGACCAGCGCCGCGTCCTCGACCCCAGCTTCCTCGAGCTGGTCCGGCTGGGCGTGCTGCCCGCCCGAGACCCCGCCGTGGTCAACACCCTGCGCGTCGTCGACGAACGCCTGGGCGTGAACACCCCGAGCGGCCAGTTCTGGCACCGGGCGTCCTTCGACGGCTTCGGCGAGCGGCTCGACGGCAGCCCCTGGGACTACGGCCTGCCGGACGACTCGCTGCTCACCCGGGGCCGCGCGTGGCCGCTGCTGACCGGCGAGCGCGGCGAGTACGACCTGGCCGCCGGCCGCCCCGGCACCGCCACCGTCAGGCTGCGCACGATGGCGGCCGCCGCCGGACCCGGCCACATGCTGCCGGAGCAGGTCTGGGACCAGCGTCCGCCGCCCGGCCACACCCCAGGCACCCCGACGTTCTCCGCGACGCCGCTGACCTGGGCGCACGCCCAGTACCTCCGGCTGGCCCGCAACGCCGAGGCCGGCCGGATCACCGAGCAGCCCACGGTCGTCGCCCGGCGCTACCTCGACTGACGCCCGTACCGTGGAGGCATGTTCATCCTCTTCGGTTTCCGCACCTCCGACCAGCGCCTCGGGGTTCGTACCATGCTGTGTGACGTCTGCGGGAACACCGCGGCGCAGGGGCTGGTGAAGCGGACGACCAAGTTCACGCTCTTCTTCATCCCGCTGTTCCCGGTCAAGCGGCCGACCTACTTCCGCGAGTGCACGCACTGCGGCGCCGGCCGCCAGGTGGACGAGCGCTACGTGCTCTCGTAGGCGGCGACCGCCGTCGGCAGGGTCGGGAAGATGCGGTCCTCGCCGATGGACGCGGCGAGGCCGTAGGCGTCCAGCGCCTCGCGCAGGTCCTGCTTCACCCGGGCCAGACCGAAGACGATCCCGCGGCCGGTCAGCTCGGCCCGCAACGCCTCGAGTGCCTCCAGCGCCGTGCTGTCCACCTCGACGTTCGCCTCCATGTTGAGCACGAACCAGCGCACCGGGTCGGCCTGATCGGCGACCGCCGCGAGCGCCCGGTCCCGGAAGTTCTCCGCGTTGGCGAAGAACAGCGGCGAGTCGTACCGGTAGACGAGCAGGCCGGGCACCGTGGTCGCGGCGGGGTAGTCGTCGATGTCGTGCATGCCGGCCAGCCCGGGCACGAAGCCCTGCACCGCGTCGTGCGGCCGGGCCACCCGGTAGAGCAGCTCGGCCACGGCCAGCCCGACGGCGAGCAGCACCCCGGACAGGATGTCGAACACCACCACACCGGCCGTGGCGGCCAACGCGAGCAGCAGTTCGCTGCGCCGGAAGGACGCCAGCCTCCGGAACCCGGCCACGTCGACCAGGCGCACCGCCGCGTAGATGACGAGCCCGCCCAGCGCGGCCGCCGGGAACATTGCCAGCATCGGCCCGGCGAACAGCAGGACGGCGACCACGAAGACCAGGGCGAAGAGCGAATAGACCTGGGTACGGGCGCCGCTCGCGACGCCCAGCGCGGTGCGGCTGCCGCTGCTGCTGATCGGGAAGCCGCGCAGCACCCCGGCGCCGACGTTGGCCACCCCGAGCGCGAGCAGCTCCTGGTTCGCGTCGACCTTGTCACCGGTACGCGAGGAGAAGGCCCGCGCGGTCAGCACCGTGTCGGTGTAGCCGACCACAAGCACACCGACCGCCGGTAGCAGCAGGTTCCCGAGGTCGCCGGGACTCGGCAGGACCGGGGCGGGCAGGCCGCGAGGCACCTCGCCGATCACCGCGACGCCGTGCTCCCGCAGCCCGAGGACCAGCACCGCCACGGTGGCCAGCAGCACGACGACCAGCGGCACCGGCAGGCGCGGCACCCGCCACTGGCCGACGAACAGCAGCACCACCACGGCCACGCCCAGCACCGCGGTCGGCCAGTGCACCTGGCCCAGCCGCCCGGCGAACGACACCAGCTCGCCCAGCACCGTGTCGCCGTCCACCCGGACACCGGTCAGCTTGCCCAGCTGGCCGACGATCATCGTGATGGCCACCCCGGCGAGGTAGCCGACCAGGATCGGCCGGGACAGCAGGTCGGCCACGAAGCCCAGGCGCGCGACGAAGGCCACCAGGAACAGCACGCCGACGACGACCGCGAGCGTGGCGGCCAGCACCGCGTACCGGCTCGGGTCGCCGCCGGCCAGGGGCGCGACGGCGGCCGCGGTCATCAGCGCCGTCGTGGATTCCGGCCCGATCGACAGCTGCCGGGACGAGCCGAGGAGCGCGTACAGGGCGAGCGGAAGGAGGATCGCCCACAGCCCGGCCACGGGAGGCAGCCCGGCGAGGCCGGCGTAGGCCATGACCTGCGGCACGAGGTAGGCGGCCACGGTGATGCCGGCCAGCAGGTCGCCACGGAGCCACGATCTCCGGTACGCCCGGAGCACGGCGACCCCCGGCACCAGCCGGGCCACACGCACCGCCAACTCGTCCTCCGGCCGCTACGACAGGGTTCAGCCCCGCACCTCGGGCATGTCCTCCAGGTTCTGGACAACATACTGCGCCTGGCAGCTGAGCCGGGACGCCACGAATCCGGGTGACTCGGGTCCCTCTGGCGCATGCCTTCCGGACGGCCGCCCCGCGGAACCTGGCCACGATCGTCCGGGAGGCCGTCACCGCCGGGCCGGGTGTCAGCCGCTGATCGTCTGGTAGAGCGTGGTCCAGAAGTCGTGGATGAGGCGCGCGGAGTCGGGGGTCGACATGCCGACCTGGGTGAGCAGGATGCCGACGAGCTGGTTCCCGGGGTCGGCGTACGCGGTGGTGCCCATGCCGCCGTCCCAGCCGAACTGGCCGACGGGCGCGTAGTCGCCGCGGTAGGTGCGCACCGCCATGCCGAAGCCCCAGCCGCCGTGCTGGCCTTGGCCGTACGACAGGTGCACGTTGTTCACGGCCGTGGCGTGCCGGGCGGCCTGCTGCGCGGGGGTGAGGCGGTTGGTGGTCATCAGCTCCTTCGCGGGCCGGGAGAGGATCCCGTGGCCGAGCAGCATCCGGAAGTACGCGTGGTAGTCGTCGACCGTGGAGACCAGGCCACCGCCGCCGCCCTGGAACGCCGGTGGCTCGCTGTGGCGGCCGCCCTCGGCCTCGTCCCAGATGGTGAACTCGCCGGTGGCGGGGTCGGGCGCGTAGGCGGGCGGCAGCCGGTGGATCTTGTCGGCCGGCACGTGGAAACCGGTGTCGTGCATGCCTAGCGGGTCGAAGACGCGGTCGCGCAGGAACGTCTCGTACGACTGGCCGGTGACCCGGGCGACCAGCACGCCGAGCAGGTCGCTGCTGATGTGGTACTGCCAGCGCTCGCCGGGCTGGTGCATCAGAGGCATCGCGCCGAGGCGGCGCATCCACTCGTCCGGCTCGGGCATCGGCTCGGGGAGGTTGGGTGTGAGGCCCTGCTCGAAGACCGCGTTCATGATCGGGCTGCCCAGCGCTGTCAGGTCCATGCCGAGCCCGAAGGTGGAGGTCAGCAGGTCTCGCACGGTGATCGGCCGCCGGGCGGGGACGGTGTCGTCGAGCGGGCCGTCGATCCGGGTGAGCACCCGCCGGTCGGCGAGCTCGGGCAGCCACTGCTCGACCGGGTCGTCGAGCCGCAGCCGGCACTCGTCGAGCAGGATCATCGCCGCCGCCATCGTGACCGGCTTGGACGTGGACGCCATCCGGAAGATGGTGTCCCGGCGCATCGGCGGGCCGCCGTCGTGGCGCATCGTCCCGACCGCTTCGACGTGCGTCTCGTCGCCCCGGCCGACCAGGGCGACAACGCCGGGGATCCGGCCGGACGCGACGTGCCGTTCGAGAACCTCACGCAACTTCGTGTCTACAGGCATGACTGAAAAGTACGTTGCGTTTACTAGACGGTCAACGAGTTTAGGCGTATCTTTGCAATGGAACTGACGCTGAACGCAATGGTCGTTGCAATGACATGGGAGTGAACGCATGCCCGGTGGACGACTGACCGGCCAGGATCGGCAGGACATCGCCACGTGGCTGGCCGAGGGTCTCGGATATGCCGAGATCGGCCGGCGCCTGGACCGGCCCGCCTCGACGATCATGCGCGAGGTCACCCGCAACGGCGGCGCTCGCGACTATCGGGCGGACCGGGCCGACGCCGCCACCCGGGGCCGGGCCCGCCGGCGGAAACCGGCCGCGTCGCAACCCGAGGCCGAGCGGGAGTCGGACTTCACGCTCTCCTTCACCGACCTCCTCGTCCAGCAGGGACTTCCCCGGATGGTGGCCCGGGTGATGGCCAGCCTGTACGTCACCGACTCCGGCAGCCTGACCGCCGCCGAGCTGGTCCAGCGGCTCCGCGTCAGCCCGGCGTCGATCTCGCACGCCGTCACCTTCCTCGAGCAGCAGGGGCTGATCTCGCGGCAACGGGCCGCCGGCGAGCGCCGCGAGCGCTACGTCATCGACGACGAGATCTGGATCCGGTCCATCCGCTCCGCGCTGGAGATGAACGAGGTCCTGGCGGCCGCGTCCCGGCGTGGCAGCGAGATCTTCGGGCCGGGTACGCCGGTGGGCGCGCGCTTCGCCTCCTCCGCCGAACTCCTGACGCTGGTCACCGGCTCCCTCCAGCAGGTCATCGACGAGTGGGGCCGGCGGGCCGCGCCGTAGGCACGGGCGGTGAACACGTAGCCGGTTTGCCGTCCGGCAAGGAAGCGAGGTGTCGTCCGTACATCGTTGCAGGGTCCTCTGTCCCTTCAGCACCATTGCTACGGCTTTCGTATCTATGGTCTGCCGGTGATGTCAGCCGTCCGGGACAGTGTGTCGCTGCTGCTGCGCCCCGAGTGGAGCCGGAACGCCGGGCCGGTCGCCGTCCGCCCCGGCAAGTTCACCGCCGACAACGCCGAGCCGGCCGTGATGTTCCTGCTCGGCATCCGGATCAACCGGTGGCGCAAGGTCCGCCGATGGCTGCCGCTGCTGCTCACGATCGCCGGGATGCTCCGCGAGCTGGCCTCGGCGCCGGACAGCGGCCTGCTCGGCTACCGCCTCCTGCTGGGGCCGGGCCCCCGCCAGGCGATGATCGTCCAATACTGGCGTTCAACAGACGACCTTCACGGGTACGCCCGGGAGCGCACCGGTTCCCACCGTGTGGCGCAGCGGCGCTACTGGTGGCACTACGGCGCCAGTGACGGCGTCGGGGTGTGGCACGAGCTCCTGCACTCACCGGAGGGCTCGCATCACGCCCTGTACGGCAACATGCCGCCGACCGGGCTGGGCGCGCACCGCACGATGCGTACCGAGGAATGGTGGGCCGCCAGACGGTGACCCTGGTCGCCCCGGCGCATTACCCTCGGCCGGTGGATCACGTCACGCCGCGAGGCGGCCCGCTGCGCGCCGGGGATCCGTCGCACATCGGGCCGTACGCGCTGGCCGGGCGGCTGGGCTCGGGCGGCATGGGCGTGGTCTACCTGGCCCGCGACCCGGCCGGGCGGCCGGTGGCGGTCAAGGTGGTGCACGCCGAGCTCGCCGACGACGACGAGTTCCGGCGCCGGTTCCGCTCGGAGGTGGAGCGGGCGAGGCAGGTGCCGCCGTTCTGCACGGCGGCGGTGCTCGACGCCGACCCGGACGCGCCACGGCCGTACCTGGTCGTCGAGTACGTGGACGGCCCGTCGCTGTTCGAGGTGGTCCGCGAGCGGGGGCCGCTGACCGGCTCGCACGTGCACTCGGTCGCGATCGGGGTGGCCACCGCGCTGGTCGCGATCCACGACGCCGGCATCATCCACCGCGACCTCAAACCGCAGAACGTCCTGCTCGCGCCCGGCAGCCCCAAGGTGATCGACTTCGGGATCGCGCGGGCCCTCGAGGCGACCACCGAGCACACCAGCACCGGCCGGATGGTCGGCACGGTGGCGTACATGGCGCCGGAGCGCTTCGGCGGGACCGGCGTCTCGCTCACCCAGGCCGCGGACATCTTCGCCTGGGGCTGCGTGGTGGCGTTCGCCGCGACCGGGCACGGGCCGTTCGACGCCGACTCGCCGGTGGCGACGGCCGCCCGGATCCTCTCCCAGCCGCCGGACCTGCGCGGGCTGGACGGCACGCTGCGCCGGCTGGTCGAGCAGGCGCTGTCCACCGACGCGAGCCGCCGGCCGACCGCGAAGTACCTGCTGGACGCCCTGATCGGGTCGGGACCGCAGCCGGTCACCGAGGTGCTCCGAGCCACCGAGGTTCTCCAGCGCCAGCCCGCGCTGCGCGGCGCGGTCGACCGGGTGCACGAGCCGGCCCGGCATCGGCGCGGGCGCCGGAGGGTGTGGATCGGGGTGCTGGCCGCCCTGGCCACGCTGCTCGTGCTCGGCGCCGGAGCGCTCGCCGCGGCCCGGGTTTTCGACACCGGCACGACGGTGGACTCCGGCCGGCCGTCCCCGCCGGCCTCGTTCGCTCTTCCCGAGGGCAAGGTGTTCATCGCCGACACGCTCACCGTCGGCGGGCAGTGGAACGGGACCTACGTCGTGGGCGAGGAGGAGTCGAACTGCGACGTCACCGACGGCGCCCTGCGTGCGCACCGGGTCAGCCCCGGCTTCTTCACCTGTTCCGGCCCGGAGAAGGAGCTCGCCGGCGACCACACGATCGAGGTGACCGGACGGATCGAGGAGCCCGGCACCTGCCTGGGCATCTGGCTGTACTGGCAGGTCGCGCGCAGCTATCAGCTCACCGCGTGCGAGGACGCCTTCCGGCTGTCGGTCGACCGGGACGGCGCGATCGCGTACGTGGTGCGCGAGGTCGAGCTGGGCGCGCCCGGCCTTCGCCGGGACACCCCGATCCGGCTGCAGGTGGTGGTCCGGGACGGGGTCGCCCGGTTCGGCCACGACGGCGTGCCGGTCGGCGAGGCGGCTCTCCCGGAGGCCGACATCGACCGCGGCCGCCCGATGATCGGCCTGGTCACCGCTCCCGGCGACGAGTCACCGCCGTGGGCCGCCTCGTTCAACGACGTCGAGGTCCGCACCCTCAGCCCCTGACCACCTCGACGTCGTCGGCGTTGACGTACATGAACCGGTGGTTGAACGAGATCCGGTAGTAGGTGGCGGCGCCACGGATGACGGTGTGGTTGTACGGCACCTCGTCGCCGCCGAAACGGGCGTAGTAGACCATCGCCGGGCTCTGGTCGGCGACCTGGTAGCGCTGGTCCCCGGAGATCGTGTAGACCACGGCCGGTGCCGGCGGCGTCGCCGGGTTGCCGGCCGGGGCGCCCGCCGGCCACTCGCCGGGCTCCGGCAGGTTGGCCGGGTAGACGCGCATCGCGGTACCGGCCCGCGGCCGGATCACCCGGCCCGCCGCCGGGCGGAGCAGGCGGCTGAGCAGCCACGCCTTCTGACCGCCGAACCAGACGGCGGTCCACCGGCCCTGCCGCTCGGCCACCGCGTAGGTGCGGCCGGCCGCCGCCTTGTCCGACCAGTCGGCGGCGTCGGTGGTGCCACCGCCCAGCACCGGGTCGGTCAGCAGAGGCGCGTCGTCCCGGGGCTCGGTCCGCAGCAGGACCGTGCTGGACGGCTGCTTCGGAAGCGTCCGGCAACCGTTGGAGCAGTAGGTCAGCTCGGGCTGGTTGATCGACCAGGCCGGCTTGATGGTGACCAGCCGGTTGCCCGGCGCCGGGGCCGGCGCCCGGAGCAGCCGCATGTAGCGGTTCCAGTCCCAGAACGGGCCCGGATCCCAGTGCGAGCCGCGGTAGTTGCGCTGGTTCGCGACGTCGTCGTGGCCGATGATGTGTTCCCGGTCGAGCGGGATGTGGTACCGCGCCGCCAGATAGCGGACCAGCGCCGCCGAGTTGCGGTACATCGCGTCGGTGTACCAGGCCGCGCCGTCCGCGGCCACGCCCTCATGCTCGATGCCGATGGACTCGCCGTTGATCAACGAGTTGCCGGCGTGCCACGCGACGTCCTTGGTGCGGACCATCTGGGTGACCTCGCCGTCCGAGGACCGGATCACGTAGTGCGAGGAGGTGTAGGCCCGCGGGTTCTGGAAGTGCGCCAGGGTGCTCGCGTAGCTGCTCTCGGTGTCGTGGATGACGATGTACTTGATCGGCATCGTGGCGGGCCGGTCGGCGAGGTCGTAGTTGCCGTAGGCGTTGGCGTCCTCCGGGTTGTTCGACGCGTACGCCGCCGGCAGCCACTTGCACTGCAGGACCCGCGGGCACTCGGCCTGGTCGGCGGGCACGCTCGCCGCGGCCGCCGGTGTCCCGCCCCAGCCGGCGGCAACGACGGCCACCAGCACTGCCACTCCAGCAATCACCTGTCGTCTCACGGTTGCAGTCTCCACCCTGCCGGTCGACTCCGCACAGTGGACCCGGGTGTGCGGCTCACCTGGTGCGCACGGTGAACCGGCCGACCGCCAGAGAGCCGGGGTCGAGGCGTACGCCGAAAGCGGGTGACCACCCGGCGAGGGTGACCTCGTCGACCGCCGCGCTCACCGGGGCGTCGTGGATCTGGGTCCAGGCGCCCTCGTGCTCGACCCAGGTGGTGAGCCGGCCCCAGCGCAGCAGCACCGCGATCCGGTCACCGGCCTCCCAGCGGTACGCCGCACAGCACCCGCCGGTCGCCTCGGACCGGGACGCGCCGCCCACCTGCACGTCGGCGCCGGAGCTGCCGTGGAAGTTGTTGTACCAGGCCAGGGCGTTGTCCCGGGATCCGGCGGACGCGCCGAGGAACAGGCTGTCCTCCGGTGACGCCCCGGAGAAGCGGGACGGTTCGACGATCACGGCGGTGCCCCGCGCGTCGCCTCGCACGGGCGCGGCGAGCACGGCGAAGGCCCGGCCGGTCGCGGTGGCGGTCAGCGCGCCGCCGGACACCGACAGCGCCGGCGACGGTTCGGCCACGGGGTGGTCGACGCGGTACTCGCCGAGCCGGTCGGTGGTGAAGTCGTCGTCCCACGCGACCGTCGCGTAGTCGGCCGGGTCGAACTGGTACGCGGTCCGGGTGATCGCCGAGCTGACCCGGCCGAGCGCCTTGCCGGAGCGGGCCAGGGCACGCAGCGGGAGGCGGTCGGTGAGCCGCGCGTCCGCCGGGACGGTCACCTTCCAGGTGGTGGTGAGCGTGTCACCGGCGGCCAGCAGGGCGGTGCTCGCGGCGGTCACCGGGGTCGCGGTCCAGCCGCGCGGCACCTCCAGCTCCACCCGTACGTCCGGGGTCGCGGCTGTGGCGGTCACCCGGCTCTTGACCCGGACGGTGTCACCGCCGTCGACGGACAGGGCGGCGGGCATCTCCACACGCAGGCGGTTGTCCGGCCGCCGCCACGACTGCAGGGCGGTGATGCCGACCGCTCCCCCGTCTGCCCGGGCGGCGACCACGCGCAGCCGGTCGGTGCGGATCGGCGGGTCGACCACGATCCGGTTGACGGCCCGGGCCGCCGGCGTCGCCGGATCCCGGCGCTGACCGGGCACGTCCTGCCAGACGCCGGCCTTCTCGTACTGCAGCGCGACTGTGTCGGGTGTCCGCACCCCACCGCCGTCGTCGTAGAAGTCGAGGCGCACGTCCGACACGACCGAGGCGGCGCCCAGGTCGACCTCCAGCCAGTCAGTCCGGTTCGGCGACTGCCAGGTGGTCCAGCGGGTGGCCGGGACGTCCAGGTGGAAGTTCTGCCCGTCGATGGCGTCGGCCGCCTTGTCGCCGGACCACGTGTAGGAGGCCCGGGCCGCGGGGTAGCCGCTCTCGGCCGGGTTGGCCGCGTCGTCGACCGGGGCGGGCAGGTTCTCGCCGGCCGGGCGCACGCCGAGCTTCACCCGGATGTCGCCGGGAGCGTCCCGCTGCTCGGTCAGCACACCGTCCACATAGACCCGGAAACCACTCCCCCGCCCGTACGCGGAACCGGTCTTGTCCCAGAGAACCGTCAGGTTGTGACCGTGGTACGGCACGTTCTCGACGGCGTAGTGGTCCCAGCCGGCCGGGGCGAGCGGGGCGATCCGCACGCTGTTGTCCGGCTGGGCGCGGATGCCGAAGAGTCCCGACAGCACGATGTCGGTGAACGTGGAGTGGTTGTAGTCCTCGCTGTGGCCACGCCCGTCGTAGATCCAGCGGTCCTCGTCCGGGTGGTGCGCCTCGGCGACGTACGGCCGGCCGTTCTTGCGTTGCGTCAACGCGTACCCGCGAAGCAAGGTGTTGAAGTCCTCGGAGTCCACATAGGGCTGTGCCGGGTAGTCGAGCAACTGGTTGCTCAGGGCGGTGAGCGTCTGGCTGGTGGCGTAGGGCCAGCTCGGACCGTCCCAGCGGCAGCAGCCGTCGAGCGCCTCGTGCATGAACCACGGGCTGCGCCGCTCGGTGGTCGTCGGGCCGTACGCGGCGGCGAACCCCTGCGGGTCGGTCAGTTGCGCCCACGCCTTGGCGTTCGCGGCCGGCGGCATGTGGAAGTACCAGGGCACGTAGCCCATCAGCTCGCGGTCGTCGATCGGCGTGGTCGCGTCGCGCTGCACGTGCTTGTAGAAGTCGCCGTCCCAGAGTTGCCGCTCCAGGTTGCGGCTCAGCGCCGCCGCCTCCCGGTCGAGTTTCGCGGCGCCGGCGTCGTCTCCCGCCCGGCGCAGCAGCATCGCGAGCGCCTTGGCGTCGCCGTACTGGTAGGCGTTGAGCGTCGGCCGGAAGCCGTCGCCGCCGTGATAGGGATCGGCGGTCTGGTACGAGCCGGCGGTGAACTCCATCGCGTCCCACACCGGCGTCTGCCAGTAGAGACCTCGAGTTCGATCGAAGTTCGACTTCTTCCAGCCCTCGTACTGCTTGCGCAGCCGCGGCAGCCGGTCCAGCAGGAACCGCCAGTCACCGGTGACCTCGGCCCGGGCCACCGCCGCGTCGACCGCCCAGAACGAGTACTGGTGCGCCCAGTCGGTGGTGTTCTTGTTCAGCCCCTCGGTGGCGGGCTTGGCCTGCGAGCCGGACCCGCTGAGCCAGTAGTCCAGGTAGTCGTCGAGGTACCGCGGGTCGCGCAGCCACCGTCCCTCGTAGACGTGGTGTCCCGCAGCCGCGTTGATGCCTCCGTTGGGCGCCGAGTAGCCGACCGGGCCGAGGAACTCGGTGACGATCCAGCCGTCCTCGGGTCCGGTGTACTTCAGCGCCTCCTTGAAGGTGCGCCAGCGGTAGTAGTAGGTGTCCCGGATCTCCCGGTCGGGCAGGTCGACGAACGGGATGTTCGCCTCGTACCAGGCCGGCTCCGGCACGTCGCCGAGGAGCGCGCGGTGGTCCAGGAAGGCGGTCCCGTTCCCGGTCGCGGGATAGACGGGCTGGGGTTCGCTTGCGTACGCCGGAACGGCCGCCATCGCCACCGCCAGTGTGGACACGGCCACCGCTGCGGCCAACCGCACGAATCTGCTCACGATTCCCCCACTGACGCACATCGATTCAGCGCATCGAAACAGATGCGCACACGTAACGTCAAGGAAACATGTTCGGAAACGTGCTAGATGCCTGGAGTGACCGCGTCGGACGGGTCTCCCGACGGGATCGGATTGAAGGAGAGCGTGCTGTCCTTCGCCTGCGTCGTGACGGTCACCGACCAGCCCTTGCCGGTCAGCCCGAGCCGCCCGCCGGTGTCGCCGCCGACCTGGTACCCGGCCGCCGGCCCCTTGCTCCGGTAGTGGGCCAGGACGGCGGCCGGCTTCGGCTCGGCCAGGATGATCGTGGTGCTCTCCCCGGTGACGATGCTGTCGGTGACCTTGCTGCCCGGCGGCAGGCCGAGGCCCGGCGCGACCCCGCCGATCTTCTTCCCGTCCACGGTCACCTCGTGCCCGCCGGGCGCCGCCGAAGCGGTCGACGGGGCGAACGGAGCCTCCGCCGACGGGGACGCCGCCACCGGGGCCGACACCACCGACGCCGAGGGCGACGGCCCGGCCGCGGACTGCGGCGTCGCCGACGGCGGGGACGACTCACAGCCACCGAGGCCGATGATCGCCGTGGTCAGGACAAGGCCGGCACGTCTCATGCTCACGGTCACATGATGCCCTGTGGACGCTCACCGCGTCCGGCGCCGTCAACCAGGCGATGCGATGTGGCGAGCACACCGTCACCGAGATCCACGGCGAGTCCGGCCGCGGCGGCGGCTCACCGTGGAGCTCGGCGCATTGCCCGGGCCGGACCGCGAGGCGGTGTCGTCCGCTGCCACGTGAGCGGCCGAGCCCCTGTCGGACGTGTCCGCGGACCCCTCGTGTGAGACGTCGTTCGTGCTGGTCAGACGATTAGGGAAGTCTTGCCAATGTTTCCGTGGAGGTAAGGCGCATCGGACAGCGGCGGTACGTTGGGTGCGACAGCATCGGCCGACGACCCTCCGGGCGCGGCGCGGTCACCGAGCCTAGGCCACCTGGGGGCCGTGATGACGCAAGCGGTATCGGAAAGAGTTGACGATGAGGTGCGCCAGGAGCAGGTGGGGTTCGCGGTGGCGGTGCAGGCCTACATCGCCACCAGCACCGACGGCCGGGTAAACGGGTGGAATCCAGCCGCCGAGAGAGTTTTCGGCTACAACGCCGCAGAGGCCTGTGAGGGCGACCTCACCGACCTGATCATCCCGGCCCGGTTCCGCGAGGTATACCGCGCCGACCTCGCCCGTCTCGCCCGCCTCGCCGGTGGTGATCCCAGCCGAGTCCTCGGACAGCAGCTTCAGCTGACCGCATTGCACCGCGACGGCCACGAGTTCCCCATCGAGATGACCCTGACCGTCACCGAGGAGCCCAGCGGGCGCATGTTCCACGCCTTCGCCCGCGACATCACCAGCGCGCGCCGGGCCGCTCAGTTCGCCGACGTCCAAGCCGCCATCGCCCTGGGGCTGGCCGAGGCGGACTCCAGCACCGTCGCCGCGCACCGGATGGTCGAGGCCCTCGGCGTGAAGATGGGCTGGCCGGTCGTTGAACTGTGGCTGGTCGACGATCACCGGCAAGTGCTGACCTGCGCAGCCCGCCACGTCGAAGCGGACCGGCAGCTGAGCGACTTCGCCCTGGACGTACTCGAGCTCGGCGTGGCGCTGCCCGGCCGGGTCTGCGCCGACGGCACCGGCCGATGGATCGCGGACCTGAGCACCGACACGATGTCGTTGCGCAGCAGCGCTGCCGCGCGTATCGGGTTGCACGTCGCGGTCGGTGTGCCGGTCTCCACCGGCCGTTACACCCTGGGCGCGCTGTGCGTTTACGGCGATCGGGTGGAACACCCCGAAGACACCCTGCTCGGGCTGCTCGGCGGGCTCGCCGCCCACGTAGGGCAATACCTCGAGCGGCGCCGGGCCGAGGAACTCGCCGTGGAACTGGCCCACACCAAGGACGAGTTCCTGGCCATGGTCACCCACGAACTGCGTAACCCGCTGGCGGTGATCAGCGGCGCCGTCGCGGTGTTCGATGACGAACTCGACGAACTGACCACCGAGCAGCAACGCGAATACCTACGCGTCATCGCGCGCAGCTCGCAGCGCCTGTCGGTGATGACCGACGACCTGCTCGACCTGGCCCGGCTCGAATCCGGACAACTCGCCGTCGACCTGGTCGACACCGACCTGTGCGCCATCATCAGCGAGGCCGTACACGCGAACACCGCACCAGCCGTCGACAAGCAGCTCACGGTGACCATGCAGCTGCCCCAGCGGCTCAACCTGCACGCCGACCCCAACCGGCTGCGCCAGGTCGCCGACAACCTGCTCACCAACGCCATCAAATACACCCCCGCCGGCGGCACGATCACCATCACCGCCGGCCTCGACGACACCAGCCACATGATCAACTGGACTGTCGCCGACACCGGCATCGGCGTCCCCCCGGACGAACAACCCCGGCTGTTCCGCCGCTTCTACCGCGCCTCCACCGCCCTGGACAAACGCATCCCCGGCACCGGCCTCGGCCTCGTCATCACCCGCACCATCCTCGAACGCCACCACGGCACCATCGCCCTGGCCCACCACACCGGGCCCGGCACCACCTTCGTGGTACGGCTACCCACCACGGCAACCCTCACCTGCCCTGAGAACGAGACCCACGGCCTTCCCTTCGATTGAGCTCGTTCGCGATTCCAGCGACCCGCACGGCTCCTACTTTCGTCCCAGAGGGCCGCCCGCCATCCAGCGCGTCTGTCACTTCGCCGCGGTGCTGAGGGCGGTTCGTACGGCGGTGAGTAGCGCCGTGGTGGTAAACGGTTTCGGCAGTACGGTGACGCCGGGTTTGAGGACGCCGTATCGGTTCATGAGGTCGCCCGCGTAGCCGGACATGAACAGGATTCCGGTGTCGGGTCGTTTTTCGTGCAGGTGTTCGGCGAGTTCGTCGCCGAGCATGCCGGGCATGATCACGTCGCTGAGCAGAAGCTGGATGGTTCCGGGGTGGTGGGCGGCGAGTTCGAGCGCGGCGGGGCCAGTGGCGGCGGCGAGGACGGCGTAGCCGGCCTTGGACAGGGTCCGGGTGAGGGTGTCGCGGATGCCGTCTTCGTCTTCGGCGACCAGGATCGTTTCGGTGCCGCCGGCCGGGGTGGCTTCGTCTGCGGGCGTCTCGACGGGTTGATCGGTGCGCGGCAGGTGGATGGTGACGGTGGTGCCGTGGCCTGGGCTGGATTTGATGTGCAGGGTGCCGCCGAGTTGGTTGACGATGCCGTACGCGGTGGCGAGTCCGAGTCCGGTGCCCATGCCGCGCCCTCGGGTCGTGTAGAACGGTTCCACGGCGTGCTTGAGGGTTTCCGCTGTCATTCCGTGTCCGGTGTCCCGGATCGTCAGCCGCGCGTACCGGCCCGCCGGTATCGGCATGGGGTCCTGCTGATCGGCGGGAACTTCGACGTTGGCGGTGGCGATGGCGAGCGCCCCTCCGTCGGGCATGGCTTGATCCGCGTTGACCGTGAGGTTGAGCAGGATCTGGGCCACGACGGTAGGTTCGGCGGCCACGGGTCCTAGATCGGCTGCCAGGTCGGTGACCACCCGCAGCCTTGTCCCGACGGTGGGCGCGAGCAGTGCGTTGGACTCCCGGATGGCCTGGTTGAGGTCCATCGCCGAGCGATTGATGACCTTCCTGCTGCCGAAAGTCAGCAGTTGCTGGGTGAGGCCGACCGCACGTTCCCCGCCCTTGCGAATCTGTGTCAGATCGCTGAGCAGGGCCACGCTTGTCTCGGCGTCCAGCCGTTCGGTCGCGGCCAGCTCGGTGATGGACTCGGAGACGAAGTTCTCGAACGCGAGAACGGAGCCCAGGATGTTGTTGAAGTCGTGGGCGACGCCGCCGGCGAGCGTGCTGAGGCTTTCCAGCCGTTCGGTGGCCCGGTCTTTGGCCTCGACGTCCTGCCCGCGTTCCGCGGCCCGGCTCCGCTCGTCGGCTTCGACGAGGGCCGTCACGTCGTCGACGGTGGCGATGAAACCGGCGTGTTCGCTGTCCTCGTCGTGGATCGCCCTCACCTGGACGTTGGCCCAAAGCACATTCCCGCCCGGCTGCTCGACGCGGCAGCGGTACTGGTCTCGGCCGTCGCGGGCTTCACGGCCTCGCGCCACACGGAGAATGGCATCGTGGTCCACGTCGCCGGCACAACACAGCCAGCCCAGGGCGAGCAGATCCTCCGCGGGCCGGCCGATGATCTCGGTGAGTCTCGTGTTGACGTAGTTGGCGTACCCGTCGTGGTCGCCGAAGACGATGCCGACCGGCGAGGCGTCGGCCATGAGCCGGAACCGTGTCTCCGTATCGCTGAGGGCTTTGTCCTTGTCGAACAGTTTCGCGCTGACCGCGCGCAGGTAGCTCTGGTCCGCCTTGGCGGTGTCGACGGATCCCGCGGATGTCCGGCCCTCGGCGAGCACTTCGTCGACAGTGTGCATGAGTTCCTGTGGATCCGAGGACTTGAGCAGGACTCGGGCCACGCCACTGGCCTCGGCGAAGGGGCGGGTTTCGGCCTCGAGGTAGTTGGCCGTGTAGAAGACGATCGGGGTGCGGGCGGTGTCCTCGGCGGCCCGCAGTTCCCGGGTCAGTTCGTAGCCGTCCATGCCCGGCATCAGGATGTCGGTCAGGACGAGGTCCGGGTGCTGAGCGTGGGCCATCGACAGGGCCTCGGCACCCTCGTGGGCCTCGATCACCTGATGTCCGGCGTATCCGAGGACGGTGCGCACCAGCTCGCGGTTGGTGGCGTGGTCATCGACTACCAGGATGATGGCCACGGTCAGGATCCGGAATTGCTGTGCAGCAGGGCGCCTACTCTTTCGAGCAGCGCCGCCGGCTCGATGGGACGGTTGATGACGGGAGCCGCGCCGCCGTCCATCAGCGGACTCTGCCAGTCGGCGGTGCTGGTCACGAACGCGAACGGCAGGACCGCGAGGCTCGGCACGCCGCGAAGGTACGACAGCAGTTCGGTGCCTGACTGCCGGCCGACGTGGATATCGGAGAGCACCAGATCGGGTTGCTCGGCCTCGACGGCGGCGATCGCGTCCTCGACCGTGAGCGCGGTCCGCACCCGGTAACCGTGCGGTTCCAGCACGCTGCGCAGCAGGGTCTGGTTGATCGGGGAATCGTCGAGGGCCAGGACGTCGACCGTGTACTGTCCGGCGAACTCCGGTTCGGCAGTCCCACGGTGGTGGTCCTCGTCGGGGACGGGAGGGTGTCCGCGCAGGCCCTCGGGCAGGCGCGCGCCGATCTCCGCGGCGAAGGTCTCCGGGTCGATCGGCTTGGTCATGTAGTGATCGAAACCGGCGCCCAGTGCCCGGTCGCGGTCGCCGACCATCGCGAACGAGGTCACCGCCACGACCGGCACGGTGGCCAGGCTCGGTGTCGCGCGGAGGGCGGCCAGCGCTTCGTAGCCGTCGATGCCGGGTAGTTGCAGGTCCATGACGACGAGGTCGGGGCGTGACGCCTGGGCGAACTGGACTGCTTCCTCGCCGGTGACCGCAGCGACGACGGTGTGGGTGTGCGCCTCAAGGATGTACTGCATGAGCTGCAGGCTGTGCGGGGTGTCCTCGACGACCAGGATGCGGGCGCCCGAGGCGGGCTGTGTCACGGCCCGGTCAGCGTGACGGTGAAGACGCTGCCCTGGCCGACCACACTGGTCACCGTGATCGCGGCGTCGATCAGTTCGGCGAGCTTGTGCGAGATGTGCAGCCCGAGCCCGGTGCCCTCCTCGGACGCCTTGGTGGTTGCGGCGCTGCGTTCGAACGCCCGGAAGATCCGTTGAAGGTCGATCTCCGGCACGCCGGGCCCGGTGTCGCGGACCTCGATGCGCAGCCCCTCGCCGTTGGCGGGGATCACGCACACTCGGACCTCACCGGTGTCGGTGAACTTGATCGCGTTGTTGACGAGGTTGATCAGGATCTGCCCGAGCGCACGACGGTCCGCCATGGCGATCACCGGTGCGTCCGATCCCTCGACGCAGAGCACGAGGCCCTTGCCGGTGGCCGTCGGCTGCAGTGACTGCACGACCTCTTCGGCGACCCGGCCGCAGTCGACCGGTTCCAGGGCGATCTCGACGCGGCCGGATTCGATCTTCGCCAGGTCGAGCAGGTCGTTGATGATCGACAGCAGGTGCTTGCCGCTGGTCTGCACGAGGCGTAGCTGGTGTTCCTGCTCGGCGTTGAGCGGCCCGGGGAGCTTCATCAGGACCGTGCCGGTGAAGCCGATGATGGCATTGAGCGGAGTGCGTAGTTCGTGGCTCATGCTGGCCAGGAAGTTGTCCTTGGCCTGGCTGGCCCGTTCCAGCTCGATGTTCTGTTCCCGCAGGAGCTTCTCGAAGCGGCGGCGATCGGTGATGTCGCGGACCGCGGCCATGGTGAGGCGCCCGCCCGGTGTCTCGAGGGCACTCAAGCTGACCTCGACGGGGATCTCGGTGCCGTCCTTGTGCAGCGCCGCCAACTCGGTCCCGGCGCCGACCTGGCCGGCATCGACCGGGCGCAGCCCGAGCGGGAGCAGGATCTCGACCGGCTGGCCCATCAAATCGTCGCGGCCGTACCCGAACAGGCGCTCGCACTGGGCGTTGACCAGTTCGATGGATCCGGAGGTGTCGACGCCGAGGATGGCGTCGGGGGCGACCTCGATCATCCACCGGAACTTGGCCTCGGCGTTCTTGCGGTCGCTGATGTCGCGGACCGCTTCGACGACCATCAAGCCTTCGTCGGTGTTGACGGCCGACAGGGCGATCTCGATGGTGAACTCGCTGCCGTCCTTGCGGAGACCGGCCATCTCCAGCGCGGACCCGAGGGCCCGGTTGGCGGAGTCGGTGAGGTAGGCAGCGCGATGCCCGCGGTGCATGTCCCGAGCCACAGCTGGGACGAGCATCTCGACGGTCTGACCGATCAACTCGTCGCGGCATACCCGAACAGACGCTCGGCCTGCGCGTTCATCAGCAGAATCCGACCACCGGAGTCCACCCCGACGATGGCGTCCGGTGCCGCCTCCAGGACCGCGTCCGCTGCCCGTGACGCATGCTCCAACACGGCAACCACCTATCCATCCCCGTACGTCGGAAAAGCTACGCTATTTCATGATAGTGAGCGTGGCCGATCGAGGGGGAGGTTGCCCGGATCCCGTGACCGGGGATGGTCGTGGCGGGCCTGATGCGGTGCCGGGGCGGAACCAGAATCCGGCAGAACGCGATTCAGGGCGATTCGGGCTCGGTGTCGCCGGCGAACCACGCCACCTGGGCCGGGGCCGTGGACCTTGCGGCGACCAGGGCGGCCCCGGCGTGCTCGATCAGCGTGGCGGCGTCCTGGGCGGCGTCAGACTGCGCGATACCCAGGCTCGCCTGCACGCTGAGCGTGCGGCCGTCGATGGATATAGCCTCGTTGACGATGCGCAGAATGCGTTTGGCGATGCCCTCGACGGCGGCGTGCCCGACATTTTCCAGCAGGATCCCGAAGTTGTCGGCCTCCAGCCGGGCAACCAGATCGCGGGGGCGCACCGCCCTCCGCAGCCGCTCGGCGACCTCGATCAGCACCGCGTCACCGGTCGCTCGCCCGTGTTCGTCGTTGACGGCGGTGAACCCGTCCAGGTCCATGAGCATCAGGCACAGCCGGGTGCCGCCGGTCGTGTCGATCGCGAACCGGACCTCTTCCTGAAACAGCGACCCGTTGGCCAGGTCGGTCACGTCGTCCTTGGCCTCGGGCATGGACAGTTCCCAATGGGACGGGTCTGGTGTGTCCTCGTGGGCCGGAGCAGCCACGGGTACGGCCACTGTGGTGATCGGCACCGGCCAGGTGCCGGAGCCGGTCGCGTACCAGTAGGTGGTCGATTCGTCCTGCACCGAGAACATGGTGGAGTCCTCGGTGGGCCAGTGCGTGATGAGCAGGCTGTACCGTTCGGCCAGGCGGACCAGCGTGCGGAACTTGGTGACCCGCACGACCTGGCGCCCGGCCGGGGGCGCTGTCGGCGTCACCTCGACGAGCAGCGGGCGGTAGCGCCGCTGGATGTCCTCTTCCTCGGCGACCGGGCGGTAGCGGCGGGCGGCGACCAGGAAGGCGATGGCCAGCAGGGAGCCCAGCAGCAGCGCGGCCGAGACGGCGCGGGCGGTGGAGACTCGGACGAGATCCCGGCCGCCGGCGGCGAGGGTCTGAGGAACGACGATGCTGGTCGGCTTCGGAGCGGGGTCCGTCACGACGAGGCCGCCGTCGGCGACGGTCAGCACCGCCGGGGTGAGCTTGAGTTTCAGCGCGGGGGTGAACGGCGTCCCGGTCGCGGTGGCGACGCGCGCCACGATGGCCACCTCCACCTCGCCCGAGCCCATCCCGGTCGCCTCGGCGCCGGTATCGGCCCGTGCCTGCAGCGCGTCCAGGTCCAGGTGCACGGTGCCGGTGTAGGCGGTGCCGGAGAAGGACCGTCCGGGTGAGAGCGGCACGGTGGAGTGCCAGCCGCTGGCGTTGGACAGCCGGGCCGCCACCGAGATCTGACCGGGTGGCCCGGTGTAGGCGTAGGTGACCACGATGTCGTTGGCCACCGTGCGGAACACCGGATCCGGCGAGGTGACGACGGTTCCGTCGTAGGCCGCGGTGGGTTCGACCGTGGTCGCGTAGGAAAAGGTCACCGTGCGGGCCGGGGGTTGCGGCGCGGGCACGGACCGAGACGGCGGCCGGGTCCACGCCGCGATGCCGAGCGCAGCGCCGGGCAGGCCGAGCGCGGCGAGCACGAGCGCGGCGACGCGCAGCCGGGGTGAGCGCAGGGCGGCCAGTGCCGCCGTCATGCCCGGCGCCGCGGGCGGTTCGATGTTCGTGCCGGCCATGCGTAGCCTCCGTCGTCTGCGGTGCCGCACGGCGGTGCCGGTACCCATCGCCAGCATGAACGCGGCGCCGGCGAGCACCGGTGGGCTGGTCAGCCGCCGCAGCCAGATGCCGCCGGCCGGGATGTGCAGGACGGCGTGGCCCAGCAGATCCGCCGCCCTGGGGTGCCCGGGATCGATGGACTGGTTGTTGTCGCCCTTGGTGGTGAATCCGTCCGCGTCGCCGCCGATGATGCGATGCAGGATGGTGACGCCCCCGCCGTGGTAGGCGACGATCTGACCGCGGTGGTACGAGGAGGAGCGCACCACGACGACGAGGTCCCCAGCGCGGTAGAGGGGCTGCATGCTGACGCCGTTGGTGACGACGTAGGAGATCCGGTGGGTCAGTGCGGCCCACCCGCCGAGGACCAAGGTCCCGGCCAGGACCACAGTCACCACCAGCCACAGTCTGCGGCGCATGCCCACCCCGGATTGACGCTACCAAAGCCCAGATGCCGGCCCGCCCCAAAGGGGGCGAACCGGCATCACAGTCATCGGTCAGAGACCGCCCACGCTCAGGCGACCGTGACGGTGATCTGCTTCAGTGTGGCGCTGGTGACGACGCCGTCGGATGCTGTGATGGTGCAGAGGTAATTGAGGCGGTTTGAGCCGACGTTGTTGACGCAGTCGACCGAAGCCGCGCCAATCGGTGTGGTACCTGCGTCGCTGTAGACCCCGAGATCGACGGTGGACCCGAGCTGGAGCGGAGCAGCGAACACCAACGCGATCGAGTCGATGTCTTCCTCGGTGGCGTTGTAGTGGACAGTGCTGATGGCGGCACCGGTGACGGTCTGGATCGCCGAGCCGACGCCGACGGCCTGGGTGGTGATAGCCGGGCCGGTTACGCCGGACGCGGTGAAGGCGGTGCCGCCGGCGGCGACCATGCCGGCCACTGCCAATGATCCGAGAAGCTTGATCGGTAGGTTCATGGGGCTCTGCTCTCTTTCGGTAGTCCGGCTGACCTGACGGTCCCGTGACTTTGCGTCCCCGACTCGCACCGGGTTTGCCCTTATCGATAGACCCGACTGCCACGTTGGCCCGGGGGCCAGATGAACGCCGGTCTCTGTGCACCCCAAAATCTGCGCCCCGCCGGTAGCGATGCACGTGCCCGCCCCAGTGCAACTGGGTTGCGGCCGGCCGAGCCCGCCCGCCGACGCGCTGTCCGCCCGGCCGGGCCCGGCGTTGGTGGCGTTCGCTGTGGATGCGGCCGCGTTCTCGTCTTTGGGCGGTGATCACGTCGGGGGGCCGGGCGTCGTAGCGGACGTGGTCTGAAAATTAAGCGACCCACCTCCGATGCCGATCAGAAGGTCAGAAACCGAGCGCGGCCGGGTGCGCTACAGGGGGAATCCATGGCGACATCACGGCGCCGGCCCGGCGGCGAACCGCGGAAGATGCGCCACCTGGCAGGCCTGAAGCGCCGTCGGGAGTTCCAACGCGAGTTGGACGCTCGCGTCCGGACCGCCTCCGACGGTCAGCCGGTCGTAATGTTGACGCTGGGTCTGAACGACCTCAGGGGGGACATCCGCGTCGCGTTCGGGACGGCCGCCGGCGATGCTGTCATGGGCGAGTTGGCGACCCGGCTGACGGGCCTCGACCGCCTCGGATGGCGGGTCACCCGCATCGACGAGGGCGTCTTCGCGGCGCTCGCCCCCGCCTCCGGCGCCGGCCCGGACGACCCGGTCACCCGGTTGATCTCTGTGCTGACCGACCCGGCCAAGGCCGGCCAGGACATCCGGGTACAGCTGGCGGCCAGCGTGGGGGTTGCGTCGTGGTCGGCCGGTCCGGCATCCGGACCGGCATTACTCCGCGGCGCCAGGTCCGCGATGCATACGGCGAATTCCGGGCACTGGTCCTGGGCGTTGTACGACGCCTCGGCGCGGGACCAGGCCGGCGACCGGTCAGGGCCGGCGGCGGAACTGCGGGTGGCGGAACTGCGGGTGGCGATCGCGGCCGGTCAGTTGGAGGTGCACTATCAGCCGATCGTCGACCTGCGGACCGGGCAGGCGGTCTCGGTGGAGGCGCTGGTGCGCATGCGGCACCCCGTCCGCGGGCTGGTACCGCCGGCCGAGTTCATCGACCTGGCCGAGCGGTACGGCTTGATCAGCGCCGTGACCACGGTCGTCCTGGACACCGTCGCCGAGCAGGCCCACGCCTGGGCGCGGGCAGGCCGGTCGCTGCCGTGCGCGGTGAACCTGAGCGTCGTCTGCCTGGTCGACCCGGCCTACTGCGAACGGCTGGTGACGACGCTGGCCGCGCTGACGGGCCTGGTGACGGTCGAGGTCACCGAGTCGGCGATGGCCGATGAGCGGGCGATCACGGTCCTGCGACGGCTGGCCGCCGCCGGGGTGGAGTGCCAGATCGACGACTTCGGAACCGGCTACTCCTGCCTTGCGTCGCTGAAGGGCCTACCGGCCACCGTCGTCAAGATTGACCGTGCGTTCATCGCCGATATCGAGACCGACGTCCGGGACCTCGCCATCGTGAAAGCCATCCTGAACCTGGCGAACGAACTGGGCCTGAACGTGATCGCCGAGGGTATCGAGACCCAACCCGTGGTCGACCTCCTCCTGGCCGCGGGTGTGGTCCGCGGCCAGGGCTACTGGTTCGCCCGGCCGATGCCCGCAGCCGACCTGGACGCATGGCTGGACTCCCGGCCCGTCGCCACCGAGAACCGCGGTCCTGCCCCGTCCACCGGCACCGCCAAAGACACCACGCAGGTCCTCCTTGACGGCGCCCGCGCGCTGCTGCGGGTGGACTCGGTCGAACAGGCGGTCGGCGTACTGATGCGTGCCGTATCCGACCTCGGCGGCGCCACCGTGCCGGCCATGCGCTGCCCCGCCGACGCGATCCCGATCGACGTCAGCCTCGGTGAGGCCGATCCGCTCCTGCCGGTCGCCCCCGTCGGCAGCCCCGCCCGGCACGACCTGGAGCGACTGCTGCCCCGCCTGGTCGAGGACGCCCGGACCGCCGCGGACCGGGCCACCCGCCTGGCCAGGCTCACCGACCAGGTCGACACCGACCCACTGACCGGACTGGGCAACCGCCGCGGGCTGGCCCGAGTCCGGAAGCTGCACGACGCGGACTCGATCGCCATGGTCGACCTGGACCACTTCAAGCAGGTCAATGACACCTACGGTCACGCGGAGGGCGACCGGATACTGGTCGCGTTCTCCCGGGCGATGCGCCAGCACCTGCGCTCCAGCGACCTGGTATTCCGGCTCGGTGGCGAGGAGTTTCTGCTGATCATGCCCGCCACCACGCCCGAGGGCGTGCTCAAGGCGCTGGAGAACCTGCGCCGACGGTGGCACTCCGAGCGGATGCATCCCGTCACCTTCAGCGCCGGGGTGACCGCCGTGGAGGCGGGCGACCTCAGCACCGCCGTCCTGTCTGCCGACATCGCGCTGTACGCCGCGAAGCAGGCAGGCAGAGACCGCTTCGAGTTGGCCTCCCGGCCGGGTCAACCGGAACTGGCGGTCGAGGTGCTGTCCACGTGAGCCTGCCCCTGGCCGACATGCTCCTGCTGGACCTGGCCACACCCGACCGAAGATCGGCCGCCGCGCAGTGCGCCACCCTCATCCGCAACGGCATGGCCCTGGACCAACTGGTGGACGAGGGGCTGGCACCGGCCATGACCCAGGTCGGATCGCTGTGGCAGACGGCCGTCTGGACGGTCGTCGACGAACACACGGCCACCGCGGTCGCTGAGGCCGGGCTCTCGGCGGCCGCGGCCGAATGCAACGCCCCCCGCATGCACGGCGAGGTGGTGCTGGCCTGCGCCGAGGGCGACTGGCACAGCTTGCCAGCGCGCATGGTGGCTGAGGTGCTCGTCACCCACGGCTGGCCGGTGCGCTTCCTCGGCGCCTCGCACCCCACCGACATCCTGGTCGACCATCTGGTCCGGCACCGGCCCGACGCGGTGCTGCTCAGCTGTGCGGTGCCGATGGCGCTGCCTGCCTTGATGCGGGCCGTACAGGCCATCCGCGCCCTGGAACTGCCGGTCTACGTCGGCGGGCGGGCACTGGGCAACGGCCCCCGACGGGCGCGGGCGCTCGGGGCGGACGGGTGGGCAACGAACGCGGCCGGGGCGGTCGAACTGCTGACCCGCCGGCCCCGGCACACGCCGACCCACGACGTGACTGCCCGACTGGACGCCTACCGGGCCGGGCAGTCGTTGCTGTCCGGCTGGGCCGACGACGCGACGGGCGCCCTCGCCTCACTGATGCCGGTCGTCGACGACTACTCCCCCGAGAAACGAGACCGCACCCGCGCGGACCTGGCGCACCTGCTCGACATGGCCTGCGTCACGCTGCTGCTGGACGACCCGACCCTGCTCGCGGAGCAGTGCGACTGGCTCAACGACGTCTTGGCAGCCCGATGCGTACCACCCGACGCGGTCACCCATGGCCTCACGGCCCTCCTCGGAACCAGCCCACCCACCGCTCCGGCACCCAGCGTCACCGCCGCTCTGCACCGGGCCAGGCAACATCTCGCCGGACAGTCTCAGGACCGGCCGGTGTCGCCGAGCGGTGCCACAGTTGCTGACGATGTCCGAGCCCGGTCTCGCAGGGCTCGATCTTCGATCGAGAGTTCGTCGAACGACGGCGTAGGTCCGGACTAGCTCTTCCGGGCCGGCGGAGTGCTGGCGAAGATGGTCGCGTTCCTCGCGGAGCCGGTCCCGGTCCGTGTCCGGCCGGTGTGTCGCGGTGTCCCTGCGGCCGGCCTGCGCTCGCACCCGGGCGTGGCCGCGTCGTTCTTCGGCTGCATCGGCAATGCGACGTCGACGTCATCGCCCTCTCCGAATCTCCACGCCGTGGTGCTGGCTGGTCCGCCACTGCACCTGAAGGAACTCATACGCCAGATCCGGATCCCGGGGCACCTCGATATAGCCGGCCCGAGCCAGCCCATGCGGGCTGGTCCTCGCGTTCGCCCTGCCGTCCGCACTGGTGGTCGCCCTGGTCGGCACGTTGTCGGCGGTCTGCGCACACGACAGCGTCACCTCGCGCCTTTCTCCGACCGGTCCGCGCGTTGCCGATCGGCGCGCTCCGCGGCGAGGTCGCCGCCTGATCCTGGCGCGCCTCGGTCTGCGGAACCGCGTGCAGGCGGCGCTGCCGGCTTGTCAGGCAGGGCTGACCCTCGCCGTTATGGTAAAGGGCGCCGCACAATCGAAAATCTGATCTCAAAGTCTTGGGAGCCTTCGATGGAAACGCTAGCCTTCGTCGGTCCGGCGGTCGGCCTCGTCGCGCTCGGCGTGACCATTTTGTTCAACCTGAGACCGGCGGCGCGCGAGCGCAAGGTGAAAAGTTCTCAGGCCGAGTTCATTCACCAGCGACAGCAGATGAACGCCAGCCGGCTGCGGCTCAGCCAGCGAGCAGCCGAAATCCATCTGGGTGCTGACAAAAACCTGTTCCGGGTCGCCGGAACGACCCTGCTCGCCGAAAAACGGTGGCTCGTCGAGAGCCCCGTCAAGCTCACCGACATAGAATGCCGCTGGGATTCGGATGACGCCGGCACCGACCCTGCCATCGCCGATTTGACCCGCCACGTTCTGCCGTTCCGGGCACCCGGCAAGCGTTTTGACTCCTACAGCTCCGCGATGGCCGCACTGTGCCCGCCCGGCATCTTCCGCAACCAGCCCAGTTACCGAATGACCGCGTTCGATTTGACCGCCGATCCGCCGTGGGTGACGTTCGGCATGTGCCAGTACTTCGACATGATCGACGTTTCGGAAGCCCTGGCCCACGAGATGTCGGTCGAAGTCGGCCAGAAGTTCCGCCTGCGCAGCGAGTTTCTCCGGGACGCACTGGCGATGGATCGTCGTGTAGTTCTTCCGTCCATCGGCACCTTGACGATCGTGAGGCGCCGGGCCGCAGATCCCATCATCTTCCTGCACGAACGCAGTGGAATCGCATTGGCGATCGCCACGGACCTCTATCAGGTAATTCCGGCCGGCGCCTTTCAGCCCGCATCGAGGATGCCCCAGGGCTACCTCGAGGACGACTTGAATCTCTGGCGAAATGTGATGCGAGAGTTCGCCGAGGAACTGCTCGGTGAGGATGAATACTCCGGCGCTAAATCGGGTCGGCCGATTGACTACGACCAGGGATTGTTCGGCCGACTCGAGCAGGGCATTCAGGACGACAAACTCAGCGTCTACTGCTTTGGCTTCGGCCTCGACCCTCTGACATTAACGGCCGATTGGCTCACCGTGGCCGTGTTCGACGAGGAATTTTTCTCGACAGCTTTTCCCGATGTGGTCGAGGAGAACTCCGAGGGCGGCGTTATCAAGAACATCCCTTTCACACAGAGCACCGTCGAACGATTGGGCCACACCTTGGCCCCCTCCGGGGCGGCCTGTCTGGCGCTGGCCTGGGAGAACCGGGAGCTGCTCCTCGGCTCGGCGCTGAACGACCGCGGTTTGGAACCGTGACCACGATGGCGTCAGGTCGGTGAAGGTCCGGGACGGGCACTCGGCGTCCTGGTAGGTCTTGGCCCGCCCCGGGCGTGGCGGCGGCCCATGAGACGATCTCCCGGTACCACTCGCCGGCGATGTCCGGAACGTCCTTGATCTTGTCAACGCGGATATCCCCAGAGCCTCGTGATCCGGCGCCGCCGGCACATCGGTCGTCGGTCACGGATGACCCCTTACTGAAGTGAGCGGCGTGGGCCTCGACTTCAAGAGCATCCCGGTCCCGCTGGACGCCGATCCGGTGCGGGCGATCCGCGCCGACCCCGCGCTGCGGGCGACGGCCGAGGACTACCCGTCGTTCGGCGTCCGGTTCGGCGACGAGCGCTTCGCCGGAAGCCGGCGGTGCTCGGATCCGGCGTTCCCGGCCGGTACGGCGGACCGGATCGACGCCCTGGACGTCGCCGCGGCACGCCGCGGGTTCTCTGTCGCCGAGATGGCCCGGAACGGTGTCTACAAGGTGCGGCAGGGCGACCCGCATGACGGCGCGTTCGCCCGGGTGCTCGCCGATCTGCGGTCCTTCGCCGACCATTGCCGCGACACCGCCGCGCGCGAGCTCGGCCTGATCATCACGTTGTTCTGAAGGGGCAGACATGGATTCGGACCCGACGCGGTCGATGCGGTTCACCGGCGGGCTCGCCGCGGTCGTGTTCGCGGTCGCGGTGCCGTTGATGCTCGCGCTGCTCGTCGCGCAGGACAGCGACCGCACCCCGCGGTCGGTGCTCGGCCTGCTGGTCGTGGGCATCCCGGTCAACCTGGCCGGAGTCTGTTTCGCGGTGCGCGCGATGGCCGACAACCGGCCGGAGACCGCGTCCCGCCGGCTCGGCATCGCCTGGGGCGTGATCGCCGTCGGCATGCTGATCATGCTCGGCGGCAATGCCCTCCTTCGCCTGTGAGACAGAGGGCAGCGGCGCCCACTCGGGCGGGGCGCCGCTGCGTCGCGAAGTGTAGGGCGTCGCCAGGTCGTCCGGCATCGGGGCCGTGGAGCATTCCCTGCTGACCGGACCGGTCGACCGTGGATCCGCTGTAGCCTGCCCGGATGGCTGTCCCGGCGGTCCTTGCCCGCCTCGACCTGGACGGACACACTGACCGGATGGGTTCCCACCGGGTCCGCGCCGAGCTTGACGACGAGCTGCTGACCGCGGCGTCCGAGCGGGGCGATCCGCCGGCGTCCGCGAGCCGGGCGCTGCTCGCTCTGCAGGGGACGGCCGGCAACCGGGCCGTCGCGCAAGCCCTCGGCGCCTCCTCGAGCCGCCGCTCCGGCGACGCGGCCCGGTACTCCACGACCGACAGCGCGATCGCCAACGCGGCGTCGGTGATCGGGCTCGGCGCGGGGGCGGCATCGCTGACCGGCGCCGTCACGTTCACCTCCAGCGGTTTCGCCGCCACGGTCGCCAACCCGCTGGCGTTCACCAAGAACGGCGCCGACCTGCGGGTGGCGAGCCAGCGGTACCGCGCCACCGGCAGCGTGACGGCCACCGGGCCGGCCGCCCGCATCGGCGACTACGAGATCGGCTTCCTGCAGACGGTCTTCGAGTCCACGCGCAACTTCTACTACGAGCCGCCGGGACACACGCCGGGGTTGTTCGAGCAGCTGCTCCCCCAGATCTTCAGCGACCGCAAGAAGGTGTCCGACACCCTCAGCGCCATCCCGGTGCGGGACGGCGACGCGGGGCAGGTGCCGTGGTACGGCCCGGAGACCGTCGACCAGTTCGCCGCCACCGACCCGAGCACCAAGGTGAGCACCATGTCCGACACCCCGAGCTCCACCCAGCCGTGGAAGCTGGGCAGCGGCGCCGACGAACAGCACCTGGTCCGCACCGACGGCCGCGACCGGTTCCGCAGCTGGCTCGCCGTCAAGGACAAGAACTCGGATACGGCCATCCCGCTGAGCTACGCCGACTGGGAGGTCGGTTACGGCACCACGGTCACCGTCAACCCGGGCTCGCCGGCGGCAAGCGTGGTCACGGCCGATCCGGCCTCGGGGGCCAAGGTGACCGGTACGGGCGACGGCTCCGGCGGCATCTGGCCGCTGCACGAGGACCCGGTCGCCAACGACGTCGCGACCGAGGAGCACTCGACGTGGTGAGGTCGCGCCGCTCACCCGAGCCGCCGAGCTGGCTCACCGTCGTCGAGTCCGCGTCGGCGGCGTTCACCGGCACCGCGCGGGTGGTGGCCGACGCTCCTGCGGCAACCGCCGCGCGCGGGACGGGTTACCGGGTGACCGCGGAGATCGAGCCTGGTCGCGTGCTCTTCGGCGCCGGCGAGCCGGTGACCGTTCAGGGCGAGACGAGCCGTCCGCCGGAGAGACGGCTGGACCCGGACGGGCCGGCCTTCCCACCGGACTCGTTGCGCGAGGTTCCCTACTGGGATCAGGCACGCTCGGGAAGGCCGGCGCCGGTGCTGTGTGTGCTGGGCGAGCCGCCCGTGGTGCGGACGCTGATCGACGCCTTCGACGATCTGCCGTTCGCGGTCGAGGTCATCCGGGGCTGGGCCGGGGACGGCGACGGAGTGGAGAGCAGCCTGCGGGGCAAGCCGGCGATCTGTTACGTCGCCGGGTTCGAGCTGTTGCTGCGCACGGAGTCCGACGTGCCCGGCCTGGTGGGCCGGATCCTGCGGATCCCGGAGCGGCCCGGTGGCGCGGTGCGCGGGATTCTCGCGCTTCTTCCGGTGGGTACGACCGACGCGGCGGCCCTGGCACGCGTGCTGCTGGATGTGCTGGCCGCCGAGCAAAGACAGCCGGAGGCCGTGGTCGCGCTGCTGAGCTGGTTCGACGCCAACCGGGGGCTGATCGCCGGGCTGGACGGGGAGATCCGGGCCGAGGCGGAACGGGTCGCCGCGCTGCCGTTCGAGAGGTACTGGCAGGAGCAGGTCGCCCGGTCCGCGGCGCCGCTCACCGGCCGCTCGTAGCGAGGGCGAAGTCGTTCGAGGCGTCCCGGACGTGGGCGCTGGACAGCACGTTCAGCAGGCCGAGGCGTTGCAGCCAGGGCGCCGCACGGAACTTCAGGTTGCGGCGGCGCAGGTCGCGTGCCGTCCGAGGGAGGACGTTCGAGCCGGAACGGAGCGCCGGCGCCTGGCTGCGGTCGACGAAGGGGCGCAGCCGTCGCTCGTACGCCAGGAAAGCGGTTTTGGGGTTGAGGGGGTCGGCGGTCAGCTCGGCGTCGACCGGGTTGACCTTGGCGATGACGTCGCCGAGCGCGAGGGCGGCGACCGGGCGGCCTGCCGCAGCGCGTGCGTGACCTGCCGTTCGACCTGTTGCGCGGGGAGGCGCTGCTGCACCTGCGACCGGCCACGGACGAGAGCATCGTGTCCATCGTGGACGAGGTCTTCCTGCCGCTGGTCCGGGACTACAGCGGCCGAGCCTGAGAGCTGGTCAGCGCCCGCGCGGTCTCGACGGCCCGGGCGGCGGCGACATCGGTGGCGTGGCCGTCGGGGCGGGCGAAGAAGCCGTCGAAGAGCAGCGACGTGTAGCCGTGCGCCACGGCGATCGTGGCCTCGACGAGCCGGATGACATCCTGGTAGGAACCCGGTCCCGCCGCCACGGCGAGGTCCACGATCGTGGTCATCAGGGCCCGGGTGCGCTCGCGGCGCTCCTCGTCCACCAGCTCGGACAGCCCGGCCGCGAAGATGACCGTGATGCCCGCGCCCGTACGCGTCACGAATGTGACGTAGGCCCCCGCCACCGCGGCCAGCCTGTCCCCCGCGTCGTCGCCGGCGGCGTCGGTGGCCTCGACGATCTCCGCGCGCAGATCGCGCGCGGCCGCCGAAGAGACCGCGCCGAGCAGGTGATCACGGTCCGGGAAGTGCCGGTACGGCGCAGCCGAGCTCACCCCGAGCCGGCGCGCGACCGCGGCGACCGAGAACCCGTGCAGACCGGACTCGGCCAGCAACCCGAAGCTCGCCTCGATCAGCGCGGCCCGAAGGTCACCGTGGTGGTAACCCATGTCTCAGTTGCCTCCTCGTAAGAGGGCTCTTACATTAACATGTGAGAGCCCTCTTACATCGGCAGACATCGCAGCATCAGCAGGCACCGCAACATCGGCAGACATCGCACGGAGGCGTCGTGACCATCCGGCTCGGATACCAGATCCCCAACTTCACCTACCCCGGCGTACCGGCCGAGGAACTCTTCGACACCGTCGTCGCCCAGGCCCGGGAGGCCGAGGCCACCGGGTTCGACACGGTGCTGGTGATGGACCACTTCTACCAACTGCCGGGCATCGGCGCGCCGGAGAACGCGATGCTCGAGGCCTACACGACCCTCGGGGCGCTGGCCACCGCCACCTCGACCGTCCAGCTGTCCACGCTGGTCACCGGGAACACGTACCGGAATCCCGCCCTGCTCGCGAAGACCGTGACCACCCTCGACGTGGTCTCGCACGGGCGGGCCGTGCTCGGCATCGGCGCCGGCTGGTACGAGCGGGAGCACCACGACCTCGGCTACGAGTTCGGGACCTTCGGCCAGCGCTTCGAGAGGCTCGAGGAGGCGCTGACGATCATCGCGCCGATGCTGCGTGGCGAGGAGGGCAACCTCGAGGGCAAGTGGTACACGGCCCGCGGCGCCATGAACAACCCGCGGTACCGGTCCGCCGTCCCGATCATGCTGGGCGGCAGCGGCGAGCAGAAGACGTTCCGGCTGGCCGCGCGCTTCGCCGACCACATGAACATCATCTGCGACGTGGACGACCTGGCGCGCAAGGTGTCCGTGCTGCGCGAGCGGTGCGAGGAGATCGGCCGCGACCCGGCCACGCTGAAGACCAGCTACCTGGTCATGGGCATGGTCGGCGAGACCGAGCAGGAGGCGAAGGAACTCGGCGAGACCATCCCCGACGACCGCCGCAACCGCGCCTTCCTCGGCACCCCCGACCAGGTCGCCGAGCAGCTGAACGAGAAGGTCCTCGGCGCCGGCGTCGACGGCCTCACCATCAACCTGATCCGCAACGGCCACCGCCCCGGCGTGGTCGCCCAGGTGGGTGCGGCGCTGCGTCCGCTGGTCAAGGCCTGATCGGTACGGGTTACGGTGGCCGCATGACGGAAGCGGCAGTGACAAGCGTGGATTCGGGACCTCGGCGGGTGAGCCGGCGGGTGCTGGTGAACGCACCGGCGGCGGAGATCTTCGCGCTGGTGGCGGATCCGCACCGGCACGCGGAACTGGACGGCTCCGGGACCGTGCGGGACGTGCCGGTCAAGGGGCCGCACGCGCTCAAGGCCGGCGACCGGTTCACCGTCGGGATGAAACAGTACGGGCTGCCGTACTCGATCACCTCGGTGGTGACCGGGCTCGAGGCCGACCAGCTGGTGGAGTGGCAGCACCCGCTCGGGCACCGGTGGCGGTGGGAGCTGGCCGAGACCACGCCGGGCGTCACCGAGGTCACCGAGACGTTCGACTACTCGACGTCACGGTCGCCGCGGGTGATGGAGATCCTCAAGTTCCCGCCCAAAAACGCACACGGCATCACCGCCACCCTGAGGGCGCTCGCGGCCCGTTTCTAAGCTTCCTCAACTGCCGGGCTTTCGGGTCGATAACAGCGATGTGACCGGATCCGCCCCCGCCGTGCTGTCCTCCACCGCCGTCGCCGGCCTGCTCGACCGTGCCGAGCAGGCCCGGCTGGCCGGTGACTACCGGGGCGGCTGTGACCTGGCGTGGCAGGCGGCCGACCTGGCCACCGTCCAGCACGACGACGCCGGCCGGGCCGCGGCACTGCGGTCGATGGCCAACCAGCTGCTGCGGCTCGGCGAGCAGGAGCGGGCCGTCACCGCCTGCCGGGACGCGGTCGCGCTGCTGGAAGGCCTGGGCGACGACGCCGCGATCTGCGACGTGCTCACCGTGGAGGCCATGTGCCTCAACGAGCTGGGCATGCACGAGGAGGCCCTGGACGTGCTGACCCGGGGCCGCGACATCGCGCACCGGCTCGGCGCGCAGGACCTGCTCTACTGGGTGCACAACCGCACCGGCGTGGTGCACGGCAGCCTCGGCCAGTACGACCTGAGCACCACCTACCTGCTGACCGCCCTGCAGATGTCCACCAGCATGGACGCCGAGGCCCGGTTCTGTGTGCTCAACAACCTCGGTGACAACGCGGTGCACCAGGTGTCGCGGCGGCGGGCGGCCGGCGACAACGCGGGCGCCGAGACCACGCTGCGCGCCGCGCTGGGCCACGTCGACGAGGCGCTGCGGCTGGCCCGGGAGGCGGGCAACCCGTTCCGGGTCGCGATCAGCCTGGACAACTACGGCATGCTGCGCGCCCTGGGCGGCGACTTCGAAGCGGCGGACCAGATGATCGCCGAGGCCCGGACCATCGCGGTCACCCACGGGTACCACTCGGTGGAGCTGGGGACACTCCAGCACCAGGCCCAGCTGCGGCTGATGCGCGGACGGCACGCCGAGGCGATCAGCGGCCTGCAAGAGGCCCTCGACCAGTCGGTCGCCGCGGGCGAGACGCCGATGGCGATGGCCGTCCACCGGGACCTGTCGGAGGCGTACGAGAGCTTCGGCGACCACAAGTCGGCACTGGCCTCGTACAAGGCCTACCACGCGATGGAGCGGTCCGCGCACAGCGACGTCGCCGCCGCCCGCGCCCGCATGGCCGTGCACCAGTTCGAGCTGGACAACGCCCGCCTGGAGGCCGAGCTGGCTCGGGTCCGCAGCGCCGAGCTGGAACGGTCGAACCTGACCTGGCAGCGGCAGGCCAGCGAGGACTCCCTGACCGGCCTGCCGAACCGCCGGCACGCCGAGCAGCGCCTGCCGGAGATGGCCGCGGCCGGCCCGCTCTGCGTCGCGGTCGTCGACATCGACAAATTCAAGGACGTCAACGACCGCTTCGGTCACCACAGCGGCGACCTGGTCCTGCAGCGGATCGCGGGCGAGCTGATGGCTTCGGTACGCGACACCGACCTGGTCGCCCGGATGGGCGGCGAGGAGTTCCTGATCGCCCTCGCGGCCACCGACCTCGCCGACGCGGCATCCCGGTGCGAGCTGCTGCGCTCCCACGTGGCCGCCATGACCTGGCCGGACCTGGCGCCGGGCCGCCCGATCACGATCAGCATCGGCGTCGCCGCGGTGGGCCCGGACGCCGACCTGACGGCCGCGACCCGCCACGCCGACGAGAACCTCTACCGGGCGAAGCGCACCGGCCGCAACCGCGTCGAGGCCGGCTGAGTCGGCTTTCCGACGCGTGAAGATCCACACGGGCGGTGAACAACGTTCCGTCCCTTGCGTCCAAGTCCGACGTGCAGACATTGAGTGAACTGAGAAGCCGCCTCGCCGGCCCGGTCTTCGTCCCCGGCGATCCCGGGTACGACGAGGAGCGCGCCACCTTCAACCTGAACACCCCGCTGACGCCGGCCGTCGTCGTGGGCGCCGCCACGGCCGCCGACGTGCAGCACGCCGTCCGGTTCGCCGCCGGGAACGGGCTGGCGGTGGCCACCCGGGGCGGCGGTCATCTGCAGCCGCGTACCGGCGAGGGCCAGCTGCTGCTGACCCTGGACCGGATGACGTCGGTGACCGTCGACCCGCGGGCGTCCAGCGTCCGGATCACCGGGTCGCCGCGCTGGGGCGACATCACCGCCGCGGCCGGTGTACACGGGCTGGCCGCGGCGCACGGCTCGTCACCCACCGTGGGGGCGGTCGGCTATCTGCTCGGCGGTGGCATGAGCCCGGTGCTGGGCCGGCCCTTCGGGTACGCCTCGGATCACATCACCTCGATCGACGTGGTCACCGCGGACGGGCACCTGCGCACCGTCACCGCGACCGACGACTCGGACCTGTTCGTCGCCCTGCGTGGCTCGCGGGGCAACCTGGGCGTGGTCACCGGGATGGAGTTCGGGGTCTTCCCGGTCGCCACCGTGTACGGCGGCGGGCTCTGGTTCGCGGGTGAGCGCCTCGCCGAGGTGCTGCCGGCCTGGCGGGACTTCGCGGCGACGCTCCCGGACGCGGCCACCACGTCGATCAGCGTGCTGCGGCTGCCGCCCCTGCCCGAGATCCCGGAACCGCTGCGCGGGTCGTTCACGGTGCACGTGCGCTTCACCTACGTCGGCCCGGCGGCGGACGGGGAGCGGCTGCTGACGCCGATGCGGGCGCTGGGCGCGACGGTTCTGGACACGATCGCGGAGATTCCGTACGCCGAGTCCGGCACCGTCCACAACGACCCGGCGTTCCCGCTGCCCTACTACGACCGCAGCCTCGGCCTGCGCGAGCTGTCCGACGCCACGCTCGCGGCGCTGCTCGACCTGGCCGGGCCGGACTCGGGGTGCCCGCTGGTCGCCGTCGAGATCCGGCCGCTCGGCGGCGCCCTCGACCGTACGCCCGAAGTCCCGGACGCGGTGCCCTCACGCGGCCTGCCGTTCCAGTTCTTCGCGCTCGGCATCGGCGGTCCGGACACGGCGCCTCTCCTGCACAGCTACCTGGCCACCTGCGTCGACCGGCTGACGCCGTGGGCGGACCCGCGGAGCATGGTCAACTTCGTGTCGCCGGAGGAGGGGCGCACCCCGGCGGAGCTGCGTGCCGTCTACGGCGCCGACCTCTACGACCGCGTCGTCGCCGTCAAGGAGAAGTACGACCCGGACAACATGTTCCGGATCAACCACAACATCGTGCGCGTCTGACCGTTTCGGAGATCGACCCGGCACATTAGAGTGTCGCGGCGTGAGCCTCGATACAGGGATCCCCCACAGCGCCCGGATCTGGAATTACTGGCTGCAAGGTAAGGACCACTTCGAGTCCGACCGGGCCGCCGGTGAGCAGATCCTGGCGCTGGTCCCGGACCTGGTGACCTCGGCCCGCGCGGACCGCGAGTTCCTGCACCGCGCGGTCGGGTTCCTGGCCGGCGAGGCCGGCATCCGGCAGTTCCTGGACATCGGCACCGGCCTGCCGAGCGCGAACAACACGCACGAGGTCGCGCAGGGGGTGGCCCCGGACGCGCGGATCGTCTACGTCGACAACGACCCGCTGGTGCTCGCCCACGCCCGTGCGCTGCTGACCAGCACCGACGAGGGCGTCTCGGACTACATCGACGCCGATCTGCGCGACCCGGGCACGATCCTCGAGGGCGCGGCCCGCACGCTGGACTTCGACAAGCCGGTCGCGATCATGCTGCTCGGCATCCTGAACTTCATCATCGCCGACGAGCAGGCCGAGGCCGTCCTCGGGCAACTGATCGACGCCGTGCCGCCGGGCAGCTACCTGGTGGTGTCGCATCCGACCACCGAGGTGCACGGCGAGGCGATGACCGAGGCGGTCCGGCTGTGGAACTCGACCGGCGGCGCCGAGATGCGGCTGCGCGACAAGGCGGGCGTCGAGTCGTTCTTCGCCGGCCTCGAGGTGCTGGAGCCGGGCATCGTCACCTGCTCGGCGTGGCGCCCCGACGCCGGGGGCGGCATCGAGGACGTTTCGCACTTCGGTGGTGTCGGCCGCAAGCCGTGACGGGCTACCGGCCGGTCGTCCGGACGAAGATGTCGGCCTTGTCGTTGGTGTCCCTGCGTACCAGGTTGGTCGCCCCCGACATGAACGCGACGGCGCTGCCGTCCGCGGTCATCGAGGCGTAGAGCGACCCGCCGTCGGTCTGCCGGCCGGACACGCCGACGCTGAGCCGCCTCGTCGTTCCGGCCCGCCGGTCGTGGAAGAAGATGTCCGAGGTGCCGTTGGTGTCCGTGTCCCCGGGGACGAGGTTCGCCGCCTCCGAGTGGTACGCGACATACCGGCCGTCGGCGCTGATCTCCGGTTCCCAGCTCGCGCCGTCACCGGACGTGATCGCCTCGGTGGTGCCCGACCAGCGGTCCCGTACGAAGAGGTCGGCCTCCTGTCGCGGGCCGGGTCCGGGCGGCGGCGAGAATGCCCGGAAGGCGACGTAGCGGCCGTTCGCGCTGATGGCCGGGTACATGCTGCCGGAGCCGTCGGACTGGGTGCCGTCCGGCGCGACACTGGCCAGGCTGGTGGTGCCCGTGCGCAGGTCGCGGACGAAAACGTCGTACCCGTCGTACGGATCGCCCGGGGTGTCGTTGGTGTCGCCGGGCACCAGGTTGGCGGCGGAGGAGGTGAACGCCACGTACCGTCCGTCCGGGCTGAGCGCCGGATCCCCGCTCCAGCCGTTGGCCTGCTCCCCCGCGCTGGACACGTTGATCCGAGTGACGGTCCCGGTCCGCCGGTCCTTCGCGAAGATGTCCATCGCGCGGTTGGTGTCGCCCGGCACCGTGGTCGGCGACGTCGACGCGAAGATCAGCATCCGGCCGTCCGCGCTCAGCTTCGGAGCGAGGACCACCCCGGGATCCGGCCCGTCGGCCGCGCTGTGCTCCTCGGTCCAGGCGCCGGTCCACCGGTCACGCACGTACAGGTATCCGGGATCCGCGACCACGGCGACGAATCGGCCGTCCGGGGTGATCGCGGCCTCCGCGGGAACGGGGACCTGAGCGGCCAGCGTGGTGGTCCCGGTCAGCCGGTCGCGCACATACAGGCCGCCGTTGCCTTCCGGAACCAGGTTGTGCGCGTACGACCCGAAGACGACGAACCGTCCACCCGAGCTGATCACCGGCCAGTAGTTGTCGCCGTCGGCCTGAGCCTCGCGATAGGAGACACTGACCCGCTCCGTGGATCCTCCGCCGGGCGCCGCGGCCGCCGCACCCCCTCCGGACAGGACAACCGTCGCCACCAGACCCATCACGGGAACGCCACGCCGCCACCTCATCGGGTCATCGTCCCCGCAGTGCACCCACCGGACCAGCGATGTGGTCGCTGTGTGCGCCTGGCGTCGAAGCCGCGTACGCCGTGCAACACCTCAACGCCGCACCCCCACTGCAGCGCTTCCCCGCCAAACCGGGCCTCTGGGCGTCGTTCGTGCACCTCGGCCGGTAAGCCGACACCCTTCTACTCGTCGCGCGGCCGGCGGTGCCAGCGCAGCGGGCCCGGGTGCACCGTCCACCAGGCGCGCCGCCACCAGGAGCGGTCCTGCCGCAGCGCGTCCGCGTAGGCCACCACCTGGTCGGCGGCCCGTCGCGCCTGGGCCTCGTCGGCCATGCCGGGCGCGAACTCGGTCGTGTTGATCCCGTCGACCAGGCCGTCCAGGGCCGGCAGATCGGCCGGTTGCGGTGGTGGGGCCGCGCGGCGCAGCATCGGGCGCGGGACGACTGCCGCGTGCGCGGCCGCCTCGGTGGCGGCCAGATGCTGGGGTACGGGCTTGCCGGCCAGCCGCAACGCGTCGGTGAACTCGAGCCACGCCCCGGCGATGCGCTCGTCCGGCGGCCCGTCGGTGAGACGCTTGCGCCGCAGGCCCCGGCGCAACGTCACGATCGCGAACGCGGCCACCGCCAGCAGCAGGAACGCCGACCCGGACGCGCCACCGGCCAGCACCACCGTTGACGGGCCGCCGTCGCCGCGATCGGCGAGCACCGCAGGGCCGGCCGACTGGCTGGGCTCGTCGCTGGGCGGCGGCGCCTCGGACGGCGGGGGCGGCGGCGTGGTCGGTTTCGGGGTGAAGTCCTCCTCGACCGGGCGCGGGTCCTTGCTCTTGGGCATCGGGTCGAACGCCACCCAGCCCAGGTCGTCGAAGAGGACCTCGGGCCAGGCCAGCGCGTTCGCGGCGGTGACCCGGCCGCCGGCGGGCACGTCGAAGCCGACCACGACCCGGCTGGGCAGGCCGGTCAGCCGGGCCAGCAGGGCGTACGACGCGGCGAACTGCTCGGAGGTACCCACCTGTCCGCCGCGGTCGCGCGGGCCGAACAGGAAGTACTCCAGGTTGGGGTAGGCGTGCCCGCTCGGCGCGTCGCTGACCTTGCGGTAGTGCTCGGCCAGGAACTCCTCGATGGCGGTGGCCCGGTCGAAGGCGGCGCCGTTGCCTTCCTGGAGCTGTTCGGCGAGCCGCTGGATGGGCTCGGGGACGTTCGCGCCGACGGCCAGGAAGCGGGCCACCGTGGCACCGGTCGGCGAATCCGCCTCGGGCAGCAGGTTGAGGTCGGCGGTGGGCCGTTCGGAGGTCACCGAGTAGCGCACGCCGGGCCGCAGCTCCTCCGGCCGGATCAGGGTGCCGGTGGCCGGGTCGTACGCCACCCGGGCGCCCTCGACCTCGCTGGGCGTCGGGACGACCGGCAGCAGCCGCCCGGTCAGCCCGTCCACCGTGATCTCCTGCTTGACCTCGTCGACGGTCGCGCCGGCCGGGGCGGCTTGCGTCGGCAGCACCCGTCCCGCGTTGCGGTAGGTGGCGCCGACCCGCCACGTGGCCCCGTCGTAGTCGGACAGCACCGCCAGGCGCAGCCGGATCTTGTCGGTGGACGACTCGACCGAGAGCAGAGGTTCGTCGGGGGTCAGTGCCCAGCCGGAGATCCGGTTGAGCGGGCTCTCGTCCAGGCTGTCCACCTGCGGCGGCTGGACGTATCGGCGCGGGTCGACCGGGGTCGCCGAGACGTGCCCCGCGACCCACGGCCCGGCCAGAGCCACCAGCGCGACCACCACCGTCAGCCCGGCGGCCGCGCCGGCGAGCGCGCGCCCCCGCATGATCGCGCGTGTGGGAACGGGCACGTCTGCTGCGCCCGTACCGTCAAGGGGTTGGGAACTTGCCAGTGCGGCCGCGACCAGACCGGCGAAGGCGACCGACGGCCAGCCCGCGGCCGACGCGTTGGGGCCGACGACGTAGAGCGCGCCCGCGTAGAGCGCCGCGGCCGGGACGCAGCCGAGCAGGATCCGGCCGCCGCGCAGGGCGACCTCGGCGCCGGCGAGCCCCGCGAGCCAGGCGGCGACGATCGGCACGACCACCGTGTCCGGCGTCGCCTCCACCGGGATCATGGCCGTGAGCAGCCGCGGAATGCCGTTGACCAGGGAGTCGCGGACGATGGACAGCAGCGGGTCGGTGAGCGCGGCACGGTCCGCGGCGACGTTCAGCGCGAACAGCGTGTAACCGGCGAGCAGCAACACGGACGCCGGAGCGGCGGTCCACGACGGCAGCCGGCGCACCCCGACGGAGACCGCGACCGAGCCCAGCGCCGCACCCGCGACCAGTCGCAGCAGCAGGTCGTCGGCGTAGATCCGCCCCAGGACCAGGCCGGACAGCGAGATCAAGAGCACGAGCACGAGGGGTACGACCGCAGCCCGCAGCCACCTCACCATCCGCGGACACCGTCCCAGGCGCCGGCGAACTCGAGCCCGTCGGCCGCCTCGACGACGATCATCCCGTGACCGGCGGTGACCGGGGCGGCGTCGCGGTCGCCGAACAGCCCCGCGATGACGACCGGGTAGGGGCCCCGCAGGGCGCCCACCGCGCCCAGGTCGTGCCGGCCGCCGGGGCCGGTGAGGAAGACCAGCGTGTCGCCGAGCCGCTGGGTGCGCAGGTGGCGGACCTTCGGCGTGAGGTCACCGTCCTCGAGCTCGACCTCGGTGAGCACGTCCAGGTAGGGCCCGGTCTTCTCCTGGCTGACCAGGTGCAGCCCGATCGTGAGGTCCTCGCGGACGGCGGCGGCGATGATCGATGCGGCCGCCTCGCACGCCGACTCGAACGTCTCGGGATCGGGGTGCGCCTGGGTGCGGTCGTCGAGCAGCACCACGATGGTCGGCTCGCTGGTGTCGAGCTGCTCGCGCACCATCAGCTCGCCCACCTTCGCCGAGCTGCGCCAGTGCACCCGGCGCATCTCGTCGCCGACCACGTACTCCCGCAGCGAGTCGAACGTGATCGTGCCGTGCGGCACCTTGTCGATCCGGCCGTCGAGGCTGCGCGACAGGCCGGCCGGCACCGCCCGCAGCAGGTGGATGCGCGGATGCACCCAGACGGTCGTGGTCCCGCCGTAGCCGCGGGCCAGCTCGATCAGTCCCAGCGGGTCGGAGCGCCGTACCTGCAGCGGGCCGACCGGCACGACACCGCGGCGTTCGGTGGGGACCGCGTACGTCTCGGTGGTGTCCTTGCCGGGACGCAGCCGCAGCAGCGGAACCGGCACGTCACGGCCGCCGCAGCGGTCGACCGCGACCAGGCTGGCCGCCCGGAACCGGCTGGCGTTGTGCACGGTCAGGTTCATGGTCGCCGGGTCGCCGCGGGCCACCCGGTCCGGGTCGGCGTGCCGGTCGACCTTGAGGGTGGGACGCCACAGCGCGAAGACGACCGCCATCGCGGCGGCCAGCACCGCGGCCACGCCGATCACGACCAGGTCCGGGTACCCGAACCGGAACCCGGCCAGGAGCAGCACGACCGCCGCGGCGGCGACGCCGTAGCCGCGGGCGGTGACGCCTCTCATACGCGCTGGTTGTCGGGCAGCGGCACGGGCACCGACTTGATCGCGTCGTTCAGCACCTCCGCCGCGGTGACGCCACGCAGCTGCGCGTCCGGTGACAGCAGGACGCGGTGCGCGAAGACCGGCTCGACGAGCGCCTTCAGGTCTTCCGGCAGCACGTAGCCGCGCCCGCTGATCAGGGCGTAGGCGCACGCGGCACGGGTCAGCGCGATCACGCCACGGGGGCTGACGCCGACCCGGACCTGCGGGTGGTTGCGGGTGGCGGCGGCCAGCCGGACGGCGTAGATGTACAGCGGGTCGGCGATGTGCACCCGCAGCGCCATCCGCACCATCTCGCCGACGGTGGCCGTGTCGGTGACCGCCTCAAGGGTGTCCGTCGAGCGGTTCGCCGCCCCGCGCAGCACCTCGACCTCGACGTCCTCGTCCGGGTAGCCGACGGACAGCTTGACCAGGAACCGGTCGAGCTGTGCCTCGGGCAGCCGGTAGGTGCCGTCCATCTCGACCGGGTTCTGGGTGGCCACCACCAGGAACGGCTGCGGCACCGGGTGCGGCACGCCGTCGACGGTGACCCGCCGCTCCTCCATCACCTCGAGCAGCGCGGACTGGGTCTTGGGCGAGGCCCGGTTGATCTCGTCGGCGATGACGATGTTGGCGAACACCGGGCCCGGGTGGAACTCGAAGCCGCGGCTGGCCTGGTTGAAGATCGTCACGCCGGACACGTCGGAGGGCAGCAGGTCGGGCGTGAACTGGATGCGCCGCCACTGGCCCCGCACGCTGGCCGACAGGGCCCGGGCGAGCGTGGTCTTGCCGACGCCGGGCACGTCCTCGAGCAGGACGTGCCCCTGCGCGAACAGCGCGGTGAGGGCGAGCCGGACGACCTCCGGCTTGCCCAGCACGATTGAGCCGATCCGCTCCGCGAGCTGCGCGGCGACCTGGGCGAAGCCCTGGATGTGCTGAGGCGGCAACGGTTCTGTGGTCATGTGGTGCGTACCGCCTAGCAGGTGGGCAAGTCGTTGATGTCGTCGCCGCCGTCGAGGTTGATCCACGCCCACGGGATGTAACCCGAGTTGATCTTGACCCACCAGGTGCTGCGCTTGTCGTGGTTGTAGATGTAGGCGTACACCGACTCGCCGGACTTCTTGCAGAGCGCCTTGAGCCGGGTGCCGGGCCTGGCCCAGCCGGTCTGCTTGCTGTCGTCCTGCCGGGTGACCGAGAAGATCTCGTTGCCGTTGCGGCCGTCCCGGTCCTTGTCGCAGTAGGTGGCGGTCTCGCCGTTCTCGCCGTTGTTGCAGGTGGCGGTGCCGAGGAGGTCCTCGGTCTCGATGTCGCGCTTCGCGTCGACGTAGCCGGCCGCGTTGCGGGCCCGGACGGTGAACTCGTAGGTGGTGCTCGGCTTGAGCCCGGTCACCTTGAGGCTGGAGCAGCTGCCGTCGGCCGACCCGGCGCCGGTCGCCTTCACCGTGCAGGACGCCGTGCCGCCGCCCGCGTCCACGCTGAAGGTGATGGTGCCGGTGTTGAACGTCGACGACCCGCCGGTGATGGTCACCTTCGGCATCGCCACGGTCCGGGCGGTCGCGGTGCCCGGCTCGCTCTCCCCCGCCTCGTTGACCGCGCGCACCTCGACCTTGACGGTCTGACCGTCGGCGAACCCGTCCATGGTGACGGTGTTGCCGCCGGTGACGTCGACCGAGCGGCCGCCGGCGGTGACCACGTACTTGGTGATCGGCCGGCCGTTCTCCGCCGACGGCGACCAGGACGCCTTGATCGCGCCCTTCTTGCCGCCGACCGTGGCCGCGTCCACGTTCCCCGGCTTCTCCGGCTTCGCGAACGGCACCACGCTGTTGCTCACCGGCGACGCCTTGGATCCGGCGCCCCGCTCGTTGATCGCGACCACGGTGAACGCGTACTGCTTGCCGTACTCGAGCTCACCGGCCTTGATGGCCAGTTCCGCCCCGTCGGCCTCGCCGGCCGGAGCGCTGCCGCCCTCGGAGATCGCGGTCACCGAGTACCGCTTGATCTCCAGGCCCTGCCCGTTGGCCGGCGGCCACGACACGACGACCGAGCCGTCCGCCTTGGCCTGCGCCGTCGCGGCGGTCGGCGCGTCCGGCACCTCGGCGGTCGGCTTCACCGGGTTGCTGCTCTTGGAGGGCCCGTCGCCCTTCTTGTTGACCGCGTGCACCTCGAACCGGTACGTCTGCCCGTTGACCAGCCCCGTGACGTTCACCGACCGCTGGTTGGCCCCCACCTGGAAGGATTTGCCGTCGCCGGTGACCACGTAGCGGGTGATCGGCGCGCCGTTCGGGTTCGCCGACTGCCAGGAGACCCGGACCTCGGCGTTGCCGGCGGCCGCCCGCACGTTGCGCGGCGCACCCGGCTTGGCGACCTCGGGCTTCTTCGGCTTCGGCGGCGGCGGGGGTGAGTCCGGCAGCGGCGGGGTGTCGCCGCCGAGCACGTCGTCGGCGTACTTGTCGACGGTCCGCACCCGGTGCGCGTTGTCGACCACCCGCGCGGTCGAGGCGCCCGGCGCGTTGATGAACAGGTAGTTCTCGCGCACCTCGAGCTCCAGCGGCCCGCCCGGGTTCGGCACGTCGATGCTCTTCTGCTCGCGGCCCTGCGAGTCGAACACGTGAACCTTGCCAGTGTCCTCCTCGGCGACGTAGAAGAAGCCCTCCCACGCGACCGCGGCCTGCAGCTGCGGCCCGTCACCCGGCACCTGGAAGCTCGGCCCCGGCTTGCCGTCGCGCACGGTGTAGACCTGCCGCGCGTCCGGCACGGTCACCGGGATCGACAGCCCCCACGTCTGCGGGGCCACGGTGCCCGGCCCCGCCAGCGGCAGCTGCGTCGTCTTCTTCTGCTCGCCGCGCACGGTGGTCAGCGCGTTCGTCGTCCGGTTGAGCACCGCCACGCCGTCCTCCAGCGTGGAGAGCGCCAGGTCATGGCTGGGCGGCGCCACCGAGGTCGTGGCCACCTGCGTCGGCCCCGCGGCCCCGGCCGCTCCCCCGCCCTGAGGCGAGTCGGAGGCGATCGGCGCGGCGGTGATCGCCGACACGGTCCCCTGACTGGGGACGCCGATCCACAGCCGCCCCTTGCCGTCGAAGACCCCGCCGGTGATGCCCGGCGGATAGTTCAGAGGTTGCCCGATCGGCGTCAGGTAGCGCGGGTCGAGCTGCCGCACCACACCACGCACGGCGTCGACCACGAAGGCCGCGTCCTCGTGCAGCGCGACGCGGACCCCGAGCCCCGAATTGGTAGGAGTGGTCGCGAACACCTTCAACGAGGTCAGGTCCATCGAGCTGATCACGCCGGAGTTGACGTCCCGGTAGATCACGAACCGGTCGTTCTGCGAGATCTGCATCGTGTGGCCACGGGCCGTCGGCACGTCGACCCGGGTGTCCACCTTGGCGGTCACCCCGTTGACCCGCGCGACCTCACCCTTGCCCTTGCTCCACACCCAGGAGGCGGCGTCGAAACTGGCGACGGCCTGGTCGGCGGCGCCGAGCCCGAGCACGGTCAGCCCCAGCCCCGTCACGAGAGTGAGGACTGTACCGATCGTGACGAGACCGCCACGCGTACGCCACGGGGCCTTCGATGTGGTCACAGCCTGCGCGTCCTCCCCGTAGAGCGTCCGGAACGGGGGCCATCATAGGGGTGGATCGACTGTTGCGGACACCCGGCGAATCACGCCTGTGGATAACCATGATCGCTAAGCGTGATCATCAGCCGGTCTTCCCGGGCTCAGGCCTGCTGGTGCAGGACTGCTCGCTCGGGGAGAAGGAATTGACCCCGTAGACCGCCACGACGGCAAAGCAGTAATCCAGTTGATCATTGAGTCCGCGCAGCTCAAACCGTGTTTGCCCAGGCCCGACCTCGCCCATCGGCTTGAGTACCTCCCCCGGGTGTCCGCCAGTGATCAGCGTGGATGTCTTCCCGTCACTCGGGTCTGTCCAGGTGATCTCGACGGACGTCCCGTAGTCGCGCACCTGCACTCCGGCCGGCGCCGGGCCTCCCCCAAGAGTTGGCACATCTGAATCTTTACCGTCATCTTTGTCACCACGGTCGGCCAGCACGAAGACCAGCGCGATCACCGCGAGACTCACGGCCAGGACCGCGGCCACAGCCGCAAAGATCGCCGGCCCCTTCCTCGAGTACGCGGACACGGGCGCCGCGGGTGCCTCGGTCTTGCCGGCTGCTATCCGTGGGGACTCGCCGCCCCCGAAGGGCCGATGAACGGCGAGGTCATCGAACGGGCGATAGGGCTCGGGCGTCCCCGGCCAGCCGCCACCTTGAGCCGGCCCGTTCGCCGTGGGTCCGGTCTGCGCGGGCCAGCCACCGCCTTGCTGCGCGCTTTCCACCGGCGCGGTTTCTACCGGCGCGGTTTCCACCGGCGCGCTCTCCACCGGCCCTCTCTCCACCGGCCAGCCAGTCTGCATCGGCGCCTGGCTGACGGGCGCCTCCCGCTTGAGTGACGCCTGCGGATACTCCTCAGGCAACGGCGGAGTCTGCGCTCCCGGCACCCGCCGAACCAGCGGAGTCCCACCCTGCCGAGGAATGATCGGCTCAGCACTGACTTCCCGGGGCGCGGCCAAGGACGCGATGTCCCGCTGCGGCGCGACCTCCGGAGCCATCTCCGGCACAGGCGCGGAGTGCGCGATCGCTCCATGATTGCCCGCGAGGTAGGCCCGAGCCTTCAAGACGGCCCAGTGACCGTCCCCCAGCACAGGCTTCCCGAGTTCGACAACCCGCCCGAGCGCCTTACGGGCCTCATGCCGATTGCCAAGCTCCTCAGCGACCACCCCCAGATCGAAGGAGATCTCCAGCATGAGCGGATCAGCGTCCCCCAGCCGCCACTGCCCAGCCGCGTAGGCCTCTTCCAGCACCCGCCGAGCAGCAGAGGGGTCATCAGCCATCTGATGAAGCCGAGCCAAGTGATGGGCAGCCCCCAGCACCCCCGGATCATCCTCACCGAGATTCGCCCGCCCCAACGAGACGGCATGCTCAAGCATGGCGATGGCCCCACCCGGATCACCCTGCTCAGCCAGATACTGAGCACGCTGCCGGGCAGGCTCCAGCGGAGAAGGCTGCGACACCCGAGCCATGCTGCCGCGATCCCCCGTTCCCCGCCACACCCAAACGTCAGAACGTCCCTTTTTGCCCGTTCCCTCTTTCCCCGGCGGGCCGCCGCGCAGGCCCCAAGGGTGTCCGTGTAAAGTTCTCTCTCGTGCGGCTCGAAGGGGCTGCGGATACCGGGATAAACCCACCTTCCGCTTCCCGCTAGGCTGTAGTGCAGGTCCGGGTGGCGGAATGGCAGACGCGCTAGCTTGAGGTGCTAGTGCCCTTAACGGGCGTGGGGGTTCAAGTCCCCCCTCGGACACCAGTTCGAAGCATTCGTGCTTTATTCGACGTACGGGTGGTCAGGTGCCTCTGACCACCCGATTTCTGTTCCTCCAACCCGATCAGAATCGGTCACTCCCCCACGACTGGGGCTGGTCCGATGACTGACCACATCCCACCGGACCTGATCCCCGCCGTCTCGTTGCCCGATCGCGAGCAGGCCGCCCGCTGGCGGCCGACCACCCCGCTTGCCCGCCGCCCTCTGCCGCTGCTCGCACTGGCCGAAAAGCGGACCGGCGACGCCGTGTACGGCCTGAGCACGATGGACAGCGGCGGCCGCATCACCGACCGAACCATCGTGAACGCTCTCGGCTGGCAGGCTGCGAGCCGCTTCTCGTTGCACTTACACGGCAAGCTTGTCTGCCTCGAGAGTGACGACACGGGAATCTTCAAAGTGCGTCAGAACCTGGCGCTTCACCTACCGGTCGCGGCACAACGCTGGTGTGAGCTGACGGCCGGATGCCGTGTCCTGCTGGCGGCCTACCCACAAGGTGGCCTGCTCGTCGTCCATCCACCGGTGGTGCTCGACGAGGCGATCGGCCGGATCCACGCCCAGGCGCTGGCCGGTGATGGGGATGGGTGAGGCCGGCCAGGCGGAGCTGAACGCGGCCCGGCTGTTGCTCGAGCGGATCGGCGTCTCCCCGCTGGACCTGCTCGCAGATGTGCAGGGAAAGTCGTCGGCCCCGACGTTCGACGACTACGTGCCGGTGGTGATGGCGTCGTTGACGGCTGGAACGCGCAAGTCGTACGGGACATATCTGCATCGGGCGGCCGAGCGGTGGGGGTCACGGCCGATCGACTCGGTGAGCCCGTCGGAGATCCGCAGCTTCTTGGCGGATCTGCTGGCGGCGATGCAGGTGCGCCGCAACGCGCGGGGTGGCCGGGGCACGCAGGAGAACGCGATCGCCGCGTTGCGGTGCCTGTATCGGCGGGCGACCGCGGACGGATTCATGCGTGAGACTGACAATCCGGCGTTGAAGGTGTCCAAGCCGAAGCGATTGCCGAGTACCCGGCGGGCGTTGCCGGACGCCCAGCTGCAGGAGATCAACGTCGCGGCGGTCAGCGGCGGGGACGACCCGGAGCTGGACGGGTTGCTGGTGCGGTTGCACACGGAGACGGCGTGCCGGCGGGGTGGCGCTCTCTCGTTGCGTCCCGAGGATCTTGACGTCGAGCAGTGCTTGATCTTGCTGCGGGAGAAGGGTGGGACGTTCCGCTGGCAGCCGGTGTCGCCGACCCTGATGCGTCACCTGCAGCAGCATGGGGAACAGCGTGGCGCAGTGTTCGGGACGGCGCTGCTGCGGTATCGCGATCGTCACGCGCTGACCTACCGGCACTACGACCATCTGTGGGTGCGTATCGGGAAGGTCGTTCCGTGGGTGGCGTCGCAGCAGATCAGCACGCATTGGTTGCGGCACACGACGCTGACCTGGGTGGAACGCAACTTTGGGTACGCGATTGCGCGGGCGTATGCAGGTCATTCCGAAGGTGTCGGCGGAGACGTCGGCGCGACAGCTGCGTATGTGAGGGCCAGCATGCAGGAGTTGGCGCAGGCATTGTCGGCGCTGACGGGCGAGCAGCATCCACTCGCAGCGGTGGTCCCCCGATGAGTAAAGACCACCGCGGGCACCTCGAAGTCGGTTCTCCGTACCGGTCGCGGTGGCCAGGGCGAGGGGGTGCGGTCCGCCAGTGAGGGCGGCCAAGGCCCGGGCGACTTCTTCTGTGTCGGCTTTGACGTAGACAGCGAACATGCCCGGGCCGCGGTCGCTGTCGTGGCCGGCGAAGACGTGGGCAACGGCGTGTCGGGGATGGCGTCCAGCGCGGCAAGAGGGGTGAGCTCGGCATTCGAACAGCTCGCCTGTCCCCCCAGGCCGGCCCCGCGCTCTGTTGACCATGTCCTGGTCGCCGTAGGCGGTCTCTTGATCGGTGATTGGGGACGCTCAGTTCATCGATCGATGGTGCTTGGGGACTGCGCCTCGAAGTCGATCAGAGGAATGGCATCCCGCGCCGCGGTACGTCGATGCCAGACGAAGAGACCGTGTGGACCACTGCACAACTCGCTGTGCATCCTAGGATCCTGGCATGAAGGGCAACCTCCTGTGCGCTATCGCCGTGACGGCGTGCCAGCCCCACGAAGGCCGCCTTGCCGTACCCGTCGTACGGCCCTGGCCACCGCGGGATCTACCGGTCTGTCATCGAACGGCTCTACAGCATGCTTCTCAAGCAAACGCACGATCTGGTCGTGCGTGAAGTAACGGCGACGCGCGATGTGGATGTGCTCGATCCGCTCAGCTCGGCACTGATCAGCGAGCCACCTCGGCGATACCCCAAGGAGCTCAGATACTTCAGCGACGGTGTATTTGAGCTTCTCCCCCGCTGCCTCCGAGCCGGGCTGCCCAGACGTCGTCTTGGAAATCGCGATCCAACTACGCAAGAACTTCTCGAGATCACCGATTCCGAGCTGCGCCGCCAGCTCGGAGACAGTGTCACCGAAGTTCGACGTAGACTTCCTTCCCACCACGAATTCCTTCCAGCAGCATCGATGACCCCCACACTTCAACGATCGACACATAGGAATAGATGCTGTTCAGCGCGCTCCACGACCCCCACACTGCCAGTTCGATGTTATACTGGGCGTAACCAGCACGTTTGTACTGAACCGCTGGTCAGAGCGCTTTCATCCTGCCGGTTCTTACGCTCAGTAGGAGCCGACATGCCCCGTTGGTGTTCGCATGCGTACACCTGTTCGGCCTACCTTCCGATGCATGGCATCGATGAAGAAGCGTGGGCGATCGTTCGAGGTTCGATGGCGTTCGGGTCGCCAGGGCGGCTGGCAGACCTGCACTTTCGCGGACGGAAAACTTGCGGAGGCGGCCCAGAACCTGGCGACCGCGCGCGGTCACAAGATCAGCGACACGGACGTCTACGTCGCGATCTTGGGCATGAAGGACGAGGTCGAGGAGGACCTCGGCGAGGACGAAGCGGTCCCCACCGCTCCGCTGCTAAGGGACTGGATCGAAGAGTGGCTGACTCTGAAGGTCGACGTGGTCCCGCGTACTCACAAGGAGTACGCCCGGCTGCTCCGGGCTCGGGTGGTACCCGAGCTGGGCGACCTGCGCGTTGACGAGATTGATCGCGACCAGCACCTCGATCCATGGAAGGTGAAACTGTCGTCGGAACTGATGGCTGCCGGCGTGACGAAGCACTGGTCGGTGCTGAGCATGGTTATGCGTGACGCCGTTCCGCGATTCCGGGCTGACAATCCGCTTCAGCGTCGACCCGGACACCGCAGCAACGGTTTGCCGAAGGTACACAAGTACAACGCCTGCTTCTTGTCTACCGAAGAGGCAGACCTCTTGGTCGCGGCTTGTCCCGATGCGATTCGGGACCTCGTGAAGGTGGCTTTGGGCACGGGGATGCGTATGGGCGAGCTGTTCGGTCTGCGCGTGGGTGCCGTTGACTTGCGCGTTGCGCAGCCGGTCGCTTACGTCGAGCAGACGTTGGATCGCGGCGGCAATTTCGCGGAGCCGAAGTCGGAGAGGTCACGGCGTCCGGTTCAATTGCCTGGCAGTGTGAGTGATCTTCTCGCCGAGCGGATGCGGGGCAAGCGCCGAGGTGATTTGATCTTTACGTCGCCGGGCGGGAAGCCGTGGGACTCCAACAATTTCCGTTCTCGTTATTGGTACAAGGCGGTGGCTGCGGCTCAACGCTGTCGTGTGCATCCGCCGGTGCCGCCCAAAGTCGGCAACGGGAAGAAGGTACGTCGTGTCAGCGATCTTGCGGTTTCCACATGCGACTGTACGACGCGGCTGCATCAGCGGCCTCGGTTTCATGACTTGCGGCACTCGCACGTTGCTTACCTCATTGATGCCGGCTGGGACTTCTTCGTTATTCAGCATCACATCGGGCACGCTTCGATCAAGACGACGTTCGACGTGTATGGACATCGCTTGACTCGTGGAGACAAGGCTCGCCTCAAGGCGCTTGATGAGCGGCTGCCGGGTGGCTCCGTGGCGAAGTCTCGCGGGTCGGGCAAGGGCGGGAAGAAGGTGAAGAAGCCTAAGCGCGATAGTTCGAGTGGCGTTGCTGGCCTCGATCAGGCGGCCTGATGCGTCCTCCTTCGCAGCATGCATATGGGTGGTGCGTGGGCGATGAACTCGGTCGTTCACGCATCATCCGCTCTTATTCACTTGTTTCTTGGTCTGCAATTCACATAATGAAGGTGTGGCAGTAGTGGGTGGGCAGGAGCTTCGGCAGCGTTCGCGTGGCCAGGACTGCCTGCGGTGCGGACGGGTTGATCAGCTGGTGAGCGTTCCCGTCGCTGTGCGGGACGGACGTATTACCGGCGAGGTGCGTGGCAGCGTGACTGGACGGTACGGCTATGACGTGCCTGTTCGCGGCCGGGTTGTTCATGTCAGTGCCTTGGCCCGCGCGTTGGCCGCGCCGCAGCGACCGCATACAGCAGCAGTGCCGGCGGTCGCGTTGGGTATTTCGGCGTTTCTGGCACTTTGGAATCTTCAGTTGGTTGCGTTGAATCCGGGTGGCGGTTCGGCGTGGTTCGGGCTGCTCTTCTTCGCTGCGATAGCGGCGGGAAGCGGCTGGTTGTTGCGGGTGCGGCAGCGGCGACTTCGGGTGCTGGGCCCGTTGGTCGATAACGCGATGATGCTGTGGCGGGTGTCGTGGTATTGCCGCCGATGTGGCGTCGTCAGCGTCTACGGGCCAGGCGAGCCGGTGGCCGTTGCGGCAAGCGGTCTCGCTGGTGTGCTGGTCTCGATGGCCGAAAGTGGGCGTCGACAGAACGGGCAGTCTGCGCGGCCGCGGTCCGCCGGTGTTCGGCAGTAGCTCAAGTCGAGCGGCACATTCTGCGGGCTCTGACGGCGTTGCCGCAACGCGATAGACCGTCGAGGTTTATAGCCGGCGTCATTGGTCTGCCTTTGGCGTTGGAGACTTGGTCAACGCCTGTGGCGACTCACGTATGTCCGCGCGTTTCGACTATGGTGGAAGCTGATTCGGCGGCGACTGAACTGGTCGCGAAAACGGGAGTGTTGATTACATGGCGAAGCAGGTCATTACCCTCTTGACAGACGATCTCGACGGGGGCGAGGCCGATCGCACCGTCGAGTTCGGGCTTGACGGGGTCAACTACACCATCGATCTGTCGGAGAAGAACGCCGGCAAGTTGCGTAAGGTTCTCGACCCCTACCTCGAGAAGGCAACCAGGGTCGGCCGAGGGGCGCCGTCCGGTCGTATCGGGTCCCGTACCGCTGCGGCTCAGCCCAGCAGGTCCAGCCGTGACCAGAACCAGGCGATCCGGGAGTGGGCGAAGAAGAACGGGCACGAGGTCTCTGAACGAGGTCGGATCCCGAGTTCCGTCGTCGAGGCGTTCCACTCCCGCTGAATCTCAGCGGGACAGCCCCGTCCCAGACAGTCGACACGAGACGTCGTTGCGAATTTCCACTCGGGAGAACTCGCAACGACGTTTCAACACAACTCGTCGATCCTGTCGTCTTCCGCTCGGCCTGGGCGGAGAGCCGACAGTTTCCGACGGTTCGTCGGCCGACAGGCTCCGACACGATCGGCGATACACACAACCCTGCAGCCGGCCCGGCTAAGGGCGGCGTGGTCCACCCGCGCGGTGCGCCAGCGGACCAGCGCCTTGACCTGGGCATGGGCCAGCCTGTAAGTGGGGCACTCGTCGCGGCCGTAGTAGCGCTTGTTCGTCTGGTGGGGGGCGAGTGGGCTCGCCCGGACCCGGATGAAGACGACGCCGCGGGTCTCATCGTCTGGGTCGACCAGTTCATGACATTCGACGTGAAGCGGCGGGTCAAAGGTGCGGTTGGCCTGCTCCACCCCCTCGATGAAACCGGCGAGCGCGAACGGCCTCAACCGAACCGCCTACGCGTCGTCTTGTCCTCTTCGACCCCGACAGTCAGTACACCGCTGTCGATGGCGAGGGTCGCGCAGAGCCGTCAGGAGAGTCGGCGCTCTTCGGCCAGCTGGGCAACGAGCCCGGAAGTGCTGGCGATCAACGTGACCGCTTGAGCTCTGCTGTACTCGTAACCCTTGGTTCCTTCTTCCTTGTGCAAGGCCCCTGACAGGCCCGCGAACAGGTCTTCAGCGAAGAACGCGAACCTTTCCGGCACCGTGCGCTTGAGTTCTGGCCTGGGGTCCTGATCTGCGGCTTCGCGCCTCTTGACGTTTCGCACGATGTTCGCGGTCTTCCACGCTTTCCGGACCGTCTCGAGCGCCTTACGTGCGGCGAGCAGCGCCGCGTTAATGTTGTTGCCGAGCAGCTCAGCCTTCGCCTTCTCGAGTTCTTGCTCAGCATTGGCGTAATCCGTGCCGCCGTCCAACGGCACAAAGACTTCGAAGAAGCCGCCGCGCCGCGCATCGGCCAAACGTCGCAGCCAGATGCCGGACTCGACGCCGATGCTGAGGTCAGCACCGGCCTGGAACAGCCGTGAAGGTGTTTTGTCAACGTAAGAGACGCGAATCGCAACGGTCAGCCAGAAGTCGCAACCGGCACGGAGCTCGTCAATGATGCGCAGCTGATCGTCGCGGACGAAGCCATGCATCTGGAATCCGTACGTCTTCTCAACGGCGGTGATGAGATGAGCCGCCTCAAGTTCACATACATACAGGCGATCCTGCTGCGGGACCCGAACGCTGACGAAGAGGCTCGCGGCGACGCGCAGGCGCACCTGATCGGCGGGTGTGGGCTCCTCACCCTCAGCGGGCTGGATCGCTACACGATCGATTGCCAGGTCCAGGGTCAGCCTGGCACCACCGATGCCGGGGTCAAGGCGGAACTTGTCACTGGCAGTGACCTGAAGGCTGTCTCGATTTTCGAGGCTGATTGAAGCAGGCATAGGGGTGTCGTCGTCTTTCTTGGGTGGACCGTGATGCACCACTGTGCACTTGTGTGAAGGGTTAGCACCAGCTCATTCGCAGTCGACATGCTCCGTGTTCTAGCCGATTCCCTCAGAAGCGGTCACGCACAGCGCAACCTCGGCCCGGGCATCGCGCTGCGGAGGCAGCCCGGCGAGTTGACCACCTCCGGGTGATCCCTGACGTCCAAAACGTGATTCCACCGGCTACGGTTTCGGCCGTGGAGAAGCCGCCATCGAAGAGCGCAGGTCGCGAGGTCACCGAGAAGGCCATCGAGGCCGGCCTGAATCTGGTGCCGCTCGCTGGCGGGCCTCTGGGCGTCGCCTTCGCGTACGCCGTGAGTCTCACCTACAACCGCCGCATGACGAAATGGCTGGAGGGCCTTGCGGAGGCGGTCGACGACCTCGCCGCTGAGGTTGAGGGCCTGGACCTCGAGAATCTAGCGGCCAATGACAACTTTGTTGATGCTGTCACGTCTGCGACGCAAGCTGCAACCCGAACCCATCAGGCATTGAAGATCGCCGCACTCCGCAACGCTGTCCTGAACAGTGCTCTCCCAGGCGCGCCAGACGCCGACATGCAGTTGATCTTCCTACGCTGGATCGAGGACTACACCTCCGCCCATCTGCAAATCCTCACGCTCCTCAACGACCCAGAAGCGTGGTACGCCGAGCGGAACATCCACATAAAGAAAGACGTCATGGCCGGATCTCGCCGTCAGCTGGTCGAGGAAGGTATCCCAGAGTTCGCCAGCCGGCGTGAGTTCGTGGACGTGGTCGTCTCCGATCTCGCCAGTGCCGGACTCATCAAGATCAGTGGCCTCGGCGGCATGGTCACCGGAAACGGGATGTACCAGTCCGTCACGTCGGACCTGGCAGCCAAATTCATCGCGTTCATCACAGATCCGCGCCGCAACACCGCATCGTCATCTGCCTGAGGCACACGACCATCGACGGTCACTCGTCAAGCCGGACGAGAGCATCGCACCAACCGCGAGCGGCCGCTTGGCCAGTTCACCCATACGTCATTGAAAGCTCAGCGCCGAGTTCCGGCGTCGCGCGACAGTGTAGGAGACGGCGGATCGGAGCTGCACGGTCATCGCTAGAATCAGCCGCGTGCCGATCCGTTGGTCATCGATCCACGAACAGCTCGGAGAAACCCCGCGCGACCTCGACTTTGCGATGCTTCGCGCCGCGGTCGACGCGAAGCTCACCGAGACCGAAAGTCTTGATTGGAAAAAGGCCCTGCCCGCCAAGGGCGAGGAGCCAGCACGCGAGTTCGCCAAGGACGTCGCAGCAATGGCGAACACGCGGGGCGGCCTGATCGTCTACGGCGTCGAGGAAGAAAGCGGTACCGCAGCTGCGAAGGCGTTCGCCTCGATCGACAACTCTGATACCGCACAGCGTCGCCTGCGCCAGCTCGCCGCAAACGGAATTCACCCGATGGTGCCAGGCCTGCAGTGTTTGCCGCTGGAAAGCGACGACGGCACCGACAAAGTGCTCGTCCTGGCGGTCCCGCGGAGTGCCGACGCCCCGCACGTCATCGGCGTCAGGGATCGACTCGGTCTGCCGTTCCGCGACGGGGCCGGGACAGGGTGGCTACGCGAGCGGGAGATCGAGCGGGCCTACGCAGAACGCTTCGCCGGTCGGCAGGCGCAGAGCCAGCGACTCGCCGAGATGATTAACGAGACTGCCGCCATGCTGGACATGGAGCGGTCCGCGTGGCTTGTAGGGGTCTGCCGACCAAGAACTCCGCTGCCCGCGGTCGCTGATCCTCTTGCCGCGAGCGCCGTCCGAACGGTACTCGAGACCGTACTGCGCCGCACCTCAGAGATGTTCACCGCGCCCTCCCAAGAGCGGTTCCAGCTCATACGTGAGGTCGGCAACGAGGGGCTGAACCCGCGCACAGGTCTGCGACGGTGGGTCGTCCGTATCCCTACGACCCACGACACCGATATGCGATCCATGTTCGTGCACATAGAGCTCCACCATGACGGGTCGGCAGTTCTCGCCGCGCAGGTACACGGATGGGGGCGGGAGGAGCCCGAACCCGGCGTGCACAAGGTTCTCTGCCCCGTCGTTGAGAGCTTCGCGGCCGACTTCGCGGCGCTCTCCGAGACATACGCTTCGCATCTTGGCGGACAAGTCCCGATGGCCTATCAGTGCGAGCTGCTGAAACCCGAGGACCTGCCGCTCCAGGTGCTCGACCTGCATCGCCTTTCCGGCGGGATCGCCTTGGGCGGATATCAGCCCGTCCCTGGTTCCTGGACGCTCCGCCAGCTAGTACCGGTGAATGGCGAGTTCCCCATCGATGCCGACGCAGCAGACGTACGCGCCGCCGCCAGGGCGATCGCCCTAGACATCGTCAACCAATTCGGCGTTCCACGGCTCCACCTGTTCGAGTAGGTCCGCTGACCCCTTCGGCGCCAGGAGTACGTCGCTGGCCGCGGCGCAGTAACGATCCGCGGCCCGCCGTTAAGACGGCAGCAAACCGTCAAGGTGCCGCTGGCCTGCTACTCGAAGCGCCCCACCTGCAACGTAGCCGTGGCCGGCGCCGCGAGGGAGTGGCCTCGGCGACCTCCAAAGGATGACAGTTGCGCCGCACTTGTGGGCTGGCCTGTGGATAACCTGATCGGCTGTTCGGTGCTGCGCCTTCCTCACGGCAATCTCGTCATGGAGCAGGCGCAGGCCCATCGGTGTGTTCAACATCGCCGGGTCGATGAGCCGGTAGAAGGTCGGCGTGAGCAGCAGCTCCTCCAGATCGGAGCGCGCGATCTGGCCACGCAGCACACGGGCCTGATCCGTCGTGTATCGATCCTTGTACGCGTCGTCGTTTTCGATCGTGACGGAGGCGCTGCGCAGCAGCTCCAGGACGCGGTCGGGTTCGACGCCGGGGCTCTAGGTGACGAGCATGGCGAAATCCTGGCAGGCGGGGCTTATCAACGGCATCGGTCTACGCGATCGGGTGGCCGCCCTGCCGCCCGTCGCTGAGCATGTTTCGGGGCTGGCGCACGTCGCGTTGGGCTACACGCAGTTCATCAGCCACGCGGTCAGACCCTCGCGGTGCAACATGATCGATGACCCCCCAGGCCTCGGTGAGCGCCTGTTCCAGTTCGCTGATCCGCGTCGCGTGTTGACGGCGCACCGCCACTCGAACTTGTTCGATACGGCGCAACCAGCCGGCCGCGGCATGTTCCGTCCGGGCCTTGGGCAGCGTGGACGGTTCGTCGCTGAGCACCGCATCCGGCGGGACTATCGCAGCTGCGGGGCGGCCTTGATCGGTGATCACCGTGACTTGGCTGGCCAGGGAGGCCATTCGTACGAGTTGAGTGAACCGAGTCCGAGCTTCGAGTATCGGCAGCTCGATAGGACGACGCGGCAGCGGTACGGCGGTTTCGGCCATAGGTCCATAGTGACGCGGAGCTATGACATTTTTCGTCGTGGGTGGGTCTCGGGCGGCTGCAGGTAGAAGATGAATCTTCGGCCCGATCAGGATGAAACTCCGGCCGCGTCAAGTCGCCGGTGCAGGTAGGAGAAAAGGCTGAACGCGTCGAGGAAGTCGTCACGGGCCTCGGATGACCCGAGGCGGGTGCGATGCGCCCGGGGATTGCGGTAGTGGCCGTGCACTCCGACCAAAAGGTTCTTGAAGCCCTTGTGCTCGCTGACTTCCGAATCATCGCGCATGTCGGTGATGCGGATCAGCGGAGCCGTGGTGTTGGTTCCGAACACCTGGTCGTAGAGTCCGGCGCCGTCACCGGCGAGGCCGGTGTGCCGGCGGATGCGGTCCGGGATGCTCTTGGATGCTTCGCTGACCGCGTGGAACAGGGACTGCCGAACCAGTTCTTCGGAGCAGTAATCCAGCAGTGCCGGATGGCAGCCGCGACGGCGGAGCTCGCTGAGGAGCTCACCGGAGAACCGAGCTGCTTCGGACAAGGTCGTCGCGGAAGGGCCGCGGGCCAGCTGCCCTTGCTCGTTGATGCGGAGGCCGTACAGAACCAGCACCGCGTTGAGTTCTCCGCGGAGCTGATCGAACCGCTGGGGGTCGCGGACGTAGCGCGACGGCGACATCGCAGCGTTGATGAACGCGATGAGGGTGTTGCCGGTGCCGCGGCGAACCTGGGCGTTGTGGAGGGTGGTCAGGAGCCGCGTCCGCTTGTTGGGCCCTTCGTCGAGATGATCCAGCCGCGCCGGTACGAGGGCCAACTCAAGCTCCGTGACGGTCAGGCCCGGCCTGTCCGTCTGCGCAATCACATCGCACACGGAGCAGGTGAGCTGCTGGTCGAACACCGAGGTGTTGGCGGCGGACGGCACGCATCTCCTCTCGTGGCGACGGGCGGGCCTTGACTCTGCCACGCCATCTCTGGGCGGGGCATCGCCGTTTCAGCGCAACCGGCTCGACCACTCATTCGTGGCACAGAAATCGGTAGTGACGCGGTGAGACGATCTGACGGTGACCAACGCCTCGGCCCTGACGTTCACGTACCGGGAGTTCAGCGACTTCGTGCGGCGCTTCAACCAGGAGGCGATGCTGTTCGCCGTCGCTCGGCGTGCTCTGTCGCTACCCGGGCATCTCGACGGATCGCCTGAAGCTCGGGCTTACGTGGCGACTCCGCCGTGGGCACTCGCGGCAGTCGCCAAGGCCGCGATCTGTAACGGCAATGCGCACCGGCGGGCAGTGCCCACTGAGCGCGATGTGGTGACTGCCTGTGGCATGCACAACAACCTGGCCAAGCACGAGCTGCGTGACCCTGAGCTGAACTCACCGTTCGCTGTCCTCGCCAGGATCGCGTTCGAGCAGTTCCCATACCAGGAGTCGATGATGGAGGAGATCGCTCGATCGATGTCCTTCTTCGACGACTACTCGGGCGGCAAGGCCTTGGAGGTTGTGACGGCCGAGTCGATGCGGGAACTCGTTGGCGCGGACATGACGACCGCCGCCGGCATCGTGATCCTGCTGGTCGCCGCGGCAGACCACAACAGCGGGGTTTTCGACCCCGCCTGGATGGACCAGCCCAGCTTCGCGCGCATCCTTTCGTCCCTGCCACGGGACGAGATTGTCGCCGTCATCGAGTCTGCCTTCGTGACCGGCATGAAGGAGTTTCGCCACGAGGACGAGGCCGCGCGAAGAAGGGTTCCGCTCGCCCACCTCGACCGGTACGCGTTCAACCCGCTGACCTCAAGACCGTTCGTCCGGCTATCTGATGGCCGGCTACTCGCGCCCGTGCCCCGGCTCATCCCGCGACGGATGTCTCCGCTGGAGCTGTACTACCTCGGCCTCGGCCGGTGGAGGGAGGCGTTCGCGCGCGACATGGGTGAGTTGCTTGAGGACTACGTCGGCCGCCAGTTCGCCACCCTCCCGGATGTGACTGTGTTCCCGGAGATCGCCTACCGCGAGGGCAGGGACAACCTGAAGAGCATCGACAAGTTCCTCGTTTTTCACGACCTCGTGGTCCTGATCGAGGCTAAAGCCGGCCGGTCTCCGCTCGCGGCCCGCGCCGCTGACGCTTCAGCACAAGAGCAGTACCAGCGAACGCTTGGCAAGGCGTTTAAGCAGCTCGACCGCACCCTCGGCAAGGTCCGCGACCGTGCACCAGAGTTCGCCCACATACCGGACGGCCGTCCGATCGTGGGGATGGTCGCGACCTTGGACCCGTGGTACATCGCTAATAGCTTTGGCCGCGACTTCCTGCCGTCCCCAGGCCTACCGACGATCGTCGCGTCCGTGCGAGACATTGAGCACCTGGTGGCAGTTGGACAGCGACGGTCGGTCGCGGCTGTCCTCCACGAGATCACGCGTACCGGTGACGAACGCCAGACGTGGGAACTGGGTGTTGCCCTCAACGATTTCCGCGATCCAGCCGACCGAAACCCCCTACTGACCGAGGTGTGGGAGCGTCTCCCCTTCTCGGAGACCCAGCAAGGTTGATCGCTACCGGGCCAGGGCGTCGCCCACCGCAACACGTCAAGATCGTCCACGTCGGCGATCAGGCGCGCTCCCCGCAGCCTTAACGCCAGTGGTCGCTGCCGTAGCGCGCGATCGCTCCCCACTTTGCGATAGTTCGTATCTCGGTAGGTCTTGAGAGCTCGGCGGGACCTCTTCGCCCGAGGCGGAGCGAGCGAGACGCCGTTGTGAGTTCCACGGTGGAAGAACCTACGACGGCGTCTCAACGACGGTCGATACCGTTGACTTCAGCGCGATCGCGGCGGAGAACCGGCGATGCGTGGCGGCCTGGCCAGCACCTCACGCTGGGCGACACACAGCTCATCAGCAGCACGGTCTGATCCCGGGGTGCAACGCGGTCGATGACGCCCCCGGCCTCAATCACCGCTTGTTCCAGTTCATTATCCGTGTGGCATGCCCCGAGGCTCGACCTTCGGCGATCCCGCTTTTCGCTGGCTACGGCTGAGTACGAGCCTTATGGGCTGACGGAACTGAGGAGGTGTCAGGTCAGCAAGGCCGCGACGGCGACGGCGAGGACAAGGGCGGCGCCGGAGGCCGAACCGCCAACAAGTACGGCTCGTGGGACGCGGCGGTCATCGAGCCACGACAACCATCCGGAGATCGTGCCGACGACTGCCGCCATGAGCAGAGCCACTGCGGCGTACAACCCAATCAGTACCAGATTCTGCACGGACATATCCCTTCGCCGAGTCTCCCGGTCCGGCGATCCGCCAGCACCGTTTCTCGAGGTCTGGGCAACGATGACACCGGCACGAGTTGCAGGCCAAACGGCACTATGACCGATCAGCCGCGTATACCCGGCGGCCGTCCCAGCAGGTCGGACAGCGGATTGGCTCAGCCTCCTCGTAGGCCTTTCAGCGAAGGAACTTCTTGGTTCGGCTGATCGGTCACAATATTCTTGGCGGTCGTGAATGTCCGCGACAAACAGCGCCATCGTGATCGGGCCGAAGCCATGTATGCACATCGTCGTTCCTTTGAGCGTGCCCGGCAGGAGCTGCGCAGGATTCACGAAGGCGGTGGGCAGAACCGGGCGTCATATGAGGTCCGCCGGGACCTCATCCGGGCGCGGACTCCAGGGCCGGAGGATGTCGTGGTGGCGTCTGCGGCTGCAGCGCTGGCCTCGTTGAAGGGATGGGCGCTGCAGCTGTACTTGATCGCGCTGTTCGAGGCCCAAGCCCGCCGGCAGCCAGGGTCCGGCGTCGACAACACGCGACCGCTGCTGCATCGAACTGAGCAGCTGGCCGCCTGGGTCGACCTATTACCTGCTGCCACGAGGACCGGGCAACGCTCGGCCGGTATGCGACGCCAGCTGGTCCGGGCGTTGGCCGTGCTGGAGAGAGAAAACCTTGTCGTCCTCGGCAATCCTGACTTCAGGGGCAGATACAACTACTTCCGGCTCTTACAGGAAGCCGCCATGCCGAGCCAAGGCCTGGACGCCATTTATACGATCCCGAGGGCTGGTGAGACCGGTGGGATAGATCCGGCCTGGATCCGCCCGCCTGGGCCAGTAAGCGGACGCAGCGCGGTGGTCACCGTTCCTGCGACGTTCTTCGTCAACGGTTGGGTTCATGTCTTGTCCGCGGCCGAGATCACCACCTACCTGATGCTGTGCGACCTCGAGGCTCGCTACCCGACCGCGGCCGGCGAAGGCGTCTACGCCAACGACCCCCAGCGAAGGCGCTGGTACGGCATCCACCGCGATGTCTACGCCACCCACCGACAGCTCGCCGCGTATGGGCTTGTTGAGCGCTTGGACGCCCCCGCCCGCCGCCCCGACGGCACGATCATGAAGCGACCTAGGCAGCAGCCGCTGCAGCCATACTGGTTCCGGACGCGACCCGGCGGCTTCGAGCAAGCCTCATTCCCCAGAGTGACAAGCTGTCTCGATCTACCCACCGACGTGCACCAGCCGACCGCCGGCGAGCACGGATGAGACAAGCAGTGACACGTCGCCGATGGAACGCACCCCCTGGCAATCGCTCCGCTTCGACTGTGAGCCGACGCCGGGCTGGCCGACCGTCCGCAACTTGCCGGACCCCATACCGTACGAAGGACCGCACTCGCCGCGGCTACCCGGCAAACTGAAGAAGGCCCGCGACGCTGCTGTTGGAGGATCCTTGCGCCTGCCCGACCTCGACTTCTCACAGATCCGATCACTCGGACCACAGGGCCAACGTGCCGGCTTCGAACAATTCGTCTGCGAGCTGGCAATCGCTGATGAGCCGGACCTCGGCGCGCGCTTCGTGAGCCTTCATGGCGAGGGCGGCGACGGCGGCGTGGAATGCTTCTGGACACGCCCGGACGGCCTGGAGGTGTGTTGGCAGGCCAAATACTGGACCGATCAGGCGAGCGTCGACAAGGCGCAGCTCGACAAGTCCGTCGATATGGCCTTACTTGTTCACCCGCAGATGACTCGGTATGTGATCGCCATCCCGGTCGATCCGACCGGGCCAACGACGCGGGCGGGCCAGTCTCTTCTGGAGAAGCTACAGGACTGGAAACAGAGCTGGGAACGGAAGGCGAAGGTCCTCTCCCACCCGGTCGAGTTCGTGCTCGAGTGGCGCACCCAACTAATCGCCCGCCTGCAAAAGGTCGATGTGAGCGGCGTTCGCACCCGGTACTGGTTCGACGTCGAGCTGCTGCCGGATCACTGGTGGAGACGCCGGCTCGATGAGGCACTGCAGGGTGCCCGGCCACGCTACATGCCCGAGCTCACCGTCGCGGTGCCGGCGGCCACCCACATTGCCGCGCTCTGCGGCGACCCGAGCTGGGCGATCGGGATAGACACACAGATTGCCGATCTCCAGGGCCACGTCTCCACACTCGACAGAGCATTCCAGGGCGCTGTCCCGGCGGCCGGCCAGCGGGTACGTGCGAGCGCGTCGACGTTGATCGACCTCTTGGGCAAGCTTCGCGACCGACCGCACGCCTCGCGGCATCAACAGGTCGAGCAGGCTGCCACGGACCTCCTGCATGTGGCCAGCGGGTCGGAACGAAACGAAGTCGCCATTCTGGATCAGCGATTCGAGGACGAGTGGGATACACCGCGCTGGCGGCAGTGGCATGCCAACTACCAGGCCGCCTTCCCAGCGGCCACGGTCGACGCCCTGCGTACCCTCATCGCTTACGCACGTCAGGTACTTGCCGAGCAGGCAGGACCGATGGGCAAACTCCTCGGGGCCCGAGCAGCGCTGATGACCGGAGCGGCCGGAACGGGGAAAACGTTCGTAACCTGTGACATGGTCAACGACCGGCTGGCCGAACGCCGCCCGAGCGTCTTCCTCCACGCACGAGAGTTCACTGACGCCGACATCCTTACGCAGCTACGCGAGAAGCTCCACCTGCCGTCCGACTTCACCGGCGAAGAGGCGATCGAGCTGCTCGACCAAGCCGGCCGGACCGCCGGAACGCCCGTCCTGCTCGTCGTGGACGCCATCAACGAGACGCGCCCCCGGCGCATCTGGCACGACCAAATGGATCGTGTGATCGCGACGGTCTCGCGGTGTGAAAACCTCCGAGTCCTGTTCACTGTTCGATCGCACTACCAGGAAGAGGTCATCCCCGACGGTACCGACTTGGTCAGCTTCGAGCACCGCGGATTTGAAGGTGTCGAGTTCGAAGCGATCGACGAGTACGCCGATTTCTACGGCCTCGAGATACCTGCCGCACCACCAGTTCACGGGGAACTCGACAATCCGCTATACCTTCGATTGTTCTGCGAAGCTCTGCGCGATGCTGGACAGCTGTCCTTGAGCCAAGCTCGGATGGGCCTCGGTGAGCTATCTGACCACCTGCTGACCAGGAAGAACGTGACGATCAGCCGCAGTCTTGGCGCGCCAGCGCGGGACCGCATCGTGCAGGACGGGATGGCTGTTCTCGCGCGCCGCCTCGGCGCCGAGACGAACGGCTCGCTGCCCCGCAGCGAAGCACGCAAACTGCTGGGGGCCGTCTGGTCTCAGCACACCGTGGATAGCTCTCTGCTCGAAGCCCTGCTCAGCGAAGGCCTGCTCGCCGAGTACAGCCGACCGAACCAGCAGTCCCAGAGGATCGATGTCATTGAGATGGCGTTCGAGCGGCTCGGACACCACCTCGTGATCTCCGAACAGCTCTCCCATCTGTCGACGCTGGATGAGCTCCGACAGGCCGTCACGACGGGATCGCTGCGCCAGCTTCTACGCCTCGATGAACACCCAGATCAAGGCCTGCTGGAGGCGCTGTCGGTTGTTGTTGCCGACCGTTTCGCCGTCGAACTGACGGTACTCGCCGACACCTTGGCAGCCAGCGAATCCCTCACAGCTGCGACCCTCGCCGGACTACCGTGGCGCGATCCCACCAGCATCACCGCTGACACAAGAATGGTCGTTGTGTCGGCGCTCGAAAACCCGAAGCTGACTGACGCAGCGCTCGACATCCTGTTGCGCCACGCCGCCCTGCCACACCACCCCCTCAACGCAGATTTTCTGCATGAAACCCTGCGCACATTGCCGCTGGGCCGCCGAGATGCGTTCCTGGCCCCCTGGTTACACCACTCCCAGGAGAACCGAGGATCGCTGAAGCGGCTGATCAGTTGGGCCCTGAGCAAAGATCTTCGAGCGGTGGACGCCGATACCTGCAGACTCTGGATCATGGCCCTGGCCTGGTGCACCAGCGCCACTGACCGGCGAGTGCGCGACGGAGCAACCCTCGCCGCGAGCCGCCTCCTGGCGACACGCCCAGACCAGGCACCGCACTTGGTGGCGGCCTTCGCCGACGTCGACGACGACTGGATCGCCGAACGAGTCTTGATCATCGCCTACGCCGCGCTCCTGGAGGCCGGCGAAGTGTCCGACTGGGCGCAGACCGCCGCAGCGGTGCAGGAGGCCGTTTTTGCCGGTACTCCGCCGACCAATGCTTTGATCCGTGACAGCGGACGCGCCGTCATTGAAGCAGCGGTACAACGAGGTGCCCTCGACGAGGGCCGGCTGCTCGACGTCAGACCACCCTATGAAAGCCCTTGGCCGATCGAATGGCCGAGCGATACCGACTTTCACTACCTTGACGCGAAGGGGTTCGCGCAGATCAACCACTCATGCACCGAGGGAGACTTTCACACCTACGTCATTGAGTGGATCTTCGACGACTTCGAGGACATCGATCCGATCGATGTCGGTCGCCGGCTTGTGCTGGACACCGCGGCTATTGGATATGATCCTTCGCTGCACGGCGCGTTCGATCAATTCGTCACCGGCAGAACGGAACCCGACCCCGACGCTCCGGCAGGGCTCGAACGGCTGGGCAAGAAGTACCAGTGGATAGCGCTCGCACGCCTCGTCGGCGTCGTGCAGGACCACGTTCGCTCTCGCGATGAGCGGGAACGTCCCGACGGAGGTCCCCGTGGCCCACAGTCTGTCCGCCTTCGCCGACTCGATCCCACGGTCCTCGACACCGGCTGGCGGGCGCCGGAACCGCGCAGTTGGGTACCCGACTACAACTGGGATGCTGCATCGCAGGTGGCCGACAGCGACTGGGTCTTCAACGAGACCATTCCGTCCCTGGACGTGGACAACGCCGTCATCGACGGGCGTCCGCACCTGATCCTCGCCGGCCAGTACCGATGGAAACCCGACGAGCAAAACAGCACAGCTGGGCGGCAAATCTGGCTCGATCTGGCGTCGGTGCTCGTACCCACTACCAATCTGCCCTCGCTCTTCGAGGCGCTCGAGACCGGACAGCACGACTTCCATGACCTCAGCCACTGGCCACAGCTGACCAGCGGTTACGTGGGCGAGTACCCCTTCGGTATTCACTACGATTTCGAACGGTATCCGTACGAGCACGCCGACGACCGAGCACCGTGGCCAGCCGCCCTGACCCTCATCGGCGAGTTCGAGGACCAGCGCACCTCCTACCACCTATTCGCGCCGTCGCCGACGCTGTTCGGCGCTAAATCCGGAAAGCTGCGTTGGGACGGGAGCGGCTCCTGGAGGGCCGCAGACAGGACCTTGATCGCTCAAACACGCCACTTCAGCGGAATGCGGAATGAGCTCACTATCGACAGCGAATGGCTCACGGAATGGCTTTCCCGGAACGAGCTCGCACTGGTCTGGCTGGAACACGCGGGCCAATCTACATCGAGCGGCTCGACCAGCATGGGCCAGCTACGACGTACCCGCGTCATGTACAAGACGGCGCCGGGAACGCTCGAAAGACGCGTCCTTGGTCTGGAGAAGATATACCCGCCCCCACAGCGGCATCCCTGACACCACACCGTACCGAATATCTCGACCGGGCTGATCACGACCAGCATGCAGGACTCCGCCGGGGGTCGACATCACCGAGGCACGGCACGAGTCGGCCATGCCTACCGGTAGGCCCTGACGGACAACGATCCGGATGCCCATCCCGGCCATTGACAGCGCGCTCACCGCACCACGCGCGACTTGGGAGACGAGGCTCTCTAGGTGGCCGGCTCACATGGTGGCGGTGCTGTCGACGATGGTGTTCCTCGCAGGGTTCCTTCGAGGTCAGTGACCAGGTGGTCGATGTTGTTGGTGGTGAACTCAGACGCCAGGACCTGACTGATGAGACGTACTGTGCCGTCACTCTTGGCCGACTCGAGCTTAATGTGGCTGCGGGCATTCGCCGGTCAGTGGTGCCGGCCACGGCTGCGTTGCACAACCGGGGCGGCGATGACCAGCAGCGTCGCGAGAACTGGGAGGATAAGCAGGGCGTTGCCGAGGCCAATGTGCATGGCGGCGCCGCCGATGATGGCCGGTCCGGCGACATAGCCCAGGTAGCCCAATGCGGCCACCCGCGACAGCGCGGCGCCGGGGCGTGCCGGGTCGAGGCCACCGGCGGTGGAATACAGCAAGGGGACGACGCAAGACAAGCCGACGCCGAGGCAGGCGAACCCGGCGATCGCGGTGACCGCGGTGCCACCCAGAAGGCCGAAGGCGAGGCCGCCTCCGCCGATCAGGCCGCAGCCGCGCAGCAGAGCGGCGGGTGCGATGGTGGCGGTGAGGCGGTCGCCGATGAGACGGCCGATGGTCATGCTCGCGGCGAAGGCCGCGTACGCGGTGGCGGCCATGGCGGGGGTCGCGCCGAGGCGGGTGAGGTAGGTGCTGGCCCAGTCGGCTGCGGCGCCTTCGCTGATCAGCGCGCTGAAAGCGAGCAGGCCGAGTAACCAGATCCGGGTCCGCGGACGGCGTTGCGTCGGTCCGGCCGCGGCTGTCGACTCGTGCCTGTTGGGGCTCGGGACCGGTGCGGGGATGAGGTGGTGGATTGCCCATCCGGCCGCGGCGGTGGACGCGACGGCGGCGGCGGCGAAGGTGTCGGAGACGCTGAGGCCGATGTGGGCGAGGGCGGCGGATAGCAGGGCTCCGGCGGCGCCGCCGATGCTGAACAGCGCGTGGAAGGACGTCATGATCGGCCGTCCGTACGCGTTCTGGCATGAGACTGCCGCCGCGTTCATCGCGACGTTGAGCGTGCCGTGCAGGATGCCGAAGGTGAGCAGGGCGGCGGCCAGCATCGTCCACGTCGGGGCGTGCCCGGCGAGAAGGAGCGCCCCGCCGAGGGCCAGCGATGGCAGGACCATGACTGTAGTGCTGCCATGCCGGTCGATGAACCGGCCGGCGGTGCGCATGCCGGCTAAGCCGCCGATGGCGAGGATGAGCAGGCAGATGCTCAGCTTGCTGTCGGCCATCCTGATGTTGTGCTGGATGGTGGGGATCCGTGCGGTCCAGGTGCCGATGGTCATGCCGGCGATGCCGAACATCAGGCTGATCGCGAGCCGGTAGCGGCGCAGTACATCGGTGACGTCAGTGGTCGTGCTGGGCTGGGGGTGCAGGGCGGTGGTCATGGAAGGTCTCCGCGAGAGGTTCAGGGGCGGCGCGGCGGCAGCAAACGGGGCCTTGTATGCGGTGCCGGCTCGAGGGCGCGGTGATGCCGGCGGCATCACCGCGCCCTGCGTTCAGCCGCCGGTGGCGGATCACGGACGTCGAGCCTGGACCTCTACATGCAGGCCATCGCCGGCGCCGGAGCCTGTGTATGGCCCCAGCCTCGGTCGGTGAGCCTGTTGTAGCCGCCGCGGCCGGCCAGAACAGTGATCGGGTCGTCGACCGGTCCTCGGCCGTCGGTTGTCGGCTCGGCCGCGCCGATCCACGGCGGCGCTCCGTCCCGCATGCTGACCCACGCCGGGGAGGTCTCGATGAATCCGGCGGCGGCGATGGGCACCGCACCCGGCTGGGAGGTGGCCTTGCACGGTGCGGCGTCGGCGGTGGCCGGTCCGAGGATGAACGCGCCGGCCAGGGCGAGTGGCGCGGCGGCGCCCAGGATGATGCGAGTTTTCATGGCTGGTCCTTTCGAGTGTGGGTGGTACAGAAGTCGGATGGCGCTGCGACTCGTCGTTGTTGGGGTTCTCCCTCCTGCGTGATCTTGCGAGCTGTGAGACGGGCCGTGCGGTCCTTGTCGACTACACGTCTGAGGCCCGATTCCGCCGGCCTTTGGTGGTGTTGAGAACCGGCCGGACGCTGGTGCCAGCGGGTGTCAGAGGCCTGGTGCTCCGCTGATTTCGTCGGCTGGCGGTGGCTGGACGCTCACGTCTTGGCCGAATTTGGCGTAGGTGAGCTCCAGCGGGTAGGTGGTGCCGTTGCGGCGGGGAATGTCGAGGTGGTAGCGGATGAGGCGACCCTGCTCGTCGAGGTCAGCGGTAAATGCCACGGTGGGTGCCAACGACGTATTCGCGCTGGTGGCGGGAGTGGGCAGGCTGAGGGCGTCGACGACCGCGGTGGTGGTCAACGATCCGGTGAAGTGGGTGTCGCTGGTGCGCTGGACGCCGGTTGCTCGGGTGAGGGGGCCGGCCATGGTGGCGCCGTCGAAGCTGGCGGCCAGGGCAGGGGCGTCGGCTTGGTTGATCCGCCGCCATGGTCTGGTCGCGTTGCGGGGCGCGCTTGCGGCCTCGCTCTTGCGGTAGACGGTGCCGCCCAGGATGCGCCATTCGTTGATCGAGGTGGCGCCGTTGCGGGTGGTGGTGACCGTGAAGGCGCCGGCCTTCTTGGCCGCGTCCATGGCGCCGACCACGACGGCGTCGGTTGTGTCGATCTTGACGGTCATGGTCATCGTGAACGAGTCGGCCTTGAGCCGGTTCGCCGCGGCGGCGAGCGCGGTCGCGGGAGTCTTGGCTGAGGAGCTACGGGGGTGCGGAGCGGGTTTGGTGCCGGTCGTGCAGGCGGTCAGCGTCAGGGCGGCGGTCAGAAGGCTGGCGATCGCCCTGGAGATGGTCCGTCGTCGCATGGTGACGTGGTCCTCCGTCGGTTCTGATCTGGTTGGCGCGGGCAGTGGGATGCATCGGCGGGTGCTTGACGGCCGGTCCGATGGCCGACGCAACGGTGTGGCGGCGCGTTCGCCGCGCCCGTCTGGTGTCCGTTGAGCCGCCGCTGTGAGTGGTGCCGGTGCTGGTTGCGAGGGCGGCGGACTGGTATCGCTGCCGCGCAATTCGGGTTGGTCGGCTGACTCGCAGGACGGTGAGCTTGTGGCGTGGGGCGGGTTGTGCCGTCAGGTGCGCGGGCCCGGGTTGCCGGCGACGTCAAACTCGCCGTCTTTGACGCCGGCGACGAACGCGTCCCATTCGGCGGCGGTGAACAACAGCGTCGCGTCGTGCGGGTTCTTGCTGTCGCGTACGGCAACGCCGCCGGCGCCCTGAAGGGCTACCTCGACGCAGTTGCTGCCACCGGATCCGTTGCTGTAGCTGGATTTGCGGAACTCGGCGGTGTCCAGGTGGTGTCGCATCAGGATTCCTTTCCGGGTGAGCGTCGCTGGATGACGCGTGCGTGGTGGGCGGTGGCGCCGAAGAACTCGACGGTGAGCGCAGTCGCGGCGTCGGGGTCGAAGCCACGGCAGGAGAACACGTTGATGTACGCGTCGTTGCTGCCTTCGACGGCGTGGACGTTGATGTTGGAGGTGGTGATGAGCTGGATGACGGTCCAGCCGTAGAGGTCCCCTTCGCCGAAGTGGGCGATGGTCGGCTCACCCCAGCGCGTCATGCCGATCGCGTCGGCGAGGGTGACCGTCCACGCTTTCAGCAGCGCGGCGCTGGTGATCACGTCCGGGTTGCAGCCGGACAGATCGAGCAGCAACTCCATGCCGAACCCGTCGATGCCGCGCCCGTCGGGCTCGGCGCCCGGGCCTGGATGCTGTGTGGTGGTGGTCATGGCCGCGGCCCATCGACGGTGCCGAAGCGGTAGAAGATGAAGCTCTGCTGGTCGGCCACTTCCATGCGCGTGGTCGGGTCGAGCCGGCTCAGCAGTGCGAGCGTCGCGTCGGGCAACCGGCGGGTGATCATGTTGTAGGTGCAGAAGTCCATGACGGCCATGCCGTTGTTGCTGCGGATGAGGTGGTACATGTCGGTGACCAGGTCGCGGAAGGCGTGCAGCTGGTGCGGGCGGGCGCCGACGAACCCGCAGTACCAGATGGCCTGCCTGTTGTAGGAGTGCGGCCAGCGGCGGGCGAAGTACGGCGGTGAGATGAGCGGCCAGGCCGCCAAGTTGTTGGTCAGGGTGGCCATCCCGATCAACCGGCCGGCCCTGTCGTGGGCGTAGAACTTGCGGATCTCGTCGTCCTGGTAGACGGCCTGGAATTCGTCGTGGGTCATGAGGTGTCGCTGCGCGGCCAAGCCGTTGATCTCGGCGAAGACCTCTTCGTACAGCGCCCAGGCCTGTTCGATCGGAGGGGCGACCGTAGAGTGCGCGACCGCTGTCATGACGACCGCCCGGCCACACCGCGCTGGCCCAGGCGCCCGCGGTCGGCGCACGAAGGGCCATACGCGAATGCGCCGTCGCCGTTCGGACCGAGAAAATCCGTTCGCCGGAGCAGTTGCCGACGGGTATCGGTCGACACCTGGGGACTGTCTCGACGATGAACGCCGCGGACGCCGAAGCCGTGGGGACTGGCTCCGAATCGAGCTGATGGCATGCCGAACCCTTCTTTGTTCTCGTGGGCTTAAGCCGATGTGGGCTACCGACAGTTGGCGGGAGTCGAAGAGCTGCTCGCATAGCCGGGAGGCGCGGCGGCAGCAGACGAGTTCTCGTGAGAGGTGTCGGTTCCAAGGCGCGGTGATGCCGGCAGCATCACCGCGCCTCTACGGTCAGCCGACGGTGGCGCAGGCTGTTCCGAAGCTGGTGTGCCCGTTGACGCTGCCGGGCTTGGTCGAGCCGCTGCTCCACCAGAACTTCGAGCAGATCTTCGTACCCCTGGCGTAGTTGCGGTTGACGTTCCAGGTGCCGGTGGTGACCTCGGCGCCGAAGACCGACTTGGAGCAGTACTCCTTGTCCCTGCCGCCGTTGGAGTCGGCGTAGTGCCGGCCGTTGATCAGCACCTGGCTGTGGCCGTACCGGCACGTTCGCGAGTACAGGGCGACGCGGCTCTTGATCGAGTTGACGTGCAGCTTGCTGCCGTTGACCGCCACGCAGCTCGCGTAGGCGTCCCCCTTGCACTTGTCCGCGCTGGCCAGCGCAGGCGTGGCCACACTGAACGTCAGGCCCAGCGTTGCGGCGGCAACAGCGGCGGTACGAGCGAGGGTGTTGTTCATGGCTGCCTCATTCCGGGAGGTGGGTAAGCCCCGGATCGCGGCACGAGCAGTGATCGGTGACGCCGTCTGCTGACTCGGCCGCGACCGCGCCGACGGATGTCCACCGCCTTGCCTCAGCCGCGCCTTCGGATGCGGTGGGTCAAGACGGATACCCGGGGCTGGGTGTCGGTCGCTTCCTTGACGACCCTGCCCGCTCGGATCTCAGCGATATAGCTGTCCGTAGCTGTCTTGGGCTGTCCTGCAGCCCGGTGGCCCCACCCGATTCGGCACAGCGGGATCGCGGACCCGCGACCGATCCGCAGGCGGGCTCAGGCATTGCAAGGCGTCACTGGCCCTGCCAGCTGAAGTTGCTAGCTGGTGGATGCGCCGGCGCGTTGTCACGCTCCGAACGTGCACAGCTGTTACCGTCGCTGCCACGGCGTTAACACGCACGCCCCCTCCGGCCTCATCGCCCGCGCCTTGAAGCCACACGGAGCAAGGCCCTGGTGCCACGCGTTTCCTTCTGCTGTCCGAAGGACCCTCACATCGGCCGCGCGGGGCCCTCACCGGGGGTTCTTCCGTGGACTCGGAGGACATCATGAGCCGTAACCAGACCGCTGTGTCCCGCTCGCAGGCAACCGGCGAGACCTATCGTGTCGCCCGGCAACGCATCGCCGACGCTCACGTGAGCGTCGTGGCATTCCTGAACGACGACAACTACGGCAACACGGACACCTTGCCGTTCATCCGCCCGATCGCCGCCGCGCTGGCCCAGGCCGGGCGCCGAGTCCTGCTCGTGACCGACAGCGGCGTCAAAGCCCAAGTCGTGTTCAGGCCCCTGTGGGAGCAGCTCGTGCCCGGACAGGTGCAGCAGATCACCCGCAACGTCGACCTGCTGATGATTCCCGCGGACCTCGACTTCGACGAGTTCCACACCTTGGAGCTCCTACGACGGCATCGCGACGGCGGCGCATACACGCACCTGCTGATCGACTCCGGCAACGAGGACAACCTCACACCTGCCTACCAGGTCGGCGGCGCCTTCTCGGACGTTGCGCTCGTCTGCCTGAAGTACAACCGCCTGCCCGCTCACCCCCAGGAGCAGCAGGTCGAGGAATGGGTCACCGCCCGCGCCCCGCAGCTCCCCGCGCCGCCGGCCGGGCGAACTGACCTGGCGCGGTGGGTTCACGACCAAGTCGGTCTTCTTCGGCGCCGGCTGGCGCCGGCCGCGGTGCACGGCCGAGCGATGTTCGGGCCGCAGGTGTGGGACGCAGCGTACGAACGCGCCCTGGGCTGGCACGCGTTCGCGGCCTGGATCGCCGTCCACAATAACGACGAGTCGTCGTACCCACTGTGGGTGAACCTGGGACGGCCGCTGCTCGACGAACCCGGCAGCATCGCCTACCTGCATGAAGTCGCCGATTCGGTGCAAAAAGTCCTCGGCGACCGCGACTACCTCGGCCTGCCCGAACGTGCGCATCGCACCGCAGTGCTCGGGTACGACATCGACGGCGGCAGCCAGTATTGGACACCGATCGCGCGCCGTCTCTCCACCGCCAGCCCCGTCACACTGCTGCACACCGCGATCCCCTACTTCTCCGACGAAGGCACACCGTTCCACCGGACCGTGACAGGCCGGCAGACCTACCGGCAGGTCGCGATGAACCTCGACCAAATCACCGGCCATCGGCGCACGTCCCGGCGCTGACAGACGGTGACGAACGGGGTGGCGAGCCCACTGGCTAGAGCAAACAGCACGGCCGGCGGGCTCGCCATCGTTCGCCTGATCATGGCCTGAGTAGGGCGGATGAACACGAGAAGCGACGCCGCCGCTCCAGCGCGCGGGTACTCGACTTGCGCCGTGCCGGTCAGCAGGATGGTCGGGTGCACGAGACGGCCAGCACGCCGACCCAGCCCTCCACCGATGTCGACACCCTCGATCACCTTCCCGATTGGGAGCAAGGCGAGAAGCTGCGACAAACCGATAAGGCCGTCACCATCGCTGGCCGCTGGCGCGGCCATGACGTGGTCGTCAAGCAGCTGAGCAGCGCTGAACGGCACTGGGCCAAACGCTTCGCTCACGAGATCAGCGCCTACCGAGCGTTCGCTGCCACGCCGCCGCCATGGCGGACACCGCGACTGCATTACGCCGGCCGCCGTGTGCTGATCATCGAGCGGCTGCCCGGGGCGTCCCCGCACACTGACCGATATCCACCCCTACTCCCCGAGCCCACCGTGACAGCCATGATTGGGGCCCTGACAGCCTTCAACGCGTGGGAGCCTCCCTCAGTACCGCTGAACATGCCCGTCACCGACTGGATCGCCCGGATCCGCCGCTACACCGCGGCCGGGGACCTGCCCGGCGACGTTGAGCAATCGCTGCTCGAAGCGGTCGCCAGCGCTCCGCTGGTCTTCGGTCACGGCGATCCGCTGGCCAGCAACGCCTTGCTCGCCGCCGACCGGCCACTGATCTTCATCGACTTTGAGTTCGCCGGCATGTACCCGTCCGGATCTGACCTTGCGCTTCTCGGGTTGTGGCTGAGCCGTCACGATGTCGGCGCCGAGCAGCGGTGCGCCCAGATCGCCGAAGCCGCCGGAACGCTGACCGGTTACCGGGCAATGCGGGTCCTGTGGCTCGCCCGCGAGCGGCGCCTCTATCAGAGCCTGTTCGACATGGTTGACGACCGCGAGCACCGGCAGTGGCTCGACGACCAAGCCGCTGACGCAATCACCGGACTGCGTAAGACCGTCGGCCGTAGCTGAGATCCCATCGAGGCTAGACCACACGCTAGCGGCGCCACTTACCTCGCGGATCGCCGAGCAATTCGGACTCGGCCGGGTGCTGTCGTGCCGACAGATCTCGCAGGGCTTGATGAACCGAACTGAACGGACGACAACCGAGACCGGTAGCCATGCGATCGAGCAGCTGGCCGATCGGCCACCGGCAACAGCGCGCGACGTCCACCAGGTCCTGCCTCGGTTCGCCGAGCAGGGCATTCCGGTCCCGCTGTCCCGCATGACCGTCGAAAGCGACACGGGGCTGAACGTCAACGGCGAGTGGTACCGCGCCAGTAGCTGACAGCCCGGAGCGCAACTCAGCGGCCACGACCTCGCGGTGGACGGGTGCACGGGACTCGGTGAGGTGATCGGCCAGCTGCACGACACCATCTCTGCGGTCTTGCCAGAGGCCCGATCCGCTGCTCCGCACACGGTTGACCTGCGCGAGAGAGCGGTCTCGCAGTCTGCGCTGCTTGCCGTTCAGGTAAACGCCCGAAATACCGGCGTGCGGTGGTTCAGCACCAGACGATGTTCTCGCCGGCGAAGTAGGTCCAGGGTCGGGTTCCGGCGGGCAGGTCCGCCTGCAACAGCATCGATAGCTGCTGGCACCACGTCGGCAGGTCTACCAGCTCGATCAGCAGCCGGGTCAGCTCGATGACGTTCATGCTGGTGTAGCTCAGCTTGTCGCCGGTACGCATCGACACCTGCAGCAGCGGCTTCAGCGGGTCTTCGGTGCCGTCCAGCTGCTGAAGCCAACGGCCTTGGATGCCGACTTCGACCAGTGCGTCAAGCAGGGTTTCCGGGGCCATGCTGACGGTGTAGAAGACCACGTCGGTGATGAGCCCGACTGCGAGTTCCGGTTCGATCGGATAGATCGCCCAGGGCGGCTCGGCCGGTGACCGCGCGGCTCGGTCCACGCTGTTGAGCGCGAGGATGTGGTTTTCCGAGTGGATCCTGGCCCGGCGCTGTTGCCGTTTTGTCTCAACCGCGTAGCGGGTGTTGAACTGCTGAGGCGAGAAGTGGTCGGGGGCAGACGCGAGATTCGCTGCCACGATCGCCCGGCGTCCGGGAAGGTGAGCTCCCTGGATACCGCGCTGGTAGGCAAGGATCAAGATTTCGCGCAAGCCCTTCATGTTGGCCCGATAGGCGACGTTCGACGGGATCAGGGTATAGCCGCCGGCCGCCAACGGTCCGCCGTTAATCAACGCGTTGACAGTGTCAAGGATCTTCCGGTCCTGCGCCTTGTCGCGATACCGGTCGTTGGTCTTGATCTCGCGGAGCAGGACCCCGCCGTCCTTGCCGAAGATGCTGACGTCACCGATGCGCAGAGCGGAGGTCGAGTCGTGGTGCAGCACGAACTCGCCGTTGTCGCGCCAGGCTTCGGCGATGATCTCGCGTTCCCGCTCGAGTCCCTTCTTGTCGACCATTGGCCCAGCTGGATCGCTGCGCGACAACGCGATGATGATGTTGCGTTCGTAACCGAACATGCGCCAGGCCAGACCGTCGCCGATCGTACGCAGCTGGCGGCAGACCCGTTCGAAGACCTCGTACTCTAGATCCAACGCCGTTCAGTTAGGCGGTGGGACTGGTCGTCAAGGCGTGTCTGCGGGGTAAAGCAGCGGAGCTCCTGTATAGAGGGTGGTCACTCTAAGACTTCCCCGACACCTGGAGCTCCGCTGGCTGATCAGATTGCCATAACCCGGACGGTGACGGTAGCCGCAGGAGTGTTCGCGCCAGGTCATCTGGGCGAGCTGACCCGGCTGATCCCGTTCGAGATGGTCGATGATGTCTTGGCCACGACCCGGCGAACGCAGGCCCGTGTCCGGCTCCTGCCAGCGCGTGTCGTGGTGTATCTGCTGCTCGCGGGATGCCTGTTCGCTGAGGTCGGCTACCGGCAGGTGTGGTCGAAGCTGACCAGCGGCCTGCACGGCCTGCCGATCGTGTCGCCCAGCGCGAGTGCGCTGCGGCAAGCTCGGCAACGTCTCGGCGCGGCCCCGGTACGGGCGTTGTTCGACCTGTTACGAGGCCCGGCCGTCACTACCGCCAGGCAAGTGCGGTGGGGTGGGCTGTTGCTGTGTGTGGTCGACGGAACCACACTGGTCGTCGCTGACTCACCGGCGAACACCAGCCGATACACCAAACACCGCTGCACGGGCGGCACCTCGTCCGGTTACCCGCAACTGAGACTCAGCGCCCTGCTCACCTGCGGCACCCGGTCAGTGCTCGACGCCGTGTTCGACCCGATCAGCGTCGGTGAACTCGACCAGGCCCGGACCCTGGCCCGCAGCCTGCAACCCGGCATGCTGCTGATCGCCGACCGTAACTACGCCGCCGCCGATCTGCTGACCACCCTCGCCGCCACCGGCGCCGAACTACTGATCCGCAACAAAGCCAACCGCCGTCTGGCGATCCTGCGCCGTATGCGTGACGGGTCCTGGCTCTCCCGCATCGGCGCCCTGACGGTCCGGGTCATCGAAGCCCAGATCAGCGTCACCACCACGACCGGAACCCACACTGGCGACTACCGGCTGATCACCACCCTGCTCGACCCCGCCACGCACCCCGCCGACCAGCTGATCCGGATCTACCACGAACGCTGGGAGATCGAGACCGCCTACCTCGAACTCAAATCCTCGATCCTCGGCGGACGTGTCCTGCGCGCCCGCACCCTTGACGGCATCGACCAGGAAATCCATGCGCTGCTGCTCACCTACCAACTGCTTCGCACCGCCATGACCGACGCCACCGACAGCCGGCCCGGCACCGATCCCGACCGAGCCAGCTTCACCACCGCCCTGAACACCGCCCGCGACCAGGTCGTGCACGCCGCCGGCGTCATCGCCGACACCGTTATCGACCTGGTCGGCGTCATCGGCGCTCATATCCTGAACGACCTACTGCCCGACCGCCGGATCCGCACCAAAACCCGGATGATCAAACGCTCCAACAGCAAGTATCAAGCCCGAGGCCCCAACATCGACCGCCGCAGCTACCAAGCCACTATCAGCATCAACATCATCGACCCCGGACCTTGACCAACTCCCGACCGCCCTAACTAAACGGCGTTGACTCTAGATCCCACGAGTAAGGGTCGAGAGAATCGAGACCACTGCGCAGTTCCGGAGCACCATTCGGGGTCTTGCCCGGCTTCTTACGCAGCATTTTGCGGGCTCTGCTGACGGCAGCGCGGTCTTGTTCTACTTGCAACAGCAGGTCGATCAGGCGCTGCTGGAAGTGGTAGGCGTCCTCCGGCGACCCGCACTGCCGAAGCTCGCGCACCAGCTCGACCAGTCTTCCCACGGCCCACTGGTGGAATGGGTGGGTCAGCAGATCCTCCGCTTGTCCCCGGCCCAGCCGTTCGATCAGCAAGTCACCCATACCCAATCCGATCCCTCAGTGCGTATTCTGGCTGGCCACGAAAGAGCGGACAAGCAATTTCCGCGCCGTCTCAAGGTTATGCGGATGGGCAGCCGCGGCTGCGAGGTGCGCAACCGACCTGATTTGCAGCAGCCGCACAGAAGCGCACCCCGTGCTGACCCCATCCCCTGGATGGGACCTTCACTCCCACATTATCGAACACCTGTACGATCCACCGGTGGGATCGACCCGGTCGGAACGCGAGGAGCCACTGGCGCGCACAACGTACGTCGCAGCGGCACGCCGCTACGTGAGCGCCTTCGCCGCAGTGATCGCCCGCGCGGGGTTCCGACGATCCAGGCCGCAATGCTCACGACGTACGGGGTGGCAGTCGCAAGACGTCCAGGCGCTTCAAGGGCTACATGAAGCGCTCGGGCAGGCACTGAGGGCTCGGCGCGCCTACGACGCCGTTCGCCGCCACCGGTAGGACCCGCGGCGGCGCGACTTCGCTGTCCGGCTTAGCCCTCAGCTGGGACACCGCGAACGCTGGTCGCCGGCGGCCAGAAGCGTCAACCATTGCGAGGGATCTGAACCCTGGCCTGATGTCTGTCCGTGCCGTCGGAACGCGACTAGAGTTCACCATCGATGAGCGACGAGAGTAGCCAATCCACTACTGAAGGTGATCATCTGGGATGGGGCGAGCTCGGGCGCCTACCTGTTGATGGCGGCAATCCGGCGCCCAAAGTCCGGGCCTGGTTCCAGTTTCAAGACGACTGTGCAGCACTGGTCCTGCTAGGACATCTGGCGGACGACGCACTCGCTGGCGTGGTCATCGAGCGGGCCACCGACCTGATCTTGATCCGAACGGACGGTGACCCGGAGCTCGTCTCGATCAAGCACCGAGAGCCTAACCGCGGCGGTAGCGTGGCCTGGACGTGGTCGGCGCTTGAGCAGGATCGCGTATTGAGTGATCTGCACGCCAAGTGGTTGTTGTACGGCAAGCGGGCCACGCTGGCATTCTGGTCCAACGCAGGCTTCGCCGGTGGCACGCATGAGCTGTGGCGCGTATGCGCGAAAGGCGAAACACCCACGGCGGAAATGGTGGACCACGTCGCCCGGCAGCTAGCCGTGCCGGCCGCCGAGGCGCACGCTTTCCTCGCGGCCTTCCATCTGCCGGAGGAGCCGCTCCCGCGCCGCAAGGAGATGGAGGACGTGGCGGTGCGCCGCACCGCCGACCTACTCCGGCCGCTGCGCGACGGCACGGACGCCACCGCCGCCGCCTGCTTCGAGGCGCTACGAACCCGGATCCGCGAGGCGGCAACGGACACACCCGGCCGCACCACCGAACGGGCCGCAGCAGCAGCCACCCTGGCTGATGCCGGACGGCTACGCGAGCAACTGCGCATCCGCCACGAGTTCATCAGCCGCGACGAAACACTCAGCCTGCTCCTGGCGACCCACGACCGGTTAGCCGCACAGCCGCCTCATGCCGCCGCTCCTCGGTGGGTCGTTGACCCACTTTTCGCAGGCCGTGACACCGAGCTCGCAACGCTCGCTGAGGTTCTGCGGCCGGGGAGCCCGGATGAGGTCACACCGGTGCTCGTCCACGGTATGCCAGGAGCCGGCAAGACGAGCCTCGCAATGCAGTTCGCGGGCTTGCACGGAGAATCCCTTCGCCCCGAACTCATCTCAGGCACGTCGAGGCTCTCTGTCCAGCGTGCGCTGCACCGTCTGCAAACCGTCCTGACGGCCCCGGAGGATGACACAGCCGAGGAGCAGATTGCCGGTCGCCTGGCTCTTCCCCGCGATCCGTCCTTGCTGCTTATCATCGACGGGGTCACCGACGTCGCCACCGTGGCCGGCCTGATCCCACGCTCAACGCTGTGCCGAGTCGTGATCACCAGCACCGTCCGCCATATCGACCATGGCTACCACTCGATCGAGCTGCTCTCGTGGACACCCGAGGTAACGGCACAGTTCATCCGCGGCGCCCTACCCCGATCAACCCCGGCCGAAGTGGCCTCCCTGGGTGCGGCGCTCGGCCACCATCCCCTGGCGGTCTCCCAAGCCGTCAACTACTGCCTGGCCTCCGACCGTCCCATCGCCGGCTTCCTCGTCCAGCTCGGCCGCCAACCCGACGTCGCGCTTCAGCGCGGAACCACCGCTGACCACCCCACCGGCCTGGTGCCGGCCATCGAGCTCCAGCTGCAGCTGCTTCGGCAGCAGAACGCGACAGCCGGTGACTTGCTGATGTTGCTGGCGCACCTGGCGCTCGCCCCCGTCAACGAGCAGCTGCTGCGCAACGCGAACACACACGCCCTCACCGTGACCCCGTATGTGAGGCCCCTGCACAGCTCCGTATGGCGCAGGCTGAAAGCCATCGTCACCGGACAACCAGTCGTGAAGGCGCATGTTCTCACCGAGGTCACGCGGCGCGCCCGGGAGATCTCCGACAAGCTGGCAGATCCGTCAGCCGGGGAAACGGCCGTCGATCTTCTCGTCGAACGGTCTCTGATCCGCCGCGCAGGTCCTGACCTGATGCTGCACCCCCTGATCGGCACCGTGCTGCGCAGTCAAGAAACCGACCCTCTGACCTGGATCGAACTGGGTCTCGGCTTGTTCCTCGACAAGGTCGACCCGAACGATCCGTTCGGCGCGGTCGCTGAGCTGGACGCCGCCATGGACCACATCACGGCGCTCGTGCTGCTTGCCCTGGACCATCACCACTTCGGACCCGCGGTCACCGCCGCCGCCATGCTGCTCTGCTTGCACTTGGCGACCCGTAGCGGCATTCCGCCGCTGGACACCATCGACGCCGCCGCCGACTTTGCCGCACGCACCCTGGCGATCACCGACGACCTCGCGAGTCAAGGACTGCTCGATGTACGGCTCATCGTGCAGTACCGACGCGCTGCCAGCGCCCTGCTCCAGCGCGCCGGGCGCGTCGACGAAGCAATCACCCAGATCAGCAAGGTGCGGACCCTCGCTGCAACGCTTGACGCCGAGTCCGACGTGATCCGCGGGCTCGCCCTGTCGGCGGTGCTCGACCTCGGCGCGATCGCTGTCAACGCCACCCGGCGTGATTTAGCACAAGAAGTCCTCGCGGCGTTGGAGCAGGCCGGCACCGAAGGCCGCGACGTCCGCGCCTCGATGGGCCACATCCGCGCCGGCCTGCTCCGCCTGCTCGGCCGCATCGACGAAGCCGCTGATGTCAACGCCGCCGCGCTGGCCTCCGCTGAAGTAGAGGGTCCGGTAGCACCCCGGCTGCTCGCCGACCTGCACACCAGCGCAGCAACCATCGCCCGTGACCAACGAGATACTCACGCGCGGCTGCGCCACGAACAGGCGGCGCTCGAGCAGTTCCGCACGCTGTCCGGTACCCGGGTGAGTCTGCGCGTGACTGACGCCCTGACCACCACCGCCGATGCCGCAGTCGAGACGCTGCAGCTAGACCTGGCCGCCGAGCTTTTGACCGAAACCGAGCAGGCGATCCGAGCCACCTTCGGCATCAACAGCGTCCCCTACGCCAAGTACCTCACGACCCGCGGTCACCTCAACCTCATACGCTGTCGATGGCTCGACGCTGTCGACGACCTGCAAACAGCAATAGCTCTGCTACGCCACGGCGACGAAAATAGCCGCGGTTACCTGCCATCCGCACTCGTGCTCCTCGGCCAGGCCGCGGCACTGTTGGACGACGCCGGGACGGCCAACGCAGCCTTCGACGAGGCCATAGCCACCGACACGAGCCTCTTCGGCCCTGACCATCCCGAAACCCAAGCCGACATCGCCATCAAGAACCGCACGCCCGGCCTGGTCAGCATGCAACGACAGGTCGCGCAGCTCCCGTTCGTCAACACCAGCAACGCGGCGAGCTGGGCAGGCCCCGACTTCGAGCCCATGAGCGGCCGCATTGCGATGGGTAACGGGCCGTACGGGAGCATCATCACCTGGCAGCTGCACCGGCCCGGCGAACACGTACGTCATGGCCTGATCGACGGGCCACCACACAGCGGCCGCAGTACCTTGATGCGCAAGATCCTCCTTCGCGCAGCCGCGACAGGGCTCTACACCATCATGCCGATGGGCATGACCTGGTCACGACGCGACCGCAAAGCCTGGGGACGCAACCCGAATGCCGCCGCAGGCCTGGACAACATCGAAAACCGTCTCACCACCGTCACTCAGCAATGCGAAGAACGCGCCCAGGCCACGAGCTCGTTCCACCCCAGCCCCGCCCGTCAAGGCATCCTCATCGGCATTGACGACGCCGACAGCCTCCTACACGCAGCGCCAGCACTGCTGCCGCTCCTCGAGAAGGTCGTCACCGAAGGCCCTGCCGCAGGTATCGCCATCGTCCTAGTCACCGCCGACGCTACACCGCGCAGTTTCGGCGACAGCAGCGTGCTAAACAATGGCATCCTCGCCGGCAACCACCTCGCCCCAAAAATGTTGTCCCGGTCCTTCCCTTCATGACAACGATCGCGCGTGTTCGGAGGCCACACAAGCCGGCCTTGGTCGAGCGCTTGAATGGAGATCCGTCGAAGGTGCCCTAGCCGTGCAGAAGATCCAAGACCGCCAGGCGCAGCGGCCCTTCCCATTCGGTAAAGGGATTGTTCACGACGATGTCTGGTGAGATGGACGTTAACGTTTGCACTACGGGGGCGGCTTCGTGGTGAGGCAGTGTTCCTGCTTGGCGTAGGACCAGCGCGAAGAGGTAGGCCCGTTGCGCCGGGACCATGTCTGGCCATCGCTGGGCGATGGGATCCGCCTCGATCTCGAACAGCGGAGTCTGCTGCGCGATACCCATCGGGTCGCGGACGGCGGTCTTGAAGGCGTCGACCGCGATCGTGTCCCGGCGCAGGCGCCGCATCAAAGGGTTGAGCAGGGCAGGCAGGAGATGCGCCATCCTGGAGTGGCGGAATCGTTCATGAACACGCAGGAAGATTGCAGGAAGGTCCTGCGAGGCAGCGAGCGCGAGCACCAGCGCCAGTGTGTCGTTCCATTCGCGAGGCGCGCGGTGGGCGTGGTCGTCGCGGAACCATGCTTCGAGGTTGCGGAATGCGGTGACGGATACGGCGTCGTCCGGGAAGAGTTCCACGTAGGCGGCGAGATTGGCGCCGCTGTACCACCGAGCGCCGGAGGGGTCGGTGTGCGCGTCGTCGGTGAGCACCGCTTTGAAGGTGTCGTCGGGTACGGCCCAGCTATCTCTGTCGAGCACCGCTTCAAGCACCTGGCTCGCCCAGCTCTGCCTGGTGGCACCAAGCTTGCCAGCCAGGGCTCGGAGAACGGTTTCGTCGCCGCGGTTTTCCTGCTTGGCCCAGAGCAGGAAGTTCGGGTCGTCACGAAGTTTCGGATCGGTGTCGGCTTCGTGGCGCAGGATCTCGGCGATGGCCGGGAACCGGGCAGCCGTCGTCGCCATGGCCGCTATGACGTCGTGCCTGTGGTCGTCGACGCTTTTGGCGCGGTCGCTGGCGGTTCGGTCGAGGCGCTGGTACAGGTCATCGCCGAAGTGTTCGCGGAGACGGTCCCAATGCTCGGCGATGAGGTCGACCAGGATTTGGTCGATGGCGCCTTCGGGGAGTTTGGTGAGCTTGACGGCTACAGGGCGGGATTCGCCGATCCATTCTGTGATGCCGTCGATGATTGTGATGTCGCCGAGCATGAGCATGCCGGTCCATGCCAGCTGCCGCAGGTCGTCGAGGTCGGGGCCGTAGGCGCAGAGGTTGGCTTTGATCTTCTCTACCAGCCACTGCATGTGGTCGGTGATTACTTCGGAGCCGGCCGTCTGGTTGTGGGCCTTTTGGTGGCGCTTGATCGCTTGTACCAGTCCAATGAAGGCGATGCGGCGGACTTCGGAGTCGGGCTCCTTCTCCCACTCGGATAGCACCTCGACGAGCTGGTCAAGGGTGAGCGCACTGCGGGTCAGCTCGAACGTCAGCACTTCGCGCAGTTCCGGTTCCACGTGCCCGAGCTGCGCCCACACTTTGGCGCAGAGTTCTTGTGACCGTGCGTCGTCTCGGGTGCAGTAGCTGCGGAGGATGGCCACCGGGATGGTGTCCGGGAGGCCGGAGGTGAGCGTTCGGATGTCGTCGATGAGCTGTTCGGCAAAGTCCTGTACGGCAGGCTGGGACGGCCAGGCGTTGATGACAGCGTCAACATGCCAGGTCAGCGGGTGGGCTTCGCCTGCTGTGCACAAGGCCGCCAGTTCGGCCGGGTCGTATTCGGCGAGAACAGACGGTGCTGCTCCGGCGCCGGGCTCGTCCGCGGTTGCCGTCAGACGGATCCATGCCTCGGCGACCGCTTCGGCGACCACGACGCGTTCCTCGCTGCGTCCGTCCTGGGCCGACTGGCGCAGCAGCGAGACGAGGACAGCGAATCCTTCTTTGGGGCCGAGCACATCAATGGCTACGCCGGCCAGGGGCGCCGCCTGCTGGTAGGGGCCGCGCAGCCGACCGGTCAGCGCCTCGCGGACGGTCTCGTCGTCGCCGTACTTGTCGGCCAGAACACGGGCCGCCCCGTACGGGCGCCAGGCGTCCAGGCCGCGCAGCAGCACCGTCGTGGCCTGGTCGGGTGGAAGCGTGGTGGCCAGGCCAGCGCTGCCCGAGGAGGCAAGCTTCGCCAGGTCGTCTTGGATACGCGGACGTAGGGCTTGGGCGAAGACCGGGTCGTCACGCCACTGCCTGGGGATCGCGCCGAGGTTGTAGAGGATGAGGCTGTGCTCGTCGTCGCTGGCCAGTTGCTCGGCGACCCAGTCTTTGAAGCGGGCATCATCAGCGAAGGCCGTGCAGGCCAGATGCCACGCCAGGCCACGATCGCCCCCGGTCGTCTGCCCATTAGTCCTGAGGGTTTCTAGCGCGAAGTCGGCGGCCTCGGTGTTCGCAGCGGCGCAGGCGGCGACCAGATCCGCGGCCGGCCAAGGCCCTGAACGGTAGTCCTCGTGGTACAGCATGGAGAGCAGCCAGGCACGCTCCTCCGTCCGGAACGCGGAGCTGTCTCGTGGCTCCGCAGCCTTGAATACCGAGTTCAGCGCCACTAGCCGCAGCGCAGTGGACGGTTGGTGGCGGCCCCACTCGATCAGGCGCTCGGTGTCCGGCGCATCCGGCCATCCCTCACCCAGCGCGAATATCGCGGCCGCCTGGGTGGCCGAGCTAGGCCCGGTCTCAGTGAGTGCTACCAGCGTCGGGACGAGGTGCGGCTGTCCGCCGGGTCGCCGGGCGAGGGCACCGGCTGCGTTGACCTTCACCTCGTCGCGGGGATGCCGTAGGCCCCAGAGGAGATGCTTGGCGGCTTCTTCGTCGGCGATGGGCAGTTCGCGTAGTGCCCACATGGTCGCGGATGGCTCGGGACGCGGCGCGGTGAGCCACCGCTTCATGATGGGCAGCAGCTGGCTGCTGGCGGCGGGGCTCGCGAGCGTGGCGACCAGCGCGGTAATCAAGTTGGCGCGGTGCCGGGCGTACGGGTGATTCTCCACCCGCTCCACCAGGTCGTTGGTGTGGGCGGCCTGGACGCGGGGGGTGAGTCGGACGCCGGCGGCCAGCGCGTCGGCCAGCAGCTCGTATCCATCGAGGTCTGCCCAGACGTAATCGCCCGCGTTCAGGGCCGCCGCGAGCAGGGGTTCGGTGGTGTGCGGGCTGACCTGGGCGCTGAGCAGGGCGAGCAACACGTCGCGCCAGGCAGGATCGTGAACGAACCGCCGGACGGCGCTGAGCTGTTCGTCGGGCGCCAGCATCGCCAGGTGCTGGCCGGCCAGGTGGTCGAGCACGACGCGGTGCAGGAATCCGTAGGAGCCGGCGCCGTGCGAGACGATCAGGCCGAATTCGTCTTCGGCCATCGCAAGGACCGCGTCGGCCAGGCGCCGGGCTTCGGGCTGCTGATATCCGAGGACTTCGTCGTCGGTCATCGAGTCGACGATGATCTTCCGCATGTCCTGCTTGGTGGCGACGCCGGCTGCGTCCTTGAGGCGCAGCCGGTAGGCGACCGCAGCGAACAGCGTGCTGGCGTCAGCGGCGGGTAGCGGGCCGCCGCGCGCGTGGGAGGCCCGCTGTCGCATCTGTGGATGCTTCTCGATCAGCAGCTCGACGAGGCGGGTGTAGATCTTGAATCGTTGGCGGGGTAACGGCTCGCCCTGCCAGGTTGTCGCGAGCAGCGTGAGGAACAGTGGCGACCGTGACAGCTGAGCGAGGTCGGGGGAAATCTCGAGCTGGGCGAGGAACGCGTCCACGCCGGCGCCCCAGTGCACCCGTGGTTCTGGGTCAACCTCCGCAGCCGGGCCTGGCTGCAGAATCCCCGCAGCGATGCTGCGGCGTTGCCCGTCGGTCAGCGGCGTGATCTCGGCGTGGACCCACGGGCGCTGCCAGTTGAGCCGGTCGACGGCGTAGGGGCGGGTGGAGAGGACCGCGGCGGCGTTCGAGCGGCCTAGGAACGCCTCGAGGACGCCGAGGGCGAGTTCGGCTGAGCTGATGTCGCTCCACTCGTCGATGCCGTCGACGAACAGCATCAGCCGGTCGTCGTGCAGCGCCCGTTGGGCCAGCGGCCAGAGATCGGCGGCGCTTTGCGACAACAGCCAGGCTTCGACGGCGGAGACCAGCGAATTCTCCGTCGAGGCGTCGAGGTGCCGGCACAGGAACCCGAAGGGGAGCCAGACGGGAAGATCACCGCCGTGCTCGCGCTGCAGTGTGATCGACTGCGGCCGTTCGGCGAGTAGGTCGGCCGTCGCGAACCGCAGCAGGCTCGATTTGCCCACGCCGGGGCCGCCGATGACGAGCCGATACTTGCCTGTGGCCAGCCATTCGTCGGCCGGCACGGCACCCTGGGCACTCGGCCCGTCCGACGTGGCGGCGGCGATGAGCTGCTGGGCGGATCTAAACGACTGGCGGCGAGCGCCCAGGCGGGAGGCGACGTAGGTGAAGCCGTCCTCCGGATGCTCCGATCTGATCGAGCTTTCGGTGCTCGGCTGCTCAACGTCCACGATGCCTTGCTGTTGGGGCCGAGGGTCAACATTCACAATTACGAACTGCTGCTCGGAGGCAGGGTCCTCAGTCTGCTGTACGCCGCCTTGGGCGGAGAACACCGCCTGATAGAGCTGCCGCAACCGCATGCGCAGTTGCCTGCTCTCCAGAGCGGGCAGGTTATTCGCCAACGTCTGGGCTGCTTCAGGGCCGCAGAAGGCCTCGACCCAGCTCCGGCCGAAGAAGTCGTCAACGATGCGCGGATGGTCCTTCAGCAGCGTGGATATCTCTTGTACGCCCCAAGGGGTAAAAGTCATCCCGAGCGCGGCCAGTCGATCGCCTTGCGTTCGGAGTTCCTCGTCGAGCTTTGTGTCTTGCAAGTCGTAGGACGTCGCGTAGTAGAAGGTGCGGGTCTTGTCTGACCAGTCGCCCTTCAGGAAGTCGTCCACCGCCTTCTTGATCTTGGCGGCGGTCAACGCCTGCACCCGACGTGACTGAAGCGTGATGTAGTCCCGGCCAGCGGCGTCGGCAGCTGTCAGATCCAGAGGCAGACGGGCGTACGCGTCGATGCCCTCCTGCCCCTGGCCTGGCGTGCCGAACAACTTCGCGTACGAGACCGGCCGAACAGTCTCCAGAAGACGCAGGAAGAGCTTCTCAGCGTCAGGCCAGCTCAACTGACCGACAGGTAGCACCTGGAGGTTGGTCTTGACCGGCGGCTCGGGCAGCGGTCCGGCCGGCGCAGCCCAGAGGGCCGCCTCGGTGCGATCATGAACCTCGGACTCACCTGTGATCCCCACCGCAGAGCCTCCCCGACCGCCCGACGCACTCACTCTATGCAAGCCAGAGAAGCCGGGCAGGCACGACACCACTGGAGTGGTGGCCGACGGCCCAAGCCCGGCGGAGGGATAGCGCCTCGTTACTCCCCGCCAAGTGGACCGATGGCCAAGTGAGTCGAGTGGCCCTCGTGGTCGATCACGTGTTGCCGGCGATCTGATCGGCCGGTGGTGCTTGCACGGTGACCGGGGTGCCGAAGTCGGAGTAGGCCAGGTCCTGCGGGTAGGTGCCGCCCTGTTCTCGGAACGTCGAGGTGGTAGCGGGTGAGGCGGCCCTGATCGTCGAGGTCGGCGGTGAAAGCCACGGTCGGTGCCGGTGTAGCGCTGGAGCTGCTGTCCGGAGTCGGCACGCTGAGGGCCTCGGCGACTGCGGCGGTGGCGAAGAACTATGCCGCCGCGCCCGCCAACAACCGTCCGCAGATTCGCCAACTGACGTCCGTAGTCGCACAAAGGCGAGCCGGGCCAGCGCGATGCCGCCATACTGACGATTAGTACACATGTTCGGTTGCGTCTTCCCCCGCGGCCCCATCGTCGCGTGCCGGAGGGACAGTCGTGGCGAGACGATCGAACCGCGAGCAGGGCAGGGCATGGACCGGCGCGGCCCGAATCGTTGACGCCGGGCAAGTCGACGGTGTGCTTGAGCAGGTGCGCGCCCAAGCGCTCGGCCGGCAAGGTACCGCCGCGCTCGCGCTGCCGGTGCTCACCGCCGACGAGGCCGCGATCGACTCCTCGGACGTCACCCGCGTCCTGCCCGTCGCGCCGGAGCTCGCCGACCTGATGCCGTGGCCGGGCGGGATACGCCGCGGCGCCACCGTCTCCGCGATGGGCTCCACCTCGCTGCTGCTGACGCTGCTCGCGGCCGGCATGGCCGAAGGGTCATGGGCCGCGGTGGCCGGACGCCCGGACTTCGGCGCGCTCTCCGCCGAGATCGACTACGGCATCCCGCTCGACCGGCTCGCGCTCATCCCGAATTCAGGACCGGACTGGCCCACCGTCGTCGGCTCGCTCATCGACGGCTTCGACCTGGTCGTCGTCTCCGCCCCCGCCATCACCGACGGGGTCGCCCGGGCGCTCATCGGCCGGGCCCGGCAGCGCGGCGCCGTCCTTGTCTCCGATCGCCCGTGGCCCGGCGCCGACCTGACCCTGGAATTGGTCGGCCGGCGGTGGACCGGCGTCGGCCAGGGCCACGGCCGCCTGCGCACGCAGGAGGTCACCATCCGGTCCGGCGGTCGGGGCCGCGCTGCCCGGCCGCGCACGGCCACCACGCTGCTGCCGCCACCGTCGATCGCCGGCGTGCCGGCTGAGATCGTCATCCCGCCTCCGAAAGCTCGCCGGAGTCGTCCGCGACGTCGACGAGCTCGGTGGAGAACTGGACCGCGAAGGGTGCCCGCGAAGTGACGCCACCGGTCGGCCTGTGGAGCGCGCTGGAAGCCGAAGCACGAGCCGGTGGCCGGCGGGGCCGCCGGCCCTGAGCACGTCCGCGGCCGTGGCGAGCCGGAGAACCCGGACGACGCGAACAACCGAGCGATCCGGTGCCGGGGAGGTATCCGGTACCAGGCGTGGGGTAGTCCCTCTCGCGCGGCGGCAGGAGAATCGGTGTGGCCTGGACTCGGCCCGCCACCGGCCGCAGAAACGCTCGGCCGATCAGGGTGCCAGGACCAGCCCGTCAACGGCCTCCAGGTAGTTTCGGCGTTGTTTGGCGGGGGCTGCCTGGCCGCTCAGCGCCGGAATGTCGGCCAGTTCGCGAGCGCGTGAGATCACCAGGGCGGTGCGGAACTGGCCGGGTATCTCGGCGAGACGATGCAGGGACTCCTGGTAGCCACTGCTGTGGTCGCCGCGGCGGATGGTGCAGGCCGCCTGGTCCAGGCGGATCAGGGTGGGGATGACGTACTCGCCTGACGGGTAGAGCGCGAGTGCCGCTTTCTGGGCTTCGGCGGCGTCGTCGACCGTGCCTACGAGCGTCAATGTGGCTTCGCGGTGAAAGGCCAGCTGCTGAACGGGGTAGCCGTGGATGCTGTTGGCGGTGGCGGCCGTGGACAGTCGGGCGGCGATCCCGTCGGTGCTGCGCAGTGCAGTGATCGCATTGTCGGCGTGGCCCAGCCGGGCCCAGGCTCGGGCCTCGGTGGCGGCGGCGAGCGCGGCACCGGCGCAGGGCGTCCCGCCGGCCCGGGCTTGAGCCTCGGCCGCGATGGCGATCGCGATCTGGGGTGGCCTGTTGTGGTACAGGCTGACGGTGGCCTCGCGCGCCTGGACCCAGCCGGTCAACGCGCGGTCCCGGGTCTCGGTGGCGGCAGTCATCGCGGTGGCGAACCAGGCGCTGGCGTCTCGGTGGTAGCCGAGGTCGACGAGGATGTTCGCGGCGGTGCCAGCGAGCTGGGCCGATATCCGGCTGATTCTCTTCTGGCTATCGAGGGGCTGGCGGCGGGCGGCGTGACTTTGCAGCTCTGCGAAGTCAACCAAGACGTCTTCGAGGACTTTCAACGGCGCCTGGGTCTTGAAGGCGTAGCCGTGGGTTTCGGCGGCCTGCTCCCAGCGGTCGAGCGCGACGTCGCTGACTGTTGAGGACCCGAGGATGGTCTCCGTCGTGGCTCGGATGTGATCGAGCAGCTCCAGCAATGCCGGTGACAGGACCGGGGCCGAGCTGGCGGAGAGCAGGACCCGCAGGGCTTCTCGACGCTGCACGATGGCCTCCTCCGGAATGCCGGCAGACATATTCACCCAAGCATCCACGGTGCCGGTTTGACCAGCGCGAGTCCGGATGGCGGAACCGGAAGCTGGTTCGGTCTCGCGGGGTGAGTAGTCGACGGCCCAGCCCAGTTGAACCGGGCCGGTGCGGTAGAACCGGCACAGGGCATCGCGGTACGCCTCTCCCGGCCGGGTGGCGTTCTCGAAATGAGTCAGTTGCTCGCGGCTGAGTCTGCACGGCGGGAGACCTTCGTCGCGGCGTGAGGTGTGCAGCGCGTCGACGGCCTCCTGCACCCGCATGCCCCGGGCCAGGCGGTAGGACTTGAGCGGAAGCACACCGCAGCAGGCCGCGATCTGCGCGGCGAGCGCGTGCAGCGGTCGCTCGACCGGGCTGAGATCAACGCCGGCCTCCAGCAGCGCACGCCGTTTCGCCGCTGCGCAGCTGGGCTGATGCTCTTGGGGTCGCATCCCGGTTACCTCCCAGAGAGAGCTAACCCTATTCGTCCGACCGCTCGGCGGCGGTCGGACGGCTTCGAGCGAGCTACTCACTCGCACTGGTGCGACCGGCTCGCTCCAGGTGGGGTGAGTGCAGGTTCCTCGCTCTGCCCACGCAACCGGCCGGCTCACATCCTCCATGGACATTGATGTCCACCCGTGGAGGTGTACTGGTGACGGGTCGATCCCCATCCCTGACCGCTGCCGGAAGGGTCCCTGATCCGACAGAGCCCGCCCCGATCGAGAGCGCCGGGGCGCCGACGGTGACGATGCCGGGTCAGTCCTCGACCAAGGCGCGCCTGCTGCGCCACGAGCCCGACCTGCGTTTCGCCTGGCTCACCGGTGAGGTGTCCACCCAGGCGCCCATCAGCGTCGAGATCCACCTGACGAACGTCTGCAACCTGCGCTGCACCTTCTGCGCGTTCGGCCAGGTTCGTCACCAGGAGATGCTCCCTGCCGATCTGCTGGCCACGCTGGTCGATGACTTGGTGGGGCTGACGCCGACGCTCAAGGCCGTGGTCTTCTCCGGCGGCGGCGAGCCCACCGTGCATCCCGGCTTCGCTGAGGCCGTGGGCCGGCTCGCGGATGCCGGTATCGAGATCGGGGTGATCACCAACGGTGTGCGCATGCCGGCGGCGGTCCTTGCCGCGTTCCTGCGGTGTGCCTGGGTGCGGTTCTCGCTGGACGCGCCGGACCCGGCCCACTACCAGAAGGTGCTGAGCCCGCACGACCCGAAGAACTACGACCGGGTGCTCAAGCACATGACCCAGCTGTCCGCCGCACGTGGCCAGGGCGGCCCGGGTGCGCCGGTGATCGGCGTCGCCTACCTGGTGGACCGCGGTTGCCAGACCGACGAGCTGCTGCTGAAGTGCCTGGACATCGGGGCGCAGGTCGGGGCTGACTACGTTCACTACCGGCCGATCTTCCTGACACCGGCGCTGGAGCCCACCCGGCCGCTGGAGCAGCTGCGTGCGCTGGCGCCGGTCATCGAGGCGCACGGGCGAAAGCTCGGGATAGCTCACCAGTACGCCAAGTTCCTGGGCAACTACGACAAGGTCATCGCCCAGCAGCCGAACGCGCGGGACGCGCGGTGTCCGGTCGTGGCCGACGGGCTCATCGCGATGGTGGGGGCCACCGGCGACGTGCTGCCCTGCTACGCGCACATCATGCACGGCAAGAAAACGGCGTTCGGCAACCTGGGCCAGCAGCGGTTCGCCGACATCTGGCACGGCCCGCTGCGCCAGAAGGTCGCCGCCGCGATCGACGCGAAGAACACCTGCCCGTTCTGCCGGTTCCAGGCCGCCAACGCGATGCTGCACAACCTGGGTGACCAGCGCACCGGCGGCGGATTGCACATGACTCCCGGCTACGAGCAGGGCTCGCTCGAGCAGAACATGGGATACACCGTGGATCCCACCGATCCGCACTGGAAGTTCCTGTGAGCGCGCAGCTCGCGGTGGTCATCGGCGGGCACGGCTACCTGGGCCGGCTGATCAGCGACGGTCTCGACGCCGCCGGCTGGCAGGTCCAGGTCGTCAGCCGCACCGGCGACACCCGCCACGGCCGGCCCAGCATCGCCCTGCCCGCGCTGCGCGACCTCGTGACCCGCCAGCCTGCGGTGACCATCGTCAGCCTGCTCGCCGGCGACCGCCACGACGAGCCCCGGGTGCTGCGCGAAGTAGTCGCGATGCTGCCGGCCGCCGTTCGGGTGCGCTTCGTGCACGCGTCCTCGTGTTCGGTGTACGGAGCGGCCGGCGGCGTCTGCCGGGAAGACGCCCCGGTGCAGCCGATCAACCCGTACGCGGTGGCCAAGGCCGCCGCGGAGACGGTCGCGGTGGGCGCCTTCGGTGAGCACCTCATCCTGCGGATCGCCACCGTGCACGGCCACGACCAGGCCGGCGAGAAGAAGCAGTCGGTCCACCGGCTGCTGTGGCAGGCCGCCGGCGGAACGGTCCAGCTCTACGGCGCCCGGGCCTGGCGGCCGTTCATCGAGCGGCGGCAGGCGGCGCAGGTCGTGGTCAGCGCGGTCTGCCGGCCCGAGCTGTCCGGAGTGCTCAACATCGCCCAGGACCACGCGACATTCGGCGCGGTCGCCGGATATGCCGCCGGCCTGTTCGGCGCCGCCGTGCAGCACCTCGAGCGGGCCGATGGCCGCGACTACCAGGTCGACACCGCCGCCGCGCAGGCTCAGGGCCTGCTGCGGCCGCAGACGGGAGCAGGACTGTGGGAATCGATGCGCGCCTACGCGAAGGCCGTCGTCGACCGGAACCCGGCGACGGCGTCCGGCCGATGACGCAGAGCCCGCAACTGGCCGACCTGGGACGGATCCACTTCGTCGGTGTCGGCGGCTACGGCATGAGCGGACTCGCCGAGATCCTCGCCGGGTGGGGCCACGACGTCTCTGGCAGCGACACCGCCGATGTCCAGTTCGCCCGGCTGCGCGAGGCAGGCGTCACCTGCGTGCTCGGCCACGACCCGGCAGTCTTGGCCGGCGTGCGTACGGTCATCGCGACCCCATCGCTGCCTGCCGGCAATGTCGAGGTCGACGCGGCCCGCGAGCGGGGTCTGGCGATCATGTCGCGAGGTGAACTGCTCGACCTCATCGCCCGGCAGCGGCAGCTGATCGCGGTCGCCGGGAGCCATGGCAAGACCACCACCAGCGGCATGCTGACCCTGGTGATGCTGGCAGCATCAGGGGCAGACCCGACATACTCACTGGGCGGCTACCCCTTCCAGCTGGCCTCCAACGGCCACGGCGGGTCGGGACCCTGGATGGTCGCCGAGATCAACGAGGGCGACGGCACGTTCGGGCTGTTCCGCCCACGGATCGCGGTGATCACCAACGTCGACCCCGACCATCTGGAGCTGTTCGGCACCGCAGAACGCTACGTCGAGGCGTTCCAGCGTTTCGCCGAGCAGGTCGACCCGGACGGCGTTCTGGTCGTATGCGCCGACGACCCTCGGTGCCGCGAGCTCGCCGACGACGCCGGCAAGGCCGGTCGGCGGGTCGTCACCTACGGTTCGGGCCCGGACGCCGACGTCGTCTACCGACCGGTCCAAGTCGTCAACGGCCTGGTCGAAGGCGAGATCACCGTCCAAGCGCAGGGGGTCTTCCCGATCCGCCTGTCAGTGCCTGGGGTGCACAACCTGCAGAACGCCGCGGCGGTCATGGCCGTCGCCGACGCCCTCGACCTCGACCTCGACCTCGACCTGCACACCGTTGCCGAGGTCCTCGGCGGATACCAGGGCGCCCAGCGGCGCCTGGAGCGTCTCGGCCGCTGGCAGGGCATCGAGGTCATCGACGACTACGCGCACCACCCGACCGAGATGGCCGTGGTCATCGCGCTCGCCCGGCAGCAGACCGGCCGGCACGTCGTGGTCTGTCTCCGGCCGCTGCGATTCGCCCGCACCCAGATCATGGCAGCCGAGATCGCCCAGGCGCTGGCGCGGGCCGACCACGTGGTGGTCATGGATCCCACCGGCGACACCCCGATCGACGGTGTCACCGGTGCGGCCCTCGCCGACCGGGTGCGGCAGCTGGGTGCCGACGTCGTCTACGCCGACGGCACCGCGGCCGCGATCGAGCGCCTCGCCGCGGTGTCGGCCGACGGCGACGTGGTGCTGACCATCGGCGCGCACGACGTCGCCGAGGTCGCGCGCGGCTTCGTGGCCACGCTGCAGCGATCGTGACACCCCCGTCCGGCAGACGGCCGCGCCAGGCCGGTACGGCCGCCAGCCGGGCCCACCCCGAAGGAGCGCTGATGATCCACCCGTGGGGCAAGGTCCACGTCGTCGGCGTGGCGGGCATCGGCGCCTCATCCGTCGCCAGACTGATGCTCTTGCAAGGCATCCCCGTGAGCGGAAGCGACCTGATCACCTCCCGGCGCACGCAAGACCTCGTCCAGCTCGGCCTGCAGATGCACGCCGGGCACAACGCGGCCCTCGTCGCCGCCGCGGACACCATCGTGGTCAGCCCACGCGTGCCGGCCGACAACGTGGAAGTGCTGGCCGCCCGCGCCTGCGGCCGGCCGGTGATGTCGCTCGGCGCAGCCCTGGCGGTGCTCGCCGAACCCTTCCGCTGCATCGCCGTGTCGGGCAGCCACGGCAAGACCACGATCGCCTCGATGCTGATCCGTGCGCTCCGGGCCCTCGGCCAGGACCCGTCGTTCAGCATCGGCGGCTACCCCATCGGTGTCGACACCAACGCCCACATCGGCGACCAGACACTCATCGTCGAAACCAACGAGGCGGACGCCTCGTTTCTCCACTTCCGGCCGGACATCACCGTCGTCACGAACGTGCGGCCCGAACCTCTGCCCCGATACCCGGCGCCGGACGACCTCTTCGCGGCGTTCGAGCAGCACGCCGGCCACATCAGGCCCGGCGGCACCCTGGTCGCCGGGCCCGACGAACCGGCACGCCGCCGTCTGACCCCTCCCCCAGCGGCGCGTCTGCTCCGGTACGGCACCGAGCCCTGCGACGACGTCCAGGTCACGAGCGTGCGGCGGCACCGGGAGGACACCAGCTTCGTCCTGCGGCATCGGCATGCCGAACACCCGGTGTCGCTGCCCGCCATCGGGGTGCACACCGCGGAGAACGCTGCGGCCGCGTTCGCCGCCGGCCTCGCCCTCGACATCCCGGCCACCCCGATGGCGGCCGCGCTCGGCCACTATGCAGGGGTCCACCGCCGCCTGGAGACGATCTCGAAGACGACGCGGGTACGGATCGTCGACGACTACGCCATCCACCCGACCGCCGTCGAGGCGTCCATCACCGCCGCCCGCACACTGCCGGCCGACCGGCTCATCGCGGTCTACGTCCCGCTGCGCATCAACCTGGTGCACGCATACGCCGAACGGCTCGCCGAACATCTCGCGCGGGCCGACCACGTCCTGGTCATCGACGCCCCCGACGCGACACCGGCCGACGCCACGGCCACCGGCCGGATGCTGGCCGGTGTTCCTGCCGCACACCGGTGGCAGGCCCCCGACGGCCGGCAAGCAGCGCAACTGCTCGCCCGACTGGCCACAACCGGCGACCTCGTCCTCCTGATGGGTGACGACCGCGCCCATCTGATCGCGGTCGACCTGCGCAACCTCCTCGAGCAACCGTCAACCGACCCCGAGGCGGCACGCCCGCGCCGGGCCCAGCACGCCCCGCATCCAGCCGCCGCGGCAACGGGTTCCCGGACCTGACCCGCGCGGGCAAGCCGAAGCTGGAACGGGGCGCTCGTGCCCGGGGCCACTATGCTTCTGCGGTCAGTTCGCCACGCCGGCACCCAACCCGACCCAGACGGAGGCCAGATGAGCATCGCGGCACAACCGGAGACGCCGCTCGGCGCCGCACAGCTCGGCCGCGTGCATTTCGTCGGCATCGGCGGCGTCGGGATGAGCGCGGTTGCCCGGCTGCTGCTGGGCCGCGGCCTGGCGGTACAGGGCAGCGAACTCGCATCCTGGCCGGTCCTCGACGCGCTACGCGAGCTAGGCGCGACCATCTTCCCCACTCACGACGTGCGCAACCTCGCCGGGGTCGACACGGTCATCTACTCCACCGCCATCCCCGCCGATCATCCCGAGCTCGTCGAGGCCCGCGACCGCGGCCTGCGGATCATCCACCGATCGCAGGCCCTGGCCGCGGCCATGACCGACCGCGACACCATCGCGGTCGCCGGGAGCCACGGCAAGACCACGACCAGCACACTGACCAGCTTCATCCTGCAGCAGTGCGGAGCCGACCCGTCGTACGTCATCGGCGGGGTTCTGGCCGGAACCGACACCAACGCCCACAGCGGCACGGGCACCCTGCTAGTCGCCGAAGCCGACGAAAGTGACCGCACCTTTCTGCACTACCAGCCATTCGTCGCGATCGTGACGAACATCGGCGACGATCACCTCAGCGCCTACGGCACCACCGAAGCCCTGCACGAAGCCTTCCAGCAGTTCACCGCATCGGTACGCCCCGACGGCTTCCTGATCGCCTGCGCCGACGACCACGGCAGCCGCCAACTGGCAGAACACGCCCGCCAGCAGGGCCGCACCGTCTACACCTACGGCCAATCAGCCGACGCGGACCTACGCATCACCGACCTCACCAGCGACGCGCAAGGCAGCCGCTACCTGGCGGTCATCGACGGCGAGCCGGCAGGCGAGGTGCAGCTGCCGATGCCGGGCGAGCACGTCTCACTCAACTCGGCAGCAGCGGCGCTGACCGCCGTACGCCTCGGGCACGAGTTCTCCCGAGTCGCCGCGGCCATCGCCGAATTCCCCGGGGTCGGCCGACGGCTGGAACACAAGGGCACCGTCGACGGGGTGCGACTCTACGACGAATACTCGTTTCACCCGCGGTCGATGGCCACAGCGATCCGCACCATGCGTCAAGTCACCGACGGTCACCGCCTGCTCCTAGTTTTTCAACCGTTGCGCATGGGTCGGACCACGACGTTCCTGGAAGATATCGCTACTGCTCTTGGTGCAGCCGACGACGTTATCGTCCTCAATGTCTTCGACGCCTCGACCGACGAAGGCAAAGACGACCTCGCGCGGCAACTAGTCCAGCAGATCCCGCTCAGCGATCGCAACAAGACGTACGCGGCGAGCTGGAAAGAAGCAATCTACGAGGCCGTTGACCGGGCAGCGCAAGGCGATGTCGTCATGACGATGGGTGCACCACCGATCGGACTTATGGCGCCTGAACTGATGGCCGCATTGCACGCCCGCGCCGGCCAGGGCTAGAAAGACCGCGCAAGCCCAGACCTCGATCGCGCCCTCCCGACAAGGCAGGTAAGTACCGCTTCGCCTCAAAGCCTCGAACGGGCAGGTGGTTGCGACCGGCGAGGCGTACGAGAGCAAGCCGCGGCCAAGGACGGCAGCGAATCAAAGCAGCGTGCAGCTAACGGCGCCGACGTCGTGGAAACCGACGCCTGAGCCTTCCGCGGCTCTCCCTTCACGGGGCAGCCCTCCACGAACGCCAACGCCGCCCGGGCCGTCGGCTACGCAGGAGCGCTTCCTGTGCTGACCGAACGTCTCGCCGAAGCTTCGTCAAGGACGAAATCGAACACCTGTACGATCTGTTGGTGGGTTCGACCCGGCCGGAACGCGAGGAGCCGCTAGCTCGTACGACGTACGTCGCAGCGGCACGTCGTTACGTAAGCGCGTTTGCCGCAGTGATCGCCCGTGGGGTGCCAGTTGATCCGGGCCGCAGCGCTCGCGACGTAAGGGGGTGGCAGGCCCAGGATGTCCAGGTACTCCAGGAGCTACATGAAGCGCTCGGGCAGATGCTCAGCGCACGGCGGGCCTACGACGCCGTCCGCCGCCACCGGTAGGCCAATTGATGCCGCATCGCCACTACGACGCCGGAGCTCGACGATCCCAGAGTCATCGCGCGAGACGATCAATGCTGGCGGCCGGTCGGCACTGCCGCGGACAGGCCATCGCGCAGCAGCGGGAGCAGCCGATCAGGCTCAGTGAGCAGGCCTCCGCCGTCGTGCGGCCAGACTGCCGGCTCCTGGAAGGCGATGCCGAAGTAGATCGCGTTCGGGTCGAAGTCCCAGGTGGGATCGGCCACGGTTCCGTCCGCGGTGACGCACCAGCCGTGGGCCAACGGCAACTGTTGACCCCTGACGGTGGCGGTAGCGAAACCCTCGGCGTACAGCAGGCCCTCGGCGGCGTACGTGGCCGCCGTCGTAGCGGCGTTGCTATAGCACAGCCGGTCGGTCAACTTGGGCATTTCGATGGGCCGCGGTGCGGCGGCGAAGAACGTTCCATGCGCGGCGAGCAGGTGGTATGTGGAGCGGAACGCCCATCCTGGCGGCTGGGCATTGACTTCCGCAACGGTGGCGCAGCCATCGATGTAGGCGAGCAGGGTGCGTTGTGCCGAGGTCAGGGTCATCCCGTGTCGGTGCTCCAGCGTCATCGCCGCCGGCTCTCCTCCCGATGGTCGCAGTGCATGGTAGATCGCCATGCACTGGCGGCGCGTCCCTCACCGATTCCGCCTGCCGACCTGCGGGGAGGCCGGGAAACGCGGAGCGCTGTGCCCTGCGCTCGGGCCGCCTCAGTACCCACTACGCTACGGTCAGCACCTCATATGGTGGCTACAGGCCTTGTTTACCACTACAGATTGTGATGCGTGCCGCCGTGTCTGAACTTCCCTCCCCGCGACGCACCAGCCCTGCGATCGGCCGGGGACGCCGCTCGACCGGCCATACCCGGTCCTTCCAGATCGGCGATCTCACCGGCACGCTGACCTCCAGCGCCGCAGACAGCGGCGGCTCGGCGGGCTTCGACCTACGCGTCGGGACGCACGGCTCCACTCTCGCCGGACTCACCGACGCCCTCGCCACCGCCACGTCGCTGGCCCTGCAGCACGGTGCGCCCTTGCTGGCGGTCACCGAGCAGTGGCAGCAGACCTGGTTCGTGCCCAACGGGCCCACCGATGACCCCGACATCCCGCGCACCACCTCGCTGGCCGACTACCTTGCCCGCCGACTCACCTTGGACCACCTGACCGCATCCAGCGCTACAGCGGCGAGCCCGTCGCGCAGCGACCGGCGATGACACCGCCTATCCCCGAACCCCGGCGGCAGCTCACCGCGATTATCGAGGCGTCACCGTGGATGATGGAGGTCCTGACCACGGTGCGCCACAGCGGACTGCCCGATGCCTGGGTCGGCGCCGGCGCCCTGCGCGACCTCGTCTGGGGACAGCTGTACGGGCACGGCTTCAACCCCGCCGGCGTGCACGACGTCGATGTGGCGTTCTGGGACCCGGCACGTCTGGACTGGGAACGTAACGACGAGGCCACCGCCGAGCTCACCCGCTTCGCTCCCGGCCTGCCCTGGGAAGCCCGTAATCAGGCCGCCGTGCACACCTGGTTCCATCACCGCTTCGGCGGCAACCCGGCCACGCCGTTCACCTCAATCGCCGAGGCGGTCGCGAGCTGGCCAGAAACCGCCACCGCCGTCGCCGCCCGCCTCCAGCACGTCGGCACCGTCGAACTGTGCGCCCCGCACGGCGTCGACGACCTACTCGCCGGCACCTGGCGCCGTAACCCCACCCGCGTCACCCTCAGCGAATCGCGTGCCCGGCTCGCCCGGCATCAGCCCCAGCAGCGATGGCCCGGTGTCCAGGTTATCCCGCCCACCTGACGCCTCCAGCGCCTCCGCGCCGCGGACTCGCAAACGCACCGTCACCAATCCACAGTCTGCGGAGCCAGCCTCACCGCAGGCCCCACGAAGGCGACTGTGGAGCGGCGGAACTGCTGACCAGAACACTCGCCCAACACACGGAGAACTGGCCGAGCTGTGTTACGAAGTGGACGCCGACCTCCTCATCGCGGTCGAGCAGCTGATCGCCGCACTCAACGCTGAAGACCACACCACCGCGGCACGCCACCTGCGCGCCAGAGGCCTCGGCGCCCCGGGAGCAGCCAGCTTCATCCCCCATCAGCCGTAGACCTTGCCACGAGGAGAAACGGAGAGCCCGCGGCCGGTCAGGCGCTCACAGCTCCTCAGTTCCCGCCTGATCCTGCCGGTGCACCGTCATCCAGTCTTCGACGTCTTGCCGCAACCACACCTTGCCTTGCGCCAAGTCAGCGATAGGCCCAGGAAAATCCTGCCTGCACGTGACCTGATACGCCCGCTGTCGGCTCACCCCGCCGAGCCGGAGCCGTATCTCATGGGCGCCCATCAACCGAAGGTGTTGACCTGCCATAGCGCAACAGCATAGGCGCTGCGCTAGTCGTCGCCAAGCATGTTGCCCTAGGACTAGTTTCGATACCTTGTGTTGTGCACCTCCAGACACGGGTCATTGATACGGCGGCCGGCGTAGTCAACCCGGCGCGTATCCGCACCAGGTGCGCAGTCGTTGTCCTTGCGGGGCACACTAAGCCTCGCGGAAGGATCGCCAACGTGACTACAGATCACCCCCCGACGCCCATCGATGCCGACGCCGTCGATCCTTACGAGGTCAGCGGCCGAGCAGGTCGCACCAACCTGCTCGGCGTGCTGGTTCAGCGGGACGGAAACGCCACACTCCTCGGCGTCGATCCCGACCATCTGACCGTCGTAGGCCACCTCACCTGGACCTCCGTCTCGCAGGACAGCGGTGCCCGAGTCGGGAAGGTCAAGGACGTGCACGTGCGCGACGACCAGACCGAACGCGGCGTCGGTCTCGGACTCTGTCAGGCCGCACTCGATCTCGCCGGCGTGCAGACGTGGACGGGACTCACGGTCCCCGACAGCACCGAAGCCGACGGATCGTCGCTCCACGGCGGCCCCATCGGTAACCCGGCGCGTGGGCTGATCATCGATATTGCTGCCCAGGCATCCGGTGGTACGGCGATGAATCCCGAAACGCATGTCGTGCTCCGCCGAGCGGGCCAGGCGATCATTGTGGCGCTCGCGGCCGGCAACCTCGGCTGGAGGGGACACTTATCGTGGACCATCGAGCGGCCAGGCGGCCGACTCGGCGGGGATCAGGCCGGGCTCACGGTCGGCGAAGTACGTCGGGTCGACACCGGCTGACGTGGTCGGGGTCGACGAGGTAGCCCTGCAGGAAGCACTCCGGGAAAAGCAGCAGATCAAGCCTGTTATCAGCGCCCTGCCGTGCGAAGTCCTCGATACACACCAGGACAGCCTCCGGGTCGGCCAAGATCTCCGGGGTTTGACAGGCACCGACCCGTAGTCCGCCGGTCGGTTTCCGGTCGGTGTCGTCAGCCATTGATGCTCTTTTCGCTCATGCACCGCGCGGATCCCTCGATCAGGTGAAGACCAGCGCATTGACCGACGCTGTTGCTCCCGACAGCATCAGGCGATGAGATCTGAATCGTTCCTTGCCTTCGGCTACGACGTGCCGATCGCCGCCGAAGACGCTACGCGAACGCTACTGGACGCGGCACGCAGACAGGCGCTGATGCCCGACACCGACCGTCCCAGCTCGGACCTGCTCGGGTCCACAGACGCGGAAGACCTCGCGGTGCATCTGGCTCAGATAGAGCTACACGTGCAGGCTCTGCGCGGCCGATATGACGGCCACTGCATCGTGGCCTCGCGCCTGTACTCCGCCGATGTCGACGACCTGCAGGAAATCGATCGTGACGACCTTGCGCCTGGCGACGACCATCAGCGGCTGACGTGGGCGTTGACGACCCTCGACCTTGCCTCGCTGGCCGAGGAGCAACCACGCTGGAGGCTCGGCATCGGTCTTCAACCCTCGGTACTGCCGATGTGACACCAACCTGGCCGGGGAGGTTGTCGCTGTCCTTCGCCGGGTTCTCACGGCCGAGTTCACCGGCCGCTGATCAGCCTCGGCGGGGCGGGCGAGGCCCCGGCTCGACTCTCGTACGCTTGTGCGATGATCCGGAGTCGCTGGTGGCGGCTCAGCCTGCTCGCCGGTTTTTCGTCGTGGTCTTTTGAAGACGGTGAAGGGAGAGGCGTGTCTCCACGTTCTGTGCGCATCAGCGACGCCCAGTGGACGGCGGCTCACCTGCTGTGGCGCTACCACCACCTTGAACAATCGAGGAAATCCTGTGACGCAGCGATCGTGTTGGGCAGTCACGACCTGGGCGTGGCCGAGTGCGCGGCGGACCTCTACCAGCAGGGATGGTTCCCGTACGCGGTGTTCAGCGGCGCGGGTAACCCGATCCGTCCCGAGCTGTTCCCCGACGGCGAAGCGGTGAAGTTCCGGGAGCTCGCGATCGCCGCCGGAATGCCCCCGGAACGGGCCCTGCTGGAGCGGCGAGCGAGCAACACCGGCGAGAACATCACCCTTTCCAGGACCGTGCTGGCCGAGGCCGGGATCCACCCGAAGACGGTGACGCTGGTGTGCCGCCCGTACGACCAGCGGCGGGCGTACGCGACCTGCCGCAAACTCTGGCCGCAGGTGGAGCCGGTCTGTGCGTCGCAGGTCATCGGGTTCGATGACTACCTCGACGGGATCGGCGACGACCGTCTGCTCGTCGACATGCTGGTCGGCGATGTGCAGCGCATCCTCGAGTACCCCAGCCGAGGATTCGCCATCGCCCAGCCGGTCCCACCGGCCGTGCTGGACGCCTTCACGGTCCTGCGGGACGCCGGTTTCACCAGCCGCCTGCTGCCCGAGCGCGGATAGGCTACTTCGCTGGGATCGCGAAGCGGCCAGTCCTGGTCACCGAGGTAGGTCGCCGAATGCGGTCCAGCGGGCGCTGGAATCGCCGTTACGCACGGAGTTCAGGCGTACCGCGAACTCGTCGGCGATGCCCGGCCCAGAGGCCAGCAGCGGCACCCCGCCGACGATCATCTTCAGCTCCCGGGCCTCCCGTAACAACGGCCATGCCGGGTCAGTGGTGATGTCGTAGCCGTAGGCGGCGGCGAGTTTCGCGTGTGCGCCGCCGGCGCCGAAGCGCCCCTCGCTGGCGGGCGCCGGGACGAGGTCGACCTGCCACGGTCCGGCCGCGGTGGCGTCGAAGTCGCACAGCAGCACGGGTCCGCCCGCTCGACGCAGTAGGTTGCCGGGGTGGGCATCGCCGTGCATCAGCGACCGGGCATTCGCGGCGGCGAACGCGGCCAATCGCGGCTCCAGCCGGTCACACCAGTGCAGCAGGTAGTCGCGGTCGCCGTCGCCGAGAGCTTCGGCGTCGATGATGCGGGCCCGGGCGTCGGCGATGGGGTCCCAGGCCGGCAGGTCGAACGCCGGCAGACCGAGCGCGTGGAAGCGGCGCAGGACGGTGCCGAGGTCGGTCGCGTCCGGGGTCGGTGTGCTCGGCGGCACGAGGTCCCAGATGGTGGCCCGTAGGTCGCCGTCGGCGATCGGCTGGCCCAAGCCGGCGGCGAGCCGGATCGTCGGGGCATTGATGGCGGCGAACCAGGCTGCCAGCGCGACGTTCTTATGGACCCGGGCGTGCAAGGTGTGCGAGCGGGTGATCCGGACGACCAGGCCGGCGTTCGGCAGCGCGAACACGGCGTTGTTTGTCAGCCGCAGCAGAGTGGCGTCGCTCGCGTTGAGGGCGTATCGGTCGACGATGCGGGCGAGGGATTCGCGCATGGCCATCTCGCCGAACCGGCCCCGCGCAGCGCCCATGCTCTGATGCTATTCAACAGACTGCCGAGGCGCCCGGCCGGGCGGGCGGGGCTTATGCGGTCAGATCCATTGCTGGAAGGCGACGATGATATCGCCGAGCGTCTCGACGTCTGGCGAGCGCCTCGGTGGCGGAGCAGGACGTCACCGCCCACAAACCGTCATGAGTATCCGTTTTCCCGATGGGCAGAAACCGCGATATCTGCGAACCGGGACACCGGCGCCCCTGGTGGAAGGCCCGAATAGTCAAGTGGCGTCCATACAGCTTCCATTACCTCCCGGTTCAGTTGAAGCTGATCCGACCGGGCGGTGACTCTGAAGATGGTCAGGTGGTCTCGCTTGCCTTCGGCTGTCGTCAAAAGTTCTTCGAGTACATCCGTCTCGGGTTCGAACTCGAGACCCAGCTCCTCCCTGCACTCGCGCCGCACGGCAGCCTCGGCCAATTCTTTCTTGGGCCGGTATCCGCCCCCGGGCAATCCCCAGCGGTTGCGATCGCCGTAGGACTGTCTGATCAGTACACACAATTCGGGGTCGAGTGGGTGCAGGATTAACGCCTTTACGCCAAAGGTTTTCGGCTTGAATGCCTTCCAATAGGCCTTCAGGGCTCTGTCGATTACGTAGGTGATGACACGGGGAACTGCTCTCATGAAATGCTCACTGATCTCGATAGCCGTGGAGCGTGCCGGGCCAACCGGGTGCCGATCGCGGTGTCCTCAGCATGGGGCTGCCTGGGGTACCAGGTCACCCGGTTCCCGCCTTCGGCCAGGTGATCGCGGTGGTCGTGTGTCGGCGGGGTACCAGCAGGCGGGGCGTGTCGGCGGCGGGCAGGGGTGTTGCGGTGGGATGCACGGTGATTCTCGGGCCGGGTCCGTGCCGGTAGTCGGTGTTCCAGGCGACGATGAGGTCGGCGAGTTCGGCGACGAGGCGGGCGGCGTTGGGGCCGAAGCCGTGGGCGCCGAACTCGTAGAGGCCGAGGTCGGGTTGGCGCAGGGTCAGGTGGGCGAAGCTGTCGGGGCCGAGCAGGGTGGGGCAGGTGAACCGGTTGTCGGGGTTGAGCAGGTCGCCGACGCGGTGGCGGTCGACGGTCAGCACCCCGTACGGGCGTGGTTGGGAGGCGAGCCACAGGTGGATGGACTCGAAGACGCCGGGCTCGTCGATGGTGGCGGTGATCTGCGGCCAGGCCTCGACCCGCGGCATGTCGAGTGCGGCCGTCAGCGGTTCGGGATCGGCGTGGGTGCTGGGGTCGTCCAGGGTCAGGACGATGTCGTCGCCGCGCAGCCGGATCCGGGTGATCGGGTCGGCGCCGTCGCCTTGCATCGCCACGAAGCCGCACTGCACGGCGGCCGTTGCGGTCAGGTGGTCGCCGTCGTGGTGCAACGTGAGGCAGCGGGTGTTGCCGCGCATCCGCAGCGGGACGATCAGCCGGCCTGCGGGCGCGAGCTGCTGGCGCCAGGCTGGGGGTACGTCGCTGGATTCGACCGTGACCAGGATGACGTCGAACATTGCTCCATCCGGGTGTCCGTAGGCGGCGTCGGCCTGCACCACGTGCACGTTCGGGTATCCGGCGCGGGCGAGGGCGGTGCGGGCGTTGGCGGTCACGTCCGGGTCGATGTCGATGCTGACCACGGTGCCGGTCGGGCCGACGAGCTCGGCGATCAGGGCGGCGTTGTAGCCGTCGGGTAGCCCTGGCGCATTGCTGCGCCAGGGCCCCCTCAGAACCGTGCGTGCCACTCCTCGCGGCACACGGCTCAAGCAAGTCCTTTGGCTCAGGGATTGGTGAAGCACCGCAGCTGCGCGGCGGTGGCCGGTCACGCCGACCTCCGTGCGCATCGTGCATGGATAAGTTCCCGGTTCGGAGCCCTCCGGTCGTGGCCTGCGCTGGGCTTCGCCCGATGCGTGATCGCGGACGCGCGGACTGCCCGGTTGACACCGGCAATCCATTGCGCCCATTCATCGGGGTGTTGCGGCTCGGTGTCGCTGAGCAGCAGGTAGCCGTTGCAGAGTGGGCAACGTCCGCGCTGATGCTGAAGCATCCGAAGGTAGTCCCTGCTCAATGGCAGCGTGCCCTTCTTGCGCCTTCGTGCCCAGTAGTCGGCCTGTGCCGGGTCGTCTGGGGAGGCATTCCCTTGGACCATCACGTGCCGCACGATCGGAGTCCAGACGACCTTGATGAGGTATCGGCCGGTGACCTGATCACCGAACACCCAGTTCACCCGTCTGGAGAGGCCGAACGAGCCGAAGTAGCGCTTGGTAATCCATTTCTTCGGCTTGTTCGGGTGTCTGTAGCAGGCCCAGCGATATGTCGCCCACCATAGGTAGTCGTCGATCGCGTTGAAGGTCCGCTTGGACACCCCGTTCCGGTAGTAGGCGGCCCATCCCCGAAGGATCGGGTTCAGCTTGGTGATCAACTCATCCGCGCTGGTTCCGCGTAGGTTGCGCAACTCGGTGCGCAGCCGTCGACGGAAGCGGGTCACCGCCGCCGGGCTCGGCTTGATCAGGACTTTGCTCTCCTTGTAGAGCCGGACGTTGTACCCCAGGAAGTCAAAACCGTCTTCGAGGTGGACGACTTGCGTCTTGCCCTCGTTGAAGGACAACCCTCTAGGCGCCAGCCACGCGGCGAGCCGCGTTCTGACCTCCTCAGCCTGCTCACGGGAGTGACACAAGGCGACGAGGTCATCGGCATACCTGATCAGAACCGGACTGGTCAGCGCCGTTTTTCCGGCGTGAGCACCGCTCGTGCGGTATTGCACCCCGGCGGCTTCCTCCATTCCGTGAAGAGCCACGTTCAGCAGAAGCGGGCTGATGACGCCTCCCTGCGGAGTGCCCTCAACCGTTGGCGCGAACTGGCCGCGCTCCATCACGCCGGCCCGCAGCCACGCTCGGATCATCTCCCTGGCGGGGAACATCCCGAGCGCCGACAGCAGCCGGTCGTGATTGATGCGGTCGAACGCCGCCGCCAGGTCCGCGTCGAGGATCCAACGTCGTTTGGACTGACGTCCTCGCGTCACGTTGAAGATCGCCTCGATAGCGTCGTGGCAGCCCCGGCCGGGCCTGAATCCGTAGGACCTCGGCTCGAACCGCGCCTCCCATTCGGGCTCCAACGCGTTCAGGACCAAAGCCTGGGCAGCTCGGTCCTGGATCACCGGAATCCCGAGCGGCCTCCGCTTTCCGTCGTTCTTCGGGATATACACGCGCTTGACCGCCTTCGGCTCCCATGCCAACGCCTGTGCCTGCGTCCACCGAGCCAGACTGGCCTTCGATGGATCAGACAAGGCCAGACGCCCGTCGACTCCGGCGGTCTTGCGTCCTGCGTTGATCTCAGCGACCCGCCGCGTCGCCATCAGGGCGTTGCAGCGGGCGCGGAGCATCAGCTTCTGCAAGTTGCGGACCCTCTTCAGGTCCCCTTCCCGTGTTGCCGTGAAGATCCGTTGACGCAGACGACGTACGTCACGCTCGGCTGTATTCCAGTCGACAGACTGCCAGCCGAGTTCGCCGTCCTCAGGTCCGTTCACCACCGGCTTGCCGGGGGCGTCTAACTTGTCCATTGGTTCGGAAGTCCTCGTCATCATCAGCTTCACAGACTCACCAGGCCCGCGTGGGCTCCCTTTCGGGCCGGGCATGATGCCCGTATCCGGCTGGTTATCCGGGCAATCGGCGGAGGGGGCCGACTACCTCACCCGGTTTCCCATAGCCTTTCGGCAACCGGCATTCGCTTCTCGGGCCTTCCTACTCCCGCTGAGGGCTTGGTCCTCCCTTACGGTTGGATTACCGACGGTGGCCAAGGCCGCCGTCGGACCTCAACGGGGTTATCACGTTCCACACACGCAAGATGCGACCGGTTTGGGTGCCCTCTGTACCCCGGAGCCGTGGTGCTCACCTGGCCGACTCTGGAACATCGACCAGCACGTGCCGCTTCTCATCGGCCAGCTCTGTACGGCCCTTGAAGCATTCCATCCACGGACCTTGATCGTAACGAGGCGTCACTGAGGATTCACTTGTATTCACCCGCTCGGTCTTTCCCAGCCCGTACCTCCTGGATGGAACAGGAGACCTTCGGCCTCTCTCCGGGCTTCGCACCCCGCAGTTACCCGCAGCGCACGCCGGAGTGGGAACAGGTCATGAGCACTGACCCGAGCTACGACCTCGACTGCATCAGCAGACGGCCTCCCTGTCTTCGCCACTTGCTATGTGCGACCTCGTGTCGCACACCGGACCCGACCTCGAGGACACGGTCGCCGGGTTGCAGGTCGGCGGCGGCCAGCATCTGAGCCTGAAGCCACGGCGCGCTGATACTGGATAGGGCCTCGCCGTGCTGGTCACGTTTGGTGACGACGACGTCGTCGGCGTACGCCGCTTGCAGGCTGGTGCCGGCCGGCGCGAACACCTCGCGGGGCACGCTCAGGAACGCGTCGGCGATGCGTGGGCTGGCGAGCCTGCCCTTGGTGGTCAGCTGGTCAACCAGCTGGCGGCGGGCAGCGTCCGGTGTTTGTTCGGCGAGGTCGGTCATGAACATCCTTTCGCAATGTTTCAGCAGGTGGAGCGAGCGTTCCGGGCGTTGATCGGTCAGCGGGGCGGGCGGCGCAGCCACTGGTGGCGGTGGGTGAGGATGAACACGGCCGCCTGGCGGTAGCCGTCCGGCTCGCCGGCATGCCCGGCGTACGCGGGGTTGCCGCCGTCGAGCTGGGATTGGATGTGCCCGGCCATGGACAGCAGGCGCAGGGCGGCGTAGTCGACGAGCTGAGAGGGTTGCATGCCGTCGCCGTACGCAGTCGCGAGGATCGACAGGCGGCGGCCGCGGTCGGGTTCGTGGTCCCAGCCGAACCCGGGCAAGGCGTCGGTGTGGTGCAGCGGCACCAGGTGGTGGGCGAGCAGCGCGAGGTCGAAGACCCGGTTAGACGGGCCGGCGGTATCGAAGTCGATGACCCCGACAATCTGATCGTGCTGGAAGAGCAGGTTGCCGGGGTTGAGGTCGCCGTGCCCAACACAGTCGACTGCGACCGGCGTGACGAGGTCGTGGGGCACCCACTGGCCGGGCTCGGGGGCGACGAATCCTTCGGTAGCGTCATGAAGGGCGCGGACGAACCGTCCGGCGCTGCGCAGCGCGCGGTCGGAGCGGGCCGCTGCAGGCAGGGGCGGATGGGCTGCTTCCCCGGGCAGGTAGGTCAGGACGTCCCGGCCGCCCGGTGTGCTTCCGAGCATCCGAGGCGCGTGGGCGAAGCCTCGGGCCGCCAAGTGGTCCAAAAGAGCCGCGACGTTGGTCGAGGCGAGACCGCGGCGGCGGGTGACGGTGTCGCCGTCGCGGATCGGGGCGGCGAACCGGCCGCCAGGTAACACGTCATCGCTCATCGGAGAAAGTCTCCTTCACAACCGGTGCCGGCCGAAGGCGCCGGGCGGCGGTGGAGGGCGGTCCACGGCAACAGGACGGCGCAGGCCAGCAGCAGCGCCGCCAGCACGGCGATTGCGGTGCGCAGGGACGTGGCGGCGGCGAGCAGACCGGCGGCGGCGATGCAGACGGGTTGGACGAGTTTGCTGGTCATGGCCCAAGCGCCAACGACGCGTGAGAGATGGGTGTCGGCGACGGCGTTCATGCGGTAGGTGGCGAATGCCGGGTTGAAGATCCCGGCAAAGAGCAGCAGGGTGCTGTCCGCGGCGATGATCAATACGAGGCCGGCGGTAGTGGGTGGGGCGAGCAGGATCGGGGCCATCCACAGGCAGCGAGCGGCCCCGGTGTACAGCAGGGTGCGGCCGAGCCCGGCCCGGCGGATGACCATCGGGGCGAGCAGCGAGCCGAGCGTCCCGGCGGCGCACGGGGCGCCGAGTGCGATCCCGTACTCCAGCGCGCTGAACCCTAAGTCGCGCAGCAGGTAGACGGCGATCAACGGGCTGGAGGCCATGATCAGCCCGCCGAAGAGAAGAGCATTACCGAATAGTCGCTTCAGGATCGGGTGGGCGAGGATGTAGTGCCAGCCCGCGACCGTGTCGGCCAGCCACCGCCGGTGCTCCGGAGCGGGCGGTGCCGCTTCTCGGTAGCGGATGCGGGTCCAGCCGAGGGCGGCCGCCAGGTAGCTGACGGCGTCGATCAGCAGCGACGCGACCGGGCTGGTCGCGGAGACCAGCAGCCCGCCTACGGGCGGCCCGAGCGCGCTGGCCGTCCACGTAGTCGATTCGAGACGGCCGTTGACCCGCGCCCGATCCGGTGCAGGGACAAGGGTCTTCAGGTACGGGTTGCTGGCCGCGTTCGACACGATCGTGGCCGCGGTCTGCACCACCGCGACCGCACACAACAACGCGTAGTCCAGGATGCCGAGCCAGGCCGCGGCGGGAACGCTGGCCAGGGCCACAAACCGGATCAGGTCGGCGGCGATCATGGCCGGGAGTTTGCGGTGGAACTCGACGAACGGGCCGAGCGGCACCGCGACCGCCACCCCGGCAAGCCCGCCGAGCACCGCCAGCAGCGACACCTGCCAATCGGACGCATGCACCACGAGGACCGCGACCAGCGGCAGCGCCCCGGAGCCGACGCCGCTGCCCAGCGCGCTGACCGCGTACGCCGCCCAGAACCGGCGCACATCTCGCCCCTCGGCCGGGCCCAGGCTCTCGCCGGCTCGGTTCTCGGTGCTGGCGGCCGCCGGCGGAGGCTGGGTCACGCCGGTCACCGCCAGCCGGGCCGGCCCGCGCCCGCTGCCCGGATTGATGAGCTCGTCCTCGGTCACGTTTGTCCGCCTGCCACCGATCGTGCCGCTGCGGTCGGCGGCAAGGGCGAGCTGACCCGCAGGTCCCAGCCCGGACAGCTGGCGTTGTCGACGCGGTGCAGGGCGGGGGCGAGCTGGCTGGCGTCGGGGCGTCCGGCCTTCTCCCACCGGCGCAGCCATGTGTGCAGGATCGGTAGCGACGGCGAGTCGGGACGGTCGGCGATGATCGCGCCGTCGACCTGCACCATCGCCACCGACCGGGGGCTGCTGTGCCCGATGGCCCGGATCCGGCCGCGTAGATCCACGGTGCTCAACCCCGGCTCGCCCAACGCCGCGGAAAACGCGTTCCACGAGTCCCAGTCCATCGGCGCCCCCGGCCAGGGTTCGGTATGGCCCGGGTGCAGCAGCCGGTGCAGCGTGGTGCGGGCGCCGGTCCGGTCGGGATCGTCGTGGTCGCGCCAGCTGACCGACACCCACGAGCGGTTCGGGCCGGGCGTGACCCAGTCCGCCCACCGGTGCGGCACCACCAGGTCGTCGCCGGCGACGGTGCGGCTTTGCACATACCCGCCGGAGAACATCGCATCAACCTGCGGCTCGCCTGCGACGGCGGCGATCGTGGCGACCACGGTCAGGTACGGCAACTCGGTAATCGGCAGGCACGACACCAGCCGTCCCCCAACGGCCAACTGGGCAACCAGCGCCTGCGGGAGCCGGGGCGGGGTCAACCAGGCCACGATCCGGTCGTACGGGGCCGCGCCCGGATGGCCGGCCAGACCGTCGCCGGTTCGGCAGTCCACCGTCCGGACACCGCGCTCGGCGTGGATGCGCCGGGCCCGGTCGGTGAGCTCGGCGCTGATGTCGACGCTGGTGACGTTCCCGTCCGGGCCAACCAGCTGAGCAAGCAGGGCGCCCGTGTAGCCGGAGCCCGTGCCGACCTCCAAGACTCGGTGGCCCTCCTGGACATCCAAGGCGGTCAGTTCCCGGGCAATCGCCTGATGGCAGGTGCGGTGCACCGTCGCCCCGTACCGGGCATGGTCGGTGTAGACCTCGCGCGGCAGAGCGGCCATCAGCTCGGCGATCGTGAACACCCTTACTCTCCCGTTCTCGAAAAGGGCCTGCCTTCACGTGGGCCGTACGGCCCGCACGTTGGCGACGACTACCGGGGCGGTACGCCGTCCTTCGCCGTCCCGGCGACGTGCGCGGCGTGGTGGTATTCGGCGAGCGTGAGCAGGTGGCGGACGGCGATGACGGCGCGGCCGGTGGCCGGCCCGGAGGGGATGCGCTGGTCAAGGATTCGGTCCAGCCAGCGCGCATCGCAGCGGTCGGCGGGGATGCCGAGCTGCTCGCAGACACCGACGAGCTTCGCCTGGTTGCCGCGGGACCAGTGTTTCGCGGCGAGCATGACCCACATCAGCACCGTGCCCGCAGCGTCGGGATCCGACCCACGCCGGTCGTCGGACGGGTGCTCGTCGAGCAGCGGGATGAAGTCGAGCGGGCTGTGCAACAGCGGGCGGCGGGCGAACACGACGGTCGCGTCGCGGCTGACCGCCGCGGTGGCGGACGGCCACACGAACACATCGACCAGCAGTGGCAGGCCGTGCAGGTCAATACCGGCGGCGAGGTAGGCGCCGCCGGTCGGGGCGTTGACGGGCTTCGGCCGCACGAACAGGATTTCGCCGGGAATCCCCAGGCCCGCGACCGGGTCCTGGAACACGATGCCGGGTGCGGTGTCGTCGACGGCGACGACCAAGTCGATGTCGGAGAACGCGTCGGCGTCGTCGCGGCCGAGCGAGCCCACCACCCATACCCCGCAGATCCAAGGGTGCCTGGTGAGCATGCCGGTCGTCGACTTCAACCAGGCATCTCGGTCGTCGGTCAGCCCCTGAAGATGCGACGCCAGGGTGTCGGAGCTTTCTTTCATCAGGTGGGATTCTCCTCAAAAGCGGTGTCCGAAAGGGTTGGTGCTCAGCTTGTCGGGGCGGGCTCAGGCGCTTTGATACCCGGCGGCTTGCATCGCGAACAGCTCCGCATACCGACCGCCCGCAGCCACGAGTTCGTGGTGGGTGCCGGTCTCGGTGAGGGCGCCGTCGTGCAGGACGTAGATCTGGTCGGCATGGATGACGTTGGCCAACCGGTGGGTGATCAGGATCGTGGTCTTGGTGCCCTGCCGGTCAGCGATGGTCTGGAACAAGGCGTGCTCGGCGCGCGGGTCCAGCGCTGAGGAGGGTTCGTCCATGATCAACAGGTCCGCATCCCGGTACAGGCCGCGGGCGGCGGTGATGCGCTGCCACTGCCCGCCGGACAGTTCCTCGCCGTCCTTGAACGTGCGATCCAGCAGTGTCTCGTAACCGTGTGACAAAGCCACGATCGTGTCGTGGGCCGCGGCGCGGGTCGCGGCGTTCTCGATGCGGTCTTGCTGGGCCGGCTCCGAGAGGTCGCCCATGGCGATGTTGGTGGCTGCGGTGTAGGGCCAGCGGTGGTGGTCTTGCAGTACGACACCGATCCGCGCTCGCAACCTGTCGCGGTCCCAGTGCTCGAGCGGCTGGCCGTTCCATTCGATCACCCCGTCGGTGGGTTCGCGCAGGGAGGCGATCATGGCGGCGAGGGTGGACTTGCCCGAGCCGTTCTCACCCACGAAAGCCACGGTCTGCCCGGCGGCGATGGTGAGGGTGACGTTGTCGACGGCCACGGTGTCCTTGTCCGGGTAGCGCAGACTGACCCCGCGCACGCGCACCTGCTCCAGCGTCGGTGTGGCCGGCGCGGCAGCAAGCTGTGCAGGCGGTAGGTAGGTGCGGGCGCGGTCGAGGAAGCCGACATACTCCTTGAAGAACTGCCCGCCGGTGTACAGCTGGTCGAGCTGGAACGTCACCAGGGCCAGCGCACGCTGGGCGGCCTGGATCGCCACCACGCAGGTCACCGCCGCTGCCAGAGGGATCCGCCCGCTCGCGAGCAGAGCGCCGAGCAGGACCCAGACACCGGCCAGGCCGATACCGCTGATGACGGCGCCGATGCTGGTGGTCGTGGTGGTCCGCCGCGCCAGCATGAGATCTTCCTTGGTCTGGGCGCCCATCACCATGTCGTACTGGCCGAGCAGAAAGTCGCGCAGCCCGTACGAGCGCAGTTCTGGGGCCGAGTCCCGTTCGGCCATCTGCCGTTGCAACACCCACAGGCGGCGCCGGCGCACAGACCCGGCCAGGAACGTCGCGTAGCGCAGGTGCCCAGCACGCAATGCGGCGTAGCCGTTGGGCAGGGTGGCGACCAGCAGCGCGGCCAGCAGCAGCGGATTGATCACCAACACGGCGACTGTTACCGCGATCAAGCTCACCAGACCGGCGAACATATTGGCGGTGTTCTGCACCAGCCCCATCGCCGCGTCACTGCCGCGGGTGGCGCGTTCCATGTCGTCGGCAAACGCGTCCGCGTCGAACGCGGTCACCTGCACCTCGGTGGTCGCCTCGAACAGCCGCCGCTCGGCAGCCTCGTTCACCCGCGGAGCCAGCCCGTTCTGCGCGTACCCGACCGCGATACCGAGCGCTCCGCGTACTGCGGTCACCACCGCAAGCACGACGAGCGCCGGCAGGGCCGCGCGCACCCGGTCGGGGGTCGGCCCGCCGCCGAACAACTCGACCAGCACTCGTTGGGTGGACAACAGCCCGAACGTCGACATCGCCCCCGCCGCGATCGTGGCGCCGGCCACGACCAGCGTCCGGGTGCGGTCAGCACGCCGCGCGATCCGGATCGCCTGACGGATCAAACCAGGCAGCTCAGCGAAGACTCCGAACACCCCGGTCTCGGCGCGTCGGCGTACACCGTGTTCCCACCAGGCATTGCGCAGCTCCGGTAACACGGGCTCCGCGTCGCCTGATCTGGGCTGCGCAGGAATGGTTGTACCGAGCCTTCTGGGCTGGGCGCTCACCGACAGTTCCCTCCTCGTGAGTGGCAGGACAACGCAGCAGATGAGAGCTGGCCAGGCCGCGTCATGGCACACGCTTAGCCCCAGTGCGAGAACAGCGCGATGAGCCGCGCGCCAGCCATCGCTTGGCCGGGCGGCTCGTGTCACCCGCGTGAAGGACTCGGCCGTATCCATCTACACGCAGGCGGTTCGGGCGGACGCGGTAACGACACTGATGCGATCGCGGAACCCAGCCACGGGTGGGTGTCAGCGTCCGGACACCCATCCGCTGTCCGCAAACGGAGGTGACGCACACGATAGGTTCGCTGAGGTCGGCCGACGCGGGCCAGCAGGACTCCGAACGTTGTGCGTCTGCGGCGCCGAGCGGACGCAACGGACCCGACTGCCGTGGAGGCCTCTCTTGTCGATCGCTGATTCCGAGATTGCCGGCATCCTGGCCGCCTACCTCGACCGCCACCCAGAGGAGACGGCATTGCTGGCCGAGCCGGTCGAGCTCCTCGCGCGCGGCAAGGACTTCGCTTCTCGGCGCAACTTCGACATGCATGTAACCGTCGGCGCGCTGCTCACCCGCGGCGAGGACATCCTTCTCGTCGGGCACCGCGCCTACGGGATCCCGCTGCAGCCAGGTGGTCATCTGGAGCCGACCGACACCACGCTGATGGGTGCAGCTGTGCGAGAACTCGTAGAAGAGACCGGCATCGACCCGGCTACGGTCATTGCCGTGTCCCAGGAGCCGGTCTATATCGAGTACGGCAGGGTCCCTGCTCGATCGCAGAAGGACGAGCCGGAACACTTCCACCTCGACCTGGGATACGCCTTCACGACAACTGGCGATATCGGCAGCCTCCAAGAATCGGAGGTGACGAGCGCGGCGTGGTTCCCCCTCAACGAGGCCACACGCCTGGTCGGGGCTCGGGTCCGGCGCGCCTCCGACGCCCGGGTCCGGATAGCCTGATCCGGGCCGGCCGCCAGGTATCACGGAATGCGAAACTGCCGCACGCGGGCGCCCCACGAGCGGGCTCACGAGGGCGAGGCCAGGCGCGCCGCCGCGCCGTTCGCAGCCTGGGAACTCGATCGCACGGTGGGTCAGGTAGGTCTTGCCGATACCGGTGACTCCCTTGGAGATCAGCGGCCCGGGAGAGCATCGGCGATGTTCCGCGAAGGCCCTCACGCCGAAGGCTCCTGGGCACAGTCCGGCTACGCCCCGGCGGCCGTCCGCCGGTTCGTGACAAAGCTGAAGCGGACGCTCGACCCGTGGCCCACCAGGGTCTAGTCCTGCGAAGTGCTGGCGTGGCGCCGTGCGCCTGTGCGGCCCCCACCTGCTGTTCACGGTCAGGACGGGGAGGCCCGCGGCGGCGATGAGCTGGTCCAGGTGGGTGTTGAGCGACGGTCCGGACGCGGTCATGGGGCCTCTTCTTCGGGTCAGGTGATCCGCTCGTTGTAGCGGTCCTGGTCAGGACGTTCGCGTCGTCGGCGCGGCGCGGTCGTCGGCGAACCAGGCCGCATACCGGCGCCGGGCCTCCGTGCGTTCGAGCGTCGGGTAGGTGGTGAGTCGCCCGATGGTGTTGTCGGTGCTCAGGTGCGTGTCGACGAGGTCGTGGAGCAGTGCGTCCCCGTGTTCGGACAGGTGCACGCCGTCGCTGTAGAGGCTGATGCCGGTGCGGTCGGCCAGGAGTCGGCCAGTGGTGGTGAATGCGTCCCATACGTTGATGAACGCGATGCCGTTGTCGGCCGCGAGCTGGGCGGCGGCCGCGTTGTATTGCTGCAGGGTGGTGTTGGCTGCGGTGACGTCGATGGTGTCGTCGTAGCCGAGCGGGGTTTCGCCGATGCAGATGACCTGACGCGACGACGCGGTGAGCAGGTTGAGAATCTGCTGGTAGTTGTCGCTGTATTCGTCGAGGTCGACGGCTTCGCCCTGCCGGCCTTGGAATTGGCGCCAGACGTCGTTGATGCCGCATCCGAGCATGGTGACGGTGGTTTCGGGGTTGGTGTGCTCGGCGATGTGCTCGCGGACGATCTGCAGGATGTCGCGGCTGGTCGCGCCGCCCTCGCCGTGGTTGCGCAAGTGCAGGTTGAGGTGGGGCCAGCGGGTTTGCCAGGTGGTGTGCAGGCGGTGCACGTAGCCGCGGTTGACCCATCGTTCGACTTGGACGTGCGAGCCGACGTCGGGCAGGTCGGCCTGGGTGATCATGCGGGTGTTGAAGCCCTCGTAGTGCTGCATGATACTGGTTCCGTACCAGGCGAACGTGATACTCGGGGACGATGGCCTGCCGCGTAGCACGCCGTCGAAGCGGCGATGCACGGTGGCCGGCGCGCCGGCGGCGACGCTGTTGGGTTGCAGGGAGCGGGTGACGGTGGAACCGGCGCCGACCGTGCTGTTTTGCCCGATGCGCACGCCGGCCGTGACGGTGACCTTCTTGGAGATCATCGCGCCAGGCTCGATGATGATCGGTGCGCCGCCGAAGCCGCTGGCCCACGGCACGAGCCGGTCGCCGGTCAGATCGGCGTCGGTGGGGTCGCGGTGGTTGTGGTCGTGCAGGTCGACCATGTTGGACAGCGCTGCGCCGTCTCCGATCCGGATTCCGATCATGGCGGAGATGAACGTGTTTTCGCCGATGGCGACGTCGTTGCCGATGATCACGGTGGCGCCGCGGTGAACCTGGATGGTGGTGCCGCGGCGGATAGTGACCCGGTCGCCGAGGATCAGTATGGCGTCGTCGTCGAGCTCCACCTGAAGGTCGACCGGGAGGTCACAGCCGGCGCCGACGCGGATAGCGTCGGGATAACGGGCGTGCAAGGCGGTGAGCGCATCAGTAGACATGCCGTAAATGCCCTATCTTATTGCTTTTGCTGAATTGAGATGGTGCTGGGGCTGACACGTACCGGTCATCGTCCGGCGGCCAGGTGGGTTGGGTGTCGCTAGCTGGGGTGGTCTTTGGTGATCAGGAATTCGCCGATCCGAGAGCGTCCAGGGGGTGCTGTAGAAGGTGCGCCCAGCAGTGCCAGAGCAGGCAACGCGGCGCGTACCCGGTCGGTGGTCGGAGCGCCACTGAACCAGAGGCTGTCGAGGTCGCCTGCTGCTGGACTCGTACGCCCAGGTCGCCGGTCCGGGTTCGGGAATCGCCAGGTCAGTGATGAGGAGCCGGTGCGGGCAAGCAGACGGTCCCTGCACTGGCCAGAGACGCCGGGCAGGGTTCGACAGCCGTTGCCGTTGGGGCAGTCGTAGGTTCGTTGAACGTGCGGTGCAGCAGCGCGGCGGATGCGTCATGCTGACCGTTGCGCCGACGGCGAGACGTCGTGGGCGCTGCGTCGTCAACGTTCGGATGACACGCGAGTCGGCGGGTCTCGCCCGGGCAGTGCGGGCACGGTAGCGTCGCCACGGTCTTCGTCAGATGGCCTCGATCGAGTCGCGGTCGAGACGCTGACGGTCTGCCGTTGTCTCTGGAGGTTCGATGCCGATCACCGACGATCCGCGAGCGCTTATCGCTGATCTCACCGCGCAGGTGTCGCCGCTCGATGATGCCGAGCGGCAGCATCAAAGCGACATTCTGGCCTGGGTGAATTCTGGCGAACCGCTGTTTCGGACGGTACCGCCGACGACTCCTCCGCAGCACCTGGCGGTCTATTTCGCGCTGCTCGATGAGGCGAGCCGGTCGTTGATGCTGGTCGATCACGTCAAGGCCGGTTGCTGGCTGTTGCCGGGCGGGCATGTCGACGATGGTGAGGACCCGAGGACCACGGTTGTCCGCGAAGCTCAGGAGGAGCTGGGCATCGATGTTCGTTTCCACGAGCTTCTCGGTCAGCACCCGCTCTTCCTCTCGATCACCCAGACCCGTGGCCCGCACACCCATACCGACGTGACCATGTGGTTCGTGCTGCACGGCGACCGGAACCAGGCGATCACTCCGGACCCGGGCGAGTTCCGTGGTGTCGGCTGGTTCGGGCTCGATGAGCCGATCAACTGGGCGGCCGACCATTTCGATCCACACATGGCCCGGTTCGTGACCAAGCTGAGCACGGCCCTGGTTACGAGCGGCTCAACGCGCTGATCTCGGCGTCGCGGGGAAGCGGGTCGTCCAGGCAGCGGGTGCACCACAGGCTGCCTGCGGCGCAGGCATAGATGAGGCTGCGTTCCAGGTAGTCGCCTCTGGTGCGGCTGTGGATGAGGGCTGCGGAGAAGGCTGCGCCTGCTCCCTGGACCTGCCGCACGTCTACGCTGCTCGCCGGCGTTTCCACGATGCGGTCGCTGCCGTCGGCGGCGACCGCTCCTCGCCGGCCGGCGGTCACGACCGTGAGATCGGCGAGCTGGAGTTCGCGGAGGCTGGAGAGAAGGTTGCGGGCTGCGCTTTCGTCGTTCTCGTCGGCGTTGGTCTGAAGAACCGCCGCCTGCTTGTCGCCCAGGGTCGCGGCCAGCCACGGCGGCGGGGGCGAGCCGCCGAGATTGAGGAACAGTTCGGAGCCGTTGGAAAGGGCTGCCTCGATCATGGGTTGTGGTGCGGTTCCGAGAACTTCGTAGCAGTCGATGTAGGTGACCGTGGTGGGGCCGAGGACCGCGCCGGTAAGGGCGTCGGTGATTCCGCGCAGGTCCGAGAACCAGGTGCGGTTGCCGGCGTCGTCGCAGACGACGGTGTTGACCGGTGTCCGGCCGGCCGGGGGCGTTCCTGCTGTGCGAGTGACGCCCCAGGTGTGGAGGCGGTGTTCGAGCCGGCGGCCTGCCTCGTCGGCGGCGACCTGGTTGCCGGCGAAGGTGACGTCGTGGCCGAGGGTGGCGAGCATGCCGGCGACGAGGGGCCCGTCGCCGGCGATGAAGTGGTCGGTGCCGAGGATGTCGACGCCGTAGTTGATGCGGGGGTAGGTCTCGACGCGCATGGTGTGGACGGCGGCGAGGTAGCTGAAGCAGCCGATGGTTGCCAAAGGACGTCGCTCCTTGCGTTGGGGCGCAGTTGTCTACGTGGGCGGCTCGTGGCGGGAGCCGACTGCTAGCCGGGAAGGCCGGTGGCCAGTAGCAGGGCGGAGTGGTCGGTGAGCTGTTCGAGGCGTGGGGCGTGGTCGTAGGTGCATGAGGTCAGCGTGGTGGTGTCGCGGACGAAGGCGTGATCGAGGCGCTGGGAGCCGAAGCGGGGGCTGATCCAGCTGTGGTCGGTACCGTCGGGCTGGTCGTGGCGGTAGGCGTCGTGCAGGCCCAGGTCGATCAGCCTTTGGTAGAAGGCGTAGTCGTGGTCTTCGAAGCTCGGCAGGTGGGGCTGGTGGCCGGGTTCGATGACGTTGAGATCGCCCGTGATGTGCAGCCGGGGGTGCAGGATGTCTTTCACGTAGGTGGTGAACTGTTCTTGGAAGGCGCGGCGGCGGTGGCTGCTGGCAGGGGTCATGCCGTTGGTGGGTGCGTAGACGCCGACGAGCCGGACGGTGCCACCCATTGAAGTGAGGTCGACGGCGGTGATGCGTGGGTCGAAGGGTGCCGGGGTGATCGTGTCGATCTGGAAGCCTTTGGTGGCCGTGAGGGTGTGGAAGCGCTGGTCGCGCCAGCCGGGGGTGGCTTGCAGCAGGTAGCCGTGGGCGTCGAGGGTGGTGCGGATCAGGTCGCAGGCGGGGCCGGCCTGGACCTCGGTGAGCACCAGAGCGTTGCTGCCGCTGGCGGCGAGCCAGTCGGCGAGCCGTTGTGCGCGCGCCGGATTGGGGCTGCCGATATTGAGGGTGCACAGCCGCAATTCGGTGTCGGCGAGGTGGTCGTCGACGGCGGGCTGGCCGCCGATGCCGGCGAAGAGCATTCCTTGCAGGTGGTCGCTCATCGGCGTTGCTCCGTCTGAGCGTCGGTGAGAAGCGTCCGTACTTGGGTGATGGTCTGGTCGAGCTGAACGGGTTTCATGATCTTGGAGGTACGAGTTTCGGGTGATTCCTGGGCGGCGCCGTACACCCAGAAGGATCCCCCTGCTTTCTTGTCGAGGATGAGGAAGCGGTCTTTGGCGGCGGGGCCGCGCAGCAGCAGCGAGATGCTGTCGGCTTCGGCCTGCACGGTGTGGACGCTGGTGTGGTGCAGGGCGTAGGTGGAACCCGGGTGTTCGACGCGTTCCAGCAGAGGGGTCAGCTGGTCGGGGTCGGTGTCTTCGGTGAACTGTTCGTCGCTGCCGTAGAGGCGGTGCAGGTAGGTGCCGCGCAGGATGCGGCTGGCGAACGGCCATCGGTGGTTGTGCGGGCGGTCGAAGTAGCCGGGACGGTATCGGTGCAGCCGCAGGCGGATGCGGTGGTCGGGGCTGTCGTAGAGGACGAGTTTGTCCATGAAGTCGTAGCCCTCGCACATCGCGCGCAGGGCAGGGTCGCCGGTGAGGTGGTCCAGCAGGTCGGCGAGCAGGCCGGGGTGGCCGGTGACAGCGTCAAAAAGATGTTCGGCGGCGGTCAGAATGGATGCGGTGTTGTCCCAGTCGACGGCGTCCAGGTCGCCGAAGCTGGGGTGCTCGGTGATGTCGGTGGGCACGATCAAGTCCTTTCGGTGAAGTGGTCGTGGTAGGTGTCGAGCACCCGTTTGAGGTGCGGGTGCAGGCGGTAGAACTGCCGCCCTGCCGGTTGCGGGGTTCCGGCGCGAAGGTGCCCGGTGGCTGCTGTTTCGCAGGTCAGGGTGTGCAGCAGGTCGAGCTGGGCTGTTTTGACGCGCCGTCGGAGGCTGCCGGATGGCGGGTAGCCGACGGTGGTGGCGGCGAGGATGTGGCCTTGGTCGACGGCGGGTGCGGCCAGGTGGGCGGTGCAGACGATGAGGTCGCCGTTCAGGACGGCCCAGCCGACGGCGTCCATGCCGCGGTATTGCGGGAGGGCACCGTTGTGGGCGTTGATCACCCCGAGGCGCGCGCGGTGCAGGACGGGGGCGGGCACGATGGGCATGCCGATCAGCACGACGAGATCGGCGCGGTAGGCGTCGATGACCTCAGCGACCTCGTTCCATGTCCGGGTGGAGTGCTGCGCGACCTCGCGGCCGGGGCGATCGGGAGGCGCGGAAGAGCCCGGCGGGGCTGGCGTTTCGGGCGGATACCAGGCGTCCGCGTACGCCGACGCGTCGGGTAGGGCTAGCTGCGGTGTGTCGTACCAGCAGACGGCGGCGACCGGCGACGGGTCCGCGAGCCCGGCGAGGAACTGCCGGGCTCCGGACGATCTGCTGCCGGCCAGCACGACGATGGGCGGCGGCGAGGACAGCGCGGCGGCGGTGATCGGCCGGGCCGGGGACGAGGCGATAGTCGTTGCTGGCTGCGTGCGGCGGAGCCGGTCGGTGAGGTCGTCGGTGGCGGTGCTGATCAGGCGTGCGGTGTCGGCGAGCGGGTCGGCGAGCGACCGCCAGCCGTCGCTGGTGCTGGTGCTGGCGCGGGCCCGGACCGCGCCGAAGAGTTTGCAGGCGGTGTTGAACAGCCGGAGATCGCCGCTGGTGGTCGCGAGCGTCGTCCACCGGTTGGTCAGGGCGAGCCACACGCGGGCGTGCGAGGCGTCCAGATCGGCCAGGTTGTCGGCGACGGGCGGGTGCCAGAGGCCGCAGACCTCGAAGGCGTGCAGCAGTTCCCGATCGGTGTCGCTCGGTTCGCCGGGCGACAGGTCTTTTCCGCGGGGGTCGCCGAGCAGGCGGCCGTCGTCGACGGGCCGGTCGAGCCGCCACACCTGATTGTCGTACGCAGCCGCGTCCAGTCCCGGATTCCAGGCGGCCGGCGCCTGGCGGGCCTGGGCGGTGAGGTGGGCGAGGTCGGCGGCACCGAAGTCGCCGTCGAGATCTCGCTGCACGGGGAATCGGCCGCGTCGGTGGCCGGTGGTCATGGTGGTCACGCCGCGACCGCGGTGCTGACCTTGGTCAGGGTGGCGAGGTAGCCGTCGACGACCTCTTCGTCGCCCGGGTACCCCCAGATGGGGATCTTGATGAAGGTGTCCTGGAAGTCGCGGACGCCGGGCAGGTCGGTCGCCCGCGCCGCGATCGGCTGGTAGGGGGCGTGGGGGTCGGTTCGGGCGAACAGGGGTTCGGTGCTGATGTCGTGGGTGGAGCCGGGGACGTCTACCTCGTGGGCTCCTTCGGCGAGGCAGAGTTTGACGAACTCGCCGCGGTTGACGGTCGCGTTGCCGGGCTGGAACCGCAGGCCGATCACGTACAGGCCGTGCTGGCCGGTGTCGGCGGGCACGGTGGCGGTGGTGATGACGGGGTTGCCGGCGAGGCGATCGGTGACGCGTTCGAGGATGGTGCGGCGGCGTTGTTCGATCTCGCCGGCCCGGTGCAGTTGCTGGACGCCGATGGCGGCGGCGAGCGGGTGCATGCGGTGTTTGAGACCCATCCCGGTGAATGCGAAGGGGTAGTAGTCGGCCTCGGGCGGGATTTCGTGTTGGCACCTTTTGTTGTAGTGGCCGAATAGCAGGGCGAGGTCGTGGTACTTCTGCTCGCGCATGGTGAGCACGCCGCCCTCGCCGGTGGTGATCGCTTTCTGGTTGGTCGAGTAGACGGCCATGTCGGCGAGGCTGCCCACGTGCTGGCCGTTGCGGGCGGCGAAGTGGGCGTGGGAGCAGTCCTCGAACAGCAGCAGGTCGTGCTCGCGGCAGAACGCGGCGATCGCCGGCATGTCGCACGGGTTGCCCCACATGTGGGTGACGATGACGGCGCGCACGTCGGGTCGCAACTGGGCGGCGATGGTGTCGGCGGTGAGGTTGCCGTATGCGTCGGCGTCGGCGAACCGGACGGTGACGCCTTCGAAGGCGAACGGGGTGGCGGTCGCGAGGAACGTGTAGGCGGGGGCGATGATCGCGTCGCCGGGCCGCAGGCCGGCGACGCGGCTCATGGCGTGGATCGCGGCTGTGCCGGTGGCGAACGACACCGCGTACGGTGCGCCCACGAACGCGGCGAACGCGCGTTCGAACTCGCCGAGGATGCCGCTGGCGTCGCGGTCGGACAGCGAGCGGCGGGTCTGCTGCAGGACGGCCTGTTCGAGGTCGGCGGTGATGGCCGGCCATTGGTAGTGCGGTCCTGGGATGTCGATCGTGGCCGGTCCGCCGTGGGCGGCGAGAAGGGACGACATGGTCAGCTCCTTGTCGGTGTCAGGGGCGGCTGGTCGCTGGCCGTCGCGGGGTTGCTGCGCAGCTCGGCGAGGACCGCGGCGAGTCGGTCGGTGTTGCCGAGGATGCTCGCGGTGGGATCGAGCGCCACGGTGGACCAGCCGTACGCGTCGGCGAAACGGTGCAGGTGGTGCAGGCCCTGCTGCTGGTAGTCGATGAACGTGTCGCGGCCCAGCGTGGAATGGGTGGCGTGCATGCCCAGCTCGGCAGGGCGGAAGTCGCCCTGCCGGCGGTCGTAGAGGGCGCCGGGGTCGGCGGTCAACAGGATCACCGTGTCGGGCATGCGGACCCGGGCGAAGATCGTGTGCAGGTCGGATTCGGTGTAGCCCTGGACCAGCAGTTTGGAGAAGAACTTGTAGGTCCAGCCGTCGACGATCACGTCGTGGCCGGCATCCAGCAACGGTCGCACGACGGTGCCGGCGTGGGCGGTGAACCAGGCGGCTTGGACGCCGACCCAGAAGGCGTCCGGCAGGTCGCGTGCGTCTCCGCTGTGCCACAGCACGTTGGCGAGCTGGCTCATGACGTTCGCCGCGTAGGCGGAGGTCGCCGAGATCTGTCGGCGGCCGGCGAACACCAGCTCGCGCGGTCCGGCGCCGAGATCGCCGAGCTGCGCGACCGCGCTCGCGTAGTCGAGGTCGCCCAACTGCGCAGCCAGGGTCGATTTGCCCACGCCGTCCGGGCCTTCCAAGGCGATGAATCTTCCCTGCATGCACGTGTCTCCAAACTCCTGGTCGCCGGTTTCTGCCGTCAGGTGCCGCACGGGTCGGCGGCGTTGATGAGCTGCCAGCCTTCGGCGTGCTGCCAGCGGTCCAGTTCGTGGTTCAGGACCGCGGCGGAATCGGCGGGGAGGATCGGCAGCAGGGCCGCGACTGTCGTACTCATGCGGTGATCGAGTTCGGCGAGGCGCTGGTCCATGACCTGGCGCAGGTGCTGCTCGAAGTCGTCGGCGTCGTCGCCGAGGGTGCCGGCATCGATGAGGCCGAGCATGGCGGTCAGCAGGGTGAACGCGGAGTCCTTCAGCACGACGCGGGCTTGCCGCAATTGGTGCCGGGGCGGGCCGTCGAGAATCTTCTCGAGGCTCTTGAGGGTGTAGTCGAGCGCGAAGTGGCGGTCGATCCACAGCTGGGCGTTGCGCGAGCAGATCCCCAGGCGCCAGTCGGCGTAGCGGGCGTCGATGCGCCCGAGCGACGGCCGGGCCTCGCCGGCCAGCCCAGCGGCCTGCACCTTGCGGGTGTAGGCGGCGCCGGTCAGGCACTCCATCGACACCAGCATGTAGGAGATTGCGGTGTAGAACGGCCGGCCGGTGCTGTGCTGCGCGACGAACGCCTCGTCGCGGACCCCGTCGACGATCTCGGCCACGCTCAAATGCGGTAACGGCTTCAGCAGCAGGTCGGTGCGGGCCTGGAAGGCGTGCGTGGCGGCGAGTTCTTCGACGGTCATCAGCTGGTCGAAGGTGATGTACGTGAACCGGGTGGGCACCCCGAGCGCGGACAGCGTGCGGATGGCCAGGGCGTTCTGCTCGCCGGTGGTTTCCTTGTTGAACCGCTCCAACACCGAGGTCACACCGGACTCGACGCCGAACAGCATCCGGCGCAGCCCGTGCTCGACCAGGTGACGCCACATGCCGGCGCGTTCCACGTGCCACGCCCTGTCCTTCTCGGGGTCGACGGCCTGATCGACGCGGCACGAGGACTCCCAGCGGAAGCCGGCCGCATGGATGGACTCGGCCAGCTCCCGCACGCGGGCGACCGCGTCGGGGCCGGCGCCGATGGCTTCCTCGTCTACCAGGTACAGCGTGCGGGAGACCTCGGGATGCCGGTCGAACACCTCGCCGATCTCTTTCAGGATCCAGCCGAGGTCGTCGGGGCGCCCGCCGGCCCAGGTGCCCTTGTGCCCGCGGGGGCAGAAGGAGCAGAAGTTCGTGCAGCCGCGGGATGCCTCAAGCTGGGCCACTCCGCGGTGGTCCAGGGTCGCGTCGAGCAGGTCGAGCTCGGGCAGGAAGTCGGTTTGCGCCCGGTTGGCGACCCCGGCGGTGCGCTGCCGGCCGATCGCGATCCCGCCGCCGCGGTACCCGATGCCGCGGATCTGCTGCACGTCGACGTCGCCGTGGTAATGAGCGAGTACGTCGGCGATCGTCGGTTCTCCGGCCGCGCGGGCCACCAGCAGGTCCGGGTACCGCTCCAGCAGCAGGGCCTCGTTGCGGGCGGTGAGGCTGCCGCCGGCCACGATCAGCGGCCGCTCGGGCAACTGCTCCAGGTGGTCGAGCAGGCCGGTCATCAGATCGTGCTGGCCGAAGGTGGCCGAGACCCCGACGACGTCCGGCTGCCACAGGTCGATGGCCGCGCGCACGTCGGGCAGGGTAGCGCCGAGCTGCATGTCCATGAGCCGGACCTGGCCCAGCAGGGTGCTGCGGGCAGCACGGGCAAGGTCAGAAATCCCGAGCGGGAAACGCGGCAGCGGGAACCACTCGGGGTGATAGAGCGCCACCAGCAGCAGGCGCGGGCGCAGCAGGCGGGCGACGGCCTCCTCGGTGAGCGTTGCGGACGACAGCCATCCGTCCGGCTGGTGCACGGTAACGCGGTCGCGTGTCCACGCCGGCCACTGGCGGCTGCTGTGCGGTTGCCCGGACAAGTCCGCGATCGTCCACTCACCGGACGGGTTCTCGGCAATCAGCAGGCGATTCTCCAGGGTGCCGGTCACCGCGAAGCGTCGCGGCAATGCTGATGCCAGTGCTGTGCTCAGCGCGGCGACGTCCGTCAGCGGCAGGTGGTTCAGGTTGTGGACGAGTTCAGCGCCCGGGTCGTTGCCGGTCGCGTGGATGACCGCCCAGAGCAGTCTGTTGCGCGTGGTCGTGGGGGCAGTTGCCAGCATGGGGGACCTCCAGGTGACGAACGCACGTCAACAAGCGATAGTGCCGCTACTCTGTGCAATGCCTCGGGGCGTGAGGCATCGCAGCGTGACCGTGTGCAATTCCCGCTTGGTCGCGCTGCCGGGTCAGATCAGGGGCTCGGGACGTCCCATTCGAGGTCGGCGGACATGGCGGAGTGGTCGGACAAACCGGTGGAGCGTGCGGCGTGCAGATAGCGGCAGCCAGTCACGGTCAGTCGCTGATCACCGATGCAGAACAGGTGATCGAAGCGGTAGCCGGCTCCGGAACGACCGAACCAGGAATGGTCGGTACCCTCCGGATGATGCATCCGGTAGAGGTCGGCGAAGCCGCGCGCGGCGAAACTGGAGTAGAAGTCGTACTCCCAGCGGCCGAACACCGCGTGATGCGGGCGGTGTCCCGGTTCCAGCACGTTCAGGTCGCCGGCGACGAGCATCGGGAGACCGGATCCGAAGATGCCGGGCAGGCGCTCCAGCAGCGTGGTGACGGCGGTTTGGAACGCCTTCTTGTCGAGGTTGCGCCGGTTACGGGGTCCACGCGATGGGACGTAGAGCCCCACGAGCGCCAGCTGATGCCCCTCCGGGTGGTGCAACACCGCGCCCGCGGCCCGGTGCGGCAAAACAGCGGCGTCCAGCGGTCTCGCCTCCAGGTCGCCGACGCGAGTCGCGAGCAGAACCCGCAGGTCCTTGCCGCCCGAGTCGGTGAGGTGGACGCGGTAGCCATGACCGGTCAGCGACGCGGCCACGCTGTCGCCTGATCGGCCGCCCGCTACCTCGGTCAGGACCACGACATCCGCGTCCGGCTGTGCGGCGATCCAGTCCGCTTGCCGCGCGCTGCGGGCCGCGCTGGCGTGTTGGACGTTCCAGGTGAGGACCCCAACCGTGGTGCCGGGCACGGCATCGGATCCGACCTGCCCCGATGGCAGCAGGTTCGCGGCGATCATCGGGCACCCTTCGTGTCGGTTAGCTCGTCAGCGAAGACCTCGCCGCCGGCGTCGAGCGTCGCCTGAACCCGCGACATGATCTTGCGCGCGGCCTCGATCGTCGCCGGGTCGGGGGGTTCCCGCAGGCAGCCGAAGTCCATCTCCGCCTGCTGCACGCTAGTGAAGCCCACCAGAACGACGGCATGCGGGGAACGGCTCAAGCAGGACCACAACGCGATCCGGATCAGATCAGTGGTTTCCCCACCCACGAGCGCGCCGAGCTCGTCGATGCCCGCCGCCATCACCGCGCCCGCTGCTGGCCCGAACCACCGCTTGCGGCTGCGGTGGTCCCCCGCCCCGAATACTCGCTCCCGGCCCGGACGGTAGGTTCCGGTCAGCAGCCCCTGGCTCAGCGCCTTATTGACCAGAACTCCGCAACCGTGGGCGTCGGCCAGCGCAAAGATTCCTTCCGACCGGCCGCCCGGCGTCAGCAGGTTGTCCCGCACCGCGAGCACATCCGGGTTCACAACGTCGAACAGCGCCCGGAACCGGGCGATCTTGTCGCCCCGCAGATGCGGCCCGGTCGTCAGCCGATCCACGGCGAAGCGGTGCGGGCCCCGCATGCCGATCGCCCGTACGAGGCCCTCGGCCTGAAAGTCCCGCATCGCTGCGACCGCACCGTCCAGATAGCAATCCTCCGGCCCGAAGTCCGGGTGATGCAGAAAGTAGACGTCCAGGACATCGGTGCCCAGATTCTGCAGGCTCTGCTCCAACTGCCGGCGCATGTGCCCAGGGTCGTAGCCGTGCGCCGCCGTCCCGGCGAAATAGCCGACCTTGGAGGTAAGAACCAGTTGGTCGCGCGGGACCTGCGCGACCAGGCGCCCCAGGCGCCGCTCCGAGCGGCCATGGCCGTACACGTCCGCAGTGTCGAACAGGGTCACTCCGCGCTCGAAGGCCCGCTCGAGCGCAGCCACCGCCGTCCCGTCGTCGATCTCGGCCCAACCCATCGGCATGCCCAGGTTCTCATCGGGGCCACCCAGCGGCCAGCATCCCGCTCCCAACGCCGACACCGCGATACCGGTACGGCCCAACGTCCGCCGCGGCAGCGGCTCCGCCACCGTGCTGCTCATCGCGGCCGCCGACCACAACGACGCCAGCGGGCGCCGTGCTCGGTCACGGGACAGGCCACACCAGTCGCCACAATCGCCTCCACACGCTGTTCAACGACCCCAGCCATCGAGACCCCGCCCGGGTGGGAAGCCATACCGGCGTCGCCCGGTGGCCTTGGCCGCCTAGCGAACATGGGATACGACCTGGCAGGCGTCCGGCAAGCACACCGGACACTCCCGACACGCCAATCCGATCCGGCGCTGGTCAGAGCGTCACCGGCGGCTCCCACCGCCGCGCCCGGCCCGGTACACTTCCGGACATCACCGGACACCCCCAGCCACCCGCGGCCGACGATTCGGACGTCGATCCGACCACGGCCGGCTCGATCGCCGAGTTTGCTGCGTGCCTGAACAGCCTTCGCCTTCAGGCGGAGGTCTCGTACCGCGATCTTGAAAAGTGGGGAACTCTCCACGCGACGCCGATGCCGCGCAGCAGCATGGTCGACGTGCTCGCTGGCCGGCGTCTTCCCCGTAAGAGGGTTCTGCTCGCTTTCCTGCGAGCCTGCCGTCTCGAGCCAGGTGCTGATCCCCGCTGGCTTGCCGCGTGGAATCGAATCGCGGGCCAACGCGCCACGTCGCATCGGGACACCAGCAGCGCTGATCAGCCACCAGCGAAGACCCAGGCGCAAAGGCTGCTCGACGAGGCGTCCGAGATTCGGGCCGGCGCCGAACGCGAGGCCGCTCGCCTGCTCGCCGCTGCCCGCACCGAGGCGGCCCGCCTGCAAGCCGAAGCCGAACGAGAAGCCCTCCACCAACACGGCCTGACTATGAAGCTGGCCAACGACATCAACGATGCCGGTCTGTTGCGCATCGGCTCCAGCTATCTCAATGAACTTGAATGGGAAGAGCTTTTCTCGGAGATCCGTGAACTCGACATCTTCGTCGCCTACGCCCAGACTTGGCGCAATCTCCACGCCCGCCACCTCCACAATCTGGCCTCGCGACCTGGAAGTCGAATCCGGGTATTCCTCCCAGACCCTGACGACCAATCCACAATTATCACGCTTGCCGATCGTTTCGCCGTCAGCACCGAGGAATTACGGCGCCGCATCACCGCAACTCACGACGACTTCAAGGACCTGCGCATTGCGGGTGGCGCCGACATTGAAATCCGATACAGGCCCGGCGACCGCCTCTATTCGTTCTACCGCCTCGACAATGTTGCGGTAGTCGGCTTCTACAGCCACAGCCGCAACCGAATCCCCTCCATACCCGTCCTCGTCTGCCGCGCTCCCGGCAGCATATTCCAGTTCATCACCGATGAACTGGTAAATATTGAACAGCAAAGCCGCCGCGCCGACGTATCGGAAAGATAGCTTCCCCGATCGCATTTGTGGACGATTGAACAAGCGGCATCAAATCTGGTAGCGCGCTAGATCTGACCGGACACGCATGCCACGAAGTGGCGATCAAGACCCAATCAAGATCCGTTCTTCGGATTACCCAGAATCGAAGCCCGCAGCTCGCTAGGCGAAACTCGCATTGGGCGGCTTACGAGTAGTGATGGACTGGCTACGCTGCCACCACCAGCGTGGCGGGAAGCTCGACAGCTAGGGAACTACACCGTCGTATGCACCCTCGTGTGCACCCGGATCGCCCTGCCTGGTGCACACGACGGGGTAATGACCCCGGCGGGAGCTTGCCGCGATTCTGGACAGAAGGCGCGGCGTGAAGGTGCCGGGGCCGGTCGAGCCGAACAGCACGGTCGTCACGGCTGGCTGAGGTGAGTAGCCGGCCCTGCGGTGATCGACACCGTCGTTTTCACGCCACACGAGACCCTTCGTGGCAACGACGATCTTGGCGCCGTCCGTGGGGCACTACATGGCGATCTCGACGGTCAACGCCTTCACCGGCTGGCCCAGGTCCCTGCTCACGGACCGTCGCCCCGGTATGAGTGCCCTGTCGACGCCGAGCTTGACTACGCGATCGAGCACGGCGAGCTCGTTCGCTACGGGACCACCAAGGCGGGATGCGAGCAGGCGGTCCGACAAACGCTGGGCGAGGACCGCACGACAGTACTGCCTCCAGGCGTGGTTCTCGGACCACACGAGCACGTCGGGCGGCCAACGTGGTGGCTGCTGCGGGCATCCACCAGCAGTGACATGCTTGCCCCGGCTCCGGCCGACCGGCCGACCGGCCGAACCAGCCGATCGATGTCTGTGACCTCGCCGCGTTCGCCGTCCTCTGTGCGCGGCAGAGGTCAGCGGCGACTTCAACGTCACCGCACCCATTGGCCACGCCCGGTTCGCCGACCTCGTGGACACGTGCGCCGAGGTCAACGGGAGCGGAGCAAACGGTGCGGGTCAACGCCGACTGGCTGCGCGTGCAGGGCGTTGAGGAGTGGACGGAGCTGCCGCTCTGACGTACCACTGCCGGAGTGTGGCGGGTCGACAGCCGCCGCGCTCACTCCGCGGGCTTGGGTTCCGGCCGCTGCCGCAAACTGTCGCCGACACTTGGGACTGAATGACCGGCAGTGGAACAAGCGTGAGGGAGGATCGAGGCGAGGCCGCCTGCGCCGCCGAGCATGGTCTGCCCCCGAGCGAGAGTCTCAGCTGCTGCGCCGATGTGGCGAGCGCGTCTGACTCGGTCGGTGGCCGAGGTGAGCCGAGGGCCTGATGTCCGAGAGGCCAGCTAGGCGAGTACCGCCGGCCGGTAGCGACCAACGATCGCGCAAGCTCGAGCAGATCCTGAGCCTCGGTGATGGCACGCCACTCCGGTGTCGCGAGAAAGGTCTGCGACAATGAGTTCCGTCCGGCTCAAGGCACCGACGCGCCGCCTATCTGCCGAGGTGTTCTACAGCGGGAGCAGAGCGGTGATCCGGGAGCCAACGCCTCCTAGCCTCGACCCTTCGTTAAGGGGTGTCCAAGGACTGGGCAGAAACGAAGAAGTGCCTTCTGATCAGGGAAAATAGGACTTGCTGAGGGTCCAAGTTTCCTGTCACGGAAGGCACTTGCAGGGTGC
>NZ_BSTL01000023.1 GCF_030269485.1 Actinoplanes sp. NBRC 103695 | reverse complement strand
CCATCCGCCGCCACTCCCACCTCGGACAGCAATCCCCGATCAACTACGAAAACAACATTCAAACCACGCCAGCTACGCTGGCGACAGCCGCATAAACCCGTGTCCAAGAACAGGGGTCAAGGCCCGGCGTTTCGGCCCGGATACCGCCCAGTCCCACCACTGCGTGCTGGTCCTACCGCTCGCGGCCGCTCCTACCACGGACCGCACCCAGCCACGACCGCGAGCGGCCGCAGCGAGGGTGAGCGGGCACCCGGACGCCTGGCAACCCGCCGAAACCCCCGCCACGCACAAGCGGCGGCAGCAAGCGTGAGTAGGCACCCGAACGCCTGGCAACCCGCCGAAACCCCCGCCACGCACAAGCGGCGGCAGCAAACGTGAGTGGACGCAGTGGTAGGTCCTGACGGAATTCGGCGCGCGGATACCGTCAGGACCTACCACTGCTGCTTTTACTCGCCGCGCAGGTCGACCGCGCTGGCGTGGGACGCTCCGATCGCGGCCGCCGCGGCGGAGAGGATCTCGGCGTCCATCGAGGAGTCGACGGTCAGCGTCATCAGCGCCTCGCCGCCGGCCTCCCGCCGGGCCACCTGCATGGCCCCGATGTTGACGCCGTGCTCGCCGAGCAGCGTTCCGATCGCGCCGACCACGCCCGGGCGGTCCGCGTACCGGAAGAAGAGCAGGACCCCGTCGACGCCGAGCTCGACGTCGAAGCCGTCCACCGCGGTGAGCCGGCGGATCTCCCGCGTGCCGGCCACGGTCACCGTGCCGGACACGCAGACCCGGCGGCCGTCCGGCAGCGCGCCACGGATGCTGACCAGGTTCTCGTGCTCGATGACCTCATCGGGCGTCGTGAGCTGCACCTCGACGCCTCGGTCGGCCGCGAGCTGGAGCGCGTTGACGTAGGTGACCCGCTCCTCGACGACCGACGCGAAGATGCCCTTGGCGGCGGCCAGCCGCAGCACCGAGACGTCGTGCGAGGCGATCTCGCCGCGTACCTCGACGGTGATCTCGGCCGCGACCCCGCCAGCCACCGCGGTGAACACCCGGCCCAGCTTCTCGGACAGCGCCAGCAGTGGGCGTACGTCCTCGTCGACGATGCCACCGGCCCGCACGTTGACCGCGTCGGGCACGAACTCGCCCTGCAACGCCAGCGCGACGCTGCGGGCCACCGACAGACCGGCCTTGTCCTGCGCCTCCACCGTCGAGGCGCCCAGATGCGGGGTGGCCACCACGTTGTCGAAGGCGAACAGCGGCGACGCGGTCGTCGGCTCCTTCACGTAGACGTCCACGCCGGCGCCCGCCACCCGGCCCTCGGCCAGCGCGTCGGCCAGCGCCTGCTCGTCGATCAGGCCGCCGCGGGCTGCGTTCACGATGCGTACGCCCGGCTTGACGGTGGCGAGCTCGCGCTCGCCGATCAGGCCGACCGTCTCCGGGGTCCGCGGCAGGTGCACCGAGATGAAATCGCTCTCCCGGAGGAGTTCGTCCAACCCGACCAGGCGTACGCCCAGCTGGGCGGCGCGGGCCGGCTGCACGTACGGGTCGTAGGCGATCAGCCGGGTGCCGAACGCCGCCATGCGCTGCGCGAACAGCACACCGATCCGGCCCAGCCCGACCACGCCGACGGTTTTGCCCTGTACCTCGACACCGGTGTATTTGGAGCGTTTCCACTCGCCCGCCTTCAGCGACGCGCTGGCGCTCGCGGTGTGCCGGGCGACCGCCAGCAGCAGGGCTACCGCCTGTTCGGCGGCGGAGACGATGTTCGAGGTCGGGGCGTTCACCACCATGACGCCCCGGGCGGTGGCCGCCGGTACGTCCACGTTGTCCAATCCGACGCCGGCCCGGGCCACGACCTTGAGCCCGGGGGCGGCCGCGATCGCCTCCGCGTCGATCTGGGTGGCGCTCCGCACGATCACCGCGTCCGCCCCGGCCAGGGCGGCCAGCAGGGCGGGACGGTCGGTGCCGTCGACATGGCGTACGTCGAAGTCCTGGGCGAGCACGTCGAGGGCGGCCGGGGCCAGCTCCTCGGCGATCAGTACGACCGGAGTAACCAAGGCGTCTCCATCCGTAATCGCCAGCATTTCCGGATGGTACGCATGACGGCGGTCACACCGATCGCCCAAATCGGAGTGACCGCCGTCACATAGCCGTAATCTGCGAGAAACGCAGGACACGCCCCACTCAGACGGGGATGCGTTCCCGCTGGATGGGAGGCTCCGCGGGGAGCCCGGCCGAGGCGAGCCCGTCGAGCTGACGGAAGGACTGCGCCTCGGCGTCCAGGGCGTCGTAGAGCAGGTCCAGTGCCAGGGTGTCGACCGGCGGGTAGGAACGCTCGCGCGGCGGCTCCTGCCCGACCTCCAGCGCGCCCTGCGAGACCATGAACTCCAGGATCGCCTGGCGTACCGACGGCGGCGTGATCTGCGAGTGGTAGAGCACGTTGAGCGCCTGCATGCGCATGCCCTGGACGTGCTCCTCGCCCTTGTTGTCGTGGAAGTGCGGGTTGCGCGTCTCGATCTGCAGCACCGGCACGGAACTCGCCATCACCTCCGGGTGGGCGCTCTCCAGGATGCCGCCGAACTGCTCGAACAGGTCGAGATACTCGTACGGCTCGACCGCGAACCCGCCGGCCAGCCGCAGCTTCATCCCGAGTTCCAGGCTCATCGCGTGCTCGCCGGCGTTGCCGGTGGCGATCACCTCGGTGCCGAAGTTGGAGAACTCGGCGACGAAGCGGTTGAGCCACTCGTTGGTGACCTCCGAGCTGCGGCCGCGGCGGCTGAAGAAGAGCCGGCCGTCGCGCAGCTTGGGCTTGGAGTGCCAGGAGATCCGGACCATCGCGTACGGCGAGCCGGCCAGATGCAGACCCGCGGCGTACGCCTTGCAGTACTCGTGGACCGACCCGGGCACGTAGTTGTCGGCGTCCACGTAGCCGACGTACTTACGACCGGTCATCGCCGCGAGGGCCATGCCGACCAGCATCGCCTCGCCCTTGCCGGCCCGGACCAGCCCGGAGTCGTCGATCAGCTCGTCCATGCCGGCCGCCTTGAACGCGGCCGCCACGCCGGGATCCCGCTGATGCACGGTGATCGCCGACCGACCGGCCAGCCGGCAGAACTGCTCGACCGTCTGCGCCTCGATCTCGTAGCGGTCGACCGGCCCGCGATCGCTGTTCGAGACGAGCACGATCAGGCAATCGTGCGGGATGCCGGAAAGCACCCCTTCGATGACGCTCCGGCTCTCGTTCATGCACGGGACGACGATCACCAATTGGGTCTCGACGGCGCGTAACGCGTCCGGCCCGACGATGCGGGAACCCGCCGAGATCCCGGGCCGACCGGCATCGGCCAGGGCGCCCGAGTCGAGCTCGATCACCCGTTGCAGCTCATGAATCCGGACCGCGCCGAAGCGCTCACTCCGGAAAGAATCAGCCAGTCGCATGTCGCGAGGCTAACTGACCAAAGCCACTCCGAAGAGCCTGATCAATCCACAATTTGGCAACACTGCTGAACAGGTAAGCAGCACGTAACAACGACGTTTCAGGTAATCGCTCGGTAACGCAAAGCGCCCGATCGGAGTGGGTCAGAAACCCCGATCGGGCGCTTTTACAACGTGAAGGTTCAGGCGGTTTCGGTGATCGGCCGGTCGACCCACGACATCATGTCGCGGAGCTTCTTTCCGGTCACCTCGATCGGGTGCTCGGCGCCTTCCTTGCGGAACTGCTGCAGGCGCGTGCCACCCGCCTCGTCGTCCGCGATGAGCGCCTTGGTGAACTCACCCGACTGGATCTCGGCGAGGATCTTCTTCATCTCCTGCTTGACCCCGGCGTTGATCACCCGCGGGCCGCTGACGTAGTCGCCGAACTCGGCGGTGTCCGACACGCTGTAGCGCATCCGGGAGATGCCGCCCTCGTACATCAGGTCCACGATCAGCTTGAGCTCGTGCAGGCACTCGAAGTACGCGATCTCCGGGGCGTACCCGGCCTCGGTCAGCACCTCGAAGCCGGTCTGCACCAGCGCCGCCGTGCCGCCGCAGAGCACTGCCTGCTCACCGAACAGGTCGGTCTCCGTCTCCTCCTTGAAGGTGGTCCGGATGACGCCCGCCCGGGCGCCACCGATCGCCTTCGCGTAGGACAGCGCGAGCGCCAGGCCCTCGCCGGTCGGGTCCTGCTCGACCGCGACCAGACACGGCACGCCCTTGCCGTCCACGTACTGACGGCGGACCAGGTGACCCGGGCCCTTCGGGGCGACCATCGCGACGGTCACGTCGGCCGGGGGCTTGATGAGCTCGAACCGGATGTTCAGGCCGTGCCCGAAGAACAGCGCCTTGCCGGCGGTCAGGTTCGGGGCGATCGACTCGGTGTAGATCTTGCGCTGCGCGGTGTCCGGCGCCAGCACCATGATCACGTCGGCCCACGCCGACGCCTCGGCCGGCGTCTGCACCTTGAGGCCCTGCTCCTCGGCCTTGGCCCGGCTCTTCGAGCCCTCCTTCAGGCCGACCACCACGTCGACGCCCGAGTCGCGCAGCGACAGCGAATGCGCGTGCCCCTGGCTGCCGTACCCGATCACGGCGACCTTACGGCCCTGGATGATCGACAGGTCGGCGTCGTCGTCGTAGAAAACTTCCGCGGTCATGGGAATCACTCTCGTCTTAGTCCGATTAAGGGCGGTGGCGGGGCAGGGACGGGCTTCCTGGCAGCTCTTACTAGGCGGCGCGGAGCGCCGGGCCGGTCGTGATGGAACGGGAACCGCGGCCGATGGCCACGAGGCCCGACTGGACCATCTCCTTGATGCCGTACGGCTCGAGGTCGCGCAGCAACGCGTCCAGCTTGTCGGGGTTCCCGGTGGCCTCGATCGTGAGGGTGTCCGGTGCGACGTCGATCACCTTCGCGCGGAAGAGCTCGACGGTTTCCAGCACCTGGGCCCGCTGCGCACGATCGGCGCGCACCTTGACCAGCAGGAGCTCGCGCTGGACCGACTGCTGCGGGTCCAGCTCGACGATCTTCAGGACGTTCACCAGCTTGTTGAGCTGCTTGGTCACCTGCTCCAGGGGTGAGGAGTCGGCGTTGACCACGATGGTGATGCGGCTGACTTCCGGGTTCTCCGTCTCGCCGACCGCCAGCGAATCGATGTTGAAGCCGCGCCGGGAGAACAGTCCGCTGACCCGGGCCAGCACACTCGGCTTGTTCTCCACCAGCACGGACAAGGTATGCATCGTCATGATCAGAGGTCGTCCTCTTCGAAGGTGGGGCGCACGTCCCGGGCGAACATGATCTCGTCGTTGCTGGTCCCGGCCGCGACCATCGGCCACACCATCGCGTCCTTGCCGACCGTGAAGTCGATGACCACCGGGGCGTCGTTGATCTCCATCGCCGCCTTGATGGTCTTGTCCACGTCGTCCTTGGACTCGCAGCGCAGCCCGATGCAGCCGAGCGCCTCGGCCAGCTTCACGAAGTCCGGGATGCGGTGCTTGTGGGTGCCCAGCTCGGTGTTGGAGTAGCGGCCCTGGTAGAACAGGGTCTGCCACTGCCGGACCATGCCCAGGTTGCCGTTGTTGATGACGGCGATCTTGACCGGGATGCCCTCCAGCGCACAGGTGGCGAGCTCCTGGTTGGTCATCTGGAAACAGCCGTCGCCGTCGATCGCCCAGACCGCGACGTCCGGCCGGCCGACCTTCGCGCCCATCGCCGCGGGCACCGCGTAACCCATGGTCCCGGCGCCGCCGGAGTTGAGCCAGGTGCCCGGGTTCTCGAACGAGATGAACTGCGAGGCCCACATCTGGTGCTGCCCGACGCCCGCGGTGTAGATGGCGTCCGGGCCGACCAGCTTGCCGATCCGTTCGATCACGTACTGCGGCGAGAGCGTGCCGTCGGTCGGCTCGTCGTACCCCAGGGGGTAGCGCTCCTGAAGGTCGTTCAGCGTCTTCCACCAGGCCGGGTAGGAGCCCGCGCCGGTGGCGTTGCCGGAGACCGCGGCGATCAGCTCATCGATCACGTGCCGGGCGTCGCCGACGATCGGGACGTCCGCGTGCCGGTTCTTGCCGATCTCGGCCGGGTCGATGTCGGCGTGCACGATCTTGGCGTCCGGCGCGAACGAGTCGAGCTTGCCGGTGACCCGGTCGTCGAAGCGGGCGCCCAGCACGACCAGAAGGTCGGACTTCTGCAGGGCGTACACCGCGGGGACCGTGCCGTGCATGCCGGGCATGCCCAGGTGTTGCGGGTGCGAGTCGGGGAACGAGCCCAGCGCCATCAGCGTGGTCACCACCGGCATGCCGGTCATCTCGGCCAGCTTGCGCAGCCCCTCGGTGGCGCCGGCCTTGAGCACGCCGCCGCCCACGTACAGGACGGGCCGCTTGGCGCCCGCGATCAGCCGGGCCGCCTCACGGATCTGCTTGCCGTGCGGGTGCAGCGTGGGGCGGTAGCCGGGCAGGTCCAGGGTAGGCGGCCAGGCGAACGTGGTCGGCGCCTGCTGCACGTCCTTGGGGATGTCCACCAGGACCGGGCCGGGCCGGCCGGTGGCCGCCAGGTGGAAGGCCTCGGCGACGATCCGCGGGATGTCGTCCGGCGACTGGATCAGGAAATTGTGCTTCGTGATCGGCAGCGTGATGCCCTGGATGTCCGCCTCCTGGAAGGCGTCCGTGCCGATCGCCGGGCGGGACACCTGGCCGGTGATCGCCACGATCGGCACCGAATCCATGTAGGCGTCCGCGATCGGCGTCACCAGGTTGGTCGCGCCCGGGCCGGAGGTGGCGATGCAGACGCCGACCCGGCCGGTGGCCTGCGCGTACCCGGTCGCCGCGTGGCCCGCGCCCTGCTCGTGCCGGACCAGGATGTGCCGGACCTTGGAGTCGTAGAGCGGGTCGTACGCGGGCAGGATCGTCCCGCCCGGAATGCCGAAGGCCACCTCGACGCCGAGGGCCTCCAGCGACCGGACGAGCGAGCCGGCGCCGGTGGTCGCAACCGGGCCGGTCACTACTGCGCCATGCTGTCCCGCGGCGGCTGCCACGGTCGCGGGGCTGGGTCGGTGGGCCAAGGTCTCGGGAGTGGGTGGTCTCGTCATCGCACAGGCCTTCGATTCGAAGTAGGTGATAGTGAGGTTCGTTCACGACGGTGGAGACCGCGTGCCTCAACTGGACCAACGTCTAACTCAAGGTAGGTCGTGAACGAACCTCATAGATCTGGGCAACAAAAAAGGCCCTGTGCAATCGCTGCACGGGACCTAGCGCACTGTCACCCATCAAGGGGGCGGGACAGTGCGCTCAACTAAGTACTCGGGACGACAAGCACATGCGGCTAACCCTGCCCCATCTCACGCGGTGAGTCAACTGATCCCACATTCTGATCACTCGATGGTGAATCGGGGCTCTGCTCGGTCGGCAGAAGCGCTCTGAGCTGCCGCATTCCCGGCCCGAGCATGATCACCTGGCTGCGTGCAGTCGCGCCGGGCGGGGGCCCGGTGCGGGGTGCGGGAGCCGGTTTCGGCGCTATGGGCGTACGCAGGGAGCGAAGTTGAGCCTCGAGATGCTCGGCGGGCACACCCCAGCCGAACAGCGAGCCCTGACCCAGCCGGCACCCGGCCTCCTCGACCAGAACCCGCTGCGCCGGCGTCTGGATGCCCTCGGCGAGCACCTCCAGCCCGAGCCGATGCCCCAGCCGCACCACCACGTCCACCAGAGGCGCGGCGGTCCCGGTGCGTGACTCCGGCTCGTTCACCAGCCGCTGGTCGATCTTCAGGATGTCCACCGGCAGCGTGCGCAGCTGACCCAGCGACGAATATCCGGCGCCGAAGTCGTCCAGCGCGATCCGCACCCCGGTCGCCCGCAGCTCGCCCAGGCGGCGGACCAGCTCCTCCACGTCGGTGGCCACCGCGTGCTCGGTCACCTCCAGCACCAGCCGCTGCGCCGGCACACCCAGCTCACCCAGCACGTCCGCCACCTGCGCCGGATAGTCCGCCGCGTGCAGCTCCTTGGGCGACAGGTTGACCGACACCCAGACGTCGTGCCCCTTGACCAGCCACTCCGCGAGCTGGATGCACGCCTGCCGCAGCACCCACTGGCCGAGGCGGTTGATCAGGCCGGACTCCTCGGCCACCGGGATGAACTCGTCCGGGCGGACGTTGCCGAGCGTCGGGTGGTGCCAGCGCAGCAGGGCCTCGGCGCCCACCGGCCGCATCGACGGCAGCGCCACCACCGGCTGGAAAACCAGGCGCAGCTGGTCCCGGTCGATCGCGTGGCGCAGCTCGTTCTCCAGCGTGCTCCGGCGGCGCAGCAGCTCGTCGTAGCGGACCTCGTACCGCTCCACCCTGTTCTTGCCGCGCTGCTTCGCATAGCGCAGGGCCAGGTCGGCGTCGCGCATCAGCTCGTTGACGTCGTCCGGCGCCGGATGTCCCGCCACGCCCACACTCGCCGACAGGAAGACCGAGCCGCTGTCCACCTCGTACGGCTCGCCCAGCACCGCCAGCAGCCGCTTCGCCGCCAGCATCGCCTCGTCGGCGGTGGCGTGCATCAGCACCGCGAACTCGTCGCCGCCCAGCCTCGCCGGCACGTCCCCGGCCAGCAGGTTGCGCCGCAGCCGCTCGCCCACCTCGACCAGCACCGCGTCGCCGACGTCGTGGCCGCGCATGTCGTTGACGTTCTTGAAGCCGTCCATGTCGATGCCGACCAGGAACTTGGACCGGCCCGCCGGGTCCGGCTCGCGCAGCGCCCGGACCAGCCCGCGGCGGTTGGCCAGCCCGGTCAGCGGATCGGTGTGCGCGAGCTCGCGGTAGTGCTCCTCGCTCTCCTTCAGCCGCAGCGTCCAGCGGCGGACGTCGGTGAGCGCGAGATATTGCCGGGTGACCAGCAGCAGGGTCATGACGCTGGCGGAGGTGAGGCCGGCCAGATCGATCGAACCGCCCCGGGCCACGTGGTAGAAGCAGGCAACCACGGTGCCCACCACCGGGACGAACGCGAACGCGGTGCCGCGCTGGGTCACGTCGCCGACGACCTGTACCGGGCGGTTCACCAGCAGCACCGCGCGAGCCACCACGATCAGGCCGAGCGGCAGCAGCAGGGCACCGCTCAACATCGCCGTGTTCCCGTGCGTGCAGATGCCGCTGGACAACAGCAGCGCGGCCACCGCCACCAGGCCGACACCCGCCGAGACGCGTACGGTGCCGACCCGCGGCCGATGCGCGTGCAGCGCGAGAACCACCGTGAGCCCGACGGCGAGCGCACCCACCGCCGCCGGGAGCAGCAGCGCGAGGCAGGCGGTCGGGGTGTGCTCGCCGAGCAGGCGCGTCGGGTGGGCGAGCAGGACCCAGCCGACGAACCACAGCGCGGCGGCGGCGATCCCGGCGTCGGCGAGGTTGCGCAGCAGGGTGCCACGGCGCTGGGCCGAGCCGGGCAGCAGCAGCGTGCCCGCCAACAGGGTGACCGTGCCGAGCGCCATGGCGACCGCGATCCCGGACGCGAGCCCCACCCGGTTGCCCTCGGCCGGGTCGTGCGGCGCGAGAATCGCGGTCAGCAGGCCGGCCAGCGCGGCGGCGGACACCACCGTGCCGCCGGCCGCCAGCACCACGTGGGCCCGCCGGGCGGCGCCGGTGTGCTTGCGCCCGGACCTTGCCAGCAGGGCGACAGCCGGGACCGCGACCAGGAGGCCGGCCAGCCCGGCCAGCTCCACGCCGGACGGTGAGTGCACGGGAACACTGTGCCGGATCATCGACCGTTTGGGGAGTCTGGGGTTTTTACGAACTCGCGTCCCGTGCTGTGGACCACACCTCCGTACGAGGGTGGCCGGTGGCAGACTGTAGGAATGCCTGAACTGCGCTCCCGGACCTCGACCCACGGTCGGACCATGGCCGGCGCGCGCGCTCTGTGGCGCGCCACCGGCATGACGGACGACGACTTCGGTAAGCCGATCGTGGCCATCGCCAACAGCTTCACCCAGTTCGTACCCGGGCATGTCCATCTCAAGGACATGGGCGGCCTGGTCGCCGACTCGATCGCCGCGGCCGGTGGGGTCGGGCGCGAGTTCAACACCATCGCGGTCGACGACGGCATCGCGATGGGCCACGGCGGCATGCTCTACTCGCTGCCCAGCCGCGAGCTGATCGCCGACGCGGTGGAGTACATGGTCAACGCGCACTGCGCCGACGCCCTGGTCTGCATCTCGAACTGCGACAAGATCACCCCCGGCATGCTGATCGCCGCCCTGCGGCTCAACATCCCGACGGTCTTCGTCTCCGGCGGCCCGATGGAGGCCGGCAAGACGATCGCCATCGAGGGCGTCGTGCACGAGAAACTCGACCTGGTCGACGCGATGAGCGCCAGCGCCAACGAGAGCGTCACCGACGCCCAGCTCGACACGATCGAGCGCTCGGCCTGCCCGACCTGCGGCTCCTGCTCCGGCATGTTCACCGCCAACTCGATGAACTGCCTCACCGAGGCGATCGGCCTGGCCCTGCCCGGCAACGGCTCGACGCTGGCCACGCACGCCGCCCGCAAGGCGCTGTTCGAGCGGGCCGGCTCGCTGATCGTGGACATCGCCAAGCAGTATTACGAGAACGACGACGAGTCGGTGCTGCCCCGCGCGATCGCCTCCCGCGACGCGTTCGAGAACGCCGTCGCCCTCGACGTGGCCATGGGCGGCTCCACCAACACGGTCCTGCACCTGCTGGCCGCCGCCCGCGAGGCGGAGCTCGACTTCAATGTCTCCGACATCGACGAGGTCTCGCGCCGGGTGCCCTGTTTGGCCAAGGTTGCGCCGAACAGCCCGAAGTACCACATGGAGGACGTGCACCGGGCCGGCGGCATCCCGGCGCTGCTCGGCGAACTCAACCGCGGCGGCGCGCTGCGCACCGACGTCCGCTCCGTGCACTCCCCCGACCTCGGCAGCTGGCTCGACGCGTGGGACATCCGCAGCGGCAAGGCCACCGACGAGGCGCTCGAGCTCTTCCACGCGGCCCCCGGCGGCGTCCGCACCACCCAGCCGTTCTCCACGCAGAACCGCTGGGCCTCGCTCGACACCGACGCGGTCGAGGGCTGCATCCGATCCGTCGACCACGCGTACACCGCGGACGGCGGCCTGGCCATCCTCTTCGGCAACCTGGCGCCCGAGGGCTGCGTCGTGAAGACCGCCGGGGTGGCCGAGGAACTGTGGAAGTTCTCCGGCCCGGCCCGCGTCTTCGAAAGCCAGGACGCGGCCGTCGACGGCATCCTCGGCAAGCAGGTTGTCGAGGGCGACGTGGTGGTCATCCGCTACGAGGGCCCGCGCGGCGGCCCCGGCATGCAGGAGATGCTCTACCCCACGTCGTTCCTGAAGGGCCGGGGCCTCGGCAAGGCATGCGCCCTGATCACCGACGGCCGTTTCTCCGGCGGCACGTCCGGCCTGTCGATCGGCCACGTGTCGCCCGAGGCGGCGTCCGGCGGCCTGATCGCCCTGGTCGAGACCGGCGACGAGATCACCATCGACATCCCCGGCCGCGGCATCACGCTCAACGTCTCCGACGACGACCTGGCCACCCGCCGGGCGGCGCAGGAGGCGCGGCCGCGGCCGTACAGCCCGGTCGACCGCCAGCGATCGGTGTCGGCGGCCCTGCGCGCCTACGCCTCGATGGCGACCAGCGCGAGCGACGGCGCCTACCGCAAGGTCCCGGAGTAACCGCAACCGTTCGGACGGCCCGGGCGCGCTATCAGCTGCCCGGGCCTTCCCATGCCCGCCCCAGAGCCGCGTCCACCGCAGCCCCCAGGGAAGGCACCACGGCTGCGTCGATATCGGTGAAGTGGGCGCGGGAATGCAGCGCCTCGTCGCCGCAGTGGTAGACCAGGCAGCGCATGCCGCACTCCCGGGCTGCTCGGGCGTCGTCGACGCTGTCGCCCACGAGCAGGACGCCGGCCGGCTCCAGACTCAGGCCCTCGAGGTGGCGGGCCAGGTGCGGCGCCTTGTGCGCCACATCCGGTCCGACGCTGCCGTCGACGCGGGCGAAGAACGGCGCGATGCCGGCGGCGGTCACCAGCGGCACCAGTTCCTCGTGCGGGCACATCGAGAGCAGCGACTGGGTTCCGCCGGCCGCCGCCCAGCGTTCCAGGGCGACCGCCGCGTCGGTCGTGAGGGTCACGGCCTCGCGGTGCCGGGCGTAGGCGACCCGGAAACACTCCCCGAGCCGGGCCTGTTCGGCAGGGCTCAGCGGTCGGCCCGCCAGCCGCTCATAGAACGGCGGGATCGGCTGGACGTGGTGGAGCTGGTAGTCGGCACGGGTGATCGGCGGCAGCCCGCACGTGTCGAACGCGTCGATGGTCGCCGCGATGAGGGCCCGGGAATCGCCGAGGATCGTGCCGTTCCAGTCCCAGACGATGTGCCGCACGGTCATCGGGGAGCCTCCGCCGGGGTGTGGTTCCGGGACACCGTGGTCATGGCCAGGACCGCCAGGAGGCCGGCCGCGGGTGCCAGCAGGAATCCGTACCGGAGATGTGTCTCGGTCAACGGGCCGGTCAGCGCCGCACCCAGCGCGCTGCCCACCGTGAACGCGGTCATGATCCAGGCGAAGGCCTCCACCGCCGTGCCCGTGGGCGCCAGCCGGTCCGCCGCGAGGAAGACGGCCGTGAGCAGCGGCGGCAGCGCCAGGCCGCTGATCGCCACCAGCACCGCGATCAGCGCCGGGCCGGGCGTGGTCAGCAGCGGCAGATACAGCACCGCGAACACGGCCGCCAGCATCGGCAGGCGGCGCACGTCGCCGGGCGAGGCGCGGGTGTAGAGCAGGCCGCCGACCAGGGCGCCGCCGGCCTGGGCGGCGAGCAGCCAGCCGGTCAGCGAGCGGTTGCCGGCGGCCTCCGCGTACCCGGTGAGTGCGACCGGCAGGCTGCCGACCGCCGCGCCCATGCACACGACACCGAGCACCATGATCGCGAACTGCCGGATCCGCAGCGGGCCGGCCCAGTGCCGGTGCGTCGCCACGCCGTGCCAGTCGCGGACGGCGGGCGCCGTGACGAACGCGGCCACGCCGGCGAGCTGGAGCGCGGCCGCGGCGAGCAGTCCCGCCGCCGGGCCGGCCAGCCCGACCGCCGCCAGGGTGATCAGTGGGCCGACCACGAAGATGACCTCCTGGACCGCGATGTCCAGGGTGTACGCCGCCGGGACCAGAGAGGGCGGGACCAACGCCGGCCACAGGGCTCGGAGGCAGGCCTCCAGCGGCGGGATGCCCAGACCGGCGATGGCCGCGCCCAGCAGGGTGACGGGGAGGCGGTGGCCGCCGTACGCGACAAGGACGAAGCCGAACGCGGAGAACAAGGCCGACGCCCACAGCACCGGCGGCTGCCTGCGGCGGTCGACCAGCCGGGCGAGCAACGGCGCGCCGACGGCTATCCCGGCGGTGAAGACGGCGACGACCAACCCGGCGAGCGCGAGGCTGTGTTGCTGGCGGGCGAAGATCAGCAGGGCCAGCGGCGCGGAGGCCAGCGGCAGGCGGCCGACCTGGCTGGCAGCGAGGACGAGGGGCACGTGCGGGGCGCGCAGAACAGCACGGATCCCGGAATCGGGCATGACAGAGCTCCCTGAGCGACAACGACAAAAGGCGGACCCGGGAGAGGGGGTCAGGGAGCGAAATCGCCGCGGTTGTGATCGTTGCCGTAGAGCGGCAGATCAGGGGTGACCCACTGGGCGTACGCGGCGGCGACGGCCTCGAGCGTAATCACGCCAACGACCATAGACCACATGACCCGCCGCCGGCGCCCCTTGGGCGCGCCCCCCAGCTCGCCCGTGCCCCCACAGACACACGGGACGCCCGGCGGCGGACCTCTGGCCCCGGCATCAGCTGCCCGGGGTGACTTACTGAACCGCGTAAGTAGATAGGACCGTAGGGTTCGGTTCGCCAAGTGTCAACCGCAGCCGCGTGTCACCTGTCTGCCAGGTTTTCCACGCGTAGTCGCTACGCTGCACGGAGTGGCTTAACCGGTAAAGTGATCATGACCTGTTACCGTCACGGCTGTCGAAGGGAGCAGGGTGAAACGGCCGACAATCGCGGACATCGCCTTGCGGGCGGGCGTCTCCAAAGGCGCGGTCTCGTACGCGCTCAACGGCCAGCCAGGAGTGTCCGAGGCCACCCGCGAACGGATCATCGCGATCGCCCGGGAGATCGGCTTCAACCCGAACAGCGCCGCGCGCGCCCTCTCCGGCGCCAAGGCGGCAGCTGTCGGGCTCACCCTCAGCCGGCCCGCCCGGATCCTCAGCGTCGAGCCGTTCTTCATGGGCCTGATCAGCGGGTTCGAGGCGGAGCTGGCGTCCCGGTCCTACGCGCTCACCCTCCAGTTGGTGGACTCGCCGGAGCAGGAGGTCGAGGTCTACCGGCGGTGGTGGGGCGAGCGGCGGGTCGACGGCGTGTTCGTCAGCGACCTGCGCGACGGTGACGTGCGCATCCCCGTACTCCAGGAATTGCAGTTGCCCGCGGTCGTGATCGGCGGGCCGGGCGAGACCGGCTCCATCACCCAGGTCTGGTCGGACGACGCCGGGGCGGTCGCCGAGGCGGTGCGCTACCTGTCGGCGCTCGGGCACCGGCGGATCGCCCGGGTCAGCGGCATGGCCGAGCTGCTGCACACCCGGGCGCGCGGGCAGGCGTTCGACGAGGTGTGCCGGACGCTCGGCTTCGAGTCGGCGGTCACCGTGGCGGCGGACTACACGGGCGAGGAAGGCGGGCGGGCCACCCGGCAGCTCCTGATGTCGGCGTCGCGGCCCACCGCGGTGATCTACGACAACGACGTCATGGCGGTGGCGGGGCTGTCGGTCGCCCAGGAGATGGGGCTTCGGGTGCCGGCCGACCTGTCGATCGTGGCCTGGGACGACTCGCCGTTGTGCCGGCTGGTGCACCCGCCGCTCACCGCCTTGAGCCGGGACATCGCGGATTACGGCGCCCAGGCCGCCCGGCAGTTGCTCGACGCGATCGCGGAGAAGCCGGTCGACGACATCGAGGCGGCGCCCGCTCGGCTGACACCGCGTGGGAGCACGGCGCCGCCGCCCGGTTGACGGTCGCTTCGCAAGATCAAAATCGTTTCGGCGCGGCCCCCGCCGCCACCCCCACCCCTGTGGGTGGGCCGGGAATGTAGCGCACGAATTCGACCTCCGGCCCAATTGTCCACAGGCGGCGCTCAGTGTGGAAGACGGACCGTGAAGGTGCTGCCCTCGCCCGCGACGCTGGTGGCGGTCAGGTCGCCGGCGTGCGCCTGGGCCAGGTTCCGGGCGATGGCCAGCCCGAGCCCACTCCCCCCGGTGGCGCGGCTGCGCGCCTTGTCGGCCCGCCAGAACCGGTCGAACACGTGCGGCAGGTCCTCCGGCGGGATCCCGGCGCCGGTGTCGGCCACCGAGATCACCAGCGCGCCGGGAACGACACCGGACGTCAGGGTGACCGTGCCCCCGGGTGGGGTGTGGCGTACGGCGTTGGAGACCAGGTTGCCCACCAGCTGGCGCAGGCGCACCGGATCCAGCACGGCCCGCGGGTCGGTTCCGGAGAGGGTCAGCCGCACACCCCCGCGCTCGGCGGCGCCCCGGTGGGCCTCGACCACCTGGCGCAGCAGGTCGTCCACGTAGACGTCGGAGAGGTTCAGCCGAAGGTCGCCGGCTTCCGCGGCGGCCAGGTCGCGCAGATCGTCGATGACGTGCTGGAGCAGGACCGCCTCCTCGGTCAGCAGGTCGAGCAGCTCGGGGTCGAGCGGGGCCAGGCCGTCCTGGGCGGCCTCCAGCCAGATCCGCATGTTGGTCAGCGGCGTCCGCAGCTCGTGGGCGACGTCGCTGACCATGGCGCGGCGCTGGCGTTCGCCGGCCTGGCGGCGGGCGGCCAGGTCGTTGAAAGCGGCGGCCAGGCGGCCGATCTCGTCGTCGCGGGCCACCGGCACCGGCGAGTCCAGGTCGAGCGGGCGCTGGGCGGCGGCGGTGAGCTCGCGCAGGGGGCGGACCAGCCGGCGTCCGGCAGCGACCGTGACCACGATGACGAGCAGCAGCACCAGGCCGGTGGCGCCGGCGACGTAGCCGAGGTTGCGGCCGGACAGGTCGAACGGGCCGCCGTCGACGGAGGCCGCGGGGCCGTCGAGGTAGAGGCGGGCGGCGGGCGCCACGTACGGCCGTAGTTGCTCGCGGCGGGCGGCGTCCACGCAGTCGCCTACCCGAGGGGCGTCGCCCTTGACCCGGTAGGTGAAGTCGAGGCCGAGATAGACGACCGCCCGGCCGCCCGGCCGGTTCACGCATTCGTTGACCGCCTTCTCGAGCTGCTCCAGTGCCCGTCTCTCGGTGGGCATCGGCCCGTCCTCCGGCTTGGTCAGGCACAGGTACCGGTAACCGCCGTCGACGTCGCCGGTGGCGGTCACCACGGTCCGGCCGGTCGGCGTGACCGTGAGCAGGGCGGCGATGCCGTAGTCCTCGAGGCAGCTCGCCCGGTCGCTGGCGATCTTGCGGGAGGCCTGCCGCTCGGTGGAGGAGAGCCGGTACGGCCCGGCGATGCGCGGGTCGATCTTGTCGTGGAGCGGATCCACCACCGCCGCCGGCCGCTCGGTCGGTATCCCGGCGTCTCCGGCGATCCGGCGCCCGGTCAGGTCAGTCAGCGTCGCCCGGCGGCCGGTCCCGGCGACCAGCGAGGCGAGCGTCTGCTCGACGCCGGTCCAGTCCTTGTGCGTCGCCGCGTACGCCAGCAGCCCGTCGTAGATCCGGCTCCCGTCGGCGAGCGACTGCCCCTGCTCCTGCCGGATGGCCTGGCTGGTGGTGCGTACGGCCAGCCAGGCGGTCGCGGCCACGGCGCCCAGCGCGATCAGCAGTGACGTGGCGAGCAGCCGCGTGACCAGGCTGTGCCGCAGCGACACCCTCATCGGTCGGTGGCCAGCTTGTATCCGACGCCGTGCACGGTGATCAGGTGCTGCGGCCGGGCGGGGTCGGCCTCGATCTTGCGGCGCAGGTTGAGCACGTGCATGTCGATGGTCCGGTCGGTCGGGTAGCTCTCCCAGCCCCGGGTGCGCTGCAGCAGCTGGCGGCGGGTGAAGACGCGTCCCGGCTCGGCGGCGAGCGTGGCGATGACCTCGAACTCGCCGCGCGTACACGAAATGGGCTGGTCGTGGAGACGCACCTCGCGCCGCACCGGGTCGACCGTCAGGTCACCGACCGTGAACGTGTCGTCGTGCGAGACCCGGACGGTTCGGCGCAGCAGGGCACGCACCCGGGCCATCAGCTCGCGTGGGCTGTACGGCTTGGTCAGGTAGTCGTCCGCGCCGAGGTCGAGCCCGAGCAGCAGGTCGTCCTCGCCGGAGCGGGCGGTCAGCATGAGGATCGGCAGGTCGTGCTCGGCGCGCAGCACGCGGCACACGTCGAGGCCGTCGACCTTCGGCATCATCAGGTCGAGGATCAGCAGGTCGGGGCGGTCGCGGCGGACCGCGTCGATGGCCGCGCGACCGTCCGGCACCACGCCCGCCTCGTAGCCCTCGGCCACCAGGTAGCGGCGTACGCCCTCGGCTTGGCGGGCGTCGTCCTCGGCGATCAGCACCCGGGTTCGCACCGCCCGACTATAGGCAGCTCACGCGCGTGCGCCGGAAATTCTGACAACGTCGATACATTCGCCTGACGGCGGTTTGAAGGCGGCGCTCCAGACTCTCCGGCCATGCCCATTCCGGTACGGATGACCGCCCTGCTCGCCTCCGTCGCGTGCGCCCTGACCGCTTGCGCGTCCACCGCCGAGAAGGAGCCGCCGAAGGTGGCGTCCTTCAAGAGCGAGGCGGCGGCCCCGTCACCATCGGCGGCGAACGGCCCGCCGGTGATCCGCGTCGACATGACCAACGCGGAGGAGGAGGCGCTGTTCAGCGTCTACCTGAAGTGCCTGCACGACAACGGCGTGCCGATGACGCAGCAGGCCGACGGCACCTGGATGTGGGCCGGCGCGGAGAGCAAGATCCAGTCCGACACGCCCAAGATCAAAAAGGCGTGCGACAACATGCTGCCGCAGCAGGCGCCGGAGAAGGCGGCGGCGACGAACCCATATTACGAGGAGGACAACGACAAGTTCTGGCAGTGCCTCAAGGACCACGGTGACGACGTGAACAAGGGCGCGGACGGCTGGTCGCCCGGCCCGAAGTGGGGCGAGTTCCCGAACGCCGAGGCGGTCACCGAGCAGTGCGAGGTGCGGTCGTTCAATGGCAAGAAGGGCTAGCCTGCTCGCCGTCGTCGTCCTGGTGCTGGCCGGGCTGGCCGTGGCGGGCTGGCGGTTCCTGCCGCCCCGGGTCACGGCGAAGGCCGAGCCGGAGGGACCGCCCGCCGCCACGGTGACGGTCGAGCGCGGCGACCTGTCCGACGTCCGCACGGTCTCCGGCGACCTCGGCTACGGCAGCAGCGCGACGATCAAGGGCGCTGGTACGGGAACGGTGACCTGGCTGCCCTCGCCCGGCGCGGTGGTGAAGCGCGGTCAGCCGCTGTACCGCCGCGACGACCGCCCGGTGCCGCTGTTCTACGGCACGACCCCGCTGTTCCGGCCACTGGACCGGGCGGACCTGACCGGCCGGGACGTGCGCGTCATCGTGGACAACCTCCGCGCCCTGGGCTACCGGACCGGCGACCAGCCGTACGCGGGAGACGGCGCGGGCGTCCTGACCGCGTCTTTGATCGACGCCGTCAAACGCTGGCAGCGCACGGCCGGTCTGACACCGACCGGAAAGCTCGCGCCCGGCGACGTCGCGATCCAGCGCGGGAAGGTCCGCGTGGCCGCACTGGCCGCCGCGGTGGGCGCCGAGGTCTCCGCCGACCTGATGTCGGTCACCGGCACCGCCAAGGTGGTGACCGTCCAGCTCGACGCGGCCAACACGGGGTCGGTGAAGCGCGGCGACCGGGTCACGGTGACCCTGCCGGACGGCGCCCGGGCGCCCGCGAAGGTCACCCGGGTCGGCACCGTCGCCCAGACACCCGACGACGGCGACGGCCCGCCCCGGACCGCGGTCACCGTGACCCTCGACGACGCGAAGAAGGCGGAGCGCCTGGACGCCGCGCCGGTGCAGGTCGACCTGGCCGGGCAGACCCGGGCGGACGTCCTGATCGTGCCGGTCGGCGCGCTGCTCGCGGTGCTGGAGGGCGGGTATGCCGTGCAACGCCCGGACGGCGGCCTGGTCCCGGTCGAGACCGGCCTCTTCGCCGACGGCCGGGTCGAGGTCAGCGGCGACGGCCTCGACGAGGGCATGACCGTGGTGACGACCTCATGACCGCGGTGCTGGCGGTCCGGGACGTGAGCATGCGGTACGCCGGCGGCGTCACCGCGCTGGACCGGGTGTCGCTGCGCATCGAACCGGGCGAACTGCTCGCCATCGTCGGCCCGTCCGGTTCCGGCAAGTCGACGCTGCTGCACGTGATGGGCACCCTGGACCGGCCCACCGAGGGAACGGTCGAGCTGGCCGGCGAGGACGTGGCTCGCCTCCGCGACCGCCGCCTGTCCCGGCTCCGCGGCCGCCGGCTGGGCTTCGTCTTCCAGCAGTTCCACCTGATCGACGGGCTGACCGCGGTGGAGAACGTGGCGACCGGCCTGTTCTACGCGGGCGTCGCGCGACGGCACCGGCGGGCCCGAGCCGTCGAGGCGCTCGGCCGGGTCGGCCTCGGTCATCGGCTCGCCCACCTGCCGCGGCAGCTGTCCGGCGGCGAGAAACAGCGGGTCGCGATCGCCCGCGCGCTGGTCAACGGCCCGGCGCTGGTGCTGGCCGACGAGCCGACCGGTGCGCTGGACAGCCGTACCGGGCAGGCCGTGATGGAGCTGCTGACGACGCTGAACCATGAGGGGGCCACGATCGCGGTGATCACGCACGACCGGGAGATCGCCGCCGCCCTGCCGCGCCGGGTCGAGCTGCACGACGGGCGCATCGTGCGGGACACCGCGTCGTGAGCCCGCTCGATCTGCTGTCGGTGGGACTGGTCGGGCTGCGTACCCGGAAGGCGCGCGCGGCGCTCTCGGCCCTGGGCATCGCGATCGGCGTCGCCACAATGGTCGTCGTCACCGGCGTGCCCGCGTCGAGCCGGGCCGCGCTGCTGGCCGAGATGGACAAGCTGGGCACCGGTCTGTTGCAGGCCACCGCGATGCCCGACCAGCAGCCGCCGGTGCTGCTCCCGGCGGAGTCGGTCGCGATGGTCCGGCGGATCGGCCCGGTCAGCGCCGCCACCGCGGTCGCCAACACCCACCAGCCGATCAGCCGCACCACCCGCAGCGGCGCATCGCCCGGCACCGCGGTCCTGGCCGCGCGGCCGGACCTGCTGGACGTGCTGGGCGGACGCGTCGGCTCGGGCCGGTTCCTCGACCGCGCCACGGAGAAGTTCCCCACCGTCGTGCTGGGCGCCGAGGCGGCGAGCCGGCTGGGGATCACGACGGTCTCCCACCATGAGCTGGTGGTGATCGCGGGGCGGCGGTTCGCGGTGATCGGCGTGCTCCGGCCGATCCCGCTGGCGCCGGAGATCGACCGCGCGGCGCTGGTCGGCTGGGACGCCGCCCGGGACCTGCTGCGCTTCGACGGCCACCCGACCGTCCTCTATGTCCAGGCGGACGACCAGGCGGTGGAGGACGTCCGCGCGGTGCTGGCGGCGACGATCCATCCGCGTACGCCGGGCCTGGTCCGGGTGAGCCGCCCGTCCGACGCGCTGGCGGCGAAACGGGCCACCGAGACGACGTTCTCCGCGCTGTTCCTCGGACTGGCCGGGGTGGCGCTGCTGGTCGGCGCGATCGGGGTGGCGAACACGATGGTGATCTCGGTGCTCGAACGACGCCGGGAGATCGGTCTGCGGCGGGCCCTGGGCGCGCACCGCGGGCAGATCCGCGCCCAGTTCCTCGCCGAGTCGGTGGCGCTGTCGATGCTCGGCGCGGTGGCGGGCACGGCACTGGGTGCGGCGGCCACCGTCGCGTACGCGGTACACCAGGCCTGGCCGCCGATCGTGCCACTGACCATGATGGGCGCCGCGATCGCCGGTTCCGTGGTGGTCGGTGTCCTCGCGGGCGGCTACCCGGCGATGCGCGCCGCCGGCCTCCCGCCCACCGAAGCCCTAGGTTTGTGAGGCCCGGTGTGATTCCAGGTACGCCTCGATGCGCTCCGCGGGCGCCGGGCGGGCCAGGGCGAACCCCTGGCCGTACAGGCATCCGGCCTCCCGGGCGCGGGTGATCTCCTCGTCGGACTCCAGTCCCTTGGCGACGATCTCCAGGCCGAGCCGCTTGCCCAGACTGACCACGACGCCCAGGACCGCCGCGCTGTTCGCCTCGGTCGGCGTGTTGACCAGGACACGGTCCAGTTTCAGCACGTCGACCGGGAGGCGCCGGAGGTGGGACAACGACGCGTGACCGGCGCCGAAGTCGTCCAGCGCCGCGCGTACGCCCAGCTTGCGAAGCCCGGCCAGAGCCGCCACGATCGCCGGGACGTCCTCGGCGATCCACGTCTCCGCCACCTCGACCACCAGCCGCTCCGGCGGCAGCTTGTGGCGGCGCAGGATCGTCTCGACCCGCCCGGTGAAACCGGTGAGCAGTTCCTTGGGCGAGACGTTGATCGACAGCCAGAAGTCGGTGTCCCCGGTCGACCAGGTGTCCAGCTGGTGACAGGCGGTGTCCAGCACCCACTCGTCGAGGTCGGCGGAGATGCCCACGGCCCGCGCGATCGGCAGCAGCTCGGCCGGCATGATCGTGCCCAGCTTCGGGTGCCGCCAGCGCAGCAGCGCCTCGACGCCCACCGGCAGCCGGTCCTTGAGGCTGACCACCGGCTGGTAGACGAGGTCGAGCTCGCCGTTGTCGGCGGCGTCGAGCAGCTGCTGTTCCAGGTCCATCCGCCGGTGCAGCTGGTCCTCGACGTCGGTGTCGTACCACTCGACCCGGTCCCGGCCCAGCTGGCGTGCGCGGCTGCGGGCCAGGTCGGCGTGCCGCATCACCTCGTCGGAGTCCTTGCCGCCGGTCAGTTCGGCCAGGCCGACGCTGGTGTGCAGGTCGACGATCGCGCCAGGCAGCTGGTAGGGCTCCACCAGCAGGGTCACGATGCGGGTGGCCAGGGCGTACGCCAGAACCGCGCCGTCCGCGGTCAGCACCGCGAACTCGTCGCCGCCCAGCCGCGCGGCCATGTCCTCGTCGCCGAGCAGGCCGCGGATCCGGCGGCCCACCTCGATCAGCACCGCGTCGCCGGTCGCCCGGCCCTTCGAGTCGTTGATCTCGGCCAGTCCGTGCAGGTCGATCACCAGCAGGGTGCCCTGCTGGCCCGGGCGGCGGCGGTACTCGAGCAGGTCACGCATCAGAGCGCGGCGGTTGGCCAGGCCGGTGAGCTGGTCGGTGTACGACATCCGGTGCAGCTTGCGCTCCAGCTGCCGCCGCTCGCCGACGTCCCGGACGTGCACCACCAGCGCGGCCACCTCGGGCACGGACCGCTGATCGGACACCGTGGACTCGGTGTCCCGCCAGATCTGGTGGCCGTCCTTGAGCCGCGCGGCGATCAGGGCGGGCGGCCCGTCCGCATGCTCGCCCTCCAGCACCGAACGGATCACCGACTGCGCCTCGGCCACGTCGTCGGGGTGGATCAGCGCCCGGAAGTTGCGGCCCACCACCTCGTGCTCGGCCAGCCCGAACAGCCGGGCGGCGGCCGGCGACTGCCAGGTCACCAACAGGTCCTCGTCGAGCACCAGGGTCAGGTCGGTGGCGCCGGCGACCAGCGAACGGAAGTGCGCCTCCTTCGTCTTGAGCTGGCCCGCGTACCGCCGGATGTCGCGGACCACGAGCAGCTCACGGAGGCTCAGGATGCCGACCATGGTGAGGCCGAGCCCGATCGCCACCGGGTCGAAGGTGCCGACGGTCAGCAGGTGGACGATCGCGGCCACCACGCCGATCGCGGCGGGCACGGCCAGCAGCGGGTAGCCGGTCAGGTACTGGTCGGGCTCGCGGGAGTCGCCGTACGCCGGCGGGGTCGTGCTGCGCCCGGAGCCGCCGTAGGCGACCAGCCCCAGCCCGCCGATCACCGGCAGCGCGAACAGCGGCACCAGCGGCCCGAGGTGTCCGAAGGAGAGCAGGTTGGCGACGACACACATGCCGATCTGCGCGACGACCGCCCCCGAGCCACAGATCAAGATCGCTTTCCGGTACGGCTTCGCCCGCACCACCGACACCGCGACGATCGCGACACCGGCCGCCGAGCACAGCGTCGACCCGAGCTCGGTCGGTGTCGAGTCGTGCATCGGGGTGATCAGCCAGGCCGCGAAGGCCAGGCTGATGCCCAGGCCCAGCCCGTCGAAGGCGCGCCGCAACCGGACCGGCATCGAGGCCGACTCGCCGGGCAGCAGCATCGACCCGAGGATGAAGAACAGCGCGCTCAGACCCTGACCGACCGTGACGAAGATCGTGACGCGCCCGCTGATCACCAGGGGCGCGGCGGCGGTGAGCCCGGCGCAGACCGCACCCAGCGCGACGAACCCGGCGCCCCGGCACTCGGCGAAGACCCCGCCGGCCGCCCGGTGCATCTGGAACGAGGTCCAGCCCAGGAGGCCGAACGCCCACAGTGCGGTGACGCCGACGCCGAGAGCCAGCGCGGGCAGCGGGGCGATCAGCCCGGCGACGCCGGCCAGCAGCACAAACGCGGAGGCGCCCGGCACGACGACGAAACGGGTCGATGGCACGGCGGTGGGTCTCCAGCACTGGGTCGAGTCAGGGGAGGGTGGCGCGAGAGGCGAGGTCAATCCACCCGCATCGGCTAACGCGCATCCCCCGATCAGGTTACGGGTCGGTCATCACCCCTTGCATGTTCGGATCGTCGGGTATGGACGGGCGCGGGTCAAACGCGAGACCCGGGTCTTGACCCTGTCGGGGGCAAATCCTGACCGAAACGGCGGGGGTGGGAGGATGAGTTCTGTGAGCCGCAAGCCTGTGCTGCGCGTACGCAGATCCGGCGCCCTGCTGGTCGCGAGCGTGATCGCACTGGTGGGCACGCTGCCGATCGCGGGCGCGCGCTGGGCGCTGTCGCCCATCCTGCTGATTCCCCTGGCCGTGTTCGTGTGGGCACTGCGTGCGGGCACCGACGTCTACCCCGACCGGCTGCGGGTCCGAGCCCTCTTCGGCTCGACCACGGTGAGCTGGGACGAGGTGGCCGAGCTGGCCCCCGACGAGCAGGGCCGGGTGTCCGCCCTGCTCGTCACCGGCAACGTCCTGCGCCTGAGTGGCGTGACCACGGCCAACCTGCCGGCCGTGCTGGCCGCGGCCGGCCAGGAGGTCAGTAATCCCCCGACACCTGATTGATCAGGTCCGCACCGGCGGCGTACCGGCGTAACTGGTCGCCGGCCAGCGCGTATCCCCGCGGCAGCATCCCGCGCACCGAACCGCCGACGTGCGGGGTGATGAAGACGTTCGGCAGCCGCCACAACGGGTGGTCGGGTGGCAGCGGCTCCGGGTCGGTCACGTCCAGGGCCGCCGAGATCCGGCCGGGCGTCACCTCGGTGAGCAGCGCGGCGGTGTCCACCACCGGGCCACGGGCGCCGTTGATCAGCACGGCGCCGTCCGGCATGGCGGCCAGGAACGCCGCATCGACCATGCCCCTCGTCTGCTCGGTGAGCGGCACGATCAGAACCACCACATCGGCGTCCGGGAGCAGCCGCGGCAGGTCCTCGACGCCGTGCACACGCTGGTCGCGGCGGGCGGTGCGGGCCACCCTGGTGATCGTCACGTCGAACGGGGCGAGGTGACGCTCGATCGCCGCGCCGATCGACCCGGCGCCGACGATCAGCACACGCGACCCGGTCAGCTCACGGGTCGGGGTCAGCCCGGCGTACGACCAGTCGCCGCGCTCCTGCGCGCGGGCGAACGCGGGGAACTCGCGCATCATGGCGATCGCCGCACCCACCACCCACTCGGCCATCGGCGAATCGTGCACACCCCGCCCGTCGCAGAGCGTGACCTGCGACGGCACCCGGCCGATCCACGCGTCGGCGCCCGCGGACAGCAACTGGATCACGCGCAGCCCGCCGAGCTTGGCCAGCAGGGCGGCGGCGTCCGGGCCGGCCAGGAACGGCGGCACCCAGAACTCCACGTCCGCCGGATCGGACGGCAGCGACTCGGCGTCCGTACACACCTCGACGACGGCGCCGGCCGGAAGCTCGCCGAGCAGGCCGCGCCCCTTCTCATGAGCGATCCACACCTTCACGGCCCCAACCCTACGGGTCACCGGCGGTAACCGCTCAGGCGCGCGGCTACGCTGGACCCCATGTCGCCTCGCGTCCGCAGCGTCGCCGTCGTGCTCGCCGCCACCATGGCCGTCACGTCGGCATGCGCGTTCGGGCCGCCCGACCCAGATGTCGCGGGCGAACCGCCCAACCTGCCCACGCCGTCGGCGCCGTCCGGTTCCGCCTCGCCCGGCTCCCCCGGCGGCGACGAGCAGGAGGTCGCCGTCACCGTGCTGGCCAAAGGTCTGGACGTGCCATGGGGCATGGCCTTCCTGCCGGACGGCGGCGCCCTGGTCACCGAGCGTGACACCCACCGGATCCTCCAGGTGGGCCCGGAGTCGGACGCCGACGGCCTCAAGGTGGCCGAGGTGCAGCGGCTGACCGAGCCGGTGAGCACCGGCGACGGCGGCCTGCTCGGCATCGCGGTGTCGCCGAAGTACGCCCAGGACAAGACGGTGTACGTCTACTACACCACCGCCAAGGACAACCGGGTCGGCAAGCTCCAGCTCGGCGGCAAGGTCACGCCCGTCCTCACCGGCCTCCCCCGCTCCGAGACGGCCAACGGCGGCCAGATCGCCTTCGGCCCCGACGGCTACCTCTACGTCGGCACGGCGGACGCCACCGAGGCCGGCACGCTGGCACAGAACCCGAAAAGCACCGGCGGCAAGATCCTCCGCATGACCGTGGCGGGCAAGCCCGCCCCCGGCAACCCGGTGAAGACGTCGCTGGTCTGGTCGTCCGGCCACCACAACGTGCTCGGCATGGCGTGGGACAGCGCCAAGCGGATGTACGCGAGCGAGACCGGCCAGATCACCAGCGGCGAGCTGAACGTGATCACCAAGGGCAAGAACTACGGCTGGCCCGCCGCGGACGGCGACTCGCCGAACGCCAAGTTCACCAACCCCCTGGTCACCTGGCCGGTCACTGACTCGTCCTGCGCCGGGGTCGCGGTGCTGGAACGCACCATCGCCACCGCCTGCCTGCTCGGCCAGCGGATCTGGATGGTCAGCACCACCGGCAACGGCACCCTGATCGGGCAGCCGCGGGACCTCCTCAAAGGCGAGTACGGCCGGCTGCGTGGCCTGGTCGCCGGCCCCGACGGCTCGCTCTGGGTGGCCACGTCGAACCAGGAACGCGGCGGCGAGCCGAAACCCGGTGACGACCGCATCATCCGGCTCGTCTTCACCGACGGCGGGGCCGGCCGCAGCTAGGGTCTTGGTTCTGATGCGCTCACTCTTGAACAGGTACGTGCGGCCTGCGCTGCGAAGCCGCTGGGCACACCGCATCCGTCTCGGCGCGACGATCACCCTGGTCAGCGTGGTGGGCACCGTGGTCGGCACGCTCCTGCTCGCACACTCCGAGGTGGGCGTCGGCCCGTTCCGCGCCGAGATGTCGGTGAGCCCGTCGTTCTCCGGCGGCACCGAGGTGGACATCCCACCGCTCGGGTCGCTGCACCTGGACAGCCATAAGGGTCCCATCCACCTCAAGGTCAACCTGGGCTCGCTCGACCAGGGACGCACCGAGGCGCTGATCGACGACCCGACGGCGATCAGCGCGGCCGGTCAGAGCGCGGTCGACGACGTCACCCAGGGCGTGATCAAGCTGGTGCTGCGCGCGCTCGGCGCGTCCGTGCTCACGTCGATGCTGCTGGCCGCCCTGGTTTTCCGCAGCACCCGGCGGATGGCCTGGTCCGGGGGGCTCGCCCTGGCGGTGACCGCGGGCAGCATGGGCCTGGCGGCGGGCACACTGCGGCCCGACTCGATCAGCGAACCGCGTTACGAGGGTCTGCTGGTCAACGCCCCCGCGGTGGTCGGTGACGCGCGGCGGATCGCGGACAACTACGGCCGGTACGCCGACCAGCTGGCCCAGATCGTCAGCAACGTGAGCCGCATCTACGCCACGGTGTCCAGCCTGCCGGTCTACGAGCCGGACGCCAACTCCACCCGCATTCTGCACGTCTCCGACCTGCACCTGAACCCGGCCTCGTGGGACATCATCCGCACCGTGGTGAAGCAGTTCGACATCGATGCCGTGGTGGACACCGGCGACATCGTCGACTGGGGTTCGACCACCGAGGACACGTACGTTTCGGAGATCGCCTCGATCGGCGCGCCGTACATCTACGTCCGCGGCAACCACGACTCGATCGCCACCGAGGCCGCGGTCCGCCGCCAGTCCAACGTGCGCGTCCTCGACGACACCGTCACCTCGGTCGGCGGCCTGACCATCGCGGGCATCGCCGACCCCGAGTTCACCCCCGACAAGAGCAACGACCCCGCGCCCGTCGTGGGCAACGCCGACGGCCCGTCGTCGTCCCCGCTGGTCCGCGCCGGCGAGCAGCTGGCCGCCACGATCGAGTCCCAGCCCGGCGGCGTCGACGTGGCCCTGGTCCACGATCCGGCGATGGCGCCGCCGCTGTCCGGCACGGTTCCCCTCGTCCTGGCCGGCCATCTGCACCGCCGCCAGGTGAGCATCCTGCCCAGGCCGGTCGTCCTGCCGCCCGGATCCGCCGCGCCCTCCGCACCGGCCACGCCCTCGGAGATCCAGGAGACCCGCCTGATGGTCGAGGGTTCAACGGGCGGCGCGGGCCTGCGCGGCCTGGAGGCGGAGGAGCCGACCCCGATCCAGATGTCCGTCCTGTACTTCGACGAACTGCACGAACTCAAGGCCTACGACGACATCCAGCTCGGCGGCACCGGCAAGTCCCAGGTGACCTTGGAGCGCAAGGTGATCGGCCAGGAGCCCGAGCCCACCACCAACCCGAGCGTCCACTCCGGCGTCACGCCGATCACCCCGTCCCGCTCCGGCCCCTGAAAACCCTTACGGCAAACCCTTTTCGGATACGCACGACGTTTGAACCCGGCGTGGCACACACGCCGGCCAGGCGATGGGTCACCGCCTCTGCCCACCCGCCGGGTGGGCCCGGTGGGTGGGCCCGGTGGGTCACCCACTGGCCGGGCCCGGTGGGTCACCGCCTCCGCCCACCCACCGGCCGGGCCGGGTAATTCCGCCGGTAGAGCGAGACCACCACCGTCACGCCCCATAACCCCGAACCGCCGAAGAACACGCACGTCAGCGCGCCCAGCACGCGCGGGAAGACATTGCCGCCGACGGTCAGCGCGGTCCACGGACCCAGCACGGTCAAGGCGAGCCCGACGACCGCCAGAGCGGACCCGGCCGCGATCACCACGGCCCACGCCCGCCGTTCGGCCAGGTCACCGTCCTCCAGCAGCCACAACGCGGGCAGCCCGATGGCGTTCACCGCCAGGACGAGACCGATCAGCGCCCACCACGGATGCCCGGTGAGCGCGGCGACCGGGGCGCCGATCAGGAAAAGGCCGCCGAGCACGAACCCGCCGGCCGACGATGCCGCAGGGAAGTCACCGGCCACCTCGATCAACAAGCCGAAGCCCTGGAACACCCCGGCGACGACCGCCAGACCGGCCCAGGCCACCACGTACCAGAGGACCGCGGGAACCGACAGCACCGCCGTCGCGATCCCGCCGAGCACGAACGCGCCTGCGATCCACCACAGCCAGCCGAAGTCGCCGTCGCGCGACTGGTCGCCCATGATCGGCCCGATGACGAGCGCCGCGAGAGCGAGCAGCAGCAGAACGACGAACACAGTGACGCGCACCGGGCCGTGGCCCGCACCCTGCTCCGCCGCCGCGACCACCCGAACCGCCCTTACTCGACGGGCGTCAATATAGGCGGTCCGGGCAAGTGGCCCACCTAACCGGAGGACCAGGCCGAAGCAGGCGCGGCCACGCAGCGGACGCGGTCACACGGCGGACGCGGTCACACGGCGGACGCGGTCACACGGCGGGCGCCGACAGTTAGGCGACGAAGATGCAGAACGGGTGGCCGGCCAGGTCCGCGAAGACGTAGAGCGGCTCGTCCTCGTCGCCGGTGCGGTCGAGCAGGATCGTCGCGCCCAGGGACTCGGCTCGGGCCCGCTGGCGCTGCAACTCCTCGACGGACGGCACCGTGAAGTCGACGTGCAACTGCATGGGGACGTCGGGCTTGGGCCAGGTCGGCGGCTTCATCTCTCTGTTGCGCTGGAAGGCGAGCTTGCGGGCGCCCACGTCGTCGACCAGGACCAGCCAGTCGGGGTCGTCGGAGGCGGCGGCGTCCGCGGGCGGCTCGTCACCCGGCCGGTATTGCAAGCCCAGCAGGTGGCGGTAGAACTCGGCCAGCTCACGGGCGTTCGGGGTGTCGAAGACGGTGTGCAGCATCTGCGGGTAGTCGACCACGATCGGTCATGTTTCCCGGCAGCCCGGGCCGGAAACCACCCGGGACAACCCGGAGGTGGGGCACCGGGGGTGACCCACCGCTCGGCCGGCGTGTGTGCCACGCCGGCCGTTCAGTCGCGCGTAGTCAAAGAACGGTTTCAGGAAAGACGCGCCAAGATCAGCTCGCGGACGGTCTTGGCATCCGCCTGGCCGCGCGTGGTCTTCATGACCGCGCCCACCAGCGCACCCGCCGCGGCGACCTTGCCGTCGCGGATCTTGGCGGCGACGTCGGGGTTGGCGGCGATGGCCTCGTCGACGGCGGCCTGCAGCGCGCCCGTGTCGGAGACCACGCCGAGGCCGCGGGCCGCCATCACGTCGGCCGGGTCACCCTCGCCGGCCACCACGCCCTCGAGCACCGCGCGGGCCAGCTTGTCGTTGAGCTTGCCCTCGTCGACCAGCGCCTGGAGCTGCGCGACCTGCGCCGGGGTCGCCCCGAGCGCGGACAGCTCGGTGCCGGTCTCGTTGGCGCGGCGGGCCAGCTCGCCCATCCACCACTTGCGCGCGCCCGCCGGTGAGGCGCCGGCGGCGATGGTCTCCTCGATCAGCTCGACCGCGCCGGCGTTGGCGATCGACTGCATGTCGAGCGCGCTGATGCCCCAGTCCTCGCCGAGCCGGGCCCGCTTGACGCTGGGTCGCTCCGGCAGGGCCGCCCGCAGCTCCTCGACCCACGCCGGGTCGGGCGCGATCGGCACCAGGTCGGGCTCGGGGAAGTAGCGGTAGTCGGTCGCCTCCTCCTTGGAACGACCGGTGCGGGTATCGCCGGTGTCCTCCTGGAAGTGCCGGGTCTCCTGGATGATGCGGACGCCGTTGTCGAGCAGGCCGGCCTGCCGGATGATCTCCGAGCGGACCGCGCGCTCCACCGACCGCAGCGAGTTGACGTTCTTGGTCTCGGTGCGGGTGCCCCACTCCGCGCCGGGCAGGTTGAGCGAGGTGTTCACGTCGCAGCGCAGCGAACCCTGCTCCATCCGGACGTCGGAGACGCCCAGCGAGCGGATGATGTCGCGCAGCTCGGTCACGTAGGCCCGGGCCACCTCGGGCGCCCGCGCGCCGATGCCCGGGACCGGCTTGGTGACGATCTCGACCAGCGGGATGCCGGCGCGGTTGTAGTCGACCAGCGACTCGGTGGCACCGTGGATCCGGCCGGTGGCGCCGCCGACGTGCAGCGTCTTGCCGGTGTCCTCCTCCAGGTGCACGCGCTCGATGCCGATCCGCACGGTCTCGCCGTCGATCTCGACGTCGACGTATCCGTCGGTGCACAGCGGCTCGTCGTACTGCGACGTCTGGAAGTTCTTGGGCATGTCCGGGTAGAAGTAGTTCTTCCGCGCCATCCGGCACCAGGCCGCGATGTCGCAGTTGAGCGCCAGGCCGATCCGGATGGTCGCCTCGATGCCGGCCCGGTTGGCGACCGGCAGCGCGCCGGGCAGGGCCAGGCAGACCGGGCACACCTGCGTGTTCGGCTCGGCGCCGAACTCGGTCGGGCAGCCGCAGAACATCTTCGTCCTGGTCCCCAGCTCGACGTGCGTCTCGAGGCCGATGACAGGCTCGTAACGGCTGATCGCGTCGTCGTAGGACGGCAGGGTCGTGGCGGTCATGGGGCAAGCCTAGTAGGCGGCACCGACAGTTTTTCCGCGGGTGGAAACTGCCCCCACAATTCAAGATCGTTTGGGTACGGTCTCCGCCATGCGCCGCGCCCCTCTCGTCCTGACTCTCGTGCTGACCGGTTGCACCACCCCAGCCCCCAGCTCGCCGGTCACCGTCACGCCCTCGTCCGCGCCGCCGGCGGTGGCCGCGGCCGACTACGCCACCTGGGACGCCGGGAGGTCGACGCCGGTGGCCGACAAGCTCTACCCCGAGCGCGGCAACCCGGTGCTCGACGTGCTGCACTACGACCTGGCACTGGCGTGGGCGCCCGCCACCAGGACCCTGACCGGCACCGCCACGCTGCGCATCCGCCCGACCACGGCGGCGCCCGAGATCATCCTGGACTTCACCGGCCTGACCGTCGACAAGATCACCATCGACGGCGCCGCCGCGCAGGGTTCGGTCGCCAAGGAGAAACTCATCGTCCCGGCCACGCTGGTCGCCGACCAGCCGGTCACGCTGGTCGTCGGCTACCACGGCACGCCCAGGACGGTGCCGATGCCGTCCCGTCGAGGCGACTCGAACGAGGGCCTGGGCATGCACGTCACCAAGGACGGCTCGCTCTGGACCATGCAGGAGCCGTGGGGCGCGCTCACCTGGTACCCGGCCAACGAGCACCCGTCCGACGAGGCGCTCTACGACATCGCGGTGACGGTGCCGAAGGGCTGGACCGGGGTGGCCAGCGGCACGCCGGGAAAGGTGACCGGCAACACGTTCACCTACTCCAGCGCCGACCCGGTCGCCAGCTACCTGGTGACGATGGCCGCCGGGAAGTACCGGAAGACCACGGCCAAGGGCCCGGACGGCGTCCCGCTCACCTACTGGACCCGGCCCGGGACCGACGACGACATGCTCACCGTGCTCAAGAAGTCGCCCGCCGCGCTGTCCTGGCTGGAGAAGCGGTTCGGTAAGTATCCGTTCCCGACCGGCGGTGTGCTGATGGTCGACTCGGTGTCCGGCATGGAGACCCAGCAGATGATCACCCTGGGCGGCAAGGTGTCCGGCAAGTGGACCGAGGAGCAGGCCACCGGGTACGAGAGCGTGCTGGTCCACGAGTACGCCCACCAGTGGTTCGGCGATTCGATCACCCCCACGACCTGGACGGATCTGTGGCTCAACGAGGGCTGGGCGACGTACGCCGAATATCTCTGGCAGCAGAGCCAGGAGGGTTTCAGCGACGCCGACCTCGAGCGTTTCCTCCGCGAGTCCGACGCCAAGCTGCGCAAGAAGGCCGGCCCGCCCGGCAAGCCGAACCCCGCCTACTTCGCCGAAAGCAACGTCTACATCTGCCCGGCGACGATGCTCAAGGAGTTGCACGACAAGCTCGGCGACAAGGCGTTCTTCGCCCTCGGCCGCGACTGGGTGCAGACCCAGCGCAACTCCCACCAGGACCGCGCCTCGTTCATCGCCTTCGTGAACTCCAAGACCGGCAAGGACTTCACCGGCCTCATCAACACCTGGCTCGACTCGAAGACCACACCCCGATGAAGTTCCTGTTCTTCTGGGGCCACCAGCCGGAACGCGACGGCAGCGCGGGCGCCGGTTGCCTGAGCCAATGGTGGCCGGCACCGTTCCCGGTCGAGGGCCGGGAGTTCGCCACCGCCGAGCACTACATGATGTGGCGCAAGGCGATGCTCTTCGATGATGCGTCGTCGGCCGCCCGGATCCTCGAGTCGCCGCATCCGCACGCCGCGAAGAAGCTCGGCGGCCGCGTGGCCGGCTTCGACGAGGAAGTCTGGAAAGAGCATCGCTTCGCCATCGTGGTGGCCGGCAACCTGGCGAAGTTCGGCGCCCACGAGGATCTCCGCGCGTTCCTGCTCGGCACCGGCGACCGCATCCTCGTCGAGGCCAGCCCGCTGGACCGGATCTGGGGCATCGGCATGTCGCGTGACGACCCGGACGCCACCGACCCGTCCCGGTGGCGCGGGCTCAACCTGCTGGGCGAGGCGTTGATGCGAGTGCGGGCAGAGCTGTCAAGCGGTGGCCGGTCAGCTCGGTTCCACGGGTAGCCCTCTGTTCCACGGGTAGCCACAGCTCGGTGGTCGCCGCGCTGAGGTCGGCGGCGCGGTCGAGCACCGCGACGAGAACATCACGGGGCCTCCCTTCGACGTCGACCCTGGCCGATGACGCCTTGGTCGCGCCCGACCGCTGGCGTCCGATGCGATCATCCGCACGCTGCCGGCCGGCGCGGCGGGCAGAATGGCGGTGTGGTCGTCTACATCCGGCACTGGCAGCGTGACCAACTCGGCGGGCTGTTCGCCTTCCATCTGGTGCGGCGCGACGAGGACGGCATCCTGTTGTGGGCGCCGGCCGGGACGCGCGGGTGGCTGTTCGACATGCCGGACGGGCGGAAACTGGCGGAGACGTCGCTGCGGGAGTGGTCGTCGGTGCCGCGGATGCCCGTCGCGACGAGCCTCGGGCACGGCGTGCTCAGCTGGCATCCGACCGGTCGCGACTATTCGATCCGCTGGTTCTTCCGTCCGGACGGGACGTTCTACGGCTGGTACGGCAACCTGGAGGCCCCCGCGGTGCTGGCCGGTGACTTCCTCGACACGGTCGACTGGGATCTCGACGTGGTGATCCGGCCGGACCGCGGCTGGTCGTGGAAGGACGAGGACGTGTTCGCCGCGCGTCTCGCCGAGCCGCCGGGCGCCTACTGGGTCGACGACGAGCAGCGGGTGCGCAAGGCCGGGCTGGAGGTCATCGCGCTCGCCGAGTCCGGGGGGTTCCCCTTCGACGGGACGTGGTGCGACTTCCGCCCGGACCCGGCGTGGCCTCCGCTTCCCCGGGACTTCCCGAGTGCGCAAGCGCCCCCGGAGGGTTCCCCGAGCGCGCACCCGCCGGAGGGTTTCCCGAGCGTGTGAGACAGGCCAGCAGGGCCACGAGGGCGGTGGCCGCGGCCGCGATCAGCAGGCCGTTGCGGGCGCCGCCACCGTCGATCGCCCAGCCCGCCGCGGACGTCGCGGCCGAGGAACCCGCGACGCTGGGCGTGTCGGTCCAGGCGTATGCCTGCGTCAGCACCGAACGGTCCACGAGCACCGACACGAGCACGTCGCTGACCGCGATGATCGCCGGGACGACGAGACCGGTCACCACCAGCCCGGCGCCGAGCAGCAGCGGTCCACCGGCGACGGCCACGAGCACGCCGCCGGAACACAGGATCACCGCCGGGACCCGGAGGCCGCCGCGCGGGCGCTGACGGCCGTACAGCCATCCGCCGGCCAGGCTCGCGCCGTTCGGCACCGCGAACAGGATCGCCGCGGCGTACGCGATGTGCCTCTCGGTCGTGAACGCGGTGACCGCGACCGTGATCGAACCGAAGAACACCCCGAGGGCGGCGTTGACCCCGGCCAGCGCCAGGAATCCGGGGCGGAGCAGCGCCGCGCCCGCCCGGCTCCCGGCGGCGGCGCGCACCGGCAACCGCCTCGGCCGTGTCCCCTCCATCAGCCGGAGAGGCGTGTCACCCGGGGTCGTCGGCGCCCGAGAGTGAACCGACCCGTGACATCGCCGGGGATCGTGGCGGGGACACTCGCCATCGATCGACCCCTGACGCAAGCATGCGGGACAACCGGCGGTGGGGCAAAGGGAATGACCCACCGCCTGGCCGGCGTGTGTGCCACGCCGGCTTTTCGTCGCGCGTACCCGAAAAGGTCTTAAAGAGCCGGCGGCGTGAACGTGCCGACGGCGGACTCGAGGGCGGCCGCCACCCGGTACATGCGGTCGTCGGCCATCGTCGGCGCCATCACCTGGAAGCCGACCGGCAGGCCCTCGGAGAGGCCGCACGGTACCGAGATCGCCGGGCCGCCGTAGAGGTTGGTCGGGATGGTGAAGAGGTCGGCGAGGTACATCTGGTAAGGGTCCGAGGTGCGCGAGCCGAACGGGAACGCCACGAACGGGGTGGTCGGCGACACCAGCACGTCGACCTGCTCGAAGGCGGACTCGAAGTCGCGGGTGATCAAGGTGCGGACCTTCTGCGCCTGGCCGTAGTAGGCGTCGTAGTAGCCGCTGGACAGCGCGTAGGTGCCCAGGATGATGCGGCGCTTCACCTCGGGGCCGAAGCCGGCCTCGCGGGTCAGCGACATGACCTCCTCGAGCGAGCGGTTGCCGTCGTCGCCGGTGCGCAGGCCGTACCGGACGCCGTCGAAGCGGGCCAGGTTGGACGAGCACTCGCTGGGGGCGATCAGGTAGTAGGCGGGCAGCGCGTACTGGAAGTGCGGGCAGGACACCTCGACGACCTCGGCGCCCAGCTTGACCAGGGCGTCCAGCGACTCGCGGAACGCGGCCAGCACACCCGGCTCGGAGCCGTCGCCGGCGAATTCCTTGACCAGGCCCAGCTTGACGCCGGTCAGGTCGCCCTCGCTGCCCCGCTTGGCGGCGGCGACGACGTCGGGCACCGGCTGCGCGATGGACGTCGAGTCGCGCGGGTCGTGGCCGGCGATCACCGAGTGCAGCAGCGCCGCGTCGGCCACGTTGCGGGCGCACGGGCCGGGGGTGTCCAGCGAGGACGAGAAGGCGATCAGCCCGTAGCGCGACGTGCCGCCGTAGGTGGGCTTGGCGCCGACCGTGCCGGTGACCGCGCCCGGCTGCCGGATCGAGCCACCGGTGTCGGTGCCGATCGCCAGCGGCGCCTCGTAGGCCGCCAGCGACGCCGCGCTGCCGCCGCCCGAGCCGCCGGGGATGCGCCCGAGATCCCACGGGTTGTTCGTGGGCCCGTAGGCGGAGTACTCGGTGGAGGAGCCCATGGCGAACTCGTCCATGTTCGTCTTGCCGAGCATCACAGTGCCCGCCGCGCGCAGCCGCTCGACGATCGTGGCGTCGTAGGGCGGCCGCCACCCCTCGAGGATCTTGGAGGCGGCGGTGGTCGGCACACCCTTGGTGGCCATCACGTCCTTGACGGCGATCGGCACACCCGCCAGCGGCGACGACTTGTCCCCCGCGTCGACCTCGGCGGCGGCGGCCAGCGCGCCCTCGCGATCGACGTGCAGGAACGCGTGCACCTGCGGGTCGACCGCCTCGATCCGGTCCAGGTGCGCGGTGGCGACCTCGACGGCGGAGACGTCCCCGCCCTTGATCAGGCCCGCGAGCTTGGTCGCGGTCATCCGGGTGAGATCACTCACGGCGGTCAGGCCTCCTCGTCCAGGATCCGGGGCACCCGGAAGCGGCCGTCGGCCTGATCCGGCGCGCCGGACAGCGCCTCGGCCTGGGTGAGGCTGGGCTGCACGACGTCGTCGCGGTACACGTTCGTCAACGGCACGGAGTGTGACGTGGGCGGAATGTCGTCGGCGGCCACGTCACCGATGCGCGCGACCGACTGCAGAATGACGTCCAGCTGCCCGGCGAACCGATCCAGCTCCTCCTCCGTCACGGCGAGCCGCGACAGACGGGCCAGGTGCGCGACCTCCTCGCGCGAGATGGCAGCCATGCTCGTCCTCCGGTGTTCGGCTTCGGGTTCCGCATTCGACAGGGGAAGTCTATTTCGCGCCGCCATCGCGTTTCCGCGCGGGGTTTCAAGATCAAGAGATGGATGTCGTGCCTGAGCGGGTGGTGCTGACCGTCGCTCACGCCGAGGCCGGGCCCACTCGGCCTGGCCGCTGGCGCGTCCAGAACGGCCGAGCGCACCCTTCATTCTCCGTGCGTGGTCACCCTCAAAGATCAACAGAGCCGAGCAGTTCCAGGAGGACGTCGGTGTTGGCCACGGCCGCCTGGAGGGCCTTGCGAGCCTCGCGCAGCCGGGTGGCCTGGGTGGCCAGCCGGCGGACGTCGCCCGACTCGACGGCGCCCCGGGTGGCGGCGCCGACCGCCAGCAGCACCTGCAACGCCTCGGCCGCCTGGGCGGTGGCCAGCGGGATCGGGTCGGCGCGGTTCTCCTGGGCGATCGCCGGGAGCTGGGCGGCGGCGCGGCGGACCTGCCACTGGATCAGCTCGGCGCGCCGGGCCGGGTTGTCGGTGCCCGCGTCGGCCGCCTCGAGCTGGCGTTGCCAGACGGCGTAGCGGGAGTCGCGGCTCAGCGGCAGCCGGTCGGCGGTCATCGCCTCGGCCTGCGCGGCGCCCAGCAGGGCCGAGGCCAGCCAGGCGCGGTAGGCGTCGGGGCCGCCCAGCTCGTCCATCGCGTCCAGATGATCGTCCTCGGTGCGCGCGATGCCGCCGACGCCCAGCACGCTGAGCACCGAGACCAGTCGCAGCACCGACGTCCGCACGTCATCCTGCTCGTCCAACCCATCCACGACCGAAGAAGGTACCCGGTCGGAATCTACGATGGCACGGGGTGGATCGGGCGGTAGCGGGACCACCAGGTCGCCAGCTCGGCTGCGGGCATCGGCCGGGCGTGGAACCAGCCCTGCGCGGCGTCGCATCCGGCCGCCGCCAGCGCGCGCCAGGTGCGCTCGTCCTCGACGCCCTCGGCCACGACCCGCAGACCCAGTGCGGCGGCCAGGGTGATGACCGAGCCGACGATCGCGGCGTCGCTGTGGTCGGTGGCCATCCCGAGGACGAACGAGCGGTCGATCTTGACCTCGGCGAGCGGCAACCGGCGCAGGTGCTGGAAGGACGAGTAGCCGGTGCCGAAGTCGTCCAGGCTGATCGCGACGCCCATCCGGTCGAGCTTGGTGATCGTGTTGAGGACGCGGTGCGGGTCAGCCATCAGGGCGCTCTCGGTGATCTCCAGCTGGAGCATCGCCGGCGCCACCGAGTAGGTCGCGAGCAGCGCGGCGATCCGCTCGGCGATGTCGCCGGCGTGCAGGTCACGGACGCTCACGTTGACCGAGGCCCGGATCGGGCGGCCGAGCGTCGCCCACACGCCCAGCTGGGCGATCACCTCGCGCAGCACCCGGCCGGTGAGCATCCGCATGACGGGCGTGTGCTCGGCCACCCGGATCAGTTCCTCGGGCCCGACCAGCCCGCGTTCCGGGTGGTGCCAGCGCAGCAGCGCCTCGACCCCGACGACCTCGCCGGTCGCGATGGCGATCTGCGGCTGGTAGAAGAGCGTGATGCCGTCGTCGCCGGTGTCCTCGCGCAGCGCGTGGCGCAGGTCGGCCAGCAGGGTCAGGCGGTCCGGCGAGTGGTGGGCGGCGTCGGGGCCGTAGACGACGATCTGGTCGCCGCGCTGCTTGGCGTCGTACATCGCCACCTCGGCCTGCCGGAGCAGCGCGGCGCCGTCGGATCCGCGTTCGTTCTGCACGGCGATGCCGATCGAGGCGCTGACGTCGACCGAGGTGCCGTCCAGCGCGAACGGCCGGCCCAGCGCCTCGGCGAGATGCGCGGCGATGCGGCGGGCCGCGGCCGGGCCGTCGACGCGGGTGGCGAGGACGGCGAACTCGTCGCCGCCGAGGCGGACGACCAGGTCGTGCGACGGGACGACCTCGGCGAGGCGGTGGGCCACCTCGACCAGCAGGCGGTCACCCAGGGCGTGCCCGAGGGCGTCGTTGACCGTACGGAACCGGTCGATGTCCAGGAGCAGCAACGCGAGCTGGCGTTCCGGGCGGTGCAGGCCACGCCCGAGTCCCCGTTCCACGACCGACGCCTGGAGGGCACGCCGGTTCGGCAGTCCGGTCAGCGCGTCGATGCGGCCGGCCCGCTCGAACTCCCCCGCCGATCGCACCATCCGATGGACGGCGAGCAGGGCCAGGAGCACCAGGGGTACGAGCGCCGGCCCGCCCGTGGCGGCCGCCAGCACGACCGGCCCGAGCAGCAGCAGTGCGGCCGTGGCGAAGAGCTCCACGTGGCGGACGCGCCGCGGGCCGGGTGCCGAGCGCCAGTGCGCCACGAACGCGGCGAGCCCGTACCGGGCGGCCATCCACGCGCCCGCCGCGCCCACGGTGACCAGCGCGTCGTCCCAGCCCGGTTCGGCGCCGGGGCGGAGCCCGCAGATCGCGGCGACGACGGCGGCCGCTCCCAGGGCGACGCCGTGCTGGACCATCAGGTGCACGGTCCGCCGCAGCGGTCGCCGCATCCGCGACCCGGCGATCGTCACCGCGACGATCTGGGCCGCCAGCGCGGGGACGATGCCCCAGGCGAGCGTGATCGCGAATGTGAAGCAGATCGACGGCAGGATGACCGAGCTGGCGCGGCGGTCGGCGACCACGTACGGCCGGGCGTCCACCGCGACGGCCAGCGCGGCCATCACCCAGTAGGCGGGCGGCAACCCGGTCAGACCGAAGGCCGCCCACAGCAACGCCTCGGCGACGGCGGCGACGGCCACCGCGCCCAGGATCGACCGGGTCCGGGAGCGCAGCCGCCACCGGGGCGCCGAGGATCCGCCGGAGGCGCCGGGCACCGCGCGGCGCAGGTGTGCGGTCCCCATGCGACCTCCACGATGGCGTCGAGCGACCGATGATCCTCACGATAGGCACGCGAGAACGTATCTACGCGAAACAGACTCGCCAGATATCAAATCGGAAAGGGACGCCCAACGTGCTAAGTGGAAGAATTCACTCGTCCGTGGCCATCTCGGCGACCGCGCGAGCGGCCTCCGGACCGTCGGACAGCAGCACCGCGAAACCGTCGTCGTCCAGCACCGGCACCTTCAGCTGCAACGCCTTGTCGTACTTGCTGCCGGGATTGTCGCCGACCACCACGAACGCCGTCTTCTTCGACACCGAACCGCTCACCTTGCCGCCGCGAGAGGTGACCGCCTCGGTCGCCGCGTCGCGCGAGTAGGACGCCAGCGTGCCGGTCACCACGAGGGTGAGCCCGGCCAGAGGTTTCGGCCCCTCGTCGGTCTGCGTGTCGCGCATGTGCACCCCGGCCTCGCGCCACTTGCGCACGATCTCGCGGTGCCAGTCGACGGTGAACCACTCGCGCAGGCTGACCGCGATCGTCGGCCCCACACCGTCGACGGCGGACAGCTGCTCGGCGCCCTCGTCTGACGAGATCGCCGTCTCGATGGCCTCCATCGACCCGAACTCGCGGGCCAGCGCCTGCGCGGCGGTCGGGCCGACATGCCGGATGGAGAGGGCGACCAGCACCCGCCACAGCGGGCGGCCCTTGACCTCCTCCAGGTTCTCCAGCAGCTTGGTCGCGTTGCTGCCCAGGCTGCCGTCCTTGTTGACGAAGAACGGCGAACGCTTCAGGTCGTCGGCGGTCAGCGCGAACAGGTCGCCCTCGTCGGCGATGATCTGCGCGTCGAGCAGCGCCTGAGCGGACTTGTAGCCGAGCACCTCGATGTCGAAGGCGCCTCGCCCGCCCAGGTGGAACACCCGCTCGCGCAACTGCGCCGGGCAGAGCCGGGTGTTGGGGCAACGGATGTCGATGTCGCTCTCCTTGGCGGGAGCGAGCGGGGTGCCGCAGGCCGGGCACTCGGACGGCATCACGAACTGGCGCGCGTCCTCCGGCCGCAGGTCGATCACCGGGCCGAGCACCTCGGGGATCACATCACCCGCCTTGCGCAGCACCACGGTGTCGCCGATCCAGACGCCCTTGCGCTCCACTTCGCGCGCGTTGTGCAGGGTGGCCAGGCCGACCGTGGAACCGGCCACCTTCACCGGCTCGAGCACCGCGAACGGGGTGACCCGGCCGGTCCGCCCGACATTGACCTGGATGTCGAGCAGCTTGGTGGTGACCTCCTCCGGCGGGTATTTGAAGGCGATCGCCCAGCGCGGCGCGCGGCTGGTGGAGCCGAGCCGCCCCTGGATGGAGACCGGGTCGACCTTGATCACCACGCCGTCGATCTCGTGCTCGACGTCGTGCCGGTGCTCGCGGTAGTAGTCGATGTACTCCCGGACGCCGGGCATGCCGTCGACCAGTTTCCACCGCTCACTGGTCGGCAGCCCCCACGACCTCAGCGCTTCGTAAGCATGAGACTGCGAATCGGGCGTGAAACCCTTTCGCGCGCCGATGCCGTGCACCACCATGCGCAGCCCGCGCGACGCGGTGATCCGCGGGTCCTTCTGCCGGAGGCTGCCCGCCGCCGCGTTGCGCGGGTTGGCGAACGGCGCCTTGCCCTGCTCGACCAGCGAGGCGTTGAGGTCGGCGAAGGCGGAGGCCGGGAAGTAGATCTCGCCGCGCACCTCGAGCAGCTCGGGCGGATCGTCGTCGGTCAGCCGCTCGGGGATCTCGCGGATGGTGCGGACGTTGGCGGTCACATCCTCGCCGGTCCGCCCGTCGCCCCGGGTCGCGCCGCGGACCAGCCGGCCCTTCTCGTACGTCAGGTTGATCGCCAGACCGTCGACCTTGAGCTCGCAGATGAACGGCACCGGCCCGCCCGCGTCCCGGACCGTGCGATCGGCCCACGCCTGCAGCTCGTCGAGGTCGAAGACGTTGTCCAGCGACATCATCCGCTCGGCGTGCTCGACCGCGGTGAAGAGCGTGGAGAACGTGCCGCCCACCCGCTGGGTCGGCGACTCCGGTGTGCGCAGCGAGGGGTATTTCTCCTCGATCGCCTCGAGCTCTTTCAGCTTCTCGTCGAACTCGGCGTCCGCGATGGTCGGCGAGTCCAGCACGTAGTACCGGTACTGATGACCGAGCAGCTCGTCGGCGAGCTCGGCATGGGCCGTGCTGACCTCGGCGGGCGGATCCTCGATCTCGTTGGGCACCGTCTGACCTCCGTGTTCGTGCTTGGAGGCCAATTTAGTACCCACCCCTGACAGTTTCGGAGGACCTACACCTCGGCCAACCGGCGACCGGCCTCGCGGCAGGCCGTCAGCACCGTGCGCACGTAGCGCGGCGAGGCCCCGGCCAGGCCACAGGCGGGCGTGACCACGACCTGCTCCGGCAGCCGGTCGAGCGGGAAGCCGAGGCGCGTCCACAGCGTGCGTACCCGATCGGCGATCTGCTTGCTGGTGACCTGCTTGTCGGTGATCTGGGCGGTCGACGACGCGGCGCCGGCGAACAGGCCGAGCCCCGCCTCCAGCGCCTCGCCCAGCGGGTCGAGGTCCTTCAGCAGCGACAGATCGAGCGCCACGGCCGCCGCACCGGCGTCCCGCAGCACCTGGAACGGCACGTCGGGCGCACACGAGTGCACCACCACCGGCACCCCGGCCGTCTCGACCACGCCGCGTAGCAGGGTCGCCGCGTCCGCGGGATCCACCGCCCGGTACGCGCTCAGCCCGCTCTCGGTCGGCACATGCCCGTCCAGCACCGCGTTGAGCGACGGCTCGTCCAGCTGGAGCAGCACCCGCGCCCGGGGCAGCCGCTTGCGCACCTCGTCGACGTGCCGCCGGAGACCCTCGGCCAGCGACCCGCCGAGATCGCGCACCGCACCGGGGTCGCGCAGCAGCCGCCCGCCGATCGGCAGGTCGACGCTCGCCGCGAGCGTCCACGGCCCGGCCGCCTGCAGCTTGATCGTCCCGGCGAAGCCGTCGGCCTGCTCGGTGAGCTGGTCGAGGTCGCGTTCCCGCAGGTCGGCGGTGAGCCGCTGATCACGGCCGGGGCGCGGGGCCACCTGCCAGCGGCCCACGTACAGCTGGACCGGGAACTCGGCGAGCAGGCCCGCGCCGCGGCCGATCATGTCGGCGCCCGGACCGCGCGCCGGCAGCTCGGCGAGGTGCGGCAGGTCGGGCAGTTCACCGAGGATCAGGCGCTGCGCCTCGGCGATGTCCGTGCCCGGCAGCGAGCCGAGCCCGGTGGCCGCGCCGGCCGGCCAGGGGAAATCAGGCATCGGAACCCGTCGACTCGATGGTCGCCGAACCCAGGACGATGTCGCCCGCGGCGTCGGAACGGTAGGCGACCAGCGCCTGGCCCGCGGCGATCCCGCGAGCCGGCGTACGCAGATGGGCGGTCAGCGTGTCGCCGTCGAACGTCACCACGCCGGGCACGACCTCGCCGTGCGCCCGCATCTGGATGTCGCACTCGACCGGGGTGCGGTCGGAGTGCCAGATCGGCCTGGTCGCGGTCACGGTGGACACCTCGAGCGCCGACCGCGGCCCGACCGTGATCGTGTTGGTCACCGGGGTGATCGACAGCACGTAGCGCGGCCGCCCGTCCGCCGCGGGCACGCGCAGGTCGAGACCCTTGCGCTGACCGATCGTGTACGCGTAAGCGCCGTCGTGCCGCCCGACGGTGGCCCCGGAGGCGGCGTCCACGATGTCGCCCGGCGCCTCGCCCAGCCGCTCGCGCAGGAACCCGCGGGTGTCGCCGTCGGCGATGAAGCAGATGTCGTGCGAGTCGGGCTTGTCCGCCACCGCCAGGTCACGGGACGCGGCCTCGGCGCGCACCTGCTCCTTGGTGGAGTCGCCGAGCGGGAAGATCGACCGGGACAGCTGCTCGCCGGTCAGCACCGCCAGCACGTACGACTGGTCCTTGGCCAGGTCGACGCTGCGCCGCAGCAGCCCGTCGGCGCCGAGCCGCGCGTGGTGGCCGGTCACCACCGCGTCGAAGCCCAGGGCGACCGCCCGGTCCAGCACCGCGGTGAACTTGATCTTCTCGTTGCAGCGCAGACAGGGATTGGGGGTACGCCCGGCCGCGTACTCCGCGACGAAGTCGTCCACCACATCCTCGTGGAACTGCTCGGCCATGTCCCAGACGTAGAACGGGATGCCGATCACATCGGCGGCGCGCCGCGCGTCCCGCGAGTCCTCCAGCGTGCAGCAGCCACGCGCGCCGGTGCGGAAGGTCTGCGGGTTACGGGAGAGCGCCAGATGGACGCCCGTGACATCGTGACCGGCGTCGGCCGCGCGGGCGGCCGCCACGGCGGAGTCCACCCCGCCCGACATCGCCGCAAGAACACGCATGAGATGAAGCGTAGCCGTGTCAACGCGGCACCCGCCTCACCGCCTCTGAGGGATGTGATGCAGGCGATGACGGCCGAGGACGCACCTCCGGCCACCTTCGAGGAGTACGCGGCGGCACGGGGCGCCGCGCTGCTCCGATTCGCGACGCTGCTGACCGGGGATCCGCACCGCGCGGAGGACCTGGTGCAGGACGCGCTGGCCAAGGCCTACCTGAGGTGGGAGCAGATACGCCGCAGAGACCAGCCCGACGTGTACGTACGCCGCATCCTGGCGAACGCCTCGCACAGCTGGTGGCGCCGGCGCAGCAGCCACGAGATGCCGACCGCGGCCCACCCGGACGGCCCCGGGTCACGGGATCCGGCGGACGGCGTGGCCGAGCGGGACATCATGCGGCGGCTGATCGCCCGGCTGCCGCAGCGGCAGCGCGTGGTGCTGGTGCTGCGCTACTACGAGGACCTCGACGACCGCACGATCGCGTCCATCCTCGGGTGCCGCGAGGGGACCGTCCGCACCCATGCCATGCGCGGCCTCCAGACGCTGCGCGACCGCTACCCCACCATCGACGGGAGTGACCTGCCGTGACCGACATCGAGGACAAGCTGCGCGACACCCTGCACGCCGACGCCGACCACGTGGTGGCTCCGGCCGATCTCCCCGAGCGGGCGGTGGCCCGGGCGGGCCGGATCCGGCGGCGCCGCCGGGCCTCCGTGGCCGCAGCCGGGGCGGCAGTCGCGGTGCTGGCCGTGGTGGCCACGGTCCCCGTGCTGCGCCCGCCGCCGCCGGCGCCACCCGCGCACACGGCCCCGGCGATCGGGACCGAACCGGACACCCTGCACTTCGACGTCGACGCGAGGGCGATGGGTGGCTCGGTCCAGTACGTGGCCTCCGGGCCCGGGTTCGAGTCCATCCTCGTCTACCGCAAGGGCCGCCGGGGCAACCCGGTGCCGGTCGTCCGGGTCTACCTCGCCACCAGCGCCGAGGCCATGACCAAGGCCCGGGGCGACGGGATGGGCGTGCCCGCGGAATTCTGGAAGACCGAACCGGGCACGACACAGGTGGTGACCGTCGCCGGGCGGAGCGGAGAGATCGAGCGCCAGATCCAGCAGCCCGGCCGCAGCTCCCAGTGGCTGATCCGCTGGGAGCCGATGCCCGGCGTGCTGGGTGTGCTCGTCTCGGCCGACGACGATCGGGCGGCCGCGATCGCTGCCGTCGACGCCGTACTCCTGGACCGGACCCGGCCATGTCTCCTGCAGTTCCGGTTCACCGAGCTGCCGCCGAGCTGGAAGCAGACTTCGTGCTACTTCGTCTTCTTGAGCGGCCCCCGCAAGAACCCGGCCACCACAGCGGAGTGGCAGGACGGTTCCGCCACCCTCCGGGTCAGGGCCGGCGTGAAACTGGGCTACACCGTGACCAAGCCCGACATGAAGGTCGAGGGCGCGGCCGGCCAGTGGCGCCAGCGCGACAAGACGGGCATCGGGATGCTGTCCGTCCCCGATATTCGTGGCGGACATCTCAGCATCGACGGCGTCACCCGGCCCATCACCGCCGAGCTGGCCCGGAACCTGGTCTACGCCGAGGATTGGAACGACCCGGAGACGTGGCCTCGCTGACGCGTGCGGGCGGGGTCGCCGGGCGTAGGCATAAGCTGTCGTGTTGATGGCCTACCTGGATCACGCGGCGACCACACCGATGCTTCCCGAGGCGCTCGACGCGTACGTCGCAGCGGCCCGGCAGGTCGGCAATGCGTCGTCCCTGCACGCCGCCGGCCGGGGCGCCCGCCGGCTGGTCGAGGAGTCCCGCGAGCGGGTGGCCGACGTGCTCGGCGCCCGCCCTTCCGAGGTCATCTTCACCAGCGGCGGGACCGAGAGCGACAACCTGGCGACCAAGGGCCTGTTCTGGGCCCGGCGCGCCGACGACCCGTCCCGGACCAGGGTGGTGGCCTCCGCGGTCGAGCACCACGCCGTGATGGACGCCGTCGACTGGCTGGGCTCGCACGAGGGCGCCGAGGTCACCTGGCTGCCGGTGGACGCGTTCGGCCGGGTGGACCCGGCGACGCTGATCGAGGCGCTCGGCGACGACGTGGCCGTGGTCAGCGTGCAGTGGGCGAACAACGAGGTCGGCACGATCCAGCCGATCACCGCGCTCGCGGCGGCGGCCGCGGCGGCCGGCGTCCCGTTCCACACCGACGCCGTACAGGCGGTCGGCCAGGTGCCGGTCGACTTCGCGGCGTCCGGCGCGTCGGCGCTCACCCTGACCGGCCACAAGCTGGGCGGCCCGATCGGGGTCGGCGCGCTGCTGCTCGGCCGCGACGTCGCCTGCACCCCGCTCCTGCACGGCGGCGGCCACGAGCGCGACGTGCGCTCCGGCACGCTGGACACGGCCGGCGTCGCCGCTTTCGCCGTCGCGGTGGAGACCGCGGTGAAGACCCAGGGCGAGTACGCGACCCGGATCAGCGCCCTCCGCGACGAGCTGGTGACCCGGGTCCACGAGGTGCTGCCGGACGCGATCCTCAACGGCGACCCGGCCGACCGCCTGGCGGGCAACGCCCACTTCTCCTTCCCCGGCTGCGAGGGCGACGCCCTCCTGCTGCTGCTCGACGCCAAGGGCATCTCCTGCTCCACCGGCTCGGCCTGCTCGGCGGGCGTGGCCCAGCCCTCCCACGTCCTGCTGGCGATGGGCGCCGACGACGACCGGGCCCGCTCGTCCCTGCGTTTCACCCTCGGCCACACCTCCACCGCCGACGATGTCGACGCCCTCCTAGCCGCCCTGCCCGGCGCCGTGGAGCGCTCCCGCCGAGCCACAGCCTGGAAGAGCCGATAGAAAAACGGCCCGGCGGGTGCCGGGCCGTCTCGATGAAGCGTGGTCACTTGCGCTTGCGGATCTCCTCGTCGGCCTGCGGGATCACCTTGAAGAGGTCGCCCACCACGCCGAAGTCGGCGAGTTCGAAGATCGGCGCCTCCGGGTCCTTGTTGACCGCGACGATCGTCTTCGAGGTCTGCATGCCGGCCCGGTGCTGGATCGCGCCGGAGATGCCCAGGGCGACGTAGAGCTGCGGGGACACCGTCTTGCCGGTCTGGCCGACCTGGAACTGGTGCGGGTAGTAGCCGGAGTCGACGGCCGCGCGGGAGGCACCGACCGCGCCGCCGAGCAGGTCGGCCATCTCCTCGACCAGCTTGAAGTTGTCCGCGTTGCCGACGCCGCGGCCGCCGGAGACCACGATGGAGGCCTCGCTGAGCTCGGGGCGTGAGCCCTTCTGCTCGGCGACCCGCTCGACGACCTTGGTCAGCTTGTCCTTCTCGCCCAGCTCGACGGTCAGCTGCTCGACCTGCGGCGACGCGGCGGACACCGCGGGGGTCACCGAGTTCGGCCGGATGGTGACGATCGGCAGGCCCTTGCTGACCTTGGCCTGCACGATGGTGGAGCCGGCGAAGACCACCTGGGTCGCGGTGCCGTCGGCGGCGAGCTCGACCGCGTCGGTGAGCAGGCCGTTGTCCAGCTTGACCGCGAGCCGGCCGGCGATCTCCTTGCCCTCCTGCGTGGAGCCGAGCAGGACGGCGGCGGGCTGGACCCGCTTGACCAGGTCGGCGAGTACGGTGGCCTTGGGGGCCACCAGGTAGCCGTCGATGTCCTCGCCCTCGGCGGCGTAGATCTTCGAGGCGCCGTACTCGCCCAGTTTCTCCGCGAAGGAGGCAGCCGCTCCGTCGCCGCCGAACACCACGGCCGACACCTCGCCCAGCGATCGGGCGATCGTCAGCATCTCGAGTGTGACCTTCTTGACGCCGGAAGCCTGCGTGGCCTCGACGACGACCAGAACCTCAGCCATGTCGGTTATCCCCCTACCCGCTCAGACGAACTTCTCGGACGCGAGGTACTCGACCAGCTGCTGGCCGCCCGTACCCTCGTCGGTGACCCTGGTGCCCGCGGACCGCGGCGGGCGCTTGGCGGACGAGACCACCTCGGAGGTCGCCCCGGCGAAGCCGACCTCGTCGGCGGAGACGCCCAGGTCGGCTAGCGACAGCGCCTGCACCGGCTTCTTCTTCGCGGCCATGATGCCCTTGAAGGACGGGTAACGCGGCTCGTTGATGGTGTCCCAGACGCTGACGACGGCTGGGGTGGCCGCGGAGACGACCTCGTAGCCCTCGTCGGTCTGCCGTTCGGCGGTGAGCGTGTCACCGTCAACGGTGAGCTTGCGGGCGCCGGTCAGCGCGGCCACGCCGAGGCGCTCGGCGAGCATGTGCGGCATGACCTGGACGCGGCCGTCGGTGGACTCGGCGCCGCAGATGATCAGGTCGGCGGAGAGTGTGCCGAGGGCGGCGGCGAGCACCTTGGACGTGGCGACGGCGCAGGAGCCGTGCAGCGCGGCGTCCTGGACGTGCACCGCCTTGTCCGGGCCCATGGATAGCGCCTTGCGGATGGACTCGGCGGCGGAATCCGGACCCATGGTCAGGATGGTCACCTCGCCGCCGTGCGCCTCCTTGATCTTGAGCGCCTCCTCGATGGCGTACTCGTCCATCTCGTTGATGATGTTTCCGGAGCCGCGCTCGACCGTGTTGTCCGCCGTGCTCAGCGAACGTTCGGCGCCGGAGTCGGGCACCTGCTTGACCAGTACGACGATGTTCATCGCGCTTCGACGACCCTCCTGTATTGACGCAGCCGGCACGGCAAGGTTACCCGCCAGTAGCTTTTGCAAGACGATGACCGAGAGTGACACACCTCACCCGTCCGGTCGAACTCGCACCTCATGCTCTATCACGACGATCATCCCGTCCGCCCGTAGGTGTGTGCCATCGCATCGATCCATCCGGAGGGAGTCTTATTCACCTGTGAGGTCGATAATCGGCACGTGATCCAGAGAGCGCGGCAGTGGTTCGACCCGGAACGGACGGAAGTGGTCGGCGAGCCACCCGACTACCGCTACTCGCTGGCCAACGAGCGGACCTTCCTGGCCTGGATCCGCACCGGTCTGGCGCTGATCGCCGGCGGCCTGGCCTGCGCGCAGTTCCTGCCGCCGCTGCCCATCGCCCACCTGCGCGAGGGCATCGCGATCCTGCTCCTGGTGCTCGGCGGGCTGGTCGCCCTGCGTGCGGTCGACCACTGGGCGCGGACCGAACGTGCCATGCGGCTCAAGGAAGACCTGCCCCGATCCCGGTTCCCGGCGATCCTGGCCATCGTGGTGGCGCTGGGCGCGGTGCTGCTGACCATCACCGTGTTGATCCGGGTGGTCAGGTGATCGACGCGAGCGCCTCGGCGGTGCGGACCCGGTTGGCTTGGCGGCGGACCGCGCTCACCGGCACCGCGGCGGGACTGCTCGCGTTGCGCCCGGCCTTCGCCGACCCCGGACCGCTGGAGCTGCTGGCGGCGAGCGGGGCGATGATCGGGTTCGCGGCTCTGGTCGGGCTCGCGTACCGCCGGGGTCGTGCTCTGCGGCGCAACCCGCCGCTCCCCGGCCGGCGCAGCGTGGTGGCCTGCGCGCTCGTCGCGGCGGCACTCGCTCTCATCGGTGGACTGGTTGTCACCCTCTGACCCATGCCGTTCCCAGGTTGGCGCGGCATCATTACGGGATGGTCCGGTTGTTCGTCTTCCTCGCCGCCGTGCAGCTCGTGCTCCTCGTGCTGGGGTTGATCAGCTGCCTCGCGGCCGATCGTGTGCGCAACCTGCCGCGCGCCCTCTGGGTGCTGATCCTGCTCCTCGTGCCGCTGCTGGGGCCGCTGGCCTACTTCGCCTGGGGACGACCGGCCGCCGCACAGGGCGGGGGTCCGCGCCGGCCCGCGCCGCCGTCCTCCCCGGACGACGACCCCGACTTCCTGCGCTCGATGGACTCCGAGCAGGCCCGGCGCGACCGCGAGCTCCTGGCCCAGTGGGAACAGGAGCTGCGCGACCGCGAGAGGGAGCAGCGGGACAGCGACAGGGAGCAGCGGGACCGCGAGCCTGAGGAGCACCGCAACGGCGAGGAGCAGGGCCCCAAGGCTTAGGGGTTGGATCAGGCCAGGTTGGACGACCGGGGGTAGGCGTCGGTCGGGTCGGTCAGCACGTTGACCAGGTACGGCACGTTCGCCGCGAAGGCGCGGTCCAGCGCCGCGCCGATCTCGCCCGGCTTCTCCACGGTCTCGCCGGCGCCGCCCAGCGCGCGGACCACGTCGTCGTAGCGCAGGCCCGGCTGCAGGTCGGCGGCCACGTCGTAGCCGTACATCGCCTGCATGGGGTGTTTCTCCAGACCCCAGATGCCGTTGTTGCCGACCACGATCACCACCGGCAGCTGCTGCCGGACCAGGGACTCCACGTCCATCAGCGAGAACCCGGCCGCGCCGTCGCCCATCAGCACGCAGATCTGCCGGTCGGGGTAGGTGACCCGGGCGCCCATCGCGTAACCCATGCCGGTGCCGAGGCAGCCGTACGGGCCGGGGTCCAGCCAGGTGCCGGGGCGCGCGGGCTCGAGATAACGACCGGCGTACGAGACGAAATCGCCACCGTCGCCGATGGTCACGGCGTCCGGGGCCAGCACCTTGCGCAGTTCGCCGTACACCCGGGCGGGTTTGATCGGGTCTGTCTCCGCACCCATCGCCTCGGCGTCGCGGGCCTTGCCGGCGTCCTCGGCCGCGCGCAGTCCCTCGATCCAGGCGGTGTGGTCGCTGTTCTTCTGAGCGAGAGCCGTGAGGATCTGGACCAGGTCGCCGGCCGGCGACACCGCGGCCGCCACGTGCGAGGCGCGCTGCGAAGGCGCGTCCACGATGTGCACGACCTGGGCGTCGAACTCGCCGAAGCCGAGCCGGAAGTCCAGCGGGGTGCCGATCACGACCACCACGTCGGCCTCGCTCAGCGCGGGGCGGCGGGCCTTCGCGAAGGTCAGCGGGTGCCCGGGCGGCAGCGCGCCGCGGCCCATGCCGTTGGTGAAGACCGGCACCTGCAGGGCCTCGGCCGCCGCGCGCAGGGCGTCGACCGCGCCACCGGCCCACACGTCCGAACCGGCGATGATCACCGGGCGCTCGGCGGCGGCGATCAGGGTGGCGGCCCGGGCCACGTCCTCGGGGTCGGCCTCGAGCGGGGCGATCGGGTTGGCCACCGCGGCCGGGGCGTCACCGGAGGAGAAGAGCACTTCGAGGGGTACGTCGAGGAAGGCCGGACCGCGGTGCGGGGTGAGCGCGGCGGTCAGGGCGGCGGACACCTCACCCGGGATCGAGGCGGTGTCGGTCGCCGTGGCGGCGTACTTGGTGACCGGGGTGACCAGCGGGAGGTGGTCGATCTCCTGCAGGCTGCCCGAGCCCCAGCGGAAGGCGGGCGCCCGGCCACCCATCACCAGCACCGGGGAGGCGTTGAAGAAGGCGCTGGTCAGGCCGGAGATGCCGTTCGTGACACCGGGTCCGGCGGTGAGCACGGCCAGGCCCGGCCGGCGCTGCAGCTTGGCCACGGCCTCGGCGGCGAACACCGCGGACTGCTCGTGGCGCACGTCGTAGATCGGGAAACCGGCCTTGTGCGCGGCGTCGTACAGCGGGAAGACGTGCCCGCCGGAGAGCGTGAACATCTCCGTGACCCCGTACGCCCGCAACATCGCCAGCGCGAGTTCGCCGCCGTGCCCCTCGATCGTCTCCGCCATGCCGCACTCCCAGCTGTCAGTTGTGAATCCCGTTCACCTTAGGTGAGACCGACCAGGTTGGCGATGTCGGCGAAGACATGCTCGACGTCCTCGATGAAGGGCTCGCCGTTGCCGTAGCCGTACGCCAGCGCCATGGCCAGCAGTGGCGTGCTGACCAGCATGACGATGCTCAGCACGACCTGCAGGAACCGCACGAACCCACGACCGCGGCGCTTCCGCTGCGGGGGTTTCTGCTGCGGGGGATTCTGCTGCGGCGGGCGCGGCTGCTGCGGGCGGGCGACGGCTCGGGTCGGCGGCCTGGGCGTCGTCTCCGGAAAAGGCCTCGTCTGCTGGATCGGCGGCGGCGTCATCTGACCGAACTGGCCCTTGATCACCGTCGCGCTCGGGTCCGGGATCCACGGCATCGGCGGCGCGTCCGCCCACGGGTCGACCGCCGGCCGCAGCTCCCGGTTCTGTTCCTCGCCCGCCGGCCCGAAGTCGTACGCGCTGTAGTCGAACGTGTCCGGCACGACCTCCGGCGCCGACCCCTTCCGGAACCGCGGCATCTCGGCGGTCGGCCCGGGCGCGGCCGGCGCGCTGGCCAGCAGCGCCTCGTCGGCCAGCAGGCTGCCCTCGGCCACCACGAGCTCGGGCTGCTCGATCGCCACCGGCGCCACACCGAGAGCCCGGTGCAGCAGCGTCGCCACCAGCGGGATCCGGCTCGCCCCGCCGACCAGGAACACCCCGGCCAGCTGCCCCTCCGGCAGCCGCGCCCAGTCGATCAGGTCCTTGGTCACCCGGACCGTCTGGTCGAGCAGCGGCCGGGCCAGTTTCTCCAGCTCGTCCCGGGTGATGTGCACCTCGTGGTTGAGCAGCGGCACCACCAGGTCGGCGGCCTGGGCGCGGGACAGCCGCTCCTTGGCGATCCGCACGTCGTCCCAGAGCTGGCGCTGGGCCCGCCGCTCGGTCAGCGTCTCCGGCGTCAGCAGCGGCCGCCAGCGCTCGTCCCCCGCGGCCAGATGCTCGATCAGCGCGGCGTCGATGTCCAGCCCGCCGACATCGTCCCGGCCGTCCACCGCCAAAACCTCAAACCCGTCGGCGGTACGCGCGACGACGCTCGCGTCGAACGTGCCCGCGCCGAAGTCGTGCACCACCACGACCGACCCGATCGGCACGTCGCGCCCCAGCACCCCGGCGAAGTAGGTGGCCGCCGCCACCGGCTCGGCGACCAGCCGCGCGTCGGCCAGCCCGGCCATCGTGGCGGCCTCGGCCAGCAGCGTGCGCCGGGTGGCGCCCCAGGCGGCCGGGCAGGTCAGCGTGACCGCGGGCGGCACCTGACCGGCCGCGTTCCGCCACTCCTCGGCGACCCGGGAGAGCACCGCGGCGATCATCTCGACGGTCCGCACCTCACGATCGCCGAGCAGCACCCGGTCCTCGTCGATCCGCCGTTTCGGGTTGGGCTCGAAGCGCGACGGGTCGATCCGGGCGCTGTACACCGCGTCCCGTCCCACCGCGAGCGGCCCGTCCGCCTCGGCGAACACGGCCGAGGGCAGCAGCGGCGACCCGTCGATCAGCAGCGGCCGGGCGCGCCCGTCGGCCCATTGCGCCACCGCCACGGTGTTGGACGTGCCGAAGTCCACCCCGAGGGCATGGCGCTGCCGACCCTGGTCGATGGACATGAGGGGGATTCTAGGGGGTTGGCGTGATCAAGCGGGTTGCCAGCGCAGGTCGCCGGCATCGTTCGCGAGGCACTTGACCACGTCACCGGCCGCCGTACGACCTCGATCGCCCTCGGTCTCGCACTCGTCGCCGACCTTGACCGGACCGGTGAGTTCGCCGCCCGGCGTGGCCTGCGGGTCGCCGGCATCCTCGGTCGGCTGCGGCTTGGGCGGCTCGGGCGCGGGATCGCCGCCGTCGTCCGGAGCGCTGATCGTCTCGGGCCGGTCGTCGGCGTGTCGCGTGGTCCGCTTCGTCTCCGGCTCGGCCTTCACGTCGTCGGCGGCCCGGCCGTGCGATTTCGGGCGCGGCGTCTGCCGAGAGGGTGAAGGCTCCGGTACGGCCGGCATCGGCGCGGCGGGCAGTCCGATGCTCGCGGTCGGCATCACCGCCGGCGCCCTCGCCTCGCCCGCCCGATCGGCCGTCCCACCTGCCGGGCCGGGCCCGAACGTGACATAGCCGATCACCGCGCACAGCGCCGCCTGCCCGGCCACGAGAGCGACGGCCACCCGCACGGTGCGTCGTGGCGACGTCGCGCTCGGGACCGGTTCCGTCACGGGCCGAACGATAGAACAAACAATCCATCGATGCGAGTAGCTACCGTCCGCTGAACTTGGGTTTTCTCTTCTCCACGAACGCGGTCGTCCCCTCCACCCGGTCCTCGGTGGCGAAGAGCGCGGCGAACAGCTGACTCTCCCAGGCCAGACCGGAGGCGAGATCGCGGTCCAGGCCGCCGTCGACGGCCAGCTTCGCGGCGCGCAGGGCGAGGGCCGGGCCCGTCACGTACGGCCGGAGCATCGCGACCGCGGTGGCGTAGACCTCGGCGGCGGGCGCCACCCGGTCGGCGAGCCCGATGCGCAGGGCCTCCTCGGCGTCCACCATCCGGCCGGAGAAGATCAGGTCCTTCGCCTTGGCCGGGCCGATCAGCCGGGCCAGCCGCTGGGTGCCGCCGGCGCCGGGGATGATGCCCAGCCTGATCTCCGGCTGGCCCAGCTTGGCGTCGTCGGCCACCACCCGCCAGTCACAGGCGAGGGCCAGCTCGCAGCCGCCGCCCAGGGCGTACCCGGTGACCGCGGCGACGGTGGGCTTCGGGATCTCGGCCACCGTGTTGAAGGCGCCGGTCAGCGCGGACGCCCGTACCGTCATGTCTTGAAAGGTCTTGGTCGTGAACTCGTTGATGTCCGCGCCGGCCGCGAAGACCTTCTCGCCGCCCCAGACGACCACCGCGCGGACCTCCGGATCCGTCGCGGCCTGCTGCGCCGCGGCGCGCAACTCCTCCTGGACCTGGGTGTTCAGCGCGTTCATCGGCGGCCGGTCCAGCCGGATCGTGCCGATCCCGTCCGCCGTCTGCAGGGTCACGAACTCGCCCACAAGCATCTCCCTCATCGATGAAGTCACCGCCAGCGTACGTAGAGTGGACGCGATGCTCACCTACTACAAGGACGCCGAGGTCGTGGTCACCTCGGCCGGTGTGCGGATCGCCGGCCGCGCGTTCGCGCTGGCCGACTTCGGCGCGGTCTGGCACCGCCGCGGCCGCCGCTCGTGGGGCATCGTGGCCGGGCGCGGGGCGATCGCCCTGGCCATCCTGATCCCGATCCTGGTCGGGCTGCTCGGCATCCTGGTCGCCCTGGTCATCGACGCGTCCGCCGGCACCACGGTCGCCCTGGTCGGCGGCGGCGTCCTGGCCGGGCTGCTGGCCCTCCCGCTCGCCGACGTGCTCCTCGAGAAGGTCGACCAGTCGTACGACCGCGGCAGCCGCAACCTGGAGATCTGGGGCCGGGTCCGCGGCGCCGACGTGCTGCTGCTGCGAACCGACAACCGGCGGCGTTTCGGTCAGATCTATCGCGCCCTGCAACGGGCCCTGGACGGCGGCTCGATCCGGCGCTGACCCGCTTTCGCAAAACCGCCGCCCCGGTCAGCCGTCACCAGGGAACATCAGAGAACCATGAACGCGACCCAGGTACGTCCCACCGGCACCGAGCGGACGTTCGGCGAGGACGAGATCATCGTCACCAAGACCGACACGCGCGGCGTGCTGACCTACGCCAACGAGGTCTTCCTGCGGATCTCGGCGCTGACCGAGGACGAGGCGATCGGTCAGCCGCACAGCCTGATCCGGCATCCCGACATGCCCCGGGCCGTGTTCAAGCTGCTGTGGGACACGCTCAAGGAACGCAAGGAACTGTTCGCGTACGTGGTGAATCTGGCCTCAGACGGCGCCCACTACTGGGTCCTCGCGCACGTGACACCGTCGTTCGACGCGCACGGCAAGGTCGTCGGCTTCCACTCCAGCCGGCGCAAACCCGAACCGGCGGCGGTGAGCGCGGCCAGTGCCCTCTACCAGAGGCTCCGCGCCGAGGAACGCCGGCACACGAGCACCCCGCAGGCGCTCGACGCGAGCTGGAAGATGCTCCAGCAGACGCTGGCCGATCGGGAACAGACGTACGAGCAGTTCGTCTGGGAGCTGACCAACGGAGGACGCACGTGAGCCGCCGTTCCGCCACTCCCGCGCCCGCGGCCGCCGGCAACAGCCAGGTCCTGAAGCTGATCGCCGACGTCTGCCGCAAGGCCGCGGCCGGCGACATGGAGGCCCGGCTGCCGTCGCTGGGCGACTCCACCGATGCCGTGGCCGCGCGTACCGCCCTGAACGGCCTGCTGGACAACACCGACGCGTTCGTCCGCGAGTCCGGCGCCGCGCTGGAGGCCGCCGCCGACGGCCGCTTCCACCGTCGCTTCCTGACCCGCGGCATGCGCGGCGCCTTCCGCAACGCGGCGACGCAGATCGCCCAGTCCAGCGACCAGATGAGCGTGACGGCCGGCCGGGTGGCCGAGGCGCAGCGGTCCCGGCTGGCGCTGGCCGACGAACTCGAGTCGGCCGTCCTCACCGTCTCGGAGCAGGTGGCCACCGCGGCGACCGAGATGGGCGCGTCCGCGAACGGCCTGGCCGACTTCGCCCGCGGCGCGGTCTCCGACGCCGAACGCGGCCTGGACACGGTGACGTCGCTGCGGACCGCGTCCGACCAGATCCGGCACGCCGTCGACCTGATCAACCAGGTCGCCTCGCAGACCCGGCTGCTGGCCCTGAACGCGACCATCGAGGCGGCCCGCGCGGGCGAGGCGGGCCGGGGCTTCAGCGTGGTGGCCGGCGAGGTGAAGACCCTGGCGAACGAGACCTCCAGCTCCAGCGAGGAGATCATGGGCCAGGTCAACACGGTCCAGCAGGCGGCGGCCGACGCGGTCAGCGTCCTGGAGGCGGTGACCGGCAGCATCCGCGAGATGGGCGGCCTGGTCAACGGCATCGCGACGGCGATCGACGGAGGCCACGACTCGGGCACGGCGGGCCTGTCCCAGCTGGCCGAGGTGCTCCGCTCCGAGGTGCACCGCTTCGTCGCGTCCGCCCGCCAGGCCTGACCTGTGGACAGTTGACAGGTTCGTCGAAATCTCCGGCTACGTTGAGACCCACCCAGTGCCGGGGTGGGGGTGGCGGCGGGGGCCGCGACCGACATTCAAGATCGGCGCCGGTCCATGTCGTCGATGAAGGCCAGCATCGCCGTGGCCAGTTCCTCGGGGGCCTCCATCGCGGCGTAATGGCCGCCGCCGATCCGGGCCGAGCTGATCTCGGGCGCGACCTGGGCCATGGTGTCGGCCGTGAACGAGCCGGACCCGGCACCGATCGCCAGCACCGGCGCCGCCAGGCGGCCAGCGAGCGCCTTGAGTTCGTCGCCCTCGTGGAGCAGGGAGCGGTAGAGGCCGGCCGCCCCGCGCCAGCCGCCGGGCCGGGAGTAGGCGCGCACGAACTCGTCGAGATCCGCGTCGTCGATCGGGGCCGCGGTCAGGGACGGGAACAGGTAGTCGGCGATGAACTCGCGTTCGCGGCCGGCCAGCAGCATCTCGGGGATGCCGGGCGCGGCGAGGACGCCGATGTGCCAGGCGCCGCCGTGGGCGACGTCGGCCAGCATCTCGGCGCCGAAGCCGGCCAGGCCGGTCTCGATGGCGGTGAGGCTGAGCACGTCCGCGGGGTAGGTGGTGGCGAGCCGGAAGACCGTGCCTCCGCTGATGTCCTGGCCGGTGACGTGGACCGGGCCGGCGCCCAGGTGCTCGATCAGTTCGTGCAGGTCGAGGGCCGCGGCCGCGCTGTCGAAGTCGTCGGGGACGATCTGCGAGTCGCCGAAGCCGCGCAGGTCGGCGGCGAAGACGCGGTGGCGGTCGGCGAGCAGCGGCATGAGCTGCCGGAAGGCCCGGGAGGTCTCCGGGAACCCGTGCACCAGCAGGATCGGCGACCCGGCCGTCCCCGCCTCGACGTAGTGCAGAACCATGACTCCTCCTCAAGAACGACAACCTGGCTGTCTAAATATAGACACCCTGGCTGTCTTTCTTCAAGGCCGTAACCTGTGACGCATGTCCCGCACCGGCGCGGATCTCGCGCTTCTGCTGCTCGGCGGCTTTCGCTCGCTGGCGGATGCCGCGATCGGCGAGCTGTCCGCGCGCGGCTTCGACGACGTGCGCCCGGTTCACGACTTCGCCATGCGGGCCATCGCCGCGGGTGCCGACAACGCCTCCGAGCTGGGGCGGCGGCTGTCGGTCACCAAGCAGTCGGCGGCGAAGACGATCGCGGTGCTTCAGGAACGCGGATACGTGGCCGTCGAGGCGGACCCGCGCGATGCCCGGCGCAAGCGGCTGCTGGTCACGCCGCTGGGCTTCGAGGTGATGCGCGTCGGGGAGGAGATCTTCAACGACCTGCGCGGGCGGTGGGCGCAGCAGATCGGGGCCGCCGAACTCGAGCGGATGGAGCAGCACCTGAGGGCGCTGGTGGGCGCGCAGCCGATCCGATTCGACCGGCCCGGCGGGTCAGCGGTCACGGAGGGCGTTTGAAAGGTCAGCCGTTGTAGAGGGCCTCGATGTCGGCCCGGGTGGGCAGTGACGGGTACGCGCCGAGCTTGCGTACGCACGCGGCACCCGCAGCCGACGCCCAGCGCACCGCGTCGGCGAGGTCGCGGTCCTCGCCCCAGGCCACGGCCAGCGCGCCGCAGAACGCGTCCCCGGCCGCCGTCGTGTCGACCACCTCGACCGGGAACGCCGGCACCTTCACCGACGTGCCGTCCCGGTCGGCGTACCAGGCGCCCGCGCCACCGAGCGTGAGCACCACCCGCGGGACCACCTCGAGCAGCCGGTCCACGTCGGGATCGGTGCCGCCGGTGATCGCCTGGGCCTCGCCCTCGTTGACGACCAGCAGGTCGACCGCGGCCAGCAGCTCGGGCGGCAGCTCGCGGGCCGGCGCCGCGTTGAGCAGCACCCGGGTGCTGCCGGCCTGGGCCGCGCGTGCGGCCTCGGTCACCGTGGCGGCCGGGATCTCCTGCTGGCAGACGAGCACGTCGGCGTCGGCGATCAGCGTCTTCTCGGCGTCCGAGAGGTTGACGAAGGTCCGGTTGGCGCCGGGACTGACCAGGATCGCGTTCTCCCCCGCGCGGTCCACCATGATCACCGCGACGCCGGACGAGCCGTAGCTGGTGCGCACCGCGGAGATGTCCACACCGGCGGCGGCGAGCCGGGCGTTGATCGTGACGCCGAACGAGTCCGAGCCGAGCGCACCGAGGAACGTGCAGTCGCCGCCCGCGCGGGCCGCCGCGATCGCCTGGTTGGCGCCCTTGCCGCCCGGCGTCATGACGAAGTCGTCGCCGAGCACCGTCTCACCGGGCGCGGGCAGGCGGGACGCCAGACCGACCAGGTCCATGTTGGCGCTGCCGACCACCGCGACCCGGGGCTTCATCACGCCGCCCGGGCGGTGTACCGGTCGCCGCGCCGCTCCACGACGAGTGGCAGCCCGAAGGTCTTGGACAGGTTGTCGGCGGTCACCGTCTCGCCGAGCAGACCGGCCGCCACGACCGCGCCCTCGCGCAGCAGCAGCGCGTGGGTGAAGCCGGGCGGGATCTCCTCCACGTGGTGGGTGACCAGCACCATGGCGGGCGCGTCCGGGTCCTCGGCGAGCTCGGTCAGCCGGGCCAGCAGGTCCTCGCGGCCGCCCAGGTCGAGACCCGCGGTGGGCTCGTCGAGCAGCATCATCTCGGGGTCGGTCATCAGGGCGCGGGCGATCTGGGTGCGCTTGCGTTCGCCCTCGGAGAGGGTGCCGAACGTACGGTCGACCAGCCCGCCCATGCCGAGCTGGCCGAGCAGCGCCCGGCCCCGCGCCTCGTCCTGCGGGTCGTACGTCTCACGCCAGCGCCCGACCACCGACCAGGCCGCCGTGACGACCACGTCGAGGACCCGCTCGCCGGCCGGGATGCTCTCGGCGAACTGCCCGGTGGTGAGCCCGATCCGGGTCCGCAGCTCGGTGATGTCGGTCCGGCCGAGGCGCTCTCCCAGCACGTACGCCGTGCCGCGGGTCGGGTGCATCCGGCCGGTCGCCAGGTTGAGCAGGGTGGTCTTGCCCGCGCCGTTCGGGCCGAGGACCACCCATCGCTCGTCCAGCTCCACCTGCCAGCTCAGATTGCGCAACAGGTGGTTGCCGCTCCGGACCACACTCACGTTGTCGAACGCGAGAACGGTGTCTTCGTCGGGCGGGATGGCGACAGCAGCCTCAGGCACGGCACCATCCAATCACGCCCGGCGGTCTCACCCTGTCGTCGACCCGAAGACCTCATCGCGTACGGCATCCAGCGCCGTCCGCATCGCACCGTGCAGCACCGGCTCGACCGCGACCTCGCCGGGTACGACCTTCGGCGCGACCAGTGTGATCGCCGCCACCTCGCGCTCCACGCGGCCGGCCAGGTCGGCGCCACCGGCCTGCCCGATCTCGCCGGCCAGCACCACCAGGGGCGGGTCCAGGACCACGCAGATGGACGCGACGCCGAGCGCCAGCCGGCCGGCGAGTTCGTCGAGCACCGGGTCACCGGCCTCGCCCGCGGCCACCGCGGCCCGCACCACGTCGGCGCCCTCCGCACCCCGGAAGCCGTGCAGCTTGCCGATCGTCTTGACCGTGTCCGCACCGACGAGCGCCTGGAACGCGCCTCGCACGCCGCGCCGGGCCACGTTGCGCGGAACCTCCGCGCCGGGCACCGGCAGCCAGCCGATCTCGCCGGCGGCGCCGGTCGCGCCCTGATGCACCCGTCCGTTGATCATGGTGGCCAGGCCGACGCCGCGGCCGACCCAGATCAACGCGAAGTCCTTGACGCCCTTGGCCGCGCCGTTGTGCGCCTCGGCGACCGCCGCCAGGTTGACGTCGTTGCAGAACGAGACCGGGATGTTGAGGTCGCGGCGCAGGTCGTCCAGCAGGCCGCGGTGCCAGCGCGGCAGGTCGTACGCGAACGAGATCTCGCCGGACTCCGGGTCGACCAGACCGGGCGTGCCCAGCACCACCCGGCGTACGGAGGACATGTCGGCGCCGGCCCGCCCGGCGGCCTGCATCACCGCGCTGTGCACCACGCCGACCGGGTCGTCGGTGTCCTTGGTGGAGTGTTCGACCCGGCCGATGATCGCGCCGGTGATGTCCGCGCACGCCGCGGTGACCTGGTCGGGTCCGACCTCGACGCCGATCACGTGGGCACTGCCCGGCGTGACCGCGTAGAGCTGTGCGTTCGGGCCGCGCCCACCGGCCTGCTCGCCGACCCGCCGGACCAGGCCGCGCTCCTCCAGCCGTTCCACCAGCTGGGACGCGGTGACCTTGCTGAGGCCGGTCATCTCACCGAGCTGCGCGCGAGTCAGCGGACCACGGCTGAGCAGCAGTTCGAGCGCCGCGCGGTCGTTGAGTGCCCGCAACAGCCGGGGCGTGCCCGGGAGACGCGTGGCGGCCATGTTGAAATCCCCTGCCATTTAGGTTGGTTTCCTATTCTATTGAACGGATGACCATCTGAGCAGCAGCGGGTCTCCCAGGCGAGAATATTGCGCGGGGATGCCAGTTGGCATCGAACAATCGCGCACCGGGGGTCGCCGGCCGCGCGGGAGGGACACCATGCCGATCGATCCCGGGCTCCGTCGTCTCACCCTTCGGACACTTCTGGCCGCCTTTCCCGGCCCGTCGGCGCCCGACTGGTCACTGCAACTCCTCAGCGACGGCCTGGCGGGGCAAACGCTGTTCGCCAGCAACATAACCAATCCGGTTGACGTGTCGACAATGACATCTCAGCTTCATTCCGTCCGCCCCGGCGTTCTGGTGGCGATGGACGAGGAGGCGGGCGATGTCACCCGTCTGGGCCATGCGACCGGCAGCCCCTACCCCGGCAACACGGCCCTGGGCGCGGTCGACGACCCGGTCCTGACCCACGACATCTACCAGGCGGTCGGCTCGGAACTGGCCGCCCTGGGCATCGACATCGATCTCGCCCCCACGGCAGACGTCAACACCACAACCCACAACCTCGTCATCGGTACGCGCGCCTTCAGCGCCGACCCCACCGTCACCGCCCGCCACACCGCCGCCGCGGTGAAGGGTCTCCAGTCGACGGGTGTGGCCGCCTGCACCAAGCATTTCCCCGGCCACGGCTCGACAACGTCCGACTCCCACACGTCCCTGCCCACCATCGACGCCGATCGGGCGCTGCTGACCGCCCGCGACCTGCCGCCGTTCGCCGCCGCCGTCGAGGCGGGCACCCAGGCGATCATGACGGCCCACATCCGCATCCCCGCACTGACAGGCGACGACCCGGCGACGTTTAGCCCCACCATCCTACGAACCCTGCTCCGCGAGGAACTGGGCTTCCAGGGCGCGATCATCACCGACGCCCTGGAGATGGCCGGCGCCGTCCTGACCGCCGGCAGCGTAGGCGCCGCGGCAGCCCGCGCCCTGACGGCCGGAGCCGACCTCCTGTGCATAGGCGCCCAGGTGACCCCCGAGCTGATCGACCACGTGGTCGAAGAGGTAGCCGCAGCCGTGACAGCCGGCCGCCTGCCGCTGTCGCGCCTGGAGGACGCGGCCACCCGTACCGCAGCCTTGGCAACCTGGACCACCCGCCCGCGCACGCCCCAGCCACACAGCGCAACCATCGGCCTCGAGGCCGCCCGCCGGGCGATCAAGATCGAGGGCGACCCCACAGGCTTCGCCCAGGCCCTGCTGATCCAGCTGGACGCCCCGCACTCCATCGCCGAGGGCAAGGTCCCGTGGGGCCTGGCGCCGCTGACCCCACGGGACAGCAAGCTGATAGCCCCCGCGAGCGAAATCAGCCCGGCCGACCTCCCCGCAGACCGCCCCGTGATCATCGCAGGCCGCCGCCTCTACCGGAGCGAGCCCGCGAGAACCCTGATCAACGCCGTGACCACAACACACCGCGTAGCCGTGGTCGAGATGGGCTGGCCGTCCCCTTGGCGGCCCACCGGCGCGGCAACGTTCATCACGTCGTTCGGCGCTTCCCAGGCCAACAGCCGAGCCGCAGCCGAGGCGCTGAACCTGACGCCGTAGCACCCGCAGTGATCACACCCACTCTTGAACACGTTCAAGAACTAGCGCATGATGCTAGTTGAACACGTTCAAGAGAGGAGAAGTCGATGGACCACAAGGTCTGGATGTACCTCGCCTACCTGGCGATCAGCGTCGGGCTCACCATCTGGGTGGCCACCACGCTGTCGAAGAACGGGATGGTGTTCCTGGAGGACGTCTTCCAGGACAGCAAGCTCGCCCACGCCATCAATCAGCTGCTCGTGATGGGGTTCTACCTGCTCAACCTCGGCTACGTAGCGGTCGCCATGACGTCGGCCGCCACGATCCCGTCGGCCGCCAAGGCGCTGGAGACACTGTCCTGGAAGATCGGCCTCGTGCTGCTCGTACTCGGCGTCCTGCACTTCTTCAACGTCTTCTTCCTCAACAGGTACCGCCGCGGCCGCCTCCGCCAGCAACAGCAGCAACCGCCGCTGCCTCCCGTCGGCCGCCTCCCAGGGCACCCGCAAAATCCGCCCGCCGGAGGGAACTGGCCGAGCCATCCGCCCGTCCCAGGTACGTCACCGCGCCCAGGGGCCACTCCTCCCCCGGCCCCCGCGTGACTGTGAACACCGATCCGGCCGGTCACGGGGCCGGCCGGATCAGGTTCTTCACGGTTCTGTACGACGAGCAGTGCCCCGTCTGCCGCGCCGCCCACCGGTGGCTGGAAAGCCGTGCTCAGCTCGTACCCCTCGAATTTGTCCCGGCCGCCTCACCCGAGGCCCGGGCCCGCTTCCCGGGCCTGGACCACCGCGCCACCCTGCGCGATCTGACCGTGATCAGCGACGGCGGTGACGTGTATGCGGACGACGGCGCGTGGCTGGCCTGCCTGTGGGCGCTGGCCGACTACCGCGGCATGGCCGAGCGGCTGAGCACCCCGAGCCTGCTCCCGGCGGCTCGCACGTTCATCAAGGCGGCCAGCGCCGTCCGCCGGCAGACCAGAGGGGCGGACTACGGTGACGGGTGTGACGACACCTGCCGATGACACCCCCGCGGCGCCCGCTGCCGCTGCTCCCCGGCGAGGCCGGGCGCGCGGGGAGCAGACCCGGCAGCTGATCCTGGAGACGGCGCTGCGGCTGTTCCGGGAGCGGGGGTACGCGGAGACGACGATGCGGGCGATCGCCAAGGAGGCGGGCGTCGCGGTCGGGAACGCGTACTACTACTTCGACTCGAAGGAACACCTGATCCAGGGGTTCTACGACCGCAGCCAGGCGTCGCTCCGGGGCGCGGTCGCGCCGCTGCTGGAGTCCGAGCGGGACTTCGCCACCCGGCTGCGGGCGACCCTGCACGCCGGGGTCGACGTGAACGCGCCCTACCACTCGTTCGCCGCGACGTTCTTCAAGACGGCCGCCGAGCCGACGTCGCCGCTGAGCCCGTTCTCCCGGGAGTCGTCGCCGGCCCGGGAGGCGGCGATCGACGTGTTCCGGGACGTCGTCGAGGGTTCGTCGGTCAAGCTCGACCCGGAGCTGCGGCGCGAGCTGCCCGAGCTGCTCTGGCTGGGCTGGATGGGCGTGGTCCTGTTCTGGGTGTACGACCAGTCCCCCGACCAGCGCCGCACCCGCCGGCTGATCGACGGGGCGGTGCCACTCATCGACCGCCTGGTGGCCCTGTCCCGGCTGCGCGTCCTGCGCCCCGCGCTGCGCCAGATCCTCACCCTGATCGACTCGATCCGCCGCGACGATTAGTCACGCTCTGCAACCTTCGTGCAATTACTCTGGGCTACCCCCTTGGGGGTTTCGGGCTGTCCGAACGGCTGGTTTGCGGAGACCGGCCTTCCGCCGCGCAGTTACCGCCACGTAGCGTCATGTCCGCAGGTGGATCTGGGGACGTCGCAGTCGGATTCGAGCTTCGGGACCAGTTCGAAGACGGCTACGACACTGGCGGGCCGGGCACGTGGTCGATCTCGGGAGCGATCGCTGGGTGCTCGGTCCGCCGCTTTTCGCCCTGTGGACAGTTCTCGAGAACGTCACACTCCGCCGCTAGTCTGACGCCCACCCAGTGCCGGGGTGGGGGTGGCGGCGGGGGCCGCGACACATTTTTCGGCGATTTCGCCGGGCGTGGGGTATTGCCGGGTTGGGCCCGGCTGCGGGGACGCCCTGTCACCGTCGGTGCCGGCGCTCGCTCCGGCGGCCTCGCCGGGCGCCCGCTCACCCTCGCTGCCGCTGCTCGCGCCCGCCGTGGGGCTCGGCCGGGTCTGCCAGGCGCCCGGGCGCCCTACTCGGCCTCGCTGCCGCCGCTCGCGCCCGCCGTGGGGCTTGGTCCGGTCTGCCAGGCGCCCAGGTGCCCACTCGGCCTCGCTGCCGCCGCCCGCGCCCGCCGTGGGGCTCGGCCCGGTCTGCCAGGCGCCCGGGCGCCTACTCGCCCTCGCTGCCGCCGCCCGCGCCCAGCGCGGGGCTCGGCCCAGTCTGCCAGGCCCCCAAGCGCCCACTCACTGTCGCAGCCGCCGCTCGCGGCCGTGGCCGGGTTCGGTCGGTGGTAGGAGCGGGCGCGAGTGGTAGGACTGGGCACGTCGTGGTGAGGCAGCGCGGCATCCGGGCGGAAATGCCGCGCCGTGCTACCACCATCCGCGCGAGTGGTAGCTGGGAGCGGTCAGGCGGCTCAGATAGCGCCCGGGCCTACCACCGGCCGCGCGATGGTCGCACTGACTGCGCGACTGGCCACACCGGCCACGCGAGCGGTGGCATCGGCCACGCGACTGGCCACACCGGCCACGCGAGCGGTGGCATCGGCCACGCGACTGGCCACACCGGCCACGCGAGTGGTGGGTCAGGCCACGCGAGTGGTGGGTGAGGGCGGTCGTGGCGGGTCGTTGCGGGCGTTCAGCTCGCCGAACGGAAGGTCCGCAGCCGGAGGCTGTTCAGGACCACGAACACCGAGCTCAGCGCCATCGCCGCGCCGGCGATCATCGGGTTGAGCAGGCCGGCCGCGGCGAGCGGGATGGCCGCGACGTTGTAGGCGAAGGCCCAGAACAGATTGCCGCGGATCGTGTTCAGGGTCCGGCGGGAGAGGCGGACCGCGTCGACCGCCGCGGTCAGGTCGCCCCGGACCAGGGTCAGGTCGGACGCCTCGATCGCCACGTCGGTGCCGGCGCCCATGGCCAGGCCCAGGTCGGCTTGGGTCAGCGCGGCGGCGTCGTTCACGCCGTCGCCGACCATGGCCACCGAGCGTCCCTGGGCCTGTAGTTCCTTGACCGCGTCCACCTTGCCGGCAGGTAGTACCCCGGCGATCACGCGCTCGATTCCCACCTCGGCGGCCACCGACTCCGCCACGTCCGAGGAATCGCCGGTGAGCAGGATCGGGTCGAGCCCGAGCCGGCGTAGCTCCTGGACTGCCGTCCTGCTTGTCGGCCGGACCGCGTCGGCGAGCGCGATCCGTCCTTCGACCCGGCCGTCCACCACCACCTCCACCCAGGTGGCGACGAGACCTCGCGCATCAGCGGATACAGCACCGCCAGATACAGCACCGCCAGATACAGCACCGCCGCCGGACGACGCGCGGCGGACCTCGACCTCGCGGCCGTCGACCGTGCCGCGGACACCGACCCCGGCCGTGGCATGAAAGCCCTTCACCGGCGGCAGATCCCCGGCCTCCCGAGCCGCCACGGCGATCGCCCGCCCCAGCGGATGCTCCGACGCCGCCTCGACCGCGCCGGCAAGCCGAAGAACATCAGCAGGCCGAAGCCCGCCATCACGCCCGAGCACGTCAGCAGGCCCGAGCACGTCAGCAGGCCCAAGCACGTCAGCACGCCGAAGCCCGCCACCAGACCCGAGCACGTCAGCAGGCCGAAGACCGTCCTCAGACCGGAGCCCGTCACTCTCGACGGCGACGACCGACATCACCCCGGTGGTCACCGTGCCCGTCTTGTCCAACAGGATGGTGTCCACCCGGCGGGTCGACTCCAGGGCCGTCACGCCGCGGATCAGGATGCCCAGCTGGGCGCCTCGGCCGGTGCCGACCAGCAGGGCGGTCGGTGTCGCCAGGCCCAGCGCGCACGGGCAGGCGATGATCAGCACGGCCACCGCCGCGGTGAAAGCGGCCGTGACACCGCCGCCCGTACCCAGCCAGTAGCCGAGCGTCCCCACCGCCAGCGCGAGCACCACGGGCACGAACACGGCCGCGATCCGGTCGGCCAGCCGCTGCACCGCCGCCTTGCCGTCCTGGGCCGCCTCCACGAGCCGGGCCATCTGGGCGAGCTGCGTGTCCGCGCCGACCCGGGTGGCGCGCACCAGCAGGCGTCCGCCGGCGTTGACAGTCGCGCCGATCACCGGGTCGCCGGGGCGCACCTCGACGGGCACCGACTCTCCGGTGATCAGGCTGAGGTCGACGACCGAGGCGCCGTCCACGACCACGCCGTCGGTGGCGATCTTCTCGCCGGGCCGCACGACGAACGAGTCACCCACCATCAGCTGGTCGACCGGGATCTCCGCCGAGGAACCGTCACGAACGACTGTCACGGTCTTGGCGCCGAGGGACACCAGCGCACGCAGCGCGTCACCGGCCCGGTGCTTGGCCCGCGCCTCCAGGTAGCGGCCGGCCAGCAGGAACACGGTCACCCCGGCGGCCGCCTCCAGGTAGATGGCGTCGCCACCGCGGGCGGTCAACGAGAACGGGTGCGTCATGCCGGGCGTACCCGCGTCGCCGACGAACAGGGCCCACACCGACCAGCCGAACGCGGCCAGCGTCCCGAGCGACACCAGTGTGTCCATGGTCGCCGCGCCGTGCCGCAGGTTGACGGCCATGGCGCGGTGGAACGGCCAGCCGCCGTACGCGACGACCGGCGCCGCGAGCGTCAGCGACAGCCACTGCCAGTAGTCGAACTGCCAGGCCGGGATCATGGCCAGCACCACGACCGGCACGCTGAGCACGGCGGAGATGATGAGCCGGGTACGCAGCGGGTCGTTCACCGGCGCCGGGGATGCCGCGGCGGCAGGCAACGCCGCCGTGTATCCGGTCTTCTCCACCACGGCGATCAGGTCGTCGGCGGAGACCGATGCGGGCACGCGAGCCCGAGCCTTCTCGGTGGCGTAGTTCACCGTGGCGGTGACGCCGTCGAGCCGGTTCAGCTTTTTCTCGATGCGATTCGCGCACGCCGCACACGTCATTCCGCCGACGTCGAGCTCGATGAGCCGCTCCATGCGACCCACCATACCCTAAGGGGGTACCCGTATCAGGAACTCGCGGCCGACGTCTTGACGAGCGTCCGGATCTGGCGTAGCAGCACCGACAGCGCCGCCAGGTCGGCCGGCGAATCCTCGACGTTGCCCATCGCGTTGCCCGCCCGGGCGATCGACGCCGCGTTCACCCGCTCCCACTCGGAGACCCGGTCCTCCGGCGTCGCCTCCCCCGGCGTCGAGTGCAACACCTCGGCGGTGAGGCCGGCCAGCGCCGCGTACAGGTCGTAGCGCAGCGCCATCCGGGCGAGCGTCTGCCACCGGTCGTTGCGCGGCAGCTTGGAGATGTGCGAGAGCAGGGCGTCGATCTGGAACCGCTCGGAGATCACGAAGTAGACCTTCGCCACCTCGATCAGGTCTCGATCGGTGCCCTTCGCCGTCTCCAGGATGTCGAAGAACCCGAAGCCGTAGACCACCCGCGCGATCCGCTCGGCCAGGTCCTCGGGCACGCCGAGGTCGACGATCAGCGCGACGTGGTTGTCCAGCGACTCGCGCTCGTCGCCGACCAGCACGTCGGACAGCGCCCCCAGCAGCGTGCGCACGCCCGGGCCCAGCCGCTCGGTCTCGCCGGGCACGTCGATCGGCGAGCGCCGGCTGCTGACCAGCCAGCGGGTCGCCCGGTCGAGCAGGCGCCGCGACTCCAGGTAGACCTTGACCTGGGCGCTCGTCGGCACCACGTGGTCCAGTCGCTCGGTGGCGTGCCAGATGGACTGCAGGCCGTACACCTCGCGGACCACCATGTAGGCGCGGACCACGTCGGCCGCGGACGCGCCGCTCTCCTCCATCGCGCGGAAGACGAACGACGTGCCGCCCCGGTTGACCACCTCGTTGACCAGGACGGTCGCGATGATCTCGCGCCGCAGGCGATGCCCCGCCATCCGCCCGGCGAAGCGCTCCCGCAGCGGCGTCGGGAAATAGTTGGAGAGCACCCGGGTGGTCCACGGCTCGTCGACCAGGCTGTCGGCGAGAATCTCGCGCTCCAGACCGATTTTCACGTACGCCAGGAGCACGGCGAACTCCGGCGCGGTGAGGCCGTCACCCGCCTCCTGGCGCGCGGCCAGCTCGTCGTCCGTGGGCAGCGCCTCCAGTTCGCGGTTGAGGCGACCGGAGCGTTCCATCTCGTTGAGCATCCGGCGGTGCACCGGCAGCAGCGAGTGGGCCTGCGCGGCGGCGTTGCCGAGCGCCGTGGCCTGCTCGTAGTTGTCCCGCAGCACCAGCTCGGCGACCTCGTCGGTCATCGCGGCCAGCAAATCGTCGCGCTCGGGCAGGGTCATCTCGCCGTCGGCGACCGCTCCGCCGAGCAGGATCTTGATGTTCACCTCGTGGTCGGAGCAGTCCACGCCGGCCGTGTTGTCGATGAAGTCGGTGAAGATCCGGCCGCCCCGACGGGCGTACTCGATCCGCCCGCGCTGGGTCAGACCCAGGTTGCCGCCCTCACCGACCACCTTGGCCCGCAGATCGCGGCCGTTGACGCGGATCGCGTCGTTGGCCTTGTCGCCCACCTCGGCGTGCGTCTCGGGGATCGCCTTCACGTACGTGCCGATGCCGCCGTTCCACAGCAGGTCGACCGGCGCCAGCAGGATCGCGCGCATCAGCTCGGCCGGGCTCATCGCGGACACCTCGCCCAGATCGAGCGCGGCCCGCACCTGCGGCGAGATCGGGATCGACTTGGCACCGCGCGGGTAAATGCCCCCGCCCTCGCTGATCAGGCTCGCGTCGTAGTCCGCCCAGCTCGACCGCGGCAGGTCGAACAGGCGCTGCCGCTCGGCGAACGAGGTGGCCGCGCCGGGACTCGGGTCGAGGAAGATGTGCCGGTGGTCGAACGCGGCCACCAGCCGGATGTGCTCGGACAGCAGCATCCCGTTGCCGAACACGTCGCCGGACATGTCACCCACGCCGACCACGGTGAAGTCCTCGGTCTGCGTGTTGTGACCCATGTCGCGGAAGTGTTTCTTGACCGACTCCCACGCACCGCGGGCGGTGATGCCCATCTTCTTGTGGTCGTAGCCGGCCGACCCGCCGGAGGCGAACGCGTCGCCCATCCAGAAGTCCTTGCCGACCGAGATCTCGTTGGCGATGTCGGAGAACGTGGCCGTGCCCTTGTCCGCCGCCACCACGAGGTAAGGGTCGTCGCCGTCGTGCCGGACCACGTCACGCGGCGGCACGATCTTGCCGGACAGGATGTTGTCGGTGACGTCCAGCAGAGCGGTGATGAACTGGCGGTAGCAGGCCACCGCCTCGTCCCGGTCGCCCGGTTTCTGCTTCAGCACGAAGCCGCCCTTGGCGCCCACCGGCACGATCACCGCGTTCTTGACCATCTGCGCCTTGACCAGGCCCAGGATCTCGGTCCGGAAGTCCTCCCGGCGGTCGGACCAGCGCAGACCGCCCCGGGCCACGTCACCGAACCGCAGGTGCACACCCTCGAACCGAGGCGAGTACACAAAAATCTCGTATTTCGGCCGCGGCTGTGGCAGGCCCGGGATCGCCTGCGGGTCCAGCTTGAACGCGACGTAGGACTTCGGCCGCTGGTCCGGGCCGCGCTGGAAGAAGCTGGTGCGCAGGGTGGCCTGGATCAACGTCAGGTACGACCGCAGGATGCGGTCCTGGTCGAGGCTGTCCACCGCGTCCAGCAGGGTGGTGATCTGCTCGGACAGCTCGCCGGAGAGCCGGTCACGGTCCTGCTCGCCGATCTCCAGCCGCGGCGAGAACCGGGTCTCGAACAGCCGCACCAGCAGCCGCGCGATCTCCGGGTAGGACACGAACGTGGACTCCACGTAGCGCTGTGAGAAGACCTGCCCGGTCTGGCGCTGATATTTCGCGTACGCCCGCAGGACCACCGCCTGCCGCCAGGTCAGCCCGGCGCGCAGCACCAGCTCGTTGAAGCCGTCCACCTCGGCCTCGCCTCGCCAGGCGGCGGCGAACGCGTTCTCCACCTGCGGCCGGACCTCGGACAACTCACGATGCTCGGTCGGCGGCTGCAAACCGAAGTCGTAGAGGTAGACCGTGCCGTCCGGGCGCCGCACCTCGTACGGCCGCTCGTCGACCACCTCGACGCCGAGCGAGTGCAGCACCGGCAGCACCGTGGAGAGCATCATCGGCTCGCCGTACCGGTAGACCTTGAACCGCACGTCGTGATCGTCCGGCTCGGGCTCGCCGGCCTTGCTCAGGTGCCGCTTGCGGTAGAGGTGCATCTCCAGCTGGCCCGGCTCCTCGAGCAGCTCCAGCTTGGCGAGATCCTGCACCGCCTCGTACGGCGTGTGACCGTCCTTGTAGCTGTCCGGGAACGCCGTCGCGTACCGCGCGAACAGGTCCTTGGCCGGCTCCTCGCCGAGCTTGCGCTCCAGCACCAGGGAGAAGTCGTCGTCCCAGATGCGGGTGGCGTCGGCGAGCATCTCGGCCAGCTCGTTCGGATCAACCTGGCCGGGCGGGTCGGCCGGGTCGGTGCGCACCACGAAATGCACCCGCGCGAGCATCCGCTCGGTCACCCGGGTGGTGTAGTCGACCCCGATGCCGTTCAGCTCGCGCAGCAGGATCTCCTGCATACACAGCCTGTTCTGCGTGGTGAACCGGTCGCGGGGCAGGTAGACCAGGCAGGAGATGAACCGGCCGTAGCCGTCCCGGCGCAGGAACAGGCGCAACTGACGGCGGCCCGCCATCCGCAGGACGCCGACCACCGCCTCGTACAGATCATCGGTCTTGATCTGGAAAAGCTCGTCGCGCGGGTAAGTCTCCAGGATCTGCAGCAGGTCCTTGCCGCTGTGCCCGCGCGGGGAGAGGCCGGAGCGGTCCAGCACCTCGCCCACCTTGCGGCGGACCACCGGCAGCTCACGGACGCTGGTGCGGTAGGCCGAGCTGGAGAACAGGCCCAGGAAGCGGCGCTCGCCGACCACCTGACCGTCGTCGTCGAAGACCTTCACGCCGATGTAGTCGAGGTACGACGAGCGGTGCACGGTCGCCCGGGAGTTGGCCTTGGTGATCACCAGCAGGCGTTTCTCCAGCGCGCGTTTGTACGCCTCCGGCGTCATCGACGACAGCGCCCGCGGCGTGCCCGGACCCCGCAGGATGCCCAGGCCGCTGCCCTCGACGACGTGCAGGACGTCGTCGCGCAACCGGTACTCCCGGTAACCCAGGAAGGTGAAGTGGTCGTGGGCCAGCCACTTGAGCAGCTCGACCGAGTCGGTGACGTCCTTGTCCGGCACCGGGAGCTTGGTGTCGGAACCACGGGCGGCGGCCAGCTCGTCGGCGATCACCAGCGCCCGCTGACGCATGCGCTGCCAGTCCTCCACCGCGTCGCGCACGTCGGTGAGCACCCGCCGCACCTCGTTGTGCAGCTGCTCACGGGCGGCCGGGTCGCGGACCGGGTCGATCTCGATCCGGATCCAGCTCTCCACCAGGTCGCCGTCGATCGCGTCGTCGGGCTCGACGTCGGCCTCGACCTCGGCCAGCGCCCCCAGCGGCTCGCGGCGCACCACGATCAGCGGGTGCACCAGCAGATGCACCTCGAGCTGGTGGGCGGTGAGCAGCGCGGTGACCGAGTCGACCAGGAACGGCATGTCGTCGGTGACGATCGACACCACCGTGCGCGGCTCGTCGCGGTCAGGCGGGCTGATCTCCACCTTCAGCTCGCCGGGCAACCGGGCCGCGGCCAGCTCACGATGGTCGAGTGCGGCGGCGTGCATCTCCTCCGGCGTGAAGCCGACCAGTTCCTCGTCGGGCGCGAACCGCCAGAAGCGGTCCACCAGCGACGCCGTCACGTGGTCGTTGCCGGCCAGCGACACCGCCGCGGCCACCAGCCGCTCGGCATTGGGCAACGGCTCCTCGAGCTCGCTGTCCTCAGACGTGCCGAGCCGGCCGGTCACCGCCAGCCCGGGGCCCGGCACGAAGTCGATCTCAGGGTCGGAATCGGACGCTGCCTCGTCGGCGACAGCCATGCCTGGCACTCCCCTCAGCCCACAACTCTGTGGGCTAAACGCTTCTGGCACAGCCTACGGCGTGCCCCCGACAGGAATCCGGGGCGTCGGTCACGCCAAGGTCGCGAACGTGCCGATCGTGGCCGAAATTTGATACAGATCACCCAGCGCAGGACACTGTCGCAGCCGAGATGTGATGAGCGTTCGCTAAGTTTCTGGCAGCCCGTACCCCCCTGAGATGGAGAAACGATGCGGCGTGCCCTCGCGGCCCTGATCGGCCTGGCGATGCTGGGCGGCGGTGCCACGGCCTGCGGTTCCGACGGGCCGGATGACGCGCTCGACACGTTCCTGAGCGGGTGGAAATCCGGCGATCTGTCGAAGGTGGGCTTTGTCACGGCCGCCGGCGCCCCGATCAAGTCGGACGAGGTGGCCACCGAGATCGGCGGCCTCGCCGGCGAGCTGCCGGTCACCACGCTGGTGGTCAGCCGGGCCGGTGACACGAAGGAGAACGGCGACATCGCGACCGGCACGGTCAAGATCGACTGGACGCTGCCCGGGGGTGTGCCCTGGTCGTACCAGAGCCTCGTCCGGATGACGAAGCGGGACAGCGACGGCTGGCGGATCATCTGGGAGCCGTCCATCGTGCAGAAAGACCTGGTCGGCGGCGACAAGCTCGCCGTGCGCCGGGTCGCCGCCGAGCGGGCCGCCGTGCTCGACGCGGCCGGCAAGCCGATCGTGACGCCGCGCCCGGTGGTCACCATCGCGCTCGACCCCGCCCGGGTCGGCGACGACGTTCCCGCGCTGGCCACGGCGCTCACCACGGCCCTCAAGAAGATCAAGGTGACCGTCGACCTCAAGGACCTCCCCGCCCGCGTCGCGAAGGCGCAGGAGAACAGCCGCATCGACATCGTCACGCTGCGTCGCGAGGACTATCTCAAGATCAGGGCAGAGGTACGCCCGCTGCCCGGCACCACGTTCCCCGAGGAAAGCCGCGCCCTGGCGCCGACCCGGATGTTCGCGCGCGCCCTCCTCGGCACCGTCGACCTGGCCACCGCCGAGGACATCGACGCCAACCCCGACACCCTCGCCCAGGGCGACACGGCCGGGCACGGCGGCATCCAGGAACGCTACGACGCCAAGCTGCGGGGCACGTCCGGGCTGTCCGTGGTGATCCAGCGCAGCGGCGACGAGAAGCCGGCCCAGGTCTTCAGCACCAAGCCGGTCGCCGGGACACCGGTCAAAACCACGATCGATGTGCGTACGCAGAACGCGGCCGACGCGGCAACCGCGACGCAGAAGCAGCCCAGCGCCCTGGTCGCGGTGCGGATCAGCGACTCGGCGGTGCTGGCGGTCAGCAACGGCCCCGACGGCGGCAGTGACAACGTGGCGCTGACCGGGCAGGTGCCACCCGGCTCGACGTTCAAGATGGTCTCGACGCTCGGCCTGCTGCAGAAGAAGGCGGTCACCGCCGACACCGCCGTCGACTGCCCGAAGACCAAGGAGGTCGCGGGCAAGGCCTTCAAGAACTCGCACGACATGGCCCTCGGCAAGGTCCCGTTCCACACCGACTTCGCCAAGTCGTGCAACACCGCGTTCGTGAACCTGTCGCCGAAACTCGGCGCGGACGGGCTGAAAGCGGCCTCGACGGCCCTCGGCCTCGGCGCCGAGTGGGACCTCGGCATGCCGGCGTTCAGCGGGAAGCCGTCACCCGCCGACAACCCCGGCGAGCTGGCCCAGGCGAGCTTCGGCCAGGGTCAGACCGCGGTCAGCCCGATCGCCATGGCCAGCGCGACGGCGGCGGTCGCCCGCGGCAAGTTCGTCCAGCCCAAGCTGGTGCTCGACCCGCCGCCGGCCAAGCCTGCCGTCGACGGCAGCCCGATCGACGCGGCCACCGCCGACCCGTTGCGGGAGATGATGCGCGAGGTGGTCACCTCAGGCACGGGTACGGCCTTGAAGCGAGCGAAGGGCAAGCCGGTGTACGGCAAGACCGGCACCGCCGAGTTCGCGTCCGGTTCCCCGGAGACGCACGCCTGGTTCATCGGCTGGCAGGACGACGTCGCGTTCGCGGTGATGGTCCAGAAGGGCGGCGCCGGCGCCGACACCGCCGTCCCGATCGTGTCCCGCTTCCTGTCCGGCCTGAACGGCTGACGCGTGAAGTCCAGCCCGACCGGCTGACGCGTGAAGTCCAGCCCGACCGGCCGACGCGTGAAGTCCAGCCCGACCGGCCGACGCGTCAGGCGATGTCGGCCGGCTCGCCGGAGCCGAGGTCGAACGCCGGGCGTTGAGTCGGGAGGGTGAACCCGCTGTCCTCCGAGGGCCGCGGGCGCAGCATCCCGGGCCTGGTGGCCGGCAGCGGCTCGGAGTCCAGCAGCGGCGCCGAGCCGAGCGGCCGCGGAACGATCGGCCGGGCCGGATCGTGGGCCGCGCTGCCGTTGACCGTGGCCACGACCGGCTCGCCCTCGGCGGGAACGTCCTCGGGCTCGGCAACAGGCTCGGCCTCAGCGACAGGCTCGAAAACCGGCTCGGCCTCGACAATCGGCTCGGCCTCGACAATCGGCTCGGCCTCGACAATCGGCTCGGCCTCGACAATCGGCTCGGCCTCAGCGACAGGCTCGGCCTCGACAACAGGCTCGACCTCAACGGCAGGCTCGACCTCAACGGCAGGCTCGACCTCAACGGCAGGCTCGACCTCGACGACCTGCTCGGTCTCAGCGACGGGCGCAAGATCCGGCTCGGACGGATCGATCTGGTCCGAGGGCTCGATCGGTTCGGGCTCGTCCGACGGCTCGAGAGGATCGGGCTCATCGGCCGGGTCAGCAGGATCCACCGGGTCAACAGGATCCACCGGGTCAACAGAATCCACCGGGTCAACGGGATCAGGCGGGTCAACAGGATCGGCGGGGTCGGCGGTCCGGTCCAGGGTGACGTTGTACTCGGCGACCCACACCGCGGCGGATTCGACCACCGGGTCGGGCGCCGGCGGGGCGTCGAGGTCCTGGCGGGCGGCCACCAGGTCCGGGCGGGCCGGCGCCGTGCGTACCGGGGAGAGCCCGGCGACCAGCGTGGACGTGATCTCCGCGGCGTAGGAGCCGTCGTGGTCGTAGTCCGGGTCGAAGACCGTGATCTCCACGCCGAGGCAGTCGGGGGTGTCGACCAGCCCGGCCAGCAGCAACTCCAGCTCGGGGAAGGCGATGCCACCGGGTGACGGCGCGTCCACCGCCGGCATCACGGCCGGGTCGAGGACGTCCATGTCGACGTGCACCCAGTAGCCGGCGCAGTCGACCAACTGGTCGCGGGCCCACTGGGCGCTGCGGGCCGCACCCTCCGCGCGCAGCGCCGGCACCGGGCGGGTGACGATGCCGGCGGCCTGGAGGTCGAGGCGGTACTCGTCCTGGGCGCGGATGCCCATGACCACCACGTCGATGTCGCGGAAGTAGGGCCGGCGCCCCTCGATGGCCGCCAGGTCGGGCTGGCCGCGGCCGGTGACCAGGGCCAGGTCCTCACCGGCGGCCGCGCCCACGTACGAGGCGTTGCCGGGGTGGCGGAAGTCGGAGTGCCCGTCGACGAAGACCAGGCCGATGCGGCCGCCGATCTCCGCGCCGAGCCGGTGCATGGCCAGGCCGGAGCCGATCACGATGGAGCAGTCCCCGCCGAGGATCACCGGGAACTCGCCCGCGTCGAGGATGTCGGCGATCCGGTCGGCGAGGCGGCGGGAGTACGCGTTGATCTGCTCCGCGTGGCACACCCCGTCGCCGGGGCGCCAGTCACCCGGGTCGTAGCGCGGCGGCGTGAGGCACCCGGCGTCCCTCGCGTGCAGCCGCTCCAGCAGACCGTTGTCGCGCAGGGCCCCGGGCGCCTTGGCACACCCCGGCACCGATGTCACGGTCGGCGGGCGCAGACCGAGATTGGACGGTGCGTCGAGGATGGCGATGCGGCGCATGCGGGGCCCCTCCCTTCTCTTTAGAACAGGGCGCGGGCCAGGGCGCGACGAGCCTCGGACACCGCCGGGTCGTCCGGACCGGCGACCGCGAACAGCGAGAGCAGGTGCTTGCGGACCTCGTCACGTTCGTCGCCGCTGGAGCGCTTCACCAGGTCGACGAGGCGCTGGTAGGCGTCCGGCGCCTGCCCGCTGAGCACCTCGATGTCGGCGGCCAGCTGCTGCGCCGCGATGTCGCCGGGGTCGGCGTCGGCCTTGGCCATGGCGGACTGCGCGTCCACACCTTGGATCCGGCGGTACAGCTCGACCTGCGCCAGCCCGGACTCGGCGGCACGGTCCTGCGGGGTCTCGGCCAGGATCTTCTTGTACGCGGCCTCGGCCTCGTCCAGGTCGCCGGTCATCAGCGCGTCGTCGGCGGCGTCCAGGCGCGGGTCCTCGGCGGGCGCCACGGACACCCCGCCCGCCTTGAGGACGGCGTCCACGTACTGCTTGACCTGGGCCTCGGGCAGCACGCCGGTGAAGCCCTCGACGAGCTGGCCGCCGACCACCGCGACGACCATCGGGATGCCCTGCACGCGCAGCGCCTGGGCGAGCCGCGGGTTGGCGTCCACGTCGACCTTGCCGAGCACCCAGTCGCCGCCGGCGGCCGCCGCCAGCTTTTCCAGGATCGGGGACAGCTGCTTGCACGGCTCGCACCAGTCGGCCCAGAAGTCCAGGATCACCGGTGTGCTCAGGGAGCGTTCGAGCACCTCGGTCTGGAAGTTGGCCTCGTTCACCTCGATGATGGCCGCCGACCCGGCCGCGGGCGCACCGGCGGCGGGGTTACCGCCCGGGCCACCGGCGGGACTGGCGGCGGAACCGGCCGGGCGCGGCGGACTGCTGGCGCCGGCCGGGGGGCCGCCGGCGGGTGCGGCGGGGCGTGCCGGAGCCGGGCGCAGCGCGCTGAGGTCGACCGCGCCGCGGGTGAAGATCGACGGAGTGCTCCGTGGGTCGCTCATGGTTCCCTAGTCTCGCACGCAGGGCAGCCGGTCGGCCGCGCCGCCGGGCAGGTCATATCGGACGTCACAGCGAGCCGGGAAAATCAGAAGCGGGCGGGTTCCTGGTAGATCCCCCACTCGTCCTTGAGGGCGCCACAGATCTCGCCCAGTGTGGCTTCGGCCCGGGCCGCCTCCAGCATCGGCGGGATGAGGTTCTCGTCGGTGCGGCTCGCCGCGATCAGGCGATCGAGCGCTTGACGGAGGCGTACCCCATCGCGGTTGTCCTTGCGGGCGGTCAGCTCGCGCCGCTGCACCACCTCGACCTCGTGGGAGACACGCAGAATTTCCAGCTCGCCCGAGACGGTGCCGGTGTGGGCGTTCACCCCGACGATCTTCTTGTCGCCTTTCTCCAGCGCCTGCTGGTAGACGAACGCGGCCTCGGCGATGTGGGAGGTGAACCAGCCGTCCTCGATGCCGCGCAGGATGCCCGCGGTCATGCTGCCGTCGTCGCCGAGCTCGCGGATCCGGGTGAAGATCTCCTCCGCCTCGGCCTCGATCCGGTCGGTCAGTTCCTCGAGGTACCAGCTGCCGCCGAGCGGATCGGCCACGTTGGTGACGCCGGTCTCCTCCATCAGCACCAGCTGGGTCCGCAGCGCGATCTCGGCGGACTCGTCGGTGGGCAGCGCGAGCGTCTCGTCCAGCGCGTTGGTGTGCAGCGAGTTGGTGCCGCCCAGGATGGCCGCCAGCGCCTCCACCGCGGTCCGGACCACGTTGTTCACCGGCTGTTGCGCGGTCAGCGAGACGCCCGCGGTCTGGGTGTGGAACTTCAGCCAGAGCGCCTTCTCGCTGGTCGCGCCGTAGTCGTCGCGCAGGTGCCGGGCCCAGATCCGCCGGGCCGCCCGGAACTTGGCGATCTCCTCGAAGAAGTCGATGTGCGCGTCGAAGAAGAAGGACAGCCCCGGCGCGAAGGTGTTCACGTCCAGCCCGCGGCTCAGGCCCAGCTCGACGTAGCCGAAGCCGTCGGCCAGCGTGTAGGCGAGCTCCTGCGCGGCGGTCGAGCCGGCCTCCCGGATGTGGTAGCCGCTCACCGACAGCGGCTTGTACCGCGGGATCTCGGCGGCGCAGTACTCCATCAGGTCGCCGATCAGGCGCAGGTGCGGCTCGGGCGGGAACAGCCACTCCTTCTGCGCGATGTACTCCTTGAAGATGTCGGTCTGCAGGGTGCCGTCGAGGTTGCGCAGGGTGGCACCCTGCCGCTCGGCGGCCACCAGGTACATCACGAAGATCGGCACGGCCGGCCCGGAGATCGTCATGCTCGTGGTGACGTCCTCCAGCTTGATGCCGTCGAAGAGGACGTCCATGTCGGCGGCCGAGTCGATCGCGACCCCGCAGTGGCCCACCTCGCCCAGCGACTGCGGCTCGTCGGAGTCCCGGCCCATCAGCGTCGGCATGTCGAAGGCGACGCTCAGCCCGCCGCCGCCCGCGGCCAGGATCATCTTGTAGCGCTCGTTGGTCTGCCGCGCGTTGCCGAATCCGGCGAACTGCCGGATCGTCCAGGTCCGCCCGCGGTACCCGGTCGGGTAGAGCCCGCGGGTGTACGGGAACTCGCCCGGCCAGCCGATACGCTCGAATCCGGGGTGGTCGCCGCGCGGCCCGTACACCGGGTCGACGGGTGTGCCGGAGAGCGTGGTGAAGTCGGCGTCCCGCTTCCGCGACTCGTCGTAGCGCCGCTGCCAGCGCTCCCGGCCGGCGGCGATCTCGGCTGCGTCCATGGCCACATCCTAGAGCCATCACCTGAACGATCGCTAAGTCTGCTTTGATGCTGCGGTGACTTTTCCGCTGTCCGCCCGGGGCCCGTTCTCGCTGGCCGAGGCCGCCCGCTTCCAGGCCATCTTCCCGGCCTTCGCGAGCGGGGCGCGGGCCGACTTCGCCTTCCCCGCCGACGGCGCCTGGACGACCGTCGGCGTCCGGGTGACCGACGACCTCACCGGTCACATCGTCGCCAACCCCGGCGACCTGCCCGCCGACCAGATCGCCGCGCAGGTGTCCCGCATCCTGTCGCTGGACATCGACGGCAGCGGTTTCGCCGAGGTGGGCACCCGCGACGAGGTGATCGGCGACCTGCAGAAACAGTTCCCCGGGCTGCGGCCGGTGCTGTTCGGCAGCCCGTACGAGGCGGCGGCCTGGGCCCTGCTCTGCCACCGCATCTCGATGAGGCAGGCCGCGACCCTGCGGCGGCGGCTCAGCGAGGACCTGGGCGAGACGGTGGACTTCGGCGACCACCGGCTGGCCGCCTTCCCACCGCCGCAGCGACTGGCCACGCTGGAGCCGATGCCCGGCATGATGATCCGCAAGGTGGAGAACCTGCGCGCTCTCGGCGAGGCGGCCCTGGCCGGCGACCTCGACGCCGACCTGCTGCGCGACATGACGATCGAGCAGGCCATGGCCCATCTGCGCAAGCTCCAGGGCATCGGCCCGTTCTCCGCCGAACTCACCCTGATCCGCGGCGCCGGCGTGGCCGACCTCTTCCCGCGCGAGACGCCCCACCTGCGCACGACGATGGCTCGGCTCTACGACCTCGGCCCGGAGCCCGCATCGGCCCAGCTGGACGCGATCTCCCAGAGCTGGCGCCCCTACCGCAGCTGGGCCTCTTTTCTCCTACGCCAGGCGGGTTCGTAGCGCTTCGGTCCCATCAAGATCAAGACCGTTCACACGTACGCGCGACGTCAATTCGGCGTGGCACACACGCCGGGCCGTCGTGGGTCACCCCCTCTGCCCACCTGCCGGGTGGGCCCGCGGGGACAGCCCGCGTCCGCCGGTCTCGACCTTGCCGCGGCCACATTCGCCGGACCGGGCTGCCGGGTGGGCCAAGAGGATCAGACGCGGTGGTCGAGGATCCAGGACTGGGGGTTGCCGTTGCGGTAGAGCATGCGCATCATCGGCGGCATCATGAAGTTTCGGATCGCGGCTCCGACCGGGCCCGCCGCCTTGCCGCTGCCGTTGCGCCGGCCCGCCCGCACGACGCGCTGGACCCGGGGCCGCCGGATCTCCTCGTAGGCGGCCAGCCCCCGCTCGATGTCCGATGACGACGCCAGCGCCCGGCCGAGCACGACCGCGTCCTCCAAGGCCATCGACGCCCCCTGCCCGGACGACGGGGACGCGGCGTGCGCGGCGTCGCCGATCAGGACCGCGTTGCCGGATCGCCAGGTGCGCACGCGCGGCAGGTCGTAGGTGTTCCACGGGCCGAGCGCCTCGGGGGTGGCCCGGACGATCGCCGCCGCGGGGCCCTCGTCGGCGGCGAGCAGGTCGATGAGCTGTTCGCGCCAGTCCGCGGGCGGCGGGCCGCTGTGCGGTGTGCGCGACGGCGGGTTGGCGAACCACCACACCGATCCGTCCGGCGCGGCGCTCCACCCGAAGAAGCATCGCCGCCCGAAGGTCATGTGCACCAGGCCGGGCGTCCGGTCGAGGTCCGCCTCGATCGGTCGTGCGGTGAAGCCGCCCGCGTTGAGCAGCCCGAGGTATCGCGGCCGGGCGCCGTCGATGCGGCGGCGCACCTGGGAGTTGAGCCCGTCCGCCCCGACGATCAGGTCGGCGCCGGCGTCGAGGGTGGTGACCCGGCTCGCGTAGTGGATCGGGACGCCGGCGTCGAGCACCGCCTTGCGCAGCGCGAGGTAGAGGTCGGCCCGGCGGATCGTGGTGGTGACCAGCCCGTCGGCCGTCGGGCCGCCCAGGGGCAGCCGGGAGAGCTCGCGATCGGCGCCGTTGCGGAGCACGACCGTGGGGGTGGGATAGCCGTGGGCCAGCGCCGAGGAGGGGTCGATGCCGAGCGTACGCAAGGCCGCGATGCCGTTGACCGCGACCGTGAGGAACGCGCCTCGCTCGTCCGCGCTCTCTTCCCGCGCCTCGTGGATCGTCACGTCCCAGCCGAGGCGGTGGAGCGCGAGGGCGGCGGCCGTGCCGGCGATTCCGGCCCCGGCGATGATGGCTTTAGTCATGAGTTGACTATGCACGTCATGACTATGACTGACAACCCTGGGATTGCCCCTAAGTCCTGTCTCGTGGATCGCCCAAGTGCGAGGCGGGTCCAGAGGGTGGCTGACAACGACCGAAAACCGCCCGAATACCGGTGTTGTATTTGGGCGGTTTTCGGGCGCTGTCAGGCGCGCTCTGGGCCCCACCGCAGCCCTGGGTGATCCACGAGACAGGACTTAGGCTCTGGGCATGGCTGACCGGGTGGTGCGGCACTCGCCGCTGGCGATGGTGCTGCTCGCCCTGCTGCTCGAGGAGTCGATGCACCCCTACCGGATGCAGCAGATGATCAAGGAGCGCGGGCAGGACCAACTGGTCAACGTGGCCCAGCGCAACAGCGTCTACCAGGCGCTCGACCGGCTGGTGCGGGACGGTCTGGCCCGGCCGGCGGGCACCGCGCGGGACGGCGGGCGGCCGGAACGCACCACGTACGACATCACCGCGGGCGGGCGGGACGAGCTGCGCCGCTGGGTGACCGCCCGGCTCGCGGCTCCGGCCCGGGAGTTCCCCGAGTTCCCGATCGCGCTGGCCTTCCTGGCGATCCTGGCCCCGGCCGACGCCCGTGACCTGCTGACCGAGCGGGCCGTCGAGCAGGAGCGGCGGCTGGCCGACATCGAGGCGCAGGCACCCCCCGGCCTGCCGCGGCTCTTCCTGATCGAGGACGAGTACCGGGCCGCCATGCTGCGCGCCGAGGTCGCCTGGCTGCGGGACCTGATCGCCGACCTGGCCGAGGGACGGCTGGTCTGGGACGCGACGCTGATCGCCGAGACGCTAAAGCGTTTTCAGTAGCTCGTCGGCCGCCGCGTACGGATCGAGTTCCCCCGCCGCGACGCGGGAGGCGAGCGCGCTCAACGGCGTACCCCCGCGAAATGAACCCATCCGCGCACGCAGCGTGCCCAGCGCGATCGCCTCGACCTCGACGGCGGCCCGCTTCTCGCGCTTGCCGGTGAGCGAGCCGGAGTCGACGAGCCACTGGCGATGCTTGTCCACCGCCGCCAGGATGTCGTCGATGCCCTCGCGCTTGACCGCCACCGCGCGCACCACCTGTGGCCGCCACTCGCCCGCGGCCCGCTCGCCCAGCGCCAGCATCCCCTGGATGTCGCGGTAGGTGTTGTCCGCGCCCGGCCGGTCCGCCTTGTTGATCACGAAGACGTCGGCGATCTCCAGGATGCCCGCCTTCACCGCCTGGATCGCGTCGCCCATCCCGGGCGCGAGCAGCACCAGCGTGGTGTCGGCCAGCGCGGCGACCTCGACCTCCGCCTGGCCGACGCCGACCGTCTCGACCAGAATCACGTCGCATCCGGCGCCCTCGAGCACGCGGACCGCCTGGGGCGTGGCCGCGGAGAGCCCGCCGAGCTGGCCCCGGGTGGACATCGAACGGATGTAGACGCCCGGGTCGGCGGTGTGCTCCTGCATCCGGATCCGGTCGCCGAGGATGGCGCCGCCGGTGAACGGGCTGGCCGGGTCGACCGCGAGCACGCCGACCTTCTTGTCCAGGGCCCGCAACGAGCGGATCAGCTCGTTGGTGGTCGTCGACTTGCCCACACCCGGCGAGCCGGTGAGCCCGACGACCTGCGCCGAGCCGGCGTAGGGGGCCAGCGTCGCCGCGAGCAGAGGCAGCGAGGGCGCGCCGTTCTCGACGAGGCTGATCATGCGCGCGACGGATCTGGCGTCGCCGTCACGCGCCCGTGCGACCAGTTCCTCGACGGAGAGACTCACGGAACGGAGATCAGCAGCGCGTCGCCCTGGCCGCCGCCGCCACACAGCGCCGCCGCGCCCAGCCCGCCACCGCGCCGGCGCAGCTCGTACGCCAGTGTCACCACCAGCCGGGCCCCGGACATGCCGATCGGGTGACCCAGCGCGATCGCGCCGCCGTTCACGTTCACCCGGTCCTCGTCGACCTTGAGCTCGCGCATCGACTGGAGCACCACCTGGGCGAACGCCTCGTTCATCTCGATCAGGTCGAGGTCGGCGACGGTCAGCCCGGCCTTGCCCAGGGCGTGCTTGATGGCGTTGGCCGGCTGGGACTGCAGCGACGAGTCGGGACCGGCCACGTTGCCGTGCGCCCGGATCTCGGCCAGCCAGGTCAGGCCCAGTTCCTCGGCCTTGGCCCGGCTCATCACGACGACCGCTGCGGCACCGTCGGAGATCGGGGACGCGCTGCCCGCCGTGATCGTGCCGTCGGGGCGGAAGGCGGGACGCAGCTTGCCCAGGCTCTCGGCGGTGGCGTCGGGGCGGACGCCCTCGTCGGTGTCCACGACCGTGTCGGTCTCGCGCAGCCCGGCCCGGATCGGCACGATCTCCTCGGCGAACCGGCCCTCGCGCTGGGCGGCGGCGGCACGCTGGTGGCTGAGCGCGGCGAAGGCGTCCTGCTCGGCCCGGGTGATGCCGAGCGCGGCGCCGCTGCTCTCGGTGGACTCGCCCATCGAGACGCCGTCCCACGGGTCCATCAGGCCGTCGACCGCCATGTGGTCGCGGACCAGGACGTCGCCGTACTTGCTGCCCTGGCGGTGGTTCATCAGCAGGTGCGGCGCGCCGGTCATGGACTCCATGCCGCCGGCCACCACGATGTCGAACTCGCCGGCCCGGATCAGCTGGTCGGCCAGCGCGATGGCGTCGAGGCCGGAGAGGCACACCTTGTTGACGGTCAGCGCGGGCGTGGTCATCGGGATGCCCGCCGCCACGGCCGCCTGCCGCGCGCTGATCTGGCCGGCGCCGGCCTGCAGCACCTGGCCCATGATCACGTACTGCACCTGATCGGGCCGCACGCCGCCGCGTTCCAGCGCGCCCTTGATGGCATGGCCGCCGAGCGTGGTGGCCGGCACGTTCTTGAGGTTGCCGAGAAGACGACCCATGGGGGTACGTGCGCCGCTGACGATAACCGAGGTGCTCACTGAGCCTCCGCCGACTGAACGATGGTTAGGGTGACACACTATCCGGTATGGCTGATCTTCCCCTCGTCGGATTGTCGCGCATCGACCACGTCGGCGTAGCGGTGCCCGACTTGGACGAGGCTGTGGCGTTCTACGCCGAGACGTTCGGCCTGCGCTGCGTCCATCAGGAGACCAACGAGGAGCAGGGCGTACGCGAGGCGATGCTGGCCGTCGGCGACGATCCGGACGGGCCGCGCCTGCAACTTCTGGCGCCCGCGCGGCCGGACTCGGCGATCGCCAGGTTCCTCGATCGCAGCGGCCCGGGATTGCAGCAATTGGCATACACCGTGCGTGACGTGCGGGCCAGCAGCGAGGCCCTGCGGGCGCGCGGACTACGGTTGCTCTATGACAACCCCCGGCGCGGTACCGGCGGCTCACTGATCAACTTCGTGCACCCCAAGGATGCCGGCGGCGTGCTGGTGGAATTGGTGCAGCCTGCCTGATTTGTACGCCACACGGGTGAAACCTCCCCACGGCAGCGGCCTGGCCTGGCAGGATCGTCGACATGGTCGGCCGCACCGATGGGATGATCCGCGGTCAAACCGTGACACAGCAGGTGAGGGGCTGAACGCCCGGCCCGGGCCCGCCCGGCCGAACGGTGGGCGAACCCCCTCGACCGGCGAACGAAGCTGATCTTAGGGGGCTATTTCTTAGGGCCCCTCCCCCTTGCATGCCTTAGGGCGGTTCGCAAGGATGGCGCAATGCCCCAGCAGCAGGACCAGAATCTCGCATTCTTCGAGTCAGCGAACTCACAGCACGACTTCACGGTTGTCCTGCGTGGATACGACCGTGGCCAGGTCGATGCTCACCTCGGCCGGCTGGTCGCCGCGCTGAACCAGTCCGAGCAGGCCCGCGGCGAGGCCGAACAGCGGATGAACGACGCGCAGCGCCGATTGCGCCAGGCCGAGCAGCGTCTGAACGCGCTCGAGCAGAAACTCGCCGACAGCAACAAACAGCTGGAGGAGAACAACCGTCCGACGCTCTCCGGGTTGGGCACCCGGGTCGAGCAGATCCTGCGGCTGGCCGAGGAACAGGCCAACGACCACCGGAACGAGGCGAAGCGGGAGTCTGAGGGCATTCTCTCCGCGGCCCGCCTCGAGGCCCGCGAGATCACCGACAAGGCACGCGCCGAGGCCGCCGCGATGAAGGCGACCGCCGAGCGCGAGGCCGGTCAGGTGCGCACCTCCGCCGAGCGCGAGTCGGCCGAGACCCGGGTGCAGGCGCGCCGCGAGGCCGACACCCTGCGGTCCGACGCCGACCGCGAGACCAAGCAGCTGCGTACGGTCACCGCGCACGAGGTCGCCGAGCTGAAGTCGACCGTCGAGCGTGAGGTCAACGCGCACCGGGCGACCGCCGAGCGGGAGATCACCCAGCTCCGCGCCAAGGCCGGCCGCGAGGCCGAGGAGAAGCGCGCCGAGGCGACCAAGATGCTGTCCGACGCCCGCGACAAGCGTGACAAGGATCTCCAGGCCCTGGCCCTCGAGGTCGCCGAGCGCCGGGAGAAGGCGGAGCGCGAGGAGTCCGAGCGGCACGCCGCCCAGATCAGCGCCACGCAGAAGATGGTGGCCGAGGCCGAGGAGCGGGCCCGCGCCGCCGAGGACCGCGCCAAGGAGATCGAGCAACGCGCCGAGCAGCGCCGGCTCGAGACCGACCGGCACGCCAACGAGACCGTGGAGAAGGCGCGAGCCCTCTCCGACAAGACGGTCACCGAGGCCCGCGCCGAGGCGAACCGGCTGCTCAGCGAGGCTCGCACCGAGTCCGAGCTGACCACTCAGGCCGCCCGCCGCGAGGTCGAGGACCTGACCCGTCAGAAGGACGCGGTCACCAACCAGCTCGGTCAGATGCTCTCCGGCCTGTCCGGCCTGGTGCCCTCGGTGGGCGCCGCGGCCAAGGCGGCGGTCGAGCAGGCGACCAAGACCGCGACCGCCGACAAGGCGGAGGCTCCGGCCCAGCGGACCGGCGAGAAGGACGACGCCGGCGACAAGCCGGTGGCCGCCAAGACGACCTCCTGAGGCGCGCCCCCAACGGTGTTCAACGGCATTCAGCAGTTGCACACCTTGCGCCAGTGCGCGACGGTGGTTGAGTGGTATGACAACGATGCGGGCCGTATCGGAGATTCCTCCGGTGCGGCCCGATCGCTTGCGTGCCCGGCGTATCTGACAAAATCACTACCAGACGCACCTTCCGCCCAAGCCGGTGTGTATCGGCACATCAACGGACGTTGCGTATGTGAGGATGGACAGCATGTCGCACGGCGGTGAAATCTTCGGTCTCGGTGGGGATGCGGCCTCCGAGCCCAGCTTCGAGACCGCCCTGCGGGGTTACGAGAAGAAGCAGGTCGAGCGCTACGTCGCACGCGCCGAGAACGAGATAGCGGCACTGTCGACCGAGCGCGAACAGGCCTATCAGCAGATCCAGGCGATGGCCGCGCAGGTCGACCGGCTCGGGCAGGAGCTCACCCAGGCACGCCGCAACAGCGGTGTCGGCGCCGAGGTGTCCTTCCGGCACCTTGGCCCCAAGGTGGAGCAGATCCTGGCCACCGCCGAGGAGGTGGCGGCCGACATCAAGAACTCGGCGACCGAGGACATCGCCGCCCGCCTCGCCGAGGCCGAGCGCATCCGGGCCGAGGCCGAGGCGCACGCGCAGGACGGCATCCGCGACTTCGAGATCGCGCTGGCCGCCCGCCGCGCCGAGGCGGAGAAGGCCGACGCCGCCCGTCGCGCCGCCGCGGAGAAGGCGGTGGCCGCCAGCCGGCAGGCCGCCGAGCAGATGCGCGCCGAGGCGGAGTCGACGCTGAGCCGGGCGCGAGCCGAGGCGGCGCAGTTCAACGAGACGGCCACAGCCGAGGCGCAGCGCGCCCGCAGCGAGGCCGACGGCTACGCCAAGTCCACCCGCATGCAGGCCGACCAGGAGGTCAAGGCCCAGCGGGAGAAGGCCGCGATGGAGGTGGCCGCCCAGCGGACCGCCGCCGAGCGGGAGCGCGGCGAGCTCAAGGCCTCGCTCGAGCACGAGCTCGTCCAGCGCCGGCAGACCGTGGTGCAGGAGCTCAGTCAGCTGCGGACCGGCGTCGAGAAACAGTGCGCCGACCTGCGCAGCGAGGCCGACAAGTACGCCGAGGACGTGCTCCGCAAGTCCGACGAGCAGGCCACCAAGGTCCGCAAGGACATCGAGGCGCAGCAGGAGCAGCTGGCCAAGTCGACCGCCGACCTGACCACCGCACGGGCCAAGGTCACCGAGGCCGAGCAGCTGGCCACCGAGGCCGCCGAGCGGGCACAGGCCGCCGAGCGCGAGACCGAGCGGGTGCAGCAGCGGCTCACCGAGGTGCAGAAACAGCTGGAGGCCGAGCTCAAGCGGGTGGCCGACGCCAAGCGCGCCGGTGAGGCCGCCGAGCGGCACGCCGCCGACGTACGCCGCCAGGTGCAGCGGGAGGCGAAGCGGGTGGCCGAGCTGGCCGCCGCCGCGGTCATGGCCGCGGCGGCATCGCCCACCGGCTCCCTCCACGAGGACGACGACGACGACGAGCCCGACCCCGCGCCCCCGCCTGTCGTCGCGTCGGCCCCGGTGGAGAAGCCGGTCGTCACGACAGCGCCCGTGGAGAAGCCGGCCTCGGTCGACAAGTCCGTCGAGAAGCCCGACGCCGCGCCTGCACCTGGGAAGATCACAGCTTCCGCTAAGGTGACGGTTCCGCCGTCCGCTAAGGTCGGGGCGGACGCCGACTGACGCTCCCTGGAGGCTCCCGGTGACGGCCGACGAGACCAAGCCCGAACCGTCCACTCCGTCCGCTCCTTCCACTTCGGAAGCAAAACCGGAAGCCGAGCCGACAGTCGAGGAGGAGCGGCCCCGCTTCGGCACGCCGGGGCCGCCGCTCGACCGGCGCAACCCGTTCCTGATCGGCTTCATCGGCGCCATCGGGGTGCTGCTGGCGTACGCCGCCTTCATGGGCATCCGCAACGCCACCTCGATCCTGGTCCTGATCTTCGTGGCGATGTTCCTGGCCATCGGGCTCAACCCGGCGGTCAGCCGGATCCACCGATGGGGTGTCCCGCGCGGCGGGGCGGTCGCCATCGTCGCCCTGCTCGGGCTGGTCGTGCTCGCCGGCGCCCTGGTCGCGCTGGTGCCGCCGCTGGTCACCCAGACCGGTGAACTGATCAACAACATTCCCGGCTACATCGACAGCCTGCGCACCAACGCCACGATCAACGACCTGGTCGAGCGGTACGACCTGCTGAACAAGGCGCAGAGCGCGATCAGCGCCAGCACGGTCGGCAACACGCTGGGCGGCATCGCGGGCGCCGCCGGGCTGATCTTCGGGACCATCTTCAACGTCCTGACCGTGCTGGTCCTGACGATCTACTTCATGGCCGCGTTCGAGCGGATCAAGAAGGGCACGTTCCGGATGGTCCCGGCCACCCGCCGCGAGCGGGTGACGCTGCTCACCGACGAGATCCTCACCAAGGTCGGCGCGTACATGGTCGGCGCGGTCATGATCGCGGTGCTGGCCGGCGTCAGCACCTGGATCCTGGTGCTGATCCTCGGGCTGGCGTACCCCTTCGCCCTGGCCGTGGTGGTCGCGGTGCTGGACCTCATCCCGCAGATCGGCGCGACGCTCGGCGCGGTCGTGGTCAGCCTGGTCGGGCTCGCCCACTCGCTCACCGCCGGGCTGGTCTGCGCCGGGTTCTTCCTGCTCTACCAGCAGCTGGAGAACTACGTCATCTACCCGCGCGTGATGCGCCGCTCGGTCGAGGTCAGCGACGTGGCCGCGGTGGTGGCGGCGCTGGTCGGCGCGGCACTCTTCGGGGTGATCGGCGCGCTCGCGGCGATCCCGATGGTGGCCGCGATCCAGCTGATCGGCCGCGAGGTCGTGCTCCCCGCGGCCGAGCGGCGCTGAGCCCCTACTGACGGTTCACTCCGGTTGCGGCACCGGCTTGTCGGCGAAGGCGGCCACGGTCCGGTTGGCGTAGGCGTTCATGTCGCCGGTCTCCATCGGGCCGTCCCACGTGGCCGGCAGCGGGGTCGGCACACCCGGAGCGACCCGGCGGACCACCTCGTCCAGCACGGTCTCGGCGTCGCCCACCCACAGGTGCTTGGCGCCGGGCACGCCGATCACCTCGGCCTGCGGCACCACGCTGAAACGCTCGGTCGCCTCGGCCGGGCGCAGATAGTCGTCCAGCTCCGGGACCAGTGCGATCAGCGGCTTGCCGTCGGCGGCCCAAGCGTCCAGGTGGGCGGGCTCGGAGAAGCGCAGCGGCGGCGACAGCAGGATCGCGCCGGACACCGACGGATCCAGTCCGTGCATCAGCGTCAGGTCGGTGCCGAACGACCAGCCCAGCAGCCAGACGTTGGGCAGGTCGTGGAACTCGGCGAACTCGATCGCCGCGGCCACGTCGAACCGCTCGCCGCGCCCGTTGTCGAAGGAGCCCTCGCTCGTGCCGCGCACACTGCTCGTACCCCTGGTGTTGAACCGGAGAACCGCGACCCCGGCCAAAGCCGGCAGTCGCCAGGCGGCCTTGCGGAACACGTGGCTGTCCATCATCCCGCCGTGCGTCGGCAGCGGATGCAGACAGACCAAGGTGGCCGTGGGCGGGCGGTCCAGCGGCAGCGCCAGCTCGCCGACCAGGGTCAGGCCGTCGGCGGTCTCGAGCTCGATGTCCTCGCGCTCGGCGGGCAGCACGCTGTTCGCGCGGATGGGTGCACTCACACGATCATCCTCGCCCATAGCGGGGCGCGTTGCGCGACCGCTCCACCCCGGGACTCCGCCGGTCACGGGCCCGCCAGCAGCCGGTGTGCCAGTGCCGGCGGTCCCCGGCGTCGCCGCGCTCGTCGGCCGGCCAGGCGACGACGTGCGCCACACCCGGCCGGATCTGCTGCATGCAACCCGGGCACAGGTAGCTCTTGGTGGCCGCGCCGCCGAAGATGGACCGGACCATCCACTCGCCGTCCTGGTACTGCTGAACGCCCTCGATGCCACGCCGGACGTGCTCCTCGGCCGGCGGCTCGGACGCGGCGGGCCGCCGCGGGCGATTTCGTCGCGGGCTCATGGGTACCAAGCGTACGTGCGCGAACTAAGCTCACATTCATGACGGCGACGCGTACGCCGGGCCTCCCGGCACTCGAAGACGGCCTGCTCATCTCGACGAACCCGGCCAGCGGCGACGAGGCCGGCCGAGTCCCGGTGGCCGACGAGGCCGCCGTGACCGAGGCGGTGGCCGCGGCCCGCACCGCGGCGGCGTGGTGGGCCGGGCTCGGCTTCGACGGACGCAAGGAACGCCTGCTCGCGTGGCGTGCCGTGCTCGCCGACCGGATCGAGGAGCTCGGCGAGCTGACCGAGCTCGAGGGCGGCAAACCGGCCGCCGACGCGGTCGTCGAGGCCACCGCGGCGATCGAGCACATCGACTGGGCGGCCCGCAACGCGCGGCGGGTGCTCGGGCCGCGCAAGGTGCGCAGCCGCGTCATGGTGCTGGAGCACAGCGGCCATCTGGAATATCAGCCGTATGGGGTGGTCGGCGTGATCGGCCCGTGGAACTATCCGATCCTCACCCCGGTCGGTTCCATCTCCGGCGCCCTCGCGGCCGGCAACGCCGTGGTCTTCAAGCCCAGCGAGTACACGCCGGTGGTCGGCCAGTGGCTGGTCGACACGTTCGCCGAGGTGGTGCCCGAGCAGCCGGTCTTCCAGGCGGTGCACGGGCTGGGCGAGGTCGGCGGCTTCCTGTGCCGGGCCGGGGTGAACAAGGTGGCGTTCACCGGCTCCACGGCGACCGGCAAGAAGGTCATGGCCGCGTGCGCCGAGACACTCACCCCGGTGATCATCGAGGCGGGCGGCAAGGACGCGATGATCGTCGACGCGGACGCGGACATCGCCGCGGCGGCCGAGGCGGCTGTCTGGGGCGGCATGACCAACGCCGGGCAGACGTGCATCGGCATCGAGCGGGTGTACGCGGTGGCGCCCGTCTACGACGCCTTCGTCGCGGCGGTCGTGGAGAAGGCGGGCAAGCTGCGTACCGGGCACGAGATCGGGCCGATCACGATGCCCAGGCAGCTGGACGTCATCAAGCGGCACATCGACGACGCGCTCGACCGGGGCGGCGAGGCGGTGCTCGGCGGGCGGGAATCGGTGCAGGCGCCGTACGTGTCGCCGACCGTGCTGGTGGACGTGCCCGAGGACTCCGCCGCCGTACGCGAGGAGACGTTCGGCCCGACCTTGACGATCACCAAGGTCGCCGACGCCGACGAGGCGGTGACCAAGGCCAACGCTGTTCCGTACGGACTGGGCGGCAGCGTCTTCGGCAAGGCGAACGCGATTCGCATCGCCCGCCGGATGCGCTCCGGCATGGTGGCGGTGAACTCGGCACTCGCCTTCGTCGGCAACGCCAACCTGCCGTTCGGTGGGGTCGGCGACTCCGGCTTCGGCCGCATCCACGGCGACGACGGCCTCCGCGAGTTCGCCCGCGCCAAGGCGGTGTCCGTCCGGCGTGGCCCCTCCCTCATCCCAGCGATGACCTTCGAGCGCACCCCCGCACAGGTCCAACGGCTGATCAAGACCGTCAAGATGCTGTACGCCCGTAAGCGGTGATCGGCGCTGCTAGCGTTCCCGAGGTGACGGATCATCCCGCGGTCCAGGTCGACGACCTGGTGGTCGGCTACGGCTCCACCCCGGTCCTGAGCGGCGTCCGCCTGCTGGTCCCGTCCGGCGCCGGCGTCTGCGTCACCGGCGAGAACGGCATCGGCAAGTCGACCCTGCTGCGCTGCGTGGCCGGCCTGCAGCGTCCCGACGACGGCGAGATCCGCGTCTTCGGCGGCCGCGCCGGCTCCACTCCGGACTTCTGGCGCGCCGTGGTCACCACGGTGGAGCCGCCCACCTGGTATCCCGGCCTGACCGCCCGCGAACACGCCGAGCTGGTCTGCCGCGCCCACGGCCAGGACCCGTCCGCGGCCGGCATCGACGACGCCCTCGACCAGTTCGGCCTGGCCGGCCATCGCGACGCCATCCCCGCGTCCCTGTCGTCCGGCCAGAAACAGCGGCTCACGCTCGCCCTGGCCCTGCTGCGCCCCAGTTCGCTGCTCATCCTGGACGAGCCCGAGCAGCGCCTCGACCGCGACGGCCGGGCCCTGGTCGCCGACCTGCTGGCCGAGTACCTGAAGACCGGCGGCTCGATCCTGATGGCGAGCCACGACGACGCGTTCGCCTCGTCCTCCGGCACCGAGATCACCACGATGGAGTCGCTCTCTTGACGACCGTCGCCGTCGCCCCGCTCCGCCGCTGGATCCGCAGGGCCCAGGTGGCCCATCTCGAGCGCGGCGAACGCTTCGGCACGTTCTACTTCGTCATCCTGTTCGTGCTGGTCGTCGGCAGCATGTTCTGGAACCGCCTGCACGCCCTGGTCTGGCCCGCCGACCCCGACACCTCCGCCCTGGCCGGCGCCGCCCTGATCACGGTCGTCGCGGGCGGGCTGTACCTCGCCCTGGGCCGCCTCGGCCCGCTCGCGATCAGCCGCCCTGCCGCGTCGTGGCTGCTCACCGCCCCGATCAGCCGTCGCCGCCTGCTGTGGCCGTCCTTCGCCACGACGACCGCCTTCGCCGCGCTGACGTCCGCGGTGGCCACCCTGGCGCTGCTCGGCCGCGCCGGCCCCCGACCGGTGCCCGTCACGCTTGTCCTCACCGGAGCCCTCGTCGGGGTGGGCGTCCTGCTGGTCACGGTCGCCGCCCAGTCCGGCGGCCGCTGGGCCGTCCTGCTGGACGCCGTCGTCTCCCTGCTCCTGGCCGCCGGCCTGGCCGGCCTGGTGGTGGACGCGGCCGTCGGGGCGCCGCGGCTCTCCGGGTGGCCTCCCGCCGCGACGCTGGTCACGGCCACGGGTGCCTTCGCGCTGGTCGCCGGGCTGTTCTTCGTTCTGGCCGTACGCGGCCTCACCCGAACCCCCGACGACCGCATCCTCGACGCCTCACGCACCGCGGGCACCCTCGCCGACTCGGCCTTCGGCGTGGAACCGTCCTGGGTCGCCGACATGGTCGAACGCCGCTACTGGACCCACCGCAAGTTACGCTCGGCCGCTCTGAACTCGCGGCTCCCGGTGCTGGCCGCCCAGGACCTGCGCCTGGCACTCCGCCGCCCCCGCCGCCTCCTCTGGCTCCTGCTGGCCAGCGCCCTGCCCGCGCTCCTCACCCACGCTCCGGTGTGGCTGCTCGGCCCCGCGGTCCTGGTCGGCACCCTGCTGGCCGCCGGCACCACCGCCGGAAACACCCGCACCGACGCCGCCAACCCCGTCCTGCTGCGCATGCTGGCCCTGAACTCCCGCCGCGCGATCACCCAGCGCCTCCTGATCCCCGCCGTCCTGGCCGCGGCGTGGGGCGCGCTCGCCCTGACCTGGCTCGAGTTGCTCGTCGCCCTCCCGCCCGGCCCGTGGTGGGCACTCGGCCTGGCCCTCGGCCCGGTCGGCGCGATAGCCGCGGTCCGCCGCGCCCGCGTGGGCTTCGTGAACAACGCCCTCCTCCCGATCGACACCCCGATGGGTTCGATCTCGACCGGCCCCGCCCTGGCCTCGGTGATCGGCTACGACGCCCTGCTGCTCGGGCTGCCCGCGATCGTCCTGATCGCCACCGGCACCCCCTTGACCTGGCTGGGCGTGGCCACGCAGCTGGCGTTCGGCCTGCTCGGGGGCCGCGCCTACCTGGCCGGCACGACCGACCCCGAGCGCGTCGAGCTGGCCAAGCCCACCTGACCGACGCCGCCGCGGCGCGGCCACCCCGCTCGGCGCGGCTCGGCCCGCTCAGCGCGGTGCGGTTCGGTGCAGCCTGGGCGTCAGAGGCGATGCCACTCGCCCAGTCCGGCGATCTCCGGCTTTTGGACGAATGCGCGCACAACGCCCCAAGCCCTATCGACACTCATGACGAAGTCGCCGGTGAACTCCGTGAAATCCTCCATGACCGTCACGACGACACCGCCTTCCGGAGGGAGGATCCCGTCGCCCCGGAGCAGAGAACTCGCGGAGTAGCCCGTGACGTCATCGAACTCGAGCAGATGAATGACGGCGTAGGCACCGCGGAAACTCAGCCTCAGCTGAACCGATGCGACAGAAAGCTCTTGATCTCGTTCTAGAAGAGCGTGAGTTCGTCGCGTTCCATGCCGCGCAGCTTGTCGTAGTCGACGGCCACGCAGCGGATGCCTCGGTCGGTGGCCAGGACGCGGGCCTGAGGCTTGATCTCCTGCGCGGCGAAGATGCCGGCGACGGGGGTGAGGAGCGGGTCGCGGTTCATCAGCTCGAGGTAGCGGGTCAGCTGCTCGACGCCGTCGATCTCGCCTCGGCGCTTCACCTCGACGGCCACCGCGCCGCCGGACGCGTCGCGGCAGAGGAGGTCGACCGGGCCGATGGCGGTCATGAACTCGCGGCGGACCAGGGTGTAGCCCTCGCCGAACGTCTCGGGGTGGGCGGCCAGCAGCTCCTGGAGGTGGGCCTCCACACCGTCCTTGACCAGGCCGGGATCGATGCCCAGCTCGTACGACGTGTCCTGGAAGATCTCCTCGAGGGTGATCCTCAGCTCCTCGCCGGCCTTGTTCACGACCTTCCACACCCCGGGCGCCTCCTGCAGCTTGCAGGGCGGGCTCATCCAGTTCAGCGGCTTGTACGCACGGTCGTCGGCGTGGATCGACACCGAGCCGTCCGCCTTGACCATCACCAGCCGGATCGCCGACGGCAGATGGGCGGAGAGGCGGCCGACATAGTCCACGGAGCACTTCGCGATCACCAGGCGCACCCGAAGAGGGTAGCGACCGCCGCGCGGCACGAGCGCGGCGGTGCCATCCTGAGGGTGTGTTCGAAGCGCTCACCGGGGCCGGGCTGGCCGCATCCTCCGGGCTCAATGCCTATATCCCGCTGCTCACGATGGGCCTGATGGCTCGGTACACCGACCTGATCAACCTGCCGTCGGGGTGGCAGTGGCTGTCGGACGGCTGGGTGATCGGGATCCTGGCGGTGCTGCTGGCGGTCGAGGTGGTCGCCGACAAGGTGCCGGTCGTGGACCACGTCAACGACATCGTGCAGACGGTGGTGCGGCCGACGGCGGGCGGGCTGGCGTTCGGGGCCGGATCGGCGTCGGAGACGGTGACGGTGAGCGACCCGGGGTCGTTCTTTTCGTCGCACCAGTGGGTGCCGGTCGCGGCCGGCATCATCATCGCCCTGGGCGTGCACGGGGTGAAGGCCGCGTCCCGGCCGGTCATCAACGCGAGCACCGCCGGTGTCGGGGCGCCGGTGGCCAGCACAGCCGAGGACGTGTCCAGCATCGTGCTGTCGATCCTGGCCATCCTGCTTCCCATCCTCGTCCTGCTCGCCTTCGTGCTGCTGATTTCTTCCACCATCTGGGTCTTCAGAAGACGCCGCGCGCGCGTTTGATTGACTGACGTCGTGCCCCCAGTCGCCGTACCCGTCTTCGCCCTGGCCTGCTGGCTGGCGAGCTACCTGATCGGCCGGGATCCGCGGCGGCCACTGCTGTGGCGGGCGGCGGCGGCGCTGGTGGCGTACGCGATCGGGGTCGCCGCCTGGACCGTCGCGCCGGCCGGCGTCCTGGCCGAGGTGTTCCTCTGCGTCCCGGCCCTGCTGTGGGCCGGCGTGGCGATCGGGCTGCTGCCGGACGAGTTGCCGGAGCGGACCCAGCTGGACCGGGGCTGGCTGGTGATCTCCACGCTGTTCCTGGCCGCGGTGATCGCGGTGCCCGGCGCGGCCCGGCTGGTGGCGGTGGCGCCGATGGTCGGCGGGCTGGTGCTGCTCTGGCGGTTCCGCGACCGGGTACGCCCGGCGGTGCTCCCGGCGGCGGTGACCGTGGTCGCGGTGCTGTACGCGCTGACGCTGGTGGCGTTGCTGGTGCCGATCGATCTGGGCGCCCCGGAACTGGTGCTCGCGGCGGCGGGCCTGAACCTGGCCGTGCTGGCCTACCTGGTGGCGGTCGCTGACGCGGCGGACGCCGGGGAGCGGCTGTGGCCGGATCTGCGCCGGTCGGCGGCCGGCGCGGCGGTGGGTGCCCTGCTGGTGGGCGGGCTGGCCACGCTGAGCATGCTGGCGGCGCCGGAGCGGCGGCTGGTCGCCGTTCTGCAGTTCGGGGTGGTCGCGGTGGTCATGGCGTACGCCGGTGTGATCGGCCCGGTGCGCCGCTTCCTGGACCGGATCGCCTTCCCGCACGACGACCGTCTCCGCCAGGACCGGCAGGCGCTGGCGCTGCTCAGCGAGGCCCTGCCGCGCCGGCGGGAACGGCACACGCTGCTGAAGGTCGACGAGGACGAGTTCCGCCGGTTGACGGTGCAGGCGCTGGACAACTTCGGCGACCTGGCCCGTCTGCTGCGCAGCCCGCTGATCGACCTGCCGACCGTGGACCGGCGGCTGACCGGGGAGAACGCGGAGAAGCCGATGGCCCGGGCGCTGCAGCTGCGGGCGGTGCTGCAGGAGAGCGTCGCGCGGCTGAAGCCGGACGGGCTGTTCGGGACGACCGAGGAGTGGCGGCATTACAACGCGCTGCAGTACTGCTGTGTGGTGGGTCTGCGGCCGTACGACCGCAAGCCGCTGACCGACGGCCTGGACCGGGATTCACGCCGGGCGCTGGAGTGGTTCCGCCGCTATGTACCCCGCCGGTCGCTGCGGCAGTGGCAGCGGGAGGGCGCGGCGTTGGTGGCGGACCGGCTGTGGGGCGAGCTGATGCGTACGGATCCTCGCTGGCTCACGCGGGCCGGGACGCTGGCGGCGCCACCGACACGCAGCACGTAAACCGGTCATTGGGGACGAAAGTGGCTAATATCTCCGCGTGGGTAGCCACCGCATTGCGCTGGTCGAAGCGGTCCGGCACGAGCTTGCCGAGGCCCGCGGGACCGCGCGCGCGGTACTGGCGGCGGCCGAGTCCGCACGAGCCGAGGCGCAACGACGCCGGCGACTGGTCCGGGACGCGTACGCGACCTGCCTGAACCAGCTGGCCGAGGCGCGGGACGCCGCCCGGGAGGACATCGAACGCCGGTTCCGTGCCGAGTCGAACGCACTGGCCGGCAGCGTCGGCTCCCTGGCCGCCCTGTGCGCGCCCGGCGCCGCCGGCTCGTCCTGGCGGATGTGGTCGCCGACCGAACCCGAACGTGGCGGCCGCCCCGGACTGCTGCGCATCGGCACCCTCTCCTTCGAGCACACCACCATGCCCGGCCTGGTCCCGCTGCTGGACGCGGCGCATCTGCACGTGAGCGGCGACGACCGGATCGCGGTCGACGGGGTGATCTCCGGGGTGCTGCTGCGGGCGCTCGGCACCACCCGGCCGGGCGACGTGCGGCTCACCGTCTACGACCCGGAGCGGCTGGGCGGGACGCTGGCCGCGTTCGCGCCGCTCGGGCTGACCTTCGTCGGGCCGGGCGGGCTGGGCCCGATGCTCGACGAGCTGGTCGAACACATCTGCCGGGTGAACGAGACGGTGCTGGCCGGCGAGTTCGAGTCGCTGGCCGAGCTGACCGCGGCGACCGTCGGGCCGCGCCCGGAGCCGTGGCGCGTGGTGGTGCTGCTGTTCGACGCCGAGATCGCCCCGGCGCAGCGGGCACAGCTGGATCGCATCCTCCGGGCCGGCGTCGCGTGCGGCGTCCACCTGATCATCCGCGGAGCCACCGTCGACGGCGCCGAGCGGATCGTCGTACGCGACGGGACGGCCACCACCGACACCACCGGCGACCTGCCCATCCGCCTCGACCCGCCGCCACCGGCCGAGCGCGTCAGGGCGTTCTGCCGCGGCGTCGCCGAACGTCTGCGCGAGGGACCGCCGCCGGCCCGGCTCGCCGACCTGGAACCGGAGAAGATCTGGGCCACATCGTCGGCGCGTGGCCTGGTCGCGCCGATCGGCTACGGCCCGGACGGCGCGCTGATCGAGGTGCCGCTCGGCGACGACCCGCCGCACGCGCTGATCGGCGGGCCGTCCGGCTCCGGCAAGACCAACCTGCTCTACGCCTGGCTGGGCTCGCTGTGTGCCCGGTACGACCCGTCGGAACTCGCCCTCTACCTGCTCGACTTCAAGGAGGGCGTGTCGTTCGCCCGGTTCACGCCGGGTCCGCGCGACGAGAGCTGGCTTCCGCACGTACGGCTGGCCGGCATCAACGTCAACAACGACCGCGAGTTCGGCCTGGCGCTGCTCCGGCACCTGGGCGACGAACTGCGCAACCGCGCGCAGGCGGCCAAGCGGCACGAGGCGACCAAGCTGGCCGAGCTGCGGGCCGAGGATCCGGGCGGGCAGTGGCCGCGGATCGTCGCGGTGATCGACGAGTTCCAGGTGCTGCTGTCCGGCCGGGACGCGGTCGCCGACGAGGCGGTCACGCTGCTCGAGGATCTGGCCCGGCGGGGCCGCTCGCAGGGCATCCATCTGGTGCTGGCCAGCCAGGACGTGTCCGGCATCGAAGCACTGTGGGGGCGGGCCGGGCTGATCAGCCAGTTCACGCTGCGGATCGCGCTGCCCAAGGCACGCCGGATCCTCGCCGAGAACAACCTGGCCGCGGCGGTCATCCCGCGTTTCCACGCGGTGGTCAACACCGATTCCGGCGTCGCGGGGGCCAACCAGATCGTGCGGCTCCCGGACGCGTCGGACCGGGTTTCCTGGCGTACGCTCCAGCGCCGCCTGTGGCGGTCCCGCCCCGACGGCTGCGAACCGCCGCGGCTCTTCGACGGCGACGCCGTGCCGCGGCTGCCCGTCTTCCGGATGACCGAGAGCGGATCCTCTCCGGGCGCCGTCCTCGGCGAACGGATCGACGTGGCGGCCCGCCCGGCCCGGCTGCGGCTCGGCCGGATGCCCGGACGCAACCTGGCGGTGCTCGGCACCCGCGTCGGCGAGGCCTGCGACATCCTCGCCGCGGCGGCTCTGTCGCTGGCCGCGCAGGGCCCCGCGCACTTCAGCGTGGTGTGCACGCTGCCCGAAGCGCAGCACGCGGCGGCCCGGCTGGTCGCCGAACTTCCCGAGGCCGACTGGTACGACGAGTCCGACCTCGCACAGCTCTTCGAGGTGATCCCCGACGAGATCCCGCACTACATCCTGGGGTACGCGCTGGACGCGGTGCCCGGCCACAAGGATCGGCTGCGCCGGATGCTCGCCGACGGCCCGTCCGAGCGGACCCACGTGCTCGGCTGGTGGCGGTCGGTGGCCCGGCTGCGCGACGACCTCGGCGGACCGGGCGCGCGCCTGGACGCGATCGGCGCCTGGGTCGCGCTGGACGTGCAAGGAGCCGACCTGGGTCCGCTGTGCCCGGTGCCGGGCGGCCCGGCGTGGTACCCGCGCAGCCGCCGGGCGCTGTTCTTCGACCGTTCCGTGCACCGCGTGCCCGAAGTGATCGTCCCGTACGAGGTGAACCGTGACCAGCCGTGATCTTTCCGTACGAGGTGAACCGTGACCCCACGTGACCGCGACTACCAGCTGATGATGAACGCGCTGGCCGACATCGCCCGGCGCCGCGAGGCCGAACTGGACGGCGCCGACCAGGCGTACCAGGACAGCACCGCGCGGGCGGCCGGCGAGCTGGCCCGCGCCGAGGGCGAGGCGGCCTCGGCGGACCGGTGGGCGGCGGCGTCCGCGGCGCAGGTGCTGGACGTGGACCGGGAGGCGGCCCGGCTCTGGGATCAGCTGCGCCGGGCACGCGGCGTGCGGGTGCGCGCGCTGGGCGAGATGCCGGAGCCGTCCGCTGTGGAGTCGCTGCCGCGGGTCGCCCTGCAACGCCAGCCGACCGACGAGACCCAGCAACCCCGCGATTCGGCGCGCGCTCTGCTCGACCGCGCTGCCGCGAGGATCGACGACACGGTACGCGCGCCCCTGCGCCGCCCGATCCCCCGCTGGACGCTGCCCCTGCTCCCGCTGCTGGGCGCCCTGATCGCCGGCGCGACCGGCCTGCTCGCCGCCGGCCTGGTCACGATGGGCGAGTCCGGCCTCCTGGACAGCGAGGCGATCCGCGGCGCCGGCTGGCTGTGCTTCCTGGCCGCCCCGTCCGCCGGCGTGCCGGTGGCGGCGCTGTTCGCCCACCGCCGCCTGCAGGCACGCCTCGACATCGGCGGCATCGGCCTGACCCTGCTCGGCGGCATGATCGCCGCGGCCCTGCTCTCCCTCTCCTTCGCCGCCGGCTGACCCGCCTCTCCGCCCTTCTTCGCGCGGGGAGAGGTTGGCGGTCCGGCGCCTGGTGGGAGTTTGGCGTCGCTGGGTAAGCGGACTGACGCGGGGCTCTGGAGGGCGTGAGCGGTTGCGCTTGGGAGCGCAACCGCTCACGCAGGTGGAGCGAAGCGACCCTCGGCGTGAGCGACGGTCTGTACCACCCACCCGGCTACGACATCAAGCTCTTGATCTTGATCAGTAGCTGTAGAAGCCCTTACCGGTTTTCCGGCCGAGATCGCCCGCCGTGACCATGCGCTGGAGCAGCTCGGGCGGGAAGAACTTCGCGTCGCCGGTGTCGCGGTGGATGTTGCCGGCCGCGTTGAGCATCACGTCGAGGCCGGTCAGGTCCACCGTGGCCAGCGGGCCCATGGTGTGCCCGAAGCCGAGCTTCATCACGGTGTCCAGGTCGGCCGCCGAGACCACGCCGGACTCGACCAGCTTGATCGCCTCGACCAGCAGCGCCGCGAAGAGCCGGTTGGAGACGAAACCGGCCACGTCCCGCTTCACCTCGACGCAGGTCTTGCCGACCTCCTCGGCGAACTCCCGCGCCTCGGCCAGCGTCTCGTCCGAGGTCTGGTAGCCGCGGACCAGCTCGACCAGCTTCATCATCGGCACCGGTGAGAAGAAGTGGATGCCCACCACCGACTCGGGCCGCTGGGTGACCGCCGCGATCTGGGTGATCGGGATGGCCGAGGTGTTGGTGCCGAGGATCGCGCCGGACTTGCAGATCTTGTCCAGGGCGCGGAACACCTCGTGCTTGGCCTCGACCCGCTCGAAGATGGCCTCGACCACGATGTCCGCGTCGGCCGCCGCGTCCAGGTCGGTGGTCGTGGTGATCCGGGCGAGGGTCGCCTCCGCGTCCTCCTCGCTGATCTTCCCCTTGGCGGTGAACCGGCTCAGCGAGTCGCGGATCGCCGCCACGCCCCGGCCGGTGGCGGCGTCATCGACGTCGCGCATCGTCACCTGCCATCCGGCCTGCGCCGACACCTGCGCGATGCCGGACCCCATCAGACCCGACCCGATGACCGCGAGCCGACCCGCCATGTGCCCTCCCTGAAAACGACCTGGAAACCGCGCCTGCCTTAACGCAGGCTCAGCCACTCTATCGAGGCAATCTTGAGAAAATCGCCGATCCCCGGTGCCAGACTGTGCCCATGGCCCCGAGCGACGGCTGGTACCTCTTCGGACCGTTGGTTGCCATTGCTCTCGTGGGCCTGCTCGGCGTCGTCTTCTGGAAGCTGGGGCTGTCCTGGATCGAGCAGGCCGACGACCCGTACGGCAGCCTGTCGATCTTCGCCGACCCGGACGACTTCGGGCTGCTCTGCGCCGCCGCGGTCACCGACACCCCGGACGAGGCCGACGACATCCGGCTGCTGCTCGCCGACGCGGGCATCCGGTCCACGCTGGGCCTGCGCCGCGACGGCCGGTACGCCGTGCTGGTCTTCGCCGAGGAACTGGAAGCGGCGCGACGGCTCATGCTCTGAGCCCTTCGGGAGACGAGCCCGCCCGTCAGAAGTCGAACGTCGGCTCGGGCACGTCGGCCCGCTCCACCTCGACGCCCAGCGCGGCCAGATCGGCGACGAAGTTCGGGTATCCGCGGTCGATGTGGTGCACCTCGCCGACCTCGGTCACCCCGTCCGCGCACAGCCCGGCGATCACCAGGCCGGCGCCGGCCCGGATGTCGGTGGCCCGCACCGGCGCGCCGGAGAGCCGCGGCCGGCCCCGGACCACCGCGTGGTGCCCGTCGGTACGGATGTCGGCGCCCAGCCGCACCATCTCGTTCACGAACATGAACCGGCCGTCGAAGATGTTCTCGGTGATCAGCGACGAGCCGTCGGCCACCGCGGCCAGGCCCAGCGCCATCGGCAGCAGGTCGGTGGCGAAGCCAGGGAACGGCAACGTCACGATGTCGACGGCCTTGGGGCGTTCGATCATGCGTACGCGGAACTGGTTGTCGCCCGGATCGACCACCGCCCCCGCCGCGACCAGCTTGTCCAGGGCGATGTCCAAAAACTGCGGGCGTACGCCCCGGACGGTCACGTCGCCGCGGGTCATCGCCGCGCCGAACGCCCAGGTGCCGCCGACGATCCGGTCGCCGACCGTGGTGTGCCGCACCGGGTGCAGCGTGTCGACGCCCTCGATCCCCAGCGTCGACGTGCCGGCGCCGGTGATCTTGGCCCCCATCGCGGTGAGCATCTCGCAGATGTCCACGATCTCCGGCTCGCGGGCCGCGTTGTCGATCTCCGTGACGCCCTTGGCCAGCACGGCCGCCATCAGCAGGTTCTCGGTGGCGCCGACGCTCGGGAAGTCCAGCCAGATCTTCGAACCCTTGAGCCCGGCCGGCGCGGAGGCGATCACGTAGCCGTGCTCGCCGGAGATGTCCGCGCCCATCCGGGCCAGGCCGGACACGTGCATGTCCAGGCCGCGGGAGCCGATCATGTCGCCGCCCGGCAGCGCCACCCGCACGTAGCCGCGGCGGGCCAGCAGCGGGCCCAGCACGCAGATCGAGGCGCGCAGCCGGCGCACCAGGTCGTAGTCGGCCTCGCTGCCCGGCTCGGCGGGCACGTCGATGGTCGCCGAGGTGCCCTCGAGGGTCACCTGGCAGCCCAGCCGGCGCAGCACCTCGGCCATGATGGCGATGTCGGTGATCCGCGGGACGTTCTCCACCACGCTGCGGCCCTCGGCCAGCAGGGCCACCGCCATCAGCTTGAGCGCCGAGTTCTTCGCGCCGCCGACATGCACGTCACCGGTGAGCGGTGCGCCGCCTTTGACCCTGATCACATCCACCGCGCCATGGTAGGCGTGCACCTCTTCCCGGGGTCCGTAGGGCCTGTCCTGTCGGCCGGCCGGGAGCGAGGCGGGGTCCAGGCCGACCGGCAGGACAGGCCCTAAGGTGAAGGGATGGCCGTGCATCTCACCCGCATCTACACCCGTACCGGCGACGCCGGCGAGACCAGGCTGGGCAACAACGAGGTGGCCGCGAAGACGGACGCGCGGATCGTGGCCTACGCGGACACCGACGAGTGCAACGCCGCGGTGGGCGTGGCGCTGGCCCTGGGCAACCTCAAGGTCGACGTGCACGCGGTGCTGACCGCCGTGCAGAACGACCTGTTCGACGTGGGCGCCGACCTGTGCAACCCGATCGCCGAGGATCCTCCGTACCCGCCGCTGCGGATCACCGAGGCGTACGTGACGCGGCTCGAGGGCTGGTGCGACGAGTACCTGGAGGGCCTGCCCGCGCTGGACTCCTTCATCCTGCCCGGCGGCACGCCCGGCGCGGCGCTGCTGCACGTGGCCCGGACGGTCGCGCGGCGCGCCGAGCGTTCGGCCTGGGCGCTGCTCGCGGACGACCCGGACCGCACCAGCGACCTTCCGGCGAAATACCTCAACCGCCTGTCCGACCTGCTCTTCATCCTGGGCCGGGTGGCGAACCCGGAGGGTGACGTGAAGTGGGTGCCGGGCGGCTCGGCGCGGTGACCCTGCATCACGTCGAGCTCTGGGTGCCGGACCTGGCCGGCACGCTTCGGCCGTGGGGCTGGCTGCTCGAGGAGATGGGCTACTCGGTGTTCCAGGAGTTCAAGGGTGGCCGCTCCTACAGGAAGGATGGGACGTACATCGTCTTGGAGCAGTCGCCCGCGCTCACCGGCGATCGGCACGACCGCTGCGCGCCCGGCCTCAACCACCTGGCCTTCACCGTCGAAGGCGAGAGCGAGGTGGAGCGGCTCTGCTCGGCTGCGCCGTCGCAGGGCTGGAGTCTGATGTACGCGGACAAGCACCCGCACGCAGGCGGACCCGAGTCGTACGCCGGTTACCTCGAGGACGCCTGGGGTTACGAGGTAGAGCTCTGCGCCGGGCCGCCGTGATGACGCGGGATCAACCGGCTGCTGCCGGGCGGACCGGGCGGCCCCGCCTCCAGCCATGAGCTGAAGCCGGTGACGGTGGACTCGGCCATCGCGATCTCCACCGGGGACGTGGGTGTGGTGCAGGCGAGGATCACCCAGTCGCCGGGGAGGATGAGCCGTTCCGGCCCCTCGGGCAGGCGCCGCGCGCCGACCGTCAGGGTGCGGCGGTCGAACACCCGCTTGGGCCGGATGGCGAACGTGAAGATCCGGTAGAAGCGCATCTCGTCGCCGACGAACCGGACGACCCCGGCGGCCCAGCCGCGGCCCGGGACCATCGTCGTGACGCGAACCTGTAACCGAATGGTTCCGCCGCCGGCCATCAGGAGCCGGCGGCGGAAGAAGAGCGCGAACAGCAGTAAGAGCAGCGCGACGACGCAGATTCCGGCGATCTCCAGAATCCGCATCGCGGCGTCAGCGGGACTCGGGCTCGGCGGGTGACGCGCTCTCGGCGAGCACCGTCACACCGTCCGCGTCGACGGACAGGAAACCGCCGGTCACGTCGTAGGTCAATTGCTCGCCACCGGCCAGCTTGACCCGCACCTGCGACGGCTCCTTGAGGAGTCCGAGCAGCGGTGCGTGGTGCGGCAGGACGCCGATCTCACCCTCGGTGGTGCGTGCGACGAGCATCTCGGCGTCGCCGGACCAGATCTTCTCCTCGACGGCGACGACCTGGACATGCAGCTGGTTGGCCACCTGGTCTCCTCAGCTCCGGCAGGGCTCTTCCGAGTGAAAGTCTAAGTGGTCAGGACTTGTTGATGAACTCGGGGTGGGCCAGCAGGTAGGTGGCCACCGTCCCCTCGCGGATCGAGGCGAAGAAGTCCTGCGCGCTGTCCTGCAGCGCCTCGCCCCGGTACGACCCGCCGGTGATCACCGAACGCCCGGGGAGTTTGATCAGCGTCATGCCGGTCGGCCGGATGTTCTTCAGCGCCAGCCCCCAGTCGACCACCGAGTTGCCGTTGCCGTCGAAGATCAGCGCCTTGCCGGCCGCCTGGAGCACCTTCTCCAGCTTGGGCGGGTTGGTCACCACGTCCTTGCTGAACGCCTGCTGGGCCATCGCCTTGACGAACTGCTGCTGATGGCGCTGGCGGTCATAGTCGCTGTTCTTCAGGCCGTAGCGCTGCCGGACGTAGTCCAGCGCCTCCCACCCCTCGAGGTGGTACGTCCCGGGCTTGTACGTCTTCTGCGGGCCGGTGTACGGGTGCTCGCAGTTCGACTGGGGGTTCCGGCACCGCTCCGACCGGGGCCGCGGCGAGCCGTCCGGGGCCAGGTGCTCGGATTTCACGGTCTGGTCGATGGTCATGGTGACGCCGCCCATAGCGTCCACGATCTTCTTGAAGCCGCCGAAGTTGATGATCGCGCCGGCGTCGAACCTCTGGATGCCGGTCAGCTGGCTCACGGTCTTGGCCAGCAGGCTGAAGCCCTGCGGCACGTCGTGCTTGCCGTTGCCGACCGAGCTGCCGTACGACATGGCGGCGTTGATCTTGGCCCGGCCACCGTTGAACCCGGTCTTGGGGAACGCCGGGATGTCCACCACCAGGTCGCGCGGGATGGAGAAGAGGTACGCCTCGTCCATGCTCGCCGGGATGTGCACGACGATGATCGAGTCGGACAGCGGAGCGGTGGTGTCGTTCCGCGGATCGATGCCGACCAGCAGGATGTTCAGCGGTCCCTTGATGTCGCTCTTCTTCGCGGCGGCGGCCGCGCCATCGGGAGGCAGCAGCTGGCCGGGCGTCACCAGATCGTCCAGCCGCGCCTTGAGCACCTGGCCCGCCACGATCGTGCCGCCGCTGATCACCATGAGGATGCAGCCGAAGATGGCACACAGCCGCGCCCACAACGGCGCCTTGCGCTTCCTGGGTTTCTCCAGCTCCGTCACCGGCTCTCCCGCTCTCCTCCAGCGTGTGATACCCGCAAACACTAACCGCGGAACCTGAGAAGTCCTTGCGCCCATGACCTGGTCAAACGACACCAACGGCAGCAGGAAACGCAGAAGCCGCGCCGACCTGACGGTCGGCGCGGCCCCTGTCGAAGCGGCTGAGTCAGCCCTTCATCAGCTCGTGCGCGTTCTTCTCGAGGTCCTCGAGGCCACCGCACATGAAGAAGGCCTGCTCGGGGAAGTGGTCGTACTCCCCCTCGGAGATCTTCTTGAACGCCTCGATGGTCTCCTTCAACGGGACCGTCGAGCCGGGGACGCCGGTGAACTGCTCGGCGGCGTACGTGTTCTGCGAGAGGAAACGCTCGATGCGGCGAGCCCGCTGCACCGTGACCTTGTCCTCCTCGGAGAGCTCGTCCATGCCGAGGATCGCGATGATGTCCTGCAGGTCCTTGTACTTCTGCAGGATCCGCTGCACCTCACGGGCGACCGCGTAGTGCTCGGCGCCGACGTACTCCGGCGCCAGGATCCGCGAGCTGGAGGCCAGCGGGTCCACGGCCGGGTAGATGCCCTTGTCGGAGATCGACCGCTCGAGGTTCGTGGTCGCGTCCAGGTGGGCGAACGTGGTCGCCGGGGCCGGGTCGGTGTAGTCGTCCGCGGGCACGTAGATCGCCTGCAGCGAGGTGATCGCCTTGCCCCGGACCGAGGTGATGCGCTCCTGCAGCTGGCCCATCTCGTCGGCCAGGGTGGGCTGGTAACCCACCGCGGACGGCATGCGGCCCAGCAGCGTGGACACCTCGGAACCGGCCTGGGTGAACCGGAAGATGTTGTCGATGAAGAGCAGCACCTCCTGGTTCATGACGTCGCGGAAGTACTCCGCCATCGTCAGCGCGGTCAGCGCGACCCGGAGACGGGTGCCCGGCGGCTCGTCCATCTGACCGAAGACCAGGGCGGTCTTGTCGAGCACGCCACCCTCGTCCATCTCCAGGATGAGGTCGTTGCCCTCACGGGTGCGCTCGCCGACGCCGGCGAACACCGAGGTGCCGCCGAAGTTCCGGGCGACCCGGATGATCATCTCCTGGATGAGGACCGTCTTGCCCACGCCCGCGCCGCCGAACAGGCCGATCTTCCCACCGCGCACGTACGGCGCGAGCAGGTCGAGCACCTTGATGCCGGTCTCCAGCATCTCGGTCTTCGGCTCCAGCGAGGCGAACGGCGGCGGCTGGCGGTGGATCGGCCAGCGCTCCTGGATGTCCAGCGTCGACGGGTCGACGTTGAGCACCTCGCCCAGGGCGTTGAACACGTGGCCCTTGGTCACGTCACCGACGGGCACCGAGATCGGGCCGCCGGTGTCACGCACCTCGCTGCCGCGGACCATGCCGTCGGTCGGCTGCATCGAGATGGCCCGGACCAGGTTGTCACCCAGGTGCTGGGCGACCTCCATGGTCAGGGTGCGGGTGCCCTCGGACAGCGTCACGTCCACGTGCAGGGCGCTGTAGATGTCCGGAATCTGGTCACGGGGGAACTCGGCGTCGACGACCGGGCCGATGACCCGCACGACGCGGCCGACACCGGTCTCCGTCTTGGTGGGTTCAGCAACAGCAGTCATCACTCATCACTTCCCGCCGCGGCCAGCGCGTTGGCGCCGCCGACGATCTCACTGATTTCCTGGGTGATCGCAGCCTGCCGCGCGGAGTTCATCTCGCGCGTGTACCGCTTGAGCAGGTCGTCCGCGTTGTCGGACGCGCTCTTCATGGCGCGCCGCCGAGACGCCGACTCACTGGCCGCCGAACTCAGCAACGCCGCGTAGATCCGCGTGTTGAGGTATTTCGGCAGCAGCGCGTCGAGCAGTTCCTCGGCGTCCGGCTCGAACTCGTAGGCCGGGCGCAGCCCGGGCTCACGCTCACGTTCCTCGACCTGCATCGGCGCCAGGAAGTGCGCCTCCGCGGACTGGGTCATGAGCGACTTGAACCGGGTGCTGACGATGTGCAACTCGTCGACGCCCTGGATGCCGTCCGGACCGTGGCTGTCGTCGGTGTCGTCGGCGCCGGCCACGAAGGCCTCCAGCAGCGACTCGCCGACCTTCCGGGCGTCCTCGAACGTGGGACGCTCGGAGAAACCGGTCCAGCTCGCCGCGATGTCCCGGTTACGGAACCGGTAGTAGCCGGAGCCCTTGCGGCCGATCACGTACAGCGCCACGTCCTTGCCGTCCTCGCGCAGCCGGGCGATCAGCTGCTCGCAGGTGCGGATCGCGTTGGCGTTGTAGGCGCCGGCCAGGCCGCGGTCGCTGGTGATCAGCAGGACGCCCGCCCGCCGCACGGTCTCGCGCGGCTTGAGTAGCGGGTTGTCGACCGACGCGTTGGACGCCAGGGCGGTGAGGACCTGGGTGATCGCCTCCGCGTACGGCTTGGAGGCGTTCACCCGCTCCTGCGCCTTGGCGATCCGGCTGGTGGCCACGAGCTCCTGCGCCTTGGCGATCTTCTTGGTCGACTTGACGGTGCGGATGCGCCGCCGCAGGGCCTGTACCTGACCGGCCATGGCTAGCTCTCGTCCTTGGCCGGCCGGACCTCGCGGGTCACGGTCTCGTGCGACTGCTCGCCCTCGAGCGGCGCGGCGTCCGGCTCGTTCAGCGTGACGCCGGTGTCGCCCTGCTTGAACAGGTCCTTGAACTCGTTGATGCCCGACTGCAGGCTCTCGACGTTGTCGTCGGAGAGCTGGCCGGTCGACTCGATGCTGGTCAGCACGTCGCTGCGGTGGCGCTTGAACCACTCCAGCATCTCGCCCTCGAACCGGCGCACGTCACCGACCGGGATGTCGTCGAGCTGGCCGGTGGTGCCCGCCCAGATCACGAGGACCTCCTCGACGACCGAGTACGGCGAGTACTGCGGCTGCTTGAGCAGCTCGACCAGCCGGACGCCCTTCTCCAGCTGGGCCCGCGACGCCCGGTCCAGGTCGGAGGCGAAGGCCGAGAAGGCTTCCAGCTCACGGAACTGGGCCAGGTCGAGGCGGAGCCGGCCGGACACCGAACGCATGGCCTTGACCTGCGCCGAACCACCGACCCGGGACACCGAGGTGCCCACGTTGATGGCCGGGCGCACACCGGAGGCGAACAGGTCGCCCTCGAGGAAGATCTGGCCGTCGGTGATCGAGATGACGTTCGTCGGGATGTAGGCCGAGATGTCGCCGGCCTTCGTCTCGATGATCGGCAGGCCGGTCATCGAGCCGCCGCCCAGCTCGTTGGAGAGCTTGGCGCAGCGCTCCAGCAGCCGGGAGTGCAGGTAGAAGACGTCGCCCGGGTACGCCTCGCGGCCCGGCGGGCGGCGCAGCAGCAGCGAAACCGCGCGGTAGGCCTCGGCCTGCTTGGTCAGGTCGTCGAAGACGATCAGGACGTGCTTGCCGTTGTACATCCAGTGCTGCCCGATGGACGAGCCGGTGTACGGGGCGATGTACTTGTAACCGGCCGGGTCGGACGCCGGCGAGGCCACGATCGTCGTGTACTCCAGAGCGCCCTTCTCCTCCAGCGTCCCGCGGATGCTGGCGATGGTGGAGGCCTTCTGGCCGATCGCGACGTAGATGCAGCGAACCTGCTTCTCCGGGTCGCCGGACTCCCAGTTGGCGCGCTGGTTGATGATCGTGTCGAGCGCGACCGTGGTCTTACCGGTCTTGCGGTCGCCGATGATCAGCTGGCGCTGGCCACGGCCGATCGGCGTCATGGCGTCGATCGCCTTGATGCCGGTCTGCAGCGGCTGCTTCACCGGCTGCCGCGCCATCACGTTCGGCGCCTGCAGCTCCAGCTCGCGGAAGCCCTCGTTCTCGATGTCGCCACGGTCGTCGATGGGCACGCCCAGCGAGTTCACGACGCGACCCAGGAAGGCGTCGCCGACCGGAACCGAGAGGACGCGGCCGGTCCGCTTGACCTGCTGCCCCTCCTCGATGCCGGCGAACTCGCCCAGGACCACGACACCCATCTCGCGGATGTCGAGGTTCAGGGCGACGCCGAGGGTGCCGTCCTCGAACTCGAGCAGTTCGTTCGCCATCGTCGAGGGCAGACCCTCGACGTGCGCGATGCCGTCGCCCGCATCGGACACGATGCCGACCTCCTCGCGGGAGACCTCGGGCGTGTAGGACGAGACGTAGCGCTCTAGCGCCCCCCGGATCTCGTCCGAGGAGATGGTCAGCTCGGCCATCCTCTGCCTTCTCTAGTCAGCTCGGGACGTCGCCGCCACCGAGGGGCTTTAATGCGGGATTGAAGCTATTTGGCGAACGCCTGCTTTGCCTCGTTGAGGCGACGCAGGATCGTGCCGTCGTAGAGGTCGGAGCCGACCCGGACGCTGACGCCGCCGATGACCCGAGGGTCCACGTCGACCTTCAGCGAGACCTGGCGACCATAGATCTCGGACAGTTTCTCGCTCAGCCGTTGCTCGTCCGCATCGTTGAGCGGCTTGGCGACGGTCACGTACGCCACCTCGCGGTCCCGTTTCGCGGCGGTGAGCTCCACCAGCCGGGTCAGCGACGTATCGAAGCTGCGGCCGCCGAAGCCCTCGAGCGCCACCTGGATCAGCCGCGTGGTGGCCGGCTGGACCTTGCTCTTGAGCAGGTCCTCGACCAGCTTAACGCGGCGAGAGACGTGCGCTCCGGGGTCACTGAGCGTGACCGAGAGCTCGGGGTTGCCACTGACGATCTGTCCGAAACGGAACAGCTCGTCCTCGACGTCGGCGAGCTTGCCGGTCTTGTCCGCGGCGCTGAGCACCGCGTCCACGCCGAGGCGCTCGGTAGCGCTCAGCAGCTCGCTCGGCCGCGACCAGCGACCGGCGACGAGCACCGCGAGAGCGTCCACCGTGATTTCCGACAGCTTGCCGCCGAGCAGCGAGACGAGCAGATCGGCGCGGTCCCGGCCGGGCCGGGCCGGGTCGGTCAGCGCGCGGCGCAGCCGGGCCTCGCCGCGCAGCAACCCGGCCACCGAGAGGATCTCGTCGGCGACCGTGGTCCGCTGCGCGGCCGTGGCCTTGGCGGTACCGGCGGCGAGTTTCTCCTCCGCCGCGCCGTACGCCTCGCGACTGGCGGTCGCCATCAGCGCCGCCCGCCCGTCGCGTCCAGATCGGAGATGAAGCGGTCGACCGTGCCGCGGCTGCGCGCCTCGTCGGCGAGCGACTCGCCGACGATCTTGCTCGCCAGGTCCACGGCCAGCGTGCCGACCTCGGACCGCAGGTCGCGGACGATGCTCTCGCGCTGAGCGGCGAGCTGTTCGCGACCGGCCGAGATGATCCGGTCGGACTCCTCCCGGGCCTTGGCCAGGACATCCTGACGGATGCCCTCGGCGTCGGCACGGGCCTCGTCGCGGATCCGAGCGGCCTCGGTGCGTGCCTCGGCGAGCTGGGCGCGGTACTGCTCCAGCAGCTCGTTGGCCTCGGCCTGAGCGACCTCGGCCCGCTTGATCCCGCCCTCGATCGCGTCGACCCTGGCGCGGAACGTCTCCTCCATGCGGGGGAAGACGAACTTCATCAGGACGAAGCAGATGATGGCGAAGGCGATACTGCCGAGAACCAGCTCCTGCCAGAGCGGGATGATCGGGCTGTGCTCCGCCTCGCCGCCCTCGGCGGCCAGGATGATGAGTGAATCCATGTGGACCTCCCGTCGGGGCAGGGACTAGCCGACTGGGGCGCCGGCCCAGATGAAGCCGAACGCGATGCCCAGCAGGGCGAGAACCTCGACCACGGCGAAGCCGATCCAGAGGAACGGCTGCGTGATGCGAGCCGCCTCCGGCTGGCGGGCCGTCGACTGGATGTAGGCGGCGAAGACCAGGCCCACGCCGACGCCGGGGCCGATGGCCGCGAGGCCGTAACCGATGGCGGCGGTGCTACCCACTACTTCGGCAAGAGGCATTTCCGGAATCCTTCCGTATCTCGCATGACTGTCATGCGGGACGACAAACGGGTGTTACTGAAAATTCAGGGACCGGGGGCAATCAGTACGGACTAGTGCCCCTCGGCGAGCGAGCCTTGGATGTAGCTGGCGGTCAGGACCGTGAACACATACGCCTGCAGCGCGATGATCGCGAAGTCCAGGAAGGTCAGCGCGATCGTCATCAGCCAGGACAGCACCGACACCGGGGCGAGCCACAGGTTCGCGTTGATCATCGCAAACCCGCCGAGCGTGAACACGAGCAGCAGCATGTGTCCCGCGAACATGTTCGCGAAGAGCCGGATCGCCAGTGAGAACGGCCGCACGATGAAGTTCGAGAAGAACTCGATCGGCACCAGGATCGGCAGGATGAACCACGGCGCCGGCGGAACCAGCGCGATCTTCAGGTAGCCGATCCCGTGCTTCTTGAAGCCGAGGTAGATGAACATCACCCAGCTGATCAGCGCGAGGATGATCGGGAAGGCGATGTGCGAGTTCGGCGAGATCTGGAAGAACGGAATGATCCCCCAGAGGTTCATCATGAAGATGAAGCTGAACAGCGTCGCCAGGTAGGGCGCGAAACGCACGCCCTCCTTGCCGATCATCTCGACCGCGATGTTGTTGCGGACGAAGCCGTAGATCGACTCGGCGAGCCACTGCTTCTTGTCCGGGACCAACTGGGGCTTCCGGTACGCGACCAGGAAGAAAATGATCAGGATGGCCACGGAGAGCCACAGCATCAACGTGATCTTGGTGAACCACGAGTCGTGGCCACCCCAGGGCACGATGCTGGGCAGGTAGAAGTCTCCGACGCTGGGCGGGAACGGAACATCCGCCGCGAGGACTGCCGTCTGACCGGTCACCAATAGCCCTTCCAGGTCAGGCGCCGAGCCGGCGCGCAATGAGATAGACACCAGCAGCCCCGCCGATCACCGCGCCGATTCCCATCGCGATGCCTTTGGTACCGAGCCAGTGGTCCACCAGCCAACCGATCCCGCCCCACACGACCATCCCCCCGATGAGGTAACTGATGGCCACATATCCGCCCCCGGAATTCGGGGCTGGTGGCTCATCGTCCTTGCGGGGTTCTGAAGGGGGCTGCTGACCGGCCATGACGGGCGAACGATATCAGCCAGAAACAGGAGGCTAGCCAAGACCCCCCAGGCAACAGTGGGTTGTCCGGGCGAAGGTCGGCGCTCAACTGGAGCGAGACAGTACTCCTGCGGAGCAAACCCACGCCACGAGCGACGCGCATCTGTCACTAGAACGAGCGCGCATTGTCCTCCGTTGGCCTGCCGAAACGCATCATTTCCGGATATCACGGCGTCCGCTGGCGGGCGATCCTCGACAACCAGAACACCTGGACGCCGGTGAGCAGCACCGCACCCGCGGCGATCGACCACGCCATCGCGTCACCGCCCGGCCACTCGGAATTCGCCACCGCGATCATCAGGAACACGATCAATGCGTACTTGATCACATAGACCGCCAGGCCGACCGGCATCACGAGCTGCGGACGGATCACGTCGGCCCAGGCGATGGCCAGGGTGGTCAGGCTGACGCCGATGGTCACCACGAGCATTCCGCCGGCCGCGCCGACCGCCGCGACCGGGCCGCCGATCAGGAACCCGGCCGAGGCGGCACAAAGGACCAGCGCGAAGCCGGCGGCCAGCACGAACGGCAGGTGCTCGATGCGCCAGCGCGGGTCGGCGGGCAGCGGCGGCAGTTCGGGCAGCGGACGGTCGTCGTCCTCGTCGTCCTTGCCCAGGATCTGCTTGAGGACGCCGGCGTGCGCGCGCTGCGCGGGCAGCCCCTGCTCGGGCGACTCCTCCTTCGAAGCGATCTCGAGGTCCTTGTCGGTCATGCGAAAATCTCCTGCCTGCCGTAGGCGGGGAATTGTCGCACCAGGTCCGAGACCTCGGCGGAGACGTCGGCCCCGTCCCGGACCGCGGCGCCGATCAGACCGGCGATCCGGCGCATCTCGTCCTCCCGCATGCCCTGGGTGGTGACGCCCGGCGTGCCCACCCGGATCCCGGAGGCCACGGTCGGCAGCTCCGGGTCGTACGGGATGGCATTCTTGTTCAGGGTGATCCCGGCCGCGTCGCAGCGTTGCTCGGCGGTGGATCCGCTCACGTTCAGCGTGCGCAGGTCGGCCAGGGCGAGGTGGGTGTCGGTGCCGCCGGTGACCAGGCGCATCCCGGCGGCGGACAGCCCCTCGGCCAGCGCCCGGGCGTTGTCCACCACCTGCCGGGCGTACCCGCGGAACTCGGGCCGGGCGGCCTCCCGCAGCGCGACCGCCTTCGCCGCGATCACGTGCATCATCGGGCCGCCCTGACTGAACGGGAAGACCGCCTTGTCGATGCGCTTGGCGAGCTCCGCCCGGCAGAGGATCATGCCGCCGCGCGGGCCGCGCAGCACCTTGTGGGTGGTGCAGGTGACCACGTCGGCGTGCGGCACCGGGGACGGCACGGCCAGGCCGGCCACCAGCCCGATGAAGTGCGCCGCGTCGACCAGCAGATAGGCGTCCACCTCGTCGGCGATGGCGCGGAAGGCGGCGAAGTCGATCAACCTCGGGTACGCCGTCGCGCCGCAGATGATCAGGGCCGGCCGGTGCGCCAGGGCCAGGTCGCGCACCTCGTCGTAGTCGATCAGCTCGGTGTCCGGCCGGACCCGGTAACCGACGTGGTGGAACCACTTGCCGGAGAAGTTGACCCGGCTGCCGTGGGTGAGGTGTCCGCCGTGCGGCAGATCCATGGCCAGCACGATGTCGCCGGGCTGGACCAGCGCCGCGTACGCCGCCAGGTTGGCCGCCGTGCCGGAGTGCGGCTGCAGGTTCGCGTGCTCGGCCCCGAAGAGCTCACAGGCCCGGCGTACGCCCAGCTCCTCGGCCTTGTCCACCTGCTCGCAGCCGCCGTAGTAGCGCGCGCCGGGATAACCCTCCGCGTACTTGTTGGTCAGCGTCGAGCCGAGCGCCGCGAGCACGGCGGGAGAGGTGAAGTTCTCGCTGGCGATCAGCTGAAGGCCGGACCGCTGACGGTCCAGTTCGCCCAGCACGACCGCCGCGATCTCCGGGTCGGACTGTGCGAGCATGCCGAAGTCAGGACCCCAGAACGTGTCCATCACCCGCTCCTTCGATCGGCCACGCCGCCTGCTCGCAGCATAGGGGTTAGCCTGCGCGTACGCGGGCACTGTGCGGTTATGCGTTGTCTGGTAACAGGTGCCACCGGCTACATCGGCGGGCGTTTGGCGCCCCGGCTGGTCGCCGCCGGCCACGAGGTGCGCTGCCTGTCGCGCAGCGCCGCCCGGCTCCGGGATGTGCCGTGGGCCGGCGAGGTCGAGATCGTCGAGGGCGATCTGTCCGATCCGAGCACGCTGCCGGCGGCGTTCGAGGGCGTCGAGGTCGCGTACTTCCTGATGCACTCGCTCGGCAAACCGGACTTCGAGCAGCGCGACCGTGAGGCCGCCCAGAACTTCGCCGCGGCGGCGGAGCGGGCCGGCGTACGCCGGATCATCTATTTGGGCGGCCCCCAGCCGCCCGCCGAGGGCACCCAGTCCGCCCACCTCCGGTCCCGCGCCGAGGTCGCCGAGATCCTGCTGGACAGCCCGGTGCCGACCGCGGTGCTGCGCGCCCCGGTGATCATCGGCTCCGGCTCGGCGTCCTTCGAGATGCTGCGCTACCTGACCGAGCGGCTGCCGGTGATGGTCACCCCGCGCTGGGTGCGCAACCGGATCCAGCCGATCGCCGTCCGCGACGTGCTGCGCTACCTGATCGGTTGCATGGACCTGCCGGCCGAGGTCAACCGCGGCTTCGACATCGGCGGGCCGGACGTGCTCACCTACCTGGAGATGATGCAGCGGTACGCCCGGGTCGAGGGCCTGCCCCGGCGCCGGGTCAAGCCGCTGCGCCCGCTCACCCCGTGGCTGTCCGCACATTGGGTCGGCCTGGTCACCCCGGTGCCCAACGCGATCGCCCGGCCGCTGGTCGGCAGCCTGATCCACGAGGCCATCGCGCACGAGAACGACATCGCCGAGTTCCTTCCCGGCGAGACCCTGGGCTTCGACGAGGCGGTCCGCCGGGCGCTCGGCAAGATCCGCGACGCCGAGGTGGAGACCCGCTGGTCCACCGCCTCCGGGCTGGATCCGGCCGCCGAGCCGCTGCCCAGCGACCCGGACTGGTCGGGCGGCACGCTGCACGTCGACAAGCGCGCCCGGCGGGTGGACGCGCCGGTCGACGCGCTGTGGCAGGTGATCGAGAGTATCGGCGGCGACAACGGCTGGCACTCGCTGCCCCTCGCCTGGTCGCTGCGCGGCGCGGCGGACCGGCTGGTCGGCGGTGTGGGCCTGCGGCGCGGGCGGCGCGACCAGCAGCGGCTCCTGGTGGGCGAGGCGCTGGACTGGTGGCGGGTGGAGGAGATCCGGCCGGGCGAGCTGCTGCGGCTGCGCGCCGAGATGCGGGTGCCGGGGCGGGCGTGGCTGGAGATGCGGGCCGTCCCGGACGGGCCGGACCGCAGCATCTATCTGCAGCGGGCCGTGTTCCTGCCGCGCGGGCTGGCCGGGCAGGCGTACTGGGCGGCCATCCTGCCCTTCCACGGGCTGGTCTTCGGCGCCATGGTCCGCAACATCGCCCGCCGCGCCAAGGACCTGTCTCGTGGATCTAGCGAGCTGCCGCGCGATTCAGACGGTCGTGGACGGCCAGCCACTCCTCGGTCGCCGGCGGCCTCTGGACGATGATCGTCGCGACGCCGCGGTCGTCCAGGCGGTGCAGGGCGGCGTAGAGGTCGGCCGCGTAGTGCTCGGGGTCCGCGCCGAGGATCTCGGTGTCCTGCGCCGGCTCGCCCTCGAGCGCGAGGAGACCGACGGGCTCCGCGAGAACGAACGTTCTTTCCACTTGTGAAATCTCGTCGGCGAGCAGCAGCCGCGCCCGCGGCGCGTAGTGGCGCTTGCCCATCCCGGGTGAGGGGCGCTCGGCGCCGTCGGCGACCTCGTCCGGCAGCGCCACCCGGCCGGTCACCTCGCGGATCGCCCGCAGGCTCAGCGCGCCCGGCCGCAGCAGCCGGGGCGTGTCCCCGGTGACGTCGAGGACGGTCGACTCGATCCCCCACCGGCAGGCACCGCCGTCCAGCACCAGCGGCACGTCCGGCAGACCGCGGACGACATGCTCGGCGGTGGTCGGCGACAGGCCCTCCGAGCGGTTCGCGCTGGGCGCGGCGAGCGGCAGCCCGGCCGCCTCGAGCAGGCGCAGCGCCACATCGTGGGCCGGCACCCGGATCGCGATCGTGTCGTTCGCGGCGCCCGCCACGGTCAGGTGCGGCGCCCGGCGGACCACCAGGGTCAGCGGGCCCGGCCAGAACCGGGCGGCCAGGTCGTCGGCGACAGCCGGCCAGACGGCGGCCAGGCGACGGGCCTCGCCGACGCTGGGCACGTGCACGATCAGCGGGTTCCAGGACGGGCGGTTCTTCAGGCGGTAGATCTCGGCCACGGCCTTCTCGGAGAACGCGTGGGCGCCCAGGCCGTACACGGTCTCGGTGGGGAAGGCGACCACCGAGCCGGCGCGCAGCAGCTCCGCGGCCCGGTGCAGCCCGGCCGCGTCCGGCAGAACGACAGGCACGTGATCGGTCACGGCAGGAGCAGGATGGCGAACGGGACCGTGGTGTCCTCGATCTCGTCGCCCACGCGCTGGAACGTCTGGTCGCCGCGGCCCCACGGGTCGTCCAGGTCGTCGCCGGGCAGCGCGGCCTCACTGCCCCGCGCGGCGTGCGCGGCCTCGACGATGGCCACGCCGCGGGCGTGGACCGAGTCGGGTTTCTCCTCGGCGGGCGGCAGCGTGGCCGGGTCGACCGAGGCGAGCAGGCGGCCGAACTCGCCCAGCACGAAGGTGCGCTCGGCGGCGTCGGGGCGCAGCGCCACCACGTAGTCGTACTGGTCCGCGGTGGCGGTCAGGATCAGGTCGGCCTCGTCCAGGAAGTCGCCGCGCAGCTTGCGGGCCGCGAAGCCGTCCGGCGTACCGCTGCGGCCGCGCACCTGGCGCGCGGCCGGCGGGTTCATCTCCTCGCCCTCGTGCCAGCCCCCTGTCCCGGCGCTGACGCTGCGGACCAGCTCACCGGCCTGCGGGGCACGGTCACGCACCGCGCGGGCGAGCAGCCGCTCGGCCATCGGCGACCGGCAGATGTTGCCCATGCAGACATGCAGGACGGTGAAGGGCGCCACTCAGGCCTCCGCGGCGACGATGTCCGGCACCACGTCCCGAAGCTTTTCCAGCGGGATCGCGCCGTTGCGGACCACCTTGGGCGCGTCCCCGGTGAGATCCACGATCGTGCTCGGCGCCGGGTCGGCGGCGGCGCCGGCCTCCAGATAGACGCGTACGGAGTACTCCAGCTGCTCGCGGGCCTCCTCGGCGGTCACCGGGGCGGCCGAGCCGACCTTGTTGGCCGTGGTCACCGCCATCGGGCCGACCTCGCGCAGCACCTCCAGCGCGACCGGGTGCAGCGGCATGCGCACCGCCACCACGCCGTCCGTCTCGCCCAGGTCCCACTGCAGGCTCGGCGAGTGCTCGACCAGGAGGGTCAGGGCGCCCGGCCAGAACGCGTCGGCGAGCTCCCGGGCCGCCTTGGGCAGCGAGTAGACCAGGCCGTCCAGCGTGTGCCGGGAGCCGACCAGCACCGGCGGCGCGATCTGCTGGTCCATGCCGCGGGCGCTGTGCAGGGAGCGCACCGCGTGCGCGGTGAACGCGTCAGCCCCGACGCCGTAGACCGTGTCGGTGGGGAACACCACCAGCTCACCGCTCTTGGCGGCGTCGACGGCAGCGGCGATCCCTCGATCGCGATCGGCCATGGTCCGGCAGTCGTAGAGCATCACAAGATGCAGTCTGCCATCAGGCGGTCAGCTCCACGACGCCGCGCTGCCGCGAGTAGTGGAAGTGGGACGGCTGCCGCTCCGCCGTCAGCAGCAGCGGACCGGCCTTCGCTTGCCAGGCGGCCGCCTCCCCGGCGTCGAGCGTGCGCTCCAGGACGACCTCCGGGACCACGGCCTCGTGCCGCCGGCCGAGGTCCCAGCTGCGGCCGAACGGCGGCGGGTCGATCACCAGCAGCCGCCGGTCGTCGACGGCCGGGATGTCGCCGGGCCGGCCCTCGATGGGCACGTAGTTGCCGTACCGGTCGGAGAGCTGGAACGCCGCCTCGATCCGGTCGGATCCGTCCGGATCCCCGGTGCCGGCCGCCGCGACCCACGCCGGGTCCGGGGCGAAGCCGGGCAGCGCGTCGGCGAGCAGCACGTACAGCTGGAAGTTCTCCATCACCCCGCTGACCCGCACCTCGAAGGCCACCGGCTCGGTGCGGTGCACCACGATCAGCGTCTCGTCGTCCAGCACGGCGAGCTCGGCGGCCAGGATCGCCACGTCGCGGCGCAGCACCGACATCGCCTGGGTACAGGCGGCGGCCCAGTCTCGGCGAGGCATGGCGAGCCGCGCCGCCTTGAACTCGAACAGCCCCTCGGCGGCGAGCGCCCAGTCGCCGAGCGTGAACCAGCCGTTGGTCACCTCGACCGCGTCCGCACGAGCGAGCCCGGGCCGGCGCGGGAAGCGCCGACCCTTCGTCAGCTTCTCGACGGCCGCCTGATAGATCGCCTGGTCGCCGTCCGGGTGGGGCAGGGCCACCTTGGGGCCGAACATCTCGAACCAGCTCCCCGCGAACGCGTCCGCGCCGGTGAGCGCCTCGATCAGGCCGTGGCCCAGCGCCCGGGTCGCCACCTCGGGCGACGCACCCCGCCGCACCAGGACCGAGACGACCAGCGCCAGCTGTCCGGCCGGGGCCGCGGGCACCACCTCGAACAGGCCGGCGATACGGTCCAGCACCTCGGCGGCGCGGGCGGCGTCCACGGTCATCGCCGCCTCCAGCAGGGGCGGCACGGTCAGCTGGAAGGCCTCGTGGTCCTTGACGGCGGCCCAGCAGTCGTCCATCAATCGATCTTCGAGCACCGGCGGATCTTAGTCATCGAAGGACGGCTGTGGCGTACCGCGGCCGTCCGGTCAGGTCGGCGTGCTCGGTCACCTCGGCGAATCTTCCGTCGGCGCGCAGCAGATCCGGCACGGCCGCACCCTGGGTGTCGTCGTGCTCGATGCCGATCGCGCCGCCCGTACGCAGAAGACGGGTTGCCAGAGCGATCACCGGCCGGATCACGACCAACCCGTCGCCGCCCCCGAAGACCGCCTCCACCGGATCGTGCACGGCCACCTCGGCGGGCACCCGGGTGCCGTCCGGCACGTAGGGCGGGTTGCACAGCAGCACGTCCACCGACCCGTCCAGCTCGCGCAGCAGGTCCGGGTCGGTCACGTCCGCCTCGACCACCTCGACCGCCTCCCCCGCGTTGCGCCGCAACCAGACCAGCGCCTCGGGCGACCGCTCGACCGCGATCACCCGGCCGGGCCGCGCCTCGTCGGCCACCGCGCACGCGATCGCGCCGCTGCCGCTGCACAGATCGACCACGGTGGCGCCCGGCGCGGTGCGCTCGATCCCCCAGCCGGCCAGCAGCTCGGTCTCCGGGCGCGGGATGAAGACGCCCGGGCCCACCGCCAGGTCCAGGTGGCGGAAGGCGGCGGTGCCGATCAGATGCTGCAGCGGAACCCGGCCGGCGCGGCGGGCGATCAGCTCGGCCAGCCGCTCCGCCTCGGCCGCCCGGACCGTGTCGACGAGCGCCAACCGGCCGCGTCCGATCCCGAGCACGTGGGCGGCCAGCAACTCGGCGTCCGTGCGTGGGCTGTCCACCCCCGCATCGACCAGGGCGGATACTGCCCGTCTGAGAATTGGCGCGAGCGGTGTCCGGTCCATGCCGGGCGAGGGGTGTTCGTCTCGCGGTGTCACGGCATAATCATGGAACGTCGCGTATGACGCTGAGCGGCCGGGGAGGCGCCTGGTGAGTTGGTTGGACCAGCTCGCGGATCATGTCGAGGAGTTACGGGAGGCCGGACGTCTGCAACAGGGCGGCAAGTCCGCCCGGGCCTTGCCGATCCTCGACCGCGTGCTGGACTCGACGACCGACCCGACCACTCGGGCGTACGCGTTGGTCCAGCGATTCGGTGCGTACATCAATCTGGGCCGGGTGGCCGAGTTCGCCACCGCGATGACGGCCGCGTCCCAGGCCGTGCGCGAGGTCCCCGACCCGTACCTGCGCGGCCAGATGCACGCCTTCGCCGCGCTCGCCGCCCACCTGCAGAGCGCGCTCGACCGTGGGGTGACGCACCTGGTGCAGGCCTCGCGGGCGCTGGCAGCGGTCACCGACGGCGGCCTCGAGACCGCCTGGGGCTGGCACGACCTGGCCATGGCGTACTCGTACCTGGGCTTCCACGGCCATGCCCTGACCGCGATCGAGCAGGCCCGCGAGGCCGGCGCGACCGCGGGGCTGGCGCCCGAGGTGTTCGCCGCGCCGGGCATCCGGCTGCGCAACGCGGTCTCCCTCGACCACCACGGCGACTCCGACGGCTGCCTGCGGGTGCTGCGTGACATCGACGCCGAGCTGACCCGCTACGTCGCGACCGGCGCGGACGTCCGGCTGCGGCCGCACAGCCGGGCGGTCTACGGCTATGCCCTGGCCCGCCGCGCCGCGCTGGGCGAGCGCACCGACACCGAGGCGACCAGCTGGTTGTCCCGCGGCGGCGACAGCGCCCGCACCCGCGACCTGCGCCACCTGGGTGGGGTCTGCCTGGCCATCGCGGACGGCAAACCGGCCGAGGCGCTGGCCCAGCTCGACGCGGTGCCGGTCGCGGCCGACGTGCTCGGCGCCGCGGAACCGGCCCGGCTGCGCAGCATCTGCTACACCGCCGCCGGTGACCACGCGGCCGCCCACGCCGCCGACCGGCACGCGTTCCGGCTCGCCGCGCAGCGCATCGACCGCCTCCGCGACGGCTACCTGGACGGCGTCGCGGCCCGGCTGGACGCCCAGCAGATCGAGCAGCGCGACGTCGGCCGGTACGGCGACGAGACGCTCACCGACCCGCTCACCGGCCTGCCCAACCGCCGCCAGCTGGAGCGCTACATCACCGGCATGCTGGCCCGCGGCGAGCGTGCCGCGGTCGGCGTCTGCGACCTGGTCGGTTTCACCGAGGTCAACGCCCGGCACGGCAGACACTGTGGTGACCTCGTCCTGCAACGGATCGCCGGGGTGTTGAATCGGGTCATGCGGCGCGGTGATTTCGTGGCCCGGTTCGCCGGTGACGAGTTCGTGGTGGTCCTGCCCGGCGCCGGAACGGCGCAGGCGGCCGAGGTGTCCCGGCGGATCAGTGCGGCCACCGCGGCGGAGAACTGGCAGACGATCGTGCCCGGCACCCCGATCGGCATGGCGGCGGGCTGGTCCGAGGTGGGCGTGAAGGGCCGCACCCTGGCGGCGGCGCTGGCGGCGGCATCGGCGAACCGGATCCCGGCCGTCCCCGCATGACGGTCATCGAGCTGGGCGAGATCTCCTCCGGCACGCGGCCTCCGGCGGTCCGCCCGGTCGCTCCGCGCGACCTGCGCCGGATTCTGGTCGCGGTGGTCGCGCTGCTCACGCTTCTCGGGGTGACCGGCTCGGCAAGACCAGAGCCACAATCGATGCGTACGCTGTGGCGCACGCCCACCTCGCAGGAGCCGTTCACGCTGCGCGGCGACACGCTCTACATCCAGCGGTCCGGGCGGGCACCGGCGCTGGAGGCACGCGCGATCGCGGACGGGCGGGTGCTCTGGCAGGCGCCCCTGGACCAGCCGGTCGGCTACGTGAACGTCGAGGTGCCCGGCCTGGTGCTGGTGCCGGCCACCGAGCAGCTCGCCGACGGCAGCGAGCAGGTACAGAGCATCGTCGCTCTGGACGCGGCGACCGGGCGGGAGCGGTGGCGGCACCGGGGCGAGCTCTACGCGCAGACCCCGGACGCCATGCTGCTGGCCGAGTGGTCGCCGCGGGGTGGTGCGGTGCTGCGGCTGCACCTGGCCCGGGTCGCCGACGGCACCGACATCTGGTCGTACACCCCGACCGGTCCCGGCGCGGCGAGCACGATCAGCCCGGCCGGTGGCACACCGGGCGCCCCCACCGACCTGATCGTGATCGACCGCTCCGGGCGGGTCGAGCTGCGGAGCCTCGCGGACGGCAAGGTCAAGCGCACCGGCAAGGTGCCGTGGCTCTCCCCCGAGGCCAACACCGATTCCTACGGGTACGCGCCGGTGATCGGTGACGTCTTCTTCGCGGTGGCCGTGGAGAACGGCACGATGCGGGTCACCGCCCACGATCTGGCCACCCTGCGGCCGTTGTGGGAACAGTTCACCGACAACGGCGACCTGGGCGGCCTGTTCGAGTGCGGCCAGATGCTCTGCCGCGGGTCGGAGCAGACCGGCATCGAGGCACTCGACCCGCGGACCGGCGTGGCGCGGTGGCGCAGCCAGGGCTGGAGCTACGGCACCATGCTCGACGCCACCCGGATGTACGTCGAGTCGCACAGCGGCGCGGGCAACGGCATCGTCGACGTCCGGACCGGCGAGGTGATCGCCAAGTTCCCGACGACCATGGTGGTGATGGACCCGTCCGCCGACCGGCTGATCCTGATGGCGATCACCCGGGAGGCGCGTCCCCGGATGGCCGTCTACAACCTGGAACCGGACAATTCACTGCGACTGGCCGGCGCCCTGCCGCAGGCCGGCGGCGACCAGGGCTGCCAGCTGTCCGGGCGCCGACTGGTGTGCCTCTTCCACCGCGATCTGAAAGCGGGCGAACCGCCGGCCCGGCCGGAGCGGTCGGACATCCCGTTCGACCCGCAGGATCAGGAGATCGTGGTCACTGACGTCGGCTGATGTCGGCGTCACCGGCGAGCCGCGCCTGCCGGTCCGCCTCGGCCAGCGCGTCGAGCACGCCGTCGAGGTCGCCGTTGAGGGCCAGATCGAGGTTGTACGCGGAGTAGCCGATCCGGTGGTCGGTGATCCGGTTCTGCGGGAAGTTGTACGTGCGGATGCGCTCGGAACGGTCGACCGTACGCACCTGCGCCTTGCGCGCGTCGGAGGCCGCCGCGTCCGCCTGCTCCTGTGCCGCGGCCAGCATCCGGGCCCGCAGGATGCGCATCGCCGACTCGCGGTTCTGCAGCTGGCTCTTCTCGTTCTGGCAGCTCACCACGATGCCGGTGGGCAGGTGGGTGATCCGGACCGCGGAGTCGGTGGTGTTCACCGACTGGCCACCCGGACCGGACGAACGGAACACATCCACCCGGATGTCGCCCGGCTCGATGTGCACGTCGACGTCCTCGGCCTCCGGCAGCACCAGCACGCCGGCCGCACTGGTGTGGATCCGGCCCTGCGACTCGGTGACCGGCACACGCTGCACCCGGTGCACGCCGCCTTCCCACTTGAGCCGCGACCAGACCCCGTTGCCGCCCTGGGGCACGCCCTTGGTCTTCACCGCCACCGAGATGTCCTTGACCCCGCCCAGGTCCGACTCCTGCGAGTCGATCACCTCGACGGTCCAGCCGTGCCGCTCGGCGTACCGGGTGTACATGCGCAGCAGGTCGCCGGCGAACAGCGCGGACTCCTGGCCGCCCTCACCCGCCTTGATCTCGACGATCACGTCCTTGGCGTCGTGCGGGTCGCGCGGCGCCAGCATCTCGCCGAGTTTCTCCTCCAGCGGCTGCAGCATCGCGGCGACCGCCTCGACCTCACCGGCGAAACTGGGGTCCTCGGCGGCCAGTTCCTTGGCCGCGACCAGGTCGGCGCGCGCCGCCTCCAGCTCGTTGTGGGCGGCGTTCAGCGGCGCCAGCTCGGCGAAACGGCGACCGACCCGGCGTACCAGTGCCTGGTCGGAGTGGATGGAGGGGTCCTCCATCTGCTTCTCGAGGTTCCGGTACTCCTCGAGGAGGCTGGTCAGCCGGTCGTTACTCACAGTCGTCTCCTCGAGAAAATCCTGGCGGACCACGCAAACGGCGCCCGACCCCGGATCAACCGGGGCGGGCGCCGCTGGGGTAGCTACTTCTTCTTCGCTGCGGTGACCTTCGCGTACTTCGCCTGGAACTTGGCGACCCGGCCCGCGGTGTCCAGCACGCGCTGCTTGCCCGTGTAGAACGGGTGGCAGGCGGAGCAGGTCTCGACGCGGATCTCGCCGCCCTTGGCGGTGCTGCGGGTCGTGAAGGTGCTGCCGCAGGAACAGATGACCTCGGTCGCCTGGTACTGCGGGTGAATGTCGGGCTTCATGAGTCGCTCGGTCCTCTCGAATGGCGGTCGCCGGGTCGCCGTTGCTTTTCAATGGGCGTGAACCGGAACCAGTGGCCGATGCACCAGTCTGCCATGTCGGGCGGCGGACTGGGCTTCCGGGGGTTGGAACGTGAGTCACCCTCGCCGCATTCCCGCCCGGGGAGGCAAGATGTGGCAGTGAGCAGGTTGTTGATCACCCGAGGCCTGCCCGGCTCCGGCAAGACCACCTTCGCCCGGCGGCTCCAGCCGTGGGTGGTCCGGGTCAACCGGGACGACCTCCGCCGGATGCTGCACGGCCGGCGGCTCTACACCCCGTGGGCCGAGGGTCTGGTCAGCACGGTCCAGCGGAGTTCGGTGGAGAAGCTGCTCGAGGCGAGGGCGGACGTGATGGTCGACGACACCAACCTGGCGCCCGCCCGCGTCCGCGAGTGGTCCGCCCTGGCCTTCCGGGCGGGCGTCAGGTTCGAGATCCACGACTTCACCGGGGTGCCGGTCGACGAGTGCGTCCGCCGGGACGCCGCCCGGCCGGACGACGAGCGGGTCGGTGAGGCCGGCATCCGCGACCTGCACCGGAAGTACCTGACATGACCTCGTCTCCGGTCTTTCATCACCTGCCGGATTCGGCCGGCGGCCCGGTCCAGCAGGACCTGTCCTGGTTGGACGTCGAGCTCGTGGTGACCGAGAAGCTGGACGGCGGCGAGCTGACCTTCACCCGGGACGCCGTGCACGGCCCTGACGGCGCGCCGACCGAACCCTGGGACCGCCCGGCGACGGCGTTGTGGACGATGATCGCGCACCACATCCCCGACGGCTGGCGGGTCTGCGGCGAGTCGATGTGGGCGCGCCGCGGCATCACGTACACGGATCTGCCCGGCGTCTTCATGGTCTTCGGCGTCTGGGACGAGACCGACACGCTGCTCGGCTGGGACGACACGGTGGACTGGGCGGACCGCCTGGAGCTGCCCGTGGTCCCGGTCCTCTACCGCGGGGTGGGCCTTTCCACGGCCCGCGCCGCCTGGTCCCGCCAGCGCTCTGCGGAGACCTCCGAGGGCTACGTCGTGCGCACCGCCGGCCGGATCGCCGCGGCCGACCTGCCCCACAAGCTCCTCTGCTGGGTACGCCCGAAGTTCGCCACCGTCGCCCCGGGCGAAGCAGTCAACGAGTTCGCCTAGTTCTCACCGTGCGGGCAGTGCCGGGAACCGTCGCGGGCCAGGGTCGCCGCCTCGGCGTCCAGGTAGAAGGCCGGCCGCAGGTCCAGCTCCTCGTAGTAGCGGTGGAAGACCGGGGTCAGGCTGCCGGACATCGGCGGGACGATCCACGTCCAGTCGGCCGGCACCGGACGTCCCGCCCGTTCCTCGGTGCGCAGGTGAGCCATGAACCGCTGGGACTCCGTGTGATGATCGGTGATCTTCACGCCGGCCTGCTCGAAGGACCAGAGCACCGCCCGGTTGAGCTCGACCAGAGCCCGGTCCCGCCAGAGCGTGGTCTCGCTGCTGGTGTCCAGGCCGAGCCGGGCGGCCACCACGGGCAGCATGTTGAAGCGGTCGGCGTCGGCGAAGTTGCGCGCGCCGATCTCGGTGCCCAGGTACCAGCCGTTGAACGGCGCCAACGGGTAGTGCACGCCGCCGATGGTCAGCCGCATGTTGGAGATCGCGGGGACGGCGTGCCAGCGCAGGCCCAGTTCGGCGAACCAGGCGTACTCGGGGTGGGCGATCGGCACCTCGCGGATCGCGCGCTCGGGCAGTTCGTACAGCCGGACCCCCTCGGCCGGCGTCTCGATCGCGAGCGGCAGCACGTCGAACGCGTCGCCCTTGCCACGCCAGCCGAACCCCTGCATCGCGGCGGTGAACCGGGTCTGCCGCGGGTCACCGACCGGGCAGCCCTTCGCACCCTGGTACCCGGCGTACCGGATGAGCTGCTCGTTCCACACCCGGGCGAACGGCCGGCCGGGCTGGGCGGCGGCGAAGATGCTGATCACCGGGCGGATCGCGTCCCGGCCGGCGGTGGTCAGGTGATGCACCAGCAGGGAGAAGATGTCGTCCGCGGTGCGTGCCCGGCGCCGGTCCAGCACCACCAGACTGCGCCAGTAGAGACGGCCGATGCACCGGCTCGCGTTGCGCCACGCGAGTTTCGCGCCGTACGACAGCTCCTCGGTCGTGTGCGTGTAGGTGCCCGTGGCGGCGATCTGCGCCCGCACGATGGCCAGGCGCGGCTCGACCGGGCCGAGCCGGAGGTTCTCCAGGTAGCACCGCCGCAGGAAGTCCTCGGCCTCTCCCGCGTCGGCGGGGGCGACCGGATCCCAGGCCTCGGTCGGATGGTCCCGGTATCCCGGCACTTTCATCGCGCGCCTCCCACCCTCGTGTCGAAGCTTCGAGGGAGGTTCGCACGACCCTGGTCGGGGCAGCTCACACAGCCTGTGCGACAAAAAGGACGCGCCCCCACCACGATGGGTGGGAGCGCGTCCGTCGATGGCGCGTGCGGTTACTCGCCCGGTGTCGACTTCGCGATCTGCATCAGGAACTCGATGTTCGTCCGGCTCTGCTTGAGCCGGTCGAGCAGCAGGTCCAGGGCCGCCGACGACTCCAGGGAGCTGAGCACCTTGCGGAGCTTGTGCACGATGGCCAGCTCCTCCTTGCCCAGCAGGATCTCCTCCTTGCGGGTGCCGGAGGCGGAGACGTCCACCGCCGGGAAGGTCCGCTTGTCGGCGATCTTGCGGTCCAGCTTGAGCTCGGCGTTACCGGTGCCCTTGAACTCCTCGAAGATGACCGTGTCCATCATCGAGCCGGTCTCCACCAGCGCGGTGGCGAGAATGGTCAGCGAGCCGCCGTTCTCGATGTTGCGCGCCGCGCCGAGGAACCGCTTCGGCGGGTAGAGCGCGGTCGAGTCGATACCACCGGACATGATCCGGCCCGAGGCCGGCGCCGCCAGGTTGTACGACCGGCCGAGCCGGGTCACCGAGTCGAGCAGCACGACCACGTCGTGGCCCAGCTCGACCAGCCGCTTGGCCCGCTCGATGGCGAGCTCGGCGACGCTGGTGTGGTCCTGCGGCGGACGGTCGAACGTGGCCGCGATGACCTCGCCCTTCACCGACCGCTGCATGTCGGTGACCTCTTCCGGACGCTCGTCGACCAGCACGACCATCAGGTGGCACTCGGGGTTGTTGTGCGTGATCGCGTTGGCGATCGCCTGCAGCACCATGGTCTTACCGGCCTTGGGCGGCGACACGATCAGCGCGCGCTGCCCCTTGCCGATCGGCATGACCAGGTCGATCACGCGGGTGGTGAGGATGTGCGGCTCGCTCTCGAGACGCAGACGCTCCTGCGGGTAGAGCGGAGTCAGCTTGTAGAACTCCGGCCGCCGCCGGGCCTCGTCCGGCTCCATCCCGTTGATCGTGTCCAGCCGGACCAGCGGGTTGTACTTGTCGCGACGCGAGTTGCCGCTGTCGGCGTTGGTGTCGCGAGGAGCGGACCGGACCGCGCCGGTGACCGCGTCGCCCGCCCGCAGGCCGTGCTTCTTGACCTGGGACATCGACACGTAGACGTCGTTCGGGCCGGACAGGTAGCCGGTGGTCCGGACGAACGCGTAGTTGTCGAGCACGTCCAGGATGCCGGCCACCGGGACGAGAACCTCGTCCTCGGCGACGTGCGGCTCGCGGCCGCCGCCGTCCCGGCCGCCACTCTCGCGGCCGCCACCGTCACGCTCGTTGCCGTCCCGGTCACGGCCCCGCCGCCGGTCCCGGAACCGGCTGCGCCGGCTCCGGCGGCCACCGTCGCCGCCGTCGCTGTCATCGTCGTCGTGCGCGTCGTTGCGCCCCTCGGGGCGCCCGCCCCGATCGTTGCGGTCGTTGCGCTCGCCGCCACGGTCGTTGCGGTCGCGGTCACCACGCTCGACGCCACCGTCGTTGCGCTCGCCGCCCCGCTCGGGACGGTCACCGCGGTCGGGCCGGTCGCTCCGGTCGGTGCGCTCGGTGCGGTCCGTGCGCTCGCCGCGGTCGGGCCGGTCGCCGCGGTTGCGGTTGCGGCCGCCCCGCTCGTTGCGCTCGCGACCGTCGGTGCGCTCACGCTGCTCCGTCTCGGTGCCCGGCGCGGACTGAGCCGGCGCGGACCCGGACTGAGCCGGTGCGGACCCGGACTCGGCCGGAGCCGACTGGGCCGCGGCGGACTGCGCCGGAGCGGACTGGGCCGGCTCGGACGTGACCGGAGGCGCCGTGCTGGTCTGCAGGGCCGTCGGCGCGTCGGCGACGACCGCCGGCGGCTGCGTGACCACCGGGGCCGTCGCGACGGCGACCGGCGCGACGTCGGCCACCACCGGGGCCTCGGCTGCCCGGGCGCCGTTGGAACGGCTCCGCGAAGCGCGTACCGGCTCGGCGGACGCCGCGGGGGCGCCCCCGCCCTGACGCTCGGAGATCGCGGTGATCAGCTCGCCCTTGCGCATCCGGGCGGTGCCGGAGATGCCGAGGGACGCGGCGAGACTCTGCAGCTCGGGGAGCAGCATCGCGGACAGGCCGGTGCCGCCTCGGCGACGCTTCGTGGCGCTCGGGGTGCCGGCGCCGTCGTCAGCGACGTCAGAAACACCCGACGTCACGTCGGTGGTGTCGCTCAATGGATTCCTTCCGTCGAAAAAAGCCAAGTCACCCGGGTCTGCAGCCTTGGTGGCCGGGTGCCTCGGATCCCGCTTCCGCAGGCGGCGCGGGAAAAATCGTGCGTCACGGGCTCGACGGTCTCCCGACCCCGTCTGACCTCGCCTGGTGAAGCTCGGCGACGGGATAGGTCTCGGCGAGTTAACCGCTGTCGATCTGGCAGAGCTGCTGCTCGGCGTGTGCCTTGATGAGAGAGATGAGACAGGCAAGAACTGCCATGCTCTCGGGGGTGCGCGCCGAACCGCGGTAGATCGAAATTGCCTCGCGGCTGTGTGCCAGGCCCTGAGCGTAATCAACTCGTGCGACCTGCGGCAACAGTGTCCCGCTCGGCGTGTCTAACCATACTCCCTCAAGCAAGGGCTCCGGCGACATCCACGCCCAACGGCACGGCGCGCCATTCTCTTCCCGCCCGGAAATCGCCCGGGACCTCGGTGAATGCCAGCACGGAGGGTCCTGCTCCGCTCACCGTCGCGGGCACGCCGATCGAGCGCAGGCCGGCCACCAGCGAGGCCGTCCCGGGCATCGCCTCGGCGCGATACCCCTGGTGCAGGCGGTCCTCGGTGGCCGCGAGCAGCAGTGTGGGGTCGGTGGTGAGTGCGTGCACCAGGAGGGCGGAGCGACCGGCGTTGAACGCGGCGTCGGCGTGCGGCACGCCGGCCGGGAGGGCACGCCGGGCGGCCGCCGTATACCCGCGTTCGGCCGGGACGAACACGGTCGGGCGTACGCCGGGATGGGTGTCGATCTTGACAGCACGCGCCCCGGCACCCTCGGTCCAGGCGATCGTGAAGCCGCCCAGCAGGCACGGCGCGACATTGTCCGGATGACCCTCGAGCCGGGCGGCGACCCGCAGCGCGGCGTCGTCACCGAGCAGCGCCGCACCACCGCTGACCAGGGCACGGGCGAGCAGAACGCCACCGACGATCGCGGCCGACGAGGAGCCCAGGCCGCGCGCCTGCGGGATCCGGTTGACGCAGCTCACGGCGAGGCCCGGCGGGCGTTCCCCCAGCTCGTCGAAGGTGGCCAACATGGACCGGACGACCAGGTGCTCCTCGTCGGCGGGCAGGTCGCCCGCGCCCTCGCCGGAGACCTCCACCCGGAAGCCGCCGCCGGTGATCGAGGCGGTCAGCTCGTCGTGCAGGGAGAGCGCCAGGCCGAGCGCGTCGAAGCCGGGGCCGAGGTTGGCGCTGGTCGCCGGCGTGCGGACATGCGCCGGACCGGCGGCGAAGGTCAGGGCCATTCGATCATTGTCGCACCCACCCGATAACGTGCCTGGTCATGGCGTACGCGTTCTCCGGTTTCCTGGTACAGCTGCCCTTGCTCATCGTGATGATCGCCGGCTTCGTCCTGGTCAGCTCGCGCAAGGTGGCGCTGGGCGGTCGCAGCACGCTGTTCGCCCTGATCGGGCTGTCCCTGCTCACCCTCGAGCTGGTGATGTCCGGGATCTGGAACATCATGTTTCCGCGGCTGGTCGCCACGCTGGACCTGCAGGTGTCGAGTTTCGGCATGGTCAGCCTCGCGGTCGGCCTGGTGCTGACACTGCTCACCGCGATCGGCATCGGCCTGCTGATCGCCGCGCTGGTCAGCCGGCCGGCGGCCGACCCGGCGTTTCCGGGGCCGCCACCGGGCCGGTGAGGCTCAGCCGCCGGGTCGCGATCCGCCAGCCCACGGCATAGATCAATGTGATCAAACCGCAACCTGCCAGGATGGCACGCTCGCTGACGTGATCCACGACGGCGGCCGCGCCGAGCTGGCTGACCGCGATGGCGAGCGTCGCCAGCATCATGTCGGTGGCGAAGACCCGGCCGCGCAGCCTGTCCGGCACCTCGCCCATCAGGGCGTAATTGGAGAGCACCCAGTTGGTGCCGCCGGCGAAGTGCGCGACGAAGACCAGCACCAGGACCAGCCAGAACCAATTCGCTAGGGCGACGCCCAGATAGCCGACGCCGTAGAGGCCCATGGACAGCGCCAGGCCGGGCAGCAGCCAGCTGCGGCGGCGCAGCACCGGGCCCATCACCAGCGGTCCGATCAGGGCGCCGGCGCCGCGCATGGCGAAGAGCAGCCCGGCGCCCAGCGCCCCGACGCCGAAGATGCCGGCCAGTAGCGGGAAGACGGTCAGCACCCCGTTGCCCAGGCCGACCGCCGACTTGACGGTGACCAGCGCCCGGATCCGCGGCCGGGCGGCGATGTAGCGGAACGACTCGGCGAGCGCCTGCCAGGTGCGCGGGTGGTCCCCGGACGAGCGTGGCGCCTGGAGCGGGCGGCGGATCAGGGCGGTGGCGAACGCGCCGAGCAGCAGGCAGACCACGGTCACGCCGAAGCTGACGTACGGGCCGAAGGCGCTGCTCACCACGCCGCCGAGCGAGGCGCCGACGATCGTCATCGTGCCCCAGGACGAGCCGGAGATCGCGTTGGCGGCGGCCAGGTCCTCGTCATCGACCACATTGGGCAGTGCGGCGGAGGCGGCCGGCGAGTAGAACGCCTTGGCCACCGCGATCGCACCGACCGCGACCAGGGCCAGCGGGGCGGTGGCCGCGGAGCGCACCAGGAAGAGCAGCGCGACCGCGGCGATCGCGGCCAGGTTCGAGACCATCATGATCTTGCGGCGGTCGTACCGGTCGGCGATGGTGCCCGTGTACGGCAGCAGCAGCGCGATGATCCCGGTGTCGGCGGCCAGCACGAGGGCGCCCCACACGCCGCTGCCGGTGAGCTCGGGCAGCAGCACGAGCAGCGGCACCATCACGAACCAGTCGGACCCGAACACCACCAGCTCGGCCGCGAACAGCCGGCGGAAGTCCCGGTTCCGCCGGACCACCCCGAAAGAGCTCACCTCAAGACCCTTTCACGGGTACGAGCACAGCACGGTCCCGTGACCCGGGACGGCCGCCGTCGTGGTCCCGCTCCGCGTCCCCCGCCGGGTTGTCCCACGTCCCGGCCGATCCCGCCCGCCGCGACGACAGCGCCCGGCGGTCAGAGTATTGACAGCGTCGGCGCGGCAAAGTGCAATATATTGCATGCCCGTTCCCGAGCGAGCCGCGCTGGCGCCCCGATCCCTGCTGCGCGACGACGCCTACCGCGCTCTCCGCGACGCCATCGTCTCCGGAGAGCTCGCGCCCGGCGAGCGCCTCAACGACGTCGAGCTGTCCCGCTGGCTGGGGATGAGCCGGACCCCGGTCCGCGAGGCGCTGACCCGGCTCGAGGAGGGCGGCCTCGTCCAGACCAAGCCGGGCCGCTACACCGTGGTCAGCCCGCTCGACGTCCGCGCCGCGCGGGCCGCCCAGTCGGTGACCTCGGCCATGCACGAGCTGGCGGTGCGCGAGGCCGCGCCGAACCTGTCCGCCGACGAGCTCGACGCGATGCGCGCGGCCAACGAGCGGTTCGCGGACGCGCTGCGCACCGGCGACGTGGACGCGGCGATCGCGGCGGACGACGCCTTCCACGAGGTCCCGGTGGCCGCGTGCGCCAATCCGGCGCTGGTCTCGGTGCTGGAGCAGTTCACGCCGGTGCTCCGCCGGGTGGAGAGGCTGCGGTTCTCCTCGCTGAGCGGGCGCGGGTCGGTGGCCCAGCACGACCGCATCATCGCCCTGTGCGAGACCGGCGACGTGGAGGGCGCGGTCGCCGCCACCCGGGTGAACTGGGCAACCCTCAACCCTCTGCTCGACGCCGCCCCCGCCTGACCACCGGGCACTCCGCCACGCCCACTTCGACCCGCCTTCGGGATCCACAGCTCATCCACAAGCAGTAGGGCGGCGCTGCTCCGACATCTGACATTCGAGGCTTGGGCTCGGCGGCTATCGTTGCCCGATGCTCACTGATCTGCGCGGCGGCGTGACGGACGCCGATCTGGTCAGGTCGGCTCGGGCGGGGGACGCCGCGAGCCTGGGCACGCTTCTCGACCGGCACCGCGCGCGGATGTACGCGGTCGCTCTCAGCATCCTCGGCGCCGGGCCCGACGCCGAGGATGCCGTGCAGGACGCCGCGCTGATCGCGGTCGGGCGACTCGGCGATCTGCGCGACCCGGACGCCGCCGGGGCGTGGCTGCGCGGGATCGTCCGCAACGCCTGCCGCGCGCTGCGCCGCCGCGACCGGTGCGTGCCCGCCGAGCTGCCCGACTCGGCGACCCGGGAGCCGGGCCCGGAGGAACTGCTCGACCGTCTGGCGCTGCGGGACTGGGTGTGGCGTGCGCTGGACGAGTTGTCGCCGCCGCTGCGCCTGGTGACGATGCTGCGCTACTTCACCCGCGTCGACGACTACGAGAGCATCGCGCAGGCGTGCGGGGTGCCGGTGGGTACCGTGCGCAGCCGGCTCAGCCAGGCCCGGACCAAGCTCACCGGTGCCCTGCGGGCCACGTCCGACGCCGCCGGGTACGACGACCTGGCAGCGGTCACCGGCGCGCGGTGGCGGCAGGCCATCGATGTCTTCGACGCCCTGGCCGCCGGCGACTACGCGCCCATGGTCGACGTCTTCCATCCCGACGTGCAGAGCTTCTGGCCGAGCGGCACGCACCGGCGGGACGCCGACTCCGTGGTCCGCGTGATCAGCCAGGACCAGGCCGACGGCATCGGTCACCGGCTGAGCAATGTGGTCGCCGGCCGGGACGTGATCATCTGGGAGAACGAGCTGTTCAACCCGCCGTGGGATCCGTGGCACTGCCCGCCGGGCGTGGCCTGGGTGCAGAGCCTGCGCGGAGGGCGGACGGACCGGCTGCGCATCGTGCACCGGCCGCGATCGCCCGAGCAGATGCGACCCGCGTCACACTGACGCCGGCGCTTCGAACTTCCGGGCGCTCTCCCGGCACCAGCTGACATGACTGACACCACGACCACCCTTTCCGCGGCCTCGGCGGAAGCGATCGAGGCCGGGTTCATGAGCGCCTACGTAACAGGCGCGCCGGCGGCGAACGGCGCGGCCGTCACCCGGATCGGCGGCGGCGTCGTGCTGGCCATGCGCCACGACACCGCCGGATACTGGAACAAGGCCCTGGGCTTCACCGAGCCGCTGACCGCGAGGCTGGTCGACGAGATCATCGACTTCTACCGGGCGCACGGCGTCACCCGGGCGACGTTGCAGGTTCGGCCGGACGTCACGCCGGACGACTGGGAGCGGATCTGCCGGGTGCGCGGCATCGCGGACAGTGGCGGCCGCATCGTCAAGCTCTCCTGCCGGATCGAGGAGACCACGCCCGGCAACCCCACTGACCTGGACATCGCCCCGGTCACCGCGGCCGACGCGGAGGAGTGGGCCGGTGTCGTCCTGGACGCGTTCGGCTTCCCGCACGAGGGCCAGCTCGAGATGTTCGCCGCGTCGGCCGGCGATCCCTGCTGCCAGCCGTACGCGGCCTGGGCGACCGACCCGGCCACCGGCGAACGCCGCATCGTGGCCGGCGCCAACATGTACCTGGCCGGCGACGTCGCTGCGCTGAACGCCGGCGCGACCCACGCCGGCTTCCGCGGCCGGGGCGCCCAGGCGGCCCTGATCGACGCCCGGATCGAGGCCGCCCGTCTGGCGGGCTGCCGCTGGGTGGTGGCCGAGACGAGCTGGTCCGACGAGCAGCCGCGGCACGCATCCCTGAACAACATGAGGCGGGCCGGCCTGAGGCCCAACTACATCCGCCCGAACTGGCGCTGGACCGCCCCCGCCGCATGAAAGAAGGCCCCGGCGCGCATCGGGGGTGATGCACGCCGGGGCCTTCAACTCCAGTTACTCGGTGGCGGGACGGCGCGGCATCTTCAGGACCTCGAACTGGTCCGTGTAGCCGCGCAGGGCACCGCCGGACGGGTCGGCCTGCGTACGGAGGGAGTTCTCCTTCTCCGGCTCGGCCTCGTGGGCGCCGCCGCTGGAGTCGGGGATCTCGGCGTTCGTGGGGACCGGCACGTCCGGCTCGTCGGCCGCGTGTTTCGGGCCGGCCTTCGCCAGGCGCTTGCGCTCCCGCCTGGCCCGCGACCGTTCCTTGCGGTTCTCCACCATGGTGTAGAGCGTCGGCACCAGCACCAGGGTCAGCAGCGTGCTGGTGACCAGGCCGCCGATGACCACGATGGCCAGCGGCTTGCTGATGAAGCCGCCCTCGCCGGTGAGGCCGAGCGCCATCGGGATGAGCGCGAAGATGGTCGCGATCGCGGTCATCAGGATCGGGCGCAACCGGTGCCGGCCGCCCTCGATGACCGCCTCCTGCACGCCCATGCCCTGCTGGCGGTAGTGGTTGATCAGGTCCATCAGAACGATGGCGTTGGTCACCACGATGCCGACCAGCATCAGCACACCGATCAGGGCGGGAACACCCAGCGGCGTCCCGGTCGCCAGCAGCAGCCCGATCGCGCCGGTGGCGGCGAACGGGATGGAGACCAGCAGGATGACCGGCTGCAGGATGCTCCGGAACGTGGCCACCATGATCACGAAGACGATCGCGATCGCGGCGAGCACGGCCAGCCCGAGGTCGGCGAACGCGTCCGCCTGCTCCTGGCTGGCGCCGCCGATCTCGTACGAGGCGCCGGCCGGCAGGTCCAGCCCGTCCAGGCTCGCGGTCAGGGTCTGGGTCACCGCGCGGAGGTCCTTGCCGGTGAACGTGCCGCTGACCGTGACGCTGCGCTCACCGTCGATCCGGGTGACCTCTTCCGGCCCGCCCACCTCGGCGACCGTCGCCACATTGGACAGCGCCAGCGGACCGCGAGGCGTGGTGAGCACCAGCGCCCGCAGGGCATCGGCGCTGGCCGGCGGTGCTGCGAAGGCGAGCACCACGTCCTGGCTGGCGCCGTCCACGGTGATCTGACCGGCGGGCACGGGGCGGAACGAGCCCGCCACCGACTGGCCGACCTGCGCCTCGGTGAGCCCGGCCGCGGCCGCCTTGGCCCGGTCGACGGTCACCTGGAGCCGGGGCACACTGTCCGCCAGCGACGTCTTCACGTCGGTGACGTCGGCCGTGCCGGCCATCGCCGCGCGGACCTGCTCGGTGGCCTTGGCCAGCACGTCGTTGTCGGCCGCCTGCACCCGGACGGACAGTTCACTGCCACTCAGGCCGGTGCTGCTGTCGCCGCCGACGGTGACCTCACCGGCGTCGGTGAGCTTGCCGAGCTCGTCCTTCAGCTCGTCGCCGACCTTGACGGCGTCGGCGTCCTCCTCGAGCGCGACGTTGAACTGCGCGCCGCTGGCGCCGGCGGAGCCGACGAACGGGTTGAACTCGCCCTGCCCGACGGTGACCTGGTAGGTCTTCACGTCGTCGCGGCCGGCGAGGACGTCCTCGACCTTCTTGGCCGCCGCGTTGGTGGCGGCGAGGCTGGTGCCGACCGGCATCTGCTGGCTGATGTTCACCGAGTCCTGTCCGGACTGGTCGATGAAGTTGGTCTCCAGCCGGGTGGACAGCGCGAACGTCCCGGCCAGGACCAGGATGCCGATCAGCACGGTGGTCCAGCGGCGGGTGGTGGCGAACCGGATCACCGGCAGGTAGCCGCGCTGGAGCGGGCTGCGCAGTTCCTTCTCCTCGGCGGCCCGGCGGACCTCCTCGGACTCCGCCCCGCCGGCGGCCGGGCGCAGGAACCAGTACGCCAGGACCGGCACCACGGTCAGGGACACGAACAGCGACGCGATCAGGGCCACCGTGACGGTGACCGCGAACGGCGCGAAGATCTGCCCGACGAAGCCGCCGACCAGGGCGATCGGTGCGAACACCGCGACCGTGGTCAGGGTGGAGGCGGTCACCGCGCCGGCCACCTCGCGCACGCCGGTGGTGATGGCGTGCACCTTCTGTTCGCCGTACCCCAGATGTCGTTTGATGTTCTCCAGCACGACGATCGAGTCGTCCACGACGCGGCCGACGGCGATGGTCAGCGCCCCGAGGGTGAGCAGGTTGAGCGAGTAGTCGGCGATCCACAGGCTGATCAGCGCGATCAGCACGGACAGCGGAATGGACACCGCGGTGACCAGGGTGGAGCGGATGGAGAGCAGGAAGACCAGGATGACGATGACCGCCATGGCCAGGCCGAGCAGTCCCTCGGTGGTCAGGCTCTCGATGGAGCGCTCGACGAACGGCGCCTGGTCGACGATGACGGTCAGCTTGGCGCCGGACGCGCTCTCGAGCTCGGCGAGCTTCTCGTTGACCTCGTGCGAGATCGCCACCGGGTTGCCGTCGGGCGAGGCGGTGACCGCGATGCCGAGGCTGTCCACGCCGTCGGTGCGGGTGAACGAGGTGGCGGTGGCCTCCTTGCTCTCCACGGTTGCCACGTCGGTGAGCTTGACCGGGCCGGAGCGGCCGGTCAGGTAGAGGCCCTTGAGCTGGTCGAGGGTGGTGAGCGGGGTGCCGACCTGAACGCTGAGCGACTTGTCGCCCTCGGTGAGCGCGCCCGCGGGGATCGAGATGCCGTTGCTGCGCAGGAGGTCGGTCAGCGCCGTCGGCTGGACGCCGCGCTTACCCATCTCGGCCAGCTTCGGCGTGATCACGACCTGCTCGCTGCGGGTGCCGGTGACGGCGACGTCGCGGACGCCCTCGATGGCGCTGAGCTCGGGAACGACGCTGTCGTTCAGCTTGGCGGCGAGGGCTTTCTGATCACCGCCACCGCCGGCGACACCGCTGGAGGCGGCGAGCACGATCGCCGGGATGTCGTCGGTGCCGCCGGCGAAGACCGTGGGCTCGACGCCCTCGGGGAGCTGCGGCTGGATCCGGTTGATCGACGTGGTCAGCTGGTTGACCGCGTTGTCGATGTCGGTGCCGAACTCGAAGGTCACCGAGATCGTGGCGAAGCCCTCACGGGTGTTCGACTGGATCGTGTCGAGGCCGTCGGCGCCCTTGACCGCGTCCTCGATCGGCTTGGTTACCTGCGCCTCGATGATCTCTGGGCTGGCGCCCGCCACCTGCGCCCCGATGAACGCGCCGGGGAACTCCAGGGACGGCAGCAGCTGCTGCTTGAGTGAGGGGATCGCGTACACACCGAAGCCGGTGATCACGATCGCGATGAGTGCCACTAGCCCGCGATTTGCGAGACTGAGCCTGGTTAGAACAGACATGTGCGCTCCCCCGAGAATGGTTCGGTCAGCACTGATAGTTTGCCCCACGCGAACAAATGATTTTTCGCGGGGGTGCGCTGGTAGCGTTCGTCACCAGATGGACGCAATACGGCCATCAGCCGGATACACAGGAGGCTGCGGTGGCCGAGAACGAACAGCTCATCGCCGACATTATGGTCGCGCAGCAGCGGCTCCAGCGGCTGTTTGCCTATGACCGCTCGGATCCGCTCTTCAACTCGCATCTGACCCTGACCCAGATCAAGATCCTGATGCTCCTGGCCCGTCACGGCACCGTCTCCGGTGGCGAGCTGGCCCGCATGCTCGGCGTCGGCCTGGCCGCGCTGAGCGGGATGATCGACCGCCTGGTCGCCCAGGACCTGGTCGCGCGCACCGAGGACCTGCGCGATCGGCGCGTACGCCGGATCGGCTTGACCAGGGTGGGCAGCGAACTCATCGGAGGCATCTTCGATGCCGGCATGGAGAAGCAGCGAAAGCTACTCAGCCGGCTCTCAGCAGATGAGCTGCGGCTGATCGCCCAGGCCACCGAGCTTCTGGTGCGGGCCGCGGCCGACGAGTACGTGTCAGAAGACGGTCCTGAGATACGGGATCCGCGCTGCCAGCAGTGACACCACGAAGGACGCCGACACGACCACGGCCCAGGCGGCGACCATGACGTGCAACGAGTCCGCCGACGCCACCGCGGGGACCAGCCGGCGGACCACCTCGAAGATCAGCAAGTGGACGAGGAAGACACCGAAGGACGCGTCGGACAACCGCCTGAGCAGCGCGGCGAGGCGGGGACCGGGCGCCAGGCGGGCACCCAGACCGGTCGCGACCAACACGACACAGACCGCCGCCAGCGCGGTGGCCGCCCCCAGATAGCCGGGCGGCAGGACCTGCTGGAGGACCGGGTAGGCCGGCTTGTGGCCGTACTGCCAGACGACCTCGGCGAGCAGGGCCGCCGCGACCACCCCGGCCACGACCACGCCCCAGGCCGGCAGCACCACCCGGTGCAGGGCACGGCCGGCGATGAAGTAGCCGACGTACGGCAGCCACATGGTGAGCGCGCCCAGCGCGATCGGGCGCGGCGTGCCGTTCAGTGCGGCCAGACCGGAGGCGGCGAAGACCACCAGGGTGAAAACGAGCGTCACCGCGGCCGTCGCGGCGGTACGCCGCCGCCCGCCACTGTGGAGGAACGCCGCGATCACCGGGGCGACCGCGTACAGGCCGGCGATCAGCCAGAGGAAGTACAGGGCGGTGTAGACCTTCGCGTCCAGGAGCCAGGCGACCACCGCGCCCCGGGTCAGCTCCTCGCCCTTCAGCCACACGCGAACCCCGGCCAGGTAGACCAGGTGCCAGACGACCAGCGCCGGGACGATGCGAGCGAACCGCTTGCGCCAGAAGACGACCGGACCGGCGGCGTGCGCCCGCGGCGACAGCAGCAGCGCACCGCTGATCATCACGAACACGGGGACCGTCCAGACCAGTCCGAGATCGATCGCGACCGCCGCCCACCAGCGCCGGGATCCCGTCAGATCGTTGTTACCGAGCATCATGCCGACCACGTGGATGGCCACCACACCGCAGATCGCCGCGACCCGCAGCGCGTCCAGCTCCCAGCGCCGGGCCGGCGGCGCACTCCTCCGAGCCGGGAGATCGAGAACCGCTGTCACGGCTAGAAGATCGCCCGGACGTAGCGCGCCTTGGCGGCGGCCAGCGAGATCACGAAGGACACCGTCAGCGTCACCACGAAGGTCGCGGCGAGGACCCACGGCGAGCGAGCCGCCTCCACCGGCGGGAGGGCGACCCGGAGGACCTCGAGGATCAGCAGGTGTACGAGGAACACCCCGAACGCCGCGTCGGACAGCCGGCGCAGCGCGAACGCCGCCCGCGGAGCCGGCGTCACCCGGGCGCCGACGCCGACCGCGACCAGGAAGAAGCAGATCGCCGCGACGGCCATCATCGGGCCCAGCCTGGTGATCGGCAGGAACGCCAGCAGCCGGTGCGGATCGGCGTACTGCCAGATCGGCTCGGCCACCGCCAGGACGCCGACGACCGCGGCCGTCACGATGCCCGCCGGCCGGAGCACGACGCCACGCAACGCCCAGCCCGCCACGAACAGACCCACGTACGGCCACCACTGGTTCCACGCGCCCAGGTGGATCGGACGCGGCTCACCCAGCAGGGACGACAGCGTGCTCAGCCCGTACGCCATCTGGGTTGAGAGGAGGGCGACCCCGGCGACGCAGAACGCGCGCCGCGGACCGCCACCGCGCAGGAACGCCGCGATCACCGGGGCGATCACGTAGAGGCCGGCGATCAGCCAGAGGAAGTAGAGGGCGGTGAACGTCTTCGCGTCCAGCAGATTGATCAGCGCCGAGCGCGGGCGGAACGGCTCGCCGCGCAACAGCACCCGCACCCCGAAGAGGTAGATCAGATGCCAGGCGACCAGCGCGGGCAGGATGCGCACGAACCGCTTGCGGTAGAACGCGGCCGGGCCGTCCACGTGTGCCCGTGGCGCCAGCAGCAACGCGCCGCTGATCATCACGAACACCGGGACGACCCAGGTGGAGCCGACGTTCACGGTGACCGCGGCCCACCAGCTCAGCGTCCCCTTGCCGTGGGCGAGAAGCAGGCCGGACACGTGGATCGCCACCACCCCGACGATCGCGATCACCCGGAGCGCGTCCAGCTCCCACTGCCGCCGCGGTCGTGTCTTCGGCTGTACCGGGATGTCGAGAAGGGCCATGCAAGGACCAACGACTACGCCAGTTCCAGGGCTTTCGCGGCGGCGAGAACGTCATTCTTGATGGTGGTCGGCGACGGCGCGGTGGAGATCGCCCACTCCGGGTCCTTGAGTCCGTGCCCGGTCACCGTGCACACCACCCGGGCGCCCGCCGGGATCTGACCCGCGTCGCTCTGCTGCAGCAGCCCCGCCACGCTGGCCGCGCTGGCCAGCTCGACGAACACGCCCACCTCGCGGGCGAGAAGACGGTATGCCGCCAGGATCTCCCGGTCGGTGACCGCGTTGATCAGCCCGCCCGACGCGTCCCGCGCGTCCAGCGCCTTCGTCCAGCTCGCCGGGTTGCCGATCCGGATCGCGGTGGCGATCGTGGACGGCTCGGGCACCACCTGGCCGTTGACGATCGGCGCGGCGCCGGCCGCCTGGAAGCCGAACATCCGCGGCGTCCTGGAGATGTTGCCGGCGTCCAGTTCCTCCTGGTAGCCCATCCAGTAGGCGGAGATGTTGCCCGCGTTGCCGACCGGCAGGCAGTGGATGTCCGGCGCGTCGCCGAGCGCCTCGACGATCTCGAACGAGGCCGTCTTCTGCCCGTGCAGCCGGAAGATGTTCACCGAGTTGACCAGCGACACCGGGTAGTCCTGGGACAGTTTCGAGGCCAGCGCCAGGCAGTCGTCGAAGTTGCCGTTCACCTGCAGCAACTTGGCGCCGTGCACCAGCGCCTGGGCCAGCTTGCCCAGCGCGATCTTGCCCTGCGGCACCAGCACCGCGCAGGTCAGGCCGGCCCGGGCGGCGTACGCCGCGGCCGACGCGCTGGTGTTGCCGGTAGAGGCGCAGATGATCGCTTTCGCGCCCTCCTCGACCGCCTTGGACACGGCCATCGTCATGCCGCGGTCCTTGAAGGAGCCGGTCGGGTTGGCGCCCTCCACCTTGAGGTAGACGTCCGCCCCGGTACGCATCGACAGCACCGGCGCCGGCACCAGCGGAGTGTTCCCCTCGTGCAGGGTCACGACGGGTGTGTCCGGCCCGACCGGTAACCGGTCCCGGTACGCCTCGATCAGTCCACGCCACATATCTCAATCCCCACCCTCGACCCGCAACACGCTGGCGATGGACCGCACAATATCGAGTCGGCCCAGCTCAGCAACCGTCGCGGCAAGGTTGGCATCCGGCGCGCCGTGGGTGACGATCACCAGTTGCGCGTCCTCGGAGCGGCCCGACTGCCGCACCGTGGCGATCGAGACCTCGTGCCGTGCGAAGACACCGGCGACCGCGGCCAGCACACCCGGGCGCTCGGCCACGTCCAGGCTGATGTGATAGCGGGTCACGGCTTCGCCGATCGGACGGATCGGGAGCTTCGCGTACGCCGACTCGCTCGGCGCCCGGCTGCCGGTGAGGCGGTTACGAGCCGCCGCGACGATGTCGCCCAGCACGGCGCTGGCGGTCGGTGTGCCCCCGGCGCCGCGACCGTAGAACATCAGCTGACCCGCGGCCTCGGCCTCGACGAAGACGGCGTTGAACGCGTCGCCGACGCTGGCCAGCGGGTGCGACCGCGGGATCATCGCCGGGTGCACCCGCACGCTGACCGACTCCTGGCCGTGCGAGTCGGGACCGCGCTGCGCGATGCACAGCAGCTTGATCGTGCAGCCCATCGCCTGGGCGCTGGCCATGTCGCCGGCGGTCACCCCGGTCATGCCCTCGCGGAAGACGTCGGCCGCGGTGACCCGGGTGTGGAAGGCGAGCGAGGCGAGGATGGCTGCCTTGGCAGCGGCGTCGAAGCCCTCCACGTCGGCGGTCGGGTCGGCCTCCGCATACCCGAGCTCGGTGGCCTCGTCCAGCGCCTCACCGAAACCGGCCCCGGTGGCGTCCATCGACGACAGGATGAAGTTGGTCGTGCCGTTCACGATGCCGGTGACGCGGGTGACCCGGTCGCCGTGCAGGGACTCGCGCAGGGGGCGCAGCAGCGGGATCGCGCCCGCCACCGACGCCTCGAAGTAGAGGTCGGCGTTGCCCTCGGCGGCCGCGTCGTGCAGCGCGGCGCCGTCCTCGGCGAGCAGCGCCTTGTTGGCCGTCACCACGCTCTTGCCCGCCCGCAGCGCCTCGGTCAGCCAGCCCCGGGCCGGCTCGATGCCGCCGACGACCTCGATCACGATGTCCACGTCGTCGCGCTTGACCAGGCTCAAGGCGTCGGTGGTGAACAGGTCCTTGCCGATCGGCAGGTCACCGCGCTCGCGGCCCGGCCGGCGGACCGCGATGCCGACCACTTCCAGTTTCGCGCCGATCCGCGCGGTCAGGTCGTCGGCCTGGTCATGCAGCAGCCGGACGACCTCCGAGCCGACGGTGCCGCAGCCGAGCAGAGCGAGTTTCACAGACCTCATCCAACATCCAATGCGAGCAGATCTTCCTCGGTCTCCCGGCGGACGATCACCCGCGCGGCCCCATCCCGGACCGCGACCACCGGTGGGCGTGGCACGTGGTTGTAGTTGCTGGCCATGCTCCGGCAGTACGCGCCCGTACCGGGAACGGCGAGAAGATCTCCGGGCTGCACGTCGGCGGGCAGGAATTCATCCTTCACGACGATGTCCCCGGACTCACAATGCTTTCCCACCACGCGGGCCAGCAGAGGCTCGGCGGTGCTCTCCCGCGAGGCGAGCGTGGCGCTGTAGGACGCGTCGTACAGCGCGGTCCGGATGTTGTCGCTCATCCCGCCGTCCACGCTCACGTAGGTCCGGATGCCGTCGACGTCCTTGACCGTGCCCACCTCGTACAGCGTGAAGACCGACGGGCCCACGATGGCCCGGCCCGGCTCGATGGAGAGCTTGGGGATGGCCAGCGAGGCCAGGTCGCACTCGCCCTCGACGATCTTGTTGATGCGTTTGGCCAGGTCGCCTGCGGGCGAGGGATCGTCCTGCGTGGTGTACGCGATGCCGAAGCCGCCGCCCAGATCCAGCTCGGGCAGCTCGACGCCGCGCGCGTCGCGGATCTGGCGCTGGAGCTCGAGCACCCGCCTGGCCGCGACCTCGAAGCCGCTGGTGTCGAAGATCTGCGAGCCGATGTGCGAATGGAGGCCCCTCAGATCCAGCTTGCCCTCGTCGAGGATCTTGGTCGCCGCCGCGAACGCATCCCCACCGGCCAGCGAGAACCCGAACTTCTGATCCTCGTGGGCGGTGGCGATGAACTCGTGGGTGTGCGCCTCGACGCCGACGGTCACCCGCAGCAGGACCGCTTGCCGGGTGCCCGATTTTTCGGAGATCTCCGACAGGCGGTCGATCTCCTGGAACGAGTCGACGACGATCCGGCCGACACCGGCGTCGACGGCTCGCTGCAGCTCTCTGACCGACTTGTTGTTGCCGTGGAAGCCCATGCGCTCGGGCGGGAAGCCCGCCGCCAGCGCGATCGCGAGCTCGCCGCCCGTGCAGATGTCGAGGAAGAGACCCTCCTCATCGATCACCTTGACCACCGCCTTGCACAGGAACGACTTGCCCGCGTAGTAGACATCGGCGTCGCTGAACGCAGCCTGAAAGTCGCGGCAGCGGGACCGCAGGTCGTCCTCGTCCAGGAAATAGGCAGGGGTCCCGTGCTCGGCCGCCAGATCGCGGACGCTCACGCCGCCGATGACCAGATCCCCGGTCCCGGCGCGGGTCACGGTCCGCGGCCAGAGCTCCGGCACGAGGGCGTTCACATCCTCCGGGGTACGCAGCCACGCCGGACCCCGGGCGCCCAGATCGCCGTGCAGGGCACCCGCCTCATGCGTTCTCACGCCTTACATCCTTTCCGGTGCGCCGACGCCCAGCAGGCCCAACCCGTTCGCGATCACCGTACGAGTGGCATCGTTCAGCCACAGCCGGGCGCGGTGCAGGTCGTTGATCTCCTCATCGCCCAGCGGCGTGACCCGGCACTGGTCGTAGAAGCGGTGGTACGCCCCCGCCACCTCCTCGAGGTAACGAGCGACCCGGTGCGGCTCACGCAGCTCGGCACCCCCGGCCACCACGGCCGGGTACTCGCCGAGGGCCTTGAGCAGGTCGTTCTCCTTCTCATGACCGAGCAGCCCGGGGTGGAAGTCCGCCGGCTCGCCACGGGTCAGGCCCACCTCGGCGGCGTTGCGGGCCACGTTCGCCGTACGGGCCGCGACGTACTGCACGTAGTAGACCGGGTTGTCCCGGGTGGCCCGGGTCCACAGGTCGATGTCGATGTCGATCGTCGAGTCCGACGAGTACCGGGCCAGCGCGTACCGGGCCGCGTCCACACCCAGCGCCTCGACGAAGTCCTCCAGGGTCACCACGGTGCCGGCCCGCTTGCTCATGCGCACCGGCTCGCCGTCGCGCACCAGGTTGACCATCTGGCCGATCAGGATCTCCAGGTTCACCGCCGGGTCGTCGCCGAAGCACGCCGACATCGCCTTCATCCGGCCGATGTAGCCGTGGTGGTCGGCGCCCAGCATGATCACCACGCGGTCGAAGCCACGCTCCCGCTTGTCCAGGTAGTAGGCGCAGTCCGCGGCGAAATAGGTCCAGTCGCCGTCCGACTTGCGCAGCACCCGGTCCTTGTCGTCACCGAAGTCGGTGGTGCGCAGCCAGGTCGCGCCGTCCGCCTCGAAAAGGTGCCCCTGGGCGCGCAGCCGCTCCAGCGCCTTGTCCAGCTCGCCCCGCTCGTGCAGGTCCTTCTCGTTGAAGTAGGTGTCGAAGTGCACACCGAACTCGGACAGCGACTTCTTGATCTCGGCGAACATCAGCTCGACGCCGCGGACCCGGAACGTGTCCAGGTCGGCGTCCGGGGCCTCGGCCCTGATCGTCGCGGCGATCTCGGCGATGTACTCGCCGCCGTACCCGTCCTCGGGCACCGGCTCGCCCTTCGCGGACGCGTACAGCGACTTCGCGAAGCGGTCGATCTGCGAACCGGCGTCGTTGAAGTAGTACTCCGTGCCGACCTCGGCGCCGGCCGCGCGCAGCAGGCGGGACAGCGCGTCACCCACGGCCGCCCAGCGGACGCCGCCGATGTGCACCGGGCCGGTCGGGTTGGCCGAGACGAACTCGAGGTTGATGTGCTGGCCGGCGAGCCGGGCGGTGTGGCCGTACTCGGCGCCGGCCAGGACGATGTCGCGGGCCAGCTGACCGGCCGCCGCCGCGTCCAGCCGGACGTTCAGGAAGCCCGGCCCGGCGATCTCCACCGACTTGATGCCCGGCTGAGCGCCGAGCTCGGCGGCGAGGGCCTCGGCCAGCTCGCGGGATGGCACTCCGGCCTTCTTGCTGAGCTGGAGGGCTAGCGTGGAGGCATAATCGCCGTGCTCAGGGTTGCGGGGTCGCTCCACGGTCGTCGCCGCCGGCAGGTCGGCGACGTCCAGTCCCCGGGCAACGAAAACGGCACGGGCAGCTGAGAGAACGGTGGCAGCGAGGTCGGCGGGAGTCACCGAGCCATGCTATCCGGGTAGACTTTTGTGCTTGGCGGCGTCCCGCTGGGTGTGGGTTCGGTGTCAGCGGCCACTTGCGGATGGATTGACGAGGAACGATGAGCATGAGCACCCCGGGCCCCGAACGGGTTCCGTCAACGGTGAAGGTCGACAAGACCTCCGGCCAAGGGAAACCGCCGGCCGGCGCGAAGAAGGCGTCCTCGGCGGCCAAGCCGGGCGGTTCGCGTCCCGGGGGCGCGAAGGGCAAAGGCCGTAAACCCGTCACACCGGTCAAGGTCGCCGGGAGCCGCAACTGGGGCCCCATCGCCGTCGCCGGCGTCGTCGTCCTGATCGCGGTGGGCATCATCGGGTACGGCGTGTACGCCGCGGCCAAGAGCAGCAACGAGGCCGGCACCCCCTGGCAGGAACGGGCCGCCTCCATCGACGGCATCGTGAACTTCCGGGAGAACAACTCGGACGCCTCGATCGCCGCCCGCAACCACAAGTCGGGCGTCCTCACCTACAAGACCAGCCCTCCCGTCGGCGGCGACCACAACCCGCGCTGGGAAAACTGCATGGGCGACGTCTACACCCAGCCCATCCCGAACGAGCACGCGGTACACAGCCTCGAGCACGGCGCGGTCTGGCTCACGTACAAGCAGGGCATGCCCGAGGACCAGGTGGCCAAGCTCAAGAGCAAGGTCGAGGGCCAGCCCTACACGTTCATGAGCCCCATCGCCAACCTCGACAAGAACGTCTCCCTGCAGGCCTGGGGCTACCAGCTCAAGGTCGACACGGTCGACGACACCCGCATCGACGAGTTCATCAAGTCCCTGCGGCAGAACGCCACCGTCGAGCCCCAGGCCGTCTGCTCCAACGGCGTCACCGTGACGGGCACGACGCCCCAGGACAGCTGATGCCCGTCAGCACCACCGAAACCGGAGCGGCCGGCCCGGCCGCTCCGGTCGACGGCCCCGAGCCCCGCCGAGACTTCCGCTTCGGCGTGGTCTGGCTGGCGGCGCTGCTGATCGTCGGCCTCCTCCTGGGCGCCGGCGGTACCCTCCTGGCCGTACGCAAAGCAGGGGTGCCCGGCGACACCTCCCCCGAGGCCGGCTTCCTGCGCGACATGAGCACCCACCACGCCCAGGCGGTGGAGATGTCGATGATCGCCCACGCCGGCACCACGGATCCCACCATCGTCAGCCTCAGCGCCGACATAGCCCTGACCCAGAACGGCCAGGTCGGCGTCATGCAGGCGTGGCTGCGCGACTGGGGCCTCAGCCCGACCGGCTCCCAGCCCACCATGGCCTGGATGCCCGGCGGCCAGGCGTCGGTGAAGAACGGCCTGATGCCCGGCATGGCCACGCCCGCGCAGATCGACCAGCTCCGCAAGGCCACCGGCAAGGACCAGGACGTCCAGTTCCTCACCCTGATGAGGGCCCACCACCTGGGCGGCCTGCACATGGCCCAGGCGATCCTCGACCAGTCCTCGAACAAGGACGTGACCTGGCTCGCCGGGTCGATGGTCACCGGCCAGCAGAGCGACCTCAACCTGATCGACGACCTGCTGAAGAAGGCCCAGACCGGCACCTGACGACCCGCCCGCCGGGTATCCCGTTTGCCTGGCGGTCGGGAGGGCCTGCTAGGATTTTGTCGTTCCTGAGCCCCCGTAGCTCAGGGGATAGAGCGTCGCCCTCCGGAGGCGAAAGCGCAGGTTCGAATCCTGCCGGGGGCACGTCACAGAACTGTGCACTACCCACGGGCACGTTGGTGGTCGAGGCCACTTTCCCGTTGCAGCCGCCACGAACCCGGCGTTGATCGCACGCACTGCAGGTGTCGTATTCACGCCGAAGGCGCGTCACAGGACTGCAAAGCGCAACGCGACTGGCCGATCGCTGATCGTGGAGTCCGCTCATACGAAGCCATGAACGATGCCCTCGGCGCCTACGCCGAGGGCATCGTCGCGCTCCCGCCTTCGCCCCTTCGATGAACCTCGGGTGTGACCCCACCCCAGGTCGGGGCCACACTTTCCTGCGTCGATCCACCTGCATCCACGCGGCCAAGTCCTACCAGCGGGGCTTGTACCGCTGAACACGCGCTCTCGCGCCCGTGACGTTGATGCGCATGGTCATGAGTTCCGGGCTAACGCCGTACTGGTCGGCCGCCTCGTCGATCGGCAGTCGCTGGCGAACGACGGCGAGCGCGGCTTCCTCGGAGACCAGCAGGGCGGCGCCTAGCCATGCCGCTTCGTCCTCGACGTCCTTGTTCCAGTTACGGCAGCCTCGATCGTCGAGAGCGGGAGTGGGCGGGTGCTGGAGTAGACCGTGCGAGATCTCGTGGGCGACGTTGTTCGCCTGCCGGCCAATCGTGTGCGCATCGTTGTGCACGACGGTGCGCCGTGTCCCCCGGAATACCGTTACCGCCGAGAAGGCGGAGGTATCGGTCTGGCTGAAGTGGCTGACCGCTGTCGGGGCGTCTGTTCCGAAGTCGGACAGCGCGATGATCGGGATGTCGAGGCACTCTGCCAGGTTCCAAGGGTTGAGCGGATCGGTCGTCCTGAGTCGAAGCTCGGCTCGGACGTCTCTGGCGATGTCGTTGGCCTCGGTCTTGAAGCCGCGCCGAAACCCCATCGGTCTATTTGTCCTTCCGCAAGCGCTCGTATGTCGCCTTGATCAGTTCGTCCAGGGCGGTGGCGGCCTCGTCGGTCAGGTGGGGGTCGCTGCGTAGGTAGGTGGAGATCATCGCCAGAGGTTCCGGCCTTTCCGGTCTCAGTTCTGAGCGCACGAAGTCGTTGGTGTCCAGGCCCGACCACGCGGCGAGTGCGGCCAGCCCATCGACGTCGGGACGCTTGCCCTGCGCCATCCGAGTCAGCGTGGATGCGCTCACGCCGGACTCGCCGGCCACGTGCTTCCAGGTCAGCTTTCGCGCCTGCCGTTGGGCGTCGAGCGCGGCGTAGAACCCCTCGGCGTCGAACCATCCGGCCTTGGTCACGCACACCTCCAGTTGCAAGAGTCGAATCAACAGTCTAATCTGGGATCACTGGATGGCAACCCGCCGCCAGTATCGCAATCGAACCCACGGGAGGTACGGCATGGTCGCCGTTCCTGCGCAGGAGACCACCACGCGTGGTCATCTGATCACCATCACCGTCAACGAGAAGCCGGTCCGCATCGACGGTCCGAAGGCCACCGGCCTGGAGATCAAGCAGGCCGCCATCGCCGCCGGCGTCCAGATCGAGGTGTCGTTCCAGCTCTCCGAGGAACTGGCCGGCAACCACACCCGCATCGTCGGAGACACCGACGAAGTGCGGCTCAACAAGCACTCACGGTTCACGGCCGTTGCGGACGACGACAACTCCTGAACGATGACGATGAACCCCGAGGTGGCCGACGCCATCGAGAACATTCGAGCGACCGTGCAGCCGAGCCTGGTTACGGTTCGCGAGGACGGGGAGGGAGGTGCCTTCGTGATCGTCGAAGGCACCGACCCTGGCCCGCTCTATGAGCAGCCCGATACCTGGATCGGCTTCCGAATCACCTTCCAGTACCCGTACTCAGACGTGTACCCGCACTACGTCCGGGGTGACCTGACGCGCCGCGACCAACAACCGCTCGGGGAAGGCACCAGCGCTACCACTTTCGAGGGGCGGCCGGCGATTCAGCTTTCGCGTCGCTCCAACCACCTCAACCCCGCCACCGACACCGCCGTCATCAAGCTACTGAAGGTGCTCACATGGCTACGCACACGCCCCTGAGCCCATGGAGCCTCGTCATTCCCGGCGAGATGATGCGAGATCTCGAACGGCACCTCTTCCCGGGCGACGGCGACGAGCACGGCGCGATTGTCGTCGCCGGGATCACGTCGACTCCTCGTGGCACTCGCCTGCTGGCGCGAGAGCTGTTCCTCGCCCGCGACGGGCAGGACTACCTTCCTGGCACTCGCGGATACCGGATGCTCAGCGCGTCGTTCATCCGCGACCGGATCCGGCACTGCCGAGACGAACAACTGGTCTATCTGGCAGTCCACTGCCATGGTGGCAACGATTCCGTCGCGTTCTCCGCCACCGACATGGCATCTCACCGACGGGGTTATCCAGCCCTACTGGACATCGCCAAAGGCCAACCGGTAGGAGCATTGGTCTTCGCCCGAAACGCCGTCGCCGGGGACATCTGGCTCGCCGACGGAACTCAGGTGCCGCTCTCACACACCCGCGTCTTGGGCACCCCGATCAGGACGCTTCGCCCGGCGCCTCGACCGCTGCCCGCCCACGCCGACGCAACCTACGACCGGCACACGCGCCTGTTCGGCGATCGTGGCCAGGACGTGCTCGCCGGGCTGAAGGTGGGCGTCATCGGCGCGGGCGGCGCTGGATCGCTGATCATCCAACAGCTCTCCCGGCTCGGTGTCGGCCACCTCATCATCGCCGACCCGGAAAGGATCGAGATCACGAACCTTCCTCGCGTGGCGGGCAGTACCCAGTTCGACGCCCTCGCGTGGCTCGTCCGCGACGGCAGGCCCGAATGGCTACGTCGACTCGGGAAACGATTCGCCGCCCCGAAGGTCCGCATCGCAGCCCGCACCGCTCGCACAGCGAACCCCGCCGGCAAGGTCGACGCCATTTTCGGCGACATCACTCATGCCGCCGTCGCGGACCGGTTCGTCGACTGTGACTATCTGTTCCTCGCCGCAGACTCGATGCAGGCACGCTTGGTCTTCAACGCGCTCACCCACCAGTACCTCATCCCGGGTGCGCAAGTTGGGGCCAAGGTCCAGGCAGACAAAGCCACGGGAGAAATCCTCGACGTTTTCGCCGTATACCGGCCCGTCACGCCCGATCTCGGCTGCCTGTGGTGCAACGGACTGATCAACAGCTCGCGCCTACAAGACGAGGCCGTCAGCGTTGAGGAGCGCCAAGCGCAGCGCTACGTCGATGACCCGACCGTCATCGCACCCAGCGTGATCACGCTCAACGCGATCGCGTCTGCCCACGCCACGAATGACTTTCTGTTCACTGTCACCGGCCTGCTCAACGACGCCGCATCCACCGAGTACCTGCGCTTCCTCCCAGCAAGCCGAGACGTCCGATTCGATCAACCACGGAAGGACGTCGGCTGCCTCGAGTGCGGTTTCGGCACACAGAGCCGCAGAGCCCGGGGCGACCTGCGGACATTGCCAACTCGCCAGCGTCAGCCCGGCTGACCCTACTGATCCCGGCGTGGACCCCGCCAGGACCGCCCGAGCGCGGCGCCGACCCCCGCCGGCTCAGGCGACCCGGATGCACCTGCCACAGCAACGCCGCCGGCCTGCACGCCAACCTCGGCCACAGCCGAGGCCAGCTACGACAAGATCGAGCGCGACGACGTCAAGTGGGCCTGACGAGAAGCATGATGTAGCGCAGCCGTGGCATACTGCCAATACCTAGCGCGCGTCCGCTGCTTCGGGTCCACCAGGCAGCAAATCTGGAAAGATCCAGCGAATCCTCGATGTCCAGCGCGCTGACGTCAAGGTAGGGCGACTTCCCGAGCTGTGACCGGTAGCAAGACGACGCTCGACGTACGGGCATCGGCTACCCGGGTGAATCTAGCCGGATAAGCGACGATCCGGCCGGTAGGGCTTACTGGCCCGAACCCGACTCATGTGACCTGCTGGTTGGGGTCGAGTCGGGTCGGTGCCCGCTCTCGTCCCCTTGGTGATGGGAGTCGAGGCGATGGAAACTCTGTCTGGAACTGTGATCCTGTCGATCATGGCTACCTTGTTGGCAGCTTTGATTTTGGGCGGCGGCACCGGCATCTTGGAGAAGGTGGACGGCACGCCGCTGGGCGGATCGGTCCAACGTGGCGCCACAGCGTTCGCGGTGGTCATCAGTCTTGTCGCTGCTCACATGGCCGTCGATGCGTCGGCACTTGTGTGCCTAGTGAACGCGCTGTTCGGAGTGACGTGCGGACTTGCCGGGGTCATCCTGGCGAGAATTGACACCAAGCCGTGGCCACGGGCAGTAATCGGCGGAGGCGCCTGCTTTGGCGGAGCCGCTGGGGTTATGGTGGCGCTCGAAGTAATGGCGCGAGTCTTTTAGCCGCGCCGTGCAGATCGCCTGGCCGTCCACTTCTCAGCTGACCGAGCGGCCCCATATCGCCACGTTGGGTAAGATCGCCGAGGCTTGCCAGGCTAGGGTGTTGCCGTGACGGCCTCGGCCACCGAAGTGCCCTGTCTGGGCGACCGCCGCCATCCGGACCGTTCCGGAGCCGGGTCAGGTCGTCGACTGGGCCGTGGCATAGGTCGATCAGCAGAGTCCCTTATCAACAGCGAACATGGCGCTCTCTACGAACACGTGGTCTGAGCAGGGTTTGGAGTGCGGATATGACGGCTGCTCCAGGCACAGTTGTGGGCGAGGTATCCACGCCCCGCTGGATCGCGGCTTCCTTGCGGGAGAACGAGGGCCGCGACCCGCTCGGCCTGCAGACGACCACCCAGGATCGATTGATGCCGCTGCTCCTGCCGGGCATCCTTGAGTTGTCCCGGCGTGCACGGTACTTCGCATTCCACGCCTTTCTCCTCGACGAATACAAGGGCAGACGACTGCCGGCCGACGGCAAGTCGCTAGCCACATTCATCCGCCGGCGTGAGTGGGAACTCGGCATCGCGGTGCAGCGTTGCCCGAACGAGTGCGGGTCGAGCCCGGTCGGCGCTCGGCGGCTGAGCGACGTCGGCGCAGGGCCGGGACCGTTCCCGCGCGGGGAATCGGTAGAGAGCAGCTTCGGCGGATACGGGCTGTACTACCGCTCGCCGCTGATCGAGCTTGGCATTGTCGCGAGAGCTGGAACGATGCTCGGCGAACAACCGATTCCCATCGATGTCCTTCGCTCAACTGATCGAGCCCGACGTCTGGCGGCGACATTTCGGAGCGCTGTGGAGGGTACGGAGTACTACCGCCGTTTCATGTGGACCAGCGATCCGGTACCCGCAGCCGCAATCGACGAATACGCCGGGGTCGCTTGCCTGTGCCGGCTGCGTGAGCGACCGGACGAACGTGACGCCGTGCACGACGCCATCTTCGGTAGCGACCCACCCGCTGCCCGCGAAGACGATGAGGTCGCACCCGGCGTTAGTGCCGCGCTGGACGGCGGTGCGGTCCAGCGCCGACGGAGCGTTGGGCACTATCTCAGTCTCGTCGCCGCCGATCCGAATGTGCCTTGGTCCGGCCACGCGTACCGGGACGCGTTGTGGTCGTATCCGCAACCGCGCAGCGACGGGCACGCTCTCGTCGCCGGGCAGTGGGCGGCGCTCATCGCCAAGGACATCTGGCAGGAGGTCATCTGCTCGGTCTGGTCGCAGTTCTGCCGTGCCGGCCTGGCCCGCAGCCGCGACCTGGGTCGCGGGCTTACCCACGCCGAGGTACGTGACGTGGCCTCAAACATGATTGGCGGACCACCCGCCTGGGACTCCAGCTACCCGACGACTGCAATCGCCGCCTCGCTGGAGACCGCAGCGTTGACCGTGCCTGACCGCGACGGCGAGGATATAGACGTCGCCACGGCGTCGATGGACACTCTTCGATGGTTGACCGCCGGCCTCGACACGGCCACCTCCGCAATCGTGGTGCTGCTCGAACTCACCCGCCGTACCGAGGGCCGCGCCGATCCCGGCTGGGTGAGGGCGTCGCGGGTGAGATCGGCATGGCAGCCGTCGGTAGCCGAAGTCCTGGCCGCCGTCGGTGAGCATCTCGACGGTCAGCCGTCCCTCGGTGAGACGCTGTGGTGGCTGGTATCGCGGTTCGTGGTCCCTGTGCATGAGCGCATCGCCTATTCCAAACTGCCGGACTTCACCTTCCGGTTCCGCTGGGAGGAAGGGCTCCTGCGGTTCTACGACCACGGCATCGAGCGGTTCCCACTCGCCGCGATCCGTGCGGACCCGCTGAGCTGGATCACCTGGGACCTGGGTCTGTGGGAAGGCGACGGGCCTAACGAGTCACGGCTGACCGATCGCGGCACCGAGTTCGTCCTCGAGGTTCTCGGATGACCGAGCCGGCCGCCTCTTCGGTGGAACGAAGCCGCCCGGTTCATGAACTGTTCATCGGTGCCGCGTCGGCGATGTGGGCCACGACGTACAGCGTGGACCTGTCGTTGTTCAACGAGTTCCTGTTACCTCGGTTGGGTGACCCCCCGCTCAACGTCGTCGTCCTCGCGGACCACCGCAGGCTGACCGCCGGCCTCGACCGTCTCCCCGCTGATGCCGTCGACACTCTCACGGCCGTGAACCGTCGGTGGCTGCTGCGCGGTGTACGTCCGGGCGGTCAGGCGTTCCACCCCAAGACGTACCTCACGGTGGCCGGAACCAGGGCTACCCTGCTGGTCGGGTCCGGAAACCTTTCAATGACTGGGCTCGACCGGGGCAAGGAGGTGTTCACCACCTTCCGCTCCGGCACCCCTGCCGGCGACGCAGCCATCGGCACCTGGCGAACCTGGATTCATCGCATCGTCGGTCTCGTCGATGACACAACTCTCGCCCAACGGCTCCTCGACCTGAACACCCGGCTGCCGCCTCAGCCAGCCGGTACGTCGCAAACCGACTCACCTCTGCTCCACAATCTGGACACCCCGATCGCCGCACAGTTCAAGACGGCCCTTGCTGCCCACGCGCCCTCGGACATTGACGAGCTGCTACTCAGCGCCCCGTACTACGACGACGATGCGGAGGCGGTCGGGCAGCTACTCACCGACCTGCGCCCTCGGCGCGTTCGGGTGTTCCTCACGAAAGCCACCAGCGTCAACGGCAACCGGCTCAAGGAACGACTGATCGCCTACGGCGCCGCAACCGACGTGCTCATGTACCAGCCGGACGAGTTCGTGCACGCCAAGCTCATTGGCGCTGTGGCCGGTGACCAAGGATGGCTGCTGTCTGGATCAGCGAACCTGTCCCGAGCCGCGTTGACCCGCACTGTGGGCCACAGCGGCAACGTCGAGGTTGCCGTCCTTACCCGACACACCGCAGACGAGGTCCGAGCGGCGTTCATACCGCCGGACACCATCGCCGTTGCCGCCAGCCTCGACCAACTCGGATCATGGTCTTTCCGATCCGAACCGGAACCCGCAGCGCCCTCAGTACGCCTGATCTCCGCATCCGCGAACGGTGACGGACGGGTAGAAGTGGCCAGTGAGCCGATGGCCCAGCCCGGTTGGCTGCTTGACGACCTGACCCACCGACAACCGCTCACCCGCGACACCTCCGGGAGAGCCGTCACCGCTGGTCCGCTGCATGGGCGACTCGTTCGCCTGGTCGACGCCAACGATTCCGTCCTGTCCAACCAGGTAGTCGTGGACGACCCGACCGCACTCGCAGCCGCGCTCACTGCGACAGCGCGACCCAGCGTCGACCTACCGGACGGCCTTGTCACTGGTGACCTCGCCAGCCCGCTCGGCACGATGCTGGCCTGGCTGCACCGCAACATGGTGATGGAGGTCAGCGATAGACCGACATCCACCTCAGTCGGCGGCGTCACGGCCGATGAAGAAACCGAACAGGGCGACGACGACCTATGGGTGCGCCTCGAACGTGAACAGCTCGGTCGTGATCCACGCGCCAGCCGATACGGGAGAATCTGGAGCGACAGTCTCGACGCCAGCGAACCGATCATCGAGCTCCTCGACGCGCTACGCGCGCGGACTCCATCCGAGCCCGCTTCCGGCCGTGCCGGGCATTCACTGCTTGCACGACTCCTCGACGACGCAGCCAATGCCGATGAAGAAGAGGCACCTACGCCGCGGAGATGGCGGCTCGCCGCCCGCGTCCGGGTACGCGCCCGCAACCTCCTACGACGCTGGGCCGACACGCAAGCGGACCCGCGCCTGGCCTGGGTTGAACCCCTTGCGCCGGCCGGCAACTTCGCGACGATCGTCGGCGCGTTCGCCGAACTCAACCTCGCCTCCGCCCAGACCCCCGACCGGCTGGAGTTGACCGAGCAAGACCTTGATGACCTGTGGCTGCGCTGGCTCGGCGGATTCGCGGGAGGCGGCACCCGCCCCGGCTGGCTCAACCAGGTCGATCAGGAAGTCCGTACGAAAGCCAAACAACGACTGCCTCGGTGGCTACCGGAAGCCGTTGCCGCGTTGTGCTGGCTGACTGTGCAGCCCGGTCCACGCCGTCGGGAACGAGTTGTGGAGGCCCAGCCCGTCATCATCGCCGCGTTCGACCACAACCTGGTCGACCCGACAGACGAAACTGCCAGATACCTCAGCGCCATTGCCGGACGCGCCATTACTCGCGCCGAAATTGATGAACAGCTCCTGGGCGCCATCACATTCATCGACGATGATCTCTGGTGCGCCCGCACGGTGGCCGAGCTTGGCCTTGACGGCCTCACTCTCGACGCGCCACCCGGCGCCGCAGCGATCCAGGTCCGCCTTGGAGTGCAAGGTATCGCGGATCCTCTGCTTGATCCACGTCTGCCGCGCCTACTCGCCGCGATCCGCCGATACCGGCGTTGCCACGGAGTGGCCGTGTACGCCACAGACAGTAGCTGGCGGCTTTCCCTCACCGAAGGTGAGACGATCGCCGTTCTTCCCGGCCTCGGCCAGGCGGTAGTGGAGTCAAGCGAACCAACCAGCGACCATCTCCTCGACCAACTCAACGCCGCGGTCGGCGTCCTGGCCGACCTGTTCGCATAGCTGAACGAGGATGCTCGATCTGCGGGCTGCCGCTGACGATCCCCTCCATGGCCGCTGCGAGCCCGGCACCGCCACCATGGCACTGACGGCTCTGCCATGTACGGACTCAACGAGAATGGTCCCGTGGACCTTTACTCAACCTATGTCCCGCCACCTCTGGCCGAGGAGTTGAGCTGGCGTCAGCTCTGGCGTGCTGGCGCGTTCGCTCAGCTCGATCTTGCATGGGACACCAACTTCTCCGGACACGCGAAGGAACGCGGCTTGGGCCACGGGATCGGCCTGCGGCGGCTTGAGCGCCTGGACATACAGGGTGCTCTTCAGCCGATCGCGTGGGAGCCCGCATCGCTTCCTCGACCTCACACCGTTTGAGACGCTCATGACGTTCCGCGAGGAGGGACCGGCCCGCGCTTGGCCGGCCCCCAGGGGGGATGCACACGGCCGCCGACACACCAGTGCACTGTATTCGCCGTGGCAACTGCTCTATCTCAACGACGTCCTACTCGGCAAGAGCGTCAAGATAGCGCTCGAAACCCTCTTGGCGCCGGCCGAGGAACGCGACGTCGCACTCAACCAGACGCGCGAATGGCTCGAGGCACAGCAGGATAGGTGGCAGACCCTCGACGCGGCCTGGCGACCGCTCGTGAAGCTGCTGGTACGCCTGCAGAATCGCTACCTTCCCGAGATCACCGGCCGCACGACGGTACTCTACGACGCCGAGCAGAAGCTGCAGGTAGACCCGTGGCCGGCCGAGTGTGAGCGCTTCGACCCGCAGACCGTCGCCACTGAACTTGCGGTATCGGCCCTGCAAGTCACCGAGGCGTACTGGTTTCTCGTCGAGCGGGGCATCGACTGCGAACCCCGGGACGGGCTTGAGCTACTGCGGCGGGCGCGGCCTCGCTCGTCGCACAAGCGCATGCGCGGAACATCACGTCAAGCCCGGGATCACTTCGACGCCGCGCAGCTCCTCTGGCTCTTCCTCACCGACCTGACAGGTGATCCGCCAGGACGGCCACCGCTTTGGCCGATGGACGGTCGCCAACCCGAACGTGCGGCGCTCTATGACCAAGGGCCGCCCGCACGGACCACGCGCGCCCAACTCCAGGAGGAGTTGGTACAGGCAGGACTGTATCCACACGCCGTTCACGTGGTGGGTGAGGGACAGAGCGAGCGGGAGATGGTGTGGCGTCTCGTGGCTGGCCTGCTCGGGCGCCGATGGGCCGACGAACTGGGCTTCACCGATCTGGGCGGCGCCGGCTCGGCGAGCCGGTTGAACACCATGGTCAACGGCTTCACCACCTACGCACAGCGAACGGTGGTCATCGTTGATTCCGAAGGGACCATGGCTCAGTACGTCACCGGTCTGATCCGTTCTGATGAGCTGCCAGCAGACGACGTGCTGAACTTCGAAGCCAACCTGGAAGACTCGAACTTCACCCCTGCCGAAATGCTCGACGTACTCATCGAGCGTGCCGCTAACCCGCCTGACGGGCGACCAGCCGTCGCTCTCGCGTTGCCGCTCGAAGACGTTCTCGCCGCACACGATGAGCGAGGTCACAGGACACGGGAGAAACCTGGGCTTGCCGGCATCCTCCTAAAGCTCGCAGAAGACCCCAAATATGGCGGTCCCGTCACCATATCCAAGCCGGACTTCGCGACCGCACTGGCCGAACGGATACTGCTCGAACTCAACGACACCCACGACGACGAACAGAAGCTCCAAGCCCTACGCGAGCGCCGACCGCTGCTTCGCTTCGTGCTCGACCGGATATTGCCGGTTCTCACCGGCCCCCGGTGGGAGTAATCGAACGAAGCCACCGCCGTTAACGATGGAGCCCGCCGTGCCAGTCGTCGCTTGCCTCGATGACCGACCTGCGGTCGCGCTCCGGAGCGCGCCGAATCGGCGGACGCCCTCTACCCGCAGCTTGCTCAGCAAACGCACGGTACGGAGAGCGGGAAGCAGGCGCTTTCGAGCTGCTCGTGGCCTATCGAGAGACGATCAGCCTCAGCCGCGCGGCAGCAACGAAGTCGGCAGCGTCGTCGCCTCCATCTCATCCGATTCATCTGGAGCCTGCGCCAGTCCTGGAGCATCCGAGTATTCAGCGTCGCGATCGACAACGTCCTCTGCCGGGTTTCCGATGATGATGCCAAGTGCACTCTCCAACACTTCCGCCCTGTCGACTCCGTCGCGAGCCTCGGCTTCACCGTCGGCTCCTTCGTCGGCTACGGTCGGCAGCACGTAGTGTTGCGCTAAGCTCGCTAGATGTAGAGGTAGCGGCATGGACAGGGCATCCAGATAGTCCGGGGCCTGACGAAGATGGTGTACAGCCAAGGCCAGCGCCTCCGGCACGTCGCCCTGTTGCGGGTGACACGCCAGTACCGTGATTTCGATCAACGCGGGGTTCCACGCCGGGATCTCTGTGTCCATGGTCGGTTTCCCCTTGTTCTCGCCTTGGCGCAAGGGACGAGGGGCCAGTTTGTCAGCTTCGACCGCGGACTTCTTGAAGGTGCCGGCTTTCGCAGTTGTGCTGTAGAAGGTACGCCCGGTGCCCTCCGTCTCAGCCCACATGCCCGGCGGTAGGCCGTTGATCCCGCCGGTCGTTGGATTGCCCCACCATTGTGGAGTTTCCCGCCCGTCGGCGTCACGCAAGCGGACGAGCCGCAGATCGGCGTCCAAACTGGCTGCCGGCGCGTGTCCCGTCTTGATCAGATCGGGCTCCGCGTTGCCGTCCTGAAGCCAGGGCCAGTGCATTCGGCTGTTCTGCGAGTGCGTCAGAAGCATGGTGGGATGGCCGCGCAATGATCTGATCATTTTCTGCAAATAGCGGCCCGTCTCCTTGCGTTGTTCCTCCATATCCTGCTTCCATACCCGATACGTCACCCGTTTGATTGCACCGGTCGAGCTGCCGTCTGCGGCTACACGTTGCTGGGGAACGGTACCGGGCGGCACTGCGGCCAAGTCGAACGAGCCCGGATTCTGCTCATCGTCGACCTCCAAATCAGGAATTTCTGCAATCTTGACCAGTCTCAGCAGGAATTTCGGGTAGGAGATCCACTGAAGGGAATTCGGGTCCCAGCCGGTAACCGCCGCGAGTCCTGACCCGCTCCCGAGAGGGCTGACCATGACCGCGACGGGGGTGTGCCGCGGCAGTCGAGTCGGGCCGTCCTTGCGCCGCTTGACCATCCAGGTAGCAACGTAGCGCAGTTTGTTGGGCAGGGTTCCCGCGACCGCGTGTTCCGGCAGGACCCGGACGCCGAGTTGGCGAAGCCCATCCTGCCAGCCTGAGCGGACCCGATGCTCGACGTTCTTTTCCGAGTTGTAGGACTTGGCCTTCTTCGGGACCAGCACGAACTGGGTCAGCACGCCGGCGTCAGCGCAGCCTAAGCGGAGGGCGTACTTCGGATCGTCCAGGTTGTGGGCATAGTCTTGCCGCCGATCGATCTCGACCAGTGCGAGTTCCGGGTGGTCAGCTTGGGCGCCGTCGGCTTCGAGGAACGACCGAATCATCTGGCGGCGGGCGTCGATGGCGTCGGCGAGGGCCTTGCCCTTTGGGCGTGCCTTGGGATCTATGCCAAGGGTCTCGGCGAGTCCGTTGACAAGCCGTAGGCAGCGCAGTTCGAGCGTTAGCTCCGGGGTACGCCACACCAGGAGCGCGGGGCTTCCGGGCTTGGCGTCGTCGAATACCGCCTGGGTGTAGGCGAGTTCCGGCCAGCGGCCATCCCCTTCCAACCCGAGGATCTCGGCAATGGCGCTGATCGCTGCGTCACGGAGGGATGGAGTTTGCCACAAAAGTCGGGCTTTCACCGTCGGTGGCATCGCATCCGAGGCGAGCTCTGTGGGTAGGACTGGGTCCAGGTTCATGTTCACTTGCATGGCTACGGCTAGGGCGATCCGGCGAGCGTGCGCTGCCCTGGCTTGTTCGGCTTTCTTCCCCGCGTCGGTGGACGGGGTGACCCGTTGGTTGGAGGGGCCGCTGGGGCCGGCATGGCTGCGGGGCAGCCTGGGTACCCGGCGTAGTCCTTCGGGCAGTGCCTGTTCAGCCCACTCGGTGATCTGGGAGCGTTGGTGCGACATCAGGCCGGAACCGATTTCGTGCGCGCCCATCCGGGTACTGTGCACGATCGCGGCGCGTACCCCTTGCCCATCGCCGATCCAGTCAGCTGGTGCAGCGAGGAGTCTATCGGGGTCAGGGAACGGTTGACTGAGGCTGAGGCGGCGAAGAATCCGCGCGGGTCCGTTGCCGCCCCACACGTATCCACCGCTGCTTCGGTCGTAGGCGAGGCGGACGACCGCGAAGCGGTCGCTGGTGGGAGTTCCGCTGAGCCAAGGGATGGTGGGTCTCAGGTAGACCGACGTCGCGGTGCGGTAGGGCAGCCGGACTCTGCCGGTTCGAGAGTCCACGTGAGTCACCCAGCGCCGAACACCGGTATGCAGGTGCAGGCGTGGTCGCGGGTCGAATGGAACCGTGTGCAGAGACACGGCGATGTAGATGGAGAACCACCAATTCCGGTCTTTGACATCGTGCCAAAGGGGCTGAGAAACCAGTTCTGCGCCCTGTTGGCGAGGGCCGCGGGGGACGGCTCGGAACCGTAATGTTCCTGCTCCACTGTCGTAGGGGTCGAGCGCGAGGATACGCCGCGCCAAGGCGTCGGTGGCCAGTTGGTACTGCCGAGCTAATGGGGCGGCGGTACCGCCGTTGGTGGTTGGACAGCCGAGAAGGTCGACGGTGACCTCTTGCCATTGCGGCGGATCGGCGAGCAATTCAGTATGCGTGGATTGGACTTCCCGCAGGTAGTCTTCCTCGGGTCGTAGGTCACGTAGCCAGACGCCAATCAACCGATCGAGGGTGTCCCCAGGCAGCGGGTCAGGGGCGTCGGTCGGTACATAGAGCCAGGCGTCTTGCGCGCGTTGGATGGGGTCGGTTGGTCGGCCACGCACAACCAGGTCAGGCGCCAGGCATTGAAGCACGCCGTCCATCCGGCGGGTCGGCACGGCACGGTAGGGCTCCTGGTCGGGGCCTCGGCCGAGGTTGCAAAGGGCTAGGACGCTGGGGTTCCAGGTCTCGGGGAATGCCAGCGCGCGATACTGCCCGGTCAGTGGGGGGCACTGCGGGTCAAGGATGTACGCGGCGCGGCTGATGTCGTCATACCTGGGGGCCATGGATACCTTCCGCGTCGTTGATGGCTGCCGGTTCGGATGGAGCGTTCGCCGTGGACCGCAGCTGGGTGAGCGCGTCGTACAACGGCTCGTAGAGGGTGCGAACGAGAGCGGGATCTGCTGGATTCGGAAAGGTTTCCGGGTCGTTGGTTGGGTCGAAGTACGGGGCGAGAACTTGGTGCAGCTTGGCCAGCAGCCCTTCGTCGGTCCGACGACGACGACGGCGCCCAGCCGTTTCGGTGGTTGGGTCAGGCGTCGGGCTGCGCGCTTCGGCGAGGGCCGGGGCGAAAGCGGCGTCGACGAATACGACCCTGGCGGGGACGCCGCCTCGTACTAGGCGGCCGATGACCTGCCAGATCGTGACCATCTGGTCCCAGGCGAAGGAGGTCTGTTCGGTGGGGCTGAGTCGCGAGTAGGCGTAGCGGCGTGAAAGCAGCCGACGCCACTCTCGGCGAGCTAGATGCCGGAAGGCAAGGCCGGCCGCGTCGAGTTGTCCGGCCTCGCTAACGAGTTTGCTGAAGGTGCCGGTAAGTAGGCCGGGCTGATCACGGACGAAGCGGGTGACCCAGTCATTGATGGCAAAGACTGCCAGGGAAAGATCGTCGGGGCGGGGATGTGGTCGGGCAAGGAAGAAGACGACGCCGAATGCCGCGGTGCGTTGCGCGTTGAGGATGTTGTGGCCCCGTTCAATGGCCAACAGTGGGGCGACAAGCAGCTCGGCATCAGGGTCTTCAGCGAAGGCAGCGAGGTCACCTCGACGCACCGCGGTGGCCTGGGCGAGTTCGTCGTGGCTGGTAGCGCCCGAAGAACTAGACGTTTCCAGCTCGGCGTCGTCGGCGACGAGTACCCGCACCCTGCCGGACCAGCGTGGGATCTCTTGGAGAAGGTTGGCCGCTGTGGCGGCTTCCCGGTAGCTGCCCACCAGCAAGAGAGCCCGTCGGCGGCCTTCGTCCTGGATCTGGCGCAGTTCCTGGTCCAGTGGGCTGGGCTGCCCTGCAATGGACTTTCCAAGTCGCGTCACGATTTGACGGAGCACACCGGCGCGTGCGTCAAGACGGGTACCGGACAGGGTCAGCGGCCCAGTGCTGTCGTAGAGGAAGTGGGTCCGGAAGGTGGTTCCCCGGATTGCCTGGAGCGCGGCCTCGTCGGGTTTGAGTACCGCTTTCACTGGGACCAGAATGTGAGCACGGGTGGAGGTACCCGCCCAGCTGGTCCCGGACATCAGCAGTACATGCGGGCCGGGCCGCCCGTTCGCCGGGTCGGCGCCCAGTGACGGTAGGTTCAGCAGCAACTCTCGGCCAACGCCGGCGCAGCGGAAGAAGCGCAGGGTGCCACTTCGCCGGTCATCGCCCCCCGGTCCAGGCTCGTCGGGTAGGTATTGGAAGCCGAGAACGTTTCCCATGGGGGCTTCCGGCACGACGGGGGCGTAGTCGAGGGGAGGACGGCGAGAGAGCTCGTTGTCGGCGGTGTCGAGATGCATGGCGGCTTCGACCTGCGGCCACATGAACGACACTCGATCCAGCCGATGGTGCAGGGTGGCGAGCAGGAGGGTGAATTCCAGGCGGGTGGCGGTGCGCTCACGCCATGGTCGCGTTCCCCAAGTGTCGACCTCGTCGCGGCGAGTTCCGTCGGTGGGTTCCGGTTGGCGGACAGATCCATCAATGATCGGGGATCCGGCAAGCAGCAAGTCCAGGATGGCGTGGACACGCTCACGAGTGCCCCGTTCGTTGAGTGTGTGCAACAGGTCGCGGGCTCCGGAGACGAGCGCGTTGGTGTCGTCGCCATGGGGACCGCGGTCACCGAGCGGATCGTCGCGGAAGTCGTCGAAGGTCGAGACTACGGCGCGACGACGCTCGGCCCACGGCTCGGCACCGGTGTTGGCTGGAGTGGGTCTGCCAGCGTCGGGATCGAGGGCCTCCTCATCGTCGTACACATCGGTGTCGGTACGCACCCCCTCTGGCGTTGATGCGGCGCTGCCAGGTTGTGGGTACCAGTCGGCGATGAGTTTCTCCTGGAGGGTCCATGCACTGAAGTACTCGATGTCAGCCCAGTTCCGGAGGTCAGCGTTGCTGATCAGCATGGCGTAGAGACGATTCGTGGCCGAACTGACCACGTCCAGGGCTGCGCCCCACCGTTCGACGTCACGCTCGGATAGCGGCAATCGCCCTTGGCGCGCCAGCTCATCGATCTTGTGGGTGTGCAGCCGGTCGAGCCAGGATTCTGGACCCCGGATGACGAGCGTGGCGGCAGGTGCGAACGCGGTGTCTAGCTGCATCTGGACGCGGTCCGCCTCGTCGACGATGATGATGTCGCTGCGCAGACAGGCAAGTTCGAGGCGGCGCAAGCGTTCCTCGTTGAGGTGCTGCGGGACGGCGCTCTGTACCAGGCTCGCTGGGTTGGCTACCCAGATCAGTGCGTTGACCATGTCGCGGTCGGCGCTGTGCCGCGGGCACACACTCCACATCGGGCAGCCGTGCGCGGCCACCGTTTTGTCGTCACCATCTGGCGTGGACTGCGTGTCCGCTTGGGCTCCGGTTGGATATCGGTCGGGTAGTTGTATCCGGTTGACCTCGAGCAGGGCCGGCTTGTTGACGGGACGCAGATTGACGCAGGGGGCGTCGGCGTAGTGAGTTCCCCCCGGTTTGGTGGAGCCTCTCAAACATGATCGACTGATCATGGGGAGGACGTTCTGTGGCCGCACCGAAGAAGTACCCCGACGAACTGAGGGCGCGTGCTGTGCGTCTGTATCGCGAG
>NZ_BSTL01000022.1 GCF_030269485.1 Actinoplanes sp. NBRC 103695 | reverse complement strand
GATCAGCCAGCGGAGCTCCAGGTTCAAGGGCGTCTTAGAGTGACCACCCTCTATACCGGAGCTCCGCTGCTCTATGCCTCAGACACGCCTTGACGATCCACCCGACCGCCTAACTGAACGGCGTTGGGACTAGCTCCCCATGCTTCGTGACGGCGGCCTTGACTCCGTTGCCGAACACCGGCACACCGCCGACGACCTGCTCGAAGCTCAGGTGGTGGGTGCCGTCGATGTCGACGTAGTCCTTGCGCAGCCGCAGGGCCGCCGTCTCCGCCGCGCTCAGACCGAAGACCTCCGGGTTCGCGGCGACGTAACCGGTGGCGATCTCCTTCGCCGGCTTGTCACTCGCCGTGGTCAGGAAGCCGTCGACCCGGGCAACCCGGCGAGCGGTCCCGGTGGCCGGGTCGATGTCGACCAGGCCCTGCGCGCCGAGGCCCTTATCGAGCTTGGTGACGCCGGCGGAGCGCTGCTTCGTGCGGAGCGCGGTGAGCGTACGCGCATCCGGCACGCGGCCGTCGAAGTTCGCCCGGCGCTCGTCCCGCTGGTGTTGCCGGACGGCATCGGCCGGGCCGGGCGAGGGAGCGGCCGACGCGGAGGCGGGAACGATGCCGATGCACAGCACCGCCGCAGCGACGGCCGCGACGGGCCGTCGTGAACGTGCGATTGTCATCAGGTGACTCCTCAATGCCGTGGCACCGACATCTAATGTGGAAGGCGTCCTGATCCGGACCGTAGGCGGCCAGGCGTTGTTCAGGTTCGATCCCGGCTGCTGAACAACAAACGCCGGACACGGCGGACGACCGACGGAGGTGCGAGTGCCCCGACAGGAACGCCCACTGGAGTCGGAGGACACTCCCCTGCTGCGGTTCGCCGGTGACCTGCGACGACTCCGCCGGCGGGCCGGCCAGCCCTCGTACCGGGAACTCGGAAAACGGACGAACTACTCGGCCGCGGCGCTGTCCGAGGCGTTGTCCGGCCGCCGGCTGCCCAGCCTCGCCGTCACCACCGCGGTCGTCCGGGCCTGCCAGGGCGACGCCGACGCCTGGACCGAACGGTGGCGTCAGCTCGCCGCCGCGCAGCCGGGCGCGAGCACCGACACCCCCGCGCCCTACGTGGGTCTCACCCCGTACCAGGTCAGCGACGCCGACCGGTTCTTCGGCCGCGAGGCCGTGACCGACACCCTGATGACGCTGGTCGACGAACGCCCGTTCGTCGGTGTCTTCGGCGCCTCCGGCGCCGGCAAGTCGTCGCTGCTGCGGGCCGGCCTGATCGCCCGCACCTCACGGACAGCGATCCTGATCACGCCGGGAGCCGACCCGATCACCGAGCTGGCCGTGGCGGTGGCCGATCTCGCCGACGAGCCCGCCGACCGCGTCCACCGCGACCTCGCGGGCAGTCCCGAAGCGCTCCGCGGCTGGCTCGCGAAAGCATCCGACGACGACCTGCTGCTGGTGGTCGATCAGTTCGAAGAGGCGTTCACGCTCTGTGACGAGGCCGCGCGGCTCTGGCTGATCCGGGCGCTGACCATCGCGGCCGGGCCACATGCCCGCGTCGTCGTCAGCGTGCGCGCCGACTTCTACGGCCACTGCGCACGCTATCCGGAGCTGGTCACCACGCTGCACCGAGCACAGGTGCTGGTCGGACCCATGTCCACCGAGGAACTGCGGGCGGCGATCACCGAACCGGCCGCCCGGGCCGGAGCGACGATCGAGACGGCGCTGGTGGCCCGCCTCGTCTCCGATGTCGCCGGGCAGCCTGCCGCGATGCCGCTGGTGTCACACACGCTCGCCGAGACCTGGCGCCGCCGCCGCGGCATGGTCCTGACCCTGGCCGGCTACCAGGACGTCGGCGGCATCGAACACGCCCTCGTCCGGACCGCCGAACGGACCTTCGAGCAGCTCACGGAGGACGACCGCGACACGGCGCGGCTGCTGTTCCTGCGCCTGGTGGTCCCGGGCGACGGCACCGCGGACACCAAGCGGCGGGTCCGGCGAGCCGACCTGCGGGTGCCGGACGCGCTCCTCGACCGGCTCGCCGCCGCCCGGCTGATCACCATCGACCGCGACAGCGTCGACCTGACCCACGAGGCGCTGCTGCGGGCCTGGCCACGACTGGCCGGCTGGATCGCCCAGGATCGCGACGACCTGCGCGCGCAGAACAGGCTCACCGAGGCCACCGCGATCTGGGAGGCGCACGACCGCGACCCCGACACCCTCTACCGCGGCGCCCGCCTCGAGCAGGCGGCTCTGCTGCGCGACCGGCTCAACCCGCGCGAGTGCGAGTTCCTCGACGCCGGTCTCGCCGCCGAGCGCGCCCGGGTACGAGCCGACCAGCGCGCCACCCGCCGGTTGCGCCGCCTCGCCGCCGGGCTGACAGCGCTGGCCGTCCTGCTCGCCGGCACCGCGGTCGCCGCGGCGGCCGCGCAACAACGGGCCGCTCGGCAGCGTAACGAGGCGCTCTCGGTGCGGGCCTCGGACACGGCCCGCGACCTGATCGCCTCCCGGCCCCGCGACGCCGCGGCGCTGGCACTGGCCGCGTACCGGCTCGCACCCACCGTCGAGGCCCGCGACGTGCTGCTCCTGGCGCACGCCGCCGCGGGCGCCACCACCCTCGGCAACGGATACTCGAATCCACCCGGCCGGTTCGCGGTGACCTACGAGGCCCGTACGCGCGGTGAGCAGCTCTGGCGGCGAAACGGCCCGACGTGGCAGCCCGCGGGCATCCTGCCCACCGCCGGCACCCATCTCCACCTGTACAGCATCGACGAACGCCGGGCGATCTACCGAACCGAGAACACCAGGTCCTTCCTCTGGGACCTGGCCGACCTCGACCGCCCCCGCCGGATCAGCGCCCCCTCCGATCTGGGCCTGATGGACGGCCTGGACCGGACCGGTTCGGTGCTGAGCGCCGTGGGCGCCGACAAGGTGGCCAGGGTGTGGCGGGTGGGCGACCCGTCCGTCCGCCGGCTCCCCGCCACGGCAGTGGTCGGAACGGCCGTGCTCCCCGACGGCTCCGGCATCATCCTCAGCCGGCGCGACGGCAACCAGGACGCCATCGAACACTGGACCCTCGACGGCCGCCGCATCGCCACGCTGACACGTGTCCCGCACCCGGCGATCGTCCGGACCGGAGCGAACGGGCTCATCGTCGTCACGTCCTACCCGGGCACCGTCACCATGACCGTCCTGGACGCGAGCGACCCCGACGCCCCGCGTGTCGTCGCCCGGGCCGACGGCCTGGACACCGCGGCAACCACGGCGTTCGATCCCGCCGGACGAACGGTGGCTGTCGTCGACGGGGCCGAGGTCCGGATCTGGGATGCCGTGACCGGCAAGAGACTGCTCTCCCTGCACACCCAGGGCCTTCGGCTGTACTCACCCCGGCTCAACGGCACCGAGCTGGCCCTGCTGGACGACATGTCGGCGATGTGGACGCTCAACAGCGATCTGACCGCCGTGATCCGCCAGACCTGCGTGCGACCGGCCGCCGTCGACTGGGACAGGTACTTCCCGGGCGCGGCGCGCAAGCAGGTATGCCCTCGACCGTGATCGTGGGTAGGGCTGGCCCCACCCGAAACAGGCGGGTTCGCCGGTTGTCGGTCACCCGTGGCGGTCTCCGATGCTGAAGCGGTCCACTCCCGACCGACAGGAGCATCATGATCCGTCGATGGAAACTGTTCGTGGTGACCGGTGTCGCCGCCGCGCTCGCGGCGGTCACCGGCGTCGCGAACGCCAAGACCGGAACGCCGCGCTGGGAACCCTGCCCGATCGGCCGCGCCCCGATCGAATGCACCTGGGTGAGCGTGCCGGTCGACTGGAAGTATCCCGGCGGACCCACCCTGGCGCTCCGGGTCGCCGTGCTGAGGGCCACCGGCAAGCGCCTGGGCGCGGTGCTCACCAACCCCGGCGGACCGGGCGTGTCCGGCGTGCAACGACTGCCCGCCATGGCCGGGAAGTTCGGCGCGGCGGTGCGCGAGTCCTACGACATCGTCTCCTGGGATCCGCGCGGGATCGGCGAGTCGTCGCCGTTGAGCTGCCCACCGGACGCCGACGCCGCGTTCGCCCGGCTGGGTGTCCCCGGCTCGGTCGGCGAACGGGTGCGCTATGAACAGGCGACGGCGACCTGGGCCCACGCCTGCCGCCGCCAGTCCGGGCCGGTCTTCGACCACGTCGACACCCTCGGCAACGCGCGAGACCTCGACCGTCTGCGCGAAGTCCTGGGCGAGCCGAAGCTGAACTACGCCGGGTTCTCCTACGGCACCCGCATCGGCCTCTTCTACGCCGACCTCTTCCCGAAGCGGGTCGGTCGCATGGCACTCGACTCCGCGGTCGACCCGGCGAGCGACGAGGCCGGCTTCTTCGACGGTCAGGCCCGTGCCGCCGAGCAGGCCTTCACCGACTACCACGCCGGGTGCGCCTCCCGCGCCGGCTGCCCGCTGGGCGACCTGACCGTGGCGGAGGCCCGTGCATGGCTCGCGCCGTTCCTGCGGCAGGACGCCGAGTTGAACGGACTGCTGCCGAACATCCTGCGCCAGCCCGCCACCTGGCCCTCGCTCGATGAGTTGCTCGGCGAGCTTCGTGCCGGGGAGTACCAGCCGGGCGGCGGCGAGGGCGGCGGTGAGGTGGCCTCACACGCGGTGAACTGCCTGGACCTGCCCGATCACCGCACCGCGGCACAGATCATGGCGGAAGCCAGGAGGGCCGCCGCCCGGTACCCGCTCTTCGGCCGGATGATGGCCGGCAGCGTCGTCTGCACCCGATGGCCGGCGCACGCGACCTATCGCCCGCACCCGATCACCGCCCGCGGGTCGGCGCCCATCCTGGTCGTCGGCACCACCCACGACACCGCCACCCCGTACGCCTGGGCGGAGTCGGCGGCGAAGAACCTGTCGGCCGGCCGGCTCCTGACCGTACAGGGCACCGGTCATGTCGCCTACGGCACCGACGCTTGCGCGACGGACGTCATCGACCGCTACTTCCTCGACGGAACACTGCCGCCGGCCGGGAAGGTCTGCCGGAAAGAGTGACGGCAGGCGCCCCTTCATGATCGACTATTGCCAAAGCGCCTTGCCTGTCGGAATATGAGTTCGCACTCGCTCATCTGTGCCGTGGCGGCGGCCGACCACAGAGGATTCGGCAACTTCCACGTGTGAGGGAGCGCCATGTTCGCCGCTCGTCGTCTGCCGGTGGCCCTCCGTGCGGACGCGAGCCGGCTCGCGGCCGGGTCGCCCGACCGTGACCTGGTGCTCTGGGACACCTCGGCGCTGAACGTCCCCGACCGGACGAGCCGGATCCGCCACGGGGGCGGCATCGTGGCGGCCGCCTGGAATCCGGCTGCCGTCGCCCTGCTGGCGACCATCTCGGCCGACGGCAGCGTCGCCACGTGGCGGATCCTCGACGATCGACCGCCACAGACGATCGTCGCGATGCCCATCCTCCGGGACCGGCCCTACCACCTGGCCTGGCTGTCCGGAGGAAAACACCTGGTCAGCACCACGATGTCGGGGCGCAGCCGGGTGTGGGACGCGGACGGGCGGCAACTGGCGGTCCGGGGACGGACGATCGGCGGACTGGTCCTGGCCACTCACGCCTGGGACGGGGCCGTCGTGGTCGTCTCCCATCTCGGTCACGTCGATGTGTGGGATCCCGCGACCCAGCTGACCGGCACGCATTTCCTGCCGGGCCGGGTCGTGGCCACCGCACACTCCCGCGCCCTGCTCGCCGTCTCGTACCAGGACGGCCGGATCGCCCTGCTCGATCGCGATCTCGTCCGGATCGGCGTGATCGAGCCGGGCGCCCCGGCGGTGAGTCTCGCCTTGTCCGAGGACAGCGGGGCGCTGGTGGTGGCGACGGCGGACGGATCGATCGCCGCCCTCGACGCCAGCCGCACGGTCCTGTGGCGCCGGCGGGTGGCCCGGACCGCACCGGCGGGCCTGGCCGTCGCATCCGGCCTGGTGGCTGTCATCAGCGACGAGGGCGGCGTCACCCTGCTGACCCTCGAGCGGGGATCACCGATCTGACGGCGTCCGGATCCCGTTCGGGTTCAGCGTGGCCGGCCCGGCGAGACCTGATCGGAGTCCCGTGAGGTGCTCGACGACGTGGGCGAGGATCAGCCGCTGGCCGGCCGGGGAGGGGTGGACACCGTCGGCTTCGAGGTAGCCGCCCAGGTCCTCGCTCCGGGAGGCGGTGTGCAGATCGAGACCTGCGGGGGCCACCTTACGGACGATCTCGGCGACCTCGTCGATGTCGCGCTCGTGCCAGCGCACCGGTTCACCGGCGAAGAAGGCGTCGATACGTCCCTGGTCGACGACCGGTGGGGTGATCGCCGTGACGGTGGTTCCGAGACCGGCGATGAGGTCGAGCAGGACACGCAGGTTGCGCTCGGTCTCGGGTCCGGTCGCCATGCGGTGTCCGACGGCGCGCCCGTGGATCCGGACGTCGTTGGTGCCGAGCATGAGCAGGACATGGGTGGGCCGGCTGGCTTCGACCAGGTCGAACCGCTCGATGACGTCGGCGGTCGTGTTCCCGCTGACACCGAGGTTGACCATCGTCGGCGCCGGTCCGCCGACCAGCGTCACCGCGGCGGACAGGATCTCGAACCAGCCGATGCGGTCGGCGGTGACGGAGTCGCCGATCGCGACGACGCGGTCCTCCGGGCCGAACGGCAAGGCCCCGACCACGTCCCGGAATCGGGGGTCGGCGAGCATGTCCGCGGCCGTGTCCCGCGCCTGTTCGGCGAAGGCGCCGACGATGGATCGCACGGTCCCGGTCGCGCAGCCGAGCATCTGAGCCAGCAACTCGTCGTGCAGCTCGTCGGTGATCGGGAAGCGCTGGAGCATCGGCCAGGCGCGGGTACGGGTGTAGCGGACGAAGTTCCGGCGCTCGTCGCCGGTGAGGCCGTGCGTGCTGGTCATGTGCTGGTTCCGGTCATGAGAAGGGGCAACGGAGCGGGCTCAGCCCTTGATCGAGCCTTGCAGCAGCGCGGCCACGAAGCGTCGCTGGAAGATCAGGAACACGGCCAGGGTGGGAGTGAGGATGAGCAGCGAGCCGGCGCACAGCAGCGGGATGTCGGTCCCCCATTGACCTTGGAAGGCGCCGAGGGCGCCCGCCATGGTTCGCTTCGCCGGGTCGTCGACCAGAACGATGGCCAGCAGGAACTGGTTCCAGGTCCAGAGGAACAGCAGGATCGCCAGGGACGACAGTGCGGGACGGGCCAGCGGGACGTGCACGCGCCGGAAGAGCTGCCAGGTGGTGGCGCCGTCGATGCGCGCGGCCTCCGACAGGTCGTCGGGCATGGTCACGAAGTGGGCCCGCATCCACAGCACGGAGAACGGCATGAACAGGCCGACGAGCGGCAGGATGATCGCCCAGCGGGTGTTCAGCAGGCCCAGGTCGCGAACCTGGTAGTACAGCGGCGTGATGATGCCCTCGAACGGCAGCGTCAGGCCGAGCACGAAGATCAAGAATCCGATGCGATGCCCGGGCATGCGGAGGTGACCGAAGGCGAAACCGGCCATGGTGCCGAGCAGGAGCGAGATCGGGACGACACCGGCCACGATGAGAACACTGGAGAGCAGGAGCTGCCCCATCCGCGCCGAGCGGAACGCGTCGGCGAAGTTCCCCCACTGCGGATCGTCCGGCCAGGACAGCCCGGCCGGGTAGGTGCCCGAGGGGTGCAGCGCGGTGACGAACAGGCTGATGAAGGGCACCACGGTGATCGCCATCAGCAACAGGAGCAGGACGCGCCCGGTCAGGGTCTCGCGGCGGGTGACGATCATCGGGATCCGTCCCGGGTGAACCGTTGCACCGGCAGGACACAGGCCAGGACGAGGATCACCAGCACGACCGCCAGCGCGGAGGCCCGCCCGACCTCACGCTCGGAGAAGGCCAGGTAGAAGATCTCCAGACCCGGGACCATCGTGGAGTTGCCCGGCCCGCCCTGGGTGGAGATGTAGACGATGTCGAAACTTGCCAGGGCGGCGATGATCGTGACGGTCACGCAGACGCCGATCTCCTGACGCAGGCTGGGCAGGGTGATGGCGAAGAACTCGCGTACCGGGCCGGCGCCGTCGAGACGTGCCGACTCGTAGAGCGCGGGATCGATCTTGCTCATCCCGGCCAGCAGGAGCAGCGTGCACAGGCCGACGAGGACCCAGGCGCCGATCACGCCGACGGCCGGCAGCGCGGTCCCGAAGTCACCCAGCCAGGCACGGGTCAGGCGGCCCAGGCCGACCGCCGACAGCAACTCGTTGGCCAGGCCGGTCGAGGACAGCAGCCAGCTCCACATGATGCCGGCCGCCACCAGCGGGATGACCTGGGGCAGGAACAGCACCGTACGGGCGACCATCGCGAGGCGGCTCTGCGCGATGCCGCGGATCGTGGCCGCCACGAACAGGCCGAGCAGCACCGGGACGAGGCTGAAGAAGAGGATCAGCTCGAAGGCGTGCAGGATGGTGGCGAACTGCTCGGGCTCGGTGAACAACCGGGTGTAGTTCTCCAGCCCGACCCAGGTGGACGCCCCGATGCCGTTCCAGTCGTAGAACGAGTACTGGACGGTCAGCGCCAGCGGCCGCAGGACGAAGACGGCGTACATGACGGCCGCGGGGGCGGCGAACAACCAGCCCAGCCACGCCCCGGAATGACGACGGGTCACCGGATCAGCCCTTGACCTGACTCTCGTAGTCCTTCTGCACCGACTTCAACAGCGCGGCCGGGGTCTGCTGACCGGCCGCCAGCTTCTGCAGTTGAGGGGTCCAGCTCTTGGCGTAGATCGCGCCGGTCGCGTTGGCGATGAAGTCCATGGCCCCGTTGTCCTTGCCGATGGTGGCGCCGGCGGTCAGCGTCGCCGCGGTGACGGTGCCTTCCTTGACCGCCGGCATGTACGCGTCCGACGGGCCCATCGGGTGTGAACCGCCCACCGTCACGGCGATGTCGCGGGCCTTCTGATCGGTCGCCACCCAGTTCAGGAAGAACGCGGCACAGTCCGCGTGCGTGGCCTTGGCGCTGATCCCGTAGGTCAGCGGGGCCGACATCGCGGCCTGCTTGCCGCCCGCGGCCTGCGAGGGCATCAGGAAGAATCCGGCGTTGCCGGCCATCTGCTTGTCGAGGTTGCCCGACTCCCAGTCGCCGTTGAACATGAACAGGGCTTTGCCGCCGATGAAGCGGCTCATCATCGTCGCGTAGTCCTGCGAGTTGATGTCGGACGCGAAGTAGCCGGCCTTGATCCACTTCTCCAGGTGCTGGGCGGCCCGCAGGTTGCTCGGCGTGTCGATGGTGGCGCCGGGCTTCTGGAAGATCCAGTCGTTGATGGCAGCGGGATCGCCGTACGAGGCCATCAGGTTCTGCAAGGGAAAGGCGAGCCCACCGGTCGCGCCGCCGTTGAACTGGTCGATCGGCGTGAGCCCGGCCTCCTTGGCCTTCTGCAGCACCGCGTCGAGGTCGGCCAGCGTGGCTGGAGGCTGCGTCATGCCCACCTGGGCCGCCAGCTTCTTGTTGTAGAACACGCCGGTCATGCTGAAGTTCAGCCCCTGCGCCTGCAGCGGACCGTCACCGCGCCGGCCGTCCGGGTTGACCCGCATCTGCTCCAGCTGCGAGGCGGGCCACTTGTCCCACCCGTACGCCTGGGCGTAGCCGTCCAGCGGCTTGAGCAGGCTGTCCTTGACGAGCTCGGACACCTGAGGCAGGCGCATGAGGTCCGGCGGGTCGTCGGCCAGCACCCTCGGCGCGTTCTGCGTGATCACCGCGAACTGGTCCTCGCGGACCTCCCACTTGACGTTCGGGAACTGCTTGGTGAACTCGTCGGAAAGCTGCTTGGGCAACGGGAACCCGGTTTCGAAGTAGCCCTTCAAGGTGACCGGATCGCTGCCGCAGGTCGTGGCCACAGCCCCCGTGCTACCAGCGGTGTCCGGGGTGTCCGAGTCGCTACCCGGCGCGCTGCACGCCGTTGCGGCCAGCAGACCGGCGCAGGCCAATGCTGCCATAGCTGGATATCTCATACTTCACCAACATTTCATGGATGGACGTATCCCGGAGGCCAAGCCTCTGCGTAACAAGCACGAAACCTCATCGGGAAAGCCCTGTCAACAGTTTCTATCAAAGCACTTTTATGCCGGGCCAACCCGCATCGGAGCCGGCTTCCGCAGCTGGTCAGGTGGTCGATCGCTGGACCAGGCGCACGTCGAGCACCGTCGTCGATCGCAGGTCGGAACCGCCGAGATGGCCCAGCAGGACGCTCAGCGCGGTGCTACCCGACTCCTCGAACGGCTGGCGCACCGTGGTCAGGTCGGCCGCCATGGCGATCTCGCCGTCGTCGAAGCCCATGACGGCCACGTCCTGCGGAACACGCAGCCCACGGTTGCGCGCCTCGATCAGAACCCCCACGGCGAGCGCGTCGTGATGCGCCATGATCGCGGTGGGCCGGTCCGCGGCGTCGAGCAGACCCGCGGCGACCTCGCGCGCGGCGTCGACCGAGTTGTCGCTGCTCGTCACGACCACCGAGCCGCCGGCCGCGGCCATGACCTCGCGGAACCCGGTCAGCCGCCGGATGGCCTGCGACTCGTAGTCCGAGACCTGCCGCTCGAGCAGGTAGCCCACCCTGCGGTGGCCACGGTCCCGCAGGTGCTCGGCCGCGATCCGGCCCCCGGCGGCGTCGTCGATGACCACCCGGCTGAACAGGACGCTGTCCGCGTCGACCGCGACCGTCGGCAGATGCCGCTCGCGCAACCGGTCGGCGATGGCGTCCTCGATCCGCAGGCCCATCACGATCAGGCCGTCCAACCGCCCGTGCACCGGCATACTGGCCAGCACCGGGGAGGAGGCCAGCGCGGCCGACTCATGATCGAATACCAGCAGGTCGATCTCCAGCTCGGTGGCCGCCGTCAGCAGCCCCGACAACCGGCGCAGGTACGAGGAGTAGGAGGTGAACGGCGCCATCACACCGACCCGGCCGGTACCCCGCCGCGCCAGACTGACCGCCTGGACCTTCGGAACGAACCCGAGCTCGTCGACGGCCGCGAGCACCCGCTCCCGGGTTGCCGAACTGACCCGATCAGGCTTGTTGAGCACGTTGGAGACGGTCGAGATGCTCACCTGAGCACGATCGGCGACCTCATAGATCGTGACTTGACGACCCGCCGGCAACGTCCCGCCCGCCTCCGCTCGTAAATAGCTTTGTGCGAAGGACTCTACAACCCTCAGCCGATCTGCTCGCCGGGGCAGACGATGCCGCGCTGGTACGCCAGGACGACGAGCTGGGCACGATCGCGGACGCCCAGTTTCGTCATCGCGCGGTAGACGTGCGTCCGGGCTGTCAACGGCGAGAGGTAGAGGCGCTCGGCGATCTCCTCGTTCGACAGCCCGTGCGCCACGAGGACGACGACCTGGCGTTCGCGGTCGGTGAGCGTGGCGATCCGGGCCAGTTCCGCCTCCGGCGCCGGCTCGAGTTCCGGCCGGCTCAGGAATCGGCCGATCAGCGCTCCGGTGGCCTGCGGGGAAAGCAGGGCCTCGCCGGCGGCGACGGTCTGCACGGCCCGGACCAGATCGGCGGGTTCCACGTTCTTGCCGAGGAAGCCGCTCGCGCCCGCCCGCAGCGCCCGGACGACGTTGTCGCCGTTCTCGAAGGTGGTGAGCACGAGAATGCGGACGCCGGCGAGGTCCTCGTCGGCGACGATGCGGCGGGTCGCCTCCACGCCGTCCATCTCCGGCATGCGGATGTCCATCAGCACCACGTCGGCCCGGGTGGTCCGGGCCAGCTCGACCGCCTCGGCGCCGGTGCGGGCCTCACCCACGACCTCGACACCCGGCTGACTGTCGAGGATGACCTTGAAGCCCGCCCGGATGAGCGTCTGGTCGTCGGCGAGCAGGACGCGGATCGTCACGGCTGCTCCTTGCCGGCCGCGGGCAGGACGGCACGCACCCGGAAACGGCCGTCGTCCCCGGGCCCGGCGGCCAGGGTGCCCCCGGCGGCGGCCGCCCGCTCCCGCATGCCGAGCAGGCCGAAACCGCCGGGCGAACCCGGCCCGCCGATCGCGTTGGTGACGTCGAGGATCACCTGGTCGGCCAGGTACCTGACGGTGAGGCAGGCGGAGCCGGTGCCGTACCTCTTCGCGTTGGTCAGAGCTTCCTGCAGGATCCGGTAGGCCGCGAGATCGACCACGGCGGGCAGGTCCCGCACGGTTCCGTGCTCCCGATGGTCGACCTCGAGACCGGCGGCCGTGGCGGTGCCGAGGAGATCGCGCAGCCGGGCCAGACCGGGTACCGGCCCGTCGTCGAGGTCGTCGGCCTGACGCAGCACGCCGACGACCGAGGCGAGCTCCCGGAGCACCGTGTCGGAGGCCCGGCGGATGTGTTCGAGCGCGACGTCGGCCACCTGGGGCTGTTTCAGCAGGACATGCCGGGCCGCTCCGGCCTGGACGCTGATCGTGGCGATGTGATGGGTCACGACATCGTGCAGCTCGCGGGCGATGCGGATGCGTTCCATGACGACGCGCCGGTGCGCCTCGTCCTCACGGGTCTGCTCGGCGCGGCGGGCCCGTTGCTCGACCTCCGCGACGTACGCCTGCCGGCTGCGCCCGGCGTCGCCGACGGCGGCGGCCATGCCGATCCAGCCCAGCACGCCGAGGTTCTGCGGGGCCCACCAGCTGCTGTCCGAGGTGGCCGTCGCGGCCAGGTAGAGCGGCAGGGCCACGGCCGTCGCCGTCAGCCAGATGCGCCGCCGGTCCAGGCCGGACGCGACCGTGTAGACGCAGACCACCAGCGCGATCATCAGAGCCGGCTGCTGCGATCCGACGACCAGGGTCAAGGTCACCGCGGTGACGGCGGTGACCAGGAGCACCGGCACCGGCCGCAGCCGCCGGCAGGCGACCGCCACCCAGGCGACCAGACCGACGCCGACGCCGCCGGGGTTCGGCAGGTCGGCCGGGTGGTGCGAACTCGCCGCGGCCAGCACGGCCGGCGCCGCGAGCAGCGCGCCGAGAAGCGCGTCGATCAGCAGCGGATGACGCACGGCGTTGCCACGCAGCCATCGGACGGCACGGGTGAACACCACGACGACGCTATGCGCCCGGATCTCGTCACGCGTCCTCACTTCGTCGTAGGCAGCCTGCCGCCGGCCTACCACGCGGGTGGTAGGAGACGGCGGAGCCTAGTGCTCGTAGCTATGAGAGACCTATGAAAAGCGTCGTTCCCGAACGAATACCACTTCTGTAGTACTCGGCGGCCGATCAGATGACTGCGGAGTGACGACGCGGGGGCGGGGCCGCTCCGTCATCGTTGTGCGGTGCCCGGCGTACACCTGCCGTTAACCTTGCCGACAGATTGGCCTGCCCATGCGATCGCTGTTCCGTCGTGGCCCCGCCCCACCGGAACCCGCCCCGCCCGCCGAGCCCGAGCCGAGCCGGGCGGCCGAGCAGCGCGGCGATGACCACGCCGGCCATGCGATGCGCGCGCCCAGCGCCCTGCACCAGTTCAACCGCTACGAGATCAAATACCTGCTGCCGAGTACGCAGATCCCGGAGCTCCGTGCCGCGTTGCGCAGCCGCCTGGACGCCGACAGCCATGGCACCGACGGCGGCTACGGGGTGTGGAGCACCTACTACGACACTCGTGACCTGCGGTTCTACTGGGAGAAGATCGAGGGGCTGAAGTTCCGTCGCAAGCTGCGCGTGCGCCACTACGGCGACCGGTTCGCCGTGCGTGACGACAGCACAGTGCACGTCGAGATCAAGCAGCGGGTCAACCGGGTCACCCAGAAACGGCGGATCGCGGTGCCCTACCTGGCCGCCCGGGACCTCTGTGACCGGCGGGCGATGATCGAGCACGAGCCGTCCCAGCGCGCCTTCGTCGAGGAGGTGCTCGAGCTGATCTCCCTGCTCGACCTGCACCCGGTGGCGATGACCGGCTACCAGCGCGAGGCGTTCGTCGGCCGGGACGCGGACACCGGGCTGCGGGTCACCCTCGACCAGCGCGTCCGCGGCCGGGACCGGGACTTCCACTTCGCCTCCGGCACCGAGAACAGGCTGATCGTGCCCGCCCGGATGTCGGTGGTCGAGTTCAAGGCCAACGAGCGGGTTCCCTACTGGCTCACCGACCTCGCGGCGCACCTCAGCATGTCGGTCGCCCGCGTCTCCAAGTACTGCCAGAGCGTCGAGGCCTTCGGCCGCGCCCCACGCTCCGTCTTCCATGTACCCGAAGAAATCCCCAGTCCCGACTTCGAGCCCAGCGAGGTATGACTTCCGTGCCCTTCGACATCCAAGATCTCTCCGGTACGTTCAGCGTCGGCGACATCGCCATCGCCCTGTCGCTGTCGTTCTTCCTCAGCGCCATGATCGGCTGGGTCTACCGGTTCACCCACCGCAACGTGTCGTACAGCCAGTCGTACGTGCAGACGCTGGTCATCCTCGGGATGCTGATCGCGCTGATCATGCTGGTCGTCGGCTCCAACATCGCGCGGGCCTTCGCGCTGGTCGGCGCGCTGTCGGTGGTCCGATTCCGGAACGCCATCAAGGAGACCCGCGACGTCGGGTTCATCTTCCTGGTGATGGGCGTGGGGATGGCGGCCGGCACCCGGTTCTACACCCTGGCGATCATCGCGGCCGTCGTGATCAGCCTGATCATCCTGGTGATGTACCGCTTCAACTGGTTCGCCTCCAACGTGCAACGGCAGGTGGTCAAGGTCCAGGTACCGCCGGACGGCAACTACACCGAACACATCCAGGACGTGCTGATCGCGCAGACCACCGAGTTCGAGCTGATCAGCATGGAGTCGATCCGCGGCGGGGCGCTCACCGAGCTGATGTACACGGTGCGGCTGAAGAAGGGCGCCGAGCCGGGCGAGCTGATCGCGGCGCTCGGCGAGCGTACGGGCGGGCAGCGGGTCACGGTGCTGACCGGCTACGACCAGACCGACCTCTGATGGCGCTCAGGCACCGGATCCCGGTCCGGATCCGGCACTACTGGAAGCTGCTGGCCACCTGCGCCGCGGTGCTGGTCGCCTTCACCGTGGTGTTCAGCACCGTACGGGTGGCGCCGCTGGTGACCAGCGCGAGCGACGACGGCCGCGACGAGGTCACCGAGAACATCGAGGGCACCGAGGACCTGTTCGACGCGACCGCCGGGCACAGCATCAAGCTGACCTTCCGCGAGGCCGACTTCCAGAGCGTGCTGGACAAGCTCTGGGAGGAGGACGAGAAGGAGTACCTGGAGGCCGACCTCACCATCGACGGCGTCGCCGTCCCCAGCGTCGGCATCCGGCTCAAGGGCAACTCCACGCTGGGCCAGCTGACCCGCGACGGCGAGTCCCGGCCCCGCGGCACGGGCCCGGGCGGACAAGGCGGACCGGGCGGACAAGGTGGACCGGGTGGCCCGCCCGGTGGCTTCCCGCAGATGCCGGCCGACGGAGCCGCGCCGGATGCCGCGGGCGGCGACCAGCCGGGCGCTCCGGGTGGTGGGATGTTCGGCGGTGGCGGGCGGGGCGGCTTCGGCGCCGGGCTCAAGGCCGAGGAGCCGGAGACGCTGCCCTGGCTGATCCGCTTCGACGAGTTCGTCGAGGGACGCCGCTACCAGGGACACCGCGAGATCGCCGTCCGGGTGGCGGGCATGGGCGGCGGCAAGACGGTGATGAACGAGGCGGTGTCGCTCAACGTGCTCGCCGCCGCCGGGGAGACGGTGCAGCGGTATGCGTACACCAGCTTCACCGTGAATGACCGCCCCACCACCGCGCGCCTCATCGTCGAGCACCCGGACGAGCAATTCGCCGACCGCCTCGGCGGGCACGGCGTGCTGTACAAGAGCCTCGCCACCGGCAGCTTCACCGACAAGGGCGACGACCCCACCGACTACGTCGAGGACTTCAAGCAGATCACCAAGAAGGGCAGCCAGGATCTGCAGCCCGTCATCGACCTCATCCGCTGGGTCAACGGCAGCAGCGATGCCGAGTTCGACAAGCACCTCGGCGACCGTGTCGATGTAGCCACCTTCGCCCGCTACGTCGCCGCACAGAATCTCCTGATCAACTTCGACGACATGGCCGGGCCGGGCCGCAACTACTACCTCTGGTACGACCTGGCGACCAAGAAGTTCAGCGTCATCGGCTGGGACTACAACCTGACCCTCACCGGCAGCGCCGAACAGGATCCACACCAGACGGTGAGCATGGGCGGGGGCCGGATGCCGGAGGGATTCCAGCCTCCGGAGGGATTCCAGCCGCCCGGCGGCGGGGACGGCGCCGGCCGTGGACGGGGCGGCTTCGGCGGCAACAAACTCAAGGAGCGGTTCCTGGCCGGCTCCGCGTTCAAGAAGACCTACGACGACGCCTACCGCAAGCTGTACCAGCAGACCTTCGGCAACGGCACCGCCCTCAAGGCGCTCGACTCGGCGCTGACGGTGCTCGGCACCGTCGACGGCTACGACCGGACGGCCGGCGCCACCGAGGCCGAGCAGCTACGCACCCTGATCCGGCAACGCACCGCCTTCCTCACCAAGAACCTGACCTCGACCTCGGGGTAGCCGATGAAGGTGGAGCCGGATCGCTTCGACCCTCCCCGGTTCCTGCTCGTCGGCGCGGATCCGCGGGGAACACGACGGCTGGAACCGGCGGTGGTCGCAGAGGGCTGGAAGGCCCTCAGGGTCGGCACCGGGGCCGCGGCCACACCGGTCGCGGCGACCTTCCAGCCGCATGTCGCGGTGATCGAATTGGTCCTGCCGGACCTCGACGGCCTGCAGGTCATGCACCTGCTCCGCCGCGACCGGCCGAGGCTGCCGGTCCTCGTCCTCGCCGCCGTCGACCGCGCGGAGGTCCGCACCCACGCGCTCGTCGAGGGCGGCGACGACTGCGTCAGCACGCCGTTCCACCTGCCGGAGCTGCTGAGCCGGCTGCGTGCGCTGCTCAGGCGCAAGCGGATGTCCACCGACCCCGCCGCCTCGATCGTGATCGGCGATCTGGCGCTGCACGAGCATCCGCACCAGGTCCGGCGAGGCGGGCATCCCGTCGACCTGACCGTCTCGGAGTTCGAGCTGCTGCGCCACCTCATGACCAACCCCGGCCGGGTGCTCTCCCGGGACTACCTCCGCTCGCGACTCTGGCCGCCCGACCAGACCGTCACCGTACGGATGATCCATCAGCACGTCGCACGTCTCCGCAAGAAGATCGACGCGCACGGCCCGGCCTTGATCCACACCGTTCGCGGCCTCGGCTACATCCTCGAGCAACGCAAGCCCTGAGCGGCAGTCTTCAGGCGGTTGCCTCGCGCATCGCGACCGCCACTGCGGCCCTCAGCTGCTGCTCGGTGAACGGCTTCTCCATCAGCTGCGCGCCCTCGGCCAATGTGCCCTGCTCGTTCAGGGCGGGCTCCACGTAACCGGACATGAACAGCACCCGCATCGCGGGCCGCTCCGCGGCGAGACGCTTGGCCAGTTCGGTGCCGAGCATCTTCGGCATGATCACGTCGGTGAGCAGAAGGTCGATGTGTCCCGCCTCGGCCGCTGCCACCTCGAGCGCCGCCGAGCCGTCGGCGGCCTCCAGCACGCGGTGTCCCTGCCGCTGGAGGATCCGGCGGGCCACCTCACGAACACCGTCCTGGTCGTCCACCAGCAGAACGGTGTAGTGACTGCCGTCGCTCGCCGTGGCCGGTGACGGCCCGCCCGGCTGCTCGACCGGTCCGTCGTGGGCGGGTAGCAGGATCGTCAGCGTCGTGCCGTGCCCGATCTCGGAGCTGAGCCTGACATGACCCTGGTGGCGTACGACGATGCCGTAGATCGTGGACAGACCCAGCCCGGTTCCCTCGCCCGGCGGTTTGGTGGTGAAGAACGGCTCGAAGGCCTTGGCGGCGGTCTCCGAGGGCATGCCGACACCCGTGTCGGTCATCCGCAGTCGCACGTACCGGCCCGGCCGGAGGTTCAACGGCTCCGCCTCCGCTCCGTCCAGCACCATGTTCGCGGTCTGCAGGGTCAGCCGGCCGCCCGCCAGCATTGCGTCACGGGCATTCACCGCCGCGTTGATGACCATCTGCTCCACCTGGCCCGGATCGGCCATGATCGGCCATGCGCCGTCGGCCAGCCGGAGGTCGATCGCGATGTGCTCGCCCAGCGTGCGCTCGAGCAGCGTCGCCGCGCCCTGGACCGCCTCGTTGACCTTCAGCACCTGCGTGTTCAGGAGCTCCCGGCGGCCGACGGAGAGCAGCTGACGGGTCAGGTCTGTGGTCCGCTCGACGGCACCCTGAATCTTCTGCGCCTGAGCCGCGATCTCCGCCAGCACCTCGGTGAGGTCGGTGGGCGTCCCGGTCTCGGCTTCCTGCCGGATGAACTCGGCCTGCCCGCCGATGATCGCCATCAAATTGTTGATGTCGTGCGCCACCCCACCCGCGAGCTGACCGAGACTTTCCAGCTGGTGGCTCTGCTGGAGCTGCTTCTCCAGCCGCTCGCGCTCGACCTGCTGGGTCAGATCTCGCACCGCCGCGGCCACCAGCAGCCCGTCGTCGGTGTCGATGGCCGCCAAGGACACTTCCACCGGGAACTGGCTGCCGTCCTTGCGCTGCGCCTGCAGGCGCATACCGGCGCCCATCGGCCGGGTCTTCGGCTCCCGGAGGAAGGTGCCGCGCAACCCCTCGTGCGCATGCCTCAGGGCGTGCGGCACCAGGATCTCCACCGGCTGGTCGCGCAGCTCGTCGCGGGTGTGTCCGAACAGCCGCTCGGCCTCCGCGTTGACCATCAGGATCCGCCCGGATTCGTTGACCCCGACGATGGCCACCGTCGCCGCTTCCAGCAGCGCCCGGAAGCGTGCCTCAGCACGCTGCTCCCCTTCGACGTCCTTGGTGATGGACGCGCCGCCGACGACGGCGCCGTCGTCGTCGAGGATCGGCGCGAACGTCACGGACACCCGCACGACCATCCCGTCCTTACGGCGACGTGGCACGGTTCCGAGGACGGTCGGGCGCCCCCGCGCCACCTCTTCGAGCAACCTGGCCATCTCGCTCGGCGGGTCGGTGACGTAGAGCATGGCGATGGACCTGCCCACGGCCTCGGCCCGGGTGTAGCCGTACAGCCGCTCGGCCGCGGGGTTCCAGTAGGTGATCTGTCCGTCCAGCGTCACGCTGATGATCGCGTCGCTGGCCGTGTCCGCGAGCCAGCGGTGCAGGCTTCGCGTCGCGGCCGCGCGGGCGGACAGCGGAGCCTCGCGTACCTGCGCCCACACCTGGGTCCCCGAGTGGGACTGCACGGTCGCCAGGTGCAGCTCGGCCACGAATCGGGTGCCGTCCTTGCGCCGGCACGGGGCATGCGTGGCCGACCCGTCGGTCTGCCCGGCATCGGCGCGTAGCACGTCGGTGATCAGGTCCGGCTGATCGATGATGATCTGCACGGGCCGGCCGAGAAGCTCCTCGTCCAGGTAACCGAGCACCGCGTGGGCCCCGGCGGTCAACGAGATGAGGCCGTCCGGTCCGACGCCGATCAGCGCCGTGGGTGGTTCTTCGACACGGTTCCCCAGTGACTTGCTCTCCGCGGCGAACACGTCTCATCAGCTCCCCGGTCTGGTCAATTGTCCTGGCGCAGGTCGTCGACGACGCTCTGATAGGAGTCTGGCGTCACGGCGAACGAGCCGTAGTAGGGGTAGTTCATCTCGACGATGAGGAACAGGTTCGTCGCGATCACCGTGCTGGCCATGGTCAGCAGGGCGCGGCGCACGAGGCCGTCGTCGAGGCCGAAGAACAGGCACATGGTGAGGACCGCGCCGGTCGAGACGAGCACGCCGAACCACATCACCGGTGACATCCGGCTGTCGTCGGCCTCGGCGTCCGAGTCGTGGTGGTACTGCTCGGCCTTGCCGATCTTGTCGATGGCGTGGTTGATGTAGAAGCGCTGCGCGTCCGTCTCCGCCCGCAGCGACCCGACGAGGGTGGCGAGCCGGCTCAGGTCGGCGGTGCGCTCCCGTTCGGTGCCCCGCTCGTGCCGGGCCTTCCAGTCGGTCACCAGGGCGGTCTCGTAGCGGATCACCCCGTCGGTGATCACCTGGTGGGTCTGCTCGTCGAAGACCACGCTGCCGGGAATGAGGGCGGTCATGCTCGCGGCCTCCTCGCGTACGGCGTCCTTCGCGTCGGTGTAGCCCTCCCACAGCGAGACCACGCACAGCCCGATCACGATCGCGTAGGCCACCCCGACCAGCGAGACGATGACCCCGGTGACGTCGTTGTGCTGGTTGAGCCGCCGGTGCGGCAGCGTGCGGTGGATGAGGATGTCCAGCCCGAGGGTGACGGCCGGGACTCCGACGATGAGCACGGCCCCCACCAGCCACGCCGACACGTCCCGTACGAGCCAGAGTTCCACGCCCTCACCCTAGGCAGCGCGGGGTGTCGGAAGGCCGAATACCGGAAACGGCGGTCGGAACGTGAAGGCGTTGTTACGTTCTGTCAGGGTCGCGGAGGGGTCGCCGGAAGGGGCAACAATGAGCGTGCAGGCCGAAGGTCTGGATCTGACCGATACCGAACGCCACCGCACCGCCAGGGGGCGATCCCATCCGCTGGGCGCGCGCCCGGACGACGGCGGTGTCAACTTCGCCGTCTTCTCCGAGCACGCGACGGCGATGCAGCTGCTTCTCTTCGAGCGCAACGATTCAGTTGCGCCCTACCAGATCATCACCCTCGACCCGGAGACCAACCGCACCTTCGCGGTCTGGCACGTGCGGGTCGAAGGGCTGACGGCCCCGGCCTTCTACGGTCTGCGGGCCTTCGGCCCGGAGGACGTCCCCGGCCTGCGGTTCGATCCGGACAAGGTGCTTCTCGATCCGTACGCCCGCGGGGTCGACCGTGCGCTGTGGGACCGGGGCGCCGCCTGCCGTCCCGGCGACAACACCGCGGCCTCGCTGCGGTCCGTGGTGGTGGACGCCGAGGGCTACGACTGGCAGGGCGACGAGCCGCTGCGCCTGCCGATGGAGGACCTCGTCGTCTACGAGGCGCACGTCGGCGGTTTCACCCGGTCGCCGAGCTCGAAGGTGAAGCGGCCGGGCACGTTCGCCGGGCTGATCGAGAAGATCCCGCATCTGAAGAAGCTCGGTGTGAACGCGGTCGAGCTGTTGCCGGTCTTCGACTTCGACGACGGCGAGGCCAACTTCTGGGGCTACAGCACCGCCGCCTACTTCGCGCCGCACGCCGGTTACTGCGCGGCCCCGGAGGAGGGCAGCCATCTGCGGGAGTTCCGCGACATGGTGAAGGCGCTGCACGCCGCCGGCATCGAGGTGATCCTGGACGTCGTCTTCAACCACACCGACGAGGGCAACCATCTCGGGCCGCTGTTCGCCTTCGCCGGCCTGGACAACCCGAACTACTACTACCTGGACCCGAACGACCGGCGGCACTACTACGACTACTCCGGCTGCGGCAACACGCTGATGGCGAACCATCCGATCGTCACCAAGATGATCGTGGAGTGCCTGGAGTTCTGGGTGCGCGACATGCACATCGACGGCTTCCGGTTCGACGAGGCGGCCGTGCTCACCCGTGGCGCCCGGGGCGAGATCCTCGACGAGCCGCCGGTGGTGTGGCAGATCGAACTGTCCGACACGCTCGCCGACACGAAGATCATCGCGGAGGCGTGGGACGCCGCCGGCGCGTACGAGGTGGGCCGCTATCCGGGGTACCGCTGGGCGGAGTGGAACGGCCGGTACCGCGACACCATGCGGAAGTTCGTCCGCGGGGAACCGGGCCTGGTCGGCGACGTGGCCGAGCGGCTGACCGGCAGCGCCGACCTCTACCAGGCGCGCGGGCACCGCCCGATAAACAGCGTCAACTTCATCACCTGCCACGACGGCTTCACCCTGGCCGATCTCGTGTCCTACGACCAGAAGCACAACGAGGCCAACGGCGAGAACAACCGCGACGGCAACGACGACAACATGAGCTGGAACTGCGGCGCCGAGGGACCGACCACCGACCCCGAGGTCAAAGCGCTGCGCGTACGCCAGATCAAGAATTTCGCCGCGTTGCTGCTGCTGTCCCGGGGCGTGCCGATGATGCTCGGTGGCGACGAGATCGGCCGCACCCAGCAGGGCAACAACAACGCCTACCGCCAGGACAACGAGATCAGCTGGCTGGACTGGTCGCTGGTCGACGACCACGCCGAGGTGCTGGCGTTCTGGCAGCGCATGATCGCCTTCCGCAAGGCCCATCCGGTCCTGCGGGCGCCGACCTACTCAGGCCCGGAGATCACCTGGCACGGCACCCGGCTGGGCGAGCCCGGCTGGAACGACCCGGACGCCCGGACCCTCGCCTGCACCATCGGCGACCTGCACATCATCGCCAACATGTACTGGGCGCCGCTGGACTTCGAGCTCCCGGCGGTGCCGGGGCAGGTCTGGGCGCGCGCGATCGACACCTCGTCATCGGATGTCGCCGAAACGGTCGTGGACACCGCGACCATCTCCGCTGCCGGCCGCAGCGTCATCGTCCTTGTCTCCCGCCCGTCCTGAAGAGAAAGAGGCCATCGTGCCCAACCAAATCGACTTCACCTTCTCGGACCTCGTAGCCGGCTACGTCATCAGCGCCGACCCGCAGGCCGGGCGCTTCGAGATGAACACCTCCGACGGACGGCCGTTCGTCGTGCAGCTCACCCCGACCACCACGGCGGAGATGCTGCGCAACCTGGGTGACGCGTACGTCGACGCCACCGCGCAGCTGACCGCCATGCTGGAGCACGGCCGCCTGTTGCACGTCTACGGCGTGTTCTACCCGTCGGACTCCGACGCCGGCACGGCCTTCGAGGCCAAGCACGTGCTGCTGTTCGGCAAGGCCGCCGACGAGCACAAGTTCGAGTCGCCGAGCTGGTGGGGCCAGCAGGTCCGCAAGATCGCCGACTTCTACCTGGACAGCGAGTTCGGCATCGGGTCGACGACCTTCGACTACCGGCTGTACCGCACGGATCTGACGATGGAGGGCGCGAAGACCACCACGGTCCGGCAGGAGACCGACACCATCTCCCGGCTCGTGTACGGCCTGGCCACCGCGTACCTGATGCACGGCAACCCGCGGTACCGCGACGCGGCCGTGGCCGGCGCCGATTACCTGATCGACCATCTCTGCTCGGTGGACCGCGCCGAGCAGATCGCCTACTGGTACCACGCGCTCGTGCTGCGCCCGGACGGCAGCGAACTGAAGATCTTCGCCTCCGAGTTCGGCGACGACTACGACGCGATCCCGTGCTACGAGCAGATCTACGCGCTGGCGGGGCTGACCCAGGTCTACCGGATCACCGGCGACCCGAGGCTGCGGGAGATCATCGACCTGACCATCAACATGTTCCACCGCTACTTCGAGGACAAGACCAACTACCCCGACGGTACGCCGCGGCGGGGCTACTACTCGCATGTGGACCCGGTGACCTTCGACCCGCTGAGCCCCGCCCTGGACGACGGAACCCGCACCAACCGGGACCGCAAGAACTGGAACTCGGTCGGCGACCACATCCCGGCGTACCTGATCAATCTGTTCCTGGCCACCGGCGAGCAGCAGTTCGCCGACGAGCTGGAGTCGCTCTGCGACCAGATCACCCAGCACTTCCCGGACTACGACAGCAGTCCGTTCGTACAGGAGAAGTTCTTCGGTGATTGGAGCCCCGACCGCACCTACGGGCAGCAGCAGGACCGGGCCATCATCGGGCACAACCTGAAGATCGCGTGGAACCTGACCCGGGTGAACAACGTGCGGCCGAAGGCGGAGTACGTGTCGTTCGCCAAGAAGATCGCCGCGCTGATGCCGACCGTGGGCATGGATCCGCAGCGGGGCGGCTGGTACGACATGATGGAACGCCACACCGGCCCCGGCGAGCGCTTCCACCGCCTCGTCTGGCACGACCGCAAGGCGTGGTGGCAGCAGGAGCAGGGCATCCTCGCCTACCAGATCCTCGACGCGGTCTACGGCGACCCGCAGTACGCCAAGTACGCCCGGGAGAGTGCCGCGTTCTATAACGCCTGGATGCTCGACACGCAGGCCGGCGGCGTCTTCTTCAACGTGCTGGCCAACGGCAACCCGTTCATGCTCGGCGGCGAACGCAGCAAGGGCTCGCACTCGATGGCGATGTACCACAGCGCCGAGCTGTGCTACCTGGCCGCCGTCTACTCCAATCTGGAGAGTCGTGAGCAGCCGATGGATCTGTTCTTCACGCCCGGCCCGGGAGCGTTCGGTGGCGTCCTGCGGGTCGCCCCCGACCTGCTGCCGCCGAAGACCACCAAGCTCATGCAGGTCTGGATCAACGGTCACGAGCACGCCGACTTCGACGCCGAGGCGCTGACCGTCACGCTGCCGCACAGCACCGAGCCGCAGGAGGTACGCGTCCGGATGGCCGGCGCCGCCTGCTCGTTCAGCGCCGACGTGCTGGAGGTGTCCGGCGGCGTCGCCCGGATCAGCCTGGCCGGCTCGCTCGGCGCCACCCAGGTCGACACGCTGCGCCAGCAGCTCGACGGGATGCTCGACGGCGGCGTCCGCTCGGTGGTTCTGGAGACCGGCAGCCTCGTCTACCTCGACCCGGAGGCGGTCCGCTACCTGGCCACCGCCAAGCAGCACCGCGACTTCCAGCTCACCGTCACCGGCGCGCAGGGCCAGGTCGCCGCCGAGCTGGCGTCCAGCGAGCTCGACCAGGAACTCGTGCGGAGCGCGTCGTGAACTACGACCACATCGTCGTGGGTTCCGGGTCGGCCGGCACCATCATCGCCACCCGGCTCTCCGAGGACCCGGCCCGCTCGGTGCTTCTGCTGGAGGCCGGCCCGGACTTCCCCGAACTCGATCAGCTGCCCGGGGACCTGGCCACCGCCGCCACGGTCTCGGTGGTGGACCACGACTGGGGCTACCGGGCCGACGCGGTGCCGGGCCGTTCCATCGAGTACGCCCGCGGCAAGGTCACCGGCGGCTGCTCGGCGGTGAACGGGGCGATCGCCCTGCGCGGCCTGCCCGCCGACTTCGAGGAGTGGGCCGGACTCGGCAACGACGCCTGGACCTGGGACCAGGTTCTGCCGTACTACATCCGGATCGAGAACGACCAGGACGTGGAAGGGCCACTGCACGGCAAAGAAGGACCCACTCCTTTCGTACGCACGAAGCACGACGACCTGGTGCCGTTGCAGAAGGCGTTCCTGGACGCGAACCTCGACCACGGCTTCGACTACGTGGCCGACCACAACGACCCGCACAGCACCGGCGTCGGCCCGATCCCGATGAACCGGCGCGGCCCGCTGCGCGTCTCGACCGCCATCTCCTACCTGAACCAGGCCCGCCACCGCCTCAACCTGACGATCCGGCCGGGGACGCTGGTGCACCGGGTCCTCTTCGAGGGCACCGAGGCCGTCGGGGTCGAGGCAGAGATCGACGGTCAGGTGCAGAAGGTGTACGCCCGGCACGTCACGCTGTCGGCCGGTGCGATCAACACGCCGACGATCCTGCTGCGCTCCGGCGTCGGCCCGGTCGCGCAGCTCGAGGAGCTCGGCATCCCCGTGGTGCTGGACCGGCCCGGCGTCGGCGCCAACCTCATCGAGCACCAGCAGATCACCGTCGGGATCATCCCGAAGGACGGCGTCACCCAGCTGTCCGACCCGGACGTCCAGGTGATCACCCGGTACACCGCGCCGGGCACCGAGTGGTTCAACAGCATGCAGCTCTACTTCGTCAGCCGCTACGTGCCGATCACGCACCGGCCGATCAGCGTGATGAGCGTGCTGCAGAAGCCGGCCTGCCGCGGTCAGGTGTCGCTGATCACGACCGATCCGCACATCCAGCCGGAGATCTTCCTCAACTCGTACGGCGAGGAGTCCGACCGTCGCATCGCCCTCGACGGTGTCCGGCTGTGCTGGGAGATCGCCACCTCGAAGCCGATCGCCGAGCTGTCCGCCGGCCTGGCCGACAGCCTCACCGAGAAACAGCTCGACGACGACAGGGCGCTGCTCGCCTACGTCAAGCAGCACTCCGCGACCCTGTGGCATCCGGTCGGCACCTGCCGGATGGGCGTTTCCTCCGACGACAACGCGGTCGTCGACCAGCGTTTCGCGGTGCACGGCCTGGACAACCTGAGCGTGGCGGACGCCTCCGTCATGCCGGACCACGTCAGCGCCAATCCGAACCTGACCTGCTTCGTGATCGGCGAACGGGCGGCCGAGTGGCTGGGGGAGAAAGCATGAAGATCGGCGTCCTGATCGAGGACCACTTCGACCAGACCGAGTATTGCGCGTTCAACAGCTGGTTCCCGGCGCAGGGCATCGAGGTCGAGTACCTTTCCCACCTCTGGGGGCTGGAGTCTCTGACCTTCGGCAGCAATCCCGACGACGGAACGGTCGAGGAACACGTCACGGTCACCGCCGAGGTGGCCACCGCCGACCCCGCCGACTACGCCGGGATCATCCTGATCGGCGCGTACGCGATGGACCGGCTGCGCTACCAGACGGAGATCGCCGGCCCGGGAGCGCGCAACACCGCGCCCGCGGTCGAGTTCCTCCGCCGGGCGGTGGCGGCGCCGGGCCTGCCGATCGGCACGATCTGCCACTCGCTGTGGCTGTTCTGCGCCGACCCGGATCTGCTGCACGGGCGCCGGGTCACCTGCGCCCACAACATCGTCTGCGACGTCGAGAACGCCGGTGGGATCGTCGAGTACGACGGCCGCTCGACCGCCGACCTGGTGATCGACGGCGACCTCGTCTCGGCCCGCCATCCCGAGGTGACGGACCGTTTCATGGCGGCCTTCCTCGCCCAGATCACCAGTCGCGCGGAACGGGTGGGCACCCCCTCCTGAGCCGGCCTTCGGGATTGGGCGAATCGCTCATCTCGGGCACCACGGCGGTGCTAGCTTTCGGAGGTGTCCGAGGGCATCCCGCCTGGACAAACAGTCCTGTGAGGAGCGACATCCATGAATGCGAAGGTTACACCGGAGCCCGAGATGCGCATCACGCTGACGGACGAACAGCGCCAGGCGCTGGTGAAGTTCATCAGCAACACCAACCGGGCCAGCCTGAACGTCGAGGTCGAATTCGAGGCACACGTCGACCAGGGTGCGATCGCGCCGGTCGCCGTGCTCGTCGGTAACGCCTACTAGGCCACGCGACGATGGCCGTCCCGGACGTACGCATCCGCAAAGAGGACTTCGGCTACATTCTCGCCTTCGCCACCGGCGAGATCGGCTTCTACCCGGACGAGGTCGCGCCGATGCTGGTGGCGGGGACGGCCACCCGGCAGTCGTTGGAGCCCTACCGGCTGCGGCGGCTGCCGGTCCAGGACCGGTTTCATCTGAGCGCGCCGCTGATCGTCTGGTTCGAGATCACCCGCGACTGCAACCTGCCCTGCAAGCACTGTTACGTCGAGGCCGGTCGTCCGCGCCGCGACGAGCTGTCGACCGAGGAGGTCTTCGCGGTCCTCGACCAGCTCAAGGCCGCCGGGGTCTTCGCGCTCGTCCTGGTCGGCGGGGAGCCGATGTCGCGGCCGGACTTCCTGCCGATCCTCCACCGCGCCCACGACCTCGGCTTCGTCATCTCCATCGCCACCAACGGCACCTACCTCACCCAGGAGATCGTCGACCAGCTCCCGCGCGAGGAGTGCATCGTCAGTATCAGCGTCGACGGGACGTCGCAGCACCAGGAGCTGCGTCTCAAGTCCACCTTCGCCGACATCCAGGAACGCCTGCTGCTGCTCAAGCGCAACGACATCCCGGCCGCGCTCATGTGCACCCAGACCGACCGCAACGCCGGCGAGCTGCACGAGGTGCTGACCTTCGCCGAGGACAACGGCTTCTTCTTCGGCTCCACACCGTTCAGCCCGATCGGGCGGGGCCGCTTCTTCCCGCAGTACCAGCCGGATCTGTCGACTGTGGACGACGCCACCGCACTCTACCTACGAGACAAGGCGCACGACACGGCGATGAGCGAGACCGTCGGGTTGTGCGTGACGAAGTTCCTCGACGAGTGCCACCGCATCGCCCAGGCGACCCGGCGCGAGTTCTGCGGCGTCGCGATGGCCTACGTGCTCAGCGACGGCTCGGTCTACCCCTGCTCCATCTGCGCGTCCACCGGCAAGTTCCCGGCGGGCAACCTGCGGGCGCGCTCGTTCGCCGAGGTCTGGGCGGACTCGTTCGACGAGATCCGTGACTACACCTTCGACAGCGGCACGGACTGCCCCAGCTGCGAGTTGTCTCGCGAGCCGTATTACTGCACGTCACGGTGCCCGGTCATGGGTGAGGTGCACACCGGCGACCCGACGGGCTGCGGCGCGACGCCGTTCGTCAAGGCGAGCCTGAAGCGGCGTACGGACCTGATCGCGAACCCGGTGCGATGACCGTCCGCAACGAGCCGATCGCCTACGACGACCACGGCGACATCCCCTTCCATGTGCCCTTCCGGGAGCTGTCACCGCCCGACGTCAGCATCTATCTCCAGCTCAACACCAAGGTGGGCCGATCGACCTGCCGGCAGGCGTGCACGCACTGCTTCTTCATCAACCAGCCGCAGGTGCGGGGCCGGTCCATGGACCTCACCGAGGGCCGAGCCGTCATGGACGATCTCGCGGCACTGGGATACCGGGTGTTCCCGATGATCTCCGACAGCTTCGCCAACGGTGGCGAGTTCCTGCGGAGCTTCGGCGACACCCACAACCGCGACCTGCGCCAGGGGCCCAGCCGGGACCACACCAAGACCATGGAGCGCGGCGAGCTGTGGACCAGCGGCGCGCCGCTGCTCGACCCGGACTGGCCGGACCTGCTGCGGCTTGCCGTCGAGCAGGGCTTCGGCAGCGTCACGATCACCTTCCACGGCCTGTTCGACGAGAACCTGGAGCTGCTCCCGCCGGATGCCTACCCGATCGGCCGCGTCTTCCCCGGCCGCGACTGCCGCACCGTCATCGACCGCATCGCCGCCTTCAACACCGGTCCCGTCGCCCGCGCCGCCTGGCCGTTGCAGATCAACATCGGCGTCACCATCGGCAGCCACAACCACACCCGCGACGACCTGCTGCGCTATGTCCGCTACTTCGCCGGCCTCCCCATCGACGTGCTCCGGTTCAACTGCTTCCACGACCACGGCGGGCAGCACCCGCACCTCACTCTCTCCCCCGCCGAGGTCGCCGCGTTCTACCGGGATCTGCGCGACATCCACGACACCGTGGCGCTGCCCTTCCAGCTCGGCGTCGACGAGGACTTCGGCACCAGCGGCATCGAGGTCATGGGGTTCCCCGCCCACACCGGCTGGTGCCGCGCCGGGCGGCAGCTCTTCGCCGCCGTCCCCGAACCGCCCGAGGAACTCCACACCACCGCCGCCCGCCGGGTCGAACGCATCGGCACCGTCGCCGCCTGCGTCGACGCGTTCCAGCCGGTCGTCGGGGATCTGCGGCGCACGACCGACCTGGCCGGCGGCGCGGTGACGCACGACATCGACTTCTTCCACGACGTCATCGACGACCTCAACCATCGGCGCGTCACCGGGGCCTACAGCGACGGCTGCTACGCCCCCGAGATGCTCGCCGATCCCTCGCCCCCGCGTGCCCAGCCGCGATGACGACGGCACTGCCCGCGGGCCACGCGGGGATCGCCGCGCCCGGGCTCTTCCTCGCCACGCGCTACTTCCTCGTCGCCGGCGCCGCCGACGCGCGGAGGCCGCTCAACGCGTTCGACGGGGCGCTGCTCGCCGCCGGGCTCGCCGACGTCAACCTCGTCCGCCTGTCCAGCATCGTGCCCCCGGGTTGCGTGCGGATCCCGCCGGTACGCCACCAGCCCGGCTGCCTGGTGCCGGTCGCCTATGCCTCGCTCACCCACACCGCCGCGGGCGAGCGGATCGCCTCCGCCGTCGCCGTCGCGCGCCCGACCGATCCGCTGCGCCCGGCGGTCGTGATGGAGTATTCCGCCGTCGGCGCGAGCCGAGCACAGACCGAGACGGTCGCGGCCGAGATGGCCGCCGATGCGCTCGCGGCCCGGGACCTGACCGTGGACGATATCGACGTCATCGGCGCCGAGCACACCGTGGCGGTCGCCGGGGCCACCTTCGCCGGGGTCGTCGAGCTGTGACAGCGCCCGGCCGCCGGGTGCTGACGGTGCCGGAGGCGCTCCTGCGGCGCCGTACCAGCATGAAGTGGGGTCACGTCGATGCGGACGTGCTGCCGCTGTGGGTGGCCGAGATGGACACCATGCTCGCGGAACCGATAGTGCGGGCAGTGACCGGCGCGATCGCCCTCGGCGACAGCGGCTACCCGCACGGCCGGGCCTACCCGGAGGCGTTCGCCGCGTTCGCGGCCGACCGATGGGGCTGGACGCCCGACCCCGCGCTGGCGACCACGGTGCCGAACGTGACCGCCGGGATCACGCAGGTCCTGCGGACCGTCACCCACCGCGGCGACGCCGTCATCGTCAACCCGCCCGTCTACGCCCCGTTCCACGAGCTGATCCACGACATCGCACGCCGTGTCCGGACCGCGCCGCTCGGGCCCGGCCACCGCCTCGACCTCGGCGCACTCGACGACGCCTTCCGCGCCGCGACCACGGCCGGCCGCAGCGCGGCCTACCTGCTGTGCAGCCCGCACAACCCGACCGGCACCACACACACGCGCGCGGAGCTCGCGGCGGTCGCGGAGCTCGCGGCCCGGCACCGCGTCCGCGTCATCGCCGACGAGATCCACGCACCGCTCACCTGTCCCGGCGCCGTTCACGTGCCCTACCTCTCGCTCCCCGGCACCGACGACGCCTTCGCCGTCACGTCCGCGTCGAAGGCGTGGAACCTGGTCGCCTTCACCGCCGCCGTGGTCCTCGCCGGACCTGCCGCGGCCACCGACCTCGCCCAGTTTCCCGAGGCGCTCCACGAAGCCGCGAGCCACCTCGGCGTCCTCGCCCACCGCGCCGCCCTCACCGAGGGACGAGCCTGGCTGGACGCCCTGCTCGCCGATCTGGCCCACAACCGGCGCCTGCTCGGTGACCTGCTGGCCGCTCGGCTACCGGCCGTGACCTGGCGGCCGCCGCAGGCGACCTATCTCGCCTGGCTCGACTGCCGTGCGTTGGGCCTGGGCGCCGACCCGGCGGCGGTGTTCCTCGACCGGGGGCGGGTCGCCCTCAGCTCCGGACCCGACTTCGGGGCCGGCGGCGACGGCCATGTCCGCCTCAACTTCGCCACCTCGCCGCGGCTGCTCACCGAGGCGATCGACCGCCTGGCGGCCGCGGTGAATGACGATCGTCCCCGCGCGGCCAGCGGGCCGCCCAGCACGAGGATCACCAGCCCGGCCGGCAACGAGCGCTGCGACATGAGCCACTAGCCGATCGCTGTCCCCACGAGGTGGCCGATGCCGAACGTCACGGCCATGGCCAGGGCGCCGCCGATCACCAGCCGGGCGACCGCCCGCCGCGACGCCGCCCCGCCCAGCCGGGAGCTGAGGTAGCCGGTCAGCGCCAGAGCCGCGACCACGGCGACGAAGGTGACCGGGACACGCGCGGCCGCCGGCGGCAGCAGGACCGCGATCAGCGGTAGCAGCGAGCCGACCGTGAAGGCCAGGGCGGACGCGCCGGCCGCGTGCCACGGGTTGGTCAGCTCGTCCGGATCGATGTGCAGCTCGGCGTCGGCGTGGGCGGCGAACGCGTCCCGGGCGGTGAGCTCCTCGGCCACCACCCGCGCGGTCGCCGGCGTCAGGCCCTTCGCCTCGTAGAGCGCGGTCAGTTCGTCGAGCTCCTGCTCGGGGAAGTCGGCGAGCTCGCCGCGCTCCTTGTCCAGCAGCGCCCGCTCGGTGTCGCGCTGGCTGCTGACCGACACGTACTCCCCCAGCGCCATGGACACCGCCCCGGCGACCAGGCCGGCCACGCCCGCCGTCAGGATCGGCCCGGTGGCCGTCGTCGCCGCGGCCACGCCGAGCACCAGCCCGGCAGTGGACACGATGCCGTCGTTGGCGCCGAGCACCCCGGCCCGCAGCCAGTTCAGCCGGGTGGCGATCGCCGGGTCGTGCGGCTCGCCGGGGTGCGACGCCGCGCCGGCACCGGTACGGATGGACACGATGGCCTCCACGGATCATTCCCTGTTCGACGACAACTGACAGTGAACGTCGCGCCCTCCCCCGGCCTTCCCCGCGCGTCGATCATGCCGCTGTGCCTGGCCACGACGGGAACCGGCGGGTCACCAGCTGGCCGACGTCGAGCTGACCCGCCACCAGCGTGCCGAGCAGCTTCGCTGTGTAGAACGTGTCGACCAGGCCGGTCTTCACCGGGCCGGACCGTCCCGGGCCGAAGGACCCGATCAGTGCGGATGGTCACCGAGCAGGCGGGTGGCCAGCACCGCGGCCTGCGTACGGCGTTCCAGCCCCAGCTTCGCCAGCAGGCTGGACACGTAATTCTTCACGGTCTTCTCGGCGAGGAACATCCGCCCGGCGATCTCCCGGTTGGTCAGACCCTGCGCGATGTACTCCAGGATCCGCCGTTCCTGGTCGGTCAGCGCGGCCAGCTCGCGCGGCTGCTCCACCCCGTGGCGGATGCGCTCCAGCACCCGCTGGGTGACCGCCGGGTCGAGCAGCGACTGGCCCTCGGCCACCCGCCGGACCGCGTCGACCAGGTCGGTGCCGCGGATCTGCTTGAGCACGTAGCCGGAGGCGCCGGCCATGATCGCCGCGAACAGCGCCTCGTCGTCGTCGTACGAGGTGAGAATGAGGCCTTTGATCGACGAGTCGATGGCGCGCACGTCGCGGCAGACGTCGATGCCGTTGCCGTCGGGCAGGCGCGCGTCCAGCACCGCCACGTCGGGCCGCAGAGCCGGGATACGCCGGGTCGCCTCCTGCGCGGAGCCCGACTCACCCACGACCTCGATGTCGCCGCCGGCTTGCAGCAGATCGGCGAGGCCCCGGCGGACCACCTCGTGGTCGTCGAGCAGAAAGACACGGATCATGTCTCCTTCCTACCCTGTCGGGGCCCGCCGCCGTAGGGACCAAAGTCCCGCCCCGCCGGAACGAAGGCCCCCGTCCTTCCCACCGCGACTAGCCTGTCGGCATGGCAGATCCGAAGGACGGTGAACGGCTCGAACCACCGTCGCTGGGGCTGAGGCCACTCTCCCGGGTGCACCTCGACGAGCTGCTCCAGGAGATGCTGGAGCGCGTCAGTGAGGTGATGACCAGCCGGGAGCGTCTCCGCGCCCTGCTCGACGCGGTCGTCGGTATCGGCACCAACCTCGATCTGCGCAGCACGCTGCAGCGCATCGTCGAGTCCTCCTGTGCTCTGGTGGGTGCCCGCTACGGCGCTCTCGGCATCATCGGCTCCGACCGCGAACTGTCCGACTTCATCACGTACGGCATCGACCCCGAGGCTCACGCGGCGATCGGCGACCTGCCGCACGGCCGGGGCGTGCTCGGCCTGCTGATCACCGACCCGCGGCCGGTGCGCATGCCGGACATCACCCAGCACCCGCAGTCGTACGGATTCCCACCCCATCACCCACCGATGCACACGTTCCTCGGCGTTCCCGTCCGCATCCGCGACCAGGTCTACGGCAACCTCTACCTGGCCGAGAAGCAAGGCGCGGAGCAGTTCAGCGACGACGACGAGGAGATCGTGGTGGCGCTCGCCGCCGCCGCCGGCGTAGCGATCGACAACGCGCGGCTGTTCGCCGTGGCCCAGCGACGTGAGCGCTGGCTGTCCGCGACTGCCGAGATCACCGGTGTGCTGCTCGGCCGCGTTCGCCGGACCGAGGCGCTGCGGCTGATCGCCCGGCGTGCTCGGGAGGTCTCCGACGCCGACCTGGTGATGGTGCTGCTCTACGACGAGGAGAACGCGCGTCACCGCGTCGAGGTCGCCGACGGCGACGATGCGGCGACGACGCTGACAGGACAGTTCGTGCCGGTGGAGTCCGCGACGGCGAAGGCATTCGCACAAGAGAGCTACCGCGTCATCGAGAACCTCCAGAAGGGAGCGGACTGGCCCGACGTGGTGCCGGCCGGTCCGGCTCTGGCCGCGCCTCTCGCGGGCACCGGCGCCCTCCTCGGCGTGCTGGTCGTGGCCTTCGCGCCCGGCTATGCCATCCGGCAGGAGGACGCCGTCCTGATGTCCGCGTTCGCGGGACAGGCCGCCCTGGCCCTGGAGCGGGTCCGGGCGCAGGAGGAGCGCGAGCAGCTCGTCGTCCTCGAGGACCGGGAAAGGATCGCCCGGGACCTGCACGACGTGGTCATCCAGCGGCTGTTCGCGACCGGGATGCAGTTGCAGGGCGCCGCGGCCCAGGCGACACGTCCGGAGACGGCTGAGCGGATCAACGCGGCCGTGGACGACCTGGACGCCACGATCCGGGACATCCGCCGGTCGATCTTCGAGCTCCGCGCCCCGGCCGGCGCCACCTTGCGTACCGAGCTGCGGGACGCGGTCGACGCGGCGGCCGGAACGCTCGGCTTCCAGCCGACGATCGATGTGTCCGGGCCGGTCGACAGCGCGGTGCCGGACGACATCGTCGCGGAGCTCCTGGCGGTCCTCCGCGAGGCGCTCTCCAACATCGCCCGGCACGCCGGCGCCGCTTCGGCCCGGGTGTCGGTGAGCGCCGGGGAGGGCACCGTGACCCTCCGCGTCGAGGACGACGGTGTCGGGATCGATCCGGCGTTGGCCCGTGGTGGTGTGGTGAACATGGGTGAGCGCGCGCACGACCTCGGCGGGACCTTCGAGATCGGTCCGGGCTCGGAGGGTGGGACGGTTGTGGTCTGGCGCGTGCCGATCAGCTGACGGCCCGCGAGGATGGGTCTTTCGGCCCTGACCACTCCCCGCAGGCGAGGGGCACCGTGGTTTCATGACCGGTTTCGACGAACAGGACCTGCGCCTGGCGGCAGCCGCCGCCATCAGGGCCCCTTCCTTGCACAACAGCCAGCCCTGGCAGTTCCGGCTCGTCGACGGCACCATCGAGATCCTCGCCGACACGCAGCGGCAACTCGCCGTGGCGGACAGTGGCGGGTGGGCGGTCCGCATCGCCTGCGGCGCCGCGACCTACAACGCCCGGCTCGCACTCGCCGCCAACGGCACCCCCGCGACGGTGGCCGTGCGGCCGGAACGTGGATCCGATGTGATCGCCCGGCTCACGCCCGGCGTGGCCCGGCCGCCGACCTATCCGGAGCAGGACCTGTTCCGCGCCATCGGCCACCGGTACAGCAACCGGCGCCCGTTCTGGCCCGACCCGGTGCCGACCGAGGCGCGCGCCGCCCTGCTGGAGGCCGCACGCGAGGAAGGCGCCTGGATGGATCTGCTGGTCGGCATGACAGCGCTCGGCGGCTTCGCCCAGATCGCGCAGAGCGCGGACCGGGTGTTGCGACGCGACTTCGCCTACCAGGCCGAGATGAACAGCTGGATCCATGCCGACGCGTCCGCCGACGGTGTTCCGGTGACGGCCGGCGGGCCGGTGGCCGAGCCGGACGACCTGCTGCCGCAGCGGCCGTACGGTATGCACCGCCGCGGCGCCGGCCGGGATTTCGAGCCCGAGCCGTTGGTGGCGATCCTCGGCACGGAGGCCGACCACCCGGCCGACCAGATCGTCGCGGGACAGGCCCTGCAGCGGGTGTTGCTCACGGCGACGAACGCCGGCCTCGCCAGCTCGATGATCTCGCAACCGATCGAGGTCCCGGCGGCGCGCGACCAGCTGCGACGCTCGTTACGCAGGCACGGCACGCCGCAGATCGCCATCCGCCTCGGGTACGGCGATCCGGGCAAGCCCTCCCCGCGGCGAGACCTCGACGAGGTCCTGCTCAGACCGTCCGCAGAACACCCCCGCCCTGCCAGGTAGCCCACGGCACGTTCCAGTCGCCGTAGCCGTCCCAGCTGGGCATGGTCGGCCCGCCGGTGGCGGTGAAGACGGTCACGTCGCCGATCTGGGCGAACGAGTAGAACTGCTTGGCGTCGTCGACATTCAGGTTGGTGCAGCCGTGTGACGTGCTGCGCTGCCCGATGTTGCCGCCGTTCCAGCTGGCCGAGTGGACGAACTCGCCCGAGTTGGTGATCCGGACCGACCAGGGCACCTTCAGGTCGTATCCCGGGCCGGTCATCCGCTGCACCCGGTCCTTCTCCATGACGATCTTGGTTCCGGAGAAGGTGGGCGTGCTGGCCTTGCCCAGCGAGACCGGGAAGGTGAACACCTGCTTGCCGTCCGAGGTGACGGTCATCCGCTTGGTGCGGCCGTCGATCCGGCTGATGTTGGCCGGGCCGGTGGACATGTCGAGGGTCAGGCTGTTGTCGAAGGCCAGCCCGGTCCCCGCCGACCTGCCCTTGACCGGCAGGTCCAGATGGATCCTGGCGTGCGCCGGCCAGTACTTCTCAGTCCGGTAGTGGGCCTCCAGGGGGTACCCGCGGTTGATCGCGGACTTCTGGAAATACCAGGCGCCCTGGGCGGGCCGGCCGTCGACCGTGACCGTGGTGGCCGCCGCGAACTCGTGCGCGTCAGTGATCTTGGCCGACAGGTAGGCGATGATGGGCATGCCGACACCCCACGTGGTGCCGTCACCCTCCAGCAGCTTGACGTGGACCGGTTTCCCGGAGGCCGCCGGCGGCGACGACGGGCCAGCCTCGGCCGAGGGGCCCGCCGAGGTCGTCTGCCCGGCATGCCACGCCCCGCCGGGCGACGAATCACCGCAGGCCGACGCGAGCAGCAGCGTCCCGCCCAGGACCGCCGTGACCGTGAACCGCCACCTCTGAGAACGTCTCATGACTGCGACGATGCTACGAACCGGCCAAATCTGCCAGGCGGGCCGCTCGTCGGTGCCCGCGATCAGGCCGGGATGTGGTCGGCGAATCGGCCACCGCGTCGGACAGCCGGTAGGGGCACGGAGATGACGACAACCACCGACGCGTCCGAAGGCTCGGGACTTAGGTCCCGCCGGGACGGGCGGCAGGACCCGGGTGCGCGCGAGCTCGCCGGTGGATCGTGAGGGCGTAAGAGAAATCCGCTGAGGAGGACCAGATGACCACCACCGGCCGGACCCCCGCCGCGCACCTCGAGCACGTCGAGGCGCCCGGTTCCATGCTCACCAAGACCGCCGCCCGCGCCCTCGCCATCCTGCGCATCTCCACCGGCTTCGTCTTCCTGTGGGCATTCCTCGACAAGACCTTCGGCCTCCACTACGCCACCCCCGGCGAACGCTCCTGGATCAACGGCGGATCCCCCACCAAGGGCTTCCTCTCCGGCGTCGACGTCGGACCCTTCCAGGGCTTCTTCCACAGCATCGCCGGCAACCCGCTGGCTGACTGGGCCTTCATGCTCGGCCTCCTGGGCGTCGGCGTCGCCCTCATCCTCGGCATCGGCATGCGCATCGCCGCCGTCGCCGCCACCCTCATGATGGCGTTCATGTGGTTCGCCGAGCTGCCGCCGGCCCAGACCAACAGCGCCGGCGAAGCCACCCACTCCACCAACCCCGTCACCGACTACCACGTCATCTACGCCGTCAGCGCCATCGCCCTCGCGGCGACCTACGCCGGCCACACCTGGGGCCTCGGCCGCTGGTGGGCCAAACTCCCCCTCGTCCAGAAGAACCGCTGGCTCATCTGAACCCGATGACAGCGCGGGAGCGGCGGACCGGCGGATGCCGGCCCGCCGCAGTGTCATGCCGGAAGGCCCCACCGCACCGGCCGGGTCATTCGTGGTCGTTCCTCGACGGTGATCTCGATTGCCGGCCGGAAGGTGGTCGCCCTCACCTCCATCGCCGCCCCCGGCGGAGCCGGCGGAGCCGGGCCACATCGCTCCCTGAAGAGCGACCAATGGCCCTGTGCCCGTCGTCCGCAACCCGAGCATCCTGATGACGCGCCGTACCGATCACGGCGCACGAACTGAGGAGGTGCCACATGATTGCTCATGTGGGCGACCGGATCGTCCTCGAGGCCGCGCGTCTCGGCGAGCACCGCCGGGTGGGACTGGTCACCGCGGTCGAGAGGGAGGACGGCAGCCCTCCGTACCGGGTGCGCTGGCTGGACGACGGGCGGATCACCCTGATCTTCCCGGGCCCCGAGGCTCTCATCGCGCCCAGCCCCGCCACCTGATCGATGGACGCGGTCGGGCGGTCCTCGACGCTGAGCTCGCGCAGGAGCGCGATGTGCGCCGGTGTGGCCAGGTCGCCGGGTGATCGGACGGGTGTGTTTCGTCGCCCGTTCAGGCGTCGGCCGGCTGGAACAGCTCCACCGGGTTCCCCGCCGGATCGTCGAGGACGATCTGTTTGCCGCCGGGGCCGGTGACCACCTCGCTGCGGAACACCACGCCCTGCGCACGCAGCCGGGCGACCTCGGCGTCGATGTCCTCGACGAGCAGGTGGATGCGGTTCCAGCCGCCCGGCTGCGGCGTGCGGCCGTCCGGCATGGGCCGCCCGGCGGAGCTGGCCGGGCCGGACAGCAGCAACCGCAGATTGCCGCGCAGGACGTCGGCGAAGGCCGGCGCGAAGACGGTGTTGGGCACGAAGCCGAGGTGCGTGGTGTAGAAGTCGATGGCCGCCTGCACGTCGTCCACGAGATAGCGGACGTGCACGGTCTCGTCGGTGATACCGGTCATGACGTTTCCCCTACGGGTTCGGTGGCGATGGCATGCAGCAGGAAATCGATACGTTCGGCCAGCTCGGCGGCGACCCGGTCGAACGCCGGGCGGCCCTCGGGGTCCGCGGCGGGATCGGCGATGCTCCAATGCGCCGTCGGCGGCCGCCCGGCGAACTCGGGGCACTCCTCCCGGACCCGATCGCACAGGGTGATCACCCGGTCGAAGTGCTGCCCGGCGAACTCGTCCAGATGCTTGGGGCGGGCACCACTCAGGTCGATGCCGCGCCCGGCCATGACCGCCACCGCGTCCGGGTGGATCGGTTTGGGCCGGCTGCCCGCGCTGGCCGTCGTCACCCGGCCGTCCGACCGGCGGCGGAGCAATGCCTCGGCCATCTGCGACCGGGAGCTGTTGCCCGTACACAGAAAGAGCACGCGGCCGGAGACGGCCCGGACCGGCGGCGGGGGTGGGGTGAGCCGCAGGCCCGGATGCAGCGCCTCGCCCACGGCGGCCAGCAACCGGCCGGAGCGCGCGAGGTCGAGGCGGTAGTAGATGTCGCGGCCGTCGGCGGAGCTGCGGCGGGCCCGGACCAGCCCCGCCTTGCGCAGCAGGCCCAGGTGGTAGGAGATCAGGCTCTGCTGCCCGCCGACCAGGGTGGTGAGCTCGTGCACCTGGTGATCGCCGCCGGCCAGCGCGTCCAGCAGGCGCCACCGCACCGGGTGCCCGGCGGCCTGGAGGAACGTCGGCAGGCCCATCGCCCGACAATACATCAAATCAGTTTTATGTATTCTCTCGTGGGCGCCGACGTGCCGTGATCAGCGCCGTCCCGCCCAGGACGACCGCGATCAACCCCAACACCACTCCCGCGTACGCACCGACCACGCCGTTGCCGGTGCCGGGCCCGCCGTCGGCCGTGGCCAGCAGAAGCACCCCGGCGACCGCGCCGAGGACGCCCGCAATGAGAGCGACGAAGGGTCGCCTCCGGCTCGCGATCACGCCGGCCAGCGCGACCAGCGCCGCCAGCGTCGCCACCACCCGATCGGCGGTCAGCGTGGTCGCGCCGACGGTGGACTCGGCGAGCAGGACTGAGATGAGCATGGTTTCCTCCGTGGTCGATCTGGGTGCCATCGATCCTGTTCGTCCGGCCCGCCCCGGGCATCGTGCCGGCACAGACACTTCGCGCTGCCGCGGCCGGCGCAGGCATCGGGAGATCTGCTGCGCCCGTGGTAGCCGGCACTGCTGCGCCGGGCAGATTCCCTTGACCGGGCGCGCGGCTATGGTGCCCGCATGGGCAGCGCGCGAGTCAGGCTCCGGGACTGGGCCATCGCGGTCGGGGTGGCGGGGATCCTGGTGGCCACCGGGCTGTCCGAGGACCGGACGGCGACCGGCGCCGACCCGCTCGGCTACGCGCTGCTCGCGGCCGGTGGCCTGGTGCTGGCCGCGCGACAGCGTGCGCCCGTGGTGGTCCTGGCGGTCAGTGGGTTGTGCGCGGTGGGCGGCCAGCTCGCCGGCTTCCCGGTGTTCGCCATCGGTTATCTCGTCGCGGTCTACTCAGCGATGCGGGCCGGGCATCGCATGGCCACCGCCGTCGTGAGCGTGACCATGCTGGCCGCGCTGCCCGTCGCCGCGTTGGCGGCCGGCCGGCACGGCGTGGGCGAGGCCGTACTGCAGGCCCGGGGCGTACTCGAACTGGCCTGGCTGATCGCCGCCGCGGCCGCGGGAGAAGCGCTGCGTCAGGCCGAACGACGGGCCGACGAGGCGGAACGCACGCGTGAGGAGAGCGCGCTGCGCCGGGCCGGCGAGGAGCGGCTGCACATCGCCCGGGAACTGCACGACTCGCTCACCCACCAGATCTCGGTGATCAAGGTGCAGTCCGAGGCGGCCGTACACGTGGCTCAGAAGCGTGGCGAGCCGGTCCCGGAGGCCGTGCTGGCGATCCGGGAGGCGGCACGCGAGGCGGCACGGGAACTGCGCACCACTCTGGATGCGCTGCGCGACGACGCCACGTCCCCTCCGCACGGCATCGACCACATCGCGCAGCTGGTCCAGCGAGCCCGGTCGGCGGGCGTGGCCGCCTCCCTGGTGGTCGACGGCGACGACGTCGGCGTGCCGGCCGCCGTGGACCGGACCGTCTACCGGATCGTGCAGGAATCCCTGACCAATGTGGCCCGGCACGCCGGGGCCGCGAGCGCGTCGGTCCGGATCGACTGCCGGCCCGGCGCGGTGGTGGTCCAGGTCGACGACGACGGTACGGCCACCGCGCAGTCCCCGCCCCGGCCGGGCAACGGGCTGCTGGGGATGCGGGAACGGGTGGCCGCCCTGGGCGGCCGGATGCGCGCCGAACCGCGGACCGGGGGCGGCTTCACCGTCCACGCCGAGCTGCCGTGGGACCGTACGGCATGATCCGGGTTCTGCTCGTCGACGACCAGCCGCTGATCCGCAGTGGTTTCCGTGCCCTGCTCGACTCGGAGACCGACATCGAGGTGGTGGCCGAGGCCGGCGACGGCGCCGAGGCTCTGGTCCTGGCCCGGCAGCACCTGCCCGACGTGGTCCTCCTCGACGTGCGGATGCCCGTTCTCGACGGCATCGAGGCGACCCGGCGCATCGCGGCCGACCCGGCCCTGGCCGACGTGCACGTCGTGATCCTGACGAACTACGGGCTCGACGAGTACGTCTTCGACGCGCTGCGCGCCGGAGCGGCCGGCTTTCTCGTCAAGGACGTCCTGCCGGAGGACTTCCTGCACGCCATCCGCGTCGCCGCGCGCGGGGACGCGCTGCTCGCGCCGTCGATCACCCGCCGGCTGATCGACCGGTACGTCGCCCGCTCCCCACATGCCGACGCAGCAGCGCTCGGCCACCTGACCACCCGGGAGCGGGAGGCCGTGACCTTGGTCGCGCACGGCTTGTCCAACGACGAGATCGCGGCTCGCATGGTGATCAGCCGGGTGACCGCCAAGACGCACGTCAACCGCGCCATGACCAAGCTGCACGCCCGGGACCGGGCCCAGCTGGTCATCCTCGCCTACGAGTCCGGCCTGGTCACGCCTCAGAGCCTCTGAGCCGCGCGGTCCCCGCTCACCCGGCGAGGGACAGTGCGGTTCCGCGCCGCTCGAACTGGGACCTCAGGCCCTGCCGCTGCCCGGCGAACGCGCCGGCCATGACGAGCAGGAGCAGCCGCACGGCGTGACCGGCCAATGCGTACACGGACGGTGGCTGTTCGGTCACCCGTGCGGCAAGCTGGGTGGAGGTCCGGCCAGGAACGGAGCATTCATGGCGATCATCGGCGTGATCCGCGAGACCGCACCCGGCGAGCGGCGCGTGGCGCTGGTTCCCGCGGATGCCGGCAAACTTCACCTGAGCGGCCTCGACGTCCTCGTCGAATCGGGCGCTGGCGCGGGGGCCCGGCACGACGACGAGGCGTACGCCACAGCCGGAGCCCGGGTCGCGGGCCGCGCCCAGGTGTACGCCGAGAGCGACATCCTGCTGTGCCTGCGACCACCGGACGACCTCGAGGCACTGCGCGGCGGACAGATCCTGGTCGGGCTGCTGGCGCCGCTCGCCGACGCCCGGGTGCCGGAGCGGCTGGCCGCCGCCGGGGTCACCGCGATCAGCCTCGACCTGCTGCCCCGGACGCTCAGCCGGGCCCAGGCCATGGACGCGCTCACCTCGCAGGCCAACGTCGCCGGCTACAAGGCCGCCCTGATGGCCGCCGACGCGTACGGCGGTTTCCTGCCCATGCTGGTCACCGCGGCCGGCACCACCCGGCCGGCCCGGGTCCTGGTGCTCGGCGCCGGGATCGCCGGTCTCCAGGCGATCGCCACGGCCCGGCGGCTGGGTGCGGTGGTGACCGGGTACGACGTACGTGAGGCGGCCCGCGACGACATCGCGTCGACCGGGGCGAGCGTGTTGCGCCTCGACGCGCCGGCCGCCGCCGGGGAGGGCGGGTACGCGCGTCGGCTCACCGAGGCCGAGGCCGCCCAGCAGCAGCAGGCGCTGGACGACGCCGTCGCCGGGTTCGACATCGTGATCACCGCCGCACAGGTGCCCGGCGGCCGGCCACCGCTGCTCGTCACATCGGACGCCGTCGACCGGCTGCGGCCCGGCGCGGTCGTCGTCGACCTGGCGGCCGGCCCGCACGGCGGCAACGTCGCCGGGTCGGAACCCGGCCGCACCGTCGTGACCCCGCGCGGCGTCACCCTCATCGGGGCCGCCGACCTGGCCGCCCGGGTGCCGGAGGCAGCCTCGACGGCCTACTCACGCAACGTCTGCTCGCTGCTGGCCACGCTGGTCCGCGACGGTGTCCCGGCCATCGATCCGCAGGACGAGGTCCACACGGCCGTCGTGGTCACCCACCGGGGCCGGATCACGCATCCGCGGGTCGCGGCCGCCCTCGCCGAGGAGGTCACCTCATGAGCGTGCTGCTGATGGCCGACATCACGGTCTTCGTCCTGAGCGTCCTGGTCGGTTTCGAGGTGATCAGCAAGGTCCCGGCGACCCTGCACACCCCGCTGATGTCCGGGGCCAACGCCATCCACGGGATCGTGTTCGTCGGGGTGATGCTGCTGGCGGCCACCGCGGCGTCCGTTCTCGGTTACGTCGTCGTCTTCGTCGCGGCGGCCTTCGCCGCGATGAACGTCACCGGCGGCTACGTCGTCACCGACCGCATGCTGACCATGTTCCGCACCGGACGGCAGGTGCGGTCGTGAGCGGCTTCGACACCACCGTCCACCTGATCTACCTGGCCTGCGCCACCTGCTTCGTGCTGGGTCTGCACCTGATGAACACGCCGCGGACCGCCCGGCGCGGCAACCAGGTGTCGGCCGCCGGGATGGCCGTCGCCGTACTGGTCACCGTGGTGGTCCTGATCGACGACGGCCGCATCGCCGCCGGGGCCGTCATCGCCCTGGCGGCGGGGGCCGCCACCGGTGGTGTGGCCGGCCTGATCACGGCCCGGCGGGTCCGGATGACGGCGATGCCCCAGCTGGTCAGCCTCTTCAACGCGGTCGGCGGCGGCGCGGCCGCGCTGATCGCCCTCGGCGACGCCATGGCGCACTCGGCGGACCTCGCCACGCTGCCGCCGCAGACGACGATCACGACCGTGCTCGACCTGATCATCGGCGCCGTGACCCTGAGCGGATCCCTGGTCGCCTCGGGCAAGCTCGCCGGGCTGATCCCCGGCCGGCCACTCGTGGTGCCCGGCGGCCGGTGGATCGCCCTGCTTCTCACCCTCGTGTCGGCCGGGCTCGCCGGGCTCTACCTGACGCATCACGGCGGCGCCGGGGTGCTGGGCGGGGTCGCCGCCGCGGCGCTCGCGGTCGGCGTGCTTCTCACGCTGCCCATCGGCGGCGCCGACATGCCGGTCGTGATCTCGCTGCTCAACGCCTGCACCGGCACCGCGGTCGCGATGGCCGGCTTCATCCTGGACAGCGGCCCCCTGATCATCGCGGGCGCCCTGGTCGGCGCGGCCGGCGCGATCCTCACCCAGCTCATGGCGACGGCGATGAACCGCTCGATCGGCGCGATCCTGGCCGGCGGCTACGGCACCGGTGACGAGGCTGTCGCCATCCCCGGCGGGACCGCCGGCGCGGCGGTGCGGGAGATCTCCGCCGAGGACGCGGCGCTGCAGCTCGCGTACGCCCACCGGGTCGTCGTCGTCCCCGGCTACGGCCTGGCCGCCGCGCAGGCCCAGCACGAGGTCGTCGCCCTGGCCCGCGCGCTGAAGGAGCGCGGCGTCGATGTCAGCTACGGCATCCATCCGGTGGCCGGCCGCATGCCCGGCCACATGAACGTCCTCCTCGCCGAGGCCGACGCGCCGTACGAGCAACTCAGGGACCTCGACGAGATCAACCCCGAGTTCCCCGGCACGGACATCGTGCTCGTGGTCGGCGCCAACGACGTGACGAACCCGGCCGCGCGCCGCCCCGGCAACCCGGTGTCGGGGATGCCCATCCTGGACGTGGACAAGGCACGGAGCGTCATCGTGATCAAGCGGTCGCTCGGGCACGGCTACGCCGGCATCGACAACGAGCTGTACACGCTGCCCGGCACCTCGATGCTCTTCGCGGACGCCAAGAAGGGCCTCGGCGCCCTGCTCGCCGGCCTGCGCGAGTACGCCTCCTGACCCGGGCGGCAGCCTGGTCGGCTCCCATCGGCTCGGCTCGGGTCAGCGGGCGATGTCACGACGGCGGAGACCGCATGGCCGGCCGCGGGGCGGGCAGCCTGACGATATCGGGACCAAAGTCCCGCTCCGGGGGGACCCTTGGTCCAGGCGGGCTGCCATTCGCCTCTGCTGCGGGCCGACCGGCGGGCCATACGTTGGGAATCGACACGAGCCGGACCACTCGAAGGAGAACTGCCGTGACCACCGCTGAGGCCGATCACATCACCGCGCTCGACGACGAGGGGCTCCGGCGCCTCTGCGACCCCGACGAGGCGGAGGTCGCCCAGCTGGACGCGTGGTGGCGCGCAGCCAACTATCTCACCATCGGGCAGATCTACCTGCGCGCCAACCCGCTGCTGCGGAGGTCGCTCACTGTCGAGGACATCAAGCCGCGTCTGCTCGGCCACTGGGGTACCAGCCCGGGCCTGTCGCTGATCTACGCGCACGTCTCGCGGCTGATCAGGATGACCGGCCAGGAGGCGATCTATCTCGCCGGGCCGGGGCACGGCGGCCCCGCGCTGGTGGCGGCCGGCTGGCTGGAGGGCACCTACAGCGAGATCTACCCGGACGTGTCCTCGGACGAGGCCGGCATGCTGCGGCTGTTCCGGCAGTTCTCCGCGCCCGGTGGCATCCCCAGCCACGTGTCGGTCACCACTCCGGGCTCGATCCACGAGGGCGGCGAGCTCGGCTACGTGCTCGTGCACGCCTACGGCGCCGTGATGGACAACCCGGACCTGCTGGCGATCGCCGTCGTGGGCGACGGCGAGGCGGAGACCGCGCCGCTGGAGGGCTCCTGGAAGGGTCTGTCCTTCATCAACGCGGCCCGCGACGGAGCGGTGCTGCCGATCCTGCACCTCAACGGTGCGAAGATCTCCGGTCCCACGGTCTTGGCGCGCAAGGAGCGCGCCGAGGTGCACGGGCTTCTCCACGGCCACGGGTACGACGTGATCGAGGTCGAGGGGCACGACCTGCCCGGGATGCACGAGCGGTTCTCCGCCGCCCTGGCCGCGGCGTACCGGCAGATCCGTGAGATCCAGCAGGAGGCGCGGTCCGGAGCGTCGGACGGCACCCGGCCGCGCTGGCCCTTGATCATCCTGCGGTCGCCGAAGGGATGGACCGGTCCGGCCGAGGTGGACGGCGTCACGATGACGGGCACGTTCCGGTCGCATCAGGTCCCGCTGTCCGGCGTCCGCGAGAACCCCGCCCACCTGGCGATCCTGGAGAGCTGGCTGCGTTCGTACCGGCCGGAGGAGCTCTTCGACGACGCCGGCGCGCCGGTACCCCTGGTGCGGGATCTCGCGCCCGAGGGTGATCTCCGGATGAGCGCGAGCCCGCACGCCAACGGCGGCCGGCTCACCCGGGACCTCGACCTGCCCGACTTCCGCGACTACGCGGTCGACGTGCCCGCGCCCGCCTCGGTGCGGGCGGAGTCGACCCGCAAGCTCGGCGAGCTGATGCGCGACATCTACACCCGCAACCCCGACCGGTTCCGGCTGTTCTCGCCCGACGAGACCAACAGCAACCGGCTGGGCGCCGTGTTCGAGGTGTCCGACCGGGCGTTCATGGAGCACGTGACGCCGGAGGACGTGGCCGTCGGGCCGGACGGCCGCGTGATGGAGGTGCTCAGCGAGCACAACTGCCACGGCTGGCTGGAGGGCTACAACCTGACCGGGCGCCACGGCCTGTTCGCCACCTACGAGGCGTTCGCCATGGTCAGCGCCTCGCAGACGGTCCAGCACGGCAAGTGGCTCCAGGAGGCCAGGAACCTGCCCTGGCGGGCCAAGGTGCCCAGCCTCAACGTGCTGCTCACCTCGACCGCGTGGCGCAACGACCACAACGGCTTCTCGCACCAGGGCCCCGGACTTATCCAGGTGGTGCTGACCCAGCGCGGCGACGTCGCCCGGGTCTACCTGCCGCCGGACGCCAACACCCTGCTGTCGGTCGCCGACCACTGCTTCCGGTCCCGCTCGTACGTCAACCTGATCGTCATCGACAAGCAGCCACAGCTGCAGTACCTGAGCCGGGACGAGGCGATCGAGCACTGCGCCCGGGGAGCGGGTATCTGGGAGTGGGCCGGCACCGACGACGGCACCGGCGACCCGGACATCGTGCTGGCCTGCGCCGGTGACGTGGTCACCATGGAGACGGTCGCGGCCGCGCAGATCCTCAAGGAGCGGCTGCCCGGTATGAAGGTCCGCGTGGTCAACGTGGTCGACCTGATGAGCCTGGTCCGGCACCGGGACCACCCGCACGGGATGAGCGAGACCTACTTCACCGAGTTGTTCACCGACACGGTCGACGTGGTCTTCGCGTTCCACGGCTACCCCGGCGCCATTCACCAGCTGGTGCACGGCCGGCCGGACGCCGACCGGTTCCGGGTGCGCGGCTTCATCGAGGAGGGCACCACGACGACGCCGTTCGACATGACGGTGCGCAACCGGGCGTCGCGCTATCACCTGGTGATGGACGCGATCAACAACGCCAAGCGGCTGCCCCGCGGCGCGACCGAGCTCAAGAAGTGGTGCGAGGCCCAACTGGCCCGCCACGAGACTTACGTGGTCGAGCACATGGAGGACATGCCCGAGGTGCGTGACTGGTCGCTGGGCAACCAGACATGACTGGGCGGCGCGGAGTCCACGGACGCCGGGCTGCCCGTCGACTCGGGTCTTTCGGCCCTGACCATCCGGCCCTTCCGCCGGGATCGTGGAACTCGGACGAGAGACTGGGAGGTCCCGCCGTGAACGCATTGCCCGTCGACGAGCGCACCGTTCTGGAAGGTGCCGCCCGCGCCTCCCTCCGCGCGCCGTCGGTCTTCAACACCCAGCCGTGGCGGTGGCGGATCGAGGCCGGTGTCATGGAGTTGTCCGCCGACCCGGAACGCCAGGTCGCGGCGATCGACCCCGAGGGGCGCCTGCTGATGCTCAGCTGCGGCGGGGCGCTGCACCACGCGCTCACCGCGCTGGCCGCGGCGGGCTGGGCCGCCACGGTCACCCGCTTCCCCTCCGACGACGCCGCCGTGCTGGCCCGCGTACGCATCGAAGGACGCACCGAGCCGGACCTCGAGGCCCAGGCCCTGGTGGACGCGATCAGCCGTCGCCGGACCGACCGCCGGGCCTTCGGCGAGCGCAAGGTCGACGACGAGACCCTGACCGCCCTGCGCCGCGTCGTCGAGGCGTGCGGCGCGTACCTGCACGTGGTCCCCCACGACCAGGTGCCGATGCTGGGCATCCTGGTCGAGCAGGCGGCCGACGCCGAGCATCTGGACCCCGCGTACCGAGCGGATCTGACCCGCTGGACCAGCCGCCCGGCCTGGACCGGCGACGGGGTGCCACCGGCCACCGCCGTCGAGCCGGCGCTGCGCCGGGTGCCGGTGCGCGAGTTCGCCCCGCACGGCGGCGACGTGCTGGCCGCCGGCGAGGACCACGACGCGGGCGCCGAGTACACCATCCTGTACGGCATGGGCGCCGATCCCGTGGATCTCCTGCGCGGCGGTGAGGCGATGTCCGCTCTGCTGCTCACTGCGACGGCCCACGGACTGTCCACCGCTCCGCTCAGCGAGGCGGTCGAGGTGGCCTGGTCGAAGTACCTGCTCGGCGAGCTGCTGTCCGGGATCGGGGAGCCCTACCTGGTGGTGCGCCTGGGCTACGTCGAGTCGCCGGACCAGCTGCCGGCGACGCCCCGCCGGACGACCGCCGAGGTCATCACCTCCGCGGAGTGAGCCGGAGGTCCCGGACGGGCGGGCCGGGCGCCTCTGCTCCCGCCGCTGGGCTGGCCGCACGGGTGCCCGCCCGCCTCGTGCTGAGCCCTGAGGCCCGGTTCTTATCGGATGTTCTCCAGATCCTCCAGAAGGCTCGGGTGCTTCGGCGCCCAGCCGAGCGCCTCGCGGGTGAGGACGCTGGACGAGGGCTGGTCGGTCGCGAAGATCGCGCCGAGCGGGCCGAAGGTCTCGGTGGGCACCGCCCGGACCGGCAGGCCCAGCCGCCGGCCGATGACCGCGGCGATGTCCCGCACCTGGTCGCCCTCGTCGGCCACGGCGTGCCAGGCGGTTCCGGCCGGCGCCTGCTCCAGAGCCAGCCGGAAGAGGACAGCCGCGTCGAGCGCGTGCACGGCCGGCCAGCGCTGAGTGCCGTCGCCGGGGTAGCCGGACACGCCGCTCCGGCGGGCGATCTGGGTCAGCAGGCCGGCGAACCCGCCGTCGCCCCGGTTGTGGACCGTGCGCGGCAGCCGGATGGCCGAGCTCCGGACGCCGCGTGCGGCCAGACCCAGGACGGCGTTGACGGCCCGCCCTCGACCGCCGACCGGTCCGTCGGTCGAGGCCGGGTCGGCCTCGGTGGACGTGCGGCCGGGCACCCAGGGCGTACCCGAAACGGTGACGAACGGGCGGTCCGTGCCGACGAGCGCCTCGCCCAGCGCCTCCTGCGCGGCGGTCTCCTCGGCGACCGCGTCGGCGACGGCCTCGGCGCTGCTGAAGTCATTGCTGAAGGCCAGGTGGATCACGCCGTCGGCCTTCTCGGCGCCGGCGCGCAAGGTGTCGAGGTCGGCGAGGCCGCCTCGCAGCGGCTCGGCGCCGGCTGTCTCGGCGGCCTTCGCGGACCCGTCGGAGCGTGCGAGAGCGAGGACGCTGTGGCCGTGGCCGAGCAGCTCGGCGACGACCGCGGACCCGATCAGTCCGGTGCCGCCGGTGATGAAGACGCGCATGGGATGCTCCCGTCAGTGATGGGACTCTTGTCCCGTCACCGTAGCAGGGTGACGGGACAAAAGTCCCGTCGCATAGGATGGGGTCATGGCTCGATGGGAACCAGGGGCACGCGACCGACTCGTCATGGCCGCCCTCGACCTGTTCACCGAGCAGGGGTACGACGCCACCACCGTCGCGCAGATCGCCGACCGCGCCGGAGTCACCAAGAGCACCTTCTTCCGGCACTTCCCCGACAAGCGTGAGCTGCTGGTGGCCGGCCAGGACGCACTGAGCCGGCTGCTGACCGAGGGCATCGCCGAGGCGCCCGCGCAGGCCGGCCCGCTCCAGGCGGTCGCCGCCGGCCTCGAGCGCGCGTCGAGCATGATGGGCCCGCTGAACAGGGAGATCGCTCCGCGGCTGAAGGCGGCCATCGCCGCCAGCACCGAGCTTCAGGAACGAGACGCCCTCAAGAGCGTCAGCCTCGCCGCCGCGATGACCACCGCCCTGGTCGCCCGCGGCGTGCCCGGCCCGACCGCGGCGGTCGCGGGAGAGCTGGGTGTCCTCGCCTTCAAACGGGGCTACGCCGCCTGGTCCGACGGCGGCGACACGGACGAGCTCGCCCCGCACGCCCTGGCGGCCCTGGAGGAACTACGGGCGGCCAGCGCGTCGCTGGACTGACCGGCTCACCCTCAGCACGGATCAGGCGATGCCGGTGATCATTCCCGGGCCGACGAGGGCCCGATCATCGAAGGTGTAGTCGAGGCGGTTGACCACCGAGACCACACCGAGCGTCTGCCGGGCCGCGCGGTCGGCCAGTTCGGTGGTGGACCACCGTTCGACCTTGCCGGACAAGGTGACCACGCCGTCGGTGACGGTGACCTCGACGCCGGCGACACTCAGAGCTCCGCTCCGCCAGCCCGGCGGGACCAGGAGGACCGGGCACGGCGCCTGCCGGGGCGTCGAGTGGTCCAGGCTGCCGTAGAGCAGCTCGGCCCTCCCGGTTCGGCTTCCAGCCGGTCCATCCAGGACCCGGGCGGGAACCTCCGAGTTGTCATGCGGACCCCCTGGGCTTCGCGACGCCCAACCCTAAACGCATTCCGAGATTCGGCGTGACGGCACACGCCCTGCCGCCGCCGATCGACCCGGGCGGCTCAGTCGTTCACAGTCCATCGATGGTCGACGAGTCCGGCGGCAGCGCCGCTTTCCGGTCGCAGAGCTCATTCGTGCTCCGCCCGCCGCGATCCTGAAAAAGAGAACGACTCTTTCGGCATTCGCTGCTGAAAAACTGTTACGCGACGCGGTCACGCGGAGCACGCCGAGTCGGATCGCTGGTCAGTGCGCTTCGACGCCGCCGGGAGACAGAAAGTGCGCGCCGATTCGCGAGGAATCGCCGCTTGAGGATTCCCGAAATCTTCTGGCAACATTGGTAACTCTCGATGGGAGCGCTCCCACTTCCTGCTTCGGAGGAACTCCATGACTCGTAAGTTACTGGCCTCGGCGGCTGCGGCGGCCATGGCACTGACCGGCATCGTCGTCGCCGGCGACGCCTGGGCCGCCAGCACGCTCGGCGCCTCGGCGGCGCAGACCGGCCGCTACTACGGCGCCGCGATCGCCGCCGGCAGGCTCGGCGACTCGACCTACACCCGCATCCTGACCAGCGAGTTCAACTCGGTCACCCCCGAGAACGAGATGAAGTGGGACGCCACCGAACCCAGCCGGGGCAGCTTCAACTACTCCGGCGGTGACCGCATCCTCAACCAGGGCATCGCCATGGGCGCCAAGGTCCGCGGCCACGCCCTGCTCTGGCACCAGCAGCAACCCGGCTGGGCGCAGTCGCTGTCCGGCAGCACGCTGCGCAGTGCCGCGATCAACCACGTCACCCAGGTCGCCACCCACTACAAGGGCAAGATCTACGCCTGGGACGTGGTCAACGAGGCGTTCGCCGACGGCAACGGCGGAGGTCGCCGCGACTCCAACCTGCAGCGCACCGGCAACGACTGGATCGAGGCCGCGTTCCGCGCCGCCCGGGCCGCCGACCCCGCCGCCAAGCTCTGCTACAACGACTACAACACCGACGGGATCAACGCGAAGTCGACCGGCATCTACAACATGGTCCGCGACTTCAAGTCCCGCGGCGTGCCGATCGACTGCGTCGGTCTGCAGTCACACCTGGGCACCTCGATCGACTCCACCTACCAGCAGAACATCCAGCGCTTCGCCGACCTCGGCGTCGACGTGCAGATCACCGAGCTCGACGTGCAGCAGGGCGGCAACCAGGCCAACATCTACGCCGCCGTCACCCGCGCCTGCCTGGCCGTGTCCCGCTGCACCGGCATCACCGTCTGGGGCATCCGCGACACCGACTCCTGGCGCAGCGACAATCCCCTGCTGTTCGACGGCTCCGGCAACAAGAAGGCCGCGTACACCTCGGTCCTGAACGCTCTGAACGCCGGCGGCACCACCCCGGACCCCGATCCGGACCCGGAGCCGGAACCCGGAGCGGGCTGCACCGCGACGCTCACCCCCAACACCTGGAACGGCGGCTTCACCGCGAACATCCGGGTGACCGCCGGCGGCACCGCCCTCACCGGCTGGACGGTCGGCGTGTCACTGCCCTCCGGCAGCGCCGTCACCAACGCCTGGAACGCCACCGTCTCCGGCAGCACCTTCACCAACGTCGGATACAACGGCCAGGTCCCGGCCGGTGGCAGCACCGAGTTCGGCTTCCAGGGCACCGGCACCCCGCCCACCGCCGCACCGGCCTGCCAGGCCCGATGACCAGGAGGTGACCATGAAGCGCCGGAAAGCCATCGTCGCGGCGGGGGTGCTGCTGTTCTCGAGCGTCACCGCGGTTCTCGGCACCCCCGCCGCGCAGGCCCTCGACAACGGCGTCGCCCGTACGCCATCGATGGGTTGGAACAGCTGGAACACCTTCGGCTGCGACATCAACGAGACCCAGGACGCCCGGCAGTTCGCCGCCTGGGGTGTGGACTGTCTGGGTATCCGGCACATCGTCAACGTGACGGTGCCGCTGGCCGGCTACGCCGCACCCGGCGGGTTCAACGACCCGGACATGATGGAGGTCGGCCGTGGCGGCATGACCGACACCGAGATGCGCAGCCACTTCGCGCTCTGGGCGATGCTCGCCGCACCGCTGATCGCGGGCAACGACATCCGGTCGATGAACACCGCCACCCAGACCATCCTGAAGAACCAGGACCTGATCGCGGTCAACCAGGACGGCCTCGGGCAGCAGGCGACCCAGGTCTCGAACGACGGCACCCGCCGCGTTCTGGCCGAACGGCTCGCCGACGGCGACGTGGCGGTGGCCCTGTTCGACCAGGGCAGCGGCACCACCACGGTCTCGACCACGGCGGCCGCGGTGGGCAAGAGCGGCAACTCCTTCACCCTGCGCGAGGCGTGGACCGGCGCCACCAGCAGCAGCACCGGCGCGATCTCCGCGAGCGTGCCGGGGCACGGCACCGTCGTCTACCGGGTGAGCGGCGGCGGCACCACCCCGCCGCCGAGCGGAACGGACTTGGTCAGCGCCGCCTCCGGACGCGGCCTGGACGTGCCGGACGGCGCCACGGCCAACGGCACCCAGCCGGTCATCTGGGACTGCAACGGCGGCGCCAATCAGAGGTGGTCCCGGTGAAGCCCTGGATCGCGGCGGGCCTCGCCCTGCTTCTCAGCGGCGCGGGTGTCGCCGTCCCGGCCGACGCACCGTCCACCTTCGACAATCCGGTGGTGTGGCAGGACTTCGCCGACGGCGACATCATCCGGGTCGGGGACGTCTACTACTACTCGGCGTCGACCATGCACTACTCGCCCGGCGCGCCGGTCCTGCGCTCCTACGACCTCGTCAACTGGGAGTACGCCGGGCACTCCGTACCCCGGCTCGACTTCGACTCCACCGCCTACGACCTGAACGGCGGGCGGGCGTACGTCAAAGGCATCTGGGCGTCGGCGTTCAACTACCGGCCCGCCACCAGCACCTACTACTGGCTGGGCTGCACCGAGTTCAACCGCACCTACGTCTACACCTCCGCCTCGGCCGGCAGCGGCTGGAGCAGGAAGGCTCGGATCAACAAGTGTTACTACGACGCCGGGCTGCTGTTCGACAACGACACCCCCTATGTCGCGTACGGCAACGGCACCATCAGCGTCGCCCAGCTGTCATCCGATCTGACCGCGGAGGTGCGCTCGCAGACGGTCTATCAGACGCCGTCGAGCATCGGCACCCTCGAGGGCGCGCGCATGTACAAGCGCGGCGGCTACTACTACATCTGGCTGACCCGCCCGGCCAACGGCCAGTACGTGCTGCGCTCGGCCAGCCCCTGGGGTCCGTACGAGCAACGGCAGGTGCTGTTGAACCTGCCCGGACCGATCTCCGGGGGTGGCGTCCCGCACCAGGGCGGACTCGTGCAGACCCAGAACGGCGACTGGTGGTACATGGCGTTCACCGACGCCTACCCGGGCGGGCGCATGCCCACCCTCGCCCCGATCACCTGGAGCAACGACGGATGGCCCGTGCTGCAGACCGTCAACGGGCGCTGGGGCGCCAGCTATCCCCGGCCGGACCTGCCGTGGCATCCGGTGACGCCGATGGTCGGCACCGACTCGTTCGCCGGCAGCACGCTCGGCCCGCAGTACGAGTGGAACCACAACCCCGACACGACCAGGTTCAGCGTGAACAACGGGCTGACCCTGTCGACCGCGACCGTCACCAACGACCTCTACAACGCCCGCAACACCCTGACCCGGCGCATCCAGGGCCCGTCGTCCACGGCGACCGTGCAACTCGACTACTCGTCGATGGCCGACGGTGACCGGGCCGGCCTCGCCATGCTGCGCGACTCCTCGGCGTGGATCGGCATCCGCAAGGACAACGGCGTCACCCGGGTCTCGATGACCGACGGGCTCGGCATGTCCACCAGCGGATGGACCACCACCGGCACGGGCACGGAGAGGGCGAGCGCCCCGGCCGGCGGCGGGCGGATCTGGTTGCGGGTCAGCGCCGACATCCGGCCCGGCTCGGGACGCACCGCCACCTTCTCCTACAGCACCGACGGCACAAGCTTCACCCGCCTGGGACCGGCCTTCACCCTCACCAACGACTGGCGGTTCTTCATGGGTTACCGGTTCGGCTTGTTCAACCACGCCACGCGGGCCTTGGGCGGCAGCGTCCGGGTCGGTCAGTTCACCGTCGGTACGCCGTGATCCGCCCGTACGCTAGGAGAACCGCGCCATGAACAGATCGAGCCCCCTCAGCCGTCGTCGTCTCCTCCAGGCCACCGGCGCCGCGGCCCTGGTCAGCGCCGCCGGTGCGCCGGCCGCGCGGGCCGCCGCCGCCGCGGTCGTGCCGCCGGTCCGTCCGGACATCGGCGCTGCCGCGTTCCCCTTCGAGCCCGGCCAGGTGCGGCTGACCGCGGGCCGGTTCCTGGACAACCAGAACCGGACGTTGAGCTACCTGAGGTTCGTCGACGTCGACCGGCTGCTGTACGTCTTCCGGGCCAACCACCGGCTCTCGACCAACGGCGCGGCGGCCAACGGGGGCTGGGACGCGCCGACGTTCCCGTTCCGCTCCCACGTGCAGGGGCACTTCCTGACCGCCTGGGCGCAGGCCTACGCGGTGCTCGGCGACACGACGTGCCGGGACAAGGCCGCCGCCATGGTCGCCGGACTTGCCCGGTGCCAGGCGAACAACGCGGCCGCGGGGTTCGCCGCCGGGTACCTGTCGGGGTTCCCGGAGTCGGACTTCACCGCGCTCGAGGCGCGCACCCTGTCGAACGGCAACGTGCCGTACTACTGCGTCCACAAGACCCTGGCCGGCCTGCTCGATGTCTGGCGCCTCAACGGCAACGACCAGGCGCGCACCGTACTGCTCGCGCTGGCCGGCTGGGTCGACACCCGCACCGCGCGGCTGAGCTCGAGCCAGATGCAGGCGATGCTGGGCACCGAGTTCGGCGGCATGAACGAGGTGCTCGCCGACATCTACCAGCAGACCGGTGACACGCGGTGGCTGACCGCCGCGCGACGCTTCGACCACGCGGCCGTGTTCGACCCGCTGGCCGCGGGCTCCGACCAGCTGAACGGGCTGCACGCCAACACCCAGGTGCCCAAGTGGATCGGCGCCGCCCGCGAGTACAAGGCGACCGGCACCACCCGGTACCGCGACATCGCCACCAACGCCTGGAACATCACCACCCGCGCGCACACCTATGTGATCGGTGGCAACAGCCAGGCCGAGCACTTCCGCGCCCCCAACGCGATCGCCGGCTACCTGAGCAACGACACCTGCGAGCACTGTAACTCGTACAACATGCTGAAACTGACCCGCGAACTGTGGCTGCTCGATCCGGACAACGCCGGCTACCTCGACTTCTACGAGCGGACGCTGCTCAACCACCTGGTCGGCGCGCAGAACCCGGCCGACAGCCACGGCGGCGTCACCTACTTCACCCCGCTGCGGCCCGGCGGCCGCCGCGGGGTCGGCCCGGCCTGGGGCGGCGGCACCTACTCGACCGACTACAGCTCGTTCTGGTGCTGCCAGGGGACCGGCATCGAGGTCAACACCAACCTGATGGACTCGATCTACTTCTCCGCCGGCACCACGCTGACCGTGAACCTGTTCGTACCCTCGACGCTGAACTGGTCGCAGCGCGGCATCACCGTCACCCAGTCCACGAACCTGCCGGTCGGCGACACCACCACCCTGACCCTGGCCGGGACCATGAGCGGCGCCTGGAGCATCCGGGTCCGGATCCCGGCCTGGACGCAGAACCCGGTCATCACCGTCAACGGCGCCGCCCAGACCGTCACGGCGGCGCCGGGCAGCTATGCGACCATCACCCGCACCTGGGCCGCCGGGGACACCGTGACCGTCACCCTGCCGATGAGGATCGTCATGCGGGCGGCCAACGACAACGCGAACGTCCAGGCGATCACCTACGGACCGGCCGTGCTCTGCGGCGACTACGGCAGCACCGCGCTGGCCTCGCCACCGGCGCTGACCGTCTCGTCCATCACCCGGACCAGCACCTCGAGCCTGGCCTTCACGGCGACGGCCAACGGCGCGACCGTCCCGATCGGGCCCTTCCACGACGCCCACGGCTTCAACTACACCGTCTACTGGAACACCGGCACCGGCGGCAGCGGGACCTACAAGCTGGTCAACGCCGGCACCGGCCTGGTGCTCGGCGTCCAGGACATGTCGACCGGTGACGGCGGCCTCGCCGTCGTGTGGGGCGACACCGGGACCGCCGACCACCGCTGGGTCCGGATCACCGACGGCGACGCCGTGCGATTCCGCAACGTGAACAGCGGCAAGGTTCTCGGCGTCGAGAACATGTCGGCCGCCGACAACGCCCGGGTCCTGCAATGGTCGGACACCGGCACCGCCGACCACCGCTGGACCCTGGTCGACCTCGGCAACGGCACCCACAAGATCCGCAACGTCAACAGCGGGAAACTGCTGGCCGTCCTGAACGGCTCCGGCGTCTGGGGCACCCAGGTCGTCCAGGACGCCGACAACGGCACCGCGGACAACGTCTGGCGCCTGGTCGAACTCGGCTGAAGCCCTCGACACGACCCACCCGACAGGAGTGACATGACAGAGGTGACCCGACGAAGATTCCTCGCCGCGGGGGCCGCCGGCGCCGGCGCCGTGCTGCTACCGCCGGCGTCACCTCCGCCGCGGGCGCCGGCCGCCGGCGACCTGGCCCTGCGCTACGACGAGCCCGCGGGTTCGGAATGGCTGCGGGCGTTGCCGATCGGCAACGGACGTCTCGGCGCCATGGTCTTCGGCAACGTCGACACCGAGCGGCTGCAGCTCAACGAGGACACCGTCTGGGCCGGCGGCCCGTACGACTCCGCGAACCCCCGCGGCGCGGCGGCACTGCCGGAGATCCGGCGGCACGTCTTCGCCGACCGGTGGACCCAGGCGCAGGACCTGATCAACCAGACGATGCTCGGCAGTCCCGCCGGGCAGCTCGCCTACCAGCCCGTCGGGAACCTGCGGCTCGCCTTCGGCAGCGCCGGCGCCCAGCGGTACGAGCGGACGCTCGATCTCACCACCGCCACGGCCGCCACGACCTACGTGCTCGACGGCGTGCGCTATCACCGGGAGACGTTCGCCAGCGCGCCCGACCAGGTCATCGTCGTCCGCCTGACCGCGGACCGGGTGAACGCGATCAGTTTCACCGCCACGTTCGACAGCCCGCAACGCACGACCGTGAGCAGTCCGGACCAGGCGACCATCGCCCTCGACGGCATCTCCGGCAGCATGGAGGGAATCGCCGGCTCGGTCCGGTTCCTCGCCCTGGCCGGTGTCAGCGTCACCGGCGGCACGGCCACCAGTTCCGGGGGCACGCTCCGGGTGGCCGGCGCCACGAGCGTGACCCTCCTGGTGTCGATCGGCTCCAGCTACGTCGACTACCGCAACGTCGGCGGCGACTACCAGAGCATCGCGAGAAAGCACCTCACCGCCGCCCGCGGCGCCGGTTTCCGGCGGCTGCGCTCCCGGCACCTGAGCGACTACCAGAGGCTGTTCAACCGGGTGACGATCGACCTGGGGCGCACCGCGGCCGCCGATCAGACCACCGACACCAGGATCGCCCAGCACGCCGGGGTCGACGACCCGCAGTTCTCCGCCCTGCTCTTCCAGTACGGCCGCTATCTGCTGATCTCCTCCTCGCGGCCGGGCACGCAGCCGGCCACCCTGCAGGGCATCTGGAACGAGGAGATGGCGCCGGCCTGGGACTCGAAATACACCGTCAACGCGAACCTGCCCATGAACTACTGGCCGGCCGACACCACGAACCTCTCCGAATGTCTCCTGCCGGTCTTCGACCTGATCGAGGATCTGACGGTCACCGGTGCCCGCACCGCCCGTGCGCAGTACGGCGCGGGCGGCTGGGTCACGCACCACAACACCGACGCGTGGCGGGGCACGTCGGTCGTCGACGGCGCGTTCTGGGGGATGTGGCAGACCGGCGGCGCGTGGCTGGCCACGCTGATCTGGAGCCACTACCGGTTCACCGGCGACCTCGGGTTCCTCCGCGGCCACTTCCCGGCGATGCGGGGCGCGGCGCAGTTCTTCCTCGACGCCCTGGTCACCCATCCCTCGCTCGGATACCTGGTCACCAACCCGTCGAATTCCCCGGAGCTGGCCCACCACCCGGACGCCAGCGTGTGCGCCGGACCGACCATGGACAACCAGATCCTGTACGACCTGTTCAGCGGCTGCGCGCGGGCCTCCGAGATCCTGGGGGACGACGCGGCCTTCCGCAGCCGGGTGCTGTCGGCCAGGGACAGGCTGGCACCGATGCGGATCGGCTCCCGCGGCAACATTCAGGAGTGGCTCGCGGACTGGGTGGAGGCCGAGCGCACCCATCGGCACGTCTCTCACCTGTACGGCCTGCACCCGAGCAACCAGATCACCAGGCGGGGCACCCCGCAGCTGTACGAGGCCGCACGCCGCACGCTGGAGCTGCGCGGCGACGACGGGACCGGATGGTCACTCGCGTGGAAGATCAACTACTGGGCCCGGCTGGAGGACGGCGCACGCGCCCACAAGCTCATCCGCGACCTGGTGCGCACGGACCGGCTCGCGCCGAACATGTTCGACCTGCACCCGCCCTTTCAGATCGACGGCAACTTCGGCGCCACGTCCGGCATCGCGGAGATGCTGCTGCAGAGCCACAACGGCGAGCTGCACGTGCTCCCCGCGCTGCCCCCGGCCTGGCCGGCCGGCAGTGTCGCGGGTCTGCGCGGCAGCGGAGGATTCACGGTCGGCGCCACGTGGGGCGGTGACCGCACCGAACTGGTCGTCACCCCCGACCGCACCGGCGCGGTCCGGGTCCGCAGCCGGGTCTTCGCCGGTGAGTTCGAGTTGCACGACGACACCGCCGACGAGGTTGTCCACCCGACACGCCCGGAGACCGATCTGGTCGAGTTCACCGGCGTGGCCGGCCACACCTACCGTGCCTCCGCCGCGACGGCGGCGGGACCGACAGGGCAATGAGGTGAGCTCAGCAGCGCCGGCGGCCGGCTTCCCGGTGAGCGGGCACCGTTCTACGAACCACAGTGGAACGGTGTCACGCCGGCCGCCATCCGGATGCCGCCGTAGAGGTGGGCCAGCAGCAGCGGATCGGAGTAGTACTCGCTCTTGTGGCCCATCGCGGTGTAGAAGGCACGCCCTCCGTCGTACGGCTGGCACCAGGAGACCGGGTGGTGGGCTCCCATGCCGGGCGACCCGCCGGGGACGCTGTAGCCGCGCGGGTCGTACGTCCGCTCGTCCACCTCGGCAAGAACGCGCACGGTGTGCCGGGGGTTGGTGCGGAAGTTGTACCACTCCTCCTCCCGGTCCCAATCGCGCGGCAGCGGCCGGGTGGCGGGGGTGTCACGGCCGAGGACGTTGACCGTCGCCACCTGGAACTGGGCGTTGACCGAGCCCGGGTGGTCACGGAAGTACGCCCCGACCAGCCGGCCGTACCACGGCCAGTCGTACTCGGTGTCCGAGGCGGCGTGGATGCCCGCGTACCCGCCACCGGAACGGATGTAGCGCTTGAAGGCATTCTGCTGTTGCTCGTTCAGCACGTCGCCGGTGGTGCTCAGCCACACCACGACGTCGTACCGGGCGAGGTTGGCGTCGGTGAACGCCGACGCGTCCTCGGTCGCGTCGACGGTGAAGTTGTGCTCGGCGCCGAGCTGCCGGATCGCGGCCACCCCGGCCGGGATCGAGTCGTGCCGGAACGCCGCGGTCTTCGAGAAGACCAGTGCGGTGAACCGGGGCTGCGCCGACGCCGCCGCGGCCGCGGGCCCCGCCGAGCCGGCCAGCCCGATCGCCACGACGACCGCCATCAGGTATCTGACCAAGCGTCTCATGATCACTCCTCGGCATCCGTGCCTGTGAAAAGGGCTGCCATCGAAGCCTATGACTTCCGTGCCCGATCAGAAAGAGCGAGTTCCGGAAGTTTCGGATTGAAACCTTTCGACTCCGCCCCACTTGCATGGAGGGTGAAAAAAGTTATCAGGCTTCCGAAGAGGCAAATTGCCAGCTAGAGAAGGTAAACGATCGACGCGGCGCCACACGGGGTCACGATCAACTTCCGGATGTTTTCCGGAAAGTATTGTTTCGCTGGTGTTGCGCTGCCTAGCATGACCTCACATTCACCTTCATCGTTCCCTGGTTCAGGTCGGGCAATCCACCGACACCTCCTTCACCCGCACGGTGGCTCGATGCCCCTGCCCGCGTGAAGCGGGTGGCCCGGTCCGGAACCGAGAAAGGAGGCCATCGTGGCAATCAGCTCCCGTTTACCCTTCCGGCCACTGCTCGGCGTCGCCGCGGTCGTCCTCGCCGCAGCGGGCATGGGATTGGCGATGCCCGCCGCCAACGCCGCGGCGAGCACCCTGGGGGCCGCGGCCGCCCAGTCCGGCCGGTACTTCGGCACGGCCATCGCGGCGAACCGGCTCAGTGATTCGACGTACAGCACGATCGCCGGCCGCGAGTTCAACATGATCACGGCCGAGAACGAGATGAAGCCGGACGCGACACAGCCCAACCGCGGCCAGTTCAACTTCAACTCCGGCGACCAGATCTACAACTGGGCGACCCAGCGCGGCCTGAAGGTACGCGGCCACACCCTCGCCTGGCACGCGCAGCAGCCCGGCTGGATGCAGAGCCTCAGCGGCAGCAACCTGCGCCAGGCCATGATCGACCACATCAACGGCGTGATGGGCCACTACCGGGGCAAGCTCGCCGCGTGGGACGTCGTCAACGAGGCCTTCGAGGAGAACGGCAGCCGCCGCAACTCCAACCTGCAGGGCACCGGCAACGACTGGATCGAGGTGGCGTTCCGCACCGCCCGCAGCGCCGACCCGAACGTCAAGCTCTGCTACAACGACTACAACATCGAGAACTGGACGTACGCCAAGACGCAGGGCGTCTACAACATGATCCGGGACTTCAAGTCCCGCGGCGTGCCGATCGACTGTGTGGGCCTGCAGACCCACTTCACCGGCGGCAGCTCGCTGCCGGGCAACTTCCAGACCACCCTGTCCAGCTTCGCCGCCCTGGGCGTCGACGTGGCGCTGACCGAGGTCGACGTCACCAACGCGTCCACCTCGCAGTACGCCGGGCTGACCCAGGCCTGCCTCAACGTGGCGCGCTGCATCGGCATCACCGTCTGGGGCGTGCGGGACAGCGATTCCTGGCGCTCCGGCGAGAGCCCGCTGCTGTTCGACGGTGGCGGCAACAAGAAGGCGGCCTACACCTCGGTGCTCAACGTGCTCAACTCGGCGAGCCCGGGACCGTCCCCCAGCGATGACCCCTCCACCCCACCCGCGCCGAGCGGGACACGGATCATCGGCGCTCAGTCGGGCAGATGTGTCGACGTGCCGGGCTCCTCCCAGAACAACGGCACCCGGGTCACGCTCTACGACTGCAACGGTCAGAGCAACCAGACGTGGACGCTCACCTCGAGCAAGCAACTGACCGTGTACGGCAGCAGGTGCCTGGACGCCGCCGGATCCGGCAACGGTTCGGCCGTGCAGATCTACAGCTGCAACGGTCAGGCGAACCAGCAGTGGAACGTCAACTCCAACGGCACCATCACCGGCGTGCAGTCCGGACGCTGCCTGGACGTCTGGGGAACCGGCAATGGTCAGCAGGTCCAGATCTACGACTGCAACGGACAGGCCAACCAGCGATTCAGCCTGAGCTGAACCCGGTTGCACCGCGCTGCGGTGTGGCGGCGCGACCGGCCGCCACACCGCAGCACCCGGTCCGTGGACCCGGTCAGGATCCCGGCCCGGCGGCTTCCCGGCCTCGCACCCAGTCCTGCTGTCGCCGGGTCAGGACACCCGCCGTGGCCAGCGCGGCGACGCCCAGGAAGGTCAGCAGCCAATGGGTCTGGTCCACAGCCGGCGGACCGGTCAGGCCCAGGCCGCGAGCGGCATCGCCGGACAGTCCCCAGACGTCCGGGCGCAGCAGGCCGCCCATGCCTGTCGAGCCGGCCTTCATCAGGTACCACCACAGCGACACCGCGAACGCCGTGGCCGGCACGAGCAACGCGACCAGTCCGCCCACCGCCAGCCCGGCGTTCACCCGCGGGCGGCCCGACGCCACGATGCGATGCGCCATCGAGGCCGCGAGCAGCCAGCCGGTCAGCAGACCGAGCAGCAGCCCGCCGCCAAGCAGCCACCCGAAACCGGCGGGCCGCAGCGGCCACCCGGCAATCTGTCGCAGCCGCATCTCACCGCCGTAGGCGTACACGCTCAGCTCGATCCCGCCGCGTTCCGCCTTGAAGTGCGCGGCGTCGTCGATGGTTACGGGCTCGACCGACCAGCCGTCGGCGACCAGCCGCTGCCGGGTTCGTTCGGCCACCGCGGCCGGATCGGCGCCGGCCGGCAAAGTGTCGTTGATGCCCAGATAGTGGTCCGACGCGCCCCTGCTGATCGGGGTGCTGCCCGGCACGGACAAACGCTGCGCCATCGCCGCCGGCGCGGGCAGATCCGCGTACCCGGAAGTCGCCGCGAAGGCGCCACCGGCCGCACCCAGCGCACCACCGGCGATCAGCGCCAGCACGGCCGCGACGACCGCGGTGGGCCGGCCCGCGGGCAGCCGGAACCTCTCGCGCAGTCCATCGAGGACGAACTGCCGGCGGGCGGAGCGGTCGACCCGCCCCGACGGGCCGGCAAGGTCCGTCAGCGTGGCGATCAGCTCGGCGCCGTGCCGGCGACGCATGCGCAGCGGGTACGCGAGGAGCAACGCCCTCATGCCGCACCCCCCGCGAGACCCGCCCGGCCGTCCAGCAGGCGTTCGGCGACCGACGCGCGCCGGTGCAGACGCTGGGCCTGAACGGCGAGCGCGGTCGCACCGGCGTCGTTGAGCCGGTAGTAGCGGCGCAGCCGGCCGTCCACCGCCTCCTCCCGGTCGACGCCGATCAGGCCCTGATCGGCGAGCCGGTCGAGGGCGCCGTAGAGGGTGCCCGGCCTCAGCTTGACCTCGCCGTCGGACAGGTCGACGACGGACTGGATGATCCCGTAGCCGTGCAGCGGCCGGGCCGCCAACGCACTCAGGATGAGAAAGCTCGTCTCATGCACGGCCGGGGACAGTACGCGAGACTGAATATAACGTCAAACGTTCTATTGCGCCGACGCTCCACACGATCGTCGGTTTCTGCGAGCCGCAACTTCCGGGACTTTCGCGTCGATCCTCTGTCGACGCCGGTGACCCCATTTGTTGATCTCCACGGCAGGTTCGGTCAGACGAATGCCTTGACATGTCTATGTATCTCTTCCTAGCTTGGGCTTCACATTCCGGAAACACTTCGAAACTTTCGGAACCCGAGAGGTGAGCTTCATGGCACCCCATAAATCCCTGGCCTTGGCGGCCGCACTGGCTCTGAGCACGGCCGGCCTGGTCGCCTGCAGCGGTGGCGACGACGACGGCTCCGACTCCGGCGGCAACGTCACCATGCAACTGTGGGAGAACGCCACGACCGGTCCCGGCAAGGCCTTCTGGGAGAAGGTGGCCGCCGACTACCACACGGCCCACCCGACCGTCACGATCAAGATCCAGACCGTCCAGAACGAAGACCTGGACGGCAAGCTTCAGACCGCGCTGAACTCCGGCTCCGCGCCCGACATGTTCCTCCAGCGCGGCGGCGGCAAGATGGCCGCGATGGTCGAGGCGGGCCAGCTCAAGGACCTCACCGACGACCTCACCGCCGAGACCAAGGCGGCCGTGGGCGACGCCGCCCTCGGGACCGGCACCATCGACGGCAAGGTGTACGCCGTGCCGACCTCGATCCTGCCCGGCGGCTTCTGGTACAGCCAGGACCTGTTCAAGGCGGCCGGGGTCACCACGCCGCCGGCCACCCTGGACGAGCTCAACGCGGCGGTGACCAAGCTCAAGGCGAAGAACACGCCGATCGCGCTCGGCGGCAAGGACGCCTGGCCGGCCGCTCACTGGTACTACTGGTTCGCCCTGCGCGCGTGCAGCAAGGCCACACTCGACGCCACGGCCAAGAGCAAGACCTTCGAGGACCCGTGCTGGACGAAGGCCGGCGAGGACCTCAAGGCGTTCGCCGCGACCCAGCCGTTCAACAACGGCTTCCTGACCACCTCGGCGCAGCAGGGCGCGGGCAGCTCGGCCGGCCTGATCGCCAACCGAAAGGCGAGCATGGAACTCATGGGCGCCTGGGATCCGGGCGTGATCGCCGGCCTCACCAAGGACACCAAGCCGCTGCCCGACCTGGGCTTCTTCCCCTTCCCGTCGGTGCCCGGCGGCCAGGGCGACCCGGCCGCGATCATGGGCGGCGCGGACGGCCTCTCGTGCTCGGCCCAGGCGCCCAAGGAGTGCGGCGAATTCCTGAACTACCTGGTGACCAAGGACGTGCAGACGGCCTACTACAAGGCCTTCAACTCGCTGCCGGTCAACAAGGAGGCGCAGGCGGTCATCACCGAGCCGTACCTGAAGGCGGTCCTGGAGGCCTACAACAAGGCGCCGTACGTCTCGCAGTGGCTCGACACGGTCTACGGCCAGAACGTCGGCAACGCGCTGAACATCGGTGTGGTCAACCTGCTCGCCGGCAAGGGCGACGTCGCCGGGATCATCAAAGCCGTCAACGACGCGGCCAAGAAGGGCTGACGTGAGCGCTGCTGTGACCGAGGGAGCATCCAGCAGCCGCGAACGGGACGGAGGCGGCGTGCGTACGTCGCCCCCGCTCCGGCCCCGCCGGCGCGGGATCGGCTGGGCCCAGCGCCTGGAGATCACGGCGCTGTCGGGCCCGGCGATCCTGATGTTCCTCGCCTTCGTGATCTTCCCCGTGGTGATGGCCGCGTACTACGGCTTCTACCGGTGGAAGGGTTTCGGGGTACCGACCAACTTCGTCGGCCTCGACAACTACGTCACGATCCTTCAGGACAAGCCGTTCCGTGAGGCGCTGTTGCACAACGGCCTGATCGTCGTGCTGTCGCTCGTGCTCCAGGGGCCGATCGCCATCGGTTTCGCGCTGCTGCTCAACCAGAGGATGCGCGGCCAGTCGGTCATCCGGGTGCTCATCTTCGTCCCGTACGTCATCGCCGAGGTCATCGTCGGCACCGCCTTCAGCCTCATGCTGCAGACCAGCGGCGCCGTCAACGGCGTCCTGCAGTCGATCGGTCTCGGCTCGCTGCAACAGGACTGGCTGTCGAACCGCGCCATCGCCATCTGGACGCTGGGGCTGATCCTGACCTGGAAGTACGTCGGGTTCGCGGTCATCCTGTTCCTGGCCGGGATGCAGAACATCCCGGAGGAGCTGTCCGACGCGGCGGCGATGGACGGCGCCTCGTACTGGCAGACCCAGCGGTGGATCACCCTGCCGCTGCTGATGCCGACGATCCGGATCTGGGCCTTCCTGTCGATCATCGGCGCGCTCCAGCTGTTCGACCTCGTCTACATCATCTGGGGCCAGTACGTCTCGTCGACGGCCGGCACCTCCACCATGGCGACGTACATGGTCACCGAGGGCCGCAACGCCGGCAACTACGGGTACGGCAACGCGGTGGCGGTCGTGCTCTTCATCATCTCGATGACCGTCGCGCTCGCGTACCAGCGTTTCGTCCTGCGCCGGGACACCGAGGGCGCGCTCACCGGAGGGCGGTAGGAATGGCAACGAGAACCGGGAACCGCTGGGGCAGCCCGATCGTCTATCTCGCCGCTCTGCTGCTGATCGGGGTGATGCTCGGACCGGTCGTCTACATCATCGTCGGCGGGTTCCGGACCAACTCGCAGATCACCGTCGACCCGGCCGGCTGGCCGGACCCGTGGCAGATCGGCAACTACCTCGACGTGCTGCGCAGCGACACCTTCTGGCGGCAGGTCGGCAACTCGACGATCGTGGCCGTCGCCACGACCGCCGGGGTCGTCGCGCTCGGCGTCATGGCCAGTTTCGTGCTGGCCCAGTACACGTTCCGGGGCCGCGGGGCGATGTACGCGCTGTTCGCCGCCGGCCTGATGTTCCCGGCGACGGTCGCCATCACGCCGCTCTACATCTTGATCAAGGACCTCGGGCTGGTGAACACCCTGCCCGGCATCATCCTCCCGCAGATCGCCTTCGGGCTGCCCACGACGGTGATCATCCTGGTGCCGTTCCTGCGGGCGATCCCCAAGGACATCGAGGAGGCCACCGCCATCGACGGCTGCAGCCGGCTGGGCTTCTTCTGGCGGATGGTCCTGCCGCTGTCGGTGCCGGGCCTGATCACCGTCGCGATCCTCGCGTTCATCGGCAGCTGGAACAGCTACCTGCTGCCGCTGTTCGTGCTGAACAACCAGGAGTCGTTCACCCTGCCGCTGGGCGTGCAGGCCTTCTCGTCGCAGTACTCGGTCGACACCGCGAAGGTGCTCGCGTTCACATCGTTGTCGATGATCCCGGCCCTGGTGTTCTTCAGCCTCTTCGAACGTCGCATCGTCGGCGGGCTCACCGGCGCCGTCAAAGGATGACCCGTCAAGTCCCTGTCGAAACATCATACGTGTTACCTATTGAAACATGATACGTATGCCCTTACGTTGCGTGTTGATGAACGGCCCGTCAGCACGTTGACCCGACAGAGGACACCGACATGGGTGAAACAGCTATCTCGCGGCGGCCTCGCCGCCTATCCGGAGCCGTGCGTGGCGCCGGGATCCTGGCCGTCGCCTTGACCATGGCCGCCTGCAACGGTGGTGGCGGCACCGGTGACAACCCGTCCGGTTCGTACGGCTTCCCGCAGGTGGCTCAGGACGACAAGGCCGAGATCACGGTCTGGGTGGACGCCGATCGTGCCGGCGCGGTGGAGGCCTTCAAGAAGGCCAACCCTGCCGTGCCGGTCAAGGTGGTCAGCTACGACGGGTCCGCCAACGGGTCCAACTCGTTCCGGACGAAGATGCAGCTGTTCGACCGGGCCGGCAGCGGCTGGCCCGACGTGGTGTTCTCGACCCAGAACAACGACGCGGCCTGGGCGAGCCAGAAGACCGGCGGCAAGCAGGCGTTCGCGGCCGTACTCGGTGGCGGTCTCGTTCCGAAGGCCACGCTCGACGGCTTCACCCCGGGTTCGCTGAACCCTTGCACCGTCGAGGGCAAGGTGTACTGCCTGCGTAACGACCTGGCCCAGGCGGTGCTCTGGTACAACAAGACCCTGCTCGACAGGTTCGGCTACGCCGTTCCGGCGACCTGGCAGGACTACCAGGCACTCGGCGAGAAGGTGGCGCGGGAGCACCCGGGCTACATCGTCGGGACGGTGGGCGACGCCTGGACCCCGGAGGTGTACTTCTGGGCCAGCAAGTGCCAGGCCAACGGAATCACCGGACCCAAATCGGTCACGGTCAGCACCGGCAGCACCGAGTGCAAGCGCGCCGCGACGATGCTGGACACCCTGATCAAGAACGGCACCACACCCAACATCAGCGTCTTCACGCCCGAGTTCGTCAAGAAGTACGCCGGCAAGGTCCTCCTCATGCCCGGTCCGGCCTGGTACGCGGGCGCCATCTTCAACAACCCTCAGTCGCTGAACGTCCCCAAGGGCCAGCTCGGCGTCGCGGCGCCGCCCGCGTGGCAGGGCGAGACCGCCGTGACCGGCAACGTGGGCGGCGGCACCTGGTTCATCAGCAGCCATTCCAAGAACCTCAAGGCCGCGGCCACGTTCGCCGAGTTCGTCACGACCGCCGACGACTACCAGGTCAACGTCGCGCCGGGCTATCCGGCCTTCGCGGCGGCCGGTGACAAGTGGATCAAGAAGCAGGAGTCGAGCGGCTACTACGCCACCGACCTCCGGCCGGTCGTCAAGGCGGGCACGGAGATCTGGGACGGCTGGGGATCCGGGATCTTCAGCCAGGAGGCGATCTGGGCGAAGACGATGACCCCCGCGATCGCCGGCGGCAAGAGCCTGGTCGACCTGCTTCCCGAGTGGGAGACCGCGATCAAGAACCAGGCCCAGGTGAACGGCTACACGGTCAAGTGACAGCAGTGGACACGGCGCTCCGGCCGGCGGCGACGCCACGCCGCCGGCCGGGCCGCGCGAGCGACGAGCGCTCGCGAAACCCGATGAGCTACGCCTTCATCGCGCTCTACGCGGTGCTGACCGTGGCGTTCGGCATCCTGCCCGCTCTGTACGCGCTCTATCTGGCCTTCACCGACGCCGAGGGCGGGTTCGCGGGCGTCGGCAACTTCACCAAGGTCGTCGGCGACTTCCGGTTCATGCCCGCCGTCGGTCACGTCGCGCTGTACCTGGCGATCTGGCTGGTCGCGCTGGTCGTGCTGGTCACCCTGCTGGCCATCGTCGTGCACGCCGTCGCGGTGCGCTGGGTCAGCAGTACGCTGCGGCTGATCTTCTACCTCCCCGGCGCGCTGGCCGGCGCGTCCAGCGTCCTGCTCTGGCTGTTCGTGCTCGACCCGGCCGCCGGCCCGATCGGTGGTTTGTTGCACCTGCTCGGCTTCGACAGCTTCGTCGAGGTCATCGTGCCGGCGAACCTGCCGCCGATCTTCGCCGTCATCGCGTTCTGGACCGGCGCCGGCGGCTGGATCGTGATCATGTACGGCGCGCTCAACAACATCTCCGCCGACGTGATCGAGGCGGCGCGCATGGACGGCGCCGGCCGGATCCAGATCGCCTGGCGGATCCAGCTGCCGCTGCTGCGCAAGTGGATCTCCTACATGGGCATCATGTCCCTCGCCGCCGGCACCCAGCTGTTCGTCGAGCCACAACTGCTGTCCCAGGCCAGCAACGCGATCGTGCCCAACGACTACTCGCTCAACCAGCTCGCCTACCAGTACGCGTTCCAGCAGAACGACTTCAACGGCGCTGCCGCGATCTCGTTGCTGCTGCTGGCCATCGCCCTCGCGCTCTCGGCCGTGTTCGTGCTGCGCGGCGGCTTGTTCGAGAAGGACTGAGCCATGCCGACAACGCGTGCCGGCCGACCGGCCGGTGTCACCGGCCGGAGCGGCCGTGCGATCGGCACGGCCGTCGTCGCGATCTTCGTGCTGTTCTTCCTCATCCCGATGGCCTGGCTGCTGCTGGCCACGACGAAGTCCGCACGCGGCCTGACCGTCGGCAGCCCGTTCACCCCCGGCACCCTCGGCGATCTGGGCCGGAACTGGGAGCAGCTCTTCGCGTTCCAGGACGGGGCGGTCACCCTGTGGGTGGGCAACTCCGCCTTGTACGCGGCCGGCGCTCTGGTCATCACCGTCATCGCCAGCATCCCGGCGGGCTACGCCATGGCGCTCACCCGGTTCCGGTTCCGGCGCCTGCTGCTGGTCATCACCCTGATCGTGATGCTGATCCCGAACACCGCGCTGGTTCTGCCGATCTTCCTGGAGCTGAACTCGGTGGGCCTGATCGGCAGTCCCCTGTCGGTGATCCTGCCCATGTCGTTCTTCCCGTTCGGCGTCTACCTCACCTACATCTACTTCTCCACGAGCATTCCGCGCGACCTGCTCTCCGCCGCCCGCATCGACGGCTGCACCGAGCTCCAGGTGTTCACCAGGGTGGCTCTGCCGCTGGCCGCGCCGATCGTGGCGCTGGTGGCGTTCTTCAGCTTCGTGCAGAGCTGGAACAACTTCTTCCTGCCCTTCGTGATGCTCCCGTCCAGTGACGGATACCCGATCCAGGTCGGGCTCACCTCGTTGCTGGCGTCGACGCCGGCGTTCAACCCCAGCTCGGCCGGGTCGGAGTCCGTCCAGCTGCCGACGCTCGCGCTGGCCACCGTCATCTCGGTGCTGCCCGTGCTGATCGTCTTCCTTTTCTCGCAGCGTTTCCTGGTGGCCGGCATGACGGCCGGCGGCACCAAGGAGTGAGGCGCGCACCCGCACCGAGGAGCAAGAGTGAAGATCACCGGATACCGCAGCCTCATCACCGGGCACGACTGGGGCAGGCGGATCGGCGATGCCAACGGGGTGATGCCGCGGCCGCTCACCGACGTGCACGTGCTGATCGTCGAGACCGACACCGGCCTCGAGGGTGTCGGCGTCGGCCCGCACGGCGACATCGACCGCGTCTTCGCCGTCGTGCGGGGCCAGGACCCCCGAGGCGTGACAGCGCTCTACGACCGGATGCTCGCGGGCGTCTTCAAGACCGGGCACGCCGGGGCGACCTTCGGCGCAATCGGCGCTATCGACATGGCCCTCTGGGACCTCAAGGCGAAGGCCGCGGCCGAACCGCTGTGGCGCACGCTCGGCGCGCTGGACCGGTTCGTGCCCGGCTATGCCTCCGGTCTGGACATGGCGCTCGACGACGATGCGCTCGTGGCCCTGTACACGGAGTTCGCCGATCGGGGCTTCGCCGCGGGCAAGCTGAAAGGTGGCCGGGACCTCGAGCACGACCTGCGCCGGCTGGAGGCGATCCGCGATGTCCTCGGGCGCAACTCGAGGCGACCCGCTCTCATGTTCGATGCCAACGAGTCCTGGAACCGGTCGCAGGCGGTGCGGTACGTGACCGCGCTCGAGCGCACGGTCGATCTGACCTGGATCGAGGAGCCGGTCCGCCGATGGGACGCCGCCGGACTCGCCTCGGTGCGCCGCGGCATCCGCGCCGCGGTCGCCACCGGCGAGAACCTCACCGGCCTCGAACAGTACCGGCCGCTGCTGGACGCCGACGCGGTGGACATCGTCCAGGTGGGCAACGTCTGGGGCATCACCCACTTCCTCCGGGTGGCGGCCCTGGCACACGGCCATGACCTGCCGGTCAGCCCGGTGGCCTATCACGCCAACCCGCTCGCCCACGCCGCCGCGGCGGTCCCCAACCATCTGGCCTTCGAGGTTCAGGGCCTGACTCCCCCGATCGGCCTGGCCGTGGACCAGGAGTACGAGGACGGCGGCATCGTCCTCGGCGACGAGCCGGGTATCGGCATCCGGGTCGACGAGAAGCACATCAGCGCCGTCCGCGCCGCCGATCCGCCCGCCGCGGTCGAGGGCCCACACGTTCGTCCCGGCCGGGCGGGCCTGCGCCTGACACCGGACTCACCGAGGGAGCGTCTCTAGGTCGTGGGTGGCGCCTGGAACCGGCGCCGCTGCCAGGAACCGATGATGTGGTCGCGCATCGCCTGTTCCGCGGCGGCGACGTCCTGCCGGGAGATGGCACCGACGACGGCGGCGTGCTCCTCGAGGGTGGAACGGAAGGCGTCCTCGTACCCGATTCCGTGGAACCTGCTGCTCTCCTGAGCGCGGAGATACAACCGTTTGGCGATGTTCTCCGCGAGGCGGTTGCGGGACAGCTCCATCACCGTGAGGTGGAAGACCACATCCGCCTGGCGGAAGGAATCACTCTCGTGTTGCATCTCGCGCATCACTTCCAGCGCGTGCTCGATGCGAACGAGTTCCTCCGGCGTGCGACCGGCCGCCACCGTCCCGGCCATGGCGGACTCCAGGTGCCCGCGGACGACGGTCAGCTCGTCGAGCACACCCGACGACTCGTCGTTGTCGATGAGCGCGGAGATCACCACCGGGTCCAGCATGTTCCACGAGCCGGACCGCGCCACCTGGGTTCCCCGTCCCTGGGTGACGATGACCAGGCCCTTCTCCTCCAGCCGCTTGGCCGACTCGCGGATCACCGTGCGGCTCACCCCGAAGTGCTCACTGAGCGGCCCCTCCGGCGGCAGCAGCGCGCCCTCGAGAAGCTGCCCGGTGACGATCAGCTCGGCCAGCTCGGCCACGACGGCCACACTCAGACGCTCGGCGCGACGGCGCGGAGGCAGCTTGAACGCGTCGGATGGAGCCGTCATGACTGGTACCTTAGCCACCGCGGTCAGTCGTTGAGCTGGGCGCGCTCGATCTCGGCCAGCGCCGCCGTCAGGTAAGCCGTCACCCGCTTGTCGGCGACCTCGTCGCCGCCGGAAAGATCGCCGGGAAGATCGCCGGGCACGCCGCCAGAAACACGGCCGGGTACATCACCGATCAGGTCGGCCAGCAGCAGCGCCGCGTGGCGGGCCTGAGACTCCGGGGACGGCAGCGGCTCGCCGTCGTCCTCCCAGACGCCGAGCGCGCCGGCCAGCAGCACCAGCAGCACGTGCGGGTCCACCTCGGGGTGCCACACCGCCGCCGACCGGGCGCAGCGCTGGAGCACCGTCCGCACATCGTCGCCGTCCACCCCGTCGGGGTGGGTGTCCTCCAGCACGACCCGGATGGCCGTCCCGAGGATCAGTCCCACCTGCGCCGGGTCGAGGGCCGCGAGCCCGGCGGCGGCCTCGGTCAGCGCAGAGGAGTCGCGGTGGCGCGCCGCCGCCACCCCGGCGAGGGCAGCGGCGGCGATCGGACGGGCCGGCGCGGGCAGATGCCGCCAGTTCTGCGTCATGCGGAAACCCTAACGACTGTCCTGACCCTCGTCCGGATCCCTCAGCGAACTGATCATGCTCCGCAGGACGGTGTACGCGGCCGCCTGCTCGGCCCCGGTCATCCCGCCCAGCATTCTGACCTCGACGGATCGGACCGCGGCAGACGCCTTCGCCAGGCTTCGCCGGCCGCGTGGCGTGAGCCTCGTCGGCAAAGCCTTTCCCACGGGCGCCTGCGCCGGCCTGATCACGTACCCGTCTCGTTCCAGGGTCTGAAGCAGCACGTTCATCGACTGCCTCGTCACGAACGCGCCCCGCGCGAGCTCGGAGTTCGACAAACCGGGGCGCTGCGCCAGCAGTTCGAGGCAGGAGTAGTGCGTCACCGTCATCCCCAGCGGCCGCAGCACCGCCTCCATAGCCGCCCGGAGGGCGCTCGAGGCCTCTTTCAGCAGGTAGCCGAGTGAAGTCTCGAGGTCGACGCCCGCGTCGTCTTGACTCATGTCAGGATTCTGACATAGCTTGGTGCATGTCAGCAAACTGACATGACAGCAGAAGGAGCATCATGCCCGTCACCGGCCCCGACTTCATTTCCCTGCAGGCTCGCGACCTCGAGGCGTCGCAGGCGTTCTACGAGCGGTACCTCGGCCTCGTCCGCTCTCCGGCGGGACCTCCGCACGCGGTCGTCTTCGAGACCAAGCCGATCGCGTTCGCTCTCCGTGACATCGTTCCGGGCACCGATCTCGCGTCCGTCGTTCAGCCCGGCATCGGTGCGGCGATCTGGCTCCACGCCACCGACGTCCAGGACATTCACGATGCCCTGGTCGCCGATGGCCACACCATCGTCTCGGCGCCGATCGACGGGCCCTTCGGCCGGACGTTCACCTTCGCCGATCCCGACGGCTACCAGGTCACGCTCCACGACCGGAGCTAGGTGGTGTGTCAAACCCGCGCCTGGACGGGTTTGACGCACCACCTAGGTCGTCCGGCGGGCCTCGGCGACGCGGCGGCCGGCCTCCGACTCAGGAAAGCGGTCGAGCATGGCTCGAATCTCACCGGCGTCGGTGTTCGCGCCGAAGATCTCGGTGCCGGGCTGCAGGCGTACGCCCTCGGAGAGAGGCCCGGCCACCACCGGGTCGAAGCCGAACGCGGAGATCAGCCCGGCAACCACCTCGACGTCCGCGGGGTCGTCGCCGGCCAGGGCGATCGCCTTGCGATCGGGCCCACCCGCCTCCAGGTCGTGGTAGCCCATGTGGTTGAAGGCCTTCACGACCCGCGACTCCGGCAGGAAACGCTGCACGATCTCGCTGGAGGACGTACGCGGGTCGGTGAGGTCCTCGCGGATCCCGTCGATCTCCCACCAGTAGTTCATCGCGTCCACGACCAGCTTGCCGCGCAGCTGCTCGACCGGGACGCGTCGGTGCTTGCCGAGCGGCAGCGCGAGCACCACGATGTCGGCCCGCGCGGCCGCCTCGGCGCCGGTGACCGCCTTCGCGCCCGGCACCAGGACCTCGACGATCAGCGCGATCTTCTGTGGATCCCCGGAGCCGGCGATCAGCACGTCGTAGCCGGCCGCGACCGCGAGCCGGGCCAGGACGGTGCCGACCTTGCCGGCGCCGAGGATGCCGAGGGTGGCCATCGCGTCAGCCCGCCAGGATGTCGCGGACCATCGGGATCACCTTCGAGCCGTACAGTTCGACCGCGCGCGTGCGGGCGCTGATCGGCTGCGGGCCGACGGTGTAGATCAGGTCGAAGCGGCCGACGTCCAGCGCCTTGACCGAGGCGGCGATCCGGCGGGCCACCGTCTCCGGCGAGCCGACGTAGAGCGAGCCGTCCGCGACCTCGTTGTTGAAGGCGATGCGGCTCATCGGCGGCCAGCCGCGCAGTTTGCCGATCCGGTCCATCTGCTCCTTGTACGCCGGCCAGAAGATCTCCTTGGCCTGCTCGTCGGTGTCCGCCACGAAGCCCGGCGAGTGCATGCCGACCGGGAAGGCCTGCGTGTTGAGCTGCTCAGTCGCCCGCTGGTAGAGGTCGACGTACGGGGCGAAGCGCGCGGCCTGCCCGCCGATGATGGCCAGCATGAGCCGCAGCCCGTGCTGGGCGGTGCGCACGACCGACTGTGGGGAGCCGCCGACGCCGACCCAGGTGGTCAGCCGGCCGGACTCGGTCTTGGGGAACACCTCGATGTCGTCCAGCGCCGCGCGGGTGGTGCCGCTCCAGGTGACCGGCTTCTCGTCGAGCAGCTTCACGAACAGGTCGAGTTTCTCCTCGAAGAGCACGTCGTAGTCGCTCAGGTCGTACCCGAAAAGGGGGAACGACTCGGTGAACGACCCTCGCCCGAGGATCGCCTCGGCCCGCCCGTTCGAGATGGCGTCGACCGTGGCGAAACGCTGGAAGACCCGCACCGGGTCGTCGGAGCTCAGCACGGTCACGCCCGAGGCCAGCTTGATTCGCTGGGTACGCGCGGCGATGCCGGCCAGCACCGTCTCCGGGCTGGAGATCGAGTACTCCGGGCGGTGGTGCTCGCCCAGCGCGATCCCGTCGACGCCGGTCTGGTCGGCGAGGACCGCCTCCTCGATGACCTGCCGGATGGCGGCGGCCTGCGAGACGGGCTCGCCCGAGTCGCCCAGCGGCACGTCGCCGAACGTGTCGAGACCCATCACGAGGTTGCTCATGGTCCTGCCCTTCCAGTAGATGACACATCAACTATCACATGATGTAATTGACACGTCAAACACCGAGGGAGGCACGCTTATGCCCGGGACGCGACGGCTACCCACCCGCCACGAGCTGGCCATGTGGCGGGAGTTCATCGAGGCGACGGAGTTGCTGCGTACGGCGGTCGCGACCCGCCTGCAGGACGACGCCGGGCTCTCCATGGGCGACTACACCGTGCTGCTGGCGCTCACCGAGGCCCCCGAGCGACGGTACCGCTCGTCCGACCTGGCCACGGCCGTCGGCTGGGAGCGCAGCCGCCTCTCCCACCACCTGGGCCGCATGGAACGCCGCGGGCTGATCCGCCGCGAACACTGCACGGCCGACAGCCGGGGCTCCGAGATCGTCCTGGAACCGGCCGGTGACCAGGCCTTCCACGCGGCGACGGCACCGCATCTGCGGGCCATCCGCGAGCTGTTCGTAAGCGCTCTCACCCCCGAGCAGGTCGCCGCGGCCGGCGAGGTGGCCGCCGCCCTGCGCCGCCACCTGGGCTGAACGCCTCAGTTCCGCCCCGATCCGGCCGATCGTTCGAGGTGCCGGAACGGCAGCGGATTCGGTCGGTGGAGGCACGATGCGGTCACAACGACCAAGGCGCTCGCCGCGGGCGATGGCCGTCACGTTCGGCCTGATCCTGGCCCTGCTGTCCGGTTTGGCGGTGCTGGGCAGCTGGCGTCAATCGGCCCTCGTGCGGCAGCTCACCGCCGACGCCGACAAGATCGACGCCTACCAGGAGGCCATCTATCTCTCCCAGCGGGAGATGGAGATGGTGCAGGCGGTGCTGAACGATCCCAACGGGGCGGAGCGCGACGAGCTGCTGACCCTGCACGACCGGACCCGTACGTCGATCGAGCGGCTGGCCGCGACGGTCGCCGACGAGCACCGCGGGCCGGCCGAGGTGATCGCGCGACGGGAGGCCGATCTGGAGCCGATCATCCGGACCTACATCGCGCAGATCTCCCGCAACGACCTGGACGCCGCCTACGACACCCTCGAGGAGGACATCGAGCTGAACCAGGACGCCATCGCGGCCAACCTGCGGATCATCGTCACCGCCGAGTCCACCGAGTACCAGCAGGCCCGGACGGCCGCGGAGAACGACTCCCGGACCCTGTTGTGGGGCACCGTCGCCATCTTCCTGCTCGGCCTGGCCGTGCTCACGCTGTACGGCCTGTCGGCACGCGCGCACCGGCGCCAGATCGATCACCTGGCCGCCACCGACACCCTGACCGGGCTGCCCAACCGCGCGGCGTTCGTCGCCGCGGTCGGCGCCGCCCAGGATCGGCGGGAGGAGTCCCCGACTGTGGTGGCCGTCAACCTCGACGGGTTCCGCGACGTCAACGACCGGTTCGGCCATCGGGTCGGCGACCTGCTGCTGATCGAGGCCGGCCGGCGCATCGCCGCCTCGGTGCGCGAGGAGGACATCGTCAGCCGGCTCGGCGGGGACGACTTCGCGATCCTGCTCGCGGACGCGGTGCCCGGCCTCGACGAGACCCTGGCGACCCGCTTGCACGAGCTGTTCCTGACGCCGTTCGCCCTCGGCGACGTCAGCGTCGACCTCGAGGTCAGCATCGGTTCGGCGGTCGCCCAGCCCGAGCAGGACCCCTCGGCGGTGCTGGTCCACGCCGACCTCGCCCTGCACGACGCCAAGCAGAACCGGTCCGGCTTCCGCCGCTTCGACCCGGCCGAGATCCAGGGGTACGCCGCCCGGCTGACCATGCTGGGCGACCTGCGCCGCGCCTTGGAGCACGGCGACCAGCTGGCCCTGCACTATCAGCCGAAGTACGCCCTGGGCGGCACGGCCATGACCGGGGTCGAGGCCCTGGCCCGCTGGACCCATCCGACCCGGGGAGCCGTGTCGCCGAACGAGTTCGTCCCCGTCCTGGAGACGACCAGCCTGATCCACGAGTTCACCTACTGGGCCTTGCGGACCGCGCTGCGCCAGGCCCGGGAGTGGCTCGACGCGGGACGTCCGCTTCCGGTTTCGGTCAACATCTCGACGCGTACGCTGCTCGACCCGGGGTTCCCCGACCGGGTGGCCGGCGAGCTGGTGTCCGCCGGGGTTCCGGGTCACCTGCTCTGCATCGAGATCACCGAGTACACGGTGATGAGCGACCCGGACACCGCCGTACGCGTGCTGCGCCGGATCCGGGAGCTCGGCGTGAAGACGTCGCTCGACGACTACGGCACCGGGTACTCCTCGATGGCGTATCTGAAGACGCTCCCGCTGGACGAGCTGAAGATCGACCGGGCCTTCGTCAGCGACATGATCGCCGACCCGGGCAGCCTGGCGCTGGTCGAGTCGGCCGTGACCCTCGGCCACAAGCTGGGCCTGACGGTCGTCGCGGAGGGCATCGAGGACGTCGCCACGGCCGACGCGCTCACCACGATCGGCTGCGACATCGCTCAGGGCTATCACTACGCCCGGCCGATGCCCGCCGACGAGGTGACCCGGCTGAGCGCGGCCCCCCTGGTCATGGACCGCGGAGCGTGAGGCCGCTACCATCGTCGGCGATGGTTACCTACTCGCAAGGAACGGGGGTCTCGTTCGTCTCAGGTGAGCGCTGATGCGTTCCTGGACGAGCTCGGAGACCCGGCTTCTGTGCTGGCGGCGCGTGCGTGAGTTCGCCGTTCCGCCCTCGATGGTCGAGACCGCCACCGCCCGCCGCGAGGCAGGCGACTGGGCCGGCGCGTGTGCCGCCGCACGGTTCGACGTCGATCTCGATCCGCGGGCCGTGGCCCGCGACCTCACCCCGCTCCTGCGTGACGACCTGCGTCATCTGGCGCCGGATCTGCTGCGCTGGCACTGGCCCCGGGTCGCGCCGGACGGCCTGCTCCGGCCCGGCCTGACCGTCGCGCTCGCGCGCTATCCGGGCGGGCTGCAGTTGGTGGCGCGGACCCCGCCGGGCTGGGCCGAGGCCGGTCAGCGGATCAGCCTCGCGCTGGCCCGCAGGTCCGATCCGCGGTACCGCCTCGACCTGCACCGCCACCTCTGGGATGCCCGGCGGGCGCCCGAGTTCCGGTCCCGGCCGGGCCTGGCCGAGCAGAGCGACGAGGACCGCTGGCGTGCCGAGGCCGAGCTCCTGCGGGAGCGCCACGTGGTCGTGCGCGGCCGCCGCCGGGCGTTCCTCGACCTCGACGGCTGCGGCCGGGAACCGACGCGGGTCGCCTATCTGCCTTACGCCGCCACGTGGCTACCGCCCGATGTGGAGCTACTGCGGGCCGGGATGATCGATCCCGGACGGCTGCATCCGTTGGTGGCCAACGCCTTGGCGCCCGGGGCCCGGATCGAACCCCCGGCCGGTGACGACGGGCCGATGCTGGTCGAGTGCCGGGGCGCCTCGCATCGGATCGGGCTGCGTAACGGCCGCCCGGTCCCCCTCGACCACGATCCGGACGACCTCCGCCGCGAGGAACTCCTGGTCGCGCTGGGTGGCCCGCCGATGCCCTGCCTGCGGGCCATCGACCGGGCGATCCGCCACCCCGACGACCTCCCGGAGATCCGGAACCGCCTCGATCACGGTGACACCGCCGGCGCCTTGGCGGCCGTCGAACGCCTGCTCGGACCGGACGTGCTCCTGCGCGACGGTCCGCTGCGGGACGAGCTCGCCGCGGCCGCCGAGCAGTGGATCGACCATGGCCTCTTCCGCGCCGGCCTCGCCCGGCACTGCCCGCCCGGATCGGATCGCGCCGTCATGCGCGGCCGCCCGCGGCAAGCCTTCACTCGCTGACTTCCTTCGACCTCCCAGGTGATGACATGACTGTGACCGCTGCTGCCCGATTGCTGGATCTGCTGACCACTGTGGACACCGAGGACCGCCCCGACCCGCAGCTCGAAGCCCTGGCCCTGGCCGTGCAGGCCGACCTGCCGGTGCTGCTCTGGGGCGAGCCCGGGATCGGCAAGACCGCCGCCATCGGCCACCTCGCCGAGTCGCTCGACCTGCCGCTGACCACGGTGATCGCGAGCGTCCACGAGCCCTCCGACTTCTCCGGCCTGCCCGTGGTGGGTGACGATCCGGCCGTCCAGGGCGTGCCGATGGCCCCGCCGGACTGGGCGGTCCGCCTGGCCGAGACCGGCCGGGGGCTGCTGTTCCTGGACGAGTTGTCGACGGCCCCGCCCGCCGTGCAGGCCGCCCTGCTGCGCCTGGTGCTGGAACGCCGGGTGGGCGCGCTGCGGCTTCCTCCGGGCGTACGCATCGTGGCCGCGGCCAACCCGCGCGGCTCCGCGGCCGACGGCTGGGAGCTCAGCGCACCCCTGGCCAACCGTTTCGTGCATCTACAGTGGACATTCGACCCCGATGTCGTCGTACGCGGACTCGCCGGCACCTGGCCCCGGGCCACGCTCCCCCACCTCGACCCGGCGAACCTGACCGATGCGGTGGCCTTCGCCCGGCGCGCGGTGTGCGGCCTGCTCACCACCCGGCCGGCGCTGGTGCACAAGCTGCCCTCCGGCGAGGCCCGCCGCGGCAGCGCGTGGCCGTCCCCGCGCACCTGGGACATGACCCTGCGCCTGGTCGCGTTCGCCACCGCCGCCGGCACCTCCCGCGAGGTGCTGTCGATGCTGGTCCGGGGCACGGTCGGCGACGGGCCCGGCCTGGAACTGCTGGCCTCGATGGAGCGCCTCGACCTGCCCGATCCCGAGGCGCTGCTGGCCGATCCGGCCAGCCCGCTCCCCGAGCGCGGCGATCTGCGGCAGGCCGCGCTGGACGGGGTGGTCGAGGCGGTCCGCAAGGCGCCGACCGAGCCACGCTGGGACGCGGCGTGGGCGGTGCTCGTCCACGCGCTCGACACCGGCGCGCCCGACCTGGTCGTCGCGCCGGCTGCCACGCTCGCGGCCCTGCGCCGGGACGACTGGGCGGTGCCCGCGGCCATCGAGCGGCTGGCCGGCGCCATCGCCCTCGCCGAGCGGGCCGCCTGATGGACCTCGGAAAGCTCTACACGGCCCGGCTGCACGCCGTGAACAAACGGCCGTACCTGGCGACCGCCTTGTTCGCACTGAACCTGGTGCCGTCGAAGCGGGTACCGACGATGGCCGTCGACCGGCACTGGCGGTGCTACGTGTCACCGTCCTTCGTGGACCGGACGGCGATCACCGATCTGGCCGGCGTACTCGTGCATGAGGTCTCTCATCTCCTGCGAGACCACCACGGGCGCAGTGAGCGGGTCGCGCGCCGCAAGGACCTCACCGGGAACGGCGATCAGCTGCGGATGAACATCGCCGCCGATCTGGAGATCAACGACGACGTGTACGGCCATGGGCTGCCCACGCCGGAGGGCGCGATCACGCCGAAGCGGCTGCGGCTGGAGCCCGACCGGCTGATGGAGGAGTACCTCACGCAGTTCCGGCTGGGCCGGCTCACCGACGAGTGGGCCTGGCTGGACTGCGGCAGCGGCGCCGACGGCCTCGCGCGCGAATGGGACCTGGGTGCGGACGGCGCGCACGGGCTGAGCGATCAGGAGCGGGACGCGGTCCGGTTCCGGGTGGCGCAGGGACTGATCGGGCATCCCGGCGACGTGCCCCGGGGCTGGAAGCGCTGGGCCGACGAAGCGTTCCATCCGCCACAGCCCTGGCGGGACCTGCTCGGCGCGGCGGTGCGGGCGGCGGCCGGATCCGGGACGGGCGAGGACTATTCGTACGGCCGCCCGGCCCGCCGCTCGGCCGCCCTGCCCGGCGTGGTCCTGCCCAGCCTGCGCCGCCGCCCGCCGCGGGTCTGCGTGGTGATCGACACCTCCGGCTCGGTGAGCGACGCGGAACTCGGCGGCGCGCTGCTGGAGGTGGCGGCCATCTCCCGGGCGGTCGGCGGCCGGCGCGACCTGGTCTCGGTGCTGTCCTGCGACGCGGCGGCCGGGGTCGCGTACCCGCTCTGCCGCGCCGAGGACATCCCGCTGATCGGTGGCGGCGGCACCGACCTGCGTGCGGGCTTCGCGCGGGCGCTGCGCTCACGGCCCCGGCCGGACGTGGTGGTCGCCCTGACCGACGGGCAGACGCCCTGGCCGTCGTCGCGGCCGCCCTGCCGCACCGTGGTCGGCCTGTTTCCCCGCCCGGTGTCGAAACACGGCTGGGATGAGCCGCCACCGGACTGGGCGCGGGTCGTCAGAATCGGGTGACACAGGTCACTTGTGGGGGCGTATGCGCAGCAAGAGGCCCGTTTTGATTCGCTAGCCTCGGCCGTCGTTCGGCGAGATGTCGTACCTCCGATCTAGGGTCCGAGGAGGTAAACGAGAGTTCAGTTGGCGACGACGGGAGTCCCGCTGGTGACCACGCTCGACCAAGGCGAGCTCGCGCGCGAGTTACGCACCGAGGAGGAAGTGGCGGCGCACATCCGCGCCATCTGCTTCAAGACAGGCCCACCGACGTTGATGGGCGCCGAGCTCGAGTGGACCGTCCACCCCACGGCGGCACCCGAGGCGCCCCTCGACCCGGACCATCTGCGTCACGTCCTCGGCCGGTACGCCCCGGCCACCTTCCGACCAGGCCATACCCCAGATCCCCTGCCCTCCGGCGGCACTCTCACACTGGAGCCGGGCGGGCAGCTCGAGATCTCCTCGGCACCGGCCTCCGCCACCGCCGCGCTGCACGCGGCCGTGACCGCCGACCTCGCCCATCTCACCGCCCTGCTCGACTCCGGCGGCCTGCGTCTGGGCGAACACGGCATCGACCCCTACCGACCGCCTCGCCGCCTGCTCGACACGCCCCGCTATCGAGCCATGGAGCGGGCCTTCGACGCACACGGCCCGCACGGCCGCGTCATGATGGGCAGCACCGCCGGGCTGCAGGTCTGCCTGGACGCGGGCACCCCCGCCGAGCTCGGGGTCCGCTGGGCCGCGGCGAACGCGCTCGGCCCTCCGCTGGTCGCCCTGTTCGCCAACTCCACCCGGCACGCGGGGCGCGACACCGGGGTGGCCTCGGCCCGCATGGCGACCTGGTGGGACATGGACCCGCGCCTGACCCACCCGCCGCTCGATCCACCCGACGACCCCTCCGGCGCCTGGGCTCGCTATGCGCTGGCCGCTCCCCTGGTCTGCGTCCGCCGCGACGACGGCCGCTGGGATCCGCCGCCCGGCGTGACCCTGGCCGACTGGGTCGCCGGCGCGGTTACCCAACCACTCACCACGGCCGACGTCGACTACCACCTGACCACGCTGTTCCCGCCGGTGCGCCCACACGGCTACCTGGAGATCCGCTACCTCGACGCCCAGCCCGGCGACGAGTGGATCGCCCCGGTCGCGATGGTCACCGCCCTGTTCGGCGATCACCGGACCACCGAGCGGGCGCTGGAGCTCGCGCAACCGGTCGCCGGGCGCTGGCTGGAGGCGTACCGCTGCGGTCTGGCCGACCCGGCGCTCGCCCGCACCGCCGCGGCCCTGACCGAGCTGGCCGCCGACCGGCTCGACCTGCCCGCCGACCTCGGCACCCACGTCATCGACACCATCCACCGGCGTCTGCGCCGCGCCGGCGTCACCGAGGAGCAGTGATGGCCACCGAGACCGAAACCCTGCGCCCCGCCGACCTCACCCAGGAGCAGTGATGGCCACCGAGACCGAAACCCTGCGCAGCCTGGTCGCCACCGAGCTGGAGCGGGCCCGCGACCGCACCGTCCTGCTCACCGAGGCCGTCGACGAGGACGACCTGGTGCGGCAGCACTCCCCGCTGATGTCCCCGCTGGTGTGGGACCTGGCCCACGTCGGCAACCAGGAGGAGCTCTGGCTGGTCCGCGACGTCGGCGGGCGCGAGCCGGTGCGCCGCGACATCGACGAGCTGTACGACGCCTTCAAGCATCCGCGCGGCGACCGGCCCCAGCTGCCGCTGCTCGGGCCGGCCGAGGCACGCCGTTACGTGGCGACCGTGCGGGACAAGGTGCTCGACGTCCTCGACCACACGCGACTCGACGGGACGCCGCTGGTCGAGCGGGCGTTCGCGTTCGGCATGATCGTCCAGCACGAGCAGCAGCACGACGAGACCATGCTCGCCACGCACCAGTTACGCACCGGCGCGCCCGTTCTCCAGGCGCCGCCTCCGCCCGGCTCGACGACGCCGGTCACCGGCGACGTGCTGATCCCGGCCGGGCCGTTCACGATGGGCACCACCACCGAGCCCTGGGCGCTGGACAACGAGCGCCCGGCCCACCAGGTCGACGTGCCGGCCTACTTCATCGACCGGGCGCCGGTCACCAACGAGCAGTACGCCGCCTTCCTCGACGCCGGCGGCTACGACGATGAACGCTGGTGGAGCACTGCGGGGTGGCGGCATCGGCGGTCGGCCGGGCTGAGCGCGCCGCAGCACTGGCAGCGGGACGGCGACGGGTGGGCGTACACCCGATTCGGCCGCACCTCGCGGATCGTCCCGGACGAGCCGGTGGTGCACGTCTGCTTCTACGAGGCCGAGGCCTACGCGGCGTGGGCCGGGAAGCGGCTGCCGACCGAGGCCGAGTGGGAGAAGGCCGCCCGCTTCGACCCGGCGACCGGCCGGTCCCGGCGCTTTCCCTGGGGTGACGAGCCGCCGACCGCCGACCAGGCCAACCTCGGGCAGCGGCATCTGCGACCCGCGGCCGTGGGCGCGTACCCGGCGGGCGCCTCGCCGAGCGGGGTGCACCAGCTCATCGGCGACGTCTGGGAGTGGACGTCCAGCGACTTCCACGGCTACCCCGGGTTCGCCGCGTTCCCCTACCGGGAGTACTCGGAGGTCTTCTTCGGATCCGACTACAAGGTGCTGCGCGGCGGCTCGTTCGGGACCGACGCGGCCGCCTGCCGGGGCACGTTCCGCAACTGGGACTACCCGATCCGCCGGCAGATCTTCAGCGGGTTCCGCTGCGCGCGGGACGCCTGATGTGCCGCCACCTGGCCTACCTCGGCCCGCCCGTACCCCTGGGGAAATTGCTCTTCGATCCTCCGCACTCGCTGGTCAAGCAGTCGTGGGCGCCGCAGGACATGCGCGGCGGCGGCACCGTCAACGCCGACGGGTTCGGGATCGGGTGGTACACGCCGGACGGTCCGGTGCGGTACCGGCGGGGCACGCCGATCTGGAGCGACACCACGCTGCCCGGGCTGACGGCGGCGCTGAGCTCGACGGCGGTGCTCGCGGCCGTCCGCAGCGCGACCGCCGGCATGCCGGTCACCGAGTCCGCGGCCGCGCCCTTCGGTGAGGGGCCCTGGCTGTTCAGCCACAACGGGGTCGTCACCGGGTGGCCCGGCTCGGTGGCGAAACTGGCGTCCACGACGGCGATCGACGGTCTGCTCGTCCTCGAGGCGCCCACCGACGCGGCCCTGCTCTGGGTGTTCGTCCGCGACCGCCTCAGGTCCGGCGCCACCCCGGGCGACGCGCTCGCCTCGGTCGTGGCCGAGGTCGAACGAGCCGCGCCGGGCTCCCGCCTCAACCTGCTGCTCACCGACGGCGAGACGATCGCCGCCACCACCGTCGGTCACTCGCTGTCGGTCCGGCGGCGGGCGGCCGCGCCCGGCGGCGAGCCACCCCTCGCCTCCGGTCATCCGTCTTCGGCCCGCCGGGCGGCCGACGTCGTCGTGGCGTCCGAGCCGTTCGACGACGACCCCGGCTGGCAGCCCGTCCCCGACCGCACCCTGCTGGTCGCCACGGCCACCGCCCTCACGACGACAACCCTGGGAGAACCGTGAACGTGCACGCCATCGACGTCCACCTGGACGCCGACGAGCTCAGCCGCGCCCTGCGGACCGACGTGACCACCGGGCTCACCACCGACCCGAAATCCCTGCCGCCCAAGTGGTTCTACGACGCCCGCGGCAGCGAGCTCTTCGAGCAGATCACCGAGCTGCGCGAGTACTACCCGACCCGCACCGAACGGCAGATCCTCACCGACCGGGCCGCCGATATCGCCCGGCACACCCGGGCCACCTCGCTGCTCGAACTCGGCTCCGGCTACTCCACCAAGACCCGGCTGCTGCTGGACGCGCTGACCGCGACCGGCACCCTCGAGACGTTCGTACCGATGGACGTCTCACCCACCGCGCTGACCGCCGCCGCCGACCGGATCACGGCCGACTACCCCGGCCTGCGGGTGCACAACGTCGTCGGCGACATGACCCGTCACCTGAAACACCTGCCGACCGGCGGCGACCGGCTGATCGCGTTCCTCGGCGGCACGATCGGCAACCTGGTGCCGGCCGAGCGGGCCGCGTTCCTCGCCGACGTACGGGCGGTGCTCGAACCCGGCGAGCACCTGCTGCTCGGCACCGACCTGGTGAAGAGCCCGAGCGTCGTGGTCCCGGCCTACGACGACGCTTCCGGGGTGACCGCCGAGTTCAACCGCAACGTCCTGCGGGTCCTCAACAACAGCCTGGACGCCGACTTCGACCTCGAAGGCTTCGCCCACGTCGCCCTCTGGGATCCCGACCACGAGTGGATCGAGATGCGGCTGCGCGCCCGCTGGCCGATGCGCGTCACCATCCCCGGCGTCGACCTGGTCGTCGACTTCGCGGCCGGCGAGGAGGTCCGCACGGAGGTGTCCGCCAAGTTCCGCCGCGAGGGTGTCGAGCGGGAACTGGCCGAGGCCGGGTTCAGCCTCGACCACTGGTGGACCGACCCGGACGGGCTGTTCGCCCTGTCGCTGTCCACCGCCGTCCCGCAGGGCTGAGCATTCCCGCACGGCCGCCCAGAGCGTCCCCCGACGAGGAGGCATCGCGGCCTCGCCTCCTCGTCCCAGCGCCGAACCTAACCGGCCAGGCCGGCCTTCACGTTCCGGCTCAGGTCGTCGGCCAGGATTTCCGTCAGGCCCGCCGCGATGCCGTCCAGGGCCTGCCGGGCGACGAGCGCCGGGTCGGTCTTCTGGTCGGCCGGGGCGTGCGCGGCCATGTCGGTGTCCATGTAGCCGACGTGCAGGGCGGCGACCGCGATGCCGCGCGGGGCGAGCTCGTGGCGGACCGAGTCGGTCATCGCCCAGCCGGCCGCCTTGGCCGCCGAGTAACCGCCGGTGACGTCGAGGTGGAGCCAGGACAGTACGGACAACACGTTGAGAATGGCGCCGCCGCCGTTGGCCTCGATCGACGGGACGAACGCGCGGGTGACGCCGAGGGTTCCGAAGTAGTGCGTCTCCATCTCCTGCCGGATCAGGTCGAGGTCGCCGCCGATGAGCGGCTGGCGGAGCGAGATCCCGGCGTTGTTGATCAGCAGGGTGGTGTCCCCCGCCGTCTTGACGGCCCGCTCGATCGAGGCCGGGTCGGTGATGTCGAGCTGCAGGGGAATGGCGCCGGGCAGGTCGACCGAGGCCGGGTTGCGGGCGCCGGCGTACACCTTGGCGCCGCGTTCCAGCAGCTGAGTGGCGAAGTGGCGGCCCAGGCCGCGGTTGGCGCCGGTGACGACGGCTACCGAGTTCGTGATGTCCATGCCAAATAGATTATGACCGTCATCTAAGCTGCGCAAGGTAATAGATGACACATGCCATCTATACTCGGATCCATGGGACGGGTGTCGCAGGCGCAGGCGCAGGAGAACCGGAAGCGGATCGTCGAGACGGCGGCCCGCCTGTTTCGCGAGCAGGGGATCGACGGGGTCAGCGTGGCCGACGTGATGGCCGAGGTGGGGCTGACCCACGGCGGGTTCTACAAGCACTTCGCCTCGAAGGACGCGCTGGTCACCGAGGCGGTCGGGCTCGCGTTCACCCAGGCCGGCGAGCGGATCACCTCGCTCGACCGGGACGCGTTCCTGGAGGCGTACCTCTCGCCCGAGCACCGCGACGCACCGGGCACCGGCTGCCCGACCGCCGGGTTCGGCGGCGACCTGGCCCGCGAGGATCCGGACAACGCCGCCATTCCGGCGTACGCGAAGGGGGTGGAGCTTTACGCCCGGCAGCTGGCCACCGACGGCGGCGAGGACCTGGTCGCGGTGAGCACCCTGGTCGGCGCGCTGCTGCTGGCCCGGGCCACGGCGGGCACCGAGCTCTCCGACCGCATCCTGGCCGAGGCCAGAGCGGCCCTTATGTAAAGTCCCCCGGATGGATTCTCCCGGATGGCTTCCGCTGGTGTCCGGCGGCCGGGTCGCGGTCGGCGGCGACAAGCTGCGGCACTGGGGCATCAGCGAGACCTGGCGGATCCGCTGGACCGGCGGCTCGACCACGATCGTCAAGCGCGGCGCCGGCGCGGAAGCACTCGCGCTCGACGTGTACGAGCAGGTGCTGATCCCCGGCCGGATCGCCGCGCCACGGCTCATCGCGGCGCATCGCGGAGACGGCTTCGTCGTCCTCGAGTTCGAGGACGTCGGCGCGCAGTCGTTGGCCCAGCGACCGTCCACGGACGGCTGGCTGGCCGCGGCACGGCTACTGGCCCGGCTCCGGAACGAAGCGCGAGGGCGGATGGACGCCGGAAGCCGGTTCCGGTTCTCGACGGCCGAGCTCACCGACACCTGGAGGCGGGCCGCCACGGCGCTCGCCGGGGTGCGGCCGGACCTCGCCGGCGCGCTGGACGGATGCGAGCCGTTGCTCGAGCCCCGGCCCACGCCCACAACTCCTCCGCGGCGCCGGCGTTGCCGTTGCGCACCGGTGAACGCTTCCAGGAGATCGAATACGCGAAGCCGGTCACCCCGGCGCCACCGGCCGGCGGGCTCGACGAGTACCGCTGCGTGATCCTCGACCCCCAGATCACCAAGCCGGCGTTCCTGACCGGCGTCCAGTTCACCCCGCAGAACGTCCCGATCGCCCACCACGCCATCACCAACGTGATCGCGCCCGAGCACGCGGCCGAGGTCCGGGCGATCGACGCCAAGACGCCGGAGGAGGGCTGGACCTGTTTCAGCTCGGCCGGAGTCGGTGACGCGACCTGGGTGGACACCTGGACACCCGGCGTGCAGGAAATCCCGCTCGACGGTGACCTCGGCTTTCCGCTGAAGCCGGGCAGCCTGATCGTGATGGAGACGCACTACAGCCTGCTCGGCACCGGCGGCAAGCCGGCCGGCAGTGACCAGTCCACCGTGCGGCTGCGCCTCACCGACGGAACGCCGCGGACCACGACCCTCGACACCTCGCCTCTGTTGGTGCCCATCGAGCTGCCCTGCGCGCCGGACGAGTCGGGTCCGCTGTGCGACCGGAGCGCCGCGGCCGCCGACGTCACGAAACGCTTCGGGGCGGAGTCCGGCGCGATGGAGGGAAACCTGCTCAAGATGTGCGGCTATGCCAAGCCCAAGCCTGGCAACACCCAGACCTGCGACACCCCGGTCCCGGGACCGATGACCGTGTACGCCGCCCGGGGGCACATGCACCTGCTCGGCAGGTCGGTCACGGTCGAGCTCAACCCGGGCAAGCCCGACGCCAGGCTGCTGCTCGACGTCCCGGCCTTCGACTTCGACAACCAGGCGCTGCAGGTGCTCCCCGAGCCGGTCAAAGTCAAGGCCGGAGACACTCTCCGGACCACGTGTACGCATGACGCCGGCCTCCGCAAGCGGTTGCCGCAGCTGAAGGCCCTGCCGCCGCGCTACGTGATCTGGGGTGAGGGCACCGCGGACGAGATGTGCCTCGGCATCCTGACCACGTCGGCCGGGTCATGAGCCGGTCGCCGGGCCGGATCCCGCTGCCGCTGCGAATGTTCCTCGGCTTCGCCTGTGACCAGGCGTGTGACCACCGCCGATCGAGTGCGGTGCCGGCCATTCAGTGCGCACACCATTTCTGGCGCCGTCTGACCCAGCGCCTACGACTACATGCACGGCGTATTTCCGGGAATTGGCAAGTGCAGCGCGTGTTACTCGTCGCGCACCCGGGCGAGTGACCACTTGACGGCCCATGAGAAGCACACATCTCTTCCGCGGATCAAAGGCGAATTTCCCGTTCCGCGTTATCCGGAGCGATGGTAACGCGAGATCGTGGCAACACGCCGATCCCATTCGGCAGGTTGCGTGGACAGCCACCGGCGGCCGCGCTCGCGAGCTCCGGACATCAGCCAGCCGTGCCCGGTCAACGCAAAGGTGGTCGGATTCCCGACGGGTGCATAATCCCCTCCCGCTGTCGGTGATCTGACCGGAAGAACGTCAGCCTGACGGAAGCATCCATCGCATGGCAGTGTCCCAGCCCGGCGAGGTCGGCTCGCCCATCGCGGTCACCGAGGACGAGCTCCGGCGGCTCCTACGCGACGCGCTAGCCGCGGAAGCCGATCCGAGCATCGGCTTCGTCTGGCAGGACTTGGACAACGAATTAGCTGTACACAGCCTCGAGTTACGGGTTGCACTGCGCGAAGGACTGCTACTAGCCGCTCTGCCGGTTCAGTGCGACCAGGCGAGAACCCAACTGGTGGTCCCGTACGCACTGGGCACCGAGAGCGAGCCGGCCGGGCTGATCGGTACCGCGGAGACCGCCGCCCGTGGCGCGGATCCGCTGGTCGTGGCGGTCTGGGGACCGACCGCGGTGGCCGCCGTGTGGATCGCGTTCCGTCAGGTGTGCGAGACCGTGGCGGCCCGGGCCGGTGAGGACGCGCACTGCTGCCCGATGCTGCCCGGCGCGGTCTGGGCGAGCCACGGAGTGCTGCGGGTGGTGCCGCAGGCCCGGCACGCCATCGACCGCGCCGCGCGGTCATGATCGGCGTCGAGCTGCCGGACGAGCTGGTGCAGGTCGGTCTGGCGCTCGGTGTGCTGCGGCTGGACCGGCCCGGGGATCCGGCGAGCCTCGCGCTCAATCCGGCCTTTTTCGGCGACCCGTCCGGCACGCTGGCCGGTGTCGCGCACGACCCGGACCGGCGGGAGGCGCTGCTGCGACTGGCCGCGTCGCTGTTCGGCGAGGTGTCCCGCACCCTCGACCTGCCCGCCCTGCCGCCCGGCCAGACCTGGATCCCGCTCGTCCAGGAGGGACCGGCCGCACTCTGCGCCATCGTGGACGCCGCACCGGGCCGGGTCAGCTTCGGACTCGGTGGGCGCGCGGCCACCGAACGCGACGGCCTCAGGCTCTCCGCGACCCTGGCCGTGCCCGTCGCCGGCAGCGATGGCGAGAGCGGTGTGGTGCTGCTACCCGGCACCCCGGCCGGGACGATCCGCTTCGGCATCGCGCTGGACTTCCCGCCGGCCGGCCCGGACGACGTGGTTGCCCTGGCCGGTGTCGCCGTCATGGCCGACCTGCCGACGGCCGGCGGACAGGCTCCGGCGCTGGCCGTCCGGCTCCGCGGGCTGCGGCTGCCGGCCTGGCCGCAACCTCGCGACCTCACCCTGACCGACGACCCCGATCTGCTCGGCGCCCAGCTGGTCGAGGTGCTGCACGGCCTGCTCGAGACGCGGGCCGGTCGCGGCGACGACGACTCCGGGCGGCTGCGGGGACTGCTCGCACTGCTCGGCCTGGGTGACCGCGAGGGCATTCCGCCGCTGCCGCTGGCCGAGCTGTTCAGCCGCGGGCCGGCCGCCCTGGTCGACTGGCTGCGGACGATGGTGAGCTCGGGCGGGCTGGGAGCGTGGCTGCAGGCGCTGGCCGAGCTGTTGGAACTCGACCTGCCCGACGGCGTGCTCGGCACCGGAACCGCGGCCGACCCGCTGCGGTGGGTGGTGCGGCCGACCGGCGACGTCGAGGTGTCCGTTCAGATGGTGGTGACCGAAGCCGGCGGTGCGGTGACCATCCGGCCCGCGGTCGCCGGCAGCCTGCGCACCGGTGATGCGGCCACGCTGCCGGGCCGGCTGCGCGTGCTGGTCGAGCTGTGTGCGTTGACGTTGGCGGCGACGCCTGCGGTCACCTGGCTGCCCCGGTTCGACGTCGGGTTCGAGCTGAGCCGCGACGGCGTGCCGCTGGTGCGGCTGCCCGCCACCGGGACGGCCGACGTGCAGGTGGGCACGCTGCGCGCCGGAATCGGGGCCGGGGCGGACCATCGGCCCGCGCTGCAAGTCGAAGCGATCGGCGTGATGCTGCGCGGGACGGCGTACCCCACGCTTGATCTGTCCTCGGTGGAGGCGATCGGCCGGGCCGCGAGCGCTGCCGCGGCCGACGCGCTGACCGCGGCGCTCGACGACTTCCTCGAACCGGGACGTGCGCGGGCGCTGGCCGTGCTGCTCGGGCTCACCCGGCCGGTGCCGGTCGCGGAGACCTGGCCCGGGCTGCCCGCCCTGCCCGAGCTGATCGCCGACCCGCTCGGGGCCTGGGGGCGGTACCAGGCGGCCGTGCTCAGCTCCGGGCGATGGGGCACGCTCGCCGGTGAGCTGGCCCGGCTGCTCGGCGCGACCGCCGTCGAGACGCCGGCCGGCGATGCGGCCGGCCCGTGGGTGCTGCGGCTGGCCGGCGTGGCCGCGGGTGAACTCGAGCTGCGGCTGTGGCGCTCCGGGCCGGACGCGGCACCGGTCCTGCACGTGGGCGCCGGCGTCGTGCACGATCCGGTCGCGCTGAACGGCGCCGAGCTGCGGCCGGCCATGCTGCTGACCCTCGCCCGCATCGAGTTGCCCGCGGCCGGTCCGGTCGTGTCGTTCGCCGACGGTGCGCTGGTCCGGCTCGAGATCGGCGACGACCTGGAGGTCGGCGGGCCGATCGCGGTCCGCTTCGGCACGGCCACCGCGGTGGTGGAGTGGCGCCGGGAGACCGGCTGGGAAGGCCGGCTCGCCATCCGCGGCGGCGCGCTGGCCTCGGCCGGCGAGACGCTGACTCTGCCCGACCCGTTCGAGCTCGGCACCGGCCTGCCCCCGCCGGGCGATGACCTTTGGACCGCCTTGGAGTGGCTGCTCGCACGTGGATTGGCCGGCGCCGACGCGGATGGGTTCGGGGCGGTCGCGGCGGCGCTGCTCGGCTGGCGGCCGACCGCTCGTCTGCGACTCCGGCACGATCCGGGTCCCGGCATCGACGTGGCCGCCCTGGCCGCCGACCTGCCGCCGCTGCGGCTGGATGAGCTGCTCGCCGATCCGGTCGGCGCGCTGCGGTCGTGGCTGGCCCGGCTGATGGCGAGCGACTCCGGGCTCGACCTGGCCGACCTCGCGGTCGGCGTGCTGCAGGGGCTGGTGGCGCACGATGCGGCCGGCGGCGGGTTCGCGGTGGGCACTCGGGGGACGGGTACGCCCGCAGATCCGTGGCGGATCACGCTCGGCGCGTACCCGTCAGGGCCGGAACTGCTCGCCTGGCTCGACCCCGACGGGCCCTCACTGCGCGGGCTCGACCCCGTGCTGGACACCATCGTGCCCGGCGACCCGGCCGCCACAGCGGCCGAGATCCTGACCGCGGCCGCCCGCTTCGATCCGCTCCTGCGTGACCTGTCGGCCGGCCGGGACGTGGTGGCCGACCTGGCCGGGCTGCTCGCGCTGCGGGACAGCGACGGGATCTTCCGGACGGCCGACCAGATCGCCGACGGCGACGCCCAGGGCGCGACTCTCGACGGCGTGTCCCATCTGGATGCTCCGGCCGCCTTCGAGCTGAGCCTGCACGCGCCCGGCGTCGACGGCGGCCGGGTGATCTACGTCGCGGCGGCGCTGCCGGGTGTCGCTCCCTGGCGCGGGCAGCCCGACCCACCGGATCCGGCGCTCATCGACCTGCGCGAAGGCGAGTTGCCGGCGTCCGCCACGGTGGCCGCGCAAGGACCGTGGTTCGTCCTGCTGCCACCGGTCGCCGACGTGGCGGGACGGCTGCGAGCGGCGGTGCAGGCGGTGCGGGCCGCAGCTCCCGGGCCGGTGACGCTGGTGGCGCATTCGGTGGCCGGGCACGCCGCGCGAGCGGTCTGGGCCGGCGGTGACGCGGAAGGACTGGTCACCGTCGGATGCCCGTACGGGCCGGCGGTGGCCGCCGCGACCGGCGCCGAGGCGACCGTGCTGGCGGGCCGACTGGCCGCGCTGCTGCCACAGCCGGACGCACAGGAGATCGCCGGGCTCCTCGGCCTTCTGCGGGCCCGCGCCGCGTTGTGCGGCGCGGCGGTGCCAGGTCCGGGTGGGTTGGCGGCGGCCACGCCCTTTCCGGTACGCGACTTCCTGCCGCCCCCACTGCCCACGCCGCTGCCGGGCGCCGTGGCACCGCTCGCCATCCCGGCCGGCTTCACCGGGGACGACCTGGTCCTCGCGACGGCGGGCCTCGCCCGGGCGGTCGCCGGGCACGTCCGCGGGCTGCTGCCCGACGAGTCGGCGGGCCGCACCCGCGCCCCGGCCACGCATCTCGGCCTCGGCATCGCCGCCGCCCGGTCGGCACCGGAGTCGGACGACCTGCGCGCCAGCGTGGACGTCCGCGCCGACCTGCACCGGATCCGGTTGCGGGCCGGCGGCCCGGGCGACCCCGGGCGGGCCGTCACGGTGCGCACATCGCTCTGGCGCGAGGGCGGCTGGCTGGCCGGGTCGGCGGCCGGCGGGTCCGGCCCGCGGGTGCGCCGGGCCGATCTGACCGTGGTGCTGGGCTCGTCCGGCGCGGCCACGATGACGTTGCACGATGCCGCCGTCGCCGGGATCGAGCTCGGCGCGGTCCGGCTCGGTGCGCCCGACGCGGCCGCCCGTACCCTGATCGGCGCGCTCGGCCGGGCGCTGTCCCCCGCACCCGCCACCGGCCTCGTCCGTGATCTGCTCGACGTGCTCGCCGCAACCGGTCTGATCGCGATCGCCCCGGACGGCACGGTGACCTTCCCGCCGGACGCGCTGGACCGTTTCCTCACTGATCCGATGGAAAGCCTGCGCGCCGGCCGCGAACTCGTCGTCGACGCAGCGGGGCGGCTGCTGGCATCCGGCGACCACGGACTGTCCCTGGTGGACGACGGTGCCGGAACGCGCCTGACCGCCGCGAGCACCGTGCTGCTGGGCGGCCTGGTGCCGTTCGACGGCACGCTCACGCTCGATCCGGATTTCCACGCGCGGGCGCAGCTGCGGCTCGGCCCGCTCGTGCTGGACGCGGACTCCCGGACCGGCACGACCGCCGACATCGAGCTCGACGCGGGCCGGCCGGCGCCGGACCGCATTCCCCTCTGGCCCACGGCCGATCTGCCCACCCTCGGCGCGCAGGTGGCGGCGGCCGCGGCGGCCGAAGTGCTGCGCGCCGGCCTCGAGCACGTGCGCGGTGACCGGGTCGACCCGCTGCTGCGGGCACTCGGCCTGCTGCCGGCTGGGACGGGCCGGGTGCGCAGCCCGATCTGGCTGCTCCGTGACCCGATCGGCTGGCCGAGCGGGATGCTCGCACCGGCCCGGCTCGCCGCCCTGCTCGGGGCGGCCGGGCGGCTGATCGGGCAGAGTGGGGACGGGCTGGCGCTTCCGGGTGGCGGCTCGGTGACGGCCACCGAGGACGGCGACGCGCTGCGGCTCACCGTGCGGCTGCGGCGGGCCGCCGCGGACGGGTCCGGCGCGGACGTGGCGCTGCTGGTCTCCGTGGCGCCGGGGCTGGTGGTTCGCACCGGCGTCCGCGCGGCGATCCGGCGATCCGGTACCGCCGGGTTCCGATCGGCCGGGGTCGAGCTGGAAGCCGGGCTGTCCACCGCCCTGACCGTGCGGCTGCAGCCGGCCGACCCGTCGGCCACCGAGCTGGTGCTGCCACTGCTGCCAGGTACGCCCGACCTAGGCGCGCTGGCCGGGCTGGCGGCCACCGCCGCGGTCGAGCACGCCCTGCCTGTATTGCTAGACGCGCTCGGCGACGCCGGCGACGCCGACCCGCGGATCGCCCGGTTCGCCGCCGCCCTGACCACGCTGGGCGAAGCGCTCGGCCTCCGCGACCCAGCCGGCGGCACCTTCCGCATCACCGAACTGCGGCTGCTGGCCGCCGACCCGCCGGCCGAACTGGCGTCCCGATTCCGGGCCCGGCCGGCCGCGGCGCTGGCGGCTTTGCGCGAACTGGTCGCCGCCGTGACCGGCGACCCGGCCGGAAACGGTCCGCTGTGGCGCAGCCCGGCCGGGGCGATCGAGGTCGACCTGGCCCCGGCCGCCACCGGCGCACCCCGCATCCGGATCCGCGCGGCCGGCCTCGAGCCGCTGCCCGGACTGCGGATCGGCGGCGAGGTCACCGCCGGGGACACCGGCCTGGCCGCGGCCCGGCTCTCGCTGACCACGACGGACGCCGACGCGCTGCTGCCCGGCCCGGTCGACCTGCTGCCGTTCGTCGAGGTCACGCTCGGCGCGGACGTGCCGGAGCGGGTCGAGGCCGGAGTGTGGCTGGACCCGGTATCCGCGGCCCGCCGGGAAGCGTTGCTCGTGCAGGTCACGCTCGGTAAAGGCACGCTGGTGCTGCACCGGCGGGCCACGGCGGCCGAGGTCGTCTCCGGCACGGATCTGACCGCGGCGATCCCGGCGCTGGTCAAGCGGCTGGCCGTGCCGCTCGCGGCCGAGCTGGCGCTGGCTCAGGCGACGCTGGGCGACCTGCTCAACGGCCCGTTCGGTTCCGCGCCGAGCCTCGGTGGGTTGCTCGCTGAGGCGGGCGTGCTGGCCGGCTCGCAGGGGTCCTGGCGGCTCGCCGGGGACCTGGTGGACAACATGACCGGGCGGGTCCTCGGGGCCATCGCCAAGTTGGTGGACGCGCACGGCGGGCCCACGCTCGGGCCGTTCGAGCTGGTCCTGCTGACCCGCACCGGCGGGACCGTGCCCGCCGGATCGCGGCGATACGGCGTGGGGCTGCGGCTGACCGAAGCGATCGTGCCGCCCGCGATCGGGCCGCTGGTGCTGGCGGTCGAGGCCGACGACGTCTGGGATCCGCCGCTGCCCGGGCCGGCCGGCGGCCACCTCGAGCTGTGGGTGCTGGAGCTGCCGGACGACCTGATCGGAGGCGTGGCGGTGCGGGCGGCTCCGGGCATCAGGATCCGGGGGCTCGGCGTCCGGGTCCGGGCGGAGCAGGGGCCGCTGCTGGATGCCGGGTTGCGGGTGGGCAGCCTGCGGCTGTCCGGGGCGTACGAGCAGGACGCGAGCGGGTTCGGGCACGCCGGCGGGCGGCTGGTGATCGACGGCTTGGCGCTCGACGTCGGCTCGGCGGGCGGCGGGAACCCGGTGGCCGGCAAGGTCCTCTCCCCCGGCCCGGGGTCGGGCGGCGACCCGGAGAAGGTCGCGCCCAGCTTCAGCCCCGAGCTGCAGGTCCGCAAGACGGCCACCGAACCGGTCCGGGTCACCGTGTCGGCCGGCCTCGGCTCGGGGCCGTGGTGGATCCCGATCCAGCGGTCGTTCGGGCCGATCTACATCGCCCAGATCGGGCTGGACGTGGGCACCGAGGGCGGCCGGCCCACCGACGTCAGCCTGCTGCTGGACGGCGGCGCCGCGCTGTCCGGCCTTGAGGTGGGCGTGGACGACCTCGAGCTGATCATCCCGTTCGCCACCGCCGCGAACCCGCTGACCTGGCGCATCGACCTGGCCGGGCTGGCCGTCGCCTTCCACGACGCGAACGTCGAGCTGGCCGGTGGCCTGCGCAAGCTGGAACGCGACGGCGGCGTCGAATACGTCGGCATGCTGGTGCTGCGGGCGGCCGGCTTCGGCATCGACGTCATCGGCGCCTGGGGCGAATTCCCGGTGCCGGGTAAGTCCGAGAAGTACACGTCACTGTTCATCTTCGGCGCGCTCTCCGCGACGCTGGGCGGCCCGCCGGCCTTCTTCGTCACCGGTGTCGGCGCCGGCCTCGGCATCAACCGGGGCCTGACCATCCCCGACGAGGTCGGCAAGGTCAACGCGTTCCCGCTGGTCCGCGCGATGAGTTCCAGCGGCGGCCTGACCGGCGACCCGATGCGGGCGCTCAACGACATCGCCGCCGCGTTCCCACCGCTGCGCGGCAACTTCTGGCTGGCCGCCGGGGTGCGGTTCACCACGTTCACCATCGTCGAGTCGGTGGCGATGCTCGCGGTGTCGTTCGGCGACGGGGTCGAGGTGGCCATCCTGGGCACCTCCCGGATGGGCCTGCCGAACCCGGCCGCGCCGCTGGTCAGCATCGAGCTGGCGCTGCTGGCCCGGTTCTCCAGCCGGGACGGCGTGCTGTCGGTGCAGGCGCAGCTGACCGCAAACTCGTGGCTGATCAACCCGGCCTGCCGGCTGACCGGCGGGTTCGCCTTCATGATCTGGTTCCGCACCGGCGAGGTGCTGCTCACGCTCGGCGGCTTCCATTCGCGTTTCATCGCCGAGACGCGCCGGACCCGGCCACACATCGTGCTGCCGCAGATCCCGCGGCTGGGGCTGAGCTGGCAGGTCAGCTCGATGATCGTGGTGAAGGGCGAGTCGTACTTCGCGCTCACCTCGACGGCGGTGATGACCGGCGCCCGGATCCAGGTCGTCTTCGACGGCGGGTTCGTGAAGGCGACCTTCACCGCCGGGTTCGACGCGGTCGTGTCGTGGGATCCCGCCTACTACGACGTGACCGTGTTCATCGGCGTCACGGCCAGCCTGAACATCGAGATCAACCTGTGGTTCCTGGGCACGATCCGGATCTGGCTCGGCTTCTCGATCGGCGCCGAGCTGCACGTCTGGGGGCCGCGGATCCGCGGCGAGGCGACGCTGGACCTGGGCGTGGTCCGGGTGCGGATCCCGTTCGGCCCGGGCGGCCGGGTGACGGTGGAGCCGATCGGCTGGGGCGCGTTCCATGACAAGTACCTGGTCGCCGGGGATCCGCACGAGCAGTCGATGAGCGTGGTGGTGGCCGGCGGTTCGATCCCGCCGGATCCGGGCGGCCCGGCCGGGGCGCCGGACGACGGGAGCGCCGAGCGGCCGTTCCGGGTCGGACCGGAGTTCACGCTGGCCACGAGCACCCGGACGGCGGCGAACCGGGTCAACGACACAGTCCTCGGCGGGCTGCCGCTGGACCTCACGCCGATGCAGGTCGCGGACGTGACCTCGCGGCACACCGTGGCGGTGGTCGACGACGCCGGGCAAGCGGTGCCGGTGGACATCGTGGCAGTGAGCGGGGCGGTGCCGGACGGGCTGTGGCGCATCCCGGAGCCCGGCGACGTGGGTGCGGACGGGATGCACCCCGCGTTCACCGGCGCGCGGATCGTGGCCGTGCCGGTGCTGCTCGGCGTGCCGCGGGTCGGCCGCATCGACGACGTCGAGCCGGGCAGACCGCGACGGCTGCCGCTGCTGGACGACCGGGATCCAGGGCAGGCCATGTCGGCGGCCATGGCGGCGGCCGCGGCCTGGGCGGTGGAACAGCAGCAGGCCGACGCGTTCACGGTGAGCGCGGCCGCCCTGGCCGGCGGCGCGATCCACGCGGTGGCCGGTGCGGCGCTGGGTCGCTGCCTCGGCGTGCGCACCGGACGCGCGGCGGCGGCCGGGCCCAGCGGGTACGCGATCAGCCTGCTCGCCGCCGATCGACTCGCCCCGCCCCGGCTCGCCCGGATCACCACCGGCGCGTACGTCGCACCGGCCGACCCCGTACCCGTCGTGCCGCGCCACGCCGACCCGCCAGCGCCCGGACCCCGCCCGGGCGAACCGCTCCTCGCCGCTCTGCTCTGGTCGCGCCCGGCCGCCGACGTGACACCGCCCGGCCGCACCACCGTCGGCTCGTGGGGCCGCCGCCTGCCCCGCCGCACACCGCCCTCCCTGGCCGAGGCCCGCTTCGCCGAACCGCCGCTCGCCGCGCACCTGCACGTCACGGCGCCACCGCTCGGCGCCGGTCCGAAATCCGGCCTTGCCGCCCGCGACGTCACCAACCGGTTCCGCCGGGTGGGCGACGGCCGGGAGCGCCGCCGCGAGCTGCTCGCCGACCGCGGCCCACTGCTCGAGATGGAAACCCGGCTGGCCGCCGCCGGCGTCTCGCTGCCGGCCGGGCAGGCCCAGGTGTGGCACGTGCCGCAGGCCCGCGCCGACGTGTCGGAGCAACGCCCGGCCCTGTCGATCACCGGCGACCAACTGGTCCGGGTGGTGACGGTCGGCCGGGACGGCACGGCCCTGACCGACGCCGAAGTGACCACGGCCGACGTGACCGTGCCGCGGGGCGCCCAGCGCCTGGTGCTGGTCGGCACCGGCCGGACGGACGCCGCCCCGGGGCTCGCCGGCTGGTACGCGGGCACCCCGGTGCTGCGCGCCCATCCGATGACCTGCCTCGTCCCCGGCGGACTCCTGCGCGCGGCGGCCGCACCGGAGCTACGCAACCGCACCCCGGTGGACGCCGCACTGACCACCGGCGCCGACGCCGTACGCGGATCCGCCCTCACCCGGACCACCCTCCCGGCCGGCACCCGCTGCGTCCTGCTCGTGCTGGACACGGCGCCCGGCGCCGGAACCCCCGCCGAAGGCTTGATCCTCGGCCTGGACGGCGCGACTCAGCAGACCGGCGCCGACGGCCGCCCGGCACCGCCGGTGTCCACCGTGGCCGGTTACCGCACCCACCTGTTCTTCACCGTCCGGCCCGAGCCCGGCCGCGCGGTCGTCGTGACCGTCGGGCACCAGCCGGACTGGCAGGTCGCCGGGGTCCTCGGCAGCGCCCGCCCGGCCGCCCTGGTCGCCGCCGAGACGGCCCGTCGCGGCCTCGAGGCGCTGGTGCCGGGCCTGACCGAGCGCGGTTCGCGGGCGTCGCAGCTCCGCTGGATCGCAGGCAGCTCATGACCGGCCTGGGCAAGGGCGAGTTCCGCCTGCACGCCGCGGTGCGGCCGCCGGTCACGGCCGGGGACCACACGGTCCGGCTCGGGCATCGGATCGAAGGGGTCGGCGAGGTCGCGCCGGTGACCGCCCATTTCGCCGTGACCGCCCCGCAGTTCGGGCTCGCCGCCACCGAGGTGCAGAGCGTCTACCCGCCGCACAACTCCGAAGGCGGGTACGACACGCGGCTGCCCCAGGTGGCCCTGCTGCGCCGCACGCTGCCGTGGGAGCGCGAGGCAACCGCGGGCGACCCGCAACGCCGGCCCTGGCTCGCGCTCGTTGTCCTCACCGACGCCGAAGCCACCCTGCGAACCGGGCGGCCGGTGACCGAAGCGGTGCCACCCGCGCTGCACGCCCGGCTGAAGATCCGGGCCGAGTCCGGGACGTGCGACCACCTCGAGGTCAGCCCCGCGGTGGTGGCCCGGACATTTCCGCGGCCGGACGAGCTGGCCTGGCTGTGTCACGTCCGCGAGGTGGCGGTCGGCGACACCGAGCTGGCCGGGGCGGACGAGGACGGTCAGCTGGCCGTGGTGGTGTCCGCGCGGCTGCCGCGGGCGCCGGCCGGGGAGAAGCTGGCGTACGGCGCGTATCTGATCTCGCTCGAGCACCGGCTGGACGTGCTGCCCACGACGACCGGCGACCCGGTGGACGGTCTCGGCCCGATGCAGGCGACGCCGGGTGGCGGGCCGCCGCTCCGCTTTCCCGTGCTGTTCCGCTTCCGGTTCACCGTCACCGGCTCTGGCGACTTCCAGTCCATCATGGAGAATCTGGACTCGGGAAGCCTCGGCACCGCGCCGGACGGCTGCCCGCCGGTCACACCCACCGGCCACGTCGCGATCGCGCACCGGACCCGCCGCGGCGAGGAGGCCGCGGCCTGGTACCGCGGGCCGCTGGTCCCCCGGCCGGTCGTTCGCGGCCAGGCCGGTGCGCCGCTGTTCGCCGCCGACCAGGGCCGCGCGATCGCCGCCGATGGGCTCGAGGATCTATCGGTGGCCGCCGCGTTCGAGACCGGGCGCCTGCTCGCGCTCTCCGATCCACGGTTCCTGGCCGAGCTGGCGACCTGGCGGCGCCACACCATGGCGGCCGCGACGCTCGCGGCCACGCTACCGAAACTGCCCGGCGTCACCAGCCTCGGCATCGACCCGTCGGGCGCCGGCCGGCTGCTCGCGCAGGCCCTGCTGAAGAGGATGGCGGCGGATCCGGTCGCGGCGTTCGGCGGCATCGTCCCGATCGTCGACACACCGCCGGGCTTCCTCGACCCGGCCGACGCGGCCGACATCGCGACCGGGCTCGGCCTGGATCTCGCGGTCGTCGACCGCATCCTGCGGGACGCGCCGGTCGGCACCACCCGGCCCGCCCCACCGGCCGTGCCCGCGCTGGAGACCGACTTCCAGACCCTGGCCGACCACCCGGAGCTGCTCAAGCCGCTGCGGGCGGAGCTTCGCCGGTACGTGGAGGCACTGGCCGAGGCGGCCGGGCTGGACCCCGCGCACGACACCTTCGACCCGTCCTTCGCCCCGTCGACCATCCCTGACCTGTACGGGTAAGGAGCACCGATGGCCATCTCCGGCAAGGCCGCCCTCGAGTCCGCCGAGGCGATCTCGATCGTGCTGTCCGCCGTCCTGGACACCGACGCCGGGCCGCCGCCACCGCCCGGGGTGGTCGACTGGCTGGCCCGGCTGCGGCTGCTCGAGAACGTGCCGTTCGCGTACCTGGTCTCCGACCCCCGGCTGCTGCCACTGGAGTCGATCCGCTTCTTCTTCCTCGACCGCACGTGGACCGACGCGGCGGTCGACGGGGCGCTGGCGGCCGGCGCCGGCACCACCCGTGAACGCGCACACCTGCGGACCCGGCACGCGCAGATCAGATCCGCGGTGGACGCGGCCGAGCGCGAGGTGTGGAACGCCAAGGCGGCCACCAGTGTCGCCTACGAACCGGGGCCGGCCGAGGTAGTGACCGGGTTCCTGCTGCGGTCCCGGGTCGTGGCCGGGTGGCCGGGCCTGCACGTGCGAGCCGAGCGGGCCGGCGAGCCGGCCCGGCCCCTGCGGATCGAGCGGCTGGCCCCGGCCGTCCTGCTGGTGCTGTTCGACGGGGTGCCCGACCGGGTGTTCATCGAGGAACCGCGCAACGGCCTGCAACTGGGCTTCGACCCCCCGGTCCCGCCCGCGGACCGGCGCACGGTACGCGCGCTGGCGGGCGGTGACGTGGTCGCGGTGCCGTTCCGGCCGGACGCGCCCGGCGTTGTCGACGTCGCGGCGCTGGCCGGGCGGCTGGGTGCCGACGACTCTGCGGCGCTCGCCCTGCGGCTCGTGCAGCTGCCGTTGCGGCAGGTCTTCGAGGACGTGGACGCGGACCGGCCGTCGTTCGTCCCGTCCATCACGCTCGACGACCTCAACCAGGCGTGGACGTCATGACGCATCCGTTCCCGCACCATCCGCGGTTCGCGGTGTCCGCGCGCACCGGGCTGGGCCGGGCGGCGGCGCTGACCTTCGACGGCGGGTACGACGGCGGGCCGGCGCTGCTCGTCCCGGTCGACGTGCAGGCTCTGGTGTCGACGGTGGATGATCCGGCCGGGCACGCCGACGTGCGTACCCGAATCTTCGACCTGGCCGTCCCGGGCGGGCCCCGGGTGCCGGAACCGTTCGCGCCCGACCTGCCGGACCGCGCGCCGGGCGTCTTCCTGCACTGGGCCATGCCCGACGGCTTGACCGGCGGGCGCACCACCGGACCCGACGGGGCGCCGCGCTGGCGGCCGCTGCCGGACCGGTGGGTGGTGCTGCGGCTGCTGCCCGGCGAGGGCAACCTCGACCGGCGGCCAGTCGAGGGCTGGCTGATCGAGGCCGAACGCCGCCGCGTGCACCCGCTGGACACCTGGCGGCCGGGTCCACCCGACGTCACCGACCCACCGCCGGCGACACCGCGGCTCGACCCGGCCGACCTGAACGCCATGCTCGGCGGCGACCCGGCCTGGGCCGCGATCTTCGACAACGTCGAGGACCGGTTCGCGATCCACGACCGGTGGGACAAGCTGCCCGGGCCGCCGCCGGGTCACGTCGCCTACCTGGTCGTCGGCTGGTACTCCCAGCCGCGGCTGGACCCGCTGGGCGGGCTGGAGACGTCCGACGGATTCCACGCCCGGCTGTCCGAGCTGGCCTGGACGGTCGACGCCTCCCGGCTGACCGCACTGCAGGAGGCCGCCGGGCGGGCCGCCACCCAGCGGGCGTCGGTCGGGCTGGCCGCGGTGACGCAGACCCGGGCTTGGTGGCCTCGGCGATGCGTGTTCCACGGTGTCGTCTACGGCGTCCGCACCGAGGAGCCGCCGCCCGACCAGCGACCGGACGCCACCCGGGTGCGCGTGGCGATCGGCGAGAGCGCGGAGCAGGCGGCCGCCGCGATGCTGGCGTCGGCGCTCGGCGAGCCCGAGACGGAAACACTGCACGCCGCCTTCCATCTCGGGCTGGCCGACACGCTCGGCGAACCGGACGGTCCGGCCCAGGTGGAAGCCGAGATGCACGCCGCCGGCTTCGCCTCGGCGCCCGGCGAGGAGATCGTCGAGCGCGTGCTGGACGGAGACCCGTTCGAGGGGGTACGCCCACCGCCCGCGACCCCGGCCACCGATGCGCTCCTGGCCGAGCACCCGGACCGTACCGTCCGCTTCGAATTCACCACCGGCGGCGACCGCGCGGCCGACCGGCACACCGCCGCACACACCCCGGAACGCGGCGCCGTGCCGCCGGAGCCGCGCACCGTCCGGGAGGTCCGCCGCCCCGGCCCGCGCTGGTTCACCGCCCGCGACCCGAGCATCGTCGTCAGCGGCCTGAACCGCAGTCTCAGACACGGGTACGACGGACGGTTCGAACCCGGCGACACGCTCGCCTGCCGCCTCACCGGCGACCCGGTCACCCGGCTGCTCGGCTTCCTGGACGGCGACGCCCTCCTGGAACGCGGCGTCGAACACGGCGCCGTGCCACCGGAGGCGGAGGCGCTGCTGCGCGAGGCCGCCATCGAAGACCCGTTCGAGGACTACCGCAACCTCCTCGAACGGTTCACCAATCGCTTCGGATACACCCAGTTCGAGCTGCTCAAGGCGCTGCGGGCGGAGTCGCGGCTGTTCCGGCGCTGGCTGGCCGACCCGGCCCGCGGCACCTACCTGATGGCGGCGTCGCTGAAGGACGGCACCGGCCCGTCACCGGCCGGCATCACCATCTGGCGGCCCGCCTGGGTGCCGCTCTATCTGCAGTGGCAGGTCGCCGTCGACCTCGATCCGGCGCAGGCCCGCTGGCCGCTGGGCGAGCTGGACCGACAGCCGCCGGAGCAGGCCTCCGCGGGGCCCGAGGCCACCGTCCGGTTCACCGGCCAGTCGCTGCTGACCCCGTCGAGCGCCCGCACGCTGTCCGACCAGATCCGCGTCTTCCTCGCCGCCGAGGACCAGCTCGACCTCGCCGGCCGCGGCCTGATCCCGGAGGACCTCGAGGCGACCCTGCACAAGCTGGGACAGGAGGCGGGGCGCGCCGATCTGCTCACCGCCGGCGTCGACGGGCTGGGCGACCGGCTGCTCGGGTTCACCGGCGACGTCACGTACGGCGGCGCCGACCGGCTGCCCACCGAACCTCCGCGGACTGTGCGAGCCGGCGCCCTCACCGTCGAGCGGGTCCGGGTGGTCGACGCGTTCGCGCGGTCGCTCGTACTCATCGACAAGGGCGCCCCCGCGCCCGCCCTCGCGGCCGGCCTCCGCGGCGAACCGGACGGCCCGGCCGTGCTCCGCCCACGCATCACCCGGCCCGCACGCCTGCTGCTGCGGCTCACCGAGGCCGGCGACGACCAGCGCACCGTGGTGGTGGACCAGAGCCCGGGAACACCGGCGGCCGGCCCGATCGCCGGATGGCTGCTGCCGGACCACGCCGACGCGGCGCTCGAACTGTTCGACCCGGACGGCGCCCCGCTGGGCCAGCTCGCCCACGAACCGCTCACCGGTGCGGTGACGTGGGAGGCCGAGCCGGGCGGGACGGCGGCGATCGGCGGCCGGCCCGAGGAGACCCTGTCCGGACCGCGGCTGCGGCACCTGAACGGTCTGGCGCGGGCCCTGCTCGACCGGGACGTCGCCGAACGCGCTGCCCTGCCAGCCGGACACGTCCGATCGGACACGCCGCTGGAGGCGCTGCTGCGGGTGATCGACACGACCGCCGCCACCATCGCCCCGGCCGGATCGACCGAACACGTCGCCCAGCTGGTCGGCCGCCCCGTCGCGGTGGTCCGGGCGAGCCTACGGCTCGAGGTGCGGCCCGAGCCCGCGATCGGCGGGGCCGCGGAGGCCTTTCCGGTACGGCTCGGCGCGCTCACCCGCCTGGACGACGGGCTGCTCGGCTACTTCGTCGACGACGACTACGCCCGGTTCTTCCCGGTGCACGACAGCGTCGCCGGACTGGCCGTCGACTCCGGCCCGCACCACGGTGACCTGGCCGCCGCGGGCTCCGCACCGGCCGGCACCCGCCCGCTGGTGTCCGGCTGGTTGTCCGCCGACCCGGTGGTGTGGCTGCGACCCGGCCGCACGGTCATGCTCACCCTGCTGCAGGACCCGGCCGGCAAGGTGCACGCCACCTGCGGTGTGCTGCCCCGCAAGGAGATCAGCCTGGTGCGGGACTGGATCGCGGTGCCCCTGGCGCGTCTGGTGCCGACCTTGCGGGTCGGCCCGGTCCTGGTCGACCCGGCAGCCATCCGCATGCCGGTGACGAGCCGGACGGGCGAACGGCGGGAATGGGTGCGCCGCGACGGCCCGGCGTCGTGGCGGCAGGACCCGATCACCACGGCGAGCGGCCAGGCGTTGCTGCCGGAGACCGCCGCGGTGGTCCAGGAAGGGTGGGTCCGGGTGACGGCCGACGACCCGCAAGCCGAGTGAGCACGCCATGGCATTGACCGACGCCGCACGGATGCTCGTGGCGACCGTTCTCGGCCTCCGCCCGCCCAGCCGGTTCCCGCTGCGCGACCTCGACGTGAGCGATCCGGCGATCACCGTTGTCAACGACGCCGAACTCTTCCAGCCGAAAGACTTCGACCCCGTCGAACTACATTGGACCGAAGACAACGATCCAGCGGCCACGCCGGTCTTCAAGGCCATGGGTCTGGGCCTGCACTGGACCGCCCGGGCCGGCCGCGGCATCGAGGTGCTCGCCCCGGCCACCGGGCCGATGATCTGCGATCCACGCACGGAGAACGGCGAACTGATCGAGCAACGGCTCACCATCAATCTCAGCGGCGAAGACCTGAAACGCCTGCGAGAAGGTCCCACGCCGAACGGCGACGCCTTCGACGTCGGCGCCGCACGGCTGATCCTCGTGATGGGCCCCGGCCTCGCCGCGTCGCTGACCGAGCGAATGCGCGAGCATCATGCAGCACGCCGCCTGCGCCCCGTGCCGCCCGGCGCGGCCGGCGCCGCCGATCAACTGGATCGATGGCTCGCCGGCGACGACTCCGTGCCGTGGCGCTTCACGGACGGCGTGGGACCGCGCGACGCGGGCCTGGGCGAACTGTCGGACCTCGAGACCCTCGTGCTCCACGCCGAGGTCTCGGAGCAGAAAGCCGATGGGCCGCTTGCGCTCTGGTATCGCATCAACCCCGGCCTCGTGCTCGATCGGCTGCGCCGGGCCGACGACGGGATGCAAGCCGGGTATACCCTCATCATCAGCGATTACGCGGCACGGGGCGTGGCCAGCGGCGGCGCCGTCAACGCCCGTTCCGAGCTTTGTGTCGTCCGGGGCGGCTCGCTGAATTCGGTGGTGCTCCAGCCCCGCGGAGTGGTTCCGGCCGCGCTCTTCAGTTTCGTCACGAGCGACCCGATTCAGGTCTTCGCGCCGGCCGTGGACGACCCACCCGAGCGATCGCTGACGGTGTTCACCGCCCAGCCGACCATCACCCGCGCCGCGCTGCAGCTGCTGTGGAACAAATACGGGATCAAGCACCAACTGAACACCGGACCAGCCGAGCCCGAGGAGTTTCCGGTGATCGACTACCCCCTTCGGGTCGTGCTGCCGGACAAGGTGTCAGCGGACCGGCCATGGGCCTTCTACGACGACCTGGCCACGGAGATCGCCTACGGCGCGACCGGCTGGCGCTTCGCCTCCCTCGCCGGCGCCGGCGTCGAACGGACGCTGATCCCCCAAGCCGACCCGCGCAGCCGGCCGTTCCATCCGCAGTGGACCAAGGCGAGGTCGATGTTGCCGCGGCGACTCTATCCACTCCGTCTCACCGTTCTGGTCGGCCCCGACTTCGTGTCCGGGCCGCAGTTCACGGTGACCCAGGACGAGCGGGACTGCATCCGTCAGGAGTACGTCTTCCACATGTGCTTCGTCGAGCCGTACTTCCAGGACTACCGCGAGAGGTGGCCGGACCCGGAGGAACGGGCCAGGAATGTGCACCCGGCCCCCACGGCCAGACCCCACGAGATAGAGATCCTCGGGGGGAAACCGGTACGCCCCGCTCTCGGCGCCGGCGGGATGATCCGCATCCCCCGCCGCGGCGACCTGCGGCCGGCGACCGACCGCCGGACCGCGTACCGCCACACCCTGCTCACACGGCGGTCCGACGGTCTGTTCGCGGAGGCGCAGGCCGCGGCGGCGACGTACGCCCTAGAGATCTTCGGGGTGGTGCAGGCGCTGATGAAGGACGACTTCCCGCCGCAGGTTTCCCTTCCGGCCTACGCACGTGACGCGGTGATCAAGATCGTGCGGCTGTGGCGCGGCGTCCCGCTGCCGACGTCGACGACGGACGGCTTCCTACAGGCCATGATCTTCGCCCTCAATGCCGTCAAGCAGTTCGCGGAACTCGACGCATCAGGCACGGCCACGATGAAGCCCTACCGGCTGTACATGTCGTCCGGCTGGCGACCGCCGGAGCACAACGAGACGGTGAGCTCGACCCCGCTGAGCAATCACCAGATCGGCGAGGCCATGGACCTGCAACCGCTCGGGGCCGGCAGCGCCGCGACCCGAAACCCGCTCGCCATCCTCGCCCTGCATCTGGCCGCGCAGGACTTCGCCAAGGGCGCGCCGGCGGTCCGGAGACTCCGGGAATGCCTTCTCGAACTCGAGAGGGGCGAATATCTGGTCGGGCAGGTAGAGGAGGAAAAGGTAAGTCGCGTCGTCGTCGAACGGATCGGACCCGGCGGCAGCCGCAGGTTCGTGCTGAGCCGCGCGGGGTTCCCGGATGAGGAGTTTCCGCACTTCCCGAGCCTCGATGGCGAACCCATCACGGGCGGGACCCCGCTCGACCTCCAGCTCGTGCAGGAATTCCGCACCGCGTTCAACAAGATGAACCAGAAGAACCCGGCGCCCTGGCCACTGCCCACATACCTCGACGTCTACATCTTCGGACTGTGCTCAGGATCGCATGTTCACCACACCTGGAACATCGCAGAGTAACCGTCAGCGGCCATGTCTCGGCCCGCTACCGCTAGAGACCCTGCGAGGTTGAGGTCTGGTCAGGCCGTGCTGCCGGGTGTGCAAGGTGCCCGGGTGCCTGCTGCACCCTGGTTGCCGCCGCTCGCGCCCGGTGCGGGGTCGGGCGGGGTGCCCGCTCACCCTGGTTGCCGCCGCTCGCGCCCGGTGCGGGGTCGGGGCGGGGTGCCTGCTCGCCCTGGTTGCCGTTGCTTGCGCCCGGTGCGGGGGCGGGGTGCCTGCTCGCCCTGGTTGCCGTCGCTTGCGCCCGGTGCGGGGTCGGGGCGGCTTGCCAGGCGCCCGGGTGCCTGCTCACCGTTGCTGCGGCCGGTCGCGGCCGTGGCCGGGCGCGGTTGGTGGCCGGGCGCGGTTGGTGGTAGGAGCGGACATGAGTGGTAGACCAGGCAGGCAGTGGTGGGCCAGGGCGGTATTTCGGCCCGGATACCGCGCTGGGCTACCACGGTCCGCGCGCGTGGTAGCCCAGAGCGGTCAGCGGTCACGGATAGCGCCTGGTCCTACCACCGGCCACGCGAGACCGGTCGGCCAGAGCGGTCGCGGCGGGCCGAACAGGCCGGATGCCGCCTTCGGCTACCACTCTCGCGCCCAGCTACCACCGCAGGCTACGGCTACCACCCTCGTGCCCGGCTACCACCACAGGCCGCGGCTACCACCCTCGTGCCCGGCTACCACTGACCGCGCCCGGGCAGAGCCGCGAGCGGCGGCAGCGACGGTGAGCAGGCACCCGGGCGCCTGGCAGACCAACCGAAAGCCCACACCCGGCGAAAGCGCCGGCAACAAGCGCACGCACCGAAGAGCCCCGGCAACCCGAGGGAGTCCCCGCCGTGGGAGTCCCGGCAACCCGAGGAGACCGGCAACGCGAGCCGGACCTCCACCGCGAAGAGTGTCTAGTTGTTTCGGTGATCTCGGCTATTGGGTTTCGGTCGCTCGGGACAAGGAATCGATGGCTGCCCGATCCTCATCCGGTCCGATGCGGCGGGCAGCAGCCACGAGTTCCTCACCCACGTCAGGGGCGGTCGCGGACGAAGACGTCGGCTGCCTCGTTGGTGTCGCCCGGGACCAGGTTGCTCGCCCACGACAGGAAACCGACGTGCCGGCCGTCAGCGCTGATCGCCGGCTCCAGGCATGTGCTGTTCGCCTGAGCGCCCCGGGCGGTGACGCTCTCCCTGGTCGTCTCGCCGGTCCGCACGTCATGGACGAAGACGTCCTGCTCGGCGTTCGTGTCGCCGGGCACGAGGTTGGACGCCGCAGAGCCGAACACCACGTACCGCCCACTGGTGTTGATCTTGGTCTGGTAGCTGTAGCCGTCGGCCTGGGCTCGCCGGGTGGAGACGCTGATCCGGGTGGTCGTGCCGCGGCGCCGGTCGCGCACGAACGCGTCCTGCACCACGTTGGTGTCGCCACGGACCAGGTTGGACGCACCCGACACGAACGTGACCCAGCGGCCGTCCGCGCTGATGCCCGGATAGGAACTGACGAACGTCGGCGTGTCCGAGGACGCTTGCGCCTCGGTGTCGGAGACGCTCACCCGGGTCGTGGTGCCGGCCCGGACGTCGCGGACGAAGACGTCGGCCAGCCCGTTCGTGTCGCGGCGCACGAGGTTCGCCGCGCTGGACCAGAACACCACGTACCGGCCACCCGCACTGACGGCGGCGTTCTCGTTCTGGCCGGCCGCCTGCGCGCCGGTGCTGGATACGCTGACCCGGCGGGTCGTCCGCAACCGCAGGTCGTGCAGGAACACGTCGCTGCTGCCGTTGGTGTCCCGGGCTACCAGGTTCGTGGCCGACGAGTGGAATACGACGAAGCGGCCGTCCGGGCTCATCGAGGGCCACCCGCTCCCCAGATCGCCCTGTGCGCCCGCCCCGGACACGCTGACCCGGCGGGTCGTCCGCAACCGCAGATCGTGCACGAACACGTCGTCGGCGTTGTTGTTGTCGCCGCGCACCAGGTTGGACGCTCGGGAGTGGAACGCGACGAACCGGCCGTCCGGGCTGATCGCCGGTTCGGCGCTGGCCCGGTTACCTTGCACTCCCCTGCTCGTCACGCTGACCCGGCGGGTGAGACCGGACCGGCGATCGCGCACGAACACGTCCTCCACGCCGTTGGTGTCGCCGGGCACCAGATTCGTCGACGAGGCGTGGAAGGCCACGGACCGGCCGTCGCCGCTCAGCGCCGGCCCGTCGGCGTAGTAGTCGCCCTGGGCGCCGGTCGTCGACACGCTGACCCGCGAGGTCGTCGCGCCTCCGGTCCCACCCACGGCAACCGCAGGAGAGGCCGTCAGTACCATCACGGCCGCCATCGCGGTCGCCGCGAGCAGCCTCGTCCGGGTGTTCATCGTCTACCCCCTGCTGTCACGCTATGCCTTATCAGCGGTAGAGGTGGCGCAACGGCGTGGAACCGGTGACGGGCCAGGCGGTCGACGGCAGGCTGTTCCCGCGGCTCGGCGGGTGTGCGGCGGTTCCCGGCGTGATCAGAGGGAACTTCTCCGACACCGGTACACCCTGGGTCGCGGGCTACTACGCCCACGGCTACCAGATGCCGGCGTCACCCGGCGCCCAGCCAGTCGAGACGCCCCAGTTCGCGCCGTCACCGGCCTGGACCGCGGGCGCGATCATCTCTACCACCGACGACCTGCACCGGTTCTACGCCGCCCCGCTCGGCGGCCGGCTGCTACGGCCATCACTGCTCAAGCATCGCCTTCCACGACCGCAGTGGGCGCCGGGGCGCCGTCCTCATGCTGCCCACCGAGCCTGACCAGGCGCTCTGGTCACCGTTCCAGCTCACCATCGAAACGGCAGTGTGCCAAATGCCGGCGTAGCCCGCCCCGGGGCGAGGATGGATTGATCACGTTGACGCTCGACACGCTGGACCCGTTGGAAGGCGACGATGGGGCCATGTCCAATTCTCAGGACGCGGCGTTGGGGTAGTCGATGACCTTGGTCGGGATGACCACCCGGCGGGCCAGCGGGCTGGACGACGGGTTGTCGATGTGGCCGCAGACCAACTCGGCGGCGACCCGGCCGATCTCACGGGCGTCATAGGACACCACGATCAGCGGCAGGTCGAGCAGGTCGGCGAAGTCGAAGTCGTCGAAACCGGCCAGGGCGGTCGTGCCGCCGTGCGACCGGATGGCGCGGTAGGCACCGATGGTGTTGCGGTTGTTGGCGGCGAAGACGGCGGTCGGCGGGTCGGGCTGGTCGAGGATCGCGTTCGCCGCCTCGACCGCGGCCGCGACGTGGGGCTGGTTCCGGCGGACGAATCGGTCCTGCACCGCCAGTCCGGCCGCCTCCAGCGCCGCCACATAACCGCGGTAGCGTTCCGAGCCGGTCCAGGTGGCCGCGGGCAGACCGAGGAAACCGATGTTGCGGTGGCCGCGCGCGATCAGCATGCTGGTCGCCTCGTAGGTGCCGCCGAAGTCGTCCAGCAGCACCGCGTCCACGTTGATCCGGTGGGGCGGGCTGGCCGCGAGCACCACCGGGACGGCGGCGAGACCGGCCGGGTCGAGGTGGTCGTGCTGGTTGGCGGCCGGCACCGCGATGATGCCGTCCAGCCGGCGGGCCGCGAAATCCTGGACCAGCTGGCGTTCCCGGTCGGTGTTCTCGCCGGAGTTGGCGAACACGACGCGCATCCCGCGCTTGTCCGCGTGGTCCTCGATGCCGAGGGCGAGCTGGGCGTAGAACGGGTTGGCGATGTTGGTGATGACGACGCCGAGCAGCTTGGTCGAGCCGCCGACCCGCAGGGTGCGCGCGGCCTCGTTGCGCCGGTAACCGAGGGCCGCGACCGCCGCCAGCACACGGCTGCGTTTCTCGGGGGCGACGCTGGGGTCGTCGCGGAGGGTGCGCGACACGGTCATCGGGCTGACGCGCGCGTAGTCGGCGACGTCACGCATCGTCGGGTTCATCGCTGCGATGGTATCGCCATCACGGCGCCGTCTCCCGCCGCGTCAGCCAGGCGGCGCCGACGTGCGCGGCGGTCCGCGGGTGGGCCGCGACCAGCACCTCCACCTGGGCACCGCCGTCGGCCAGCCCGGCGATGAACAGAGGCCCGATCACGTCCCACGACCGGGTCACCGCGCCGCCGACCACGACGGCCCGGGCGGCGAAATCGCGGACGTACGGAGCCAGCGCGCGGCCCAGCCGGCGGTAGGCGGTCAGGGCCCCGGCGTCCCCTGCCCGGATCACCTCCAGCACACCCGCGGCCTGCCGCCCGTGTGCCCGGAGCACCGCCCGGGTGCTGACCGTCTCCTCCAACGGGCGGCCGTCGATCTCCAGCAGGTCGGCCCGGCCCTCAGGTGGCACCGCCGGGCCGTCCCGCACAGCCCGGCCGCGGTCGAGGAAGGCCGATCCCACGCCGGTCCCGAGCGTGATGCCGGCGATCCGGTCCAGGCCCCGGCCGGCCCCGGCGACCCACTCCCCGACCGCGAAGGCCTCCGCGTCGTTCACGAAGGTGATCTCCGCCGGCTGCCCGTCGAGCGCCTCGGCCAGGGCGGCGCGCACATCGACGCCGTTGAGCGTCGTGAACTTCCCGACCCCGGCGTACCGGCCGACGCCCCCGGCATAGTCGAACGGGCCGGGAACGGCGAGGCACAACGGCGTACCCGTCAACGGTTGTGCCGATCGCGCCGCGACCGTGAGCGCCTCGATCAGGTCTCGCACCGTGGCCTGCGGATCCACCCGCCAGGCCGGCGGCGCATCGTCGCGCGCCGTCCAGGTGGCCGGATCGATCCGGGTCGCGCTGACGTGGCTGCCGCCGAGCTCGACCGCCGCGATCATCGGACGAACGCCTTCACCACACGCGCTCCCGCCGGGCCGAGGGCGGTGACCGTGTAGCGACCGGCCGCCGCCGGGATCACCAGCGTCTCGGCGAACGACACCAGGTGCTCGCCGAGTCCGGTGCCGATCCGGACGCCCTGCCCGGCCACCACGTTGAGCACGTGGAAACGGTCGGTCGTGTCCTGCGGCGCCGTCGCCCCGTCCGCCAGCTCCAGGCGGTGCACCTGGAAGAACATCTCGGGCAGGGCTCCGATCAGGTCCTCGCGCCAGCCGGCGCCGGCCTCGACCGTCCGAGGCCGCTGGACGAGATCGGCGCGCGACTCGGGCCCGGTGCGGCTGGTGTCCAGGTTGCCGAACGCGTGGCCGACGTGCACCGGGCGCTGCCGGCCGTCCGCGTCGCGGCGCAGCCAGTCGTAGAAGCGCAGCGAGTAGAGATAGGGCGTCGCGCTGACCTCGAGCACCACGTTGCCCTTGCCGCTGCCGTGCGGGGTGCCGGCTGGGATGAGGAACAGCTGGTGTTCGTCGGCGGGGTGCTGCTGCACGAACCGTTCGATGTCGAAGGGCTCGCCGTGGTCGTGTGCCGCGTGTGCCTGACGCTCGAAGGCGGCCAGGTCCACGCCGTCGCGCAGTCCCAGGTAGACCACGTTCTCCGGCGAGCCCACCATCATGTAATACGTCTCGTGCTGCGGGTACGGCCAGCCGAAAACCGCACGCATGCGGTCCGGCCGCGGATGGCAGTGCACGGAGAGGTTGCCACCGCCGTACGTGTCGAGGTAGTCGAACCGGATCGGGAACGACGTACCGAACCGCGGGTGCACGGCCTCGCCCAGCACCGCTTCCGGGTGCGACGCGACCAGCAGCTGGAACGGTACCTCGACGGCGCCGCCGTCCCGGGTGCCGATCAGGATGCCGCTCTCCGGTCCGATCAGCTCGTACCCGAGGGCGGTGTTGCGCGCGCCGGCGTTCATGCCGAGCTGTTCCTGCGCCCAGTGACCGCCCCACGAGGTGGTGTTGAAGGTCGGCCGGGTGCGCAGCGGACGACGGGACAGCCAGGCCAGCGAGGCGCGGAGATCGGCGCCGGCGAGCAGCTGCGGATCGGCCGGGTCCTGCAGGTCGAGCCATTGCGTGAGGTCTGCGGCGACGGCGTCGCGGTGCCGGTCGAGCAGCGGCCAGTCGACATAGAACAGGCGCCGCGTGTCACCCGCCTCGCCGGCCGGCCGGCCGAGGTTGCGGCCGTGGCCGTCGATCGTCGCCTTTTCCGCGTACCGCTTGGGCAGGTCGGCATACCAGAGCTCGTCGTGCCCGGCCAGAGCGGCGCCGGGGCCGAACACCACGGTCAGCCGGCCGGGGTCGCGTGGCACCGGCGGCACCCGGTCGATGAGATCCGCCAGGGTCCCCGTGGCGAGGGTGGCGAAGTCGGGGTCGCCGGCCAGCTCGCGGGCGGATTCGGTGCGCTTGCGCACCTGATCCCAGCCGACCGTCGCGGTGCGCATGTCGACGAGCAGCGCATCGGGCGGCAGCGCGGTCAGCACGGCGGTCCAGTCCTGCACCATCGGGCCGTCGATCGCGAGCACCGTGCCGGGACGGGGAAGGACGTCGCGGACCGCGTCCCATCCGCGACGGACGGCACCCGTCGCCGGCGGGTAGATCGGCTCGGGCTCGTAACTCATCTGGTCACCCACCCCGGCGATGGTATCGGTACCAGAGTCGCGCAGTCCACATCTCCGTGCCACACCAGGATTTGTTTCCAACGTATTGCCTAGTGTCTATGGTAGCGATACCGTGCCGGAGATGCGGATCACGAAACGGACAGCCAGCGCGCTTCTCGCCGCGGTGCTCACGGCCACGTCGGCCGTCGCCTGCGGGGGCGGCAGCGAGCCGGCCGGCGGCACCGGCCCGCTCTCCCTCTACTCCGACAATCCCACCTGGGAAAAAGGCTTCGTCGACGCCGGCACGGCGCTGCAGAAGATCACCGGCCGCGGCATCAAACCGGTCAGCGTCCCGTCGACCTCCGACTACGAACAGGTGGTGCGGACGTCGATCACCACCCGGAAGACCAACGACCTGGTCAAATGGTGGAGCGGATACAAGCTGCAGGACCTCGCCTCGACCGGGCTGCTGACCGACCTCACCGACGTGTGGAACTCGGCCGAGCAGAAGGGCTGGGTCGACCCGGCGCTCAAGCCCAATTACACCTTCCAGGGCAAGGTGTACGGCCTGCCGATGTACCAGTCCTACTGGGTGGTGTTCTACAGCAAGCCGCTGTTCGCCGAGCACGACATCCAGCCACCGACCACGTTCGCCGAGTTCGAGAAGGCCGCCGCCACCCTCAAGCAGAACGGCGTGACGCCGCTGTGGACTGGCCAGTCCGACACCTGGACGTCGTTCATCCCCTACCAGACCCTGGTCGCCGCCCAGTCCCCCGACTTCTACGCCAAGCTCACCCAGAACCAGGCGGCCTGGACCGACCCGGTCTCCCAGAACGCGATGACCATCTGGAAGGGCTGGATCGACAAGGGCTGGACCACCCCGGCCGACGTCAAGCTCGCCGACGCCCCGGCGATGATGAAATCCGGCAAGGTGGCCATGCTCCCGGTCGGCACCTGGGAGAACAGCAACCTCAAGCTGGCCGGCATGACGCCGGACAAGGACTACGGCGCCTTCTTCATGCCGACCGTGACGCCCGGCGCCCCCCGGTCGACCTTCGTCGAGGGCGGCGCGTGGACCGTGCCCACCAACGCGCCGAACCGCGAGGACGCGGTCAAGCAGCTGGGCAGCTGGCTCGACCCGTCGGTGCAGACGGTCTGGTCCACCTTCCTCGCGGACAGCTCGGCGAACCCCGACGTCCCCTCCACCGACCCGCTCATCAAGAAGCTGCAGACCCAGGTCGCCCAGGACAAGCCGGTGCTGCTGAACCGCTTCTACGAGGCTTTCCCGTCCAAGCTGGTGCTGGCCGCGACCACCGAGCTGCAGGGGTTCATGGTCGACCCGGGCACCGGCCCGAAGACACTCGACGCGATCCAGAAGACCTCCGTGACCGAGTGGGCCGCCTGGAAGAAGCAGGCCGGATGACGGTCCGGGCCGCGGCGTCCCGCGCGGCCTTCCTGTTCCCCGCCGTCGGATGCGTGGCGGTGGTGCTCCTGACGCCGTTCGCCATCACGTTCTACCGCAGCTTCTTCGGTGAGGGCATCGCCCCGGAGTTCACCGGGCTCGCCAACTACGCGCAGATGTTCCGCGACCCGATCCTGGTCAGATCGCTGGTCAACACGCTGATCTGGGTGGTCGGGTCGCTGGTCCTTCCGGTCGGGCTGGGCCTGGCCATCGCGGCGATGACCAACGCCACGAGATGGGGACGCTGGGCGCGGCTGGCGGTGGTGCTGCCGTACGCGATCTCCGGCTCCGCGGTCGCCGTGGTCGGCGCGTTCATGCTCCAGACCAACGGCGCCGTGAACCAGCTGCTGACCGCGGCCGGACTGGACAGCCTCACCGCACAGTGGCTGCTGCTCTGGCCGCAGAACACGATCAGCGCCATCCTGCTGAGCACCTGGCAGAGCACCGGCGTCGCGGTCGTGTTGTTCCTCGTCGGCCTGCAGACCGTGCCGGTGGAGACCATCGAGGCGGCCGCGCTGGACGGCGCGGACGGCTGGAAGCGATTCCGGCACGTCACGTTCCCGCAGTTGCGCGCCGTCACCGTCGTGGTCGTCGGCATCACGCTGGCCAACGCGCTGCGCGCCTTCGACGTCATCTGGGTGCTCACCCAGGGCGGCCCGGCCCGCAGTTCCGAGACGCTCGCCCTGTCGATGTACCGCGAGACGTTCCTGCTCCAGGACGCCGGGCAGGGCTCGGCGATCGCGGTGGTGCTGACGATCGTCGTCGTCGGCGCTTCGTGGATCTATCTGCGCTCGAACCTGAGGAGCAGCCGATGAGGAACCTGACCCCCGGCCGGGTGGTGCGCAATGTCGTCGTGGTGGCACTGGGCCTGATCTGGTTGCTGCCCACCTACCTGTTGATCGTGAACGCGGCCGTCTCCAACGACTCCTACTCGGGAACCGCCCGGTGGTTCCCGGGCAGCTTCGCGCTGTGGGACAACATCGAGGCCGGCTGGCGGGCCGCCGACTTCACCGACACCGCCCGCAACAGCCTGCTCTACGCAGGAGTCTGCGCCGCGGCCGCCGTGCTGATCGCCACGCTGGCCGCGTTCGCCCTGGTGGTGATGCCGGTCCGGCGCAAAGCGCTGTGGTTCTGGCTGATCTACGCCGGCACGCTGCTGCCGCTGCAGGTCTTCGCCCGGCCGTTGTTCCTCGCGGCCTCCACCACCAACCTGTACGACACCCCGTGGGGCTTGGGCATCGTCTACGTCGCGATCTGCATCCCGTTCGCGATGTTCGTGGTCCGCAACTACCTGACCACACTGCCTCCGGAGGTCACCGAGTCGGCCCGGATCGACGGCGCCGGCTGGTTGCGGCTGTTCTGGTCGATCCACGTCCCGCTCTCCCGGTCCGCGATGGCCGCCGCGTTCGTGTTCCAGTTCGTCTACATCTGGAACGAGCTGTTCTTCGGCATCACCCTGTCGCTGAGCCCGGAGGTGCAGCCGGTGATGGCCGCGCTGGCGGGGTTGCAGGGCAACTTCAGCGCCGTCGGCCAGCCCGCGGTCCTGGCCGCCGCCCTGGTCGTGTCGCTGCCCACCGTCGCGCTGTTCTTCGGCTTCCAGAAATTCTTTGTGACCAGCCTCAAGTCCAACATCTGATCCCCGAGGAGGCGCCCGGTGACCACCAAGACATTGATCGCGAGGTCGACCTGGGACTGGGACCTGGCCCGCGACGACCTGCGGAACCGGGCCACCACGGCGTCGGCCGGGCCGATCCGGGTGCAGGCCGAGCCGCTGCTGCGAAGAACCGCGTCGGGAGCGCTGCTGCAATCGGTCCGGGTCCGCGCGGGCCGGGCCTTGACCCAGGCTTCTGTACGCTCGGCGTCCGGCGCCGAGATCCCGGCCCGTGTCGCCGCGGCGCCGGACGGCCTGCGCCTGCTCGTCGCCGAGGTGGCCGCGCCGGAGACGATCACCGTCGAACTGCCCGAGGTCGCGAGCGGCGAGCGCATCGAGCTCGTGCTCACACCGGTCCGCCACTGGGACGTCCACCTCGTGCACCATTCCCACCTCGACATCGGATACACCGACCCCCAGGGCCGGGTCCTCGCCGAGCATCTGTCCTATCTGGACTCCACACTCGACCTGATCCGGGAGACCGACGACTGGCCGGACGACGCCCGGTTCCGCTGGTCGGTGGAGTCGCTGTGGTCGTTCGAGCAGTGGTGCGCCAACCGGCCCGCGGCCTCCGTCGCCGACATGATCGACCGGGTCCGGCAGGGCCGGATCGAGCTCACCGCGATGCCGTTCAACCTGCACACCGAGACCTGCTCGACCGACGAGTTGCACGAACTGCTGCGGATCGCGCGCGACATCCGCCGCCGGCACGGCGTGGACATCCGGGCCGCCATGCAGACCGACGTGCCCGGCGCGGTCGGCGGGCTGGTCGACGTGCTCGCGGAGAACGGGGTGCGTTACCTGTCCGTCGCCCACAACTGGGCCGGCCGGTCGGTGCCGCACCTGACCGGTGGGCAGGACGTGCCACGGCTGTTCTGGTGGCGGGCGCCCAGCGGCGAACGGGTGCTGGTCTGGTCCACCGACACCCCGCACGGGCTCGCCTACATGGAGGGGTCGGTGCTCGGCTTCGACGTCTCCTACGACATGGTCGACGACCTGCTGCCGGCGTACCTGACAGCGCTGGCCACGCGGCCGTACCCGTATGACGGGCGGGCCTTCGGGTTCCCGGTTCCCGACGCTCCCCTGCACCGGCCGCCGTACCCGTGGGACATCCTGCACCTGCGGGTGCAGGGACGCTTCGGCGACAACGCGCCGCCGCGGCGGATCATGGCCGAGAGCGTACGGCGGTGGAACGCCGAGTGGGCCTATCCGCGCCTGCGGCTCTCGCGCAACGAGGACTTCTTCACCGAGGCCGAGCGCCGGTACGGCGAGCGGCTGCCGTCGTTCACCGGCAGCTGGAACGACTGGTGGGCGGACGGCATCGGCTCCGCCGCGCGGCCGTTGCAACTCGTCCGGCGTGCCCAGGCCGCCGTGGCGGACGCCCAGACGGTCAGCACGATCGCCGGCCTGCGTGGCGCGCCCGGCGCGGCCACGGACACCGCCGATGCCCGGGGCGTGTACCTCAACGCCTCTCTCTTCGACGAGCACACCTGGGGTGCGGCGGACCCCTGGACGCACGGCGACGACCACACCCACTCCGGCGAGGAGCAGTGGCACTGGAAGTACCACACCGCGCTCGCCGCGCACGACGACGCCGAGCGGCTGCTCACCCGGGCGGTGGCGCGGCTCGCGGGCACGCTGGACGGCGGCGCCGCGCTGTACGTGGTGAATCCCGCGGCGCACGCGCGGACCGGCGTGGTGACCGCGTTCGTACCGGAGAGCCGCATCCCGATCGAGACGCCGCTGTCGGTGGCCGACCCGCGCACCGGCAAGACGCTGCCGGTCGAGGAGACGCCGCAGCTCAACCCGACGCATCGGGAGGCCGGGCGGTTTCTGCACATCGCGGTGGACGACGTGCCGCCGCTGGGCGTCCTCCGCCTCGACCTGGCCGACGCCGGCCCGCCCACGGCCGCCGCGCCACCACCCGCCGGATCCGTGCTCGAGAACGACGAGCTGCGCATCGAGGTCGATCTGGCGACCGCGGCCATCCACTCGATCATCGACAAGCGCACCGGCGCCGAGCTCGTCGGCCCCGGCGGCACCTTCGGATTCAACGCGTACGTGTACGACCACTACGCGACCGCCGGTGGCATCAACCACCAGTCGTCGAAGACCGAGGCCACGGCGAACCTGGCCCTGCTCGGGTCCCGGGGGACGGCCCGGCCCGCGGCACTGGTCGACGCCGGCCGTACCGCGGTGCGGCAGTGGCTGACCTACGAATCCGTGGCGCCGGGCGCCGACTGGGTCCGCACCACGTTGACGCTGCGACCCGGCACCGGCGTGCTGGAGATCGAGAACCGGATCGCCAAGCCCGCGACGATGGCCAAGGAGAGCGCCTTCTTCGCGTTCCCGTTCGCGTTCACCGACCCGGTCCTCCGGATCGACGCCACCGCGACCGTCAACGGCACCGACCTGCCGTACGTGCCCGGCGGAGCCGCCCACATGCAGGCCGTCCGGCACTGGATCGGTCTGCACGCCGACGGATTCGGGGCGGCCTGGGTGACCGTCGACGCCCCCCTGGTCCAGCTCGGCGCGATCGCCGTACCGTACGCGCCGTTCCCGGTCTCGACGCCGTCGCACGAGCCCGGCACCATCTACTCCTGGGTGCACAACAACCTCTGGGACACCAATTTTCCCAGCCGCCAGGCGTTCGAGATGACGTTCCGGTACCGCGTCGCGGCAAGCCCGTCGGACAGCCCCGACGCGACATCCGCCTTCGCCGCCCGCATCGCGGCCGACGCCACCAGCCCGCTCGCCGCGGTGCCGGCGCCGGCCTCCGCCCCGACCGGCCCGATCGCCGCCGCCGGTCCGGCCGTCACCCTCTCCGACGATCGGGTGCGGCTGGTCGGGCTCACCACGCCGGCGCCCGGGCAGCTCCTCGTGCGACTGCGATCCGTCGCCTCGGCCCCGGTGAACTGCACGATCACGCCGGGTTTCCCCGCCGGCGCCGCCTGGACGGCCACCTATCTGGGCGAGTCCCGCTCGGCCCTGGAGATCCACGACGCGAAGGTCACCGCCACCGTGCCGGCCTTCGGAACCACCGCAGTGCTGCTGACCTTTCCCACCACCGAGGAGTGAGCATGCGCCACGCCGTCCGTCTCGCCGTCACCACCGGGCTCGCCACGCTGCTGGCCGGTTCGGCAGGTGCGGTGCCCGCCGCCGCGGCGGGCACCTGGAAAGACCGGGCCACCGCCGCCTACCGGTCGCTGCAGGAGCACCTCTACGTCGACCCGCTCTACCAGGAGAACTATCCGAAACAGCCGGCTGACAACCCGTACTCGTATCTCTGGCCCTATCGCGAAGCCGTCACCGCGGCCCTGTCCCTGCACGAGGCGCCCGGCGACAGCCCGGTGAGCCGGCGTGACCTCGCCGCCCGGTTCGCCGGCTTCGACGCGTACTTCAGCGGCACGCCCGGCAGCGCCGGCTACCAGTCCTACGTCGTGCCCCCGCTGGGCACCGGCGGGGACCTGTTCTACGACGACAACGCGATCGTCGGGCTGGAATTCGTGCGCGGTTATCACGCCACCGGCGACAGCCGGCTGATCCCGCACGCCGTCGACGCGCTGAAGGCGGTCGAGCGCGGCTGGGACAACGACCCGTCGCGACCTTGCCCCGGCGGCGAGAAATGGGTCGAGTCGGCGAACAACTCGTTCCGGGCCGCCAATGTCACCGGACTCGGCGCCCAGCTCGCCGCCCATCTCTACCTGATCCGGCACCAGCGGGCCGATCTCGACTTCGCCCGCAGACTGTTCGGCTGGAACCAGCGTTGCCTGCGGCAGAGCGCCGGCCTGTACTGGAACGACATCTCCTACGACGGCGTCGTCAACGAGACGCTGTGGACCTACAACTCCGGCGCGATGATCGCCTCGGCCACCCTGCTCTACCGGGCCACACACGACCGCTCCTACCTCCGCGAGGCGGTCGCCGCGGCGCGCGGCGCGCTGGACTACTGGACCACCGGCGACCGCCTCTACCAGCAGCCCGCCATCTTCAACGCGTACCTGCTCAACGACTTGCTGCTCCTCTCCTCGGAGGCTCCGGACGCGCGCTACCGGGCCGTATTCGAGCGGTACGCCGCCCGGCTGTGGTCCGAGAACCGCGACGCGGCCACCGGCCTGTTCCACTTCCAGGCCAGCGGCGGCGGCGCACCCGACCCGGCGAACGTTCCCGCGCAGACCCTGGAGCAGTCCGCGGTCGTCCAGATCTTCGCGGCGCTGGCCTGGAGCCCGCGCGACCACTGGCGCATCGCCTAGGTCGTGTTCAAAACCCGGGCAAGCGCGAGGCGAGGTCGAGAGTGTGGCTGACGGCGTCCGGCGCGCTCTGGGCCACGCCTTCGGGTGACCCGTCCGAGCCATACCCGCACCATAGCTTCAGAAGGGGAACTTCGGGCGCACGACACCAGTCGTGGCCCGTACGTCCGGACCAGCGGTCCGGCAGCCCGCTCCCCGGGCGGAGGTCCATCCGGCGTCGATACCCACCGGTGTGTCTGACATACCCACCTGCGGCGGCGCTCATGTCAGACGCGGGGCGGCCGATCAGAGCTTAGTGAGATGGCTCATACACGGACGCGCTAGGCGACTCGCAGGCACGTTTCTGGTACTCGCGGTGCTGGCGTCTGGTGGTGTTGCGACCGCGTTCGCCACCTCGGTGGTCAGCCGTGGGCAAGAGCGGCTCGCCGAACAGGCGATGACCCAGTCGATGAACGAGTCCGCGGGCGTTATCGCCGACGGCATCGGCGCCTACAAGGATGCGTTGCTGGATGTGGCGACGGCGGTCGGGGCGGGCTTCACGCAGCTGAACGCTCGAACGTTCGCGCACCTCACCGTGGCGCTCAGTGCCGAACGCCTGGCGGGCGCCACCAGCATTTCGTTCGTGGTGCCGGCCGCTGACTCGCAGGTGGCACAGACTCAGGCATACTGGCGGGCCCGGGGCCCCGCCACACTCACCCTCTACCGCACACGGGCCGAGGCGGAACACCAGTTCGTCATCTTCACACGATCCTTCAACTCGCGAGCGCCGACGCCGGGCCGTGACCTCGCCTTGACGCCGGCCACCGCGGAGGCGCTGAACACCGCCCAGCACGTCTGGTCGTTCGCCATGGGCCCGGCGCACATCGCCGTACGGGACCGTCAATTGCCCGCAGCACAGCAGAAGCTCTCGGTGACGATGGCCATACCGGTGCTGGACGGTGTGGGAGCCTTCCGGGGCTGGATCGTGATGGGCGCCTACGCGGACGACTTCCTGCGAGCCACGCTCACCGGCCGGATAAGCGACCACGTCAATCTGACGCTCACCGACGTCGATCCGCAGGCGCCGCGAACCATCGTGTCCATCGACGCGGGCGCGCCGTTGGACGAGCCTGGCCTCGATCGCGGACGGGACCTGTACATCGGTCAGCGTCTCTGGCGCCTCGGGCTGACGCCCACCAGCACCCTGCTCGGCGACGGCGACCGCCGGCTGCGCCGGTTCACGCCATGGGCCGGTGGTGCGTTCACGTTGTTGCTGGCCGCACTGGTCGCAGTGCTGGCGGGCGCCCGCAACCGTGCGATGGACCAGGTTGACCGCGCGACCGCCGCGCTGCGACATGACATCGCGCGTCGGCAGGAGGTCGAGCGGCAACTGCGGGAACGTGAGCGTGAACTGCACGAGATGGCATTCCACGACCAGCTGACCGGCCTCGTGAACCGCAGCCTGTTCTACGACCGGGTGGCCGAAGCGCTGGACGACCATGCCGGCCGGGCGAGCGTCTTCGCGGTGTTGTTCATCGACCTGGACGGCTTCAAAGCGGTCAATGACGCGTACGGTCACAGTGCCGGCGACCTCGTCCTGCGGACCACTGCGGAGCGCCTGCTGAACTCCACCCGGGGCAGCGACACCGTGGCGCGCTTCGGCGGTGACGAGTTCGCAGTCCTCCTCGAGCACATGGCCGGCTCCGCCGACGCGTGTGCCATAGCGGACCGGATAGTCGCCGACCTGCGCGTGCCGATTCGGGTCGGCTCCGACGAGGTGACCGTCACCGCGAGCGTCGGCATCCGGCTGAACCTGCCGGACGACGACACCGACATGATCCTGCGTGCCGCCGACCTGGCCATGTATCAGGCCAAGACATCCGGCAAGTCGCAACACGTGCTGGCGGCCGTCTGACCTTCGGCCTCACTCACCGGATCAGCCACTCGTTCACCTTCGCCGTGGCTTGATCGAAGTTCTGGGCGTACCAGCCGATGTCCTGGTAGACGGTCACACCCGTATTGACCGGGCCGTAGACCTGAACCTTGAGCGCGTTCGGGGGCAGGTTCGGTTCGGCCGCCATGTTCACCGGCGCGGTGCCGACCGCTTCGGAGATGGCGGCGACCGCCTCCGGGCTCACCAGCGTCTGAATGAACTGCCTGGCGGCCTCCTTGTTCGCAGACCCCTTCGGCACCGCGAAGGCGTTCAAGGTCGTCACGGTCTTGTCCCAGACGATGGTGAGGTCGTTGCCGTCGTTCATCAGCGGGACGAGCCGCGAGTCGGGCAGCAGGAACATGTCCACCTGCTTCGCGCCGACTGCCTGCTGGAGAGCGCCGAAGTTCGGAGCGAACGTGACCTGCTTGCGGATGGTTGCCAGCTTCTTCAGCGAACGGTCGATGTCGAGGGGGTAGATGTCCTCCGGAGCCACCTTGTCAGCCAGCAGTGGGTACTCGAGGATGCCGTTCTGGAGAGAGGGAGTGATGCCTCGCTGCCCCGGGAACCGCCGAATGTCGAAGAAGTCCGCAACGGTCTTAGGTGCGGTTTTCGAGTCGGGGAACGCCTCGGTCCGGTAGGCGATCGGAGTCGCGTTGATCCAGTTGCCGAGATAGCACTTGCCGACGGTCAGAGGAACGAGGTCCGTGGTGTCCAGACCGGGGAAGTCGAGCTCCTCGAAGAGCGTTCCGCAGCCCTGAGCCGCAGCCGCCGGCGAGACGGCGACGACGTCCCACTTCACGGCGTTACTCGAGACCTGGGCCTTCACCTGCGCCAGGTCGGGGGGCGACGTGTTGACAAACGTGACCTCGGGGTGGGCCGCGGCGTAGGGCTTCTGATAATTGTCGATCATCGCCTGCTGGCCCGCGCCGCCGTAGGCGGCGAACGTCAGAGTGACTTCACCACCGGTCCCGCTCGGGGACGCACCGCCGACGCCGCAGGACGTCAGCATGGAAGCAGTGATGGCCGCGCCGACCGCACGGCGGACGTAACTGTTCTTCACAACCCGTAATCTTTCACCATTTTAGGAGGGTTCGATCCGTTTTCCGCCAGCGAAGTAGAGTCGAGCGCTAGCCGGCACAGCAAGGCTCAGCTCAAGGCGATCGAGGATCTCAAGAAGGTCTACGGGCTCGGCTACGAGCTACACAGCTACACCTACGGCCACACCTACTCCGCGTACACCGGGTAACCGGATCGAGTACCAGCGTGCGCACGCTGTTGTGGGACTTCGGGGGCTTCACCCGCAGTCTGCTGCCAGGGTCCTCGACCACGATCTGCCGGCACACCTTGAGCGCCCCTTGGTCCGTTTCCAGGTCACCACAACGCAGACCACACAGTTCCCCGCGCCGCAGCCCGGAAACCAGCAGCAACCGCCACATCGGGTAGAGCCGGTCCTCCCGGACGTACTCGTCACGGTAGGCGCGCTCGGTCATCCGCGCGCTCAGCCGCGACGCGCGCACCCTGCCCAGGTACGGCCCACAGGGTTTGTCACCCGACAGCGCCCGTGATCGGGTATCCGCCTCTCGGCCATGAGAGTGAGGCCGTCGATTGGTCTACTGACACCGAGGAGTCGCGCGTCGGCGGCAAGCTCACGACCGACAGACGAGTGCACCCCTGACGTCAGACGACCTATTGCCACGACGCACGTGAGCGCCGCGAATCTGATCCCTGTCCTCTCATGATCCGTAGCAGTTGAGTTACGGCGTGGGTGAGAGGGATGGCTTCTTGCTCTATCCGGCGAAAAGGGGTCGGGCCCGCGGTAGCGATGGTGGCGTACGCGACGGTCTCGGCTTCGGTCAAATGGGGCAAGAGCTCCGCTGACGGCTTGATGGGCCGGCCGGCCTTGTCGTGGTTCACGCCATGCGGGGAGTAGTGGTGCAGGTCGGTGGCTTCCATGAGGATCGAGGGGACATGTTTTGCCGGCGCCCCGTCCGGCGCGGGCACGGCGAGCGTGGCGCGGAAGTGGTCGAGGATCGCGTACCCGTCCGCGTCGATGTCGCCCCAGTAGACGACGTGATCCGCGGAGCGGATCCAGGGCACGTTCGCGAGCAGGGCGGCTGCGGCCTTCCCGCCACCCTCGACCACGATCGTGTCGCGGACCGCGGGGAACCAGAGGCGGGAATCGCGGTTCTCCACGACGAGGACGACGCGCGGCTGGTAGGCGATGTCGTGCACGTCCCCGGTGGTCCAGGCGTCGTGCCTCCGCCGGCCCGACGCAGCATGGCCCGGGTCGACATAGGTCAGGTGCATGACGGTCAGCCGCGGCCGGACTTCGTCGCGGACATCGCGTCCGGTGACGTCACGCAGCAATGCGCCGTGAGTGTCGAGCCACTTGGTGTGCATCCCGGGCACCGGAAGTTGCCGCAGCGTCCAGCTGCCGGCGTCGGGGTGCCGGCGTAGCCAGGTCACCGCGTTGATCAGCACGTCAACGTCGTTGGCGGAAAGGCCGTAGACGGCCCGCAGCGTGGCCGGGGTGAGGGTGGCGCCGGCGGATTGCAGGGTCGATGCCAGCGCACGGGCCCGGCCGATGTCCACGGCGAGGGGTTCAGCACCGTTGCGGGTGTCGGCGACGAGCGTGGCGGCGCCGTCCAGGTCTGCGTTGAGCACGGCCGGGAAATCGCCGGCGACGCCTCGGATCGTCACCGCGGTGCGGACGACTTCCACGCCGGCAGGAAGCCGATCGCAGAAGTCGCGCCACTGCATGTGCCAGCTATGCCAGGTGGTGTGCCCGAGCTGCTCAACAGCCTTGCCCGTTCTCACCCCCGGGCGGAGCCGGACGGAGAACACGACGCGGTCGCCGACACCGAGCTCCGCGCACGCGGCCTCCTCCCACTTCTGTTCGATCCTGCTGCGGACAGCCGCGACGGCGTCCTGTGGGGTGCTGAGCCCTCTCATGCGTCCGGGACACCGACCAGGAGCTTTGCCCAGGATCGGCCGTGGGCGTTCTTGAGGATCACGTACTCCGCGTCCACGTGTGGTTCGATCGCGCTGTGCTTGTCGTTCGGGGCGCCGATGACCAGTTGGAAGCCCAGTCCGCGCCACGCGCCGATGGCTCGGCCGGTGAAATGCGCGTCCGCCTTGATCAACGCCTCGTCGAGGAAGACCGGGGCATAGCGGGGACGGGCAGCGCCCGCGTCGCCCAGCTGGTAACGCAGCGCGGCGCCGACGATGAACGCGACGAGCTCCTGCGACTCGCCGCCGGACTTCTCACCGATGTGGTCGTAGACGGCGACGTGCGTACCGTCGAGGTCGATCTTCTCGGCACTGATCCGGACATGGTTGCGCACGTCGACGAGGTCGGCGAAATCCGGCGCGGCGCGGCGGATGCGGTCGATCACCTTGGCCATCCGATGATAGGCGCGTTCCCGGTCGTCCTCTGTCGCGGCCTGATCGATGAAGGCGCGTACGTCGCGCAACTCCTTGCGGAAGCGGGCGCGCGCCGTGGAGTGACTCTCCTGCGGGTCGATGCGCAGCCGGTGTTCGTCGTCGGCGAACGGCAGTTCGGCGAGGATTCGGTTGACCGGGTCGATCCGGTCGCGGATCTCCCGGACCGCTGCGGCGAGCTCGCTGTCCAGGCCGGTCAGGTCGTTGCCGGACAGGTTGAGCAGACTGTCGCGCCATTCGGTCTCCAGCTCGTGCAGGCCGCTGGTCTGCAGGTCGGTGAGCAGGTGGTCGAAGTCGCGGTAAGAGGCATCCGGGTCGATGCCGAGGTTCGGGTTCGGCCAGCGCTCGAGGAAGGTCGAGAACGTGTCGAGCAGCGCCTTCCTCGACCGGCCGATCGACTCCGTCGCGAAGCGCCGGTCGGTGTCGAGCCGCTCGGCGGCGCGTTTCACGCCGGCGTCGAACCGCGCGAGCACGTCTATCGGGCTGGTGCCGTCCGTCTCGCTGTCGAACAGGGTTTCCAGGTAGTCCTGGTGTTCCGGGCTGAGGTCGACGCCTGACTCGGCGGCGTTGTCGAGCGCCAGCTGGGCGCTGTCCACCTCGTCGACAGTCGACGCCCATGACTCACCGACCGCCTTCACGGCGTCCTTCTGCCGGCCGACCCGCTCGGTCAGATCCCTGACCTGCTGCTTGAGGTCGTCCAGCCGGTGCTGCAGTTGATCGATCTCCGGATTGCCGGCGCGGATTTCGTCGATGACGCGGTTCCAGTGCTTCTGTTCCGCCCGGACGGCGTCGACATCCACCTGATCCCACGACGACTCGGTCAAGATTTGATAGGTCGTACGTCTGGCTTCCACCGAGTTGAGGTTCTCCTCCCCTCTCGAGACCCCCGCGACGGCGTCGGCGGAGCGATTGCGTGCGAGGCTGATCCGGTTCTCGAGTTGGGCGAGCGTCCTGCCGTTCGTGAAGCCGAGCACATTGGGCCGGCCGTGGCCACCGTGCGCGCCCCGGCCACCGTCCGACGTCTGGCCGGTGATCGTGAGTGCCTTGGCGTACTGCGGCAGCAGCCTGGGCGTGTCGACGCAGACGAAGGCGAACCGGCGGGCGAGTTCGCCCTTGAGCCAGGCGGTGAACGGCGATGGCCGGTAGTCGAGCCGGCCGGGGAGAGTCCTGCCGTCGAGTCCGACCTCGTCACGCAGCCCCGTGCGTACGCCCTCGAACTGGACCCGCCGTACGGTCGGCACCGAGTCGATCGCCTCGCGGAACGTGCTCAACCTGCCGATGTCGATCAGCATCCGGGTGGCGAATCCGCCGAGCGCCAGGTTGAACGCCTCGCGCCAGGGTTCGAACTCCGTCCGCACCTCGATCAGCTCGCCGACGAACGGCAGGTCCTCGGGGCCGAGTTCGGCAGCCTCGGCCAACGCCGCGCGAGCCGCGTGCAGGTCTGTCGGGATGTTGCCCCGGCGGCCTTTGACCGCGTTGCGCTCGGCGAGCAACCCTTCCAGCTCTCGCTCGGCCGCCTTCTTCTCCGCCACCGCCTCGGCGTACGCGTTCTGAGCAGTCCGCCGGGCGTCGACGTCGGCCAGAGAGCGATGCGCCGTCTCGACCAGTCCGGCGAAGTCGGCACCGGTTGAGACAGAGGCCCCGATCGTGACCAGTGCCCGGTCCAGTCGCTCCCGGGCCCGTTCGACGTCGCCCAGCCGCTGCTCCACGACGCGGATTTCTCGTTGCGCGGTCTCCATGCGGTCGCCACCGGACGCGCGAATGGTGTCGGCCACCCCGTCGCGCTGTGCCTCGGCCGCGGCGACCAAGGCGTTCGTCTCCGCCAGTTCCTCCTGGGCTCGGCGGTGCCGCTGGTCCAGATCCCCCTCTGCCGAGCGCAGCAGGTCGAGGCGGCGTTGGTGACGCCACAACGCGGCCGGGGAGGACGCATCGGTGAAGGATCCGATCTCGTCGATCGAGCGCAACCGGTCCACCGATTCGTCGATGGTTCGCCGGTGCTCGCGGATCGGGGTCAACGCCTTCACCTGCTGGCGGGCTGTGATCATCCGGGCCCGGGTGCCGGACAGCTCGTCGAACTGCTGCACCACCGCGTCCGCAGTGGCCAGCGTGGACGGCTCCTCCAGGACCATCGTCTTGTACAGAGCGTCGACCGTGGTGATCTGCTGGCCGGCCTGGATCCGTCCCAGCAACGCGACCGCCTTGTGCCCGTCGCCCGCGGCGCCGATACCGAGCGTGGTGTGCAGACGCGCGGTGAACTCCCGGTCGGTGGGAAGCAGTTTCAAGCCGGTCGCCTCGACGTCGTCACGGGCGAACTTCCTGCTCGCCGGACCCTCCAGCTCCCGCAGCTGATAGCCGTGGTCACAGGTGGCGCGTACCGCCGCGACGTCATCCAGGCTGCGGGCGGACGACGGAACGTACCAGGCCCGAAGCGCGGTGAACTCGGCCCCGGTGTGGTCCACCCAGGTCATCGCGATGGCGGACCAGGTGTCGCGGCCGTCGCCACGCAGCACCCGCAACCTCGTCTCACCGTCGGTGCGGGACTCGTCGAGCTTGCCGCGCGCGTACGAAAGGATGTTGCGTTGGTCCTTGCCCCGCGGCCGGCCGACCACTCCGCCGTTGGATGCCCCGTTGAAGGGAGTCGTGTGCGGCATGAGCAAAGCGATGTACGAGTCCATCAGCGTCGACTTACCTGATCCGGAACCTCCGCTCAGCAGGGTCGCGCCAGGCGCAAGCCGCAGGTGGTGGTACCCGTCGTAGCCGCCCCAATTGACCAGTTGCAGATCCCGCAGTACCCACTGCTGACCTCGCGACGCTGCCGGGACCAGCCCGAACAGCGTGTCGATCATGCTCACGCGGTGGCCTCGTTCTGTTCGCGCAGCCACTGGTCCAGCTCGGCGAGCTTCTCCGTGCTCAGCACGACCTCCACCATCGGGGTGATCCGATACCGGCCCGCGGACTCCTCGGCCAGCAGACCTTCGGTGACCAGCCGCTGCACGGCGTTACGCACCTCCAGCTGGCGCCGGGCCAGGTTGTGGTCGTGCGGGTCGAAGTAGGTCAGCACGGTCTGCTCCAGTTCCTCGATGTCCACCCGCGCGGACGTCTCACCCGTGCCACGTTCGCGCTGGAACACGGTCCGCAGGTGTACCAGGACCAGAGTCTCGGCCCGGTTGTAGGGGTCGTCCTTGAGCAGGATCGGCACGTCCAGCTCCACCGACCGCACCTGCTGCTTGTAGGCGACACCTCGATCGTGGTCGACCACGAGGCGCACGAACAGGTCGTGCATACGCGATTCGATGATCTGCTGGTTCTCCAGCAACGTGCGCCACTGCGCCGAGTTCTTCTCGGCGAGCAGGAACTTACGTCGCAACAACTGGACCAGCACCCGTCGTACGTCCGCGTCCAACGTGCCCGCGTCACCGGCGAACAGCTCGGCCGGATCCTCCTCCATCGGAACCGGGTCGATGAACCCGGCCGCCATGCCCGCCGGCCGGCCATCGTCGACGCCGACCGGCTCACTCATCCCCATCGCTCCCGTCCCCGACAGCCGGATTCGCCGCCACCACACTGCCGAGAGCGAACCGTCTGCGAGTCCGATCGGGTCGCACCGTGTCCACCACCACGACCTCGGCCGTCTCGGTCATCCCGGTGTCATGTGCGATCTCCAGCAGACCGAGCAGATCGACCGGCCGTCGGATCTCCTCGCTCGCTGCGCGGAACGCGGCCACGACATCCACACTCGGCGCCCCGCCCGCGAACGCTTCCAGATGCGCATGCAACTCGGCGTACCGAGGGCCGCCCCATGCCCGCGTGTCCGCAGCCGGCAGGTCCTCGGTCTCGTCCCATTCCCGCAGTGGCGTGGGCGGCTGTGGTGGCCGCAGGTCACTCATCCGCTGGCGCAGGTGCCCGACGTCGGCGACCGGCAGGCGCCGCAGCGGCTCGACGGCCTCGCCGCGGCGAGAGCCGGGAACCCACTTGTGCAGGCCCGACATCACGTCCCTCAGCAGTTCGTCCACCTGGCGGTCCCGCATCGGATCGTGGTTGCGAACCTGGGTGGTGATGACATGCGATGCCTGCCTCTGGGCGGCCAGCACCTCTTTGACCCCCTGCTCGATCCGCCGCGATATCTCGGTAAGCTCACGCCGCTGCTGCGGCGGCAGCAGCTCGGTGAACCGGTGCCGCAGCACGGTGCGTAGCTGGCCCCACAGGTCATCGATCTGCGCTGGATCCCCGATCAGGCGCAGCGCCCCCGCGAACGCGCGGCCCTCCGGTGTCGCATCCAGGATTCGCTGGCCGCGCGCAAGGTACTCGCGCAACACCTCACCGGTGGGCCGTACGTCGTGCCGCAACTCCGCGACAACGTCGCGCTGAATGGCCTTGATCGACTCGGCCACGCGAGCGAAATCCGCAGGTAGCTCGCGCGCCAGGTGCAACACGTTCTCGGCCTCCTCGAGCAGCTGCTCGTCGTCGGCAGTCTCGACGGCACCGCCCTTTTCGAGCAGGGTCAGCTCCTTCCGCCGCTGCTCGATCTCCTCATGCAGGCGCACCATCCGGGACATCAGGTCCGGATCAGCGTCCTGGGCCAGTCGCTCAATCGCCTCCAGCAGTGTCCTGACCCGCGACTCCGACACCCTCGTACGCGCTCCGCCGACCCGTCCGGCGACCTCGAGTGCACCGACGCCGTACGCCGAGAGCCGGTACGCCTCGACATCGTCGTCGTACACCTGTCGCACCAACCACCCCGCCTGCACCCACTGCCGGCAGAGATCGCGCGCGTTTCCCGCGGGCAGCGGCTGGCTGTCCTCGTCGCCGTAGCCCGCAGCCCGCAACTGATCAAGGGCGTCGTTGATCTCCGCATGCGCGACCACCACCGCAACAGTCGGGCGCTCCGCGGTGAAGACCGTTGCCAGCACCGTCACCACGAACGGCGCGTGCATCTGATGAAGCAGGGCGAGCATCGGGTTCTGAAAAGCCCGAAGCGCACCCTGGTAGGCACCTTCAACACCTCGCGTAACCATCAACACAGAGCCTACGGCGCAGGTACGACACTGAAGACCTCACCATTGCCGCCGGCACTCCTGCCTGCGGTGCTCGCCGATGCCCTTCCGACTGAACCGGGCAGTGTCACGAGATCGAGACTGAGCAAAGGTCCGCTTGGGTAAGGTGCCCGACCCTGGATGCGGACCCTGGGCTATCGCCGCGGAGGCACGCCACCGGCGCGGAGCATTCGCGCACGAGGGATCTGGTCTGGCCACTCGGGTGGAACTTCCACCGCTTTGAATGGTCGCCCGAAACCTGACCCTGCTCCCTCCGGTTGGAGGTGGCAGGTAGCGGCCGGTCGGGCCGCACGGGTCTCGAGGGGCGTTCGACATGCTCATATCGTGGCGGCGCACAGCGTCGCTGGCAGTTGCGGTCCTGGTCGCCGGCGGTCTGGCCATCGGGGTTCCGCCATCGGCGGACGCTGCGACACCAGATCGAGCGGCCGCTCAGCGACCCGCTCCGCGATGCGTGGCGGCCGGCAAGGCCCGCTTGCTGACCGTGAACATCACCAGCCCGCGCCCGGGTGCGACGGTCGACACCGCCAAGACGCCGGAGATCGCGATCGCCGGCGCCTTTCGTGGTGGTCTTGCCGGCCTGGTCCGCCGGGTCGAGCTGTATGCGGACGACCAGAGCATCGGCGCGGCCGAGATCACCCGCAGGCCGAACCGTGACGGCAGCCGCACCTGGTCGATGACGACATCCGCCCCGGCCGGCCGGCACACGCTGCTGGCCTGCGTCCGCACCTGGGGCGACACGACAGCGGTGGCCACGGTGACGTTCACCGTCAAGGCACCACCGGCCGCTGCCACCGTGCTGTCGCCGGACGTTGTGAAACCCTCGGCGCAGGTCCTCAAGTCGATCAGCCGTGTCGCCGGCGACAGTCTCACGTTCACGCGAGCCCCCGGGCTGGAGACCGGTGACGTGGTGGTCGCCGGGATCAGCCCCACGACACCGCAGGGCCTGCTCCGGCGGGTCACGGACGTGCGCCGCAAAGGCTCGGCCACGGTCGTGGGCACCGTCCCGGCCGCGCTCGACGAAGCCTTCCTGCAGGCCGACATCAATCTGACCGACGTGCCGCTCACACCGGGCGAGGCCGCGGCCGCGCCGACCACGCCCGGCGCGGCCCGGCTGCGCAAGGCGATCGAGATCCCAGCGCTGGACAAGTCCTTCAAGCTCGCCGCCGACCGTACGACCAGCGGCGCCAACGGGAGCGGCACACTGTCCTTCGACGGCGAGGTGCACGCGAAGGTCTACGCGACTCTCGACGTAACCGTCCGCATCAGTGTCGAGGTCAAGTGGGGCCAGCTGCCGAAGGGCAAGCTCCAGTCGATGCGCTGGGCGGTCAGCGACACCGTCGAGGTCGGCGCCTCCGCCAAGTTCAGCGCGGCCGGCGAGCTCAGCTACGTCAAGCACGACGTGATCCGCCCGATCCAGATGGGCGTGATCTTCTTGCCGGGAGGCATCCCGGTTGTTCCCTCGATCGGCCTCGACGCCGGGCTACGCGCCAAGATCGGTGGATCCCTTACCTGGTCGGCGAACGCCACCGCGAACGCGACGGCGGGTTTCGAATACCGCGACGGCCGCGTCTTCGACATCGGCACCGCGTCGGCCACGGCGACGATCGTCAGCCCGCTGAACGGTGGCGCGGAGGCGTCGGGCTCGGCGTCGGTCTACATCGAGCCCCGCATCGGCGCCGCCGTATTCGGGCTGGCCGGGCCGACGATCCGCCCCGAAGCCGGGTTGTCCGGCACGTTCACCGCCCCGTGTCCGGGCCGGATCACCTTCGGTCCGTACCTGACCGCGCGGGTCAGCGCCGACCTCAGCCTGTTCGGCAAGACCCTGGCCAAGCAGCAGGCGACCGTGGCGAACGTCCAGTCGAACACGATCGACCGGCCCTTCTTCGGGTGCGGGCCGGACGGCCTGGCCGTGTCAAGCGACCCGCTGGCCGACGCGACCGTCGGCGCGCCGTACTCCGCTCAGCTGGAAGCCACCGGCGGAACCGGGCCGTACACATGGGCAGCCACCGGTGCGCTCCCGCCCGGCCTGACCGTCGTCGGCGACGCGCTGAGCGGCACGCCGACGGCGGCCGGCACGTTCGATGTCCCGGTTCGCGTCACCGACGCTGAGTCCCGCACCGCGACCGGGACGATCCGGCTGACCGTCCGCGAGGGCGTGGCGTTCCAGATCACGACGGCCCGGCTGAACGACGGATTCGTCGGCATCGACTACGCCATGGGGATGTCCGCGACGGCCGGCGCCGAGCCGTACCGGTGGTCCGCGACCGGCCTGCCGGGAGGCCTCACGATGGGCGAGGACGGCCGGATCACCGGCAAGCCGACCGGCGAGGGCACCGCCACGGTCGCCGTCGTCGTCGAGGACACCGAGGGTCGCACTGCGAGCCGTACATTCCCGCTGAAGGTCAACGCCGAATTGCCGCCGCCGGTCGCCATCGGTGATGTCGACGCCCCGCCGGCACCGTTCTGCGGCAGCCTCTGCACCGTCTCCTGGGGTGATCCGCACCTCCGGACGTTCGACGGCGTGAGCTACGACTTCCAGCGGGTCGGCGAGTTCACCGCGGTGAAATCCACGGTGGATGAGCTCGAGATCCAGGTGCGGCAGCGTCCGTGGAACGGTTCGCGGGTGGTCAGCGTCAACTCGGCCGTGGCCGTGCGCACAGGCGGGCACCGGATCGGTGTCTACCTCACCGCTTCCGGCGTCCGCACCCTCGTCGACGGCACGGCCGTGGATCTCGCCGCGGGCACCGCCCAACTGTCCGGCGGCGGCACAGTGTCGCTGGACGCGAACGCGCGGCGGGTGACCGTGAGCGGAGCCGACGGCACGTATCTAGCGGTCGACTACGATCCCGGCTCGGCACTCAACCTGACGGCCGGCGCGCCGGAGTCCCAGCGCGGATCGTTGCGGGGTCTGCTGGGCGAGGTCGGTGACGACCCCGAGGTCTGGCGGGTCACGCCGGAGACGTCACTGTTCGACTACGAAGCCGGTGAGGACACCTCGACCTTCACGGACTTCGCCTTCCCGTACGCGGACCTACCGTTGAACAGCGTGCCCGGCGCCAACCGTGACGCGGCCCGCGCCGCCTGCGCCGCCGCCGGCATCACCGACCAGAAACTGCTCGACGCCTGCGCTCTCGACGTCGCGCTCAGCGGCGACCAGCAGGCGGCCGCCGCGGCCATCGTGGCGCAGTCGGCGGGCGAAATCGGCGACGGCGCGGTGCTCGGCGCTTCGAAGGCCGGGTCAGCATGGAAGGATCCGGCAGGCGCCACCGGAGTGAGCGAGCTGACCCACGGCCACAACGGCTGTACAGCGCTCGACGCGCGAAACCTGTGCACCGCTGGGACGTACGCCAGGGTTCCGGACGCACCGTGGATCTGGACCCGCCGCCTGCTGACACCGGGCCAGAATCAGGCGACGTTCACCGCGACGGTCACGGTGAGCGCGGCGCAAGCCGCTAAACCGGCCCGCCTGTACGCCGCCGGCGACGACGTGGTGACCGCCGGGCTGAACGGCGCGACCGTGCTGACCGCGGGCTTCACCGAGGCCGGATCGGCGGCGGTGCAGCTGCGCCCCGGTGTCAACACGTTGACCTTCGAGGTTGTCAACGAGGGAAGCTCGCAGGACCCGATCGCCAATCCGGCTGCGCTGGCCTGGAAGCTGGTCGCCGGACAGTGATATGCGGCTGCCGGCACCGACCAGGTGCCGGCAGCCCCGCCGCGGTTTCAGGTTCGCGTTTTCGATGAGCATCGAACGCGCAATCATCCTCTCAACGGATGTAGCCCGACCTAGAACTCACGCGGGTCCGCTGCGCGCCCCCTCGCTCTCTGTTGACGGTGGCCGGCAGGGGCGCGAGTACCGCGGTGACACCGCGGCAGGTCCTGGCGGACGGCGCTCGCTGGGCCCTGGACTCGTCCGCCAGCCGACCGGACGAGTCCAGGGCCGCCGTCGGAACACGGCCGCCGCATCCTGAAGGTCCGAGGCAAGGTGACAAGGCTGTGCCTGTGGCCGGTCGGCCGACGATAATTGTCCGATGGAGACTGTGGTGCACCCCGAGTCCGGACTGACCAAGGCCAGATGGACGGATCAGGACCTCGATGCGATGTCGTGGCACGCCTGTCAGATCCATGCCCTCGCCGTCACCGACGACGAGGGTCCACCCGACGACCTGACCCCGGAGGAATTCCTTGAGCAGGACGACCTCGACGACACCGCGCCGTCGGGCATGGCACTGCACTTCGACCTCGACTACATCGTGCGCCGGGTCAAACCATCAGTTCCCGGGCGCAGCTACGAGTTCTGGGTCGCGCCGGCCACTCTGATCTTCGGCAGCGTGACGGGGATCACCGGCGATCTGCGCTCCATCTGCCTGCCGCTGGAGATGAGAAACCTGCGCCGGTTGGGGCCGGCGATCCCGCGCCATGAGGCCAGATGGCACCTGGAGGGCCGCGACTTCGACCTGAGGTTCCATGCCTGGGACTTCGGGCTCCACATCCGTCGGCCCCCTCGCTACGGCCGGCGGGTGCTGCGGAGGGCCGACCGTGGGGGGATCGGCTTCGACACACGGCCCTTCGCCTGACGGCGAGGCGAAAACGACCACCGACGCCATGTTGTGCGCGATACCGTGCCAGGTCGCTCGGTCGTGCGGCGCCGGGTCGGACACGAAAACACCTGCGGCAACGAGGCTCACCCTTGAATGCCCTCACTGGGCATCGCCCGCGTCCCGGAGGTTGCGTCGGCAAAAGAGTGATACCGAGGCAGGACGCGGCACCGGTTCAGGCGTCTTTCGCCGAGATGAGCTCTACCCGCTCTCACATGATGGTGCGGCCGCCGCTCACGTCCAGCACGGTGCCGGTGATGAACCGTGCCTCGTCGCTGACGAGGAACGTGATGGCCGCGGCGATGTCTTCCGGGTTGGCGACGAAGCCGAGCGGGGCCTGCGCTGCGAGCTGTTGCAGGTACTCTCCCAGGGATTCGGATCCCGGAGTACGGGTCGGGCCGGGGCTGACGGAGTTCACGCGCACGCCGGCGGGGCCGAATTCGGCTGCCCAGCTTTTGGTCAGCAGGTCCAGGGCGGCCTTGCTCGCCCCGTAGACCGACAGGCCGGGGAGCGCGACTTCGGCGGCGAGTGTGGACACGTTGACGATCGCTCCAGCGCCGCGGGCGGCCATCGCGGGTGCGATGTTGGCTACCAGGTAGAACGGGGCCTTCAGGTTGGTGGCCAGCACTGCGTCGAAGGTCGTCTCCTCGGTGCCCGCGGTTGGGCCGGCGGTCCCGATCGCCGCGTTGTTCACCAGGATGTCGAGGGCTCCGCCGGCGACCTCGGTGGCTTTGGCCGCGAGTTCGACAGCGGAGTGTGCGTCACGTAGGTCCGCACGGATGAAGTGGGCCTCCTTTCCTTCGGAGCGGATCTTTTCCACTACTTCCTGTCCTCGTTGTGCATCGCGGCCGGAGACGAGGACACGGACGCTGTTGCGGGCGAGCTTGAGCGCGGTGGCGCGACCGATTCCGCTCGTCGAGCCGGTGATGAGGGCGGTCTTGGTGCTCACGGGATCTCCTTGCTGGTCTTCTGACGGTCTAGGGATGTGACCGGATGACGTGGGGCCGGAAGCGGTCGGTGTTACAGGGCCCGGAGGAAGGCGACGCGATCCGCGAATGCGCTCTGTGCGATGCGGGACGCGGGTGCGAGTTGGTCGAAGCCGTGGAATGCGCCGGGGCGTACGCAGAGGTACACGGCCACGCCGTGTTCCATGAGCCGTGTGGCGTAGGCGACCGTCTCCCGCAGAAGAGATCCAGTTGACCGACATCGAGGTACGCCGTGGGCAGATCGTGGAGTGAGCCCCCGCGGGGCGGCGGAAGCGGAGGCAGGCACGTCGTCGGTGCCCTACTTGTCGCCGAGGTAGGCCCGCCAGCCGGTGATGTTGTCAGCCACCGACCAGGCAAGGAACGGTTCGACCGCCGGGTCGGCGACTGCGGTGCGGTCATCGAGCATGTGATCCTTCAATTTCCGTTGAGAAGTTGGCCCGTCCGGTCCCGCTCTTGTGCTGGGCAGTCAGCCCGGGATCCGTCTGCTTCGCGCGGAGCGGCACTTCGTACGCCCCGACATGACACGTACAACGTACGTAAGAGTGGCTCGCGTACGTTGTACGTGTCAAGTGATGTGGGGCACACGGGCGAGGCGGCTTGTCAGGGTGGCGACGCCGCTGCCATTGCCAGTAGCCGGGGCAGCCAGAGGCGCGGGCCGAGCACGGGAACCGCAGGCCCCACGGGTTCGTGATGGTCACTGAAGTTCTTCTTCATCTTAAGTACGCTGTACGTATTGTAGCCTCGGATACGTACGCCGTACCTAAACCGGGAGTGGTCAGCATGAGAGCCCGTTTCACCCTCGCCGACATCCAGCAACACGCGTTGGCGATCGTCGACCGGGACGGTCTGGTCGGGCTCACCATGCGCTCACTCGCGACGTCCCTGCAGACCGGCGCCATGACCCTCTACAACTACGTGGACAGCCGCGAAGCCCTCGAGGAACTCGTGGTCGACGCTGTCTCCGCCCTCGTCGAGATACCAGAGCCAACCGACGACTGGCTGGCCGACACGCGCGCAGTGGCCACCGCCCTGTGGCGAACCTTCCGCGCGCATCCGGCAGCCATCCCGCTCGTACTCACCCGCCGCACCTCGTCCCGTGCCAGCCTCGCCCCCGCCGAGGCGCTCGCGGCAGCGCTCGCGCGCGGAGGCCTGGACGGCGTCGATCTGTTTGTCGCGTTCCGCACCGTCTCGGCGTTCGTCATGGGCATCGTGCAAAACGAGCTGGCCGGCCGGCTATCGCACGAGAAAGATCCCGCCTCTGCTGCCCAACGGATAGGAGAGCTCGCACAAGGCGTACTACCGACCCTCGCCCAACTAGCTCCAGTCGGGGCCGCGTTCACCGGCCAGGAATTCGAGCGTGGACTGACAGTCGTCCTCAACGGCATCAAGCACACGCCCCGCCCGCCATCCAGCCGGCGGACGCCGCACTCCGATGGCTGATCCGCCACTCGGCACTCGACGGCAAGCACGGTGACTTCGTCATCCTCGGAGCACCCTCACTCGAGCATCTCCAATAGGACCTCGATGCGGTAGCGACCGAGCCACTCCCGAACAACATCGTCGCGACCATCGACCACGCGGCCGAGCAGACGTCAGGCTGCCAGTGGCGGCCGGCCACGAGGCGCAGGTCGGCAGAGGCCGACGGGTGGGACGGCACGGATGCGAGGTCGCCGTTGTACGCAAGGCGACGTCACGCGTGCTGAGATAGGGGCGTGGATTTCGTCTACGAGGCCCGTCACCCGCCCGCGCCGGCGCGGTTCGTGGAGTCGATCTGGTACGCCCGCGGCCGGATCGACTATCGCCGCGAGCGGATCGCGCCCACCGGCTCCACCGTCGCTGTCATCGTGCTCGGCGACCCGATCCGCCTGGTGGCCGGCGACGGACCGGCCTTGGTCGTTCGCGAAGGCTTCCTCCTCGGCCCGCACGACCGCCCGGTGATCAACGAGCCGCTCGGCGAAACCCACTGCTTCGGTGTGGTCACCACCGCGGTCGGATGCCAAGCCCTCTTCGGCCTGCGGCCGGCTTCCATACGTGGAAAGGTCGTCGACCTCCTTGCGGCCTGGCCCGCAGCGAACGCTCTGCGGCGCGCGCTGCTCCAGGACGGCACGCTCGATCTTGTCGAAAAGGCGGTGGCGGCCGACGCGCCCGGCCCGGCCGTGTTGCGGTGCGAGGCGGCCGTGCTCGCCCTCGAAGCCGACCCGCTGCGGCCGATCGGCGGACTCGCGGCCGAACTGGGCGTCTCCCACGGGCATCTCGACCGGGAGTTCACCGAGATCGTCGGGCTCGGCCCGCGGGTGGTGTCCCGGATCCTGCGGTTGCGGGCACTGCTCGCGGCGATCGACGTCTACGCGCCGGTGGACTGGCCCGGCCTCGCGGCTGCGTACGGCTGGTTCGACCAGAGCCACTTCATCCGTGACTTCCGGCGGCACACAGGCGTGACACCTTCTGCGTACGTGGCGGCCCAGCGCGCCGCGTTCACCCCCGAGCAAGCCGCCCCGGGCTTCGTGCCGGAGATGGTCACCGATGTGAAATCCGTCCAAGACGCGGGTCGGTCCGGTCCGGAACGCTGACCGCCGTGACCACTGCCTTCATCGCCTCCACCACCGTCGAGCGCCCGACCGCCGAAGTGTGGGCACGGTTGACTGACTGGCCCGCCGCGCCCGCCTGGATGCCCGGTGTGGAAAGCATCATGGTGAGCGGCCCGGAACTAACCTTCCGCACCCGCGGCCGCGATCGCAGAGGCCGCATTGAGATCGTCGATCCTGGTCGAACGGTTGTCGTGCACTCGTCCCAGGGCGGCGTTTCCGCCGCGTACACCTACTCCTGCGTACCCGACGGCGCCCGGACGAAGGTCACTCTGACCGCCGATTGCCACGCCAGGGGCATCTGGCGCCCGTTCTCCGGCCTGCTGCGCGCCGCCATCCGCCGGGCTGACAGCGGGCAGCTTGCAGGCCTCAAGCGGACGATTGAGGCAGGCTGACGGGGACGCGATGAAGAAGGCGGTGGCGGCGCGCGGCAGGCCGGCGGAACCTTCACCGGAGCCGGCCCGGCGCTGTCCGTCCTGATCGACGTCGGCACACCGGGCGGGCGCACCGGCGCGCGGACCGTGGCCGGCGCCGGCAAGCGCGAGCTTCTGTACGACGCGGAGCCACCGGTGGGCCCCCTCTCGCTTGGCCTGCCGACAGGTTGATCGAGAGTGGGATCCGCGTCGGCCGGGAGGGCTACGGGATCAGGAGGTGCTTGCCGCGGGCCTGTCCCGAGCGGCTGACGGCCAGAGGCTCGCGCCAGTCGTCGAGGGGATATGTCGCGGCGACCGGGATGGAGAAGCTGCCCTGCGCCGCCAGATCGGCGTATTCGCCGAGGACTTCGTAGCGCATGTTCATGCCGGTGCTGCGTACTCCCAGAGTCTGAAGCGCGGCGAAGTCGGTCATCGTGACGATGTGGGTGGGGTCGGTGACGGTGGTCAAGAGCTCCGGCATGGCCGTTCCCGCCGGCGCGCTGTCGACGACCAGGTCGACCGGGCCGCCGGCCAGCGTCGTCACCCGCTCGCCGAGGCCGTCACCGTACGCGACGACCTCGGCTCCCGCTTCGCGCAACACGTCGGCGAACGTCTTCCCGGCGCTGGCGATCACACGGGCGCCGAGCCGCACGGCGATCTGGGCCGCCGCGAAGCCGATCGTGGTCCCGGCGCCGCTGACCAGCACGGTCCTGCCCGACACGTCGCCGAGGGCGTCGATGCCGCGGTAGGCGGTCTCGACAGCCATCGGCAGCGCCGCCGCCTCGACCGCGCCGAGGCCGGCGGGGCGCGCGAACCAGACGTTCAGCAAGGCCTGGTCGGCCGCGCCCGCGGACGGCCCGGTGTACACCGACGGCCCGAAGACCGGGTCGCCGACGCGGCGTTCGCACACACGCCGGAGGTGCTGCGGCCGCGCGAGTTCCTGATCGAGCGTGCCGCGGTGATCACGGCCACGCCTGCCCTTCGGGAGCGCGAGCTGATCAAAATGCTGAACCTCTCCGAGAAGCTCGTCGCCGCCCTGGTGCGCCGCGGCCACGACGACCACACGGCACACCTGGCCGCCGACGTGGGCTCGGCAATTCTCCGGCTTGCCACCACCCGCTGGATCCTCGGCGACGACTCCGACTTCTCTCCGACCTGCTCACCACCGCCCGGCAAGACCTCCTCGACGTCGCCGCGACCTGATCAGATCGCCCGGAGGCGGCGGAGGCGCTCGCCCGGGCCGCCGCGATCGACGCCTTCGTCCTGGGCGTCTCGACCCGCCGCCGGGTCCTGCGCTCCGAGCCCGGCGATCCGGCGGATCTACGGGCGTGGCTGGCCACCACCATCCAGCGCCTCGCCGACGGATGACGCCGGGCTCCTGGACGGACGCCAATCGATGCCGGCCCGTCACCCACCGCGCCACCCGTCCGGCGCGAGTGCCGGAACACCCCGTTCTAGACCGTCACGACGATCTTGCCGGTCAGGTCGCCCTTCTCCAGGTGACGGTGCGCCTCGACGATGTCGTTCAGGTCGAACACCCGATCGACGGCCGGTCGCAGGACGCCGGTTCGGATACCGGCGTTCAGGAAGGCCGCCGCCCGCCTCGTGACGGCGGGATCGGCCAGATCGGCGAAAGCCATGTAGCGGTGGATCGTCAGCGAGGGCTTCGCCGGAAAGGACGCGGGGCGGGAATCCAGCCAGCCGACGGTGGTCAGGGTGCCGCCCATCTTCGCCGCCAGAGAAAGATCGGCCAGGCCCGGACCCATGACGGCGTCCAGGATGACGTCGGCGCCCGCCCCACCCGTGTGCCGCCGGGTGGCTTCGGCCACGTCATCCTCGTCGGTGGCGATGACCGCCGCGGCGCCGGCGGCCCGCAGGCCCTCGGCTTTCGCGGTATGCCGGGTGACGGCCAGTGGTACAGCGCCGATCATATTGGCGATCTGGATCGCGGCGCGGCCGACGCCGCCCGACGCCGCGGTGATCAGAACGTGGTCCGCGGGTCGCAGCCCCGACTTCTCGACCAGTGCGCCGTACGCGGTGAAGTACGCCACCCAGAGCGCCGCGGAGTCGGTGACGTCGAGGCCGGCGGGCCGCGCCGTCACGTGGCTCGCCGGGACCGTCGTGAATTCCGCGTACGCGCCCCGGGTCTCGAAGTCGGGAATGGCGGTGATGATGACCGGGTCGCCGACCGCCAGCCCGGTGACAGCGGAGCCGGCCGCGTCGATGACACCGGTTCCCTCGACACCCAGCCGGGCGTGCGGCAGTCGCACGGGCCGCGGGGAGTGCCCGGCACGGACCATCTCGTCGAGCGGGTTGACGGCGAAGGCTTCGATCCGGACGCGGACCTCGTCCGGCGCGGGTTCGACGACGGCCTCCTCGACGATGCGCAGCACTTCCGGACCGCCGGCCTCGTCGAACACAACTACTCGTGGCATGAGTGACTCCTTTGCTCCCAGCGGGTTCCGAGAAAACGCTACGGAGTCGATTGGCACCCGCTGGTACCTTTTGGTTTTGTGCAGAGCCCCCGTGGACAGGTCTTCCTCGCCGACTGCCCCACCCGCCTGGCCGTCGAGGTGATCGCCGAGAAATGGGCGGTGATCGTGCTGTTCGCGCTCAGCCTCGAGCCGCAGCGACCCGGTGAACTGGCCGAGCTGATCGGCGGCATCTCCCGCAAGGTCCTCACCCAGACGCTGCGGCGGCTCCAGTCGTACGGGCTGGTGGAACGGCAAGCCTTCGCCGAATCGCCGCCGCGCGTCGAGTACAGCTTGACCCCGCTCGGACGCACCTTGATCGAGCCGATCAAGGTGCTCACCGACTGGGCACGGAACAACGGCGGGACGATCGTCGACTTCCAGCAGAACAATCAGCCTGAGGCGCCGACGACGGACGACACCGCCCGACCGTGAATGCGACACGTGATCACCGTGGATTCAAGGGAACACCGGCAGTGCGCCGTGGCCCCGGCCGGCTCGGTTAACGACTCCTTCGTCGTACCCGGCACCTTCACCTCGGCACTTTGCACCTCGTCGACGATCTTCTTCAGGCGCTGGGGTGGTCGGTGACGGCCGCGGAGTCGCGGGCGTCGTCGAGATTCGCTCGCAGCGCGTCGACCTTCGCCGTGGCGTACGCGTGGGAGTCCGATCCCAGCACCAGGCGGAGCGGCCCTCCGCCGGCGACGACCTTCTCGATCATCCGCTCGGCGGCCTTGGCCGGGTCGCCGAGCTGGTGGCCCTGCAGCTCGAGGTGACTCCGCACCATCGCGCGGATGGCCGGGTAGGCGTCCGAGGGCGCCGCGGGCAGTGCCAGTGCGTCGGTGGTCAGGAAGGCGGTGCGCAGGTAGCCCGGTTCGACGATGGTGACGTCGATGTTGAAGTCCGAGACCTCGGCCGCCAGCGCCTCGCTGATGCCCTCCACGGCGAACTTGCCGGCGCAGTACAGCGCCCAGCCCGGCACGGCGGTGAGACCCAGGACGGACGACACGGTCACGACATGACCGCTGCGCTGGCCACGCAGGACCGGCAAGGCGGCGCGCAGGACGTTCCAGACTCCGACGACCTGTACGTCGAGCATGTCGCGGACGTCGGCCGGGCCGGCCTCTTCGACGGCGCCGAGGTAGCCGTAGCCGGCGTTGTTGACGACCACGTCGAGGCCGCCGAAGCGAGCAGTGGTCTCCTTCACGGCGCCGTCGACGGCGTCGGGGTCACGGAGGTCGACAGTGAGGGCGAGCAGCTTCGAGGTGTCCACGCGGCCGTCGAGCGCGGTCTTCAAGCGTTCGGCGTCGCGGGTGGTGGCGGCGAGATTGTCACCGCGCCGCAGGACCTGAACGGCCAGTTCGAGGCCGAGGCCGCGGGACGTACCGGTCACGAACCAGGTGGCGGGGCGATCGGCGGGGATGCTCATGGAAGGTCCTTCCGGGGAGAAATTGTCGTCTCGCCGAGACGTTCGGCGGAATCGGTTCGTAGCTCAACTGTGGTCGTCGTGCTGCGGCCCTGGGCGGTCATCTCGAGCCCTTCCGGACCTGGGAATGCGCGACCTAGGACTGTCCGGTCCACCCGGCTCGCCGACCCGCCGGGCACAATGTGACCATGGCCGCCATCAACCGCGAGCTCGCCGATTTCCTGCGGCGGGCGCGCAGCCAACAGGACCCGCAGCGAGCCGGATTACCGGCTGATATCCGCGTGCGCCGCGTGCCGGGCCTGCGCCGCGAGGAGGTGGCGCTGCTCGCCGGGGTCTCGACGGATTACTACGCCCGCCTTGAGCAGGGACGCCGCATCGTGCCTTCGCCGGCCGTGATCGCGGCGCTCGCGCGCGCTCTCAATCTCGATCCGGCCGGCCAGAGCCACCTCGAGGACCTCATCGGTGCCGGCTCGTCCGGCTCGCCGCGCGCTCGTACGTCAGGGGCCGTGCCGGGGGTGCAACGGATCCGGCCCGGCGTGCAGCAGCTGCTGGACAACCTCGACACCGTGCCGGTACTCGTTCTCGGCCGCGGCAGCAGCGTGCTGGCGGCGAACCGGTTGGCTCGGGCATTGTTCGCCGACTTCGAACGGATGCCCGCACGCGAGCGGAACTACGCCCGCTGGATTCTCCTCGACCCCGAGGCTCGGGCTCTGTTCGTCGACTGGGATCAGCAGGCAAGAACCGCCGTCCAAAGCCTGCGCCTCGAGTTCGGCGCCCATCCGAACGACCGATCGACCACCGAGCTCATCGACGACCTCCGCGCTCGAAGTCCCGAGTTCGAGCGATGGTGGAACGAGCACCGCGTCTATCAGCGCACCTACGGGACCAAGAAGCTTCGCCACCCGGTCGTCGGTGACCTGTCGATCGACTACGAGACCGTCACCCTGCCCGGCGACAAGGAGACGACGGTGTTCCTCTACAGCACCGAACCCAACTCACCCTCCCAGCACGCCTTGAGCCTGCTGGCGAGCTGGTCGTTGAGCTCCGCATCGCTCCGGCCCGCCCCACCAGCCTGAAGGCAAGCCGCCGATATCCGTCACCGTCCTTCTGTTGTGGAGTGACCCCACTTCAGGGTCGTCTCAAAGATCGCGGGAGGCACCGGGGCGCATCGTCCTGCCGGCGCAGGCGAACATCCGCGCGAAGGGCGAGACTCGGCGCATTATTCTGCCGATGAGAGGGCGACCGAATCTAGCGACATTGACCCGCCTCAACCCGTAAGGGCAATGTCAGGGAACTTCGTAGTGCCAAATCCCGATGTGGACCAGTCTCAGCGTTGAATAGCCTCACCGTATGCCGTGGCAGTTGAATTCCCGGGCGGCCGGGTGGAGCGAAGCGTGCTGCCCCCGTGGAGCATCGACGTTGCCAAGCGAGTCCTTGCGACCCGTGTGCAGGACACCAGTTTCGTTCTCGACCAGCTCGAAATCTTGGCGAACGGCGGCAACCCGGACGCACAGCAGCAGTCTCTCCCCGTCGGACTCGGCCGCCTGCTGGACCTCACACGCGTCGGCATGTTCGGCCAATCGGCCGGTGGTTTCACCTCCGGAGAAACAATGGTCTCCGACCACCGCATCGACGCCGGCGCCGATCTGGACGGCAGCATGGCATTCTCGCAGCCCGCTCGAGACTTCGGCCGCGTCGCCAACGAAGGGCTGGACCGGCCATTCCTCCTCATGAGCGCGGGAGACCACAGCGCGCCGTCCGACCCCTCCTGGCAACAGTTCCTGCGCAGCCACCGCGGTTGGCAGCTACAACTGCATATGCCCGCGGGAGAGCACTTCACCTACACCGACCACCAGGCGTTGCTACCTCAGATCGTCGCGCAACTCGGGTTGGAACCGGATTTGCAGGCACCCATCATCGGCGACGTGGACCCTTCACGAAGCATCGCCTCCCAACGCGCCTACCTCACCGCGTACTTCGATGAACACCTGCGGCACCGGCCGCAACGACTGCTCGACGGCGCCTCTCCTGACCACCCCGACGTCCAATTCCTGGGCTGAACCGGGCGTTGCCGAGCTCGCCGCACCGCAGATGGGGTCCGCGGATCAGCGAGCATGGCGTCGATGCCTGCTGCGACCCGATCAACCTGGTCGGTGGACCCCTCGGGCAGCATGGGGAGTGGCGGCGCGGCAGGTTCCGGCATCGCCGCATTGTCCTACTCAATACCCTGTAACGGCAGGTCCAACAACGCGGTTGGCCGCCCCAACTTGACCAGCCATCACCGCGCCTTCTGGACTGTGGTCGCGGTAACGGCGCGGGTATCGCCGCTGTTGCCGTTAATCGGTGATCAGGGCGCCGTGCAGGAAAAGGTTGACGACCTGTTCGGCTGGCAGTGGCTGAACTTCGTTCGGGGCTCGGGTGCAGAATCGCGACATGCTGAGGAAGATTTCGGCGAGGGCTTCGGCGGACAGGCGTAGACGTTGCTCGTCCGGCTTCAGCAGTTTCGCGACGGCCTGCTGGATCTCCGGCAGGCTGCCGAGGGCCCGGAAGTTGTTTCGGCTCAATGGTGGGGTGCCCGTCTCAGTAACCGTACCGTCGTACCCGAAGCCGGCTTGATCGAAGGCTTCGAGGTCAGCGCGGATGCGATCGTAGTAGCCGCCGAGGATGCGAACTACCTCGAGAAGGCGCGGCCCCACCGGCTGATCCATACGGATCGCATCCAGCTTACGTATTTCCTCAGCGGGGTCGCTCGCCGCGCTCAGACGCGCCATCAACATGGACGTCCAAGCTTGAATGACTGCGTCCTTGTCGGGGAAGACCGTCAGGAGCTCGGCTTCGCTGATTCCCGCGGCTGCGGCTATCCGTGCCGTGGTCAAGGTCTCGTACTCGCCGAGCAGGGGAACCGTCGCCTGCACGATGGCCTTGCGGAGTTGTTCTGAACTCATGACGGCCACCACTTTGCTCAGGGTCCGGCTGCCCTGCACGGTAGAACGTGAAAGCAACCAGGTTGAGCAGTCGGTCTCGCGCGGCTGGGCAAAGCTCGCCGCTCGGCTCACCGACAAGACCGAGGGCCGCCCGGTTCATGGACCACCTCGACGCCGCGGCCCGCCGCACCGACTTCAACCTCGCGGCCGTCGCCGGCGCACGTGAGGGATCCGCTACCAGGCTCACTCGATCGGGTGACGGCTTGATGACGTCGAGTGCAATGGCGTCATGACTGCTACGCGCCGGATCGTTGCCGCCGCTGCCCCGGTGCCAGCGTGGGCCGCTCGATCGGCACGGGAAGCGATGCGTTCACAGCGGTGGCAGCTGACGATTTCGGTGCTCGCGATCGTCGCCGGCGCCGCGATCCTCGTGCCGTGGTCGTGGTGGCGGCAGGGTGCACGGCTGGCGACCGCGCCCGGCTGGCGGTGGTTGCCAGTGGTCCTGATGGCGGTCGGCCTGGCAGGGGTGGCCCGGCGACGGCGTGCCGGAAATGCCACCGGACGCCGGCCCTCGACCGTGCGGGCGCCGCTGTTCGTGCATGTCGTGGGTCTGCTCCTGGTCGCAGTGACCGCCGCCGCGCTGGTCGGGATAGGTCTGTGGGTGCTGCTCGGACGCCCGCCCCTGGTGGCCGCCGGCACCGGACGAGCGCCTGGAGCTGCTGCGGCGTGGAGCGTGCAGAACACCCTCAACGCGATGAAGATCGTGCTGTCCGTCGTGGCCGGCATCGGCGGCGTGGTAGCCCTGACGGTCGCCTACCGCAAGCAGGGCCACAGCGAGGCCGCCGAGCACCGCGAAGACACCAAGCTGTTCACCGAACGGTTCGGCAAGGCCGCCGACGAGCTCGGCTCAGACAAGGCCGCCGTCCGTCTCGCCGGCGTGTACGCCATGGCCGGCCTCGCCGACGACTGGAAAGAAGGCCGGCAAAGATGCATCAGCGTGCTCTGCGCCTACCTGCGCATGCCCTACACACCGCCCGAAAAGGACCCGCCGCCCCTGGCCGTTACCGCGCCAGTGGGCCTGCCGCTCAGCACAGCGAAGAGCGCCGACAACGGCGAGGCTCGCCAGGAACAGCAGGTCCGCCACACCGTCTTGGAGGTGATCCGGGAACACCTCCTGCCGGTTAACGCTGATCAACGGTCACGCTGGCACGGTCGCCGCTTCGACATTCGCGGTGCCACGATCGCCGGCGGAAACCTGACGGGAATCGACGTTGCCGATGACACCTTGATCGACTTCGAGGGCGCGATGTTCTCCGGCGGCGCGGTCAACTTCGGGAACTCGAGCTTCTCCGGTGGCACGGTCAACTTCGGGTCCGCGACGTTCTCCGGCGGCACGGTCAACTTCGGGAACTCGAGGTTCTCCGGCGGCACGGTCAACTTCGGGTCCGCGACGTTCTCCGGCGGCACGGTCAACTTCCGGAACTCGAACTTCTCCGGCAGCACGGTCAACTTCCGGGACTCGACGTTCTCCGGCAGCACGGTCAACTTCGGGGACTCAAGGTTCTCCGGCGGCACGGTCAACTTCGGGTCCGCGACGTTCTCCGGCAGCACGGTCAACTTCTGGAGCTCGAGGTTCTCCGGCGGAACGGTCAACTTCGGGGACTCGAGGTTCTCCGGCGGAACGGTCGACTTCTGGTCCGCGAGGTTCACGGGCGGCGCGGTTGACTTCTGGTATGCGAGGTTCTCCGGCGGCGCGGTGGACTTGTCCCGTCCGGCGAGCTGGAAGATCCCCCCACAGGGGGTGAGCGGATCAGAACCGGGAGCCCGGTGGCCGACGTCTGAGCATCTGGCAGTGATCAAGACCACCTGAGCGTCCGAATAACGATCGCGAGGTCAGAAGGTGTATTTGCGCTGATTCCTCAAGCCGGGCGCGATCCGGCCGATTGTCGGCGGTATGGGTGCGGATCTGGTGGCGGTGCGGTCCGGCTTCGCGGCGAGTAAGGGCGACGCTGAGCGGGCGGTCATCGAGATCGTCTCCGGTCGGCGTAACCGTGGCGGCACGATGATCGCGTTGTCCAGCCCGGGCGCGCGCAGTGTGGTGCTGGTCCAGGCCCGCCGGGGTGTGTGCGACGAGGTCGTCGTGGTCGGTGCACCGGACGTGGACGTCTGCGTCGCGCTGGGGTTCTCGTTGTACGGGCTCGGTGACTGGGTGAAGGTCTCGCCGCGCGATGCCGACGCGTGGCTCGGTGAGGCCGCCGTGGCCGCGGCCGTGCTGGGCACCGACATCGACTTGACCCAGGCCGGCCTCGCCTGGCACGAAGGCCGGGAGGTGGTCCAGGCCCGGGCCGCGCTGCTCGCCTTCTTCGGAGCGGACCGGCGGGTGTTCACGACGCCTGGGCGGATCGATCAGGAACGCCTGCTCACCTACGATCGTGACGGGCGCCTGTCGCGCGCGGTGATCGCGATCAGCAAGCCGTACTGGGTCGTGCCGGTGTCGATGAGCGACCTGGAGCAGAACGGGATCCGTACCGCCGCGGATTTTGTCGGCGCCCAGGTCAACTATCTCTCCCTCCGCCGCACCGCCTACGTCATCCGGCGCGACGGCACGCCGCTGCAGATCCGCGGCCTCGGCCCGGACCGGGCGCTCAGCCTCTCCGCCTGGCGTCAGCAGATCGACGCCGGCCGGGCGCCGGTCTTCGGCTGACGCTCGGATCCGCCGAGCGGTCCGGGCACGTGGGCACTTCCCTAACGAGCAAGCCGCGCTCAAATGCGTCTACCTGGCCATCATGAGTCTCGACCCCACCGGGTCGGGAGTGGCGGGTCTCGACGATCTGCTCGTAGTGCTCGTAGTGCTCGTAGTGCTCGGCGGAGAGGCCGGCCGCTTTCGGCTCGGCTCCACGCGCGGGGGAAAGGCTCACCGGCCATCTTCGCCGCCAGCAGTACCGAGTGCAGATTCGGCGCATGTTCAGTCGATGATCTCGTCGATCACCGAAACGCCGCGCGGTGGCGTAGTTGCGTGGTCGAGGACGCGGGCGATGGTGTGCAGGAGTTGGTGGGCACTCACCGGTTTGGTGAGCAGTGTCGCGCCGGTGGGGATGGTGCTGCGGGTGGCGAGGATTGTTTCGGTGTATCCGGACAGGTAGATGACGGGCAGGCCGGGGTGGGAGCTGTGCAGGATCGCGGCGAGGGCGGGTCCGTGCATGTCGGGCAGGATCACGTCGGTGAGCAGGAGGGCGACACCGGGGTGGGTCGCGGCGAGTTGCCGTGCCTCGGCGACGGCGGCGGCGGACAGGACGGTGTAGCCGGCGTGATGCAGGATGCGTTCGGTGACCGCGCGGAGGCCGTCGTCGTCCTCGACGAGCAGGATCGTTTCGCCGGCGCCCGGGCGGTGCCGTTCCGCGGGCGTGGTGTCCGGTTCTGTGAAGTCGTCGGTGGCCGGGAGCAGGGCGGTGATGGTGGTGCCGTGGCCGGGCTCGGAGTAGATCTGGGCGTGGCCGCCGGCCTGGGTGATGATGCCGTAGATGGTGGCCAGGCCGAGTCCCGTGCCGTGGCCCTTGGGTTTCGTGGTGAAGAAGGGTTCGAAGGCCCGTTCCAGGGTGGCTTTGCTCATGCCGGTACCGGTGTCGCTGACCCTCAGCTGCATGTAGCGGCCGATTCGTGCGCTCGGGTGCTGGGCGGCGTAGTGCTCGTCGACGGTGACCGGTGCGGTGTCGATGGTGAGGGTGCCGCCGCCGGGCATGGCGTCGCGGGCGTTGACCGCGAGGTTGACCAGCACCTGTTCGAGGCGTCCGGGGTCGGCTTTGATCCGCCACGGCTGCGCGGTGAGGTCGGTGACGAGCGTGATGTCCTCGCCGAGGGCACGCCGCAAGAGGGTGTCGATGTCCGTGACGACGGTGTTGAGGTCCAGGACACGGGTCTCGGGTGCGGGGTCCGCGCAGGCGAAGGACAGCAACTGCCGGGTGAGGGCGGTCGCACGGTCGCCGGCGGCGATGATCTCGGTGAGGTCGGCGTGCAGGGCCCGCCAGGCCGGGTCCACGGCGGCGACCGGCTCGAGGTCGGCGGCGGCCATGCCGGCGTAACCGTTGATGATGCCGAGGAGGTTGTTGAAGTCGTGCGCGACGCCGGCGGCGAGCTGGCCGAGGCTCTCCAGGCGGTCGGACTGGCGCAGCCGTCGTTGCAGGTGTTCGCGGTCGGTGACGTCGGTGACGACGGCGCAGCGGACCTTCCGGCCGGCGAACGATGTCAGGTACGTGGTGACGGTGACCTCGGTGATCGTGCCGTCGTGCTTGAGGTGGCGTTGCGGCCGGTCGCGTTCGACCGGTTCCGGGGCCGCGCCGGCGGGGTCCGGCTCGCCGGCTTCGCGCGGCGCGAGCAGGCCGGTGTAGGTCATGGTGCGCAGGGTGTCGCCGGGCCGGCCGTAGTACGCCTCGGCGGCGGCGTTGGCGGCGACGATGTCGAGGGTGTCGGCGTCGAACAGCACGACCGGGTTCGGGCTGGCCTCGAACATCTGCCGGTAGTTGCGTTCGTGTTCCCGGGCGGCGTCCTCGGCGCGGCGGCGTTCCTGCAGTTCTCGGTTGACGGTGGCCAGCAGCGCGGTGAACTCCTCACCGAGCTCGGCGACTTCCCGTGGGCCGGAGACCGCGACGGTCGCGTCCAGGTTCCCGGAGGCGGTGGCGGTGCGCACCGTGGCACGCAGACTGCCGATCGGGGTGGTGATGCGACGCTGCACCACCACCGCGGCCAGCAGCCCGGCGATCAGGCCGAGCGCCACGATCAGGGCCTGGCGCCGCGCGAGCCGGTCGGCGGTCGCCGCCGTAGCCGACCGGTCCGCGCCGGCGAGGACCCGCCAGCCGGTGCCCTCGACGGCGGCCCGCCCGTACAGCCGGGGCAGCCCGGTCACGTCGCGGCCGGTGCCGGTCATCGTGAGCGGGGTGTCGCGCACCGGGGTGCCGGCCCACCGGAGCCCGTCGGGCCATCGCGTCAGCACGGTCGTGTGGTCCTCCGTGATGATCAGGAACTCGAGGCGGCGGGCTCCGCCGAACAGTCTGCCCGCTGCCGCGCCGAGGGCGGTCAGGTCGACGAACGCCGCGACCAGTCCGAGTCCGGGGATCACGGCGGTGATCAGAAACGCGGGTCGTCCGGTGCGGTCGTCGCGGACCGGCGCCACGGACTGCGGTGCGCGCAACGCGCCGGGCAACCAGGTTGCCCCGCCGTACGCGTTCGCCGCCGGGCCGCCGGGTGCCGGCTGGGACGAGCACGCGATGGTCCCGTCGCGGCGCAGCAGGTCCAGGTGCCCGTCCTCGGCGCCGCCCAGGGAGAACGCCAACCGGCAGGCGTCCGGGTCGCTGAACGCCTGCGCCATGCCCGGGCTGGACGCGACCGACTCGACGGTGCCGCGCACGGTGGTCAGGGTTTCGTCGATCTGCCGCGCCGCCAGGACGGCGGCCACGTGCGCGTCCGCCCGGGCGGCGGACACGGCGTCGTGCCGGGCCTGCGCCCAGCCCGCGTAGATGCCCGCCCCCGCGGTGATGACGAACAGCACCAGCAGCCCCGCCAGATACGACCGCAACGGCCATCGCCGGCGCACGGGTCGCAGCGAGGCCGCCACCGTGCCGGGGTCCCGTGTGCTCATGCGGCGCCTACTTCCCGACATCTGTGCCAGACCGCCGCCGACCGGGCCGAAGACGAATGCACGGTAGAAGCCAGTTCGCGGGCCGATCACGCATCACGCAACGCCATGGATGCGCCGACGCGTAATTTCCTTGACGGTACGCCGTCGGCCCGGCCGACATGACCGGAATCAGATGCCTTCCGGCGGCTGACCACACTCAAGCGCGGTACGACCCGGCCCAGCTCTTCCGGGTCAACCACAACATCCCGCAGTCGCCGGACGGTGGTCTGACATCCGTCACAAGGTTGCCTTTGACATCGGCGAGGTTCGATGCTGACCCCGTCATGAACCGGCACCCGATTCAGCCGACGGGGGATCCCATGGCACATCGTCCGCACGCCGGCAGGCTGCTCGTTGCGATGGTTGTAGTTGCGCTCGGCCTGACCGCACTGTCACCCACCGCAGCGTCGGCACAGCTGCCGGCCTCACCCCAGGTCGTCCTCGCCTGGAACGTTCACGCGCAGACCGCCATCTACGAAGTTGCCCGGCAGTCCCCCACCGCGGGCACCCGCAGCTTCGCCATGGTGCAGGGCGCCGTGTACGACGCGGTCAACGCGATCGCCGGCACCCCGTACGAGCCCTATCTGGTCGCGCCCCGCGTCCACCGGGGCGACTCGATGCCCGCGGCCGTGTCCGCCGCGGCCTACCGCGTACTCCTCTCGCTCTTCCCCGCCCAGGCGGACCCGCTGCGCGCGCAGTACGACGAGGCTCTCGACGTGATCCCGGACGGGCTCGCCAAGCGCCGCGGGATCAAGGTCGGCGAGGCCACGGCCGCCGCCATGGTCGCGGACCGGCGTGACGACGGCGCCTTCTCCGACGCGACCTGGCCGGTCGGCACCGCCCCGGGCATGTACCGCCTCACGCCGCCAGGATTCGTCCAGGCCGGCGCCTGGTACGCCTTCCTGAAGCCGTTCGTGGTCGACAACCCCGCCGCCTACCGCGTGCCCGGACCGCCGGCCCTGGACAGCGCCGCCTACGCACGCCAGCTGAACGAGGTCAAGTCACTCGGCTCGGCCACGAGCACCACCCGCACGAACGACCAGACCGAAGCGGCGATCTGGTGGGACGACTACCGCCAGGTGGAGTGGTATATCAAGCGCGGACTGGCCGCCGACCACGCGCTGAGCCCGCTGGAGACGGCACGGATGCTGGCGATGGTCGACGTATCCACCGCCGACGCGATGATCTCCTGCTATCAGCAGAAACGGCACTGGAGTTTCTGGCGGCCGGTGACGGCGATCCCCCTGGCCGACACCGACGGCAACCCGGCCACGGTCGCCGACCCGGCCTGGACGCCGCTGCGCGTTACCGCCCCCTCGCCGGAGTGGCCCTCCGGGCACGCCTGCTACACCTCCTCGGTCATGACCGCACTGCGGGAGTTCTTCGGCCGTGACAACCTGTCGTTCAGCGCTTACAGCGCCGATTCCGGCACCACCCGGCACTACGACAGCCTCTCCTCGGCCCGGGCGGAACTGATCGAGGCGCGGATCTGGGGCGGGGTGCATTACCGCGGAGCAACCCTGTACGGCGACCGGCTCGGCAGCACGGTCACCCGCGAGGTCCTCGCCAACGAGTTCGGCCGCCGCGACTGACCGCCCGGCGAGCCGGCGGGTCGGGTGGGTCGCCATACGTCGCGGCGTGGATCCGGCGGCGCCAGCCGGGGATCTCCGCCGCACGCACGTCCGGCCGGTGGTGGGCCCGGAGCGCGAGGCCGGGCTGGGTGGCCACACCGATGCCGGCGGCGACGAGGGACTGCACGACGACGATGTCGTCGCATGCGCGGGGTGAAGCCCTCACGTTGGCACGCGGCGCGCAGTTCCGCCTCGCACCGGTCACACCCGCCGATCCACGCGGAGTCGCGGTGGTTCGTGAGCCGGCCTGATCGCTGGCTCCATGCAGCGGCAGCAGGCATCAGCCGGCCCATTCCGAGGTGGTGCGGTGCTGCCATCCGCAGTGCCCAGCAACCTGTTTAGGCCCCAGTGCGGGTGGTCCACCACCGACAGGACTGTTGGCCGCTCACAATTCTGCTGCCATCGACGCGCCGACTGTCACCATTGGATCCACCTGCTTCCCACGCCGACAAAACTTGAGTGGCAGAGACCGCAACGGGGACAGAGCTCGACGGCACGAGGGACAAGCCTCGACGGCAAACGACAATCACGAAAGAGGGGACAGAACCGAGTTTCGGCGGCGAGCTCCCAGGTGTGCCCCGGTCCAGCCGTCGCCCTACGGCCACCTGCCGGTTCGAGCAGAAGGGCAAGCCCGGCGACGGCGTTGTCCAGTGCTTTGCCTGGCGGCAACGGAACCAGCGCGAGTCAGGATGCCACCCCGTTTCAGGGAGGCGATCCACGCGGGAACCCCATGGTGCTCCGGCCAGACCGGCATCGTGCGGCGCGGAGTCCAGCCGTTGCCAGCCGTTGCCAGATGGCGGCCCGCGGCGAGCCGCTCGACGTAGCCGGGCCACGACTCAGGCTGAGGGCGAGGTGTCATGTATAAATAGACGGTGTTCGATGGAATGCCGATCGTCGTCGAAAGGCCTCCCCCATGCTGAACGGATCCATGGCGCTGCGCTGTGTCCTAGCGCTGACGCTGCCCGCGGCGATTCTGAACGCCACGCCCGCCCGCGCGGCCACGACCTGGACGGTCACCGGGCCGGCCGGCGGATCGGCGGCGTCCGGCCAGGTCACCCTCAACGACAACGGCACGCTGGCGTTCGCGGTCACCTACGCCGGCCGCACGGTGCTCTCCCCCACCGCCATCGGGATCGAGACGACGGCCGCCGACCTGACCCGCAACCTCAGTTTCACGGGGCGTTCCGGCCGCACGGTCACCGAGACCTACCCGATGCCCACCGGCAAGCAGCGCAGCCGGTCCACCGCGTTCAACGAGGCCACGCTGTCGTTCACCGGTTCCGGCGGGGCCCGCCTGGACGTCGTGGTGCGCGCCTCGGACGCCGGTGCCGCCTATCGCTATGTGCTGCCGGGCAGCGGCTCGGTCACCGTACGCCGCGAAGCCTCGTCCTGGTCGGTGCCGACGTCGTCGAACGCCTGGCTGCTGCCCGCCGACCGCGAGGACCAGGGCTACCCGGTCCAGACCACCGCAGGGTCGGCGGCGAGCGGCACCTTCCGGGTGCCCGCGCTGTTCGAGGTCGGCGACACCTTCGCGCTGGTCGCCGAGAGCAATCTGGACGGCCGGTACGCCGGCGCCAGCCTGACCCACGCGTCCGGATCCGGGACGTACGGCACCCAGCTGGACAGCACGACCGTGACCACGAGCCTGCCGCTGTCGACGCCGTGGCGCACCGCGGCCGTCGGCAGCTTGGCCTCGGTCACCCGGTCGACCCTGGTCGACGACCTGTCCGCACCGTCGCGGATCGCCACCCCGGCCTGGGTGCGACCGGGCACGGTGGCCTGGTCGTGGCTGACCGAGCACGCCAGCCCGTCGAGCGAGAGCCGACAGCGGCAGTACATCGACTTCGCCGCGCGCAACGGCTGGAGTTACGTGCTCATCGACGAAGGCTGGCAGGATAGCTGGGCGCCCGGCGTGGTGAGCTATGCGCGCTCCAAGGGCGTACAGGTGATCCTGTGGTTCAACTCGTCGAACCTCTGGACGGCGGCTCAGCGCGAAACCTGGCTGCCCCGGATCAAAGGGTGGGGCGTGGCCGGCGTCAAGGTGGACTTCAGCTACGAGTTCACCCAGCCCACGTTGCAGTGGTACGACGCCATCCTGGCCCGGACGGCCGAGTTGCAACTGATGATCAACTTCCATGGCTCGGCCACGCCGCGCGGCATGCAACGGACGTGGCCGCACGTGATGACGGCCGAGGCCGTGCACGGTGCGGAGCAATATCTGCGGGCGGCGAAGAACACGATGGTGCCGTTCACACGGAACGTCATCGCCAGCATGGACTACACACCGGTCATCTTCAGCCCGTACAACCGGGACACCACCCCGGCGCACGAACTCGCCACGTCGATCGTCTTCGAGTCGGGCTGGCAGCATCTCGGCGACAACCCGGAGAGCTACCAGTCGCGGCCCGAGGCGCTGAGGATCCTCAACCAGCTGCCCACCACCTGGGACGAGACCCGCCTGCTCGGCGGCCGGCCCGGGCAGGACGCCTACTTCGCACGCCGCGACGGCCGGAAATGGTTCGTCGGCGGGCTCTCCGCCCAGTCCGCCCGCACCTTCTCGGCGCCGCTGAGCTTCCTCGACGGCGGGCAGTGGCTGCTGGAGACGATCAAGGACGGGTCAAATGCCACTTTGGTACGCGAGACCGCGACGGTCACCAATGCCTCGACGCTGTCCGTGGCGATGCCCGACCGTGGCGGGTTCGCCTCCGTGCTGTGCCCGTACACGAGCGGCCTGACCACCTGCGGCCCCGACGTGGGCAGTGTGCTGCGCGGGCAGGCGTCTGGGCGGTGTGCCGACGTGCCGTTCGCCGGCCAGGACAACCGGACGCGCGTCGAACTCTTCGACTGCCATGGCGCCGGCAACCAGATCTGGGCGACGACGGCCGCGAAGGAACTGCGGGTCTACGGCAGCAAATGCCTGGAGGTGGACAGCGCGAGCACCGCCGACGGGGCGGCCGTGACCATCTTCGACTGCAACGGCGGCACCCACCAGCAGTGGACCCTCACCTCCGACGGCGCCGTCGTCGGGGTGGCGTCAGGCAAGTGCCTGGACGCGACCGGTGCTGGCACCGCCAACGGAACTCCGCTGCAGATCTGGCCCTGCAACAACGGCGGCAACCAGCGCTGGTCACGATCCTGAAGCTTCGACAGGATCAGGCGAACCGGGTCGCCAGAGTCCGCGCTCTGTTTTCGAGGGGCGGCTGTCGGCCAACGGAAACGGTGACCTGCGTTTCCGCAGGTCACCGGCTACTTTTTGTCGGGCTGACAGGATTTGAACGACCGCGTCGCCCCGCGGCCGGGCGAGTAACCCCGCCTCGGCGGCCCAGGGACTCAAACCCGGAAATAAGTATTAAAGGGGCCCCGACCTCGCGTCGAACACACCGAATGACAAGTGGCTTCTGACTTGCGTAAAAGCAACCGCCAGCGCGGTCCTGGACTTGACCTTTCGCTTGCGCATGGCCGAGTTGACGTGTGCGTCCACCGTTCTGATGGAGAGTCCCAGCGCGTTGGCGATCTCTCGGTTGGTCCGGCCGGTGGCGAGCAGGCGGACCACCTCCAACTCTCGTGGCGAGAGGTCGTCGCCGTAGCCCTGCGGACCCCGTCGTGGCCTCCGCCGCTGGCGGCCGTGCTCCGACAGCACATGTTGTATCCGCTCGGCGTCGCCATGCGCGCCCAGGGCGGCCAGCTCCTGTCTGACCTGGGCCATCAGATGCGCACCGCCGTCTGGGTCCGCCGTGACGAGCAGACAGGCGGCCTGGCGATTGCGGGCCAGCAGCGCGTCGTACGGCCTGGGCAGCGTCTGCCAGGTGTCTGCGGCCTGACCGTAAAGCTCGGCTGCCCGTGTCGTGTCGCCGCGGCCTTCGGCGAGGATGGCCCGGCACAGCAGGAGGGCGGCCTGCCCGGCGGGTGCCTGCCGGTCGCCGAGGTTCTGGGCATAGGCGGTCACCAGCGCGTTCGCCTCGTTCATCCGGCCTGCCGACAAGAGCGCCTGTACGCGAACCGGCGCGAGGTCCGTCGCGTAAAGCCAGATGTTCTTCTCGGTCACCAGCCGCAGGGGTTGTTCGGTCCAGGCGAGCGCGTCCTCGATCCGGCCGGCCAACAGGTGCAGGCGGGCCAACCCGGCGGCCGGCGTCAGTGACGGGTCGATGAGGACGCCACCGCCACGGCCCAGCTCGATCGCTGATCGGAACGTGCGCTCCGCGTCTGTCCAGTCGCCGGCAGCGGTTTGCAGCAGACTGGTGATCAGCAGTGCGTTCACCTGAACCGTCGGTTCGTCGTCGAGTCCGGCCAGTGCGGTGGCACGGTCGGCCAAGCCGTCCCAGGCGCCGGTGAACCAGTCCAGCCGTAGGTTGATCGACCGGCATTGGTCCTGCAGCCGCTGGTATCCGTGCGTACGTGCCAACCGGGCGGCCAGCGTGACGCGATGGCGGGCCTCGTCGTAGCGGCCCCACTGCATCGCCGCCTCGCCCAAGTTGGCATTGCCGCGGACGATCTGGGATACCTCGTCCGGGGTACCCCCGGCGGTCGGGAACGCCGCGGCGGAGGCCCAGCCTGCGTCGTCGCCCAGTACCAGCAGGATGGTTGCCCGGTCGGCGTGCACCGCCAGGCGGTTGGGCGTTGGCGTCGAGGGGTCGGCCGCGATCGTGGCCGCCCGGTCCAGCCAGCGCCGGTAGTCGCCGGCCGAACCGTGGGTGGTGCTCAGCCAGCTGAGCGTGATCGTCGCGTGCAGATCGTCCAGCGGCCGCTCGGCGAGGTCCGGGATGGCTCGCTCCAGCGCCAGACAAGCCGCGGCGAACTCGCCGGTGTGCAGCAGCATCCGTCCCAATTGCCAGCCGGCCAGGCCGCGCTCGGTGGGGGCGAGGGTGGGATCGTCGCGCACCCGACGCAGCACCTCGACCAGGTCGTGCAGGAGCCCTTGGTCGACCCATACCATCAGGAGAGGCATCTTGCCCATCAGCCGAACCACTGCGGCGCCGGGCAGGTCGACGCAGGTGATCACCTCATGGAGCAGGCCCGCAACTGTCCGCAGGTCGCCGGAGGACATGGCCAGATCGGCGGCCTGCTCGGCGTAGCGGCTCCACTCGCCGACGGCACCGGCCTCTCGGAAATGCCGCTGCAGTTGGACGAACGGCGGCCGCAACAGACCCTCCAGCGCCCGGCCGGCGCGCAGGTGCTGGCCGCGCCGTTGGGAGATCGGGATCGACTCGTACACCGCCCGGCAAGCCAGTGAGTGCCGGAAGGACAGTCGTCCAAGCGCGTCCTCTTGCAGGAGCCGGCTGCCCAGCGCCTCGACAACTGCTTGCGGGTACTGGCTCTCCGGCAGGTCACACACCGTCAGCACGACTGCCTCCTCGACCGGATCGCCCAGCACAGCGGCTGCTCGCAACACTTCCTGCGCCGGTGCGCTCAACCGGTCCACGCGTTCCAGCACCGCATCCCGCACGCTTGGCGGCACCGCGATGTCCTCCGGCGCCCGCCGCAGCCACTCGCCGTCCTGAGTCACCAGGTCCGCCTGGTCACACAGCAGCCGTACCGACTCCTCGATCGCGAGCGGCAACCCGTCGGTATGCTTCCGCAAGAACGCGGCGAAGGCGGGGGAAACCGGTTCGTCGTACAACATGGACGATGCCAGCCGTCCGGTTTCCAGCACATCCAACGGGGCCAACTGCACCCGCAGCCGGGCCATTCCCTCGGGCAACCGGCTGGCCAACCACCGCAGTGACGAGTCGGCCGGCGCATCCTCCGGCCGGTAGGTCAGCACCAGACTCGGCTTCGGTGCGCGGCGCGCCGTCAGGAACAAGAGGAACTCCAGGGTCGCCTCATCCGCCCAGTGCACATCCTCCAGCACCAGAACCTGCAGGTCCAGCCGTTCCAGCACCTCGGCCACCGCCCGGAACAGCCGGTGTCGCGCCGCCGCCGGTTCCGTCAACGGTTCCAGAGCCGGCGGCAAGCCGGCCGTCCACTCCGGGAACAACGGCCGCAACGCACCGCCCAATGGGCTCAGCCCCAACTCGTCGACCCTGTCGACCGTGCTGGTCAGCGCCTCCACCACTGGCCCGAGGGTGAACGGCTGCCGGAATGGAGGGCACGTCCCTACGAGAATCCGGTCCGACTCAGGAGGCGATGTGGCGGCGAGCAATTCCCGCACCAGCCGGCTCTTGCCCATCCCCGCTTCGCCCTCGACCAGTACTGCCGCCGGCGCCTCGGCGAGCGCCTGTGTGATGGCGAGAACCTCGCGATCCCGGCCCGTGAAACGCGGCGCACGAACCATCGGCGCACGAACCATCGGCGCACCCGCCGGTCGCCCGCCGCCGGGACCGCTATTGGATCTTGTATCCACATGATCAATCTGAATACGGATTGTGTCCAGGTCAAGGCTCTGGAATCACCTGTGCCCGAAAGCTCACCGTCCGACCAGCCCGCGCACGACGTACCAACATAGTCCTTAATCGGGCAAACCTCGCGACAGGTTTTCGTGGTGGATCGATGCCCGTCCAAGTAAGTCATCGACGAAACCTCTAGGTATTTCCTCGGATATGCAGCCGCATCCACAGGCCTGGATACTTTCGGTCGCTGCATGTGTCGCAAGGGGGGCGTCACGGATGACCGACCGTCAGCACCAGAGCGGGCGTCCATCCACGACCCCGCAGCGAAGCCGCCAACACCGCATGAGGTCGGGGCTTCTCCCGTCGGTACGGTCCCGGATGCGGAGCGCCGGACAGGCAGTAGCGACCAACCGTCCATCAACGACGACCAGCGACTGTGAGCTGGACGCATAGTCCGCATCACACGGCTCAGGGGGCACCACCGTGCTGCCCTGGGTCGCCGATTTTCGAGGAAGGACCAGCATGTTAGAACACTTGAGACCATCCAGAGTGAATCGAGGGAGACCGTGGTCGGCGCTTGCCATCGCGGCGACCGCACTCGCCACGGTGGTCGCCGGAGCGGGACCGGCCACCGCACAGGCGAGGCACGGCGCGGCGGTGGATCCGAGCGGAGTCGCGACGGGGGCGCAGGCGTCGGCGAAGATCACCGCCGAAGCGACGAAGCAGCTCAAGGCGAACAAGAGCGCGGACTTCTGGATCAAGTTCGCCACGAAGGCGGACCTCGCGCCAGCCTACAAGATCGCTGACAGCAACAAGCGCGGGCAATTCGTGTACGACACGCTGCGCGCCACCGCGAAGCAGTCGCAGTCCGATGTGATCGCCCGGCTCAAGGCCGCGGGCGCCAACTACAAGAGCTACTGGATCAACAACTCGATCTACGTCGAGGACGGCACCCTCGCTGTGGCGCAGGGCGTTGCGGCGTCCAGCTCGGTCGCCGGCGTCCATCAGCAGTTCAAGATGGCGGAAACCAAGCCGGTGAAGTCCAAGGCGGCCGGTCCCAAGACGTCGGCCGGCGTGGAGTGGGGAATCGGGGAGATCAACGCACCGGAGGTCTGGGGTAACGGGGTCACCGGCCAGGGGATCACCGTCGCGAGCTTCGACACCGGCGTCGACGTGACACACCCGGCGCTGCGGTCGAAGTACCGAGGCACGAACCCGGACGGCTCGCTCAGCAACGACTACAACTGGATCGACATCCCCGACGCCTGCGGCGGAAACCCGTGCCCGAGCGCCGGTCCGCACGGCACGCACACCACGGGGACAATGGTGGGCGAGGACGGGGCCAACCAGATCGGCGTCGCGCCCGGCGCGAAGTGGATCGCCGCGAACTGCATCGACACGGAGGGGTGCGCCTTCGACGACTACCTGGCCGACGCACAGTGGTTCCTCGCTCCGACCCGCATGGACGGTAGCGACGCGGACCCGGCGATGCGCCCCGACATCATCAACAACTCCTGGGGCATCCCGCCGGGTGTCGACCTCCCCGAGGACTGGATGAGCGCCGAGACCCAGGCATGGAATGCCGCGGGCATCTTCGGCGCATGGGCGGCCGGCAACGAGGGCCCGGGCTGCTCGACCGCTCGCTTCCCGGGGGAGTTCACTCACACGTACGCCGCCGGCGCATACGACGTCAACGGCAACATCGCGAGCTTCTCGTCTCGCGGTCCGGGGCGGGACAACGAGCTCAAGCCGAATATCGCGGGTCCCGGCGTGGACGTGCGATCGTCGGTTCCCGGCGGCTACGCCGACTTCTCGGGCACCTCGATGGCCACGCCGCACCTGGCGGGCGCCGTCGCGCTGCTGTGGAGTGCCTCACCAGCGATGTACCGCGACATCGCCGGCACCGCGGCGCTGCTCGATCAGACCGCGGTGGACACCGCTGATACGAGTTGCGGTGGAACCGCGGGAGACAACAACGTGTGGGGCGAGGGCAAGCTCGACGCCGCAGCGCTGGTCGAAGCCGCGCCCACCACTGGCGTCGGCACGCTGACGGGCAAAGTGACAGACGCCGCGGGCGCCCCGATCGCGGGTGCCCGTGTCGTGGCCGACGGCGATGCGGACCGCACTGTCCTCACGGGCGCGGACGGCACCTACTCCGCCAAGCTGCCCGTGGACGACTACGCCGTCTCGGCCAGCGCGTTCGGCTACCTGACCAAGTCGGCGACCGCGACCATCACCGAGGACGTGACCACCACGGTCAACCTGACGCTCGAGGCGGCGCCGTCGCACAAGGTGTCGGGGACCGTCACGGCCGCAGGCGCGCCCGTCGGGGGTGCGAGAGTCACGATCGCGTCGCAGATCGAGCCCGTCACGACGGGTGCCGACGGAACCTTCACGTTCCCGTCGGTCCCGGAAGGCACGTACGAGCTGGTGGTGACGGCGGGAGGGTGCAACGCTCCGTTCTCTCGCGAGATCGTGGTCGACGGTGACGAGACGGTACCCGTCACACTCGCCCCCAAGAAGGACGCGTTCGGCTACACGTGCGCGGTCTCCGAAGGCGGGTACCTGCGGGGAACCACCCGGACACCACTCAACGGCGACGACGTCAGCGGGACGGTGGCCCTGCCGTTCAACTTCCCGTTCTACTACGGAACGTACGACAAGGCGTTCGTGTCGACCAACGGGTACCTGAACTTCCTTGCTGCGAACTCTGCCCTCGCCAACGTCGCCATCCCCAACGCGCCCGCGCCCAACGCGGCTGTCTATCCCTTCTGGGACGACCTGATCATCGATGCGCAGTCGGGCCTTTACACCGGTACGACCACGGTGGGCGGCAAAGATGCGTTCACGCTCGAATGGCGTGACGTATTCCCGTTCGAGTCGAGCAACACCCGCTTCTCGTTCTCGACGACACTCGTGTCCGACGGCACGATCGTCATGGGCTACGGTCCAGGCACCGCGGACGGGCGCACCCAGGGCAACTCGGCCACGATCGGCATCGAGAACGAGGCCGGCTCCGACGCACTTCAGTACTCGTCCAACGCCATCGCGACCCACGAGGGTCTGACGATCACCTACGACGCTCCGTCCCTGGCAACCGTCAGCGGAGTGATCCGCGACTTCAACACCAAGGCGCCGATCCAGGGCGCCACGGTCACCGCCACCAACAGGGCGGACGGGGCCAAGCGCGTCGCGACCACGGGCGCCGACGGCGGGTACGCACTGAGCCTGCTTCTCGGTAGCTACGACCTCCTGATCGAGGCCGACAACTACGAGAGCGCGACGGGGGTGGCGAACCTGACGAGGGAGGGTCAGGTGTCGACGCTCAGCGCTGAGCTCAAGGCCGGCCGCATCGCGGTCAACAAAGAGTCGATCTCGGCGACGCTCGGAATGGGTGAGTCGGTCACCCGAACGTTCCAGGTGTCGAACACGGGCTCGGCCCCGGTCCGGGTCGACCTCGGTGCCGGCGGCGGATCGTTCGTACCGCTCGGCTCGACGACGGCCGGTACCGCGGTGATCAAGGGCGTCGAGGGACCGGCGACCGTCGCCAAGTCGACGAAGCCTTCGGACAAGGCGCTCAGCACGTCCAAGGCGCGGCTGTCGAAGTCGGGCGCCAAGCTGGGTGCGTCGATCACTCCACGGGCGGCAGCTGTCCCGCTCGCGGAGCAGACCATTACCCACTCGGCGTCGCAGGCGATCACGACCGGGAACTCGGCCTCGTGCAACAACGGTTCCGAGGCGCGGGACAACAAGTACCTGCGGACGTTCAAGCTGAGCGACTTCGGCATCAACGGGTCGTTCGACGTTTCCCAGGTGCAGTTCGGTGTCGAGCTGACGAACTCGGCCCAGCCGCTTTCGGTCAACCTGTACTCGCTCGTGGGTGACCTCCGCTACGCGAACATGACGCCGCTCGGCAGCAAGGACGTCACGGTCGCCGCGGACGCGGACGGCACGATCGTCACGGTCCCGGTCGAGGGATCTGTTCCGGCGGGCGGCACGCTCGTGGTCGAGGTCGACGTGCCGGCCGGCGGCTGGTTCTTCATCGGTTCCAACGATCAGGGCCAGACGGCGCCCAGCTACATCTCGTCGGACGCGTGCAGCCTCCCCGAGCCGACCGACACGACCGACATCGACTTCCCCGGAATGCACCTGGTGATGAACGTCGCCGGTGCGACGGGCGGCAGCGGCGGTGTCGGGTGGCTCGACGTGCAGCCGGGAACGGTGACCCTCAAGCCGGGCGCCCGCGTCCAGGTGACGTCGATCATCACGGCGAACGTCGACCAGCCCGGCACCTACGGGGCCTCGATCGGCCTCCGCGCCGACACGCCGTACAGCGAGCCGTCGGTCTCGGCCACGCTGAACGTCAAACGTCCCGCCGGGTGGGGCAAGGTCACGGGTACGGTCACGGGCGCGGGAACACCGCTCGCGGGAGCCGTCGTCCACCTCGATGGGCTCGCCTACGACGCCACGCTGATCACGGGCGCCGACGGCACCTACGAGTACTGGATGCCGGCTTCGAACGCTCCGGTCCAACTGACAGTGGCCGCCAACGGCTACGTGCCCCAAACCAGAAAGGCGCAGATCGTAAACGGTCAGACGACGGTGTATGACTTCAACCTGACACGACTGCCATGACCTGATCGACAGCCCTAGGTGAAGGGCTCGGCCTCCACGGAGAGGTCGGGCCCTTCGTCGTTTGCGGGAAGTGGGGTCTGGCAGGTGGGGTTCTGCACGATCGTCTGGGCTGGGGGTTTGCGCGGCGGGTGTTCGAAGGTTGGTTTCCATTTACGCCTTCGATGGCGTCGACAACAGCCGCAGCATGTTCAACGCGCCCAAGACCAAGGGCTGCCGGGCCTGGGTCGCGTTGTCCGACCGGGCTATCGCGGCATTGCAGCGGCAACGCCGCCGCCAGCGCCGCCAGCGGCTCGCTGCCCGCGACTACGACGACCTGGGCCCGGTGTTCGCCCGGCCCGACGAGCAATCCCTGCTGCCGCAGTACGTGCTCGACCACCGACGCCGGCTCACCGCCGACGCCGGGCTGCCGGCCATCGGGTGCACGACCTGCGGCGCATCGCGGCCACCATCATGATCAACCAAGGCGTGCCGCCGGCGGTGGTGTCCCAGACACTGCGGCACAAGAACGTGGCTGCCACGGTGGATCTGTACGGCCACCGCACCCGGGACGCCGCCGACGACGGAGTGAGTGCCACCTGCGCGGCCCTGGACGCCGCCGACGCCCGAGAACCGTGGCCAGCAGACGCCGAGCAGCTCGCCGGTGCGGTGCGCGAGGGGCTCGCGATGCTCCTCATCGCCGGGGTCGGTCAGCGCGCCGAAGTAGCCGAAGATCACCGCGCGCATGACCCACACACGGACGCGCGGAGACCCCCCGTGGTGCGAGGGCCTCCGGCGAGGCGGTTCCGTGCGGTGGATCAGGATCCGCGAAAGATCAGGTTGCCGTTGTACGCGGCGCCGCTCTGCGAGCCGCTCATTTCGCTGGCGCGTTTGCGGCCCGCGTTCCCCGCGCGGCTTTATCCGGCTGGCGTTTCATTCAAACCCAAACCACGCAGGACGTTATCGCGATCCGCGTTTCCGCGCAGCGCGGTCAAGGAATTCAAGCGGCCCAGCAAAGTCGTGGAAGATGCGGGGCATTTCAAGTCTTGAATCGCCGACAAGGTCTTTTCAAAACGTTGGATGCGGCTTTCGAGGTCCGTTCCACTCGGAAGGTTCGCATTCTTGAGCGCTACCTGCGCGTTCACCTGGGCTTGAGTGGGTGGGCAACGACCGGGAACTTTCACCCCGGTAGGGCCCACGCGGTCAGCCGTCGCGTTCGGATCGCCCGGGCTGAAACCCAGCGCCGGCACCAAAGCGCTGATGTCACCGGAGCCGGCTCCGGCGTTCCCCGTCGCTCCACCCGCGGCCGCGTCACCGGATCCAGTGGCGGCGGCTCTATCCGCTGGCGTTTCATTTAAACCCAAACCACGCAGGACGTTATCGCGATCCGCGTTTCCGCGCAGCGCGGTCAAGGAATTCAAGCGGCCCAGCAAAGTCGTGGAAGATGCGGGGCATTTCAAGTCTTGAATCGCCGACAAGGTCTTTTCAAAACGTTGGATGCGGCTTTCGAGGTCCGTTCCACTCGGAAGGTTCGCATTCTTGAGCGCTACCTGCGCGTTCACCTGGGCTTGAGTGGGTGGGCAACGACCGGGAACTTTCACCCCGGTAGGGCCCACGCGGTCAGCCGTCGCGTTCGGATCGCCCGGGCTGAAACCCAGCGCCGGCACCGAAGCGCTGATGTCACCGGAGCTACCCTGTTCGGCGGCCTGGCTCATCCCCGTGCCGACCGCGAGCGCCGAGCCGAGCAGCGCTGCGGCGGCACCTCCAATCAACAGCTTGCGCGTCCGGCTGCTGACTCCGCGTCGATACATGCACGGCTCCTCTTCGTCTCGGTACTGCTTGTACCGAGATATACGAGCAATGATGTGGCAGCAGTTCATGACGCTGAGCAAGCGTTCCTTAAAGTTTCTTTAACGAGACTCCCGGGGCGTGCAGGCCCAGGCGCGGATCGCCCTACCTGCGCACTTCCGAGCCGGCGCACCAGAAGCTCCTCAGCTACCCGGCTGACGGATTGCGGCGCCCGGATCGGTGCTCTGCTCAAGGGCCGTCCACCACTCCTCCAGCTCATCGACCCGGCTCTGGAGTGCGGCTTTCGCCGCCCGGGCCGTCGCCAGTTCCTTGGTCAGCGCACCGATCGGCCCGGAGGCGGTCAGGGCGTCGAGCCAGCCCGCGACCAGCCGATCCTCAGCGGCGACCCGGCGGAGCGCGGAGGCGACCACTTCCGGTGACAACTCAGCCACGAACTCTCTCGGGAGCGTGAGCAGGCGAGCGACCTCGCCGAGGCTCCGCGCGGCGCTCATCTGGCGCCGAAGGCGCTCGGCGGACGGCACCGCCGGTTCGGCCGGTGTCGCAGCCGCGATCGGCTTGGCGGGAGAAGGAGCGGGCTTCGACACAGGCGCGGGCGTAGGTGCCGGCTCCGGGTCAGGCTCGGCCTCTGACGGGAGTTCGGGAAGGTCGTCCCCCACCCAGGCGTAGGCCAGAGTGTCGCCCTTCTGCCGTCGGACTACATTTGGCCACTTGGGCAGAACCGCCAGCGCGCGGGGCCCGTGCCGGGCCCAGGTCTCGTTCCGGAGACCGAGCTCGGCCAGACGCTCCCGGATCTCTCGCACCTTCAGCGGGACCGACGACTCGGCCAACAGGTGGAGAACCACCGCGAGGGGCTCTTGCGCGAAGACGGCGTGGAACAGCCGGGAGTCGGACAGAGCCAGGAAACGCAGCGAACCTCTCGTCGCGACGTGAACGCCGGCGCCCCGTGGGACAAGCTCTTCCTCATCGGTGTCATCCCACTTGACCTGGTAGTTTGTCCCGTCATCCGCGAGGATCGATCCGGCTCGGGTACGGCGTACGCCGAACGAATCGGACACCCGGACAAGACCCTGATCTGCGCTCACGAATGCGACTGTAATGGTTATCGTCGCGGCCGGGGCGCCGGCCGGAGCCAGCCCATCCTGGCCAGGCTCATCGGCCGTGTGCGCCCAGCGCCGGTTTGGCGGAACAACTCTGAGAGGAGAGGGGCGCGCTTGCCGGCCGCCCGTACGGACAGATCGGTGAGCTTGTCACTCGGTTCGAGGTCGAGCGTGAACGTGTGCCCGTCCCGGGGCTTCCTGGACGCGCTGCTGGCGCGGATGGGCATGGAGACCCGCCAGGCCGCCCAGCGTCGAGAGGCAGTACCAAACGTTCAGCGCTGGCCGCGTAGACGCAGCCGGCGGCCCCGGACCTGTTAGACGCGTTCGCCGATGCCGAGTCGCACGTGGACTTGCTGGGCTCGTTCCGCGGCCGCGCTGGCACCATAACGGCGCGGCATCTCCTCCGAGGACCACCCCATCAGCAGCATCAGGTCGCCGGTATCGCCGCCGGCCAGCTTCCATTCATGGGCGAAGCTGTGCCGCCACCGCTGCGCATGGACATGCTCAACCCCAGCCCTGTCCCCAGCTCCCGCAGCCGAATCTTGATGCCGTTCAGCTTCAACGGCCGGGCACTCTTCGCGGCGATCCACAACTGCTCGATTCCGGTCAAGCCCGGGCGTCGGCTGCGGGCACGCACATACCGGCGCACAGCACCCGCAGCCTTGGCCCGAACCGCACGCGGCGTTGTTTGCCGCCCTTACCCGTCAGGACGACCGAGTCGGTATCCAGATCGACGTCAGGCACCAGGAGATGCGGCACGCCGTGCATCGGCGACCGCTCAACTTCGCCCTCGATGACAAGCCAGCGGAAGAACTGCTGCAACGCCTTGTACTTGTTCAACCCCGTCCCCGCCGAGCGCTGCTCGATCACCGCCGCTTGAAACGCCGTCACCTGCCGGCTGTCCACCAATGGCGGATCGCAAGCGCCGCCTGCCTCCGGCATCCGCTCGCCCAGATACGCGGCCGGCTGCGAAGCAGCGAGCATATGGTTGTACCGGGTGGTCTCCGGATGATTACCGGCGCGCAACGACCGGTCCCGGTCTCTCAGCGACACCGCCCAGGCCTGACTCTGAACACCAGCCAGGAGATTCTCGATCTTCAATGCAAGCTCCCCGGTCAAGGAGTCGCTGCCCGGCACCGCACCCGCCCGAGTCAAGGGGTCGCGCAGCGGCCTGCTCACGTCCCGCAGCCAAAAACTCCGGTCGGCAGCCCCGGCTCGTGAGTAAAGGGTGGTGCCGCCGGGCCAACGGCCACAAGGGCAACACCCGAACGGCCTACACGGCCCGCTGACCTGCAGCGATACGCAGCGGAGCCTCGAGGACCCATTCGATCAACGGCGAAGGCAGCCAAGTAAAGGAGTCCGCGAAAACGACCTCCCGGCCCATAAGATCGTCCTTGAGCTGCGGAAACATCTTCCGGAATGCACTTCGATCCGCTCGCGCGGATGCTGAGTAAAGAGCGCTGATGGGCCTACTGCGTCGGCGGCGGTGACGTGATGCGCCTGTTCGTGATCTTTCGATTGTGCGTCTAGGTTCACTCTTCTCGGCTAGAGTCGCGCGCTGGCACGGTTACGTTAATGATCGACCGGCTCGTGCACCATGCCGACGTCGTCGCCCTCAAGGCGACAGCTACCGCCTCAAAGACCGAGACCTCGGCCGCGTCCCCTGCGGCCACCACCGACGAGTCATGAACCGGAAGCTGGTCCGTTTTCAATTGCCGGCACCTGCTCAGGATCCGGTTGCCGTTGACAGATCTTGCCCGGGTCTCGATGTTCACGACTTTGCTCCCGAGGCCGGCGCTGGAGCACCCGCGGGCACGCCGCTCACTCACGGTGACGCGGATGACCCGAGACACGGGTTTCCTATGTCCTGAACCACAACACCACGCCCTCCGCCGCTACGGATGACGCGCGCGGAAACCACAGCCGGATTTCAGGTTCCGGCTGTGGTTCCCACTTCTAGCCGATCGTCAGGGTGTGGATGAGCAGATCCGGAGATTTCCGAACCGCGCTCCGGGCGGGAAGTTCGTATCGGCCAAGGTCCAGCCGCCGTAGGCGTTGGCCGTCGCTTCCGGGTTGTTCACTGATGTTGGTGCGGCGCCAATGACACTAATCCAGCCCGACCAGGTCGTCCCACCGTCGAAGGAGGAGTTGCGATAGATGGGGCGGTTCTGCGCGGGTGCTTCGCTTCCGCGGACGAATACCACCAGTTCGCCCGAGCTGGTCACCGCTGCGCCCGGCTCGGAGATCGCACCGCCGCGCGGTGCGGCCAGGCTGTAGTACGAGCCCCACGACGAGCCGTTGTACGAAATTCCGTACACTTTGGAGTCGAATCCCCGCACGAATACGTCGATCCCCGGTCCGCGCTTCACCGCGACCAGATCGCCTTCGTACCGGCCGCCGAGCCCGATCCAGCTACTCCAGGTAGACCCGGTGCGCTCCACGTAGTAGAGGTCGTTGGCCTGGCCGCGGGTCAACACGCCGACATGGTCCGGCCTTGTGGAGACGGCGATCGGGGAGGACGTCAGCACGCCGCCGAGGCTGGTGTGCGGCCCCCAGGCGCCGTTCACGTACTCCAGGTACCACAGCTGCTTGTTGGTGCCCCGATAGAAGACCATGAGGTGCCCAGGCCCGATCGATACCAGGTCCGGGTTATAGGTCAGCACCCCGCCGAGGTTCTGCCAGCCGGTGGAGACGCCGTTCTCGAATTGCATGACGTAGAGCGCCTCGTCGCGACCTCGCACGGCGACCGCGGAGTGTCCCTCCCCAAAGGAGGCCGCCACCGGTTCGGAGCGTGAGAAACCGCCCAGATTCTGGAAGCCGATCGGGGCAGACGTCCGCGGGTCGATCTGGGTGCGGGTGACTGCGCCGTTAAAGTCGGTTTTATAGACGTCCACCGACCCGTTCGGCATCGCTGCCAACCCGGGATCCTTCTGATCGACTCCCTGCCCCTCATAGCAGCTGATGGTAGCGGCTGCGGCCGGGGTGCCCGGAATCACCAAAGTGGCGAGCAACCCCACGACTACCGGAGAAATCATTCTCTTGATACGCAAATCTCCTCCTAGGTCAAATGGCAACCGAGACCATCGGTGATGGCCGTACCCGACCGCCAAACTCCGAGGCGAAGCCTGCCGCCTGGGGCAGTCGGAAATGTTGCGGATATGTTGTGGCCACCGGGATACCGGCTCTAAAGTGCACTGTTCAGCGGACATGGCATGAACGGGCGGCGACGTGGATTTCCGGGTCTTGGGGCCGATCCGTCTGCACACGGCCGGCGGATCCATCGGGTTCGGCGAGCCGCGCCGGCAGACGGTGCTCGCCGCGCTGCTGCTAGACCGGGACTTCGCACATGCTTTTGGACTGCCGTTATAGCCAGCGTGGTCGGGTGGGGTCGACTTCGAGCAGGGCGAGGAGTTGGGCTTGGAGCCAGCCGGGTTGGGGGATTTTGGGTGGTTG
>NZ_BSTL01000021.1 GCF_030269485.1 Actinoplanes sp. NBRC 103695 | reverse complement strand
CTCGAACTCCAAATACCAAGCCCGCGGCCCGAACATCGACCGGCGCAGCTACCAGGCCACCGCCAGCATCGACGTCATCAGCCCCGACCCTTGACAGCCAACGTCCCGCCCTAACTGAACGGCGTTGGAGCTAGTCCAGGTCACCGGCTCCCCGGCGGCGACCTTGCCGGCCTCGCTGAGCCGCGCCACGTTGACGGCCGCGCAGGCCCGGGAGACCGCGGCCCGGGACGTCGGCTCGCGGATCGTGGCGAAAGACGATGACCCGGTCAAGCTGGTCGCGTTCGCCACCAAGGGCGGCGCTCGTCCGGCCTGGCAGACGCTGTCCGTCAGGACGGGTTACCTGCACGTGATCGACGCGGCCACCGGTCGGGTCCTGTTCCGGCAGGATCTGCTGCTCAACGACAACGCGCCGTCGGCGCTGGTGTGGCAGAACTACCCGGGCGCGCCACTGGGCGGCAAGCAGCAGCAGCGTTCGCTGAAGGACTGGATCACGCCGGAGGCCACCACGCTCTCCGGTGACTCCGCGCACGTGTTCCTCGACGTGAACGACGATGACGAGGCCAACCCGGGCGAGGAGGTCGCGCCCGACAAGCCGGGTGACTGGCGCTTCCCGTTCAAGGACTTCACCGGCCAGGTCGGCCCGCCCTGTGCGGCGGGCAAGCAGTGTTCGTGGGATCCAGGGGTCGGGTACTCGTGGAAGGACAACGCGAAGCAGAACGCCGCGCAGTTGTTCTACTACGTCAGCAGCTTCCATGATCACCTGGAGGCGGCGCCGATCGGGTTCACCCGGGCGGCCGGCAACTACGAGACCGCTGACGGCGACCCGATCGAGGTCAACGCGATCGACGGCGCCGACCTCGACGGCGACGGTCATCCCGCCTATGTCAACAACGCCAACATGACGCCCACCCCCGACGGTGTGCCGGGCCGCATGCAGATGTATCTCTTCCAGGACCCGTTCCTGGCGGCGAACTCCGGTGACGAGGCCGACATCGTCTACCACGAGTACACCCACGGCGTGTCCAACCGCCTCGTGGTGGACGCCTCCGGCAACTCGACGCTGACCAGTCCGCAGAGCGCGGCGATGGGCGAGGCGTGGAGCGACTGGTACGCCTTCGACCTGCTCGCGGCTCAGGGTTTCCAGACCGACACCGCCGCGCCGGGTGAGGTGCTGGTCGGCCGCTACGTGAGCGACGGTCAGAATCTGGTTCGTACGCAGCCGCTGGACTGCACGGTCGGTGCGAGCGCGGACGTCTGCCCCGGCACGGAGGGCGCCGGATCGGGCGGTTACACGTACGGTGACATGGGCAAGATCATCGGATTCGCGGAGCCGCACGCCGATGGCGAGATCTGGGCGGAGACGCTGTGGGATCTGCGTACCGCGCTGGGTTCGAAGCTGTCCGAGTCGCTGGTCACCCGGGCGATGGAGCTGTCGCCGGCGAACCCGTCGTTCCTGGACATGCGTAACTCGATCCTGATGGCCGACAAGGTCAGCCGGGACGGCCGCGACCAGAAGAAGATCTGGAAGGTCTTCGCCAACCGGGGCATGGGCTGGTTCGCGGCCGACCTCGGCGGCGACGACACCACCCCGATCGAGGACTTCTCCACGCCGCCGGCCCGGGACGCGTCGCGTACCTCGGTCACCGGCACGATCACCAACGTCGACAGCGGCGCCCCGCTGGCCGGGGCGACGGTGAGCTTCGCCGGGCACGCGTCCGGGTTCGCCGACTCCTACCAGGCGACCGCCGACGCGCAGGGCAGGTACACGATCCAGAACGTTCTGCCGGGTGGGACCTACCCGGAGGTGAATGCGTCGGCTCCCGGCTACGAGACGGTCTTCCGTGACGTGCGGGTGCATCAGGGTGCCAACAAGGTGGACTGGGCGCTGCGCCGGGACTGGGCCGCGACCAGCGGCGGCAGCCGGCTCACGGACTTCAACGGCGACGACTACAGCGAGTTCGGCTGCGGGCCGGGCGCCGCGCTGGACGGCCTGCAGAGCACCAGTTGGATCACCGATGCCGTGTACGGCGCCGACGGCAGGATCGACCCGCGGTACCTGGTGGTACACCTGCCGGCCGCGGTCGACGTGTCGGCGATCGCGGTCAACCCGTCCGGGAACTGCGGCGACGCCAGCGCCTCGACCGGTGACTACCGCGTCGAGACGTCGGCCGACGGCCAGAGCTGGACGGTCGCCTCCTCGGGCCACTTCGGAGTCGCCGAGCGGAACCGGATGAACGAGGTGCCGCTCGCCGCTGGCAGCACCTCGTCGGTGCGGTACCTGCGGTACTCGATGCTCGGCACGCAGATCGCCGAGGAGGGCATCACCTGCCCCGACAACTACTACGGCTGCTACTACGTCAACACCGCCGAAGTGGCCGTGTACGGCGTCGCCCCGTGAACAGAAAGGAGACGTTCATGCGCTACGCCCGTATCGCGGCGGTCTCGGCCCTGGTCCTCTCGATGGCCGCCTGTGGTTCCAGCGAGAAGACCGTCGACAAGCCTGCCGGGTTCGTCGCGGGCAACTCCGGCGCCCTGGTCGGCGTCACCATGCCCACGCGGTCCTCGGAGCGCTGGATCGGTGACGGTGAGAACGTCAAGAAGGAGCTCGAGGCGCTGGGCTACAAGGTCGACCTGCAGTACGCCGAGGATGACATCCCGACCCAGGTCAACCAGCTGGACAACCAGATCACCAAGGGTGTGAAACTGCTGATCATCGCGTCCATCGACGGCACCGCGATCACCACGCAGCTGGAGAACGCCAAGGACAACAAGATCCCGGTCATTTCGTACGACCGGCTGATCCGCAACTCGCCGAACGTGGACTACTACGCCACGTTCGACAACTTCAAGGTCGGCGTGCAGCAGGCGACCTCGCTGCTGACCGGTCTCAAGGTGCTGAACGCGGACGGGTCGAAGGGCACCGCGAAGGGCCCGTTCAACGTCGAGCTGTTCGCCGGCTCGCCGGACGACAACAACGCCACGTTCTTCTTCAACGGCGCGATGTCGGTGCTCAAGCCCTATCTGGACGACGGCACGATCAAGGTGCCCAGTGGCCAGACCGGCTTCAAGTCGATCGCCATTCTCCGCTGGCAGCCCAAGACCGCCCAGGATCGGATGGAGAACCTGCTCACCTCCACCTACCGGTCCGGTCTCCGGGTGCAGGGCGTGCTGTCGCCGTACGACGGGCTCTCGATCGGCATCCTGTCGGCGCTGAAGAGCAACGGTTACGGCACCGCGGGCCAGCCGTACCCGGTCGTGACCGGTCAGGACGCCGAACGTGCCTCGGTGAAGTCGATCATCGCCGACGAGCAGTACTCGACGATCTTCAAGGACTACCGCGACCTGGCCAAGACCAGCGCACAGATGGCGGACGCCATCCTCAAGGGCGGGAAGCCGACCACGAACAACAACAAGGACTACAACAACGGCGTCAAGGTCGTTCCGTCGATGCTTCTCGATACGATGATCGTGAACGGGACCAACTACCAGAAGGCGCTGCTCGACAGCGGCTTCTACACGAAGACCCAGTTGCAGTGACAATTTTGGAGACACTCGTGAGGCGTCCTCGCTGGTCCGTGCTCGGGGCGGCCATGCTGCTCACCGTCGCGTCGTTCGTACCGGCTCCGGCCGAGGCGGCGCCGCCGGCCGGTGGTGGTTTCGAGGTCTACGCGGCCACACTCGACGGTGCGCAGGCGCAGCGGCTGGGCTCCGCGGGCGTGGACCTCGACGAGGTCAGTCGCCGCCCGGCCGGCGGGGGCAAGGTGGCGGTCGAGGTGATCCTCGGCCGGGAACAGGCGGCGCGGCTGATCGCGTCCGGCGTACCCCTGCGGGTCAAACCCATGACCGCGCGGATGCGGAAGCTCAAGGCCCAGGAACCGACGGTCTTCCGGCGGTACGACGCGCCGGGCGGGATCCGGGAGGAGCTGGCCACCACCGCGGCCCGGTTCCCCAGGCTGGCGAAGCTGGAGACGATCGGCCGGTCCCTGCGCGGGGTGCCGATCCAGGCGGTCAAGGTCACCGTCGACGCGAAGGCCATTCCGGACGGCAAGCGGCCGGCGGTGCTGTACTTCGGTGCCCAGCACGCCCGGGAGTGGATCACCCCGGAGATGACCCGCCGGCTGATGCACCACGTGCTGGACGGCTACGGCACCGATCCGGCGATCACGAAGCTGCTCGCCACCACCGAGTTGTGGTTCATGCCGGTCGCCAACCCGGACGGCTACGACGTGACGTTCGTCGACGACGACCTCCGCTACGTACGCAAGAATCTGCGCGACAACAACGGCGACGGACAGTTCGGCCCCGGCGACGGCGTCGATCTGAACCGCAACTTCGCCGAGAAGTGGGGCTACGACGACGAGGGCTCGTCGAACGATCCGGCCGACGACACCTACCGCGGGCCGGCGCCGGGCTCCGAACCGGAGACCCGGGCGATGGACGCGTTGTTCCGCCGGATCGGCTTCCGCTTCCTGGTCAACTACCACTCGGCGGCTCAGCTGCTGCTGTGGGGCAGCGGCTGGCAGGTCGCGACGATCAACCCGGACGATCAGATCTCGATGGCGATGGCCGGCGACCACGCCCGCCCGGCGGTGCCCGGTTATCTGCCGCAGCTCTCCGCCCAGATGTACACGACCAACGGCGACACGAACACGCACGCGCAGGCCCGGTACGGCACGATCGGTTTCGCCCCGGAGATGTCGACCTGCCAGACGGCCTCCGAGTCGGACCCGGACGACGGCTGGGAACCGGACGACTGCCGCACCGAATTCGACTTCCCCGACGACGAGCATCTGATCCAGGCCGAGTACGCCAAGAACGTGCCGTTCGCCCTGTCGGTCGCCGCGTCGGCGAAGGACCCGGCCGATCCGGTGTCGGTGGTCGGGCGCGGCACCGAGGACTTCGTCCCGCACACCTTCGCCGACTCCTTCGGCACGAGCCAGCAGGTGTCCGTCATCGCCCGGCGGTCGCTGCGCGGCGTCCGGATGCACTACCGGATCAACGGTGGCCGCGAGCGAACGGTCGCGGCCGGCGAGTGGCGCGGCGGCGAACGGTACGGCGGGACCGCCGACAAGTACTTCGCCGAGCTGCGCGGCACCGTCCCCGGGCAGAAACCCGCGGACGAGGTGACCGTCTGGTTCACCGCCCGTGGTGGCCGCGCGAGCGAGCCGTTCAGCTACACGGTCGCCGACCGGATCGGCGGCGATGTGCTCGTCCTGGCCACCGAGGACGTCACCGGCATCGAGCCGCCGAACACCGACGGGGCCACCTCCGCCCGGTACGCCGACGAGCACGTCGACGCGCTGCGGCACGCGGGCTACACCGCCGACGTGTACGACATGGACACGCACGGCCGGCAGGCGCCGGACGCGCTGGGCGTGCTGTCCCACTACCGTGCCGTGGTCTGGGAGACCGGCGACGACATCGTCACGCGCAACCCCGGCCAGTCCGAGCTCGTCACCACCCGTGCCGCGGCCGAGACCGAGCTGGCGGTCCGCGACTACCTGAACGAGGGCGGCAAGCTCCTGCACGCCGGGCCGTACGCCGGCTACGCCGCGCAGGTCGGCTACTACTACCGGCCCGAAGGACCGGGGGAGTGCGAGGACGTCTTCGAGGACCTGACCTGCCAGTCTCTGAGCAACGACTTCGCGCAGTACTGGCTCGGCGCGACCACCTACCTCGACAACGGCGGCAGCCAGGCGGTGACCGGCCGGTCCGGCACGCTGGCCGGGTTCCGGGCGCCGGTCGGCGCCCAGCAGCACACGGCCTCGTTCCTCAGCACGTCGGGCGAGGTCCCGCTGACCTGGCATCGGGACGTGCCCGGTCCGTACGACCCGGCCGACGGCGACTGGTACCTGTTCGGCGGGCAGCCCAGCTTCTACGCCGCGACCTGGAAGCGGCTGACCAGGACCGTCGACCTGACCGAGGCGGCCGCCGCGCGCCTGCGGTTCAGCTTCTCGCACGTCACCGACGGCAACGACTTCGTGTTCGTGGAGGCGCACGAGGTCGGCACCGACGACTGGACCACACTGCCGGACACCGGCGGCCTCACCACCAGCGACGTCGGCTGGGGCTGCGAGTTCGAGGGATTCGGCAAGCATCCGTTCCTGGCGCATTACTGGGGCGCCGACTGCACACCGGGGGGCACCACGGGCGCCTGGAACGCGGTGAGCGGCAACAGCGGCGGCTGGAAGACCTTCGAGACCGACCTTTCCGCGTACGCCGGCAAGCGCGTCGAGATCTCCATCACGAACACGTCGGACGATTGGACCGACGGTTACGGGACCTTCCTGGACGACATCCACCTCGACGTGGACGGCACGACTGCCGCGCAGACCTCGTTCGAGACCGATCAGGGCGGCTGGACCGTGGCCGGCCCGCCGCCGGGATCCCCGGCCAACCGCACGGACTGGACCCGCAGCCGGCAGGCGTACGACTTCGGCGCCGCGACCTCGACCGCGGACACCCTCTACCTCGGCTTCGGCCTGGAGAAGATGTCCTCGCCGGACCGCGACGACCTGATGGCCCGGGCCCTGCGTCACCTCCTGCCGGACGGCCGTGCGGGCCGGGCGGCTCATCGATAACGGAAGGCGCCCACCAGCGCTCGAAGGTCGGCCGACGCTCGGTTCAGGTCCTCCGCCGTGGTACTCGTCCGTGCCGCGGCGGAGTTCGTCCGCTCGGCGGTCCGGGCCACCCCGCCGATGCTCGCCGCGATCTCGCCGGCGCCGACCGCGGTCTCGCCGACGTTGCGGCTCAGCTCGCCGGTCGTCGCGGTCTGCTGCTCGATGGCCGACGCGATGGTCAGCTGTCCGCTGCTGACCTCGCCGATCACCTCGCTGATCTGGTCGATCGCGCGGACCGCGTCGGCGCTGCCGGACTGGATCGCGTCGATCTGCCGGGCGATCGACTCGGTCGCCGACGCGGTCTGCTGAGCCAGATCCTTGACCTCGCCCGCCACCACGGCGAAGCCCTTTCCGGACTCACCGGCCCGGGCCGCCTCGATGGTCGCGTTGAGGGCGAGCAGGTTGGTCTGCGCCGCGATCGCCGTGATGAGCTGCACGACCGACTGGATCTCGTCGGAGGCCGCGCCCAGCCGGCTGATCGTCTTGGAAGCCGCCTCCGACGCCCGTACGCTGGTCTGCACCGTCTCCGAGGCCTGACCGGCGCTCCGCGCGATCTCGCCGATCGAGGCGTTCATCTGCTCGGCCGCCGCGGCCATCGTCGAGACGATCGCGGAGACCTCCTCCGCGCTGCTGCTCACCTGACCCGCCTGGGCGCTGGTCTGCTCGGCGCCGTCGGCGAGATCGGCGCTCACCGTACGCAACTCGGTCGCCGCCGCGGCCACCTCCTCGGCCCGCGCTCCCACATCGGCGACCAGCCGCTGCATCCGGTCCGCGAAGCGGTTGAAGCCGGCCGCCGCGTCGGCGACCTCGTCGCGTGCCTCGTCGGTGATCCGCTGGGTCAGGTCGCCGTCGCCGTCGGCGATCTCGGCCAGTCGCCGGTTGAGCGCGCCGAGCGGGCGCAACACCGATCGGGCCAGGAGCACGGCGAGCGCGGCGGAGAGCAGGAGCGCGATCAGCCCGGTCACGATGATGCCCGTGGTCGCGCGGCCGGCTTCGGCCTCGGCCCGGGTCACCGCCTCGCCCGCCTCCACGTCGATGGCCGCCACGATGGTCTCGACGGCCTGCGCGATCTGGTTGAACAGCACGATCTCGTCGCCCATCACCAAGGCGCTGGCGGCCCGGTCGCCGGCGGGCGTCCCGGCCCGGTAGCCGTCGGCGATCTGCTGGTCGAGTGCCATGAACCGGTCGAACTCGGTCCGGGTGGTGCCGAGGGCCTGCCGCTCCGCGGCGGTGAGCCGGCCCGATCGCTCCAGCTCGGTGAGCTCCGCGCGGAACGCGTCGGCCGAGGCGAGGAACGTCTTGCGGCTGTCGCCCGCGTCGGTGGCCGCGCCACGGATGCCGCGGACGGCGTCGAAGGCGTACGCGGTCTGCCAGCCGTTGAAGTCGGCGGCCCGGAACTTCACCTGGCCGGCCAGCCGGGTCGTCTCCCGGTAGTCGCTGACCGTCCGGGTGGCGTCGCGCTGCGCGGAGATGGCCGTGAGCCCGACCACGGCGACGCCGGTCAGCAGCGCCAGGAGGATCAGCACGGTGGCCGTCAGACGGGCGCTGATGCGCAACCTACGCATCGGTGCGTTCCCTGAGACGACTCACCCGGCCATTGTCCCAAACTTACGGGTCCGGACTGGCCGAATGCGCAAGTCCAGGCGTCAGCGGCTCACTGTCCGGCGTCTGACCGGCGTCTCACTGGCCGGCGTCTCACTGGCCGGCGTCTCACTGGCCGGCGTCGGGTGACACGCCGGCGCCGTTGATCGACGAGGCCTCCAGAGCGCCGGTCGTCAGGCCCCAGCGCAGCAGCAACTCCTTGTAGACGCCGGTGCGCATGAGCTCGTCCAAGGCCTTGTGCAGCGCGTCGCGCAGCTGGACGTTGTTCTTGGCGACCGCGATGCCGTACAGGCCGGGCTCGTACTGGACGGTCGACGCGAGCTGGTAGTGGGCCCGGGTGGCCGGCTCGGTGGTGAGCTCGGCCGCCGGGGGGAAGTCGTTGAGGATGGCCACGGCGCGTCCGGTGCGCACCTGCAGCAGGGCATCCGCGTTGGTCTTGAAGCTGCGGATGACGATGGGCTTCTTGCCGCATCCGCGCTGGGACCGCTTGAGCAGGTCCTCCTGCACGGTCGAGTTCTCGACGGCGACGACCTGGCCGCACAGATCCTTCAGTTCGGTCACCCCGCTGGGGTTGCCCCGGCGCACGACGATCGACGTTCCCGCGGAGAAGTAGTTGATGAAGTCGGCCTTCTTCTCCCGCTCGACCGTGTCGGTCATCGCCGACATCACGCCGTCGAACTCGCCGCTCCTGGTGTCGTCGAGGGCGGCCGAGAAGTCGGCGCGCACCATCTCGATCTGGATGCCCATGACCGAGCCGAGCGCGGCGGCGAGATCCGCGTCGAAGCCGATGATGGTGCGCCCGTCGGCCGCGTACGACTCCATCGGGGCGTAGCTGGGGTCGGTGGCGAACCGGAGGGCGCCGCGGTCGCGGACGGACGCCGGCAGGCTCTGCCGGATCGCCTCGTTGACCGCGATCGTCTCGCCGCCGCCGGCCGTGCCGTCGGTGGAACCGTTGGTGGCGCAGCCCCCGGCGAGCAGGGCTACCGCGACGCCGGCCACCGCGATGAGACGATGTGTCATCTGTACTCCTGCTGACTCGTCAGGGCTAGAAGCGGGACGTCGTGCGCGGCGTAGCGGTCCACGAGGATGGGCCAGGGCGCCGGCTGGGAGAACAGGAAGCCCTGGACGTCGTCGCAGCCCGCCTCGAGCAGCCACCGGCGTACCCGGACGGTCTCGACGCCCTCGGCGGTGACCCGGACACCCAGGGCGTGGCCGAGCTCGATCACCGACCGTACGATGGCCCGGTCCTGGTGGTCGTGCGGCATGCCGCCGATGAACGTACGGTCGATCTTGATCTCCGAGACCGGCAGGCCGCGCAGCTGCGACAGGCTGGTGAAGCCGATGCCGAAGTCGTCGACCGCCACCCCGATGCCGAGGGCGGCGAGCGCGTGGACCGCGGCGATGGCCGCCTCCGCGTCGCCTGCCACGGCCGTCTCGGTGATCTCCAGGGTCACCAGGGCCGGGGCTGCGCCCGTCTCGGCGAGCAGCGCGGCGACGTACTCCGGGAAGCCGGGGGACTCGAGGTTCCGGGCCGAGATGTTGATCGACACCGGCCAGGACCGGCCCTGCGCCATCCAGGCGGCCTGATCGGCCAGGGCGCGGCGCAGGACCCAGGCCGTGAGCGGCTCGATCAGGCCGGACTGCTCGGCGGCGGGCAGGAACTCCGACGGCGGGATGAGACCGCGCTCCGGGTGCCGCCACCGGACGAGAGCCTCGACGCCGGCGACCAAGCCGTCGGACAGCCGGATCTTGGGCTGGTACAGCAGCTCGAGCTCGTCGCGCTCCAGGCTGTGCCGCAGTTCCGCCTGCACCGCCAGCCAGGACGTCGCCTGCAGGGCCGAGTGGCCGGAGTAGAGGACGATGTCGGCGGTGCCGCGCTTGCCGTGGTACATGGCGGCGTCGGCGTGCTGGAGCAGCTCCTCGATCCCGGTGCCGTGCGCGGGGTAGAGGGCGACGCCGAAGCTGGCCTCGATGCTCAGCGGCACGCCGTCCAGGGTGACCTCCTGGGTCACCGCATCGCGGATCCGGGTCAGCAGCGAGACCACCTCGTCGTCGGTCGCGCCGGGCATGATCAGGCCGAACTCGTCGCCGCCGAGGCGGGCGACCGTGTCGCCGGAGCGTACGGAGCCGGCCAGCCGATCCGCGACGATCTGCAGCAGCTCGTCGCCGGCGTGGTGGCCCAGCGTGTCGTTGACCTCCTTGAACCGGTTGAGGTCGGCGAGCACGACCGCGCCACCGGAACCGCCGCGGTCGACGGCGTCGAGTTCCGTCTGTGTCCGCGCCCGGAACGCGGCGCGGTTGGGCAGGCCGGTGAGGCCGTCGTGCAGTGCCTCGTGCCGGTGCCGGGCCGCGTTCCGCCGCATCGAGCGGGTCGTCGACCAGGAGATCAGCGCCAGCACCACGTAGAGCAGGACGAGGCCGGTGCCGAGCCTGAGGTACGCCTGGCGCATCTGCTGCCGCAGGTGCGCGGCGATCGCCTCGTTCGGCAGGTACAGCTCGAGCACGCCCACGGACTGCCCGGACGCCCCGATGATGATCGGCTGCACCACCCGGATCACCTGACCCGACGGCCGCGACTCCTCGGCCACGACCTTCACGTCCGAGCGGCCCGCGACCGCGGTCCGGAACGACGGGTCGGACACCGACACCCCGCCGACCGTCGAACCGTCGTCGGCGAACACCACCCGGCCGGCGAAGTTGCGCACCCGCAGCCGGACCACGGAACCGCGGAAGATGGCCAGGTCGGTCGCCGTCTGCAGGCGCTCCCGCTGCTGGTCGGTGAGGCCCGCCGTGAGATCGGCGCCGTCCAGTGCGGGCGCGACCGCCATCTCCTCGATGACCGCGGCCTGCGCGGATCCGTGATCGCGTCCCCGGTCGGCCGCCTCGTCTCGATAACCCTGCGTGAGAACGCCGCCGAGAATGCCGACGGTCACCAGCGAGGCGACAGCGTAGGCAGCGAACAGCCGCGACCCAGCGCTGCCGCCCTCACCTGCCCAGATCCGGAGTCGCATGGTTCTGTCATCGGCCGGTGCGCCCTCGTCGTGAGAAGTTCGGCGCCTCGGTCATGTCATCGGCGGCGGACAGCCAGGGCCGGCCGGCGCGCCGGCCTCCCTGGTCACACCGGACCCCGCGCCATCAACTTCCACCGCGGTCACGACGGGCAACGACTGATCGACTTCGGGACCTGGTCCAGCCTCGACCGGTTCCAGGTGCTGCTCGACCAGCCCGGCTTCAAGACCGGCAGGAAGTACTGGGAGGAACCGGCCACCTTCCAGAACGACTACTTCGGCGTCTGTCGACCCCGTTCACCGCCGGCGCTGCGGGAGACGGCAGACTGTTGCCACGAGGTTAATCTTTCGCCCATTGTGGTGAGTCGTCCGAATGGCATAGCGATCAACCGGGTCACAGGCGCTAGCCTCCCCGCCCATGCTCACCCTCTCCAGACGGGCTCTGCGCGTCGATGTGCCCATGATCGCCGCGCTGGTCCTGCTGGCCGTGCTGGCCCGCTTCGCCGGTCGCGGTGTGGTCACGGTCGACATGCGAACCTTCTACGGGTGGTACGCCGACCTCACGGCACACGGCGTCTGGCACGGGCTGAGCCAGGAGATCGGGAACTACAACGCGCCCTTCCTCTACCTGCTGGCCCTGACCACGGTGCTGCCCGGGCCGATGGTTCTGAAGATCAAACTGGTCTGGGTGGTCTTCGACCTGCTGCTCGTCTTCTTCACCTACCGGACGGTGGCGTTGCGGTGGCCGGGCCGGCGGATCCCGGCGCTCGCCGCGCTCGTCGTCGCCCTGCTGCCCACGGTCGTGATCAACGCCTCGTTCTGGGGCCAGACCGACTCGATGTGGGCGGCGTTCGCCCTCGGCGGCGTCTACTACCTGCTGCGGGACAAGCCGTGGTGGGGCGTGGCGATGTGCACGGTCGCCCTGGCGTTCAAGCCGCAGGGGATCTTCATCTTCCCGCTGTTGCTGCTGCTCGTGCTGGCCGGCCGGATCCGGTGGCGGAACCTGCTCGCGGCGCCCGCGGTCTACGTGGCGCTCTGCGTGCCGGCGATGCTGGCCGGCCGCAATCCGATCGAGCTGCTCACCCTGTACGACCCCGGCCGCCAGGCGATCCACGTCCCCGACCTGACCTCGAACGCGCCGTCGGCGTACGTCTACTTCCCGATCGACATCCGCGTGGAAACCGTGAAGACCCTCGGCTACCTCTTCACCGCCGCCTTGATCCTCGGCGTGTGCTACGTGCTCGCCGCTCGCCGCGTCACGATCACCCCGTACCGGATGATCCTCGCGGCCACGGTGTTCAGCATCCTGATGCCGTACACCCTGCCCGGCATGCACGAGCGCTACTTCTACCTGGCCGACGTGCTGACCGTGGTGCTCGCCTTCTACCGGCCGCGGCTGTGGTACGTCCCGCTGCTGGTCCAGGCGTCCTCGCTCCTGTCCTACGGTCCGTACCTGTTCCGGCACGACCCCCGGCTGATCAGCCCGATGGTCCTGGGCGCGCTGATGCTGGCCGCGCTGATCGTCACCGGCTACGCCCTGCTGCGCGAAGCGGCCGTCGCGCCCCTCCCCGCGGTCAAGGAGCCGCGGAGCACGGAGCCGCGGAGTACCGAGCCGCAGATCGCGGGACGGCCCGCACCGCCGGCCCCACGCTCCGAGCCTGTCGACCTCGACGATCCCCAGCGGGTGCCGTCGGCCCGTTGACCGCCGCGCCGCCGGTGCCCCACGAACGATCCGGAGTGGCGCGGCACCTCACTCGCCGGGCTTCTTGAACTCCACGCTGTCGGTGTCCTTGAGGTAGTCGGCGAGGGTCTTGTAGACGACCGGGTTGATGATGTCGTGGCGCATCCGGTCGCGGTGGTTCGCCCAGTCGGGGTTGACCATGTAGCCGGCCACCACCAGCTGCTGCGAGCCCACCACCAGCGACGCCGTCTTGTCGGCGTCGGTGGTGCCGGTCTTGCCGAAGATCGGGTGCTTGATCACCTGGTACGCGTTCCGCTCGGTGGCGCCCTTGCAGGTGCCGAGCTGGGCACGGTCGCCGACCGGGCAGCGGGCCGCGTCGAGCGCCCTGCGCGCCACGTCCACGTCGGTGGCCCGGGTGCAGGACGGCTGACCGGCCGCCACCTTCGATTTGTCCGCGGCGTAGATCTGCTTGATCGGCGTGGGGGAGCAGTACATGCCGTCGGCGGCCAGAGTGGCGTACGCGTTGGCGATCTCCAGCGGGGTGGACGCGGTCACGCCCAGGGTGAACGCGCCGAAGTCGTGCGCCGCCTCGGGCGTCTTGATCAGGTCACGGTCGCCCGAGGAGCGGAACTGCAGGCCGAACCGCTTGGAGACGTCCACCACCTTCTCCGCGCCGACCTGCTCCTGCAGCGGCACGAAGTACGTGTTGACCGATGCGCCGAAGCCGGTCCACATGTTGAACGTGCCCTGCTCGCTCTTGGACGCGTTCGACGGGCAGTAGTCCGAGGTGCCGGGACACGCGGCCGGCGAGTTGAACGCGACCGGGTACTTCGAGTGGTACGTCGAGCCGGACGTGATCTCGTGGTCCAGCCCCAGGCCGTCCTCGAGCGCGGCGACCATGGTGAACATCTTGAACACCGAACCGGCCTGGTAGCCGTCGATGTCGCCGTCGCCGGTGATGATCGGGTTCGTGGTGTTCGGGTACGTCGCCCGGGCGCCCGCCTTGCGCGCCTGCGGGTTGGAGCTCTTCGGGTTCTCGCCGTCGTCCAGCTTGAACTTGCGGTTCGCGGCCAGCGACTTGACCCGCCCGCTCTTGGGCTCGACCCCGGCGATCAGGACGGCGTTCACGTTGTCGTCCTTGATCTTGCTGGTGATCTCCTTACGAGCGGAGTCCTGCGCCTTCACGTCCAGCGACGTGACGATCGTGTAGCCACCGCTGCGCAGCTGACGCTCCCGCTCGTACGCGTTGGCCCCGAACTCCTTGCGGCCCATCCACCAGCGGAAGAAGTAGTCGCAGAAGAAGCCCCAGCTGTTCTTCTTCACCGACGTGCAGCCGTTGCCGGGGCGGTTGGTGGTGCGGACCAGCTTCACCTTCTTGGCCTCGTCGGCCTGGGCCTTGGTGATCTGTCCGAGGGAGAGCATGTTGTCGAGGATGTAGTTGCGCCGGTCCAGGGCCTGCGGGTAGCCGTCCTTGGTCGTCGGGTCGAACGCGGTCGGCGCCTTCACCATGCCGGCGAGCAGGGCGGACTCGGCGATCGACAGGTCCTTCGGCGACTTCTTGAAGTAGACCTGGCTGCCGGCGTAGATGCCGTACGCGCCGTTGCCGAACGGCGCCAGGTTGAGGTAGCGCTCCAGGATCTGCTTCTTGGAGAGGTCCTTCTCCACCTGCAGCGCGTTCTTCATCTCGGCGACCTTGCGCTCCGGCGTGTCCTTCGTCGCGTCGATCGCCTCCTGAGGCGTCTTCGCGCCGTACGCCTGCGCCATCCGCACGTACTGCATGGTCAGCGTGGAGGCGCCCTGCTGCGCGCCGCCGTTCTGGTTGTTCACGAAAGCGCGGGCGATGCCCTTGGGGTCGACGCCGTTGTGCGTGTAGAAGGTGTGGTCCTCGGCCGCCACGATCGCGTTCTGCATGTTCGGCGAGATCTGGGTGATCGGCACGTCGCTGCGGAACTCGTCGTACATGGTGGCGATCAGCGTCCGGCCGTCGCTCGCGTAGACCCGGGTCACCTGAGGGGCGGACTGCTGCGTGATCGTGCTCGGCAGCGCCGCGAACTTCTGGGCGCCCTCCTTGGCCGCGAGCCCGGAGAGGGCGGCGGCCGGGAACGACGCGGCGGACACCACCACGCCGGTCAACAGGCCGCAGATGGCCAACAGGCCGGCCTTGGTGGCGAACGATCGGGCAGTGGGCCGGTTACCGCTGGACACAGGCCTGCTGACCACCTTTCAGTATGGAAATCATCGCGACGCCTCTGGCCACTACCCAGGACGGGAGATTTCGAATCGCCGAAATCGGTCCTCAACGATATGCGGGGTCAATGCCCCAGATCGCTCGCGAAGCATACGGGATCGTCCTGTGGTGAATCTGGGAACCGTTCCGGGGAATGGTCCACAAATCGATTGCGGTGATCGCCCGGGAGCGTAACGTCACGCGCCATGAGACCTGTCCTTCTGGCGACAGCCACCGCGCTTCTCATGACTACGGTCGGCGCCGCGGCGCCGGCGTACGCGGGTGGCGCCGCTCCCTCGCCCGGTGCCCCCGGCATCGGTGACCGTTTATACCCGCTGCTCGGCAACGGCGGGTACGACGTACAGAACTATGATCTGAAGGTTCGTTACCCGCAGAAGGATCCGAAGCAGACCGTCACCGGCGACGTGACGATCACGGCCGTCGCGACGCAGAACCTGTCGCGGTTCGACCTCGACTTCGGTGGTGACGCGGTCGGCGGCGTGACCGTGAACGGACGCTCCGCGACATTCACCCGCGACGGTGATGAGTTGGTGATCACACCCCGCCGTGCCCTGCGGAAGGGCAAGGAGTTCTCGGTGACGGTGAGCGGGTTCACCGCGACGCCGATCGAGGCCAACGCCAGCTCCCCGGCAGGCTTCGTGACCACCGCGGACGGCACGTTCATGGCCGGCCAGCCGAACCAGTCGCACCAGTACTTCCCGAGCAACGACCACCCGCGTGACATGGCGACGTACACCATCGCCCTGACCGTCCCCGAGGGCTGGACGGCCGTCGCCAACGGCAGGCACGTCGGCGACCGTACCCGGGCCGGGTACGTCACCTCGACCTACCGCGAGAACAAGCCGCTGGCCAGCGAGCTGATCCAGGCCGTCGCCGGTGACTTCATCGTCCACGACCGCGCGCCGGTGAACGGGGTGCCGGTCCGGGACGTCGTCCCGCGCCGGCTCGCCGACGACCTGCTGCCCAAGGCGGCGGTCGAGAGCTCGCAGCTGAGCTGGATGACCGCCAAGGTCGGCCGCTACCCGTTCGAGAACTACGGCTCCCTGGTCGTCGACACCGACCTGGGCTTCGCGCTCGAGACGCAGACCCTGTCGCTCTACGACACCAGCCTGTTCGGCGCCCCGAAGTTCGTCCTCGACCCGATCATGCTGCACGAGCTCGCCCACATGTGGTTCGGCGACAGCGTCGCGCCGCACGAGTGGAGCGACGTCTGGCAGAGCGAGGGTCACGCCACCTGGTACGAGCTCGAGTATGCCGAGGAGACCGGTGTCTTCTCCGACTACACCGGGGTCAAGGACCGGGAGACCTACTTCAAGGCGGTGTACGCCCGCGGCGACACCTACCGTCAGCGCTACGGCCCGGTCGCGCACCCGCTGAAGGCGGACTCGATCTGGGACGTCTTCAACCCCAACGTGTACGACGGTGGAGCGCTCGTCCTCTACGCGCTGAAGCAGAAGATCGGCGCCCGTGACTTCGACCGGCTCGAGCGGGCCTGGGTGAGCGTCAACAAGGGTGAGTCGGCCTCGGCCCAGGACTTCATCGCGCTGGCGTCCGCGGTCTCCGGCAAGAACCTGCGTCCGTTCCTGACCGACTGGCTCTTCGGCACCAAGACCCCGCCGATGCCGGGCCACCCGGACTGGACGGTGACGGCTGCTCCGGCGCCGGGCGCGGCCACCAAGGCCGCTCCGGCTCCGGCGCCCGCCTACCGGCGCTGACCTCACCACCGGCCGCCTCGGGGACTCCCGGGGCGGCCGTTTTTCGTGGTAAGTTGAACGTGTTCAAGAAACGAGGGGGCGGCCATGGACAGGCTGAACGGGTCCGGGTGGGCGGGGCTCTACGCGGTGGTGGCGCTCTGTGTGCTGACGTTCGTGCCGCTCGGGCTGGGAGCGCTCGGCCGGGGCCGTCGCCTGGTGCGCTGGTGGCCGGTCGCAGCGGTCCCCGCGGTGATCGCCCTGCTCCTGTCGCGCGGTCCGCTCGCCGGCCTGCTGTGCGTTCCCTACCTGCTGGCCACCCTGGTGGTGCCGGTGGTGCTGCGGCGGGATCGGCTCGCGGCCTTCGCGGCGGCCTGCCTCCCGGTGGCGGCGGCCGGGCTCGTCGCCGAAAGGGCCGGATACGCATTGCTCGGCTTCCCGCCGGGTGTGCTGGGCCTGACCGCGGCGCACTTCCACGTGGCCGGCTTCGGGGCGCTCCTGCTGCTCTCGCTGACCAGAGCCCGGGTGCCGCGGCTGTTCGCACCGGCCGGGGTGGCGGTGGTCGGGCTCGGGTTCCTGATCGGGGAGCGCCCTGGTGACATGGTCGAGCTGGTCGGCGCCGGCCTGCTCACCGCGGGACTCTGGCTGGCGATCGCACCGAGGTCGAAATGGCTGCTCGCCCTGAGCCTGGTGACCATGACACTGGCCGTGCTCTACGCGGCCGGGCAGGTCTTTCACATCCCGCACCTGAACCTGACCTGGATGGTGCTCACCCACGGGGTGCTCAACGCGGCCGCCGTCCTCACCGCGCTCGTCGTGGCCTGGGTGCGCCGGGAGCAGCCCTGGTCGGAGCATCGCTGGGCGCACCGGGTCGATGACTTCGAGGCCGCGTCGGCGGCGCTGCTGACGTGGGAGATGCACCGCCGGGCGGGCGCCTGGGTCGAGCGGGACACGCCGCCGGCCGAGGTGGGACTGCGGATGCTGTCACGGCTGGGGTTCGGGCGCTTCCGGGTGCCGGAGCCGTGCGAGGTGACCGAGGTGGTGCGGGAGCCCGACCTGACCGTCATGCACTACGTCGCGTCGGAGGGGCACACCTTCGAGGGGGACGAGCGGTTCACGGTCGTGCAGCGAGCGGACGGGACCGTGTGGTTCGAGGTCGCCGTCCGCTCGCGGCCGGTGCTGCTGATCGCCCGGATCGCCGGTCCGGTGGTCCCGGTCGTTCAGCGGCTCTTCATCGCCAGGTGCGCGGCAGCGCTTCGCCACCGCTCGGAGGGAAAGCCGGGCTCGGAGGGGAAGCCGGGCTCGGAGGGGAAGCCGCGCTCGAAGGAGGAGCCGCGCACGACGGCGACGGCGCGGGCGATGGCAGCGGGAGCAGGGCCAGAGGCACGTGATGCTGGCCGGCGTGCATATCCCGATCCCGCAGGCTCCCCTGCACCACCGGCCGCGGGAACGAGATCTTGACGACGTTCAGCGACGGGATCCGGAAGATCTGGACACTTCCTTCGGGTACGCCGTAAAGGCGCGCGACGAGGGCGGCGTCGACGAAGGAAACCGCCTCGAATCCGGCGGCGTCGCGCAGGAACAGTTCCATGGTCGTCCAGAACGGGCCGGCGTTCTTGGAGCGGACCTCCGTGGCCAGGTCGGCGATGGTGCCTGTCATGCCGTGACCTCCAGGACGGTGCGGAACAGTGCGGCGGGGGAGTCCACGTCCACGACGTGGTTGAGGACGAACTCGTACGCGGCGCCGCGCTCGGTCTCGGCCGGGGAGAACGGGAAGGCCAGGCTGGGCAGGTACGGCATGTCCGGCGTGGGCAGGTGCAGCATGAGCGGGTTGGCGATCTTCGCGATCGCCGTCGCCGTCTGCTGGTCGGCCGCGTTGACCAGCAGCATCACGCCGACCTCGCGGGGTGGCCGGGTGTCCGGGTCGATGTCGGCCAGGATCGCGTCGAAGCCGTACAGCCGGATGTCGAACGCGTAGTCGTCCGCGCCCAGCCCGAGGGTCTGGGTGACCCGGTCGACCAGCACGCGGCGCAGCAGGTCCGCCCAGGTGGTGATCCGGCCGAGGATGTGCGGGTCGCGGATGGCCGTGAAGGACATCGTCTCGTAGCCGGTGATCCGGGCGCCCTCGAGCTTGTTGGTGTACTGCCCGGCGATCTCGAACCGGGAGCCCTCGACCCGGACCCGCCGGTCGTCCAGCGCGGTGTAGACGGCGTCGCCGACCTGCAGCGTCCCGGCGGGTTCCCGCATCTCGAACGGGTTCACGGTCTCGTAGAGCATGTGCGCGGCGACCGTGTGCGGCGTGCAGGCGACGTCCGGGTCGAGCGGCTCGACGGTGAAGCCGGTCGCGTCGATGGTGGCGAAGACGCCGCTGGAGCGCGGGTTCGTGGTGCACTGCGCGCCACACTCGACGATCTTGGCGGCGTGCCAGGTCGGTCCGGCCGGCATCCCGTGCATGAGCGGGAACGCCGCGGCGACCGCGGTATCGGTGGCCCGCCCGGCCAGGATCACGTCGGCGCCCTTTTCCAAAGCAAGGGCGATCGGCTCGTGGCCCATCATCGCCACGATGTGCTCGCAGCTCTCCAGGGTCGACGGGTCGAGGTCGCCGTGCGGCGCGAGCGGGTGGATCCGGTCCAGGCGCTCTTTGAGGTCGGCGGGTTGCTGTTCGCTGTAGATCCGGGCGACCCGCAGGTCGGTGCCGATTTCGGAGACGATCGAGTAGATCCAGTCCACGCCCGAATCGGTGCCGCTGGTGCCGCACGAGCCGACGATCAGCGGGATCCTCGCCTTGGCGGCTGCGGCCAGCAGGATGCGCAGGTCGCGTTTGACGGCCGCGGCGGTCGTCTTGGCGGTGCCGGTGCCCAGGTAGTGCGGGCCGGAGTCGGTGGAGCCGCCGTCCACGGCGATCACGTCCGCGCCGAGCGCCAGCCCGCGCTCGACGATCTCGGCCGGGAAGCCCGCGCCGAGCATGCCGGTGGGCACGAGGATGCGTACGGAGTCCTTCACAGGGTTCCTTTCAGGGAGCGGCCGGCCTGGCGTCCGGAGAAGAGGCAGCCGCCGAGGAAGGTGCCTTCCAGGGCGCGGTAGCCGTGCATGCCGCCACCGCCGAAGCCGCTGGCCTCACCGGCGGCGTACAGCCCGGGGACCGGCTCGCCGGCGGGGTCCAGGACCCCGCCGGCGAGGTCGGTGTGCAGGCCACCGAGCGACTTGCGGGTGAGCACGTGCAGGCGTACGGCGATCAGCGGCCCGGCGGAACGGTCGAGGATCCGGTGCGGGGTGGCCGTACGCAACAGCTTGTCGCCCCGATAGGTGCGGAAGTTGCGGATGGCCGCGATCTGCATGTCCTTGGTGAAGGTGTTGGTCAGTTCCCGGTCGCGCGCTTCGACCGTGCGCCGGATGTCCGCCGGATCGAGCAGCGGCTCGCCGGTGAGCGCGTTCATGCCCTCGACCAGCTCGTCCAGGTCGTCGGCGACCACGAAGTCGGCGCCGCGCCGCTTGAACGCCTCCACCGGCGCCGGCGCCCCGGATCGGACGCGACCCAGGACCTTGCGGATGTCGCGGCCGGTCAGGTCCGGGTTCTGCTCCGAGCCGGAGAGCGCGAACTCCTTCTCGATGATCTTCTGGGTGAGCACGAACCAGCTGTGGTCGTGACCGGTGGTGCGCAGGTGGGCGAGGGTGCCGAGGGTGTCGAAGCCGGGGTAGAGCGGCACCGGCAGGCGGCGGCCGTGCGCGTCCAGCCACAGCGACGACGGGCCGGGCAGGATGCGGATGCCGTGCTTGTCCCAGATCGGATCCCAGTTCTGGATGCCCTCGACGTAGTGCCACATCCGGTCGGGGTTGATCACGGCGCCGCCGGCCTTCTCGGTGATGCCGATCATGCGACCGTCCACATGCGCCGGCACGCCGCTGATCATGTGGGCCGGTGGGGTGCCGAGCCGCGCCGGCCAGGCCTGGCGCACCAGCTCGTGGTTGCCCCCGATGCCGCCGGAGGTCACCACGACGGCCTGGGCGGCGTACTCGAAAGCACCGATCTCCTCGCGGGAGCTGGCGGCGCCACGCACCGCGTCGCTGGGCTCGAGGACGTGCCCCGAGACACCGGTGACCCTGCCGGAGACGAGAGTCAGCGCGTCGACCCGATGCCGGAAGGCGAGCCGCACCAGGCCGCGCGACGCCGCCTCACGCACGGTCGCGATGAACGGCTCGAGCACACCGGGCCCCGTGCCCCAGGTGATGTGGAACCGCGGCACCGAGTTGCCGGGCCCCGTGGCGTCGTAGCCGCCCCGCTCGGCCCAGCCGACGATCGGAAAAATCTTGATGCCGAGGGTACGCAGCCACGAACGCTTCTCGCCGGCCGCGAAGTCGACGTATGCCTGCGCCCAGCGCCGCGGCCACGCGTCCTCGGGGCGGTCGAAGCCGGCCGTGCCCAGCCAGTCCTGCCAGGCCAGGTCGTGCGAGTCGCGGATGCCCATCCGGCGCTGCTCCGGCGAGTCCACCAGGAACAGCCCGCCGAACGACCAGAACGCCTGCCCGCCGAGGCTCTGCTCGGGCTCCTGCTCGACGACGATGACCCGCTTGCCGGCGGCGACGAGCTCCGCGGTGGCGACCAGCCCGGCCAGGCCGGCGCCGACGACGATCACGTCCGCTGTCTCCCTGGTCATGCGCTCTCCCCGATCCGGTGCGCCGGGTTGCCGGCGAGTGCGGCGTGTCCGATCTGGTGCGCCGGGTGGCCGGCCAGCGCCGCGACCAGTTCCTTGGCGCCCTCGATGCCCGCGTCGCGGCGGGCCTCGGCGGTCTGGCCGGCCATGTGCGAGTAGACGGTGATGCCGTCGACGCCACGCAGCACGCTGTCGGCGGGCAGCGGCTCCTTGCTGACGACGTCCAGGGCCGCGCCGGCGAGGTGGCCCCGGCGGACGGCGTCGGCCAGGGCGGCCTCATCGACGATCGGGCCGCGGGCGGTGTTGACGAGGTAGGCGCCCGGCTTCATCTTGGCGATGGCCGCGGCGTCGATCAGATTCCGCGTACGGTCGGTGAGCGCCGTGTGGACCGACACCACGTCCGACTCCCGCAGTACCTCGTCGAGCGCGACGTCCTTGGTGGAAAGAACGTTCGTTCCGAAGGCGCCGGCGAGAACCGCCACCCGCTGGGCCACGGCGCCGCGGCCGATCAGGCCGACGGTCTTGCCGCGCAGCTCAAAGCCGTCCTGGCGGGGCCAGCCGCCGCCGGCGACCCCGGCGGCCATCGGCACGAGCCGCCGCATCGCGGCCAGCACTATGGCAATGGTGAACTCGGCGACCGCGTTCGCGTTGATACCGGGCAGGTTGCTGACGCTGATGCCCAGCTCGGTGGCGGCGTCCACGTCGACCGAGTCGTAGCCGACGCCGGTGCGCACGATCGCCTTCAGGGTCGGCGCGTTCCGCAGGACGTGCTCGGTCATCGGCTCGTTGGCAATGAGCGCGCCCTCGACGTCCTTGAGCGCGGCGATGAGTTGCGAAGGATCGCGAGGACCACGCATCGGGTCGTGCCGGGTGGTGAACCCCAGGCCGGTCAGGTAGTGGTCCACCTCGTCGCCGGGGACGAGGTAGTCGGTGGTTATGAGAATCGTCGGCATCGCTCTCGTCCGTGTCAGAGGGTCAGGGCCTGTTCCGTCTTGCGGGCGCGGTGCAGGCGGTCGAGCTGGAGGATGACCCCGACCGCGAGCAGGGCGAGGACCGCGATCTCCAGCAGCATCCAGTCCCAGCCGGTCAGGTCGACCACCGCGCCGATCAGTGCCGGACCGCCGAAGCCGCCGAGGTACCAGGTGACCGCGAACAGGCCGGTGTAGGTGCCGAGCACCCGGCTCGACGGCGCCAGGTTCCACAGCGCCACGGCGGCGTTGATGGTGAAGGCGGCCGCACCGACCGACGCGACGCAGAATACGACGACCGTCGCGGTAGCGGTCTGCACCATCGAGCCCACGGCCAGCGCCGCGGCGAACACGGTCATGCCGGCGGCGATCGTGCGCAGCCGTCCGAAGCGTTCGGCCAGCAGGGCGGCCGGCCACGCGGCCAGCACGTAGGCGATGCCGCTGGGCAGGGTCAACCCGCCCGCCTCGCCGCGCGTGAGGCCCAGCGCCTCCATGCCGTAGGGAGTGACCAAGGAGCGCGAGGCGAACCAGGCCCCGCCGAAAAGCAGGACGGTCAGGAGCAGAAGAACCCGGCGGCGGTCCTGGTCGGTGATCAACTCGGCGACGACGCGCCGGAATCCCATCCGCTCCTCGCCGGGAGCGGCGGCGGCTTCCTCGGCCACCGCCGCCTGGTAGCCGCGCGAGGAGCTGTCGCGCACGTTGGCGAGCAGCACGGCCGTGGCGGCCAGCATGATCACCGACGGGATCAGGAACGCGGCCCGCGGGTGGTCGTCGACCACGAGCAGGCTGATCAGCGACGCGACGATGATGGTCAGCGCGGTCGCGATCTTCACCGCGGCGTTGGCCCGGCTGCGCCGCTCGGGGGAGACGAAGTCCGGCACCAGCGACTCGGCCAGCGGCCGCATGGTGTTGGCGGTGATCGCGTAGCAGAACATCACCCCGATCAGCATCGCCAGCGACGTGGTCCAGGGCAGGAACGCGAAGATCACCGCGGCCAGCGGCATGCCGACGGCGAGGTAGGGGATGCGCCGGCCCCAGCGGGTCCGGGTGTTGTCCGAGCGGTTGCCGATCCAGGGCTGGATGAAGATCCCGAGCAGGTTGTCCATGCCCATCAGGGCACCGACGAGCGCCGCGCTGCCGATGTGCTCGCGCAGCAGGACGGGGACCTGGTTGTCGTAGAAGTTCCAGGTCGACTCCTGGGCGAAGAGCGCCAGGGCGATGAAGAACACGATCTTCCGGTGGGACATCCGGCCTCCTCGCTGTGTCCCGCGTCACGTTAATTTGCTGTAGCAAAAAGGTCAACAGTTGCATCCTTTGAGATGCGATAGCATGGCTGTCATGCCTGCTTCTGAGACGCTCGCCGATCAGGCGTACCGGCAGATCCGCAGCTCGATCGCCACCGGCGAACTCGCCGGCGGGGACAAGGTGACCGAGCGCGGCATGGCCGAGCGGCTCGCGATCAGCCAGACCCCGGTCCGCGAGGCACTGCGCCGGCTGGAGCTCGACGGACTGATCGAGCGGATCGGCCCGCGGACCGTGCTGGTCGCCGCGATCCGCGACGCCGCCATCGACGACCTCGCCGAGGTGGAGGTCGGCCTGCGTGGCCTGGTCGCCCGGTTCGCCGCCCGGCACGCCACCGCCGCGCAGCTCGACGCCCTCGACGACATCCTGGACCGCGCCGACGACCTGCTGATCCTGCTCAAGGAGAAGAAGCAGGACCGGCACCTCGTCGCGCTCCTCGACACGATGCAGGAGTTCAACGACACCGTGGATGCCTGCGCGCACAACCCGATGCTGGTCCGGATGCTCGACCAGAGCCGGGTGTTCTCCCGCCCGGCCCGGCGCGAGTTGCTGATGCGCCGGGTGGCCGAGGACGAGACCTTCGGCCTGGAGCGCTACACCAGCCACCGGGCGCTGGTGCGGGCGCTGCGGGCGCGCGACTCGGTGGCGGCCGAGCGGATCGCGCTGGAGGATGTGCGGGGCGGGCTGGACGCCCTGCGCGCATCGCGGCCTTCGGTGAAGGAGACCCTGTGACCACACATCGGATCGCGGTCATCCCCGGCGACGGCATCGGCACCGAGGTCGTCCCGGCCGGGCTGGAGGCACTGGAGGCCACCGCGAGCCGCTTCGATCTGCGGCTGGAGTTCGACAGCTTCGACTTCGCCAGCGCGGACTACTGGCAGCGGCACGGCACGATGCTGCCCGCCGACTGGGAGGAGACGCTGCGGCGATACGACGCGATCTTCTTCGGGGCGGTCGGCCGGCCGGAGGTCGTACCCGATCATGTGTCCTTGTGGGGAAGTCTGCTGCAGTTCCGGCGGACCTTCGACCAGTACGTGAACCTGCGCCCCTGCCGCCTCATGCCGGGCGTGCGGAGCCCGCTGGCCGGCCGCGAACCCGGTGACATCGACTTCGTCGTCGTGCGCGAGAACACCGAGGGCGAGTACTCCAGTGTGGGCGGTCGCATCTTCGAGGGCACCGAGCGCGAGACCGTGCTGCAGGAGACGGTGATGACCCGGATCGGCGTCGACCGGGTGTTGCGGTTCGCGTTCGAGCAGGCTTCCCGGCGCCCGGCGCGGCACCTGACGTCGGCCACGAAGAGCAACGGCATCAGCATCACCATGCCCTACTGGGACGAGCGCGTGGCGGCGATGTCTTCCGCGTACCCGGACGTACGCCAGGACAAGTTCCACATCGACGCGCTGGTCGCACAGTTCGTGCTGCACCCCGAGCAGTTCGATGTGGTCGTGGCCAGCAACCTGTTCGGCGACATCCTCTCCGACCTCGGCCCGGCCTGCACCGGCACGCTGGGCATCGCCCCGAGCGCGAACATCAACCCGCAACGCGACCACCCCAGCCTCTTCGAGCCGGTGCACGGTTCCGCCCCGGACATCGCCGGGCGGGGCATCGCCAACCCGGTCGGCCAGATCTGGTGCGGCTCGATGATGCTCGAGCACCTCGGCCATCCCGACGCGGCGGCGCATCTGCTCGGCGCGATCGAGGACGTCCTGGCGTACGGGCCGTCGGACGCGCCGCTGACGCCCGACCTGCACGGCAAGGGCACGACGGCCGAGCTCGGCCACGCGATCGCCGAGCAGGTCCGCACACGGCCGTGAGGCGAAGCCGGTCAGGTGGGCGTACGCGACGGGCACGGCTGGTTCCCCAGCGGACCCCGGCCCCGCGCTGCCGTCAATCCCGGCCGGCCCCGCGCTGCCGTCAATCCCGGCCGGCCCCGCGCTGCCGTCAATCCCGGCCGGCCCCGCGCTCCCGCTTGACCAGGTCGCGGACCTCGGGAGCCACCTCGGCGGCCAGCCGCTCGGTCATGGCGTGGTCGTCGCCGCCGAAGATGAAGCCGCTGATCCCGTGCGTGAGGGCCAGGTCGGCGAGATACTCCGGCGACTTGTCGGCGCGCATGAAGTTCATCAGGCGGCGGACGGCGGCGGGGGAGCGGCCCGCCGACTCCGCGCCGTCGTCGATGCGGGCGTTCATGTCGGGCAGCGACGCGGGGCCGTCCGGCAGGTAGTCCATCGACGGCAGCCAGCCGTCGCCCTGCGCGCCGGTCAGGGCGAGCATCTTCGGCTTGTACGCGCCGATCCAGATGCCGATGTCGTGGGCCGGCTTCGGGCCCCGCTTCGCGCCGACGACCGTGTAGTGCGTGCCCTCGTGCTGCACCCGGCCGCGGGCGTCGGTGTCCCACAGGTCGCGGATGATCGGGATCGCCTCGGTCAGCGCCTCGATCGCCTTGCCCGCGGTGAGCTGGGGCCCACCCATCGCGGCGATCGGCTCGTAGAATCCGCCCGCGCCGATGCCCAGCTCGAACCGGCCGCCGCTGAGGATGTCCAGCGACGCGGCCGCCCGGGCCAGCTGCGCCGGTGGCCGCAGCGGCAGGTTGAGCACGTTGCCGGTGAACCGGACGCGTTCGGTCCGCGCGGCGGCGTACGACATCAGCGTCCAGGTGTCCAGAAAGGACGGCTGGTAGGGGTGGTCCTGGAAGGTGACCAGGTCGATGCCGGCCCGGTCGGCGGTGACCGCCAGGTCGACGGCCTGTCGCGGGTTCTGCGCGGTGGGCGTCACGAACGTGCCGAACAGCAGGTCGTGCCCGTAATCGGTCATGACGGATCCTCCAAGGTGATCGGGAAGTTGTCGCGGAACAGCAGCGTGGGGTCGTACCGGCGCTTGAGCTCCCGCAGCCGGGCGAGTGTCGCGGGCGGGAACGCGTCGCGCAGGCGTTCCGGCCGCTGGTCGGTCTCGAAGCTGAGATAGAGCCCGTCGAAATGCCGGGCCAGGCGGTCCCACGCCGCGTTCAGCCCGTCGCGGTCACCGCCCATCGCCGCGACCGAGAAAGCGGGCGTACGGTGCGCGAACGCGGTCGCCTCCGGTGCGACGTCGGCGATCGCCCCGCCCATGTGCCGGAGCTGGAAGAAATAGATCTGACCGGTACGCAGCAGAGCGGCGGCGTCGCGCGCGAAGTCGTCGGTGAGCTCCGGCAGGAACGCCGACCGGAACACCGGCTCGCCGGAACCGTGGTGCCCGGTCGGGCCCACGTCGGACGCCGAGCCCATCACCGCGGCGTACCGGGTGAGCACGACCTCCTGCTGGGCGAGCATGCCGACCGAGGCGAACGGGGTGAGCCGCTCGACGACCACCTCCGGGTCGGCCGAGTCGACCATGCCGTAGAGCTGCACGACCGACTGTCCCTGGCGGGGCGAGCCGGTGAGGAAGAAGACCGTGGTGTCCCGGGGCGCCTCGGCGGCGACCTTGCCGAAGCGCCGCAGGGCGTCCTCGATGTCCGGGGTGAGCAGGGCGAGCTGGGCCCAGCCGACCTCGTGCACCTCGCTCGCCTCGAACTCGAACGCGGTGGCGATGCCGAGGTTCGCGCCGGCGCCGCGTACACCCCAGAAAAGATCTTGGTTTTCCTCGAGAGACGCACGGACGGGTGTGCCGTCGGCGAGGACGAGCTCGACGGCGCGGAGGCGGTCGATGGTCAGGCCGTGCTCGCGGGAGAGCAGCCCGATGCCGCCCGCGGTGGCCAGTCCGCCCACCCCGACGCCGCCGTAGTCGCCGGAGCTGATCGCCCAGTCGTGCTCGTCCAGGACCGCCGCGACCTGCTTCCAGGTGGCACCCGGGCCGACCCGCACCCGCCGGGTGGCCTCGTCGAGGACCTCGACGCCGTTCAGGGCGCCGACGTCGATGACCAGGCCGCCGTCGTTGGTGGAGCGGCCGCTGACGCCGTGCCCGGCGCTGCGCACACCGAGCGGCAGATGCCGGTGCCGGCGCGCGAACGCGAGCGCGTCGGCGATCTCGGCCGGGGTGCGCGGCCGCAGCACGAGCCCCGGTGAGCCGCCGCGCATGTAGGTCGCCCGGCGGGCGCGGTAGCCCTGGTCGCCCGGCTCGATCGCCACGTCCGCCAGTGAGGCCGGGATGCCGTCGTAGTCGACGCCGTCGCGCCGCTGTGCCCGCGCGGCCGCCGACCGGGCTGGTTTCGGCCGGTCGGCGACCGCGTCGGCCAGCCGGTCGATCTCGCCGGCGGTCGTCACGGGCTGAACCTGCCGCCCGACGTGCCGGATCAGCCGGGCGCCGGCCAGGAGGTCGAATGTCTCCCGGGCCTTGTCGGCCATGGCGGGGATGTCCGCGTCGATGTCAGCCGCCAGGCCGATCTTCTCGGTCCGCCCGGCCAGCCACGCGGCCGTCGTCCAGGGGTCGAGCCCTTCGTCGTCCCCGCTCAGCACGTCCTCGCTCAGGACGACGTAATCCAGGTCACGGGACTCGGCGTGGCGGGCGAGGGCGGCGAACCCCTCGGGGTCGGACCGGGCCAGGGCCAGGTCCAGCGCGATGCCCTCTTCGTCGGCCATCCGATCCTCCGGTGGGTGTTCGATCGTCGTCTCCCTAGATAGTATTGCGAGAAGACGATCTGTCCAACAGATAGGATGGTCCGGTGAGCAACGCGACAGACGACTTCGGGGCCGCCCTCGGGGTTCTGCTGCGGTCGTACTCGGGGATGGTCGGCCCGAAGCTCGTGGACTTCCCGCACGGCGCCCGCGGCTACCAGACGCTCTGCGAGGTCCTCCAGGGTCAGCCGCCCAGCCAGGCCGCCCTCGCCGCCAGGCTCGGCATCGACCGCACGATGATGACCTACCTGATCGACGACCTGGTCGAGGCCGGCCTGGTCGAGCGCCGCCCCAACCCGGACGACCGCCGCCAGCGCCGCATCGTCGCCACCGCCGCCGGCACGGCCGCCGTCGCGGCCCTCTGCGGCCAGGTCGCCGAGGCGGAGGAGGCGGCCCTGGCCAACCTCGACCCCCAGGAGCGAGCAGCCTTCCGCACCCTGCTCACCAAGGCGGCCGGCGCCGGCCCGGTGCACACCGTCGAGGCCTGCGCGATCGTGACCGAGGCCCTGGACGCCTAGGTCGTGTCCCGTGGATCAGCCAGGGCCGCGGCGCGGCCCGGAGCGCGCCTGACTCTGGACCTCGCCTCGCACTTGGCTGACCCACGAGACACGACCTGGCCGGCGCGGTGCGGGGGCGTGGCGCTGTCGTACCGGATCGCGGAGACTGAATCACCGGAAGGAATCATGATTCAGTCATGGGGCAGGGGTCATGAGCAGCAGCAACGTTGGCGCGCTGATTGAGAAGGCTCGAGTCGCGGCTGGTCTCAGCCAGCGCGCGCTCGCCGACGCGGCAGGCATCTCGCAACCCACCTTGTCGCGGATCATCGCGGGCGACAGGGTGGCCAAGCTACCCGAAATCGTGGCGATCTCCTGGGCGACCGGCTGCACCGTCGCCCAGCTCACCGGGGCCAGCACGGTGGCTGACCGGGTCCAATGCGCGGCCCGGGCCACCAACGGCTCCGGCATGGATCAGATGCGCGACGCCCTGTTGCGCTTCCTCGAGCTGGACGACTACCTGGACGAGCAGGCCATTCCGGCATGAAGGCCGAAGGTGAGGGGCGCTCCGCAGCCGAGCGGTTCCGGCAGGAGCACCGTCTGGGTCTTCAGCCACTGGGCGACCTCGTCGCTCTGATCGAGCAGTCGGCCCACGTCGACGTCGCCGTCCTCGACGTGGGCCCGGACGAACACGGTCTGACGATGAGGGATCCGCAGCGCGGTGCCGTGTTCATCGGTGTCGCACGCAGCCGGAACCCGATGCGGCAACGAAGCACGCTGGCCCACGAGCTCGGTCACGTCGTGTTCCAGGACTGGACGGTCAACACCGCCTGCGACTGGAGCACCCGGTCGCCGGTCGAGAGCCGTGCCGATGCCTTCGCCCGGCACCTGTTGCTCCCGCTGGACGGGTTGACGGCATTTCTCGCAGATGTGCGAGAGGTCGGGCCGGCCATCCTCTCGGCCGTCGTCCAACGATTCCTGGTGTCACCGCCGATCGCCGGGCCCCGCGGCCGCGGTCTGGAAGAAGCTGGTACCTACCTGGATCCAGATCCTCCCCGACGAACTGACGCCGGAGCTCGCCCGAGTCGTCGGCCGAATCACGCGACAACCGATGGCCGAGCGCCTCAGGCAGTCCAAGGACCTGGGCGAGACGATGGTGATCGCCCACGCGGTCGTGGCCGCGGACGCAGGCGCCGACGTCATCGTGCTGATCGACGACGGGCTCGGGGCACAGACAGCCACAGGCGAGATCCGTCGCCTGGACCGGCGCCGAACCACCGGCAGCGCGATCGGATCGATCAGATTGGCGAGCACGTTGACAGTCCTGGAGAAGGCGGCAGGTACCGCGCATGTCGCGGACACAGCCCAGATGCGCGAGATCTATCAACGGTTACGCAACCTCGATGACGGCTTGCCGCCCATCGAGAAGACTCCGCTCCTCACCACGGTGCGGTGGAAGAGCGGAGCCTGACGGCTCAGAGATCCACCAGGTCGAGGTCGACCAGGCTGTCGACGCTGTCGGTGATCGTGGTCTCGGCCGGGCGGGGACGCCAGCCGAGGGACTTGGCGCGGTCGTTGTGGATGACCGGGCGGGCCGGATCGGGGCCCGGCGCCTCCTCGGCCGGCACCCTCGCGGCTCGGTCGCCGAAATGCCTGCGCAGGGTGTCGGCCAGTTCCAGGAAGCTCATCGTGCCGGTGTCGGAGACGGCCAGGAAGCGGCGGCCCGCCGCCTCGGGTGCGGCCATCGCCCGGAGGTGCAGGTCGGCTACGTCCCGGACGTCGGCGATGCCGAAGCGCTGGCGGGGCACCGCGGTCATCGTTCCCTCGAGCATCATCTTCAGCAGCTGCATCGACGAACCGAGGCCGGTGGTGAGGGTGGGGCCGAGGATGAAGGTCGGGTTGACCACGACCAGCTCGGTCGCTCCGCGGTCGAAGTTCCAGGCAGCGCGTTCGGCGATCGTCTTGGAACGGGGATACGGCGGCAGGCCCGGCACGTCCGGGTCGGTCCAGTCGTCCTCGGTGAAGTCGGGCACCGGCTTGGGGGTGTAGCCGACGGCCGCGAACGACGAGGTCAACACCACCCGCCGGGCACCGGCGTCGCGGGCCGCCCGGAGCACCCGCAGGGTGCCGTCGCGGGCGGGCACGATCAGGTCGTCCGGATCCGAGGGCTGGGCGACCGGGATCGGCGACGCGACGTGGTGGATCTCGGCGCAGCCGGCCACCGCGGCAGCCCAGCCGTCGTCCGACGACAGATCCGCCTCGACGACGGTCAGGCCCGCGTCGTCGGCGCCACCCCGGCGGACCGCCGCGCGCAGGGCGGAATCCGAGCGGGACACCGAGCGCACCGTGGTGCGGACCGGGCGCCCGGCGCGCAGCAGCGCGGCGATCAGGTGCGTGCCCACGTACCCGGAACCACCGGTGACCAGGACCGGGCTCATCGCGTACCCACCCCGAGGTAGGGGATGACCTCGTGCAGGCGCTCCCACGCGGCGGCCTCCGCACCGGGATCGCCTCGGTGCCGGGCGTCCCACACCGCCGCCTTCTCGCGCAGGTAGCCGAGCCGGGCCCGCTGCGCCTCGATCTCCGCCTCGACCCGGTCCGCGTGCCGCAGCAGCAGGTCCCGCTGCTCGGCGTACGCCTCCCGGCCCCGCCCGCGGTTGGCCAGGTAGGTGCGCATCTCCTCGATGCCCACGCCGACCGCGCGCAGGCAGGCCAGCACCTCGATCGCGTTCACGTCGTCGGGGCCGTAGCGGCGGTGCCCGCTTCTCTCGTCACGGCCGATCGGGCCGATCAGCCCCACGTCCTCGTAGTAGCGCAGCGTGGGCTCGCTCAGCCCGCTGTGCCGGGACGCGTCCTGGATGGTCATGGTTGACATGCGTCCAGGAGAACAAACCTCAAGCGCTTGAGGTCAAGAACTCCACGGTCACGGTGAGGCCGCCGTCCGGACCTGGCTCGCCGACGGCGGTGCCACCGTGCGCCCGGGCGACCGCGCGGACGATCGACAGGCCCAGCCCGGTGCCGGTGGCCGAGCCCACCCGGTCGGTGAGGCGCTGGAAGGGCTCGAAGAGGCGCGGGATCTCGTACGCGGCGATCACCGGGCCGGAGTTGGTGACCGTCAGCCGGCCCGGCTCGCAGGTCACCGCAACCGATCGGCCGTGGATGACCGCGTTCTCGACCAGGTTCTGCACCATTCTCTCCAGCAGCACGGGGTCGCCGGCCATCGGCGAGGGCGACACCGTCACCTCGGCGACCTCATGGAGCGACGCCACGTGCCGGGTGATCTCGGCGAGGTCGACGGGTACCGGATCGACCAGATCCTGATCGCCGCGGGCGAGCAGCAGCAGGCCGTCGATCAGCCGCTCGTGCCGGGCGTTGATCACCAGCAGGGTTTCGCCGAGCCGGCGTACGTCGGGGGAGGGGTCGGGGTGGCTCAGCGCGACCTCGATCAGCGTGCGGTTGATGGCCAGCGGGGTGCGCAGCTCGTGTGAGGCGTTGGCGGCGAACCGGCGCTGCGCCGCGAACGCCGCGTCCAGGCGGGCGAGCATGTCGTCGACGGTGTCCGCGAGCCGGCGCAGCTCGTCGCGTGGCCCGGTCATCGCGATGCGTTCGTGCAGGTTGCGGTCGGCGATCCGGCGCGCGGTCGCGGTGATCTCGGCGAGCGGGCGCAGCGTACGCCCGGCGGCGAACCAGGCCGCCCACACCCCGGCGATCGCGACCGCACCCAGCGCGACCCCGCCCTGCTGGAGCAGCGAGCGCAGCGTCGCGGACCGGAAGTCGGTCTGCAGCTTGGTCGCCAGCTGGAACATCTCCGGCGAGGTCGGCCCGCTGGCGGGCCGGGCGGGAGTGGCCTGGACCGCGACGCCGTGGACGGTTCTCGACAGCATCAGCGCGTCGACCTGCTGCCCGGCCAGCGCCTGTGCCAGCAGCAGGTAGGTGATCGTCAGCAGCACGGCCCCGGCCAGCACGAACAGGCCGCCGTACAGCGCGGTGAGCCGCAGCCGAACCGTCATCCGATGTCTCATCTGAGCTGGTACCCCACTCCGGTGATCGTCTCGACCACCTGCGGCGGCCCTAGTTTGCGGCGCAGGGTCATCATCGTGACCCGGACGACGTTGGTGAACGGGTCGGTGTTCTCGTCCCAGGCCCGTTCCAGCAGCTGCTCGGTGGTGACCACGGCGCCGTCGGCACGCAGCAGTTCCTCGAGCACCGCGAACTCCTTGCGGGACAGCCCGACGACGCGGCCGTCACGGAACACCTCGCGGTGGGCGGTGTCCAGGCTGACGCCGGCCCGGGACAGCACCGGCGGCGCGGCCGGGCGGGCGCGGCGGCCCAGCGCACGGACCCGGGCGACCAGTTCCGCGAAGGCGAACGGCTTGGCCAGGTAGTCGTCGGCGCCCAGGTCCAGGCCGCGCACCCGGTCGCTGAGTTCGCCGGCCGCGGTGAGCATCAGAATCCGCACGTCGGCCTTGCTTTCGACAACGGCCCGGCACACGTCGTCGCCGTGCACCCGGGGCATGTCGCGGTCGAGCACGAGGACGTCGTACTCGTTGACCGCCAGCCGCTGCAGCGCCGCGTCGCCGTCGTGCACGGTGTCGACGGCCAGCGCCTGGAGCCGCAGCCCCTCGGCGATGGCCTCGGCCATCACGACCTCGTCCTCGGCGATCAATACGCGCATCGGGACATGGTTACCGAACCGGATATAAGAAAGCTGTAAGCGTTCGCGCTGATGATGACCTTATGGCCGGCACGGTGTGCTCTCCGGCATGAGAAGACTCCTCCTACCGATCCTGCTCGTGACCGTCGCGCTGGGCGGGTGTGGCAAGACCGACGACGCCGCCGCGCCGGCCCCGTCCGCCTCGGCCGACGAGAAGGGCCAGCTGCGGGCGTACGCGAAATGCATGCGCCAGAACGGCGTCGACATGCCGGACCCGAACGGCGACGGCGTGCTCGGCGCGCCGGCCGTGAAGATCGGCTCGCCGGAGGCGGAGAAGATGGAGGCCGCCTCGGAGAAGTGCCGCACGCTGCTGCCGGCCGGCGCCGGTGGCGAGCCGCCGAAGATGTCACCGGAGGACATCGAGAAGGCGCGGGCGCAGTCGAAGTGCATGCGCGAGAACGGCCTGCCCGACTACCCCGACCCCGACCCGGAGACCGGGACCATCGCCCTCTCCGAGACGAAAATCGACTTCGAGGCGATGAAGAAGGCCTCGGAGAAGTGCAAGGGCCTGGGGCCGGGCTCGACCCTGCTCACCAAATGAGGCGGTGGATCATCGGCGGGGCGGCCGCGATCGTCGTGGCCGGCGCGGTGGCCGTGGTGGTCACGCACCGTTCCACCGACGCGCCGGCCGCGGCGCCACCGCCGGCCACGACCAAGGTGGCGCGGGAGACGCTGTCGGGTTCGGTCACGGTCGATGGAGATCTGGGGTACGGCGAGACGGTGCCGATCCTGGCCAAGGCGACCGGCACCGTGACGTGGCTGCCCAAGGTGGGCGCCACCGTCGAACGCGGCGACCCGGTGCTCCGCGCCGACAACCTCCCGGTCGTGCTGCTCTACGGCGTGCTCCCGATGTACCGCGAGCTGCGGCCCGGCGTCGAAGGGCCGGACGTGGCCCTGCTCGAACGCAACCTGCGCGACCTCGGCTTCGGCGGCTTCACGGTGGACGACGAGTACACCGACCTCACAGCCAAGGCGGTGCGCCGCTGGCAGGAGAACCTGGGCCGGAAGGAGACCGGGGTGGTCGACCCGTCCTGGCTGGTCGTCGCCGACGGCGCGATCCGGATCGCCGAGCTGCGCGTGCGTCCCGGTGCGCCGGCCACGGGTGAGGTGCTCGGCTACACCGGCGCCGAGTCGGTGGTCACGGTCAAGGTGGACGCGGATCAGGCCGGCTGGGCGCAGCCCGGCGTCAAGGTGACGGTCACGCTGCCCGACGGCAAGGAGACCCCGGGCACGGTCGCGTCGATCGGCGCGAAGGCGGAACCCAAGGAGCCGGGCGAGACGCCCAAGGTTCCGGTGATGGTCACGCTCGGCGCGAAGCTCGGCAAACTGCGCGAAGGGCCGGTCACCGCCACGTACGTCAGCGAACAGCGCAAGAACGTGCTCACCGTGCCGGTCGCGGCGTTGGTCGCCCTCGCCGAGGGCGGTTACGGCCTGGAGGTGACCGAGGGCGGCGGCACCCGATTCCTGCCGGTCCAGGTGGGGTTGTTCGCCGACGGCAAGGCAGAGGTACGCGGTGCGGGCCTGGCCGAGGGCCTGACGGTGGGGATGCCGTCGTGATCGCCATGACCCGCGTCGGCAAGGTCTATCCGGGTGGCGTGACCGCCCTGGACGACGTCTCCCTCTCGGTCGAGGACGGGGAGATGCTCGCCGTGGTCGGTCCGTCCGGGTCGGGCAAGTCCACGATGCTGCACCTGCTCGGGGCGCTCGACCGGCCGTCCACCGGCACCGTACGCATCGACGGTCACGACGTCGCCGCCTTGCCCGACCGGTCGTTGTCCGCCCTGCGCGCCCGGACGATCGGGTTCGTCTTCCAGCAGTTCCACCTCAGCGGCGGGGTGTCCGCCCTGGACAACGTCGCCGACGGCCTGCTCTACACCGGGGTGCGCCGCCGCGAGCGCCGGTCCCGGGCCGCGCGGGCGCTGGACCGGGTCGGCCTCGGGCATCGCGCCCACCACCGGCCGCACGAGATGTCCGGCGGCGAACGCCAGCGGGTCGCGATCGCCCGCGCGGTGGTCGCCGACCCGGCGCTGCTGCTCGCCGACGAGCCGACCGGCAACCTGGACTCGGCCTCCGGCACGGTCGTCATGGATCTGCTGCACGACCTGCACCGGGCCGGCACGACGACCGTGGTCATCACGCACGACCGGGACATCGCGGCCGCCCTGCCCCGGCGGGTGGCGCTGCGTGACGGACAGCTGGTGGACGCATGACGAGTCCACTACGACCGGCCCGCCTGGCCGGCTCGGACGTGCTGCGGCTCGGGGCGTCCGGGTTGCGCTCCCGGCCGCTGCGCATGGTGCTGTCCGCGGCGGGCATCGCGATCGGCATCGCGGCCATGCTCGCCGTGGTCGGGATCTCCGCGTCCAGCCGCGCCGACCTGGACCAGGCACTGGCGGCTCTCGGTACCGACCTGCTCACCGTCGCGCCCGGCGAGACCCTGAGCGGCGGCGAGGCGAAACTGCCGCCCGAGTCGCTGGTGATGGCCGGCCGGATCGCGACGGTCCGCTCGGTCAGCGCCACCGCCCGGCTGAAGGCGAAGGTCTACCGCAACGAGCACATCCCGGTCGCCGAGAACAGCAGCGTGGCGGTGCTCGCCGCCCGCGCCGACCTGCTGGACACACTCGAGGGGCGTACCGCCCGGGGACGCTGGCTGACGGCGATCGTGCCGGGCACACCCGCGGTGGTGCTCGGCGCCGCGGCGGCCCAGCGTCTCGGCATCCACGCGCCCGGCCCGCGGCTGTGGCTGGGCGGCCAGTGGTTCTCGGTGGTCGGCATCCTCGAGCCCGCGCCGCTCGCGCCGGAACTCGACTCGTCCGCGCTGGTCGACTGGTCCACCGCCGCCCGGCTGCTGGACTTCGACGGCCACCCGACCATGGTGTACACGCGGTCCGGTGCGGTGGAGGCGGTGCGCCGGCTGCTCGGCGCGACGGTCAACCCGGCGGCGCCCAACGAGGTGAAGGTGTCCCGCCCGTCCGACGCGCTGGCCGCCGCCCGGGCGACCGACACCGCCCTGAACGGCCTGCTCCTCGGCCTCGGCGCGGTCGCCCTGCTGGTCGGCGGCGTCGGCGTGGCCAACACGATGGTCATCTCGGTGCTGGAACGGCGCGGCGAGATCGGTCTGCGGCGTGCGCTCGGCGCCACCGGCGTCCACATCTGCCAGCAGTTCCTGACCGAGTCGCTGCTGCTGTCCACACTCGGCGGCCTGGCCGGCGCCGCGGCCGGCGCGCTGGTCACGGCCGGCTGGTCGTGGTGGCAGTCCTGGCCGGTGGCGATCCCGCCGTGGGCACCAGCCGGCGGCCTGGCCGCGACCGTCCTGGTCGGAGTGGTGGCCGGCCTCTACCCGGCGGTCCGGGCCGCGCGCCTGGCCCCGACCGAGGCACTCGCCCGATGACGGTCACGACAAGGCGGCGAGGAACGCCTCGGGCGGTGTGCTGGACGGGCGGTCGCTGACCTGGCCGTCGCCGAGCTCGACGACCCGCCACCGGCCGTCGGCCCGCCGGGCCAGGTCGACGGTCACGAAGGGCAGGCCGAGCCCGGCCACCGCTACCGCCGGCTCGGACGTGGGCAGTTCGGCGGGCGGCGGCCGGTCCGGTGTGTCCGGGTGGGCGGTGACCAGGCGACAGGTCCCGTCCACCCACCACGTCCGCGCTTCCGCCCCGGTGAATTCCTCGAAACGCCGCAGCACGAAGCCGCCGCTGAAGTCGTCGCCGCGCAGCTCCCGCATCCGCGCGGCGACCGACCAGGCCGCCTCGGCGTCGGTCAGGTCCGGGATGTACGCGGCTTCGTGCCAGTAGTGCTTCATCGACTTGGTGTAGTCGCGCAGCACCGCCGCCCCCGGGCCGAGCCTCGCCCGTGCCTCGTCGAAGGAGTCCCGCCCGTCCCCGTCGGTCCACGCCGACTCAGGCGTGAACGAGGCGAGCGCGGCGTACCAGCCGGGCAGCTCATGGCCGCGGCGGTACTGGTCGGCGCTGGTCCGTAGGGCGATGCCACGTCCGGCGGCCGCCTCGGCGAAACCGTCGTACGCGTACGAGGTCATCATCCACCCGCGATAGACCGCGGTCGCCTCGCCCGCCGGGAGCCGCGCGACTCCGTGTGCCGCATCTCCCGCGACGAGCGCGTCGTGATCGACCAGGCCGACCTGCCACCCGGCGTCCCGGGCGGCGGCCGACTCGTCCGCGAAATGCTCGTCGGCGCGGCGTGGATGCAGCACGTCGGACGGCAGCAGAAGCATCATGGCCCGCAGTATGGGTCAACCGATCGGTGGAGCGGGGGAGGACGCCGGGCACGTACATTCCACTCGTGGTGCTGACCGTCGGGCCGTACGTCTTGCTGGTGCTCCTCGCCGGGGTCTCGGTCTGGGCCTCGTCGCCCGCCGACCTGGTGCTGTGCGCGGTGCTGGCGATCTGGCTGGCGGCCCGGCGGGTGCTGCGACCGGCGGTGTTCGTGGCCGTGCTGATCCTGCTCACCGCGGTCCTGGTCGTACGGTCGCCGTGGTTCGGGTTCTTCACCCCGGTGCTGTACGTGCACGCCTTCCGGCTGCTGCGCTGGCCGTGGCAGCCGGTCGGGGTGGGCGCGGTCGCGGTGGTGGCGGGCACCTCGCAGACGTACGCCGTGGACAAGACCACCGCGGTCGGCCTGGTCACGTGGGTCGCGGTCGTCGCCGCGAACGTCTTCCCGATGTGCGCGTACGCCTGGTTCGAACGACGGGCCGCGCGGCAGAACGCCGAGCGGGAGCGGGCTCTGGCCGCCGAACGGGAGGCGAACGCGAGGCTGGCGGAGTCGCTGGCGGAGAACGCGGCCCTGCACGAGCAGCTGCTGGTCCGGGCCCGTGACGCCGGCGTCCAGGACGAGCGGCAACGGATGGCCCGGGAGATCCACGACACGCTGGCGCAGGGCTTCATCGGCATCATCAGCCAGCTCAGCGCGGCCGAGAACGGTCACGACGATCAGGTGACGTGGCGCCGGCACCTCGGCGCCGCGACCAAGCTGGCCCGGGAGAACCTCACCGAGGCCCGGCGTTCGGTGCACGCGCTGAGCCCGGAGCCGCTGCGGTCGGCCCGGCTGGGCGAGGCGCTGGCCGGCGTCGCCGAGCGGTGGTCGGCGCTGCACGAGATCCCGGTCCAGGTGACCACGACCGGCACTGTCCGGCCGATCGCGCCCGAGGCGGAGGCCGCCCTGCTGCGGATCGCGCAGGAGGCCCTGACCAATGTGGCCAAGCACGCGGGCGCGACCCGGGTGGGGGTGACCCTGACGTATTTCGAGCGGGAGGCGGCCCTCGACGTGCGTGACGACGGCGCCGGTTTCGATCTGGGCCGGCGCGGCGGCGGGTTCGGCCTCACCGGGATGCGCCAGCGGGTGGAGGGCCTGTCGGGCACGCTCCACATCGAATCGGAGCCGGGCGGGGGCACCGGCATCTCGGCCCGGGTGCCGTCACTCCTCGCGTAGCTCGCCCCAGGCGTGCCAGTGGTCGATCTCGACCTGGACGCTGACCCGGGGCCGTTCGCGGTTGGCGTACGGCTGGCCGCCGTAGTGAATCGACAGCCGGTCGATGTCGCGCAGCCCGTCGTCGTCGGTGATCGACACGACGCGGCCCTGCAGGCTGACGTGGGTGTACCAGTTGGGCGCCAGGACGGTCAGCGCGACGCGTGGGTCGGCCTCGAGGTGTTTGAGCCGGGCCCGCTTCGCGTCCAGGCCGAGCAGGACCTTCCCGTCGTCCTCGAGCAGGTACCAGGTGGCGACGCTGACCGGCCGCCCGTCGGCCGCGACGGTGGCCATCACGGCGGGGTTGGCCTGGCGGAGAAACTCGACGATCTTGTCCGGCATGGGCGTATCAGGCATCCACCCACCCTAGATCGTTCCGCGGCGGAGTTCATTTCAACACCTTTCTGAGGTACGCGCACACCGGAGTCCCGTCCTCCGGGCCCGGCCGCCGTCGTTGGTCACGCTCCGCGCGCCCAACGCCGGGCCGTCCCGCGTGGTTGCGGTCTTTTCACAGGCAGGGCGGGGTGTACCGATGAACACGCAGCCCCCGGAAGTCGATCTCGTTGGCGGTCTTGCCGACGAAGACCAGGCCGCGGGCCTCGCTGACGGCCGAGGCGAAGGTGTGCGCCGGCTGGCCCAGCTCGGGCACCCCGGCCCACGCCGACGGGCGGAGACTGAAGAAGCGGGTCACCACGCGGCCGCCGGTCGAGGGGATGGCGGTGGCCCATTGGGCGCCGCCGCTCCAGTGGGAGGCGGGGCGCAGCTGCACCCACAGGTCGTCGGTCGCGCTGTAGGTGAGCCAGAATCCGGCGGACCGGGAGAGGTCGGCCTGGGCCTCGAACTCGTTGCCCAGCCAGACGACCACGACGTGCCATTCGTCGTTGAGGAAGGTCACCTTCGCCGCGTAGTCGTGGCCGTGGTGGATCGGGACCAGGAGGCTGCCGGTGGCCGGGACGGTGGTGCCCTCGCCGCTGGCCAGCCACTGCTGGAGGCGGTCGATCGACGGGCCGGCGCACTCACGCGGAGGGTGCGCGTTCGCGGCGGCCGGCGCCACGACCAGGGCGGCCACGAGCGTCACCAAAGAGACCAGCACCCTGCGCATCGACGACCCCCAGCTCAATCAGTAAACCTTGTTTGCAACTCTGGCCAGCCCCGTCCATATAGTCAAGTGCGTCGATGGATTGCCAGGGCGTCCGCGAGGGGGATCTGATCGGGCGGCTTGGTCAGTCGCTCGGGCTGACGCTGCTCGACGGGGCGAACGTGTCGCGGAACGACGGCTCCAGCGACCGGCCGGTGACCGGCTCCACGTAGAGGTCGCGCAGCATCAGACCGGCCAGCCCCGACGTGTTGAGGCCGGTCTCCTTGCCGCCGAGGGCCTGCAGCGCCCCGCCCAGCCCGGTGGCCGCGCGGAAGACGCCGCCCGGGAGCCGGCCGACCCGGCGGGGACGACCGGCCGCCGCGGCGATGCGCGTGAACATGTCCTGCCAGGTCATGTTCTCGTCGGCGACCGGGAGGTCGGCGCCGTCCGCCCGCTCCAGGGCGCCGGCCGCGCTCTCGGCGACGCTGCGCGCCGAGGCGGCCGCGGTCCCGCCGGGCGGCGCGACCAGGGGCGCCCGGGATTTCGCCCAGTTCGCCAGGGGGCCGGCCCAGTTCGTGCCGGGGCCGAAGACGAACGGCAGCTCCAGCACCGCGATCGGGAGGCCGGGCCCGGCCGCCTCGCGCGCCTCCCGGGCCTGCTCCACGCGGCAGCGGATGTAGGTGTGCTCGTCGGCCAGCCTCCACTGCGGGTGGACCCGGTCGAGATAGGTGTAGTACGAGCCCATGATCACGCCGCGGCTGACGCCCTCGGCGCGGGCGGCGGTGAACAGGCGCACGACGGGCTCGACCATCGTCCGGCGAAACGCGGGGTGCAGCGGCTTGCGCAGCGGGCGTTGCTCGTCGGTGCGGGCGGCGAACACCACCGCGTCGTGCCCGGCCAGCAGCGGCCGCAGATCCTCGACCGTGGTGGTCTCGAGGTCGAGCAGATGGTCCACACCCGGGCGGGCGGAACGGGCGACCGTGGTCACCTGGTGGCCCCGCTCCCGCAGGACCGTGGCGACCTGAGCACCGATCAACCCGGTGCCACCGACGATGAACGTTTTCACACCGTCCACTATATAGAGACCAGGTAATGGAGATAACCGTCACCGTAACGGAGAGAATTGCTATTTAAAAACGTCAATAGATGGTTGTAGGCTCCGCGGGCATGACATCCGTACCTCCATTCCGGCGCCGATCCGTCGCGATCGCCGCAGCGTCGGTCCTGGGCATCGGCATCGTTCCGGCCTCGGCGTCGGCCGCTCCCGCGCCCGGCCCGGCCGATGCCGTCCGGAAACATCAGCGGGACGACCGCCTGGCCAACTTCGACGGCCGCACCCCGGACGCGCGGACGCTCACCGCGCTCCGCACGAAGCAGCGCTCCGCCGGCGTCACCAAGCTCGATAAGGGCCTCGGCGCGCAGGGCCTGGTCGACATCGACCCGGCCACCGGGACGGCTCGCCGGGTGGCCCGGATCGACGGGTTCCTGACCGCCGCGAGTGACAAACCCGCCAAGGAGATCGCCGCCGGCTATCTCGCCGCGAACCCGGACGCGTTCGGCCTGAGCGGGACCGAGGTCGCCGCCCTGCGGCTGCGCAAGGACTACGTCGACATCGACGGCACCCACCACCTGAGCTTCGAACAGGTGGTCGGCAATGTGCCGGTGTTCGGCAACGGGGTCAAGGCGGACATCACCTCCGATGGCAAGCTCATCCAGGTGACCGGCTCCCCGGCCGCGTCGCTGCCCGCGTCGCTGGGCAGCGCCAAGCTGTCGGCGGCTCAGGCACGTGACGCCGCCGCGAAGGACGCCGGTTCGCCGGCCTCCACACGGGCGGACGACCCGACCAAGCTGGTCGCGTTCGCCTCGAAGGGCGGTGCTCGCCTGGCCTGGCAGACGCTGTCCACCAAGGAGGGCTACCTGCACGTGATCGACGCGGCGACCGGCCGTGTCCTCTACCGGCAGGACCTGCTGCTGCACGACAACGCGCCGTCCGCGCCGTCGGCGCTGGTGTGGCAGAACTACCCGGGCGCGCCGCTCGGCGGCACCCAGCAGCAGCGTTCGCTGAAGAACTGGATCGCGCCGGACGCGACCACGCTGTCGGGCGACTCGACGCACGTGTTCCTCGACGTCAACGACGATGACGAGGCCAACCCGGGCGAGGAGGTCGCGCCCGACAAGCCGGGTGACTGGCGCTTCCCGTTCAAGGACTTCACGTCCGAGGTCGGCCCGCCCTGCGCGGCGGACAAGCAGTGCTCCTGGAACCCGAAGGTCGCGAACTCGTGGAAGGACAACGCGAAGCAGAACGCGGCCCAGTTGTTCTACTACGTGAGCAGCTTCCACGATCACCTGGAGGCGGCGCCGATCGGATTCAACCGGGCGGCCGGCAACTACGAGACCGCCGACGGCGACCCGATCGAGGTCAACGCGATCGACGGCGCCAACACCGCGGACGGCACCCCCGACTCGTTCCACACCGACAACGCGAACATGCTGCCGACCCCGGACGGCGTTCCCGGCCGGATGCAGATGTACCTCTTCCGGGATCCGACCTGGCCGGAGGACCCGTTCCTGGCGGCCAACTCCGGTGACGAGGGCGACATCGTCTACCACGAGTACACCCACGGCGTGTCCAACCGCCTCGTGGTGGACGCCTCCGGCAACTCGACGCTGACCGGCTTCCAGGGCGGCTCGATGGGTGAGGCGTGGTCCGACTGGTACGCCTTCGACCTGCTCGCGGCTCAGGGTTTCCAGACCGACACCGCCGCGCCGGGTGAGGTGCTGGTCGGCCGCTACGTGAGCGACGGTCAGAATCTGGTTCGTACGCAGCCGCTGGACTGCACGGTCGGTGCGAGCGCGGACGTCTGCCCCGGCACCCCCGGCGCGGGTTCGGGCGGATACACCTACGGCGACATGGGCAAGATCATCGGCGGTCCCGAGGTCCACGCCGACGGTGAGATCTGGGGCGAGACGCTGTGGGATCTGCGTACCGCGCTGGGTTCGAAGCTGTCCGAGTCGCTGGTCACCCGGGCGATGGAGCTGTCGCCGGCGAACCCGTCGTTCCTGGACATGCGTAACTCGATCCTGATGGCCGACAAGGTCAGCCGCGACGGCCGCGACCAGAAGAAGATCTGGAAGGTCTTCGCCAACCGGGGCATGGGCTGGTTCGCGGCCGACCTCGGCGGCGACGACACCACCCCGATCGAGGACTTCTCCACGCCGCCGGCCCGGGACGCGTCGCGTACCTCGGTCACCGGCACGATCACCAACGTCGACAGCGGCGCCCCGCTGGCGGGCGCCACGGTGAGCTTCGCCGGGCACGCGTCCGGGTTCGCCGACTCCTACCAGGCGACCGCCGACGCGCAGGGCAGGTACACGATCCAGAACGTTCTGCCGGGTGGGACCTACCCGGAGGTGAGCGCGTCGGCTCCCGGCTACGAGACGGTCTTCCGTGACGTGCGGGTGCATCAGGGTGCCAACAAGGTGGACTGGACGCTGCGCCGGGACTGGGCCGCGACCAGCGGCGGCAGCGAGGTGACCGACTTCAACGGCGACGACTACGGCTTCATCGGCTGCGGTCCGGGCGCCGCGGTGGACGGTCTGCAACGCACCGGGTGGAGCACCGACGCCACGTACGGCGCCGACGGCAAGATCGACCCGCGCTACCTGGTGGTGAAACTGCCGGCAGCGGTCGACGTGTCGGCGATCGCGGTCAACCCGACCGGCAACTGCGGTGACGACGCCAGCGCCTCGACCGGCGACTACCGCGTCGAGACGTCGGCCGACGGTCAGACCTGGACCGTCGCCGCTTCAGGCCACTTCGGGGTCGAGAACCGCGACAAGATGAACGAGGTGCCGCTCGCCGCGGGCAGCACCGCCGAGGTGAACTACCTGCGCTACACGATGCTCGGCACCCAGGTCGCCGAGGAAGGCATCACCTGCCCGGACTTCTTCGCCGGGTGCTTCTACGTCGACACGGTGGAGATCGGCGTCTACGGCGCCGCTCACTGATCCACCGTTCCACGCTCACTGATCCACCGTTCCACGCTCACTGATCCACCGTTCCACGCTCGCTGATCCACCGTTCCGGGTGTCCGGCAGTCCGCCGGGCACCCGGAGTCTGTTTCCGGGCCGGGCGCGATGTCCGGCGGCTGCGCGCCGATCGACACGCCTGTGGACAGGCAACATCGATGCCACATTCGAGCGCTACCTTGACGCCCACCCACAGGGGCGGGGGAGGGGGCGGCCGTCGCGCTGCTCAACGCGGTGGATGTGGTCTCTCGGGGATGCGGGCGGCGGCTGCGGCGACCGTTGCCAGGTCTTCGCTCGAGAAGCCGGCGCGGCTCAGCACCGCCAGGGATTTGTTCGTCGCCAGCGTGCACAACGCCAGCTCCGCCGCCTCCGGCTCGTCGGCGCCGGCTGCCAGCAACGCCTGCTCCAGCATCGCCCGCAAACCGTCGATCATGGCGCGGACCATCGCCTGGCCCTCCGCGTCGAGTGCCGGGAACTGCGTCGCCGACACCGTGAGCAGGCAGCCGTCCGGGACCGCCGGGTCGGCGATGCGGTTCAGGGTCACCCGCAGGTAGGCGGACACGACGGCGCTCGGGCTCGGATGAGGGCCGGTCAGCGCCTGGTCGTACAGCGGGTGGTAGGTCTGTGCGTACCGCTGGAGGCTTTTCCGGAACAGGGTGCCCTTGTCGCCGAAGGTGGCGTAGAGCGAGCTCCGGCCCAGGCCCGTGCCCTCGGTCAGGCGGTCGATCGAGGCCTCCGAATAGCCCCAGCGCCAGAAGACGTGCATCGCCCGGCGGAGCGCCTCGTCCACGTCGAATTGCTTACGGCCCGCCATGGTTCGTCAGCCTACACATCTTGCACCGATCGGTTCAAGATGCGTATGGTCGCCGGCATGACAAGTTGTACCGATCGTTCCGTGATGAGCAACCCCGACGGTTTGAGCTCGCTGCGGCTGCCCGACGGATTCGCCGACGTCTTCACCAGCCGGCTCGTGCAGCTGAACGGGCTGCGGCTGCACGCGGTCACCGGCGGCGACGGCCCGCCGCTGCTGCTGGTCGGCGGGTGGCCACAGACCTGGTACGCCTGGCGGGAGGTCATGCCCGCGCTCGCCCGCAAGCACACCGTCGTCGCCGTCGACTCGCGCGGGGCCGGGCTCTCCGACAAGCCCGACGACGGTTACGACGCCGGCACGCTGGCCGCGGATCTGGTCGCGCTGATGGCCGTGCTCGGGCACGACCGGTTCGACGTGGTCGGCCACGACATCGGCATGTGGACCGGATACGCACTCGCCGCCGATCACCCCGAGCGGGTGGGCCGGCTCGCCGTCGTCGACGCCATCATCCCCGGTCTCACGCCGGTCCCGTCGGTCTTCAGCCCGGCCGCGGTCAACCAGCGGCTGTGGCACTTCGGCTTCAACCGGCTCACCGGCCTCAACGAGGAACTGGTCCGGGGGCGGGAGCGGCTCTTCCTCGGCCACCAGTTCGCCACCAAGGGCGCCACCCCGGACGCGATCCCCGCGTACGCCGTCGACGTCTACGTGGACGCGATCGTCGCGGACCCTCGCGGGCTGCGGGCGAGCTTCGCCTACTACCGCGCGCTGGACGAGACGATCGCGCAGAACGAGCAGCGCCGGAAGACCCGGCTGACGCTGCCCGTGCTCGCCGTCGGCGGCGCGCGGTACACCGGCGCGCTGGTCGCCGAGACGATGCGGCCGGCGGCCGGCGATGTGACCGGGGTGGTCCTCGACGATTGCGGCCACTACGTGGCCGAGGAGCAGCCGGCGCGATTCACCGAGATCTTGGAGGACTTCCTCGGTAGCACACCGGCACCGGCTTCCCGCACGCCGCCGGCCCGGCACCACCGGCCGCCCGTCTCTCGTGGATGACAGGCGGGTGCGGGTCGGGGCTCAGTTGACGAAGTCCTGGGTGAACCAGACGCGGCCGTCGCCGCCGCGGGTCACCGCCAGGCCGACCCGGCTGAAGCCCGGGTTGAGCAGGTTGCGGCGATGGCCGTCGTTCGGCGGCACCTCGGCGAGCATGAGGTCGGTCAGGCCGTTCGCCGCGGCGACGATCGCGGCCTGATTGTTGGCGGCGTTGCCCTGGCCGATGTTCTCGCCCGCCGAACGCCAGACGACGCCCGCGGCGGTGAAGCGGTCGCCCAGACCAGCCTCGCCCGGGCACTGGTGCGACAGGCCGCAGCCGCCGACCATCAGGGCGTTGTGCGCCACGGAGGCGTTCGTCAGCTCCGGGCTCAGCGTGAGCGTCGAGACCCCGGCGGCGGTGCGGGCGGCATTGATGTGCGCCAGCACCTGGTCGATGACCGCGTCGGCCGGGGGAGTGGTGGGGTCGCTCGGAGACGACGGCGGGTCGGCCGGCGGTGTCGTCGGCGGATCCACGGGAGGCGTGCTCGGCGGGGCGGAGCTCGGCTTCGTCGGCCGGGGCCAGTGCGGGCGCCGCGCCCGGCTCGCCTCACCGGTCGCTCCGGTGGTCGCCTTCGTGGCGGGGCCCAGCGCCGGGGCGGTCCCGGCCACCGCTGCGGGGCGGTGATGCGTCGTCTGAGCGGAGGCGATGCCGGCGGCGCCCGCGCCCAGAACACCCAGGACGCAGGCGGAGAGCGCGAGGAGACGGGACCGGCGGTGACGCGTACGCATGATGATCCTTGTCGATCGGTGGGGAGAGCCCGAACGACTCTGACCTGCGACGACCATTCATGCACGTTTATTGAACAAAACTTAATGATCGAAGCGCCATTGTTCGGCGTTCCTCGATACCGATACGCTGACTCGTCGTGATCAAGGACGCTTCTCCGGTGGCGCGATGGACACTTGCCGGCGCCGTGGTGGGCAGCATTCTGTTGCTGGGAGCCACCGTGCTTCTGGTGGGGCGTCCGGAGCCGGAAGCGCCGCCACTGGAACTGGCCGGGCCGTGGGAGCCGCCACCGGTGGTGGACACGCCGTACTCCTGGGAGTCCGCTCCGGTCAGCAGCGCTCCCGCGGCGGCGCCCATCACGACCAGCCCGGCAGCGACGCGCTCGCCCGCGAAACGCCCACCTGCGACAAAGCCGCCGAGGACCGCGCCGCCGACCACCCGGCCGGCCACGCCGCCGGCCGCGCCCAACCAGAGCCTCCGCGACGACGGGGGTGCGGACGGGTCGACCAAGGCTCAGGGCCGGAGCTTCAAGGATGTGCGCGACGGCGACCTCGGCACCTTCTGGTCGCCGGTCGGGGCGACGGGAGAGATCTCGGTCAAGTGGACGGTGCCGGTGCCGGTCTCCCGGATCCGCATCCGGGAGTCCGGTGACCGCCGGATCGGGAACTGGCAGGTGCGCAATCACGACAACGACGCGGTCCTGGCCTCCGGCAGCGGGGCGGGCGTGATCACCTTCCGGGCGGTCACGCTGCGGAAGATCACCTTCGTGATCCTGGGCTCCCGGGGCACGCCCCGGGTCGCCGAGTACGAGACCTTCGCCCGCTGAGGGTCAAGGCCGGGTACGGGTGGACAGCCAGCCCGCCATCGCGCGTACGCCGTGGCCGATGGCGCGCTCGTCCGGGTCGAACGTGCTGAAGTGCGGGGCGCTGTTCTCGATCGGGGCGTCGGGGGAACGGACACCGAGGAACGAGTAGGTGCCGGGCAGGCGGTCGAGGAAGAGGGCGAAATCCTCGCCGTTGAACGGGATCGCGGCGTACTGCGTCGGGGCCCGGTCGTCGCCGATCGTGCGGCGCAGATAGCGGTCCAGGGCCCGGCCCTCACGTTCGGGCGTGATCATCGCGGGGAACGGATCGTTCGGGAACGAGACGGTGGCGTTGCCCGCGGAACGGGCCAGGCGGTGGATCCGGCGGCGGATCTCGGGCCAGCGGTTCTCCGGCCAGCAGCGGTAGGACACGCGTACCTGGGCGCCGATGGCCTGGGCGTTCATGAAGACGAACCGGGACAGCGGGCCGTGCGGGGTCTGGATGTCGGCCACCAGGCGTTCGATGTCGGCCGGCGTCATGGGCCGGGACACGGTGCTCAGCGCGGTGATCTCGGTGGCCAGATGCTGGGCGGCGTCGGCGCTGTCCAGCGTGATGAGGCCGCCGTCCAGGCCGGGGAGACCGGTCCCGGGCGCGGGGAGGATCTGGCCGACCGGGAACGGGCCGCAGTGCAGGGCGTGGATCTCGGCCGGGCGTACGCGGGCGAACACCCCGCCGGCGAGCATCGCGGCCGCACCGGCGAGGGTCTCCTCCGCGGGCTGGAAGACGAACATCACCGTGCCGGCGAGCCGTTCGCGCAGCCGTGCCAGCGTCAGCGCCACCCCGACACCCACCGTCGTGTGGATGTCGTGCCCGCAGACGTGCGCCACCTCCGCGCCGCCGCCCGACTGCTCACCCGGCGGCACCGCGTCCATGTCCGCGCGGTAGGCGACCGTGCGGCCGCGACGGGCGCCGGTCAGCAGGCCCACCACCCCGTGCCCGCCGACGCCCGTGGTGACGTCGAGTCCCGCCTCGCGCAGGCGCCGCGCCACCGTCGCGGCGGTCCACGCCTCCTGGCCGGCGACCTCGGGGTGCCGATGCAGGCCGCGGCGCAGCTCGATCAGCTCACCGTCCAACCGGGACACCACCCGGTCGATCGTCCCGGACGGCAGACCGCCGTCGGCGTGCGCCGGTGCGCCCGGCGCCAGCCAGGCACCGGTCACGCCCGCCACGCCCGCGGCGGCGCCGCCGAGCACGGCCCGCCGGCTGACGATGTGATCCCTCGAGTCCGACATGGTTCCTCCCAGGCCCCGCGGCTGCCCCCGAGCAGCCGATCGGCTCGAGCCTGTCGCAGCGGCCCGGGAAGCGCAGTGACGCCAGCACGCCTATCGCGTGGGGGTGTTACCTCCACCGGGGCGGGCCAGGCCCAGGTCGTACGCGACGATGGTGGCCTGCACCCGGTCGCGCGCGCCCAGCTTGGGCAGCAGCGCGTTGACATGCGCCTTGACCGTGCCGGCGGCGATGCCCAGCACCTCGCCGATCTCCGCATTGGACAGTCCGGTGGCCAGGTGGACCAGCACGTCACGTTCGCGCGGGGTGAGCATGGCCAGGCGGGGGTCGTCCGGACGGGCGGAGGCCACCTGCCCGGTCGCGAACGCGTCGATCAGCCGGCGGGTGACCGCGGGGCTGAGCATCGCCTCGCCGGCCGCCACGGTACGGACCGCGGCCACCAGGTCGGCCGGATCGGAATCCTTGAGCATGAAACCCGACGCGCCCGCCCGCAGCGCGGCGAAGACGTACGCGTCCTCGTGGAACGTGGTCAGCACCAGCACCCGCGGCGGACGCTCGGACGCGGTGAGCAGAGCGGTCGCCGACAGGCCGTCCATGCCGGGCATCCGGACGTCCATCACCACGACGTCCGGCTCGGCCCGGGCGGCGAGCTCGAGCGCGGCCACGCCGTCACCTGCCTCGCCGACCACCTCGAGGTCGTCCTGCGAGCCGATGATCGCGCACAGCCCGGCACGGACCATCACCTGGTCGTCGACGACGATCACACGGACGGCGATGACGAGACCTCCCGGTCGGTGGTGTCGAGGCGCGGTCCCAGATTGTCGAGCAGGCCGCGCATCGCGGAAAGCGCCTGTTTGGAGGCGTCGAGCACGGCGGGGAGATCGGCCTCCTCGGCGGCCCGCGGCACCCGGGCGGCGTGTTCCAGGACGGCCACGCGCAGGCCCTCGGCGATGCGGGAGCGTTCGGCTCGGGCGCGCGCCTCGGCCCGCATTCCCTCGACGGCGACCAGCCCGTGCTCCCGGTCGTGCCGCTGAGCGCGGCGGCGCCGGACCAGGTAGCCGGCCAGCAACGCACCCCCGTACGGCACGACCAGCAGGAATGCCACGAACGCCGTGGAGAGCAGGAAGAGCAGGGCGGCGTCGAGACGGCTGCCGCCGAGGTCCTCGGCGGGGGTCTCGACGGTCAGCAGGAGCGCGGCGGCGAGTGCGGTGCTCGCCAGCGAGACGACCGGGGCGAGCCAGGAGCGGGCGGGGCGGACCGCGACCGCCGCCGTGTAGATCGCGGCCACGTCGGCGCCGGGGCTGGAGAGGATGAGCTCGCCGGCGTTCGGCACCACGCCGGTGAGCTGCAGGATGGGCAACAGCCAGGTGGTCAGCGCGACCGCGGCGAACACCGCCCGGGGATGCCGGCGGCGCCAGAGCAGCGGGGCCGAGTGCGCGACCGCGGCCAGCAGCAGAAGGGTCACCGCGGCCGGCTCGGCGCCTTCCTCGGCGAGGAAGGCCACCGAGGACAGCGGCACGGCCAGGGTCAGCAGCATCAGGCCCGCGTCCAGCACCGTTTCGCCGCCCGGACGTTCACGGCGCGGACGGGCAACGTGGACGGGCGGGAGAGTCGCGGTTACCCGCCAGCCGCCTTCGGCCCGCGGACCGGCCTCGACCGTGCCGCCCAGCGCCGCGGCCCGTTCGCGCAGCCCGGCCAGCCCACGCCCGCCACCCAGCCCGGTCGCCGGGGACGTCCCGGCGGCGCCGTCGTCCTCGATCACCAGGTGAGCGCCGTCCGGGCCGTACCTCTGGATCAGGGTGACGTGACCGCCCGGCGCATAACGCAGGGTGTTGGTCAAAGCCTCCCGGGCGATCGCGTGCAGCACCTCGGCCGCGGCCGGTGGCGGGTCGTCGGCCGCCTCCACCGTGACCACCTGCCCGAGCCGGCGGAAGTCGTCGGCGAGATCGGCCACGGCCGGGGGCGCGGCGGCGGTCTCCTCGGCCGTCGGCAGAACGGCGACCAGGCGGTGCAGGTCGTCGATCGCCTGCCGGCCGGTACGGGACGCGAAGGCCAGCGCCTCGTCGCGCAGGTCGGGGCGCTGGTCGGCGAGGAACTGGGCGGCCGACGCGTTCACCACGATCGAGGTCAGGTGGTGCGCGGTCACGTCGTGCAGCTCGCGGGCGAGGCGGCGTCGTTCCGCGCCGGCCGCCTCGTGCCGGGCCCGCTCGGCGTCGGCGAGGCGCTGGGCCGCCGCCTCCCGGTCACCCACCCAGCGGCGCCGGACGCGGCCGGCCGAGGCGACGACCGTGTAGACGATCGCGCCGAGCGCCAGATCGGCCGGGTAGTCGGCGGTCACGCCGTTCAGGGCCGGGATCAGGCCCGCCTGCCAGACCAGCAGGCCGGCGACGACCAGCGCGGTCGTCCGCAGCGACCGCAGCACGGCCACGCTGAACAGCGCCACCAGGTCGGTGAGCGTGTTGATCGTGACCGCGTCGCCCGGCGCGAGGAACACCTGGCCGGGCACCACCCAGGCGCCGAGGCTGACCGCGACGGCCGCGGCGGCGGTGACCGCGACCGGCGCACGGCGGCGCCACGACAGGGCGGCGGCCAGCCCGGCGGTGATCGCCGCGACCGCTGCCGCGGTCGCCGGATCGACCGCCTCACCACGGGCGAGCGGCAGGCCCGGCCAGAACGCCAGCTGCAGCACGGCCAGCGCCGCGGGCAGCAGCCAGATCCGCCGGGGAGTCATGATGACGCCCAGGGTAGCGGGGCGTCTATGCCCTGGGGCAGGGGTCGGGATCCGGCTGCGGCCTGATTCGCCGGACACGCCGGATCGACAGAATTCTCGGCATGTCGAGCATCGAATATCACCGCCTCGCCCGCACCGGCGCGCACCGCTGGTGGCGACCCGTCGCCGGCACCGCCTTCATCCTCGCCGCGGCCGTCGTCGGCATGACCGGCCTCTACGGGGGCGCCTCGATCCTCGCCTCGATCCTCGGTAGCCCCGAGGACGCCGACGGGTTGCCGACCTTCGGCCCGCTCGCCGACCTGGCCCTGGCGTTCCTCGGGATCGCGCTGCTGCTGCCGCCGATCCTGCTGGCGGCGCGGTGGATCCAGCGCCGCCCGGCCGGCACCCTCTCCTCGGTGACCGGGCGGCTGCGGTGGCGACTGCTGCGGCGCTGCCTGCCTGTCGCGGCCGTCGCGGTCGTGGTCGTCCTGGCCGGCGGCACCGCGCTGGGCGCGGTCACCGGAATGGACGCCGGGTTCGGTGACGCCCCGGTCGCGTTCGCCGCGATCGCGACGTCGATGGCCGTCCTGCTGCTGGTAGTTCCACTCCAGGCCGCCGCCGAGGAGTACCTGACGCGCGGCTGGCTGCTGCAGGCCGTCGGCACGTGGTTCCGGCGGCCGTGGGTGCCGATCGGGGTGCAGGCCGTGGTGTTCGCCGCCCTGCACGGCTGGGGAACGCCGTGGGGCTTTGCCGACCTGGTCGTGTTCGGCCTGGTCGCCGGGTGGCTGACCGTACGCACCGGCGGGTTGGAGGCGGCGATCGCGCTGCACGTGATGAACAACGTGATCGGCGCCGGCCTGGCCGCCTACTACGGCGACCTCAGCATGGACGAGACCGCCGCGGACATGCCGTGGCAGCTCGCCGTCGTCGACTTCGGCGTCCTCCTGGCGTACGCGTGGATCGTGGTCCTGATCGTCCGCCGCCAGGACGCGCCGCTGCCCTCAGACCGGGACGGCCTCGATCACGACGTACGGCGGCTGGACCGGCGTGGCGGCGACCCGGCGCAGACCGGCCCCGCTCAGCAAGGTGTCGAACTGGGCCAGGCTGCGCTCCCGGCTGCCGGCGGCGGTGAGCATCCCCAGATCCATCAGCGGTCCGATGCCGGTGGGCCGGTCGTCCATGACGATCTCGGTGATGACCACCCGGCCGCCCGGGTGCAGGGCGTCCCGGCAGTTCGCCAGGATCCGCAGGCAGTTCTCGTCCTTCCAGTCGTGCAGGATGTACTTCAGCAGCAGTAGGTCGCCGCGCGGGATCTCGGAGAAGAAGTCGCCGGGCTCCGCCGTGAACCGGTCGTCGAGACCGCGGGCCGCGGCGGCGGCACGGGCGCCCGGGCCGGCGTGCGGCAGGTCCAGCACGATCCCCTCGAGGCCCGGATGCCGGGCGAGCCGGGCGAGACCCCGCCGCCGGACATGGCGATCGCGAAATCCTTCAACGACTCCGGGCTGTCGCCGTGCAGGAGGGCCAGCGTCTCGGTGCCGGCGAAACCATCTGCAGCACCGTCTCATATGGACTCTCGGATCTCATGTCCGGGAACCTACTGTCGCCGTCGCGCGGCGTCTGCCCGTCCAGCACCGAGCGTGAAAACAATCCTTCGCCGGAACGCGCCAACGGCCTCGGCCCACCACCTCCGTCGCGGGAGAGGGCGGGACTCGGCCGTTGCGGTTGGGGGACTTCGTCGCGCGTACCGTCGAATGGTTTTGATCTAGCCCTTGACCGCGCCGGTGAGGCTGAAGGCTCCGCCGAAGACGCGGGACATGGCCGTGTAGAGCAGGACCACCGGCAGGGTGTAGAGGATCGCGAAGGCGGCCAGCTGGCCGTAGGCGACCTGGCCGTAGGTCGAGAAGAACGTGTAGATGGTCACCGAGGCGGGCTGGCTTTCGGGGCTCTGCAACAGGATGAACGGCACGAAGAAGTTGCCCCACTGGGTGACGAAGGTGAAGACGAAGACCACCGTCAGGCCGGGGATCATCAGCGGCAGGATGATCCGGCGCAGCGACTGGAACCAGCCGGCGCCGTCCGTCCAGGCCGCCTCCTCCAGCTCGACCGGCACCGAGTCCATGAAATTCTTCATCATCCAGATGGCGAACGGCAGGGATGACGCGGCCATGAACAGGATCAGGGCGGGCACCGAGTCGGTGAGTTCGAACTGGCTGTACATGGTGTAGACCGGCACCATGACCGCGGTGATCGGCAGGCCCGTGGAGAACAGGATGCCGTACAGGAACAGCCTTCCGAAGCGGCTGCGGTAGCGCGACAGCGGGTAGGCCGCCAGCGTCGCCGCGAACACCGTGATCAGTGCCGTGCCGCCGGAGATGATCAGCGAGTTGAGCACCGGGCGGAAGATGGTGTCGACGTTGAGGACGTCGGCGAAGTTCTTGAACGAGAACTGCCAGGTGATGTCCGCCGAGAGGGCCGCGCCGGGCTGGATCGACGCCACCACCAGCCACAGGAACGGCAGGAAGAAGGCGATCGCGACGATCACCAGGACCAGGTAGACGGCGAACCGCATCGGGCCGCGGCCGGGCATCGTGAGGTCGGCCGTCGGGCGGGACTTCGCCTTGACCGGCGGCGGAGGAGCGAGGGTCTGGGTCATAGGTTGTCCACCTTGATCAGGCGTACGTAGATGAGCGAGAAGATCGCCCCGATCACCAGCAGCACCAACGCCATCGCCGTGCCGTAGCCGAGCTTGTAGAACTGGAACGACTCCTGGTACATGTAGATCGGCGTCGTCGAGCTCTTGTTGCCGGGCCCGCCCTTGGTCATCACGTAGATGAGGCCGAACGCGGCCAGGGTCTGCAGTGTGATGAGCATCAGGTTGCTGACGATCGACCGGCGGATCAGCGGCAGGGTCACCCTCCTGAGGCGCTGCCAGGCCGACGCCCCGTCCACCGCCGCCGCCTCGTGCAGCTCCGGCGGGACGTCGTTGAGCGCGGCCTGGTAGACCAGCATCGAGAACGCCGTGCCGCGCCACACGTTGGCCAGGATGACCGCCAGCATCGGCGTCGTGTAGAGCCAGTTCTGGTCGAGCCCGACCCAGCCCAGGATGCCGTTCAGCGTCCCGTCCCGGTGCAGGTAGGAGTACCAGCAGAAGCCGGCCACCACCTCGGGCACCGTCCAGGCGGCGATGACCAGGCCGCTGACCAGACCGCGGGCGGACTGGCTGCGGCCGCGCAGCAGCAGGGCGATGAGCAGGCCCAGCGTGTTCTGGCCGATCACGGCCGAGCCGACCACGAAGATCAGCGTCAGCCAGAGCGAGTTCCAGAACTGCGCGTCGTTCCACATCGTGGTGAAGTTGTCCACCCCGATGAAGTTCACCTCGGCCGAGCCGGTGAGGGCGACGTCGGTGAAGGCGCTGTAGACGGCCCAGATCAGCGGGCCGGCGAAGAAGACCGCGAGCAGCAGCAGGGCCGGGGCGAACGCCCCGATCCTGGCTGCCCGCGGGGCGGTGGAGGTCGTCATTGTGCGGTGGTCACCTTGTCGGGTCCGCCGACCGCCGCGGTGGTCGACTCGGCGAACGTCTTCGCGGCCTGGTCGACCGACTGCTGGCCGGTCATCACCGACTCCATGGCGACCTGGATGCCGTTGGAGACGTTCGGATAGTCCGGGTACGCCGGGCGGAACTTGGTGACCTCGACGAGGTCGGTGAAGAACTTGAGCGACGGGTTCGACTTCAGGTATTCAGGGTCGGCCGCGACGTCCTTGCGTTCGGCGATCTGGCCGGCCGCGATGTCGTACTTCTTGGTGTTCTCCTTGTTCAGCATCGTGGCCACGAAGTCGAAGGAGGCCTTCTTGTCCTTGGCGTTCGCGCCGACCGAGAGCAGCCAGCCGCCGGACATGCTGATCTTGCCGGGCGCCTCGCCGTTCTGGGTGGGCATCGCGGTGTAGCCGAGCTTGTCGTTCCACTCGGGCCACGGCTTGCTGCCGCTCTCCAGCCAGGTGCTGCTGACCCAGGAGCCGTCGAGGCTGATGCCGAGCTTGCCGGTGGGGAACAGCTCGGTGTTGACCTTGGTGCCCCAGTTGGGGTCGAGGGCGTCCTGCGGCGCGGGCGCGAGCTTCTCGTCGAAGATCGTCTTGATGAAGTTCAGGGAGTCGTTGAAGCCGGGGCTCTGCACGATCCACTTCTTCTGGGCGTCGTCGTAGAGCGTGTGCTTCGTGCCGTACAGCAGCATCTCGAAGCCCTGCATGGTCGCGCCCTCACCGGCGCCCTTGCCGGAGTAGACGTTGAGCGGCGTCACGCCGGGCACCTTCTGCTTGATGGCGCGTGCGGCGGTGAGGACGTCGTTCCAGGACTTGGGCTCCCACGGCACGGTGAGGCCGGCCTTCTGGAAGATGCCCTTGTCGTACCAGAGGGCGCGGGTGTCGGTGCCCATCGGCACGCCGTACGTCTTGCCGTCCTGGGCCTTGCCGGCGGCCTTCGCGGCGTCGGTGAACTGGCTCCAGTCCTTCCAGCCGCTGAGGTATTCGTCGATCGGGGCGAGGAAGCCTGCCTGGATGTCGGTGTTGATGAGGAACGTGTCCTCGTACATGACATCCGGGGCGGTCTTCGGCGACCGGTTCATCAGCGAGAGCTTGGTGTAGTAGTCGTTTTCGGACGCCTCGATGGGCAGCAGCTTGACGGTGTAGCCGGCGTGCGCCGCCTCGTACTCCTTCTTCACGTCCTGGAGTTGCTTGTCCAGCTGGATGAAGGATCCGAACTTCTGGTACGCGATGGTGATGGTCTTGTCGTCGGCGCCGCTGTCCGACCCACCGCAGCCGGCCGCGGCCACGGTAAGGGCTAGAGCGGACAGCGCGGCGAGGACGAGTTTCGGCCGCATCAGGACTCCTCACACGATTGACCCGATCGGGTGGCTTACCAGCGCAAGATCAAATGAGTATCGTCTCTGTTAACGTTCTCTGAGAACGTAATCAGATAGCGTTTGCAGCGCAACAGTTGTGACGGACGAGCTTCGGAGCAGACGTGGCACAGCGCCGGCCCACGATGCACGACGTCGCGAGGGCAGCAGGGGTCAGTCCCGCGACCGTCTCGCGGGTGGTCAACAACGAGCGCTACATCCGGGACGAGACCCGTGCCTCCGTCGAGCGGGCCATCGCCGAGCTCGGCTTCGAGCGCAACGAGGCGGCCCGGTCCCTGCGCCCCGGGCAGACCACCGACACGGTCGCGCTCGTCATCGAGGACGCGGTCAACCCGTTCTGGTCGGCGGTCACCGACGGCGCGGAGGAGGTGGCCCGCCGCCACCAGCACATGCTCGTGGTGGCCAGCACCCGGCAGAGCTACGACCGGGAACGCGACCTGCTGCGCGACCTCGTGCTGCGGCGGCGCGTCGACGGTGTTCTGGTCGTACCGACCGCGCACACCCAGCGAGACCTGCACGCCGAACTCGGCCGCTGGGTGCCGATCGTCTTCCTGGACCGCACCCCGGCCGGGGTGCCCGCCGACGCGATCGTGCTGGACAACCAGGGCGGCGCCCGCAAGGCCGTCGAGAGCCTGCTCGGGCAGGGCCGGCGGCGCATCGCCTACGTCGGCGGCGACCCGTCGGTCAGCACCGGCAAGCACCGGCTGGCCGGGTACAAGCAGGCGCTCAGGCGGGCCGGTCTGCCGTACGACCCGGCGCTGGTCCGGCTGAACGCGCACACCGTGGACGACGCCCGCGTCGCCGCCTGCGACCTGCTCGCCGGCACGGCCGCGGTGGACGCCTTCTTCGCCGACAACAACCGCATGTGCGTGGGGGTGCTGCACGCCGTCCGGGAGACGAAGGTCGGCGTCGCGGCCTTCGACGACGTCGAGTTCGCCGACCTGCTGCCGTACCCGATCACCCTGGTCACCTACGACGCCACGGCCTTCGGCGCGCACGCCGCCGAGCTGCTCTTCGCCCGGATGACCGGCGCCGACGGGCCGCCGAAACGCTCGGTGCACCGCACCACCCTGGTCACCCGTGGCGGCCGGTGAGCATGCTTCGGCGGCGACGGGGTATCCGGTGGCCATGCGCATTGGTTACTTTCTGTCATGCGAGGAGTACACGCCCGCCCAGCTGATCGAGCAGGCGCGGCTGGCCCAGGACGCCGGCTTCCAGAGCCTGTGGATCTCCGACCACTTCCACCCGTGGAACGACGAGCAGGGCCACAGCCCGTTCGTATGGTCGATCATCGGCGCTCTCAGCCAGGTCGTCACGATCCCGATCACCACGGCGGTGACCTGCCCGATCATCCGGATCCACCCGGCCGTCACGGCGCAGGCCGCGGCCACCAGCGCGGTGCTGCACGACGGCCGCTTCGTGCTCGGCGTCGGCACCGGCGAGGCTCTCAACGAGCACATCCTCGGCGATCGGTGGCCGAACGCCCGCGAGCGGCTGGAGATGCTCGAGGAGGCGGTCGAGGTGATGCGCGAGCTTTGGAAGGGCGAGTTCGTCACCCATCGTGGCCGGCACTACCAGGTCGACCAGGCACGCATCTACACCCTCCCGGCCGAACCGCCGAAGGTCTACATCTCGGCGTTCGGCCCCAAGGCGGTCGAGGTGGCCGCGCGGATCGGCGACGGCTACGTCTCGACGATGCCCGACGGCGACCTGGTGCGGAGATTCCGCGATCTGGGTGGGGGCGACAAGCCCGTGCAGGGCGGGTTCAAGGGCTGCTGGGCTCCTTCGGAGCAGGCGGGCGTACGCACGGCGCACCGGCTCTGGGCCAACGCCAGTGTGCCCGGCGAACTGTCCCAGGTCCTGCCGTCACCGCGGCACTTCGAGCAGGCCTCGCAGCTGGTCACCGAGGACATGACCAAGGACGCGGTGGTCTGCGGGCCGGACCCGGCCGGGCACGCCGAGCAGCTGCGGGCGTACGAGAAGGCCGGGTTCGACGAGGTGTACATCGCCAACATGGGACCGGACTACGGCGAGCTCATCGACATGTACCGCCGCGAGTTCCTGTAGGCCGTTCAGCGGCGGCGCCGGGACATCCACTGCCAGACGTGCGTGCCGTTGACGCTCGGATCGTTGCGCGCCACATAGATCCATGACCAGTGACCCGGGAACCGGTGGCCGTTCCAGGTGACCGTGTCGTAGAGGCTCATCCGGGAGCCCCGGATCAGGTCGTGGGCGTGCACCGTGTTCGGCGTCGGCGGCACCGTCGTGTCGTCCTTCGAGGCGACCAGCCAGGTCGGGGTGTCGATGGACAGCAGCTCGGCGTCGGTGATCATCGTCGGGCCGCCCGGCTGCAACGACTGGACGACGCCGCAGATCGGCACGGACGAGGCGAACAGGTCCGGGTAGGTCGTCGTCATCTTCAGGCTCATGTAGCCGCCGTTGCTGCACCCGACGACGTGGATCCGGCCCGGATCGATCGGGTGCCGGCGCGAGACCGCCCGGACGATCTCGCGGATCAGCGGCGCGAACCGGGGGCCGTCCTCCAGCCAGAACGACGTGCTCTGCGGCGCGACCACGTAGGCGCCGTCGAAGATCCGCTGGGCCTGCGGTGTGGCGAAGCCCAGCGCGCCCCGGTTGGCCCGCAACGTCGTCTCGTTGTCGTAGTAGTTGTCCGGCAGCGACGCGCCCTCGCCGCCGCCGTGCAGCCAGACGATCAGCGGCCGTCGCCCCGGGGTGGGCGCGGGGGAGTAGAGCCGGTACTTCAGGCCCGAGCGGGACTCGTGGTAGCTGAACGCGTCCACCTCCGGGTTGGCCAGCCGGCCCTGCTCGAAGGCGCCGATCGTCACCTGGCGCCCGGTGCGGAGGATCAAGGGCACATTCTGGGTGATCGTGTACGTGAGGACGAGCCGCACGTTGCGGCCTTTGCTCGCGATGTAGCCGAGCGTGCCGCCGCCGAGTTGCCCCTCCGCATGGCTGAGCTCGAGCACGATGTCGCCGTGCCGGTCGACGCGTGCCGCGGTCACCGGGCGGTCCAGGTCGTACTCGCTGTAGATGGCGTCGCCCGGGGCGATCGGGAGGGGACTGGTGGCCTTGGCGTGCACGCTGAACGTGCCGGTCGTCAGGCTCGACCGGTCGATCGGCCCGAACCGGGACGTGTCCAGGGTGAGCGAGGTGACCTGCTCGCCACCGTCGAGAGTGGTCGCGTCCAACCGGAACGTGACGCTTCTCGTGCTGCCCTTCCGCTCGCCGGTGTGGGCGGCGCCGGCCTGGGCGGCGGCCGGCAGGGACAGGCCCGCGGCGGCGCCGGCGCCCACGGCCAGAACGGTGCGACGACTGATGGGCATGGCCACGCGGAGACCTCCGGGTCGATCATGTTTCAGACGTGTTGCATTGATGACGGTCTACCACAGTGGTGGTCTTGCGGGCGAGGGATAGATTGCTGGGCATGATGCTCCAGGCGCTCTGGCTGCTGCTGAGCCCTGTGCTGCCGGGCGGAGGCGGCACGGCCGCCGAGCTCGTGCTCGGCCTGGCCGTCGCGGCCGCCGCCCTGCTGATCGTCGTCGCGGCCGCCGCCATCGCGCTGCCTGTCTCCCGGCCCCCGGCCGGGGTCTCGCGAGCCCGCTCGCGCATCACCGTGCGTCCGCGCCTCAGCGACCCCGACGCCGCCGGTCGCCCGCGCTCCCGAGCCCCGTCGGTGTGCCCGGCGGCGTAATCCTCGCCGCCTCCGCTTCCACGTCTCGTCTCTGGAACGCAGGGGTACACCCATGTCCTTTTTCGTGCACTTCGCCCATTCGATCATCAACGCCCTGGCCGCCGTCTCCACGCCCGCGCTGGCAATCGTCCTGTTCACCGTCGCCGTCCGGCTGCTGATCAGCCCGCTCACCTACTGGCAGATCCGCGGCGTGAAACGCCAGGCCGCCCTCGCCCCGCAGATGGCCGCCCTGCGGACCAGGCACAAGAACGACCCGATGGCGCTGGCCACCGCCACCGTCGAGCTGCAGCGCGAGCACGGGATCAGCCCGTTCGGCGCCCTGCTGCCCGCCCTCGCCCAGGCGCCGTTCCTGATGCTGATGTTCCGGGTCAGCAACGACGGGCTGATCGCCGGAACCCTCCTCGGCTTCCCGCTCACCGCGCACGTGGCCGCGGCCGTCCCCGTCTTCGCCGCGTTGATTGCGCTGTCGGCCGCGCTGGCCTGGTGGTCGTCGCGGCGAATGCGCCGGCTCAACCCGGAGACGCCGCGGTGGATGACGTGGCTGCCCTACCTCGGCGTCCCCACGATGCTCATCCTGCCCCTGGCGGCCGGCCTCTACCTGGTGACCTCGGCGGCGTGGTCCGCCCTCGAGCAGGCAGTGCTGCGCCGCCCGCCGAGCGAGCCCGCCCCCGCCCCCGCGCCGCGCGGCTGAGCGCTCGCGGACGCGCGCCTGGTTGAGGTGCTCACCCCGGCGCTCGCCCGGCGGGTTCGTCATCGGCCGGCGCCGCCGGTCAGTCGAGGCCTGAGGTCGTCGAACGCGGCGCATCCGATCATCAAGATTTTGGCGGACGAACCGCTCCGTACACCCTCCGGGATGACACTTCGCCGAATTTCCTAGATCACTTTGTCTGGCTGGACAAAGTGTCCTAGATTGGTCCCATGGCCAAGGGGGACGATGCCGTACGCCTGCTGCGCGAGATTCGCCGGCGCAGAGGTGCCACGTTGGTTACGGCAGCAGATAAATTAGGCATCACCCCCGGCCACCTTTCCCGCCTCGAGCGCGGCGAGAAGTTGCCGTCACCGGAGGTCGTCGGCAAGGCGGCGCGCTATTACGAGATCGACGAGGACCTGCTGGGCCTCGAGCAAGGAATTGTGCCAGAGGATGTAGTGCAGATCCTCCGCGATAATCCCGAGGTCATCCACAGGCTCCGGGAGGAATACGGCAACCTGGAGGGATCATGAATCCAGATGTTCCCCCCGACGACGCGCTACTGTACTTACGCCGCCGATTCGGTAATTACGACGTCAAAGAGTTCCTCAATGAGGGTTATTTCGGGCTGGTCTTCCAAGCGGTCGACTTCCGGACCGGCATATCGGTCGCCATGAAGTTCCTCAAGTTGAATCACGACCGGGTGATCCTCGCCGAGTTCGACAACGAGAACGAACTGCTCTACAAGTTGCGCAGGAAGTCGCATGTGGTCGACTGGATCGCTCATGGCGAGGGCACCGTGCCGTTGGTGTCCCAGCCGCACGAGCGAACCGTGGACATCCGCGCGCCCTACATCGTCATGGAGCTGGCGGAGGGGTGCCTGGAGGAGTTGGTCGTGCACCGGGAGCGCCTGAGCTGGGACGCCCGGCTCAGACTCTTCCGCGGTGTCGTCCTGGGTGTGCATCAGATGCATCTCAACAAGATCGTCCATCGCGACCTGAAATCGAGCAACTGTCTCGTGCTGAGAGTGGATCGTCAGCCGACGGCGAAGGTGTCCGATCTCGGACGGTCCAGGGATCTGCTGATTCCCGCACGACAATCAGCTATCGAATACCTGGCCGGTCAGGGTGACTATCGTTTCGCTCCGCCCGAACTTCTCTGGATGCAGGGCGTCGACAAAGCCGTGGTCTGGCAGCTGGCGGATCTCTACGGCCTCGGTTCCATTCTTTACGAGCTGGCCACCGGCCAGGGCATCACGGCGATCGCGCTCGGCAGCGGTCTGGACAGGATCGCCGAGGTGAAGAACCTGCCGCCTCGTGCGCGGAAGGCGCGGTACGAGAGTCAGACGAGCGATCTGCGCCTTCGCTATGAAGACGCCTTCGATAAATTCCGGGCGGAGTTGCCGCAGGGTATTGCGAACTACGCGACGCAACTCGTCCGCCAACTGTGTGATCCGGATCCGGCTCGGCGCCTCCCGAAGATCGTGGGTCGCCCGGTGCGCGTGCAGGACGGGCTGGATTGGCTCATCCGTCGCGTCGACATTCTTGCGAAAATGAACAAGCATGCATCTCAGTAACGGCGTACCAGGAGAAAGAGAGGGGAAGGGACATGATTCCTGCCGGCGACTCTAGCGCCGTCGTGATCTCTTCACCGACGCTGACGTTAAGTGCCGAACCCGGCGCTCTCCGGGTCACGTCCCCGATTCTCGAATCGGTCGGACTGATTTCCGAGATCAACCGGTACCGCTCCGCGAAGCAGGTGGCGGACGACGGTCCGGAGTCCGGGCGGGTGACCAAGCACCTGCGGGGACTCCGGACGGCAGCGTTCGAGGGCGCCAGGCGCCTGGCGCTGAGCCACGACGGTTCCAGCGCGGCCTGGTCCCGGCTGGCTCAAGCGGCGCACAACGACGGCCGTCTCGAGGTGGCATCGGACGCAGCCGAGCGGGCACTGCAAATCTGCCTCGATCAGAGCGCCGCGACGTCACCTGACCCACCGGCGATCTATTCCGCCGCGGCGGTCCTCGCCGCCATCGGGAAACCGGACGTAGCCGAGCGATGGCTGGTGCGTCTGCCCGCGAACGCCGGCCATCGACTGTTGCTGGCGGCGTTGGCGGTGCGGCGTAACGATCTGGACCGGGCGCTCGACCTGGTCCGTGACGACGAGAGGGTGTCTGCCCGCTCGCTCGCCGCGTGGCTCTACCTTCGTCGTGGATCACCCGACATGGCGCTTCACGAGCTCCGCCTCATCCACCGGGACGGCGAGCCCAGCACCGAAACCCTGGTCAACATGGCCTACGCCTATGCGAACCTCGGTTCGCCGAAACGCGCGGTCAAGGCGGCTCGGCAGGCGGTGCTCCTCAGTCCGATGGATAAGCTGGCGAGCCTCAATCTGGTTGCCTATCTGGTGAACCTGAGGGAGTTCGACGAGGCGCTCAAGGAACTGCATCGGCTCGACAACGTCCGAGGCCGGGACGTCGACCTGGTCCTCGAGCGAGCCGGCGTCCTGGTGAAGGCGGACCGGTTCGACAAGGCGCTCAAACTCCTTCGGGCGGCGTTTGCCGACCCTCATCGCCGCAAGGACGGTCCGATCGGCGCCGAGATCAGGACCAACATCGCGATGCTGCGGTTCCGGCGGGGCAAACTCTCCCGTGCCGAGACGCTGCGCGAGATCAGGACCCAGGCGGAACTCACTGCCGGACGGAACCTGAACGTCATCGCGGCCTACCTCGCACTCGCCGACCGGGCGTCCGACGCACTCTCGTTCGCCGGCTTCGTGGAGCAGGCTCAGGAATGGCACGAACCGGAGGATCTGATGCCGGTCAGGGCGCGGATCGCGCATTGGCGGTACGACCTCGACGAGGAGTTCCGGATTGTCTCCGACTATGCCGCGGCGAAACCGATGGACGAAACCGCGACGGCCCTCTCGATCTATCTCCTGAGCATCTTCAAGGGAAACTATTCCGAGGCCGCCAAACGCGGCGGGCTCGCATTGAAACGACTTCCGATGAGCAACATGATTCTCAATAACACCGCCTATGCGCTGGCGATGGACGGTAACCCGCGGCAGGCCGCGTCCGTCCTTGCCAGGATGAGTGCGAGCGGATACGCCCGGGATGCCACGGCCGGGCTGATCGCCTTCGCGGCCGGGCATGCCAGGGAGGGACTCCTGTGCTACCAGCGAGCCCTGGCGGGCATGAGGGTCGAGGTGGCGGAGAAGTCCGAACGTGTCCGCGTGGCGGCGATGCTGGCGCTTAACGAGCGGGTGGCGATCGGCCGGTTCGGCATGCGCGGGCCGGACGCGAGCGCGGCCGATCTCCTTTCCTTGGAGCTGCCGCCTCATTGGTACGAAGATCCGAACTTGCGGCTGCTCGCCGAAGTGGCCGAAAGGGAGGGCTCGCGCTAGATCGAATCCGCGCCGAAATTCCTGGCATGGCGGAACGTCAGCCGTGGAGACAGAATATTCACGGTTGGCGTATTCCGGCGGCGGAGGGGCGCGATGGGAACGGTTCTGGAGAGACTTCGCGTGATCTATCTGGCTCAGCGGAAGTACGTCGCATTCGTGCTGTTGGGACTGATCACCGTGGCGGGCAGTGTGGACAATCGGAAGCTCCAACTCGCCGCGACGGTCGCCATGCTCGCTCTGATCCTGAACGTGCTGTTCACCATCGACTCCCGGGTGGCGGGGGCCTCGGCCTCCGTCTGGTATCCGAGCTTCTCCGAGGCGTCGCCGGCCATCCGGTCCGACATCGAGCGACGCCTGAGGGAAGGGCGGACCGTCCGGATGCGATGGATCGGCGTGACCCTGGAGGCAGTCTGGCCGTTCACCCAGAACCTGATCCTGGACGGCCTGAACGGGAAGGGCAGCGCGGGCGGGACGCTGAGCGTGGAGCTCGCGATGCTCGATCCCGAGGGTGACGTGTGCCGGGTTCCGGACGGTCCGGTGCCTGATCAGCTGAGGGCCACGGTGGTGCGGATGGCCCGCTTCCTCGACTCGCAGGCGCCGCGCATGGCGAGCCACGGCCGGAGCCTGAGCGCCTACCTCTACGACCACCGCCCTACCTGGCATGCGCTTCTGCTCGACGACGACTGCCTCTACTTCTCGCCCTGCCTGCCGCAGAACCTGTCCTTCTCCGCCCCGCAGAGCGGCGTCGAGGTGATCTCGTCGACGGCCGGCGAGGCGAGCGCCGAGCGTGTCCGGCATTTCGCCGCCTGGTTCGAGCGGATCAGAACCGAGTCGGACTCGGCCGCCAAGACGTTGCCGTCGCCGCGGGCCGTCGCCTGACGGGAACCGAACGGCATCTTCGAACGACTACACCTGTGCCGCCGGGCCGGCCGGTCGTTGCCGGACCGGCCGCCCCGGCGATCCATCACGCCTTCATCACGCCGGGAACCAGGGCGGGGCGGGTACCGACTGATGCTCGGTGCGCCCCGAACTGAGAACACCCGCCCTGGTGGGCACGACCGCCGCGGTGTCCGTGGCCGCCCTGATCGCCGCCCTGATCGGTGGGGGAGCGGTCGACGGCACCGTGCTCCCGGGCATACCCAGCCCGGGACCGCTGACCGAGTGGGCGCTGCCCGCGGTCACGTTCCTGGGCAACGCCGCCGGAGTGCTGACCGTCGGCGCGACCGTGACCGCGGCGTTCCTGCTGCCCGGGGACGGTCGCAGCGTGGCGGCGCACGGCTGGCTGCTGCTGCGCCGGGCCACCTGGGCGGCGCTGGTCTGGGCGGTGGCGGCGCTGCTGTCGGTCGTGCTTACGGTGTCGGACGTCCTCGGCGTGCCGGTCGCCGACCTGGGCCCGGCGTCGGTGGTGAGCTTCGCGGCGTCCATCGGGCAGGGGCAGTCGCTGCTGGTGCGGGCGGGACTCGCCCTGCTGGTGGCCGTGTTGTCCCGTGCCGGGGTGTCGCGCGCTGTGGCAGCGGCCGCCGCCGTCGCGGCGATGGCGGGACTGCTGCCGCCGGCCTTCACCGGCCATGCGGCCTCGGCCGGCGACCACCAGGTCGCGGTCACGAGTCTGGCTCTGCATGTGCTGGCGGCGTCGCTCTGGGTGGGTGGTCTCGCCGGTCTGCTGACGGTACGCCGGCACCGGCGTTTCGCCGCCACGGCCGCCCGGTACAGCCGCCTCGCGCTGGCGTGTTTCGTGGCGGCGGCGTTCAGCGGGGTGGTCAACGCGGCGGTGCGGCTGGGGGAGTGGCCGGCACTGTGGACGTCGCGGTACGGCGTACTCGTACTCATCAAGGTCTTTGCGCTCTTGATCGTCGGAGTGATCGGGGCGGCGCACCGCGGTCGCACGCTGCCCGCGCTGGAGGCCGGTGCGCCGAGGGCCTTCGTGCGCCTGGCGGCCGGCGAGCTGATCGTGCTCGGCGCGACCATCGGGCTGGCGGTGGCGTTGTCGCGCAGCCCGACGCCTGAGGAAGAGGTGCTGACCCGGCCGGATCCGCTGGTGGAGCTGCTGGGCTTCACGCCGCCCGGCCCGCCGACCGCGGCCCGGATGATCGGCGACCTGCTGCCGGACCTGTTCTTCCTGACCCTGGCCGCGGCCGGGATCGCCGCCTACCTGGTCGGGGTGCGCCGCGTGGGCCACGGCTGGCCGATCGGCCGGACGGTGTCGTGGGTGGCCGGCATGCTGCTGCTCGCCGCGATCACCTGCCTGGGCGTGGCCAAGTACGCGTACGTGCTGTTCAGCGTCCACATGGTGCAGCACATGGTGCTGTCGATGGTGGTGCCGATCCTGCTGGTCGGCGGCGCGCCGGTCACGCTGGCCCTGCGCGCTCTCCGCCGCCCCGCCGACCCGGAGGTCCGCGGCGCGCGCGAGTGGCTGCTGGTCGTCCTGCACAGCCGGGTGCTGCGGTTCCTCGGCAATCCGCTGGTCGCCCTGGCCGTCTACGTGGTCAGCCTGTACGGCCTGTACTTCGGTGACCTGCTCGGCACCCTGATGCGCTACCACCTCGGCCACCTGGCGATGCTGCTGCACTTCGTGCTCTCCGGCTACCTGCTGTTCTGGGTGCTGATCGGCGTCGACCCCGGCCGCCGCCGCGTCCCGGTGCCGCTGCTGCTGGGCGTGCACTTCCTGGCGATGGCGGCGCACGCGTTCTTCGGCTTCGTGTTGCTGCAGTCCACGACGGTGATCGGCGCCGACTGGTACCCGGCCGTGCACCCGCCCTGGGCCGGCGACCTGCTCGCCGACCAGCACCTGGGCGCCGGGCTGGCCTGGGCTTTCGGCGAACTCCCCGGCGCGGTCGTCCTGCTCCTGCTGATCCGCCGCTGGATCCGGGCCGACGAGCGCGAGCAGGCCCGCCTCGACCGCGCCGACGACCGGCTCCCACAGTCAAGCGCAACAGCCTAGGTGGTGTTCTGGAGGAAGTCGCCATAGAAGAAGCACAGGCCGATTCCGGCGCACAGCAGCGCGATGATCCAGAACCGCGTGACGACAGTGACCTCGCTCCAACCGGCGAGCTCGAAGTGGTGATGGATCGGCGACAATCGGAAGATTCGCTTTCCGGTGGTGCGATACGAGATCACCTGGATGACGACCGACATGGTGTCCATCACATACAAGAATCCGATGATGGGCAGCAGCAGAATGGTGTGGGTTGCCATTGCCAGGGCGACCAGCAGACCCCCGAGTCCCAATGACCCGGCATCGCCCATGAAGATTCGCGCCGGCGAGGTGTTCGACCAGAGAAAGCCGAGGCACGCCCCGGCCACTCCGGCGGCTATGATCGCGACTTCGAGTGGATCGCGGACGGCGTAACAGTAGGCGTTGGGATCGGCCGCATAGCCGGCGGTGTCACCGCACCAATGCTTGTACTGCCAATAGCCGATGACCGCGTACGCGCCGAACACCAGAACCGACGTTCCGGTCGCCAGCCCGTCCATGCCGTCGGTGATGTTGACCGCATTGCTCATGAACAGCACCATGAGCACGAATACGGCGACGGCGCCGACCTTGGTGATATTCAGCCAAGAGATGTCCTTGACGAACGAGAGGTGGGTGGAGCCGACGGTCTTCCCGTTGGTCGAGGGGAAGTACATCGCGATCAACCCGAAGGTGGTGCCGCCCAGAAGCTGACCGAACAGCTTTCCCTTGGCGCTCAGCCCGGCGGTGCTCCGGACCACCACCTTGAGGTAGTCGTCGATGAAACCGACTGCGCCGCAGGCGAAGAAGATGCCCAGCAGAACAAGCGCCGTAATGGTGGGACTGACCTGCCCGATCTGTGCCTCCGGCAGAGTGACCAAGGCTATGTGCCCGGCCACGTACGCGACCGGCGTGGCCACGATGAATCCCAATCCGCCCATCGTCGGGGTTCCGCGCTTGGTCTTGTTGGAGGCCAGACCAAGCTCGTCCCTGATGGGTTGAGCCACCTTGAGGCGGACCATCATCTTGATGATGAGCGGGGTTCCGAACAAGGTGAGCACAAACGCCACGACTGCCGCGACGACGACCGCCTTCACGAACGCGCACCGTACCTTTCCCAGGGCCGGCGCCGCTTATCTACGCTCGACCTTTTCTTACTGCTCGTTGCCGGAACTGACGACGGGCAGGATAGCCCAACCCCACGTGCGGAGATGTCGCCGTGAGAAGCGGCGGCTACCCGGGCAGCACCGCGTCCGGGGAGAGCAGCGCCGGCGGGGGCATCGGGAGCGTGTCGGCGTAGTTGGCGGCGGCGCCGGTGTTCAGCACGACCACCCGCTCGTCGCCGGAGAGCCAGCCGCCGGACCGGAGGCGGCGGACGGCGGCCAGGGTCGCGGCGCCCTCGGGGCACATCAGCATGCCGTCGCTGGCCGCGCACTCCGCCTGGGCGGCCATGATCTCGTCGTCCGGCACGGCCACCGCGGTGCCGCCGCTGTCGCGGACCGCGTCGAGCACCAGGAAGTCGCCGAGCGTGCCGGCCACGTTGATGCCGAACGCGGCGGTTCGCGCCTGGTCGGCCGGCCACGGGTCGGCGGTCTCCGCCCCGGACTCGAAGGCCCGCACGATCGGCGCGCACCCGGTCGCCTGCACCGCCACCAGCCGGGGCAGCGGACCGCTGATCCAGCCGAGTTCGCGTAGCTCGTCCAGCGCCTTGCGGATGCCGATCAGGCCCACCCCGCCGCCGGTCGGGTAGACGATCACGTCGGGCAGCCGCCAGCCGAGCTGCTCGGCGATCTCGATGCCCATCGTCTTCTTGCCCTCGACCCGGTACGGCTCCCGCAGCGTGGCCGTGCTGAACCAGCCCCGCTCGACCGCCTGGGCGGCCAGCCGTCCCGCGTCGGCGATCAGCCCGTCCACCACGTGCACGCGGGCGCCGGCGAGCACCGCCTCGGCCCGGGTGAACGCCGGTGCCAGTGCGGGCGCCACCACGAGCGCCTCCATTCCGGCGCGGGCGGCGTAGGTCGCCCAGGCGGCGCCGGCGTTGCCGTTGGTGGGCATGGTGATCCGCGTGATGCCGAGCTCATGCGCCCGGGACACCCCGACCGCGGCGCCGCGTGCCTTGAAGCTGCCGGTGGGCAGGAGCGCTTCGTCCTTCACGAGCAGATCCAGTACGCCGGCCCGGACGCCGAACCGGGGCACAGGCACCAGCGGCGTCATCCCCTCGCCGAGAGTGACGACGTTGCCCGGGTCGCGCACCGGAAGCAGTTCCCGGTAACGCCAGAGATCCGGCGGCCGGGCGGCGACCTCGGCCGGCGTCACGGTCACCCGCCCCAGGTCGTAGCGGGCCAGGAGCGGCCGCCCGCACGTGCACAGATTCTGTGGTACGTCCGCGTCGTACCGCGTGCCACACCGCCCGCACTCCAGATGTGACAACGCGCTGCTCATCCCGCCGACCCTAATACCGACGTGATCTCGCACTCTTCTCACCCCGCGAGCCGCGTGCCGGGCCCTCCGGTGGGGTAGGCCTTCATGGTGACGGAGAACAATGTCGGCCTGCGCTCCGAACGCGGGCCGGTCCTGCTCGCGGTGATGCTCTCCACCGGCCTCATCGCCATCGACTCGACGATCATCGCGACCGCGGTGCCGTCGATCGTCGCCGACATCGGTGGCTTCACCGAGTTCCCCTGGCTGTTCTCCGTCTACCTGCTGGCCCAGGCCGTGTCGGTGCCGATCTACGGCAAGCTCAACGACCTGTTCGGCCGCAAACCGGTGATCCTCTGGGGCATCGGTTTGTTCCTGCTCAGCTCGATCCTGTGCGGGGTGGCCTGGAGCATCGTGCCGCTGATCGTGTTCCGGGTGCTGCAGGGCCTCGGCGCCGGCGCGATCATGCCGACCACGATCACGATCATCGGCGACCTCTACTCGGTCCGCGAGCGGGCCAAGGTCCAGGGGTACGTGGCCAGCGTGTGGGGCGTCGCCTCGGTGGTCGGCCCGACGCTCGGCGGGGTGTTCTCCGAGTACGTGTCGTGGCGGTGGATCTTCTTCGTCAACATCCCGATCTGCCTGCTGGCCGGCACGATGATCCTGCGCCGCTTCCAGGAGCGGGTGGAACGCCGGCGCCCGGCCGTCGACTACCGCGGCGCCGCCCTGCTCACGGCCGGTCTCACCCTGGTCATCCTGGGCGTGCTGGAGGGCGGCCAGGCGTGGGCGTGGGATTCGCCGATCAGCATCGCGGTCCTCGGCGTCGGCGTGGCGTTGCTGGTGACGTTCGGCCTCGTCGAGCGCTCCGCGCCCGACCCGGTGCTCCCGCTGTGGATCTTCCGGCGCCGGCTCCTGGTCAGCAGCGGCTTCCTGGCGGTGGGCGTCGGCGCGATCTTGCTCGGCCTCAGTTCCTACATTCCCGTGTACGCCCAGGAAGCGCTAGGCACCGGCCCGCTGGTGGCCGGTCTCGCCCTGGGCGCGCTCACCATCGGCTGGCCGATCTCCGCCAGCCAGGCCGGCCGGGTCTACCTGCGATTCGGCTTCCGGGGCTGCGCCCTGATCGGTTCGTCGCTGGTGGTCGGCGGGGTCGCGCTGTTGCTGCTGCTCGATCAGCAGTCGTCGGTCTACGAGGTGGGCGCCTACTGCCTGGTCATCGGCCTGGGCATGGGCCTGACGGCGGCGCCCACGCTGATCGCCGCGCAGTCCAGCGTCGGCTGGTCCGAGCGGGGCGTGGTGACCGCGAACAACATCTTCCTCCGCTCGCTGGGCAGCGCCCTGGGCGCGGCGGTCTTCGGCGCGATCGCCAACGCGGTGGTCGGCGGCGACACGGTCGACCCGGCCCGCCTGACCGACGCCGTGCACCGCATCTTCATCGGCATGCTGCTGGTGGCCGCCGTGATGGTACTGCTGGCCGGCCTGATCCCCAGCTCCGCGGACAAGGTGACCGCCGAGCCGGCTTCTCGGGACTCCGCTTCTCCGGATTCCGCCTCTCCGGACGCTGCCTCCCGTGACGCTGCCTCCTCTGACGCCGTCGCGCCAGGGGGCGGCTCGCCCGGTGCCGCGCCTCGCGCCGGTGCGCCCGGCTGACCGCCGAGCCCGGCACGACTGACGGTCACGCTGAACCGCGGATCACCAGGTCGTCAGCAGCAGATGGTTGACGAGGAGCGCCACCGCGGCCTGGACGACGAGCCAGGCTCGGCGGCGGTCGGCCGGGAGCAGGGCGGCCGCGGCGGGCAGCCAGACCGTGAAGGGCAGCCAGATGCGTTCCACCTCGGCCTTGCTGTAGCCGGACAGGTCGGCGGCGAGGATGGCCGCGGCGGCCGCGATGGTCAGCAGCGGCCCGGCCGAGGTCAGCCTCGGTCCGGCGGAGGTCAGCAGCCGTCCGGCCGAGGTCAGCAGCGGTCCGGCGGGGGTCGGCAGCGGTCCGGCGGGGGTCGGCAGCGGTCCGGCGGAGCGGTGCAGGTCGCGCGGGCGGGTGGTCGCCGCGGCGCGGCGCAGGATGACGGTTGCGGCCGGACCCGCGGCGACCGCGAGGACGATGGCCAGGTTCGCCCAGATCCAATACGTGTACGGGCGGTGCGACGCGACGCCCTGGTAATAGCGCTCGACCACGAGGTGGTATCCGGCTAGCCAGTCGAAACCGGCGACGGTGAACGCCGCCACCACGATCGCAGCTCCGGCGGTTGCCCAGGCGGCGGCGAGCGCCGGGCCGGTCCAGGCGGCGCGTGCGCGGGCGGCGGAGGGCACGTGGCCGGCCCGGGCTTCGTCGGACGCCGCGCCGATCTGACCGGGCCTTGCGTCGATCTGACCGGGCCCCGCGCCGATCTGATCGGGCCCCGCGGCGACCTGATCGGACCCCGCGCCGATTTGATCGGATCCCGCGGCGACCTGATCGGATTGCCGCGGAAGGGGCCGCCCGAGGAACAGGACCGCCAGGGCGATCGGGGTCATCAGGATCAGACCATAGGACAGGTAGCAGCCGAGGCCCAGGATCAAGCCGGCGCCGGCGAGCCGGACCGGTGAGCGGCGCCGGACCCCGGCGGCCAGCAGGGCGATGCCGGTCGCGGTGATCCCGGCGAACAGGCCGTCGGCGGATACCCCGATCCAGACCGCGCCGGGGAACAGGACCAGGAACGGGACGACCGCTCGAGCGGCCTCGTCCGTGCCGAGCTGGCGGACGGTGTGCGGCACGGCTACGGCGACCAATGCGCCGGCCAGGATGCACGTGACGGCCGCCCAGCCACCGCCGGACAGGCCGATCCGGTCGAGGGCTACGAAGATCAGCAGGGTGCCCGGCGGGTGGCCGGCCACATGAGTGGTCCAGGAATCGGGCTGGAAGTCGAGGATGCGGTCGCTGAAGCCGCGCAGCATCGCCGGGATGTCGGTGACGCCGGGGACCTCGTGCAGATATTCGAACCGGGTGGTGAGGCGGCCGGCGACACCGCGATCCCAGCCGTCGATCAGCGCCAGCGCGGTGATCCAGGCGACCGCCGTGCCATAGGCGGCCAGGCAGAGCCGACGCCACGGCAGCCGCCGGGACAGCTCGGCGCCGTAGCGGCAGACCAGCAGAGCGATCAGGACCGCGGGTACGGTGCCCGGCCCGACGTGCGGGCGCCAATGCGCGAACAGCGGCGCCGCGCTCGCGTGCACCGGCCGCCCGGCCAGCCACAACAGCCCGCCGACGACCGCCGCGACGACGAACAGCCCCATCGCCCCCGCGGCAAAGCCCACATCGCCGCGCGACGTGGGGCGCCGGAATCGGGTGGTGCCGGCCGCCGGAGGAAGTGCGCCACGCCGCCGGAGGAGGCGCGCTGCCGGATTGAAGAAGCGCGCGGTCGGCCGGGAGGAGCGGGGCGGGGTCGGCCGGGAGGAGCGGGGCGTCTCGCGTGAGGTGGCGTCGGGGGTTTTCCCCTCGGGCCGGCGGACCGTCATCCGCGGAGCGGGGCGGTGGCGAACTCGGCCATGCCGTCGGCGAGGTGGACGGCCGCGGTGAAGCCCAGCTCGGTGGCGGCGCGAGCGGGCGAGGCCACCACGTGCCGGACGTCGCCCAGCCGGAACTCGCCCGTGACCACCGGCGCCGGTCCGCCCGCGGCCGTGGCGAGGGCTCCGGCCATCGCTCCGATCGTGGCGGGACGGCCGGACGCCACGTTGTAGGCGCGGAACCCGGAGCGGGGGGTGATGTCGGCCAGGGCCGCGACGTTGGCCGCCGCCACGTCGCGGACGTGGACGAAGTCGCGTTGCTGGGCGCCGTCCTCGAACACCCGCGGTGCGCGTCCGGCCTGGAGCGCGGACCGGAAGATCGCCGCCACCCCGCTGTACGGCGTGTCGCGGGGCATCCCGGGGCCGTACACGTTGTGGTAGCGCAGCGCGGTCACCGCTCCGCCGGTCTGCCTGGCCCATGCGGCGCTGAGGTGCTCCTGCGCGACCTTCGTGGCCGCGTAGACGCTGCGCGGGTCGAGCGGCGCGTCCTCGTCCACCCGGTCCGAGGTGAGGGCCGCGCCGCAGCGTGGGCAGGCGGGCTCGAAGCGGCCGGCGTCCAGCTCGGACCGCTCGCGGGCGGCCGGGCGCACCGGTCCGTGCCGCTCGCAGGTGTACGCGCCCTCGCCGTACACCACCATGGAGCTGGCCAGCACCAGCCGCAGGACCCCGGCGCGGGCCATCTCGGCGAGCAGCACCGCCGTGCCGAGATCGTTGCATCCCACGTACTCGGGCAGGTCGTCGAGGTCGACGCCGAGCCCGACCATTGCCGCCTGGTGCACGACGGCGTCCACTCCGGTCAGCGCCTCGGCCACCGCCGTGCGGTCGCGCACGTCCATCCGGCGTACCGGAAGACCTGCGACCTGGACCGGCAACGGCCCGGAGTGGGCCGCGGGGTTTCCGGAGTCGATGACGGTCACGTCGTGGCCGGCCGCGAGCAGAGCCGTCACGACATGCGAACCGATGAAACCGGCGCCGCCGGTCACGAGCACATGGGTCATGGTGCCGACAGTAGGAGCGCGGAGGGGCGGAAACAGCGGACGTCATCATTCGGTAAGGGTTCGTCATTTCCGCGTAAGGCCTTTCCGGCGTTACTGCCATTAACTTTCCGGGGCATGAGCGATGTGGTGCTGCCCTGCCGGGACGAGGCTCGTGCCCTGCCCGGCCTGCTGAGCGGGATGCCGCGCGGCTATCGGCCGATCGTGGTGGACAACGGCTCGACCGACGGCACGGCCGAGGTGGCCCGCGCGTACGGCGCGGTGGTGATCGCGGTGGCCGAGCCGGGCTACGGCGCCGCCGTGCACGCCGGGATCGTGGCGGCCGACCCGGACGACGGCGTGGTCTGCGTGATGGACGCCGACGGCTCGTTCGACCCGGCGCAGCTGGTCCGGGTGGCCGGCCCGGTGCGGCGGGGTGAGGCCCGGCTCGCCGTGGGACGGCGCCGGCCGGTGGCCCGGGGCGTGTGGCCGGCGCACGCGCGGATGGCCAACGCGGCGCTGGCGTGGCGACTGCGCCGGACCGCCGGACTGCCGGTGCACGACATCGGCGCGATGCGTGCTTTCCGCCGTGACGACCTGCTCGCCCTGGATCTGCGCGACCGCCGCTTCGGCTATCCGCTGGAGTTGCTGATCGCCGTCGGCCGGGCCGGGTGGCCGGTGGTCGAGGTGGACGTCGACTACCACGACCGCGCGGCCGGCACCCGCTCCAAGGTGACCGGGACGGTGCGCGGCACGGTTCGCGCGGTGCGGGACATGAGCGCGGTGCTGGCCCGATGACCGGCCGGGTGCTTGTCATGGCGAAAGCTCCGGTGCCGGGCCGGGTGAAGACCCGTCTCTGTCCACCGTGGACGCCGGAGCAGGCGGCCGGGCTGGCGGCCGCGGCGCTGGCCGACACCCTCGACGTGGTCGGCGAGTCGGCCGCCACCGAACGGGTGCTCGTGATCGACGGCGATTACCCGCCGCCGCCGGGCTGGATCACGCGCCCGCAAAGCGGTGGGCCGCTGGGGGAGCGGCTGGCCGACGCGTTCGCCGAGGCGCCGGCCGTGCTGGTCGGCATGGACACCCCCCAGCTGACCGCCGCGCACCTCGACCGGGCCCTGCGGGCGCTGACCCGGGCGGATGCGGTGTTCGGCCCGGCCGCGGACGGTGGCTGGTGGGCGCTGGGCCTGCGGCGCGAGGCGTACGCCGACGTGCTGCGCGACATACCGACGTCCACCCCGGAGACCGGTGCCCTGACGTTGGAAGCGTTGCTGCACAAGGGTTTGAGCGTCGTCACGCTGCCGGTGCTGCGCGATGTGGACACGGCCGGCGACGCGCTCGAGGTCGCCGCGGCCTGCCCGCCGCACAGCCGGTTCGCCCGGGCCGTGGCGGCCGCCGGATGAGCGCGGCGGCCGTCTTCGACGCGGTCTTCCGCCGGGCCGAGGCTGACGTCCCGGCCTCGTTCGCGGTGCACGGGCCCGGCGGCGGAGTGGTTCTCGACCCGGCGATGTGGTGCCGCGACGACGTTCCGGGCGACTCGACCCTGCTCGCCGCCTGCACCGGGCCGACCTTGGACGTGGGCTGCGGCCCGGGCCGCCTGACCGCCGCGCTGGCCGCCGCCGGCCTGGCCGCCCTCGGCATCGACGTCAGCGCCGCGGCCGTCCGCCTGGCCCGCCGCCGCGGTGCGGTGGCCCTGCAACGGGACGTCTTCGGGCCGCTGCCGGACACCGGCCGGTGGGCGCATCTGCTTCTCGCGGACGGCAACATCGGCATCGGCGGCGACCCGCCCCGGCTGCTGCGCCGCTGCCGGAGCCTGCTCGCCGCGAAGGGCCGGCTGCACCTCGAGCTCGCCCCGCCGGGCACCCCGAGCTGGGCCGGCCCGGCGACCGCGCACCACGGCGCCGAGGCGGCCACGATCGCGTGGGCCGCGGTGGCCGCCGACGACCTGGGCGACCTGGCGGCGACGTCCGCCCTGCGGGTGGTGCGGACCTGGACGGAGGCCGGGCGATGGTTCGCCACCCTGACGCCGCGATGAAGGCCCGCCTGAGGCGCTACTGGCTCGCCCCGCTGCCCGCGCCTCCGGAACGCTATCGGCGTGGACCGTGGCGGCCCGGTTTCTTCCGTTCCGGGCGCCGGTCCACCGCCCTGACCGCCCGCCTCGGGCTGTGGCTCGGCCTGGCGTTCGGCATCTGCTTCCTCACCGGGCTGCTCAGCCACGTGATCCAGCATCCGCCCGGATGGTTCTGGTGGCCGTCCCGCCCGGTACGCCTCTACCAGGTCACCCAGGGCCTGCACGTGATCACCGGTCTCGCCTCGGCGCCGCTGCTCGTGGCCAAGCTGTGGTCGGTCTATCCCCGCCTGTTCGCCTGGCCGCCGGCGCGGACGGTCGCGCACGCCGCCGAGCGCGGCGCGGTGGCCCTGCTCGTCGCCGCGTCCCTCTTCCAGGTGGTCAGCGGCATCCTCAACATCTTCCAGAAGTACGGGTTGATGCCGTTCTTCTTCACCGCCGCTCACTACTGGATCGGCTGGCTCCTGATCGGTGCGATGCTGATCCACGTCGGCACGCGGCCACGGCGGACGGAGGGGCTGTCCAAGGACCGGCGCAGGCTGCTGCTCGGCGTGGGCGCGGCCGCCGGGCTGATCACCCTGTTCACCGCCGGCCAGACGGTGCGGCCGCTCGCCCCGGTCGCGCTGCTCGCACCCCGCCGCCCGGGCGACGGCCCGCAGGGTCTGCCGGTGAACAAGACCGCCGCCGCGGCGGGAGTGCTGCCACTGATCGACGACCCCGCGTACCGGATCATCCTGGCCGGACCCGGCGGCGAGCTCAGCCTCGACCTGGCCGCGCTGAACGCCCTGCCGCAGCATGCCGCCATCCTGCCGATCGCCTGCGTCGAGGGGTGGAGTTCCACCGCGACCTGGAGCGGCGTGCGGCTGCGAGACCTTGTCGCGATGGCCGGCGCCGACCCGGACCGGGCGGTGGCCGAGGTCGAGTCGGTGCAGGCCGGTGGCCGTTACCGGACGTCGGTCGTCGCGCCGGAACACGTCCGCGACCCGCTGACCCTGATCGCGTTGCGGCTGCGTGGCGAGGTGCTGCACGCCGACCACGGTTACCCCGCCCGGCTCATCGCCCCCAACCGGCCCGGCGTGCTGCAGACCAAGTGGGTCGGGCGGATCACCGTACGGGAGGAGACGTGACCCGCGTGCGTACCCTGCTGATCGTGGCCGGCGTAGCCGGTCTGGTCCACGCCGTGCTGGGCCTGCTCACCGACCCGGACATCCGCCTGGCCGGGGTCTTGATCTTCCTCGCCGTCGTGCTGGTCGCCCACGACGCGCTGTGGATGCCGGCGTTGCTGGCGGTGACCACCCTGGTGGCGCGCATGAGGAACCGTAAGACTCCGGAAAGCACTCCGGGCCCCGGCAATGGGTAGCGTGGCGTGCGTGGGACATCAGGTACTGGTGGTCGATGACGACCGGACGGTGAGCGACGTCGTGCGCCGCTATCTGGAACAGGCCGGCTATGCCGTGGTGCTGGCCGCGGACGGCGCCGACGGCCTGGCCGCGATCGCCGCGCACCGGCCCGACCTGGTGGTGCTCGACCTGATGATGCCGGGCATCGACGGCATCGAGGTGTGCCGCCGGGTCCGCCGGCAGCATCCGGAGCTGCCGGTGGTGATGCTGACCGCGCTCGGTGAGGAGGCCGACCGGGTGCTCGGCCTGGAGGTCGGCGCCGACGACTACGTGACCAAGCCGTTCTCGCCGCGCGAGCTCGTCCTGCGGATCCGGTCGGTGCTGCGCCGCAGCGGCGCCCCGGCCGACGACCCGGACGCGCCGGCGGTGCTGTCCGACGGCGCCCTGACCGCCGACACCGCCCGGCGGACCGCGTCCCTGGCCGGTGAGCCGCTGGCTCTGACCGGACGCGAGTTCGACCTGCTCGCCTTCCTGCTGCGCAACCCGGGCCGGGCCTGGTCCCGGACCGATCTGCTCGGCAAGGTGTGGGGCTGGCAGTTCGGCGACCAGTCCACGGTCACCGTCCACGTGCGGCGGCTGCGCGAGAAGATCGAACCGGATCCCGCCGCGCCGACCCGCATCCTCACCGTCTGGGGCGTCGGCTACCGCTACGAGGCGGCCGTCTGATGGGCGACATGCTGCTGATCGGCCTCTACGCGCTGCTGGCCGGCACCGCGGTCGCCGGGGCCGGCGCCGTGGTTCTGCGGCTGCTGCGCGGCCGGTCCGTGCTGGTGCACATCCTGGTGCTGCTCGCCGTCACCGTCCTCGCCGTGGTCGCGGGCGTGGCCGTGGTCGCGTACGCCATGTTCCTGTCCGGGCACGACCTGCGCGTCGTGCTCGTCACGGTGGCCGCCTCGGCCGTGGTCAGCCTGCTCGTCGGGGGGCTGTTCGGCCGGCGGCTGGCCGCCGCCGCGATGTGGGCGCGGGCGGCCCGGGAGCGTGAGCGCCGGCTCGAGGCGGGGCGACGCGACCTGGTCGCCTGGGTCTCGCACGATCTGCGTACGCCGCTGGCGGGCCTGCGCGCGATGGCCGAGGCGCTGGAGGACGGCGTGGTCGCCGATCCGGCCACCGCCGCCGAGTACCACCGGCGGATCCGGGTCGAGACCGGCCGGATGACGCAGCTCGTCGACGACCTGTTCGAGCTGTCCCGGATCAACGCCGGCGCCCTGCGCCTGATCCCGACCGCGGTGCCGCTGCACGACGTGGTGTCGGACGCGATCGCCGGGGTGGCGCCGCTGGCCGCCAGCCGCCGGATCACCGTTCTCGCGCCGGAGACCGGCTGGCCGGTGGTCCGGGCCGGCGAGCCGGAACTCGCCCGGGTGGTCCGCAACCTGCTGATCAACTCGGTCCGGTACACGCCGGCCGACGGGACCGTTCACATCGCCGCCGGGCTCGACCGCGACGATGTGTGGCTGGCGGTCTCGGACAGCTGCGGTGGCATCCCGGCGGACGACCTCGGGCGGGTCTTCGACGTGGCGTTCCGCGGCGAGCGTGCCCGGACCCCGTCCACCGCGGCCGGTGGTGGCCTCGGCCTGGCCATCGTGCGCGGGCTGGTCGAGGCGCACGGCGGTCGCGTCGGCGTGCGCAACGTCGCCGGCGGCTGCCGCTTCGAGGTGCGCCTCCCCGCTGCCTGACCTCTCAGGTGGCCACGATGAGGATGGCGGCGTCGTCCTCCCGGACCGGTCCGCCGACCGGCTCGAGGAGGCGGTCCGCGAGTTCCTCCAGGTCGGCGTGCCGGTGGGCGGTGAGCCGGCGCCGCAGCTCGGCGAAGCCCTCGTCCAGGGGCCGGGTGCGGGTCTCGATCAGGCCGTCGGTGTGCAGGAGCAGGCGGGCGCCGGCCGGCAGGACCCGGGTGTGGTTGGTGCGGGACACCTTGCGCAGCGCGCCGAGCAGGGGATCGCGGCCGGGCAGGGTCTCGGCCTCGCTGCCGGGGTGCAGCAGGATCGGCGGCGGGTGACCCGCGTTGGACCAGGTCAGGGTGTAACCGCCGGACGGGGCCTCGTCGAGGTAGGCCAGGATCACGGTGGCCATGCCGAGGCCGCCGAGCGCGCGGGTGGTCCGCTCGAGCCGCCGGAGCAGCGCGGAGGGCGGCTCGTGACGGTCGATGACCAGGCCGCGGAGCAGGCTGCGGTACTGGCTCATGCCGGCGGCGGCCTCCACGCTGTGACCGGTGACGTCGCCGATGACCAGGGCCAGCCGGGTGCGGTCGACGGCGATCACGTCGTACCAGTCCCCGCCCACGTAGTCCGCGTGGTGGGCCGCCTCGTACCGGGTGGCGAGCCGGAGGCCGTCGACGGCCGGAGGCGACGTGAGCAGGGCCTTCTGCAGGGTTTCGGCGGCGGCGCGGCGGTCGTCGAAGACGTGTGCCCGGTCGATCGCCCGGGCGACGTGGCCGGCGAGGGCGGCCAGCAGGGCCTGCTCGGCGGTGTCGAGCGCGTGCGGCTGTTTCCAGGCGAAGGTGAGTGCCCCGATCGCGCCGCCCGGGCCGGGCAGCGGAGCGCTCGCCGCGGACTGCCAGCCGAGGGCCGCCATCGTCTCGGCCACCTCGGGCGCCGCCGCGCTGACCGCGGCCGGGTCGGAGAGCAGCACCAGCGCGCCGGTGCCGGCCGCGACCGCCGCGGGGGACCGGCCGGCGCGGTGGTGGTCGGCCCACCGGTCGGCCAGGTCCGCGGGCAGTTCCTCGTCGGCGTACGAGGTGGCCTGGTCGTTGGCCGGCTCGAGCAGGAAGACGCCGACGTGGGCCGGGTCGAGCGTGCCGATCGCCAGGTGGCGCAGGGTGGCGAGCACGTCGTCGAAGCTGGTGGTGTCGGCCAGTGCCGCGCTGGCCCGCAGCAGGAGCTGGCTGCGGTCGTACGCGGCCCCGGCGCGGGAGTGCGCGGCGACCGCGATCCGCTCGGCGGTCTCGGCGCGTCGCGTGGCGATGCGCAGCCGCAGGCTGTCTGAGCAGGCGGCGGCCAGGTCGGACAGCAGGCCGAGTTCCTCCGAGGTCCACTCGCGAGGCTCGGTGTCGATGGCGCACAGCGACCCGAGCACATTGCCGTCCGCGTCGGTGAGCGGCATCCCGGCGTAACCGATCACCCCCAGATCGTCGATCGCGAGGTTGCCGGCGACCCGGGGGTCGGTCCGGGCGTCGGTGATGATCAACGGCTCGGCGGTGGCCACGACGTGCTGGCAGAACGAGTGCGACAGCGGCGTCTGCCGGAGCTGCTGCCACGGGTCGCCGAGGCCGCAGGCGCCGGGGAAGAACTGGCGCTCCGGGTCGACGAGCGTCACCAGGGCGACCGGCGCGCCGATCACATGGCGGACCATCTGCGCGAAACGGTCGAACGTCGGATCGGCCGCCGCGTCCAGCCCGATCCGGCCGAGCGCATCGAGGCGGCCCGTCGCCCGCAGTGCGGCGTCGACGTCGTCCGTGGTCATGGGGCCACGTTCTCACAGATCCCGGGCGACGGTGCGGACGGAATCGCGCAGCCAGCGGTGTGCCGGGTCGGAGTCCAGCCGGGGGTGCCACGCCATCCGGTAGGTCATCGTGCCGATCTCCGGCGGAGCGGCGACGACGCGCAGGCCGGGCAGGTCGGCGAACACCGCGGCGAGCCGCTCGGGGAAGGTGAGCACCAGGTCGGTGCCGGGCAGCGCGTGCGGCGCGACGGCGTGGAACGGGATGGTCGAGCCGACCTCGCGGGGCGTGCCGCGGCCGGCCAGGATCTGGTCGACGGCGGGCTGGCTGCCGTCGGTGATGTCGATGACCACGTGCCGGCAGGTGAGGTAGGCGGCCAGGTCGAGCGCCTCGGCGCCGGCCAGCGGATGGGTATCGGCGAGGACGCAGACGAACCGGTCCTCGAACAGGGCCGTGCTGTGCAGCGGCTCGGGCGCCTGGGCGCCGTAGAAGGTCAGGTCCAGGCCGCCGCGGCCGAGCTCCTCGAAGGTGCTCTCGTGCCAGGAGTGGAACCGCACGACCGACTGCGGCGACTCGGTGAGCAGCCGCCGCTGGAGCGGGATGCCGAGCACGGCGACCGTGTAGTCGCTGCCGCTGAGCCGGATGGTCTGGCTCAGCGCGGCCGGGTCGAACGTCTCGGCGAGGAAGATCGCACCCAACCGGGGGACCACCGCGGCGACCTGCTCGCGGAGGCGCTCGGCGCGCGGGGTCAGGCGGTAGCCACCGGGGTCACGGACCAGCAGGGCGTCGCCGAGGGTGCGGCGCAGCCGTTGCAGGGCCCGGCTCATCGCCGACTGGCTCAGCCCGGTGCGTTCGGCGGCGCGCGAGATGTGCCGCTCGTCCAGCAGCGCGGCCAGCGCCGGGAGCAGGTTCAGGTCGACGTTCTCCAGTTGCGTGCGGTGCATAGTTGGAATGCTACTTATGCATGGCGCGCGCGGGCAATCCCGGGCATCGTGGGGGACGAAGCCAATCAGCAGAGGGAGACAGTCATGAAGGTCGCAGTGGTAACCGGAGGTTCGCGGGGCATCGGCCGGGCGTCCGCGGTGCGTCTCGCCCGGGACGGGTTCGCGGTGGTGATCAACTACGCGTCCCGCTCCGACGAGGCCGACAAGGCCGTCGCCGAGGTACGGGAAGCCGGCGGCACCGGGATCGCGGTGGCCGGCGACGTCGGCGACGAGCAGGCCATGGCGGCCGTGTTCGACCGGGCCGAGTCCGAGTTCGGCGGGGTGGACGTGCTGGTGAACGCGGCAGGCGTCATGTCGCTGTCCCCGATCGCGGACCTCGACCTCGACGTGCTCGACCGGATCTACCGGACGAACATCCGCGGCACCTTCGTCGTGGACCAGCTCGCCGCGCGGCGGCTGCGCCCCGGCGGCGCGATCATCAACTTCTCCACGTCGGTGGTCGGCACCCGGATTCCCACCTACGGGGCGTACGTGGCCAGCAAGAGCGCCGTCGAGGGCCTGAGCCTGATCCTGGCCCGCGAGCTGCGCGGCCGCGACGTGACCGTCAACGCGGTGGCGCCCGGCCCGACCGCCACCGACCTGTTCCTGGACGGCAAGAGCGAGGAGCAGGTGAACACCCTCGCCCAGGCCGTCCCGCTGGAGCGCCTCGGCCAGCCGGACGACATCGCCGGCGTGGTCGCGTTCCTCGCGAGCAAGGACGGGCACTGGGTCAACGGGCAGGTTCTGCGCGCCAACGGAGGGCTGGTCTGATGCCGGCGACTCTGGAGCCATCGACTCTGAAGCCGTCGACGATCGTGGTCACCGGCGCGTCCAGCGGCTTCGGCAACCTCGCCGCCGTCGCGCTCGCCCGGGCCGGGCACACCGTGTACGCCGGGATGCGCGCCACCGCCGGCCGCAACGCCCCGCGCGTCGCCGACCTGCGCGAGAAGTCGGCGGCCGAGGGCATCGACGTGCGTGGCATCGAGATGGACGTGCAGAATCAGGCCTCGGTCGACGCCGCGATCGAGCGCATCGTCGCCGAGCAGGACCGCCTCGACGTGGTCGTGCACAACGCCGGTCACATGATGCTCGGTCCCGCCGAGGCGTTCGCGCCGGAGCAACTCGCCGAGCTGTACGACATCAACGTGCTCAGCACCCAGCGGGTCAACCGGGCCGCCCTGCCGGTCCTGCGCCGCCAGCGGTCCGGCCTGCTCGTCTGGGTGGGCAGCTCGAGCACCCGTGGCGGCCACCCGCCGTTCCTCGCGCCGTACTTCGCGGCGAAGGCCGGCATGGACGCGATGGCCGAGAGCTACGCCGCCGAGGTGATCAGGTTCGGCATCGACACCACCATCGTGGTGCCCGGCGCCTACCCCAGCGGCACCAACCACTTCGCCCACGCCGGTTCACCGGCCGACGAGCCGCGTTCCGCCGAGTACGACGAGCTCTACGGCAAGCTGCGGGACGGCATGGCCGCAAGCCTCGCCGGCATCTTCCCGGAGGGCCGGGGCGTGGACGAGGTCGCCGAGGAGATCGTCCGGGTCGTCGGGCTGCCCGCGGGACAACGACCTTTCCGCACGCACATCGACCCGACCCGCGACGGCAGCGAGGTGGTCTCGGCGGTCAGCGACCGGATCCGCGCCGAGTTCTACCACCGCATCGGCATCGCCGAGCTGCTGCCCCAGCACGCCAGCCTCTGACAATCTCTCCTCGGGGTGTCCCGGAGAGCCGGGCCGGTTCCCGGCCCGGCCGGCCACCAACGTCCCGGAGCAGCAGTACCCGCAGTTGCGGGCCGCTCGCCTCAGTGCGGGACGCCGGCGGTCAGGCGCAGGGTGAAACCGTCCGGGTCGCGGGCCATCGTCACGTGGTTGCACGACTGGTTGACGATCCACAGCCCGCGCCCGCCCGGGCCCTCGGGGCCGATCGGCAACAGTCCCGCGAACGGGTCCTTGGGCCCCGGACCGGTGTCGGTGACCTCGGCCACGACGCGGTCCGGGCCCGACCAGACGCGCATCCGGATCGGCGCCCGGCCGTACAGCATCGCGTTGGTGACCACCTCGCTGACCGCGACGACCAGGTCCTCGATCTCGTCGCGGCTGATCCCCTCGTGGCCGGCGGCCCGGACGGCATCGCGGGCCCGCCCCGGCAACGGGTCGGCCAGGTCCGCGACGGGCGGTGTGAGCTGCAGCGGGTCAGGCGGGGCCGGGCGCATCCCGGCCAGGTACGACTCCGGGTCGGCGTACGCCTCGATCGCCGGGTGCGTGCCGTCGGGGCGGGCCTGACGCGGGTGGGTCCGGTCCACGTCGGCCAGCATCGCCGCGGGCGTCGTCCGCCGGTCGTACGCGCACATGCTCCACAGCGGGAAGTCGTCGTACGCGTGGTTGATCGCCGACTCGTAGCGCATCCAGCTGTCCCAGGTGGGGCCGAACGCGGACGCGGGCAGCTCGCCGATGATCCGGATCTGGCCGGCGCCGGCCGCCACGTGATCGGCGAGCAACTGCCGGTAGGAGCGGATCGCGGCGGCCGGCCGGGCGTACATGTCGCCGCCGGTCGCGAACTCCACCGCCGTGCCCGGCGGGCAGCGCCGAACGCACCAGCTCGGCGTTGCGTTCGCCGAGCGCGACCAGGGTGGGCTCCCCGGCCGCCGCGCCCCCGGTCAGGAACGGGACGAGCACGGCGAGCAGTTCCTCGTCGGACGAGTAGTAGAGGGCCTCGTGGAAATAGCCCCGGTGATCCCGGGCTGCGCCGGTCCTCATGCAATTGCCTCCACATGCAGGCGCGGCAGGTCCATCAGGTCCACGACCCGGGCGGTCGCGCGGCCCGCTCCGCGCAGCACCAGGTGCCGGTCGTGCTCGGCGGCCCACCGGTTCATCCGCCACAGCGCGCGATGGTCGGCGAAGCGCAGGCCGGTGGCGTCCAGCACCACCTCGTCATCGCCGGGGAAGCTGAGCCGTCCCAGGGTGACCTCGAACAGCTCGTCGGTGGTCATGTCCAGCTCGCCGGTGAGCGCCGCGGCGCCGCCGTCGGGCGGGCAGCCGTGCAGGTGGAACGGCACCGGCGCGTTGGTGTCGGGGTGCAGGCAGGCCAGCTCGTCGATGGCCGAGGAGTCCAGCTCGCGGCGGTCGTAGGCGCAGATCGCCGAGAACGGGTGCGTCGCCATGTAGCGGTCGATCAGGAGTTCGTACCGGGCGAAGGCGTCCAGTTGCTCACGCGTACGCACCAGGGGTGTCGCCTGAGCGACCACCCGCAGGCCGGTGAATCCCGCGGCGACCGCCGCGCTCGTGACCTTCGCGTACTGCCGGAGCTGCGCCTCGGGATCGATCACCGCGTTGCCCGGGTAGGCGGCACTGATCGAGACGGCGGTGGTCACGTAGCCCGCCGGCGGCGGCAAGTCACCGATCCACCACAGCTGACAGCCGGCTGCGGCGCCGTCGGCCAGGAAGGACTGCGCGCGTGCGTACAGGTCGGAGTCGTCGTCGTAGGAGAAGCACACGTGTTCGTGCGTCACGAGCCGAGCTTAACCGAGTCAGGGTGCAGACTCGACCTGGTGAAGATCGATGAAGCGCAGCACCTCTGGAGTCCCGTGCCCGGCTGGCTGAACACGGCGAGTTACGGTCTCCCACCGCAACCCGGCTGGGACGCGATGCAGGCGGCCCTCGCCGACTGGCGGGGCGGCGTCACCAGTTGGGAAGGGTGGGGCGAGTCGACCGAAGCCGCCCGGGCCGGATTCGCCCGCCTGGTCGGGGTGCCGAGCGGCGACGTCGCCGTCGGCTCGCAGCTCTCGCAGATGCTCGCCCCGGTCGCCGCGTCGGTCCCGGACGGCGCCCGGGTGGTGGCGCCGGAGATCGAGTTCACCTCGAACCTGTTCCCCTGGATGGTGCACCGGGACCGGCTCGACGTGCGCACGGTGCCGGTCGACCGGCTGCTCGAGTCGGTGGCCGCCGGGTGCGACGTCGTCGCGTTCTCGCTGGTGCAGTCGGCCACCGGCGAGGTCGCCGACTACCCGGCCATCGTGGCGGCGGCGCGGGCAGCCGGGGCGATGATCGTCGTCGACGCGTCGCAGGCCTGCGGCTGGCTGCCGTTCGACGCGTCGCTCGCCGACGTGGTGATGGTCGCCGGTTACAAATGGCTGATGGGCCCGCGGGGGACGGCCTTCACCTACTTCAATCCTTCGGTACGCGAGCGGATCCGGCCGATCGCCGCCGGTTGGTACGCCGGGGCCGACGTGCACAGCGCGTACTACGGCCCGGAGATGCGGCTGGCCGACGACGCGCGCCGCTTCGACGTGTCACCGGCGTGGTTCAGCTGGGTCGGCGCCGCGCCCGCGATCGCCCTGCTGGAGGAGATCGGCGTCGAGGCGATCCGCGACCACAACGTCGCCCTGGCCAACCGGTTCCTGGGGGCGCTGGGCCGGCCGCCGGGTGACAGCGCGATCGTGACGGTGGACGCGCCGGGCGCGGAGGAGAAGCTGGCCGCCGCCGGGATCCGCGCCGCGGTCCGGGCCGGTCGGGTGCGGGCGTCCTTCCACGTCTACAGCACCGAGGCCGACGTGGACCTGGCCGTGGCGGCGCTGCGCGGCTGAGTCACCAGGGTGCGGGCGTGCCGTCCCAGGAGAAGAAGCCGGCGGTCGGGCCGTCGTCGGGGAGCAGGGCCAGCCGTACGGCCTCGGCAGCCGCCTCGGCCGGGTCGCCGCCGGCCTGGGCGGCACGCGGGTTGAGGTTGGTGGCGCGCAGCCCCGGGGCGAGCGCGTTGACCTTGACGCCGTCCGCCGCCAGGGCCTGCGCGTAGTAGACGGTCAGGGCGTTGAGTGCCGTCTTCGACGAGCGGTACGCCGCCGCGCCGCCCGCGGACATCCGGAAGTCGAACTGCGGGTTGGGCCCGGTGCTCCAGGCGAGCGAGCCGGTGCCGCTGGAGACGTTGACGATGCGCGGGCGGGCCGAGCGGCGCAGCGCGGGCAGGAACGCGTTGGTGACGGCGAGGACGGCGAAGACGTTGGTCTCGTACACCCGGCGGAAGGTCTCCACGTCGGCGGTGACGGGCGGCTGCCCGGCGTCGCTGATGCCCGCGTTGTTGACCAGCACGTCCAGGTCGGCGACCTGCTCGGCGGCCGCGGCGATCGACTTCTCGTCGGTGACGTCGAGCAGGAGCAGCCGGGCGCCCGCGCCGAGCTCGTCGGCCGCCGCCCGGCCGCGGGCCGCGTCCCGGGCGCCGACGTGCACGGTGAAACCGGCGGCGAGCAGTTGCCGGGCCACCTCCTTGCCGATGCCGCTGTTCGCTCCGGTCACCACCGCGGTGGGCTCGCTCATGAGAACTCCCCTGGGTAATTCCAACGATGCCGTTGGAGTTCTGATGCTACTCCAACGGCACCGTTGGGGTTGTAGGATGAGCTGTGGCATGGGACACCGAGGGGACACGGCGCCGGCTCAAGGAGGCCGCCACCGCGGAGTTCGCCGAGCGCGGCCTGGACGGCACCACGATGACCCGGATCGCCGTCCGCGCCGGCATCAACAAGGAACGGCTCTACAGCTACTACGGGGACAAGAACGCGCTCTGGGAGATAGTGCTGGCCGACGAGCTCGACCGGCTCGCGTCCGCGGTCGGCTTCGACCAGCCCGGCGACCTCGGCGACTTCGCCGGGGCGACCTACGACTACCACGCCGCCCACCCCGCGCTGGCCCGGCTGCTGCAGTGGGAGGGCCTCGGCCAGGGACCGCCGGCCCGCGCCGCCGAGCGCGCCGCCCACTACCGGCAGAAGGTGGAGCGCTTCGCCAAGGCGCAACGCGACGGCCTGCTCGACGGCGGCCTGGACCCGGCCCACCTGCTGTTCGCCCTGATCGCCCTGGCCGCCTGGTGGCAGACCGTCCCGCAGCTCGCCGAGATGATCACCGGCGCGGCCGGCGACGACGAGGCCGAGCGCCGTCGCCGCCGGGAGTTCGTGGTCGAGGCCGCGCGCCGGCTGACCGGCGCGCGTCCTAAGGACTGAGGACGCGGCTCAGGCTGATCGGCAACGTGCGCTGGCGGGTGCCGGTGGCGTGCCAGACCGCGTTGGCGATGGCCGCGGCGGTGCCGCACGACCCGATCTCGCCCAGGCCGTTGACCCCGGAGGTGTCCTGCGGCTCGTAGTCGGCCACGAAGTCCGCCTCGATCGCGGGCACGTCGGCGTGCGCGGCGATGTGATAGCCGGCCAGATCGGCGGTGACCAGCCGGCCGGAGACCGGGTCGTGGACGCCCTCCTCGTGCAGGGCCATCGACAGGCCGCCGATCATCGCGCCGGTCAGCTGACCGCGGGCCAGCAGTGGATTGATCACCCGGCCCACCGCGAACATGCCCAGCAACCGGCGGACCCGCACCTCGCCGGTCGCCGGGTCGGCGGTCACCTCGGCGAAGATCGCGCTGTACGTGTTCCGCTCCTGGTCCGGCTGCCAGTTGATCAGCGGAGTGGTGTCGACCGTCGCGGTCACCGGCAGGTCCGCGCCGGGCAGCTTCTCGCGCAGCGCCTTGGCCGTCTCGGTGATGGCGAAGACGTGCGAGGTGGTGCCCCGGGAACCGCCCGCGTCGGCGGCCATGCCGAGGTCGCTGTCGCCGATCCGCAGCCGGATCGCCTCGGTGGTCACCCCGAGCGCGTCGGCGGCGACCGCGGTCAGGGCGGTACGCGCGCCGGTGCCGATGTCGGTGGCGCCGCTGCGCACCGTGAACGTCCCGTCGGCCTCCGCGGTGATCGACGCCGACGACGGGAACGTGCCGGCGATGAACGCGGCGCAGGCCACGCCCGTGCCGACGAGCAGGTCGCCCTCGCGGCGGACCCCCGGGCGGGGATCGCGCTGCCCCCAGCCGAACCGGCGGGCCCCCTCGGTGAGACAGGTGACCAGGCGCCGGGTGCTGAACGGGCGGCCGGACACCGGGCTGACCGACGGCTGGTTGCGCAGCCGCAGGTCCAGCGGGTCGATGCCGAGCCGTTCGGCCACCTCGTCCACGGCGGACTCGAAGGCGAACGAGCCTGGTGTCGCGCCGGGGCCGCGCATCGTGCACGGCGGCAGCATGTCCAGCGGGACCGCGGTGAGCTGGGTGCGGATGGCCGGGGCGGCGTACAGGGTGCGGGCCTGCTCGGTGCACCACTCGATGTACTCGGCGAGCGGCGAGAGGGCGAAGGCCGCGTGGTGGTGGATGGCGCGCAGCCGGCCGGAGGCGTCGGCGCCGATGCGCACCCGCTGCTCGGTCGGCGGCCGCGAACCGGTGGCCAGGAAGACCTGCCGGCGGGTGAGCGCCACCCGGACCGGCCGGCCGACGTGTTCGGCGGCCATCGCCGCGAGGATGAGCTGGGCGCCGCAGATGGTCTTGCCGCCGAAGCCGCCACCGACGTGCTCGGCGCGGATGTGCACCCGGTCCCGGTCGATCTCGAACAGCGTGGCCATCACCCGGGAGATGCCGTACGGGCCCTGGTCGGTGTCCACCGCGTGCAGGTGGCCGTCGGCCCACCAGGCGGTCGCGGCGTGCGGCTCGATGGCGCTGTGGGTCTCCTCCGGCGTGCGGTAGACCTCGTCCACGACCACGGCGGACGCCGCTAGCTCGGCCGCCAGGTCACCGGTGTCGGCCTCCGGTCCGAAGAGCGTGGACGCCGGGCGGGCAGCCGGATGGTCCAGGGCGAAGCCGAGGTCGTGCGGCTCGGTCTCGTACCCGATCCGCAGCGCCGCGGCGCCGGCGCGCGCCTGCTCGGGAGTCTCCGCCACCACGAGCGCGACCGGCCGCCCGGCGTGCGGCACGACGTCGTCCTGGAGCAGCGGGAGGCTGCCGTCCGGGCCGAAGTAGTTGGCGGCGTCCGGGTTGAGCCGGCGGGAGTTGGTGTGGTCCAGGACCGCCAGCACGCCCGGCAGGGCGAGCGCGGCGGCCGCGTCGAGCTCGCGGATCCGGCCACGCGACACCGTGGCCGTGACCATCCAGCCGTGCGCCAGGCCCGGTACCGGCACGTCGGCGGCGTACGGCGCGGCGCCGGTGACCTTGAGGCGGCCCTCCAGCCGGGGGCGGGGTGTGCCGACGATCATCGCTGGCCCTCCAACTCGGTCAGGACCGCCACGATCAGGTTGCGGGCGAGCGTCACCTTGTAGGCGTTGTCCCGCAACGGTTCCGCGGCGGCGAGCTCGGCCGCGGCGGCCGTCCGGAACCGTTCCGGTGTCGCCGGTCCGCCCAGCAGCGCGGCCTCGGCCCGCCGGGCCCGCCACGGCCGGGACGCCACCCCGCCGAGTGCCACCCGGACGTCGCGCACGACGCCGTCCTCGACGTCGAGAGCCGCCGCCACGGACACGGTGGCGAACGCGTAGGACGCCCGCTCGCGGACCTTGCGGTAACGCGAGCGCCGGGTCACCGGTGCGACCGGCAGCACCACCTCGGTGATCAGGGCGCCGGGCGGCAGGACGGTCTCCCGGTCCGGGCGGCCGCCGACCGGTGGATAGAACTCCGGCAGCGGGATCTCGCCGGGCCCGGCGAGCGTCTCGTACCGGACCACCGCGTCGAACGCGGTCAGCGGCACCGCGAAGTCGGACGGGTGGGTGGCGACGCAGTGCTCGGTCCAGTCCAGGATCGCGTGGTTGTGATGCACGCCGTGCAGCGCCGGGCACCCGGTGCCCGGCTCGCGCCGGTTGCACGGCTCGGACGGGTCGGCGAAGTACGCGCAGCGGGTGCGCTGCAGCAGGTTGCCGCCGACCGTCGCCATGTTCCGCAGCTGGCCCGACGCGCCGGCCAGCAGCGCCTGGCTCACCGCCGGGTAGTCGCGCCGGACCCGCGCGTCGGCCGCGACCACGCTGTTGGTCGCGGTCGCGCCGAGCACCAGCCCGCCGTCGCCGGCCGTGCGGATCCCGCCGAGATCGAGGCCGCGCCCGTCCACCAGCCGGTCGGGCGTCTCGACGCCGGTCTTCATGAGGTCCACCAGGTTGGTGCCACCGGCCAGATATCGGGCGTCGGCCATCAGGGCCTCACGCACGCCGGTCGCCCGCTGGTACGCGAATTCCCTCATCGGGACACCGCCGTCTCCTGGATCGCGCGCACGATCGACGGGTACGCGCTGCATCGGCAGAGGTTCCCGCTCATCCGTTCGCGGATCTCCGCCTCGTCGAGATCCGGTGTCCCGCCGCGGGTGACCGCGCTGGGCCAGCCGGCAGCGTGCTCGGCCAGCATCCCGGCCGCCGAGCAGAGCTGCCCCGGCGTACAGAATCCGCACTGAAGTCCGTCGAGGCGCACGAAAGCCTCCTGGAGCGGGCTCAACTCGCCGTCCTCCGCCAGACCCTCCACGGTTGTCACGCCGACGCCGTCGGCGGTGACCGCGAGGGTCAGGCAGGACACCACGCGCCGGCCGTCGACGAGGATGGTGCATGCGCCGCACTGGCCCTGATCGCAACCTTTCTTGGTGCCGGTGAGGCCGAGCTGCTCACGGAGCGCGTCGAGCAACGTCCGGCGATTATCCACTATCAAAACACTAGTTTCGCCGTTGACCAGAAGGGAGATCTCGGTGCGCGTTTCATCGGTCATCGCTGTCCTTTCCAGACAACCCGAGCCTAATCATTCGGACGCCATTCGTGTTGCACAGGAATGGCGAGTGCGTGCACAATCGCCGCATGATCCTCGACGAGATCCGCGGCCTGCTGGCCCGGCATGCCCGGGCGGATCTGCGGACCGCCGTCGACGACGTCCTGATCTTCCGGGCGGATTCGCCGTACCCGCCGGCCCCGACCACGTACGGCAGGGTCTTCGCCCTCATCGGCCAGGGCACCAAACGCTGCGCGGTCGGCGACCGGGTGTACGAGTACGGGCCCGGCGAGTACCTGGTCACGTCCGTCGAGCTGCCGGTGTCCGGCTACTTCGCGCGGGCCAGCGCGGAGCAGCCGGGTCTCGGTGTCGGGCTGACCCTGGACCCGTCGATGGTCGCCGAGATGCTGCTGCGGGAGCATCCCGGCGACCGTCCCGCCCCGGTGGACGGCTCGCCGCCGTCCGCGATCGCCGCCGGCACGGCGTCCGCGGAACTGCTGGACGCGGTCGCCCGGCTGCTGCGCCTGCTGGACCGGCCGGCCGACATCGCCGCCCTCGCGCCCCTGGTGAAACGGGAGATCGTCTGGCGTCTGGTCACCGGGGACCAGGGCGAGGTCGTACGCCAGGTCGGCCTGCCCGACAGCGGCTTCAGCGAGATCACCCGCGCGGTCAGCTGGATCCGCGACCACTACGCCGACCGGTTCGTGGTCGAGGAACTCGCCCAGCAGGCCGGCATGAGCGTCTCCACCTTCCATCGCAACTTCCAGGCGGTCACCGCGATGAGCCCGATCCAGTTCCAGAAGCAGATCCGGCTCCAGCAGGCCCGGCTCCAGCTCGCCGCCGAGCCCGGCAACGTGGGCGGGATCAGCCGGCGGGTCGGTTACGAGAGCCCGTCGCAGTTCAGCCGGGAATACCGGCGCCAGTTCGGGGCTCCGCCGAGCCGGGACGGCTCGCGCTCAACTGCCGGACGCCCGGCCTGATCAGGTCCGGCCTGATCAGGTCCGGCCTGATTCGGGGCCGGCGGCAGGAGTAGACCAGGGCCGGCGGGAGGTTGGCCCAGACCGTGCGCCCGGCGACGACCTCCTCGAACCGATCGCGCAGCGAGCGGCGCAGCCGACCGGCCGCCGGCGCCCACAGCGTCGACGTGTACGCGAAGGTGGTGAACACGCCGTCCGGCGCCAGGGCATCGGTGACGGCCCCGAGCAGGTCGTCCTGGTGTCCGGCGGAGAACGCCGCCCAGGGCAGCCCGCTGACGATCACGTCGGCCCGGCCGATGCCCCGCCGGTCGAGCACGTCCCGCAGCCGGGCGGCATCGCCGAGCACCACGTCCACCCGTGGATAGCGCATGGCCAGGGGCGCGGCGAACCGTGAGTTGATCTCGACCGCCAGATGCCGGCCACGACCGCCGAGCCGCCGCTGGATGGCCGCGGTGAACGATCCGGTGCCCGGTCCGAGCTCGACGACGACCGGTGAGCCGGTGTGCGGCACGGGCGCGGTGACGGTGTCGGCCAGTCGTTCGCTGCTGGGCGCCACCGCGGCGACGGTGAGCGGGTTGCGCAGGAACTCCCGGAGGAAGGCGCCGTTCACGATGCCGCCGCCGGTGCCCGGTCGGCCAGAAGCGCGGCGAGCCAGCCGGTGCGGGTACGCCGGGCGGCCTCGGAGAGCCGGGCGTGCGGGAACAGGGCGTCGAACCCGTGCACCCCGCCGGCCCAGACGTGCAGGTCGGCGTGTCCGCCGGCGGCCCAGATCCGGCTCGCGTAGGCGACGTCCTCGTCGCGGAAGACCTCGGCGGTGCCGGCGTCGATGTAGGTGGGCGGCAGCCCCGACACGTCCGTCGCCAGGGCGGGCGAGGAGTAGGCGGAGACGTCCGTCGTGCCGGCGAGCAGCGACCGCCAGCCGAACTCGTTCATCTCGCGGGTCCAGACGCCCGGGGCGCCGCCGTGCTGGAGGCTGGAGATCGTGTCGTTGCGGTGGTCGAGCATCGGGCAGATCAGCACCTGCGCGGCGACCGGCGGCCCACCCTGGTCGCGGGCCAGCAGCGTCACCCCGGCGGCCAGCCCGCCGCCCGCGCTGGCACCGGCGACGACCACCCGCCCGGGATCGACGCCCAGGTCGTCGGCGTGCGCGGCGAGCCATCGCAGTCCCTGGTACGCGTCGGTCACCGGCACCGTGCCGCCGGCCTCCGGCGCGAGCCGGTAGTCCACGGTGACGACCACCGCACCGCACTCGTGCAGCCAGTCCAGGGGAATGTCGATGTTCGTGTACCGGTCGCCCATCATCATGCCGCCGGGGTGGATCCAGTAGACGCAGGGCGCCTGGTGAGCGCCCTCCGGGATGAACGCGGTCAGCGCGATCGGCGTGCCGTCCAAGGCGGCGACGGTGATCTCCCGCTGCTCGACCGGCCGGCCGCGGAGCAGCGGCTCCACCGGTGGTGAGGGAATCTGTCGCACCTGAGCCAGCGTCTCGGCGTCGAGGGTGGTCATCAGCGGCATGCCGCCCAGCAGGGTGCTGAGCTCGGCGTCGACCGCGGGACGTGGGTAGGTCATCTCAGAACACCGCCTTTGCGCCGACCGGAACCTGGTCGAGGTACTGCGGGTGTGGCAGCGACGGCGCGTCCAGCGGCAGCGCGATCACCTCGTCGCGTTTATCGGGTAGCGCGGTCATGATGGCTTGAAAAGCGTGTCCGACTGTCATGAGCACCACTGTCGGCGATGAACAATGGCCCGTACATCTGTCGGATGACTGCATCGTCTTGCCCGGAAGTCGCGACGGCTTGCCCAATTCTGGCGACCATTGTGGCGTGCAATTTCTGCCGGTAACCTGCCGCACGTGGTTCACGAGTTGTTCGGACGCCGTGACGAGCTGGGGCGGCTGTCCGAGTTCCTCGACGGCCTCCGGGCGCGCGGCGAGGCCCGGCTGATCCGAGGCGATCCCGGGGTGGGCAAATCCTCGCTGCTGACCGCCGCGGCCGGACTGGCCGCCGACGCGGGTGTCCGGGTGCTGCGGGCGTCGGGCTCGGAGTTCGAGGCCGACGTGAGCTACTCCGCGCTGAATCAGTTGCTGCTGCCGGTGCACGCCGACCTGGACCGGCTGCCGCCCGGTCCGCGCGGGGCGCTGGCCGTGGCACTGGGCTTCGACGCCGGCCCCGCCCCGGACGCGCTGCTCATCTGCAACGCGGCTCTGCTGCTGCTCCGGGCCGTCAGCGCGGAGCAACCGGTCGTACTCCTGGTCGACGATCTGCAGTGGATCGACCGGGCGAGCGCCGTGGTTCTCGGGTTCGTCGCCCGCCGCCTGGACGGCTGCCGTGCCGGGCTGCTGGTGTCGGCGCGCACCGGGACCGCCAGCTTCCTCGACCCGCGCGGCCTGACCGAGATGGTCGTGCCGCCACTCGACGGCGAGGCCGCCGGGCACCTCGTCGCGAAGCACTTCCCGGACATGCCGGGCCGGGTCCGGGAGCGCCTGTTCGGCCTCGCCCAGGGCAATCCGCTGGCCCTGATGGAGTTGCCGTCGACGCTGCTGGGCGCCGCTCGCCGGACCGCGGCGCAGGCCGACGTGGTGCCGCTGGGCGACCGGCTGCAGGCGATGTTCACGTCCCGCCTCACCGCGCTCCCGGAGGTGACGCGCCGGCTGCTGCTGCTCGCCTCGTTCGAGGGCGCCGGCGACCTCGGGGTGCTGCGGGCGGCCAGTCCCGCGATGGCGGGTCTCGGGCCGGCGGAGCGTGCCGAGCTGATCCGGGTGGACGACGCCACGGCACGGATCGCGTTCCGGCACCCGCTGATCCGGTCGGCGATCGTGGCGATGTCCACCCACGAGGAGCGCCGGGACGCCCATCTCGCGCTCGCCGACGCCCTGCCCGGCGACCCGGAACGGCGTGCCTGGCATCTCTCGGCGGCCGCCACGGGCCCCGACGAGGCGGTCGCGCGGCTGCTCGAGGAGGCGGCGCACCGGGTGATGCTCCGCGGTGACGCGTTCGCCGCGATCGCCGCGCTCACCCGGGCCGCCGAGCTGAGCACGACCAGTCAGGCCCGGGCACGGCGGCTGGCCGAGGCCGCGTACATCGGCGCGGAGGCCAACGGCAGCGCGGCCGACGCCCGTACGCTGCTGAACGACGCCCGGCAGGCCACTACCGACTCGGCGGGGTCGCTGCACGCGGCCAACGCCGCCGCCTTCCTGATGCTCAACGGCGACGGCGACGTCAGCACCGCGCACCGCCTGCTGACCGGCGCGATCGAGGCGGGCGATCACGGTTACCGCGCGGACGACCCGGCGCTGGTCGAGGCCATGCACACGCTGCTGCTGCTCAGCTGGTACGGCAGCACCCCCGACTACTGGGCGCCGTTCGACCGCGCGGTGAGTCGCATGCGACCGGGGCCACCCGACGTTCTGGCCTTCGCGAGCAAGACCTTTCCCGACCCTGTGCGTACGGGCGCGGCGGCGCTCGCCGAGGCCGATGCGGTCCTCGCCCGCCTGCCCGACGAGACCGATCCCACCCGCATCGTGCGGATCGGCACCGCGTCGGTCTACCTGGACCGCCTCGGCGACTCCCGGGAACCGTCCTGGCGGCTGGTGCAGCAGGGACGCGACGGCGGCCCGCCCCGCCGGCACCTGGGCGCCCTCATGCATCTCTGCCTCGACAGCTACCTCGTCGGCCGGTGGGACGAGGCCGAGGAGCTCGCCCGCGAGGGGCAGCGCGTCTGCGACACGGCGGGCTTCCCGTTCTTCGCGTGGTACTTCCACTACAACCGGGGCATCGTCGCCGCCGGCCGGGGCCGGTTCGACGAGGCGTACGCGCTCGCCGACGAGATCACCCACTGGGCCCTCCCGCGCGGGGTGACCGCGGCGGCCCTGTTCGCCCAGCACCCCCGCGCCCTGGCCGCTCTCGGTCAGGGCGATTTCGACCAGGCTTTCCGGTACGCCGCGGCGATGAGCCCGCCCGGTGTGCTCGCCTCGCACGTGCCGCACTGCACCTGGGTGATGTTCGATCTGGTCGAGGCGGCGGTGCGCACCGGCCGCACGGTCGAGGCCCGCGCCCACGTGGAGGCGATGCGCGCCGCGAACGTGGCGGCGCTGTCGTCCCGGATGGCCCTCCTCCAGGCCGGCGTCGACGTCCTGATCGGCGCGGACTCCCGCGCGGGCGGACCCGACGGGAAGGGCGGAGCCGACGGGAAGGGCGGAGCCGACGGGAATAGCGGGGACGGCGGGAAGGGCGGGGACGGTGGCGCGGTCGCCCGGCTGGACGCGCTGCTGGCCGCGCCGACGGCCGAGAGATGGCTGTTCGACGCGTCGCGGGTCCGGCTCGCCTTGGGGGAGAGGCTGCGGCGCACGGCGTCGACGTCGGAGGCGAGCCGCCACCTCACGGCCGCCCGCGACGGGTTCGCCGCGATGGCTGCCCAGCCGTGGATCGCGCGCGCCGAGGTCGAACTGCGCGCCGCCGGACAGAGGCCGCCGACGCCGGGTTCGGCCGGCTCGCCGATGGCAGGTCCGGTCGCGCTGACCGCTCAGGAGCTGCAGATCGCCGAGCTCGCCGCGGCCGGCCTGACCAACAAGCAGATCGCCGAGCGTCTCTACCTGTCGCACCGCACGGTCGGCGCGCACCTCTACCGGATCTTCCCGAAGCTCGGGGTGGCGTCCCGCGCCGGGCTCAGGGACGCGCTGTCTTCTCCGCGCTGAGCACGTCCGCCTGGTCCTCCTTCTCCTGCAGCAGATCCTCGAGCAGCCGCCGCGTGCTCGGGTCGGTGGCGCCGATCCACCGGGCCGCCTCCTGCAGGGTCTGCACGAGGATCCGGGCGGCCAGCAGGTTCTGGGTCACGGCGGCGGTCAGGTCGCCGTCCGGGAAGGCCCGGAAGGTCACCGGCGACCGCGCCGTCAGGTGCCCCGGATCGTGGTCGGCGGGAAAGCCCAGCTGTCGCAGGCGGACCGCGACCCGGCGGGCGGCGCCGCGGTCGCGATCCGCGCAGCCGAGCAGGAATCCGGCCACGGGCCGCAGCGAGGCGCCGCGGACCAGCAGGGCGTGCTGCTCGAACTGCAGCGCCGAGACCAGCAGGCCGGCCAGGACCGTGTTCAGCAGGCGGGCGACCGCGCCCAGCTCGGCCCGGTTCGACGGGGTGACCGGCCCGTCGTCCAGGTCGAGAAGGGCGCGGTCGTGAATCTCGCGCCGGTGCGGGGAGCTGCTCACGCCCCGATGCTCCGGCAGCCGACCGCGGCCCACATCGGTCAGATGACCTAATTGCCGGAGCCGGAGCCGGAGCCGGACTGGAGCTTGGCGAGCGTCAGCACCTCGCCTCGGATGCCCCAGCCGCCGTCGGCGACCTCCTCGACGAGCACCATCGTGTTGTCCCGGACGGCGTCACCGAACGTCTCGGCGTACAGGTCGGTGATCCGGACGACGAGGTTCTCCTTCTGCTCGGCGGTCAGCAGGCCGGCCGGGACCTTGAGATTGGCGAACGGCATGGTCGTACTCCTTCTTGTCGGGTCTTGATCTCGACCCTGACCCGTCCCGCGGCGCCGAACCAGGAGCCGCCGACCCGGGGGTCGCCAACCCCTGGTTGCGGCCGCGCGCCGAGGGCAGACTGGCCGGGTGGACGTGGATGAGCTGGGTGCCTTCCTGAAGTCGCGGCGGGCCCGGATCACGCCCGCGGAGGTGGGCCTGCCCGCCGGGAGCCGCCGCCGGGTGCCCGGCCTGCGCCGCGACGAGGTCGCCCACCTGGCCGGCGCGTCCGTGGACTACTACATCGAGCTGGAACGCGGCCGCGGCGCCCAGCCGTCCGCGCAGATGCTGGCCGCCCTGGCCCGGGCGTTGCGCCTGGACGCCGACGAGCGCGACCACCTGTTCCGCCTGGCCGGCCGGCCCGCGCCGGCCGCCGGTGGGACGGCGGCGCACATCCCGCCGGCCATGCTGGCGCTGCTCGACCGGCTCGGCGGCACGCCCGCCCGGATCATCACCGACCTGCACGAGACCCTGGTGCAGAACCGCCTGGCCGAGGCCCTGCTCGGCCCGCCCGGGCCGGAGAGCTTCGTCGCCCGGTGGTTCACCGATCCGGACGCGCGGACGATCTATCCCCCCGAGGATCACCCGCACCACTCGCGGGTGCTGGTCTCCGACCTGCGGGCGGCCGTCGCGCGCCGCGATCATGACGCCCGGTACACCGGCCTGGTGGCCAGGCTGCGCCGGGCGAGCGGTGAGTTCGCCGAGCTGTGGGACACCGGTGACGTCCGGGTCCGGCGGGGCGAACGCAAGCGCATCGTCCATCCGTCGCTGGGCGTGGTGGAGATCGACTGCCAGAACCTGTTCAGCGAGGACGGCCGCCAGCGCCTGCAGTTCTTCACCGCACCGGCCGGCGGGGCGGCCGCCGACCAGTTGCGCCTGCTCGCCGTGATCGGCAGCCAGGACCTCACCGATGGGCTACCGCTGAGTAACTCACCTGGGTAGCGTGAGGGGCTCCACCGTCCTCGATCGAGGGGGTAGAGGTCGTGACTCAGACCCAGCGCAACCAGGCCGACGTCTCGGAGAAACAGGCTCGCCAGGTGGCCGAGGCCGCCCGCGACGCCGAGTGGCGCAAGCCGAGCTTCGGCAAAGAGCTCTTCCTGGGCCGGTTCCGGCTCGACCTGATCGATCCCTGGCCGGCCCCGGAGCCGCGCCCCGACGCGGACGACTTCCTGGCCAGGCTGGGGGAGTACGCCCGCGCGGAGATCGACGGCGCCGCCATCGAGCGCGACGCCCGCATCCCCGACGAGGTGTTCCACGGCCTGGCCCGGCTCGGCGCCTTCGGCATGAAGATCGATCGGGAGTACGGCGGGCTCGGCCTGTCCAACCTGCACTACTGCAAGGCGCTGACGCTCATCGGCTCGGCGAACCCGTCGGTCGGCGCGCTGCTGTCCGCGCATCAGTCGATCGGCGTGCCCCAACCCCTCAAGACTTTCGGTACGCCCGAGCAGAAGAAGGCGTTCCTGCCGAGGCTGGCGGCGGGCGAGGTGTCGGCGTTCCTGCTCACCGAGCCGGACGTCGGTTCCGACCCGGCCCGCCTGGGCACCACCGTTGAGCCGGTCGAGGGCGGCTACCGGCTCAACGGGATCAAGCTGTGGGCGACCAACGGCACAGTCGCCACCCTGCTGGTGGTGATGGCCCGGGTGCCGGACAAGGGCATCACCGCGTTCGTGGTGGAGGGTGACTCGCCCGGCATCACCGTGGAGCGGCGCAACGAGTTCCTCGGCCTGCGCGGGCTGGAGAACAGCGTCACCCGCTTCCACGACGTGTTCGTGCCGGAGGCGAACGTCATCGGCGGCCTCGGCAAAGGGCTCAAGATCGCGCTGACCACCCTGAACACCGGGCGGCTGTCGCTGCCCGCGATGTGTGTGGGGGCCGGCAAGTGGTCGCTCGGCGTGGCCCGGGAGTGGTCGGCGGAGCGGGTGCAGTGGGGCCGCCCGGTCGGCCGGCACGAGGCCGTCGCCAAGAAGATCTCGTTCATCGCCGCGACGACCTACGCGATGGAGTCCATGCTGGACCTCTGCTGCGTGATCGCCGACGACGACCGCAACGACATCCGGATCGAGGCCGCGCTGGTCAAGCTCTTCGCCAGCGAGATGGCGTGGCAGGTCGCCGACGAGCTGATCCAGATCCGCGGCGGCCGCGGCTTCGAGAAGGCCGACTCGCTGGCGGCTCGCGGCGAACGCGCCTCCGAGGCCGAGCAGGTGCTGCGTGACCTGCGGATCAACCGCATCTTCGAGGGTTCGACCGAGATCATGCATCTGCTCATCGCGCGCGAGGCGGTGGACGCGCACCTCTCGGTCGCCGGGGACATCATCGATCCGGAGGCCGGGCTCGGCCGCAAGGCCCGCGCCGGGGCGCGAGCGGGTGCGTTCTACGCGCGCTGGCTGCCGACCCTCGCGGTGGGCAAGGGCCAGACCCCCAACGGGTACGCCGAGTTCGGTCCGCTGGCCGTACACCTCAGGTATGTCGAACGGGCCTCGCGGAAGCTCGCGCGATCGACGTTCTACGCGATGTCCCGCTGGCAGGGGAAGCTGGAGCGCAAGCAGGGTTTCCTGAGCCGCGTGGTGGACATCGGCGCGGAACTGTTCGCGATGTCGGCGGTGTGCGTCCGCGCCCGCGCCGAACGCGGCGACCACCCCGGCGGCATGGAGCTGGCCGACGCGTTCTGCCGGCAGGCGCGGCTCCGGGCGGAGGCTCTCTTCGCGGCCATGTGGGACAACACCGACGAGGTGGACGTGAAGGTGGCGCGGCGGGTTCTGGACGGCCGCTACACGTTCCTCGAGGAGGGCATCGTCAGCCGCCCGAGCGACGACGCGTGGGTGGCCGCCTGGCAGCCGGGCCCGGCCACGGTGGAAGACGTACGTCGGCGCATCCCCAAGGCATAACTCACCGGCTTTCGGGCACGCGGAGGATATGCATGTCAACATGATCCGACGCGGGCGCTGACGCCGTGTTCCTGATCTTCGGGTTCCGTACCCGCGACAAGATCGTCTCCCAGCGTCCGAGGGTTTGCGAGGTATGTGGCGTCCATGCCACGCAGACCCTGGTCAGGCGTTCGACGAGGTTCTCGCTCTTCTTCATCCCGCTGTTCCCGGTCAAGCCCAGCACCTACTACCTGGAGTGCGGCAACTGCGGCACGGCTCGGCGCGCTGACCGGCGAGCCGTCAGCCGGCTGGCGGCGTGAGGCGCCTCAGCCGAGCCGAGCGGCAGCTGATCGGCTCGGCGCCCGGTCCGGCGCGCGGGTTCGTCAGCACGACGGTTGTCGTGGGCGGGCTGCGGCTGCACGTCCGGGAACGAGCCGGTGCGGGTGACGCGCCCTGGGTGCTGCTGCACGGGCTGGCCGTGTCGCACCGCTATCTGATGCCGACGGCCGCCGCTCTGCCGGGCGCGGTGTACGTGCCCGACCTGCCCGGCTTCGGGCTGTCCGGCAAGCCGCGCCGCGTCTTCGACGTGGTGGAGCACGCCGATGTGGTGGCGGCCTGGATCGACGCCGCCGGGCTGGGTGCCGTGCACGTGCTGGGGAACTCGTTCGGCTGTCAGGTCGGCGTCGAACTGGCCCTGCGCCGGCCCGACCTGGTCGGGTCTCTCGTGCTGGTCGGGCCGACCGTCGACCCGGCCGCGCCGACCGCCTTCGACCAGGTCCGCCGCTTCGGCCGGGACCTGCTCCACGAGGATCCGCGGCAGGTGCCGATGATCGCCGCCGACGTCCGCGACGCCGGACCGATGCGGGTCGTGCGGACGCTGCGCCACTGCGTCCGGCACCACACCGATCAGCGGCTGCCGCTGCTGACCGTGCCCGTCCTCGTCCTGCGCGGCGAGCACGACACGATCTGCCCGACAAGCTGGACCGAGAAGGCCGCCGCACTCGCTCCGTTCGGCCGGGCCGACGTAATTCCCGGCGCCGCGCACAACGCCGTGACCACGGCCGGCCCGGCGGTGGCCGCCCGGGCCTCCGCCTTCGTAACCCGGTGACCGCGAGTCACCCGCCGGCCGGCAGGCATCCGATGGCCGGCAGGCACTCGCTGGCCGGAGTCAGCCGGTGGCGGGCAGGATCAGGCAGCCGAGGTTGCTTCCGTTCGCGCCGGTCGAGGCCGCGCGGATGCGTACCGTGCGCGCGATGCGGGACGGGTGCGTGCCGTCCTGACGTGGCTACCGCGGTGATCTCCGCTAAGCTCTACGGGCGCCGTGGCCCGGCGGCGCGTGTCGGCGAAAGGTAACAACGTGAAGCGGCCGTTGAGCACCATCGGCGTCCGGATCGCCTCGGTCGGCCTGCTGGTGGCCGGTGTGATCGGCGGCGTCCAGCTGGCGCAGACCCGGATCGTGACCGAGCGCGGTGCCGACTCGCGCCTCGTCCTGCAGGCCGAGGCGGACGAGATGCAGCTCCTCCGGGATCGACAGAACCAGGTCGCCGCCGGTCGGGCCCGCCAGCACGAGGCCGAGGCCGGCGCCGCCGCCCGGGCCGCCAGCGAGGCGCGGGGAGCGGCCCGCCAGGCGAAGGCGATGGAGACCAAGGCCATCCAGAAGAAGAAGCAGGAGAAGGAGAAAGAGAAGGCCAAGGCGTCGGGCGCGCTCATCCCGTACACCGGTCCGATCCCCACCTCCTGCAAGGAGTACTCCGGCAACCGGGCGACCGGCTGCGCGCTGATGCTCGGCAAGGGCTTCGGGATCGACCAGTTCCCGTGCCTCGAGAAGCTGTGGGACCACGAGAGCGGCTGGAACGCCAAGGCCGAGAACAAGGGCAGCGGGGCGTACGGCATCCCGCAGGCGCTGCCGGGCAGCAAGATGGGCTCGGCCGGGTCGGACTGGCGGACCAACGCGGCGACCCAGATCAAATGGGGTCTCGGGTACGTCAAGGGCAAGTACAAGAGCCCCTGCGGCGCCTGGTCCCACTTCCAGAACGCCGGCAACTACTAACCTGGTCGCCATGCATCCAGCCACGCCGATGCCGCCGCAGCCGCCCCTGACCATGCGGCTGTCGTCCGGTCTGCTCTTCGGCGCGGCCGCGCTCATCCTGCTGGATGTGATCGTCGACCTGGTGTTCGTCAACACGGACCTGAGCGTCTACAAGGACGCCTACACCGGCGACACCGGGTCGGGCTTCGGCAGCCTGGTCGGCGCGACCATCGGCATCCTGGTCGCGGCCGTGGTGAGCATCCTCGCGATCATGAACAGCCACGGCAGCGAGAAGGCCCGGGTCACGACGCTGGTGCTCGGCGGGCTCTTCCTGGTGTGCAGCGGCTTCTTCGGGAGCCTGGCCGGTGGCCTGCACAGCCCGTCGGCGCCGCTGGACGGCGGCGGGGCCGCCAACGTGATCCCCGGCGCGTACGGCATCGTCACCACCGCCCTGGACGTGCTGAACCTGCTCGCCGTCCTGGGCGGGCTCGTGCTGCTCGTGCTGCCGCCCTCCACCCGGTACTTCCACAGCCGGCGACCGGTCGCCTACATCCCGGTCTACCACACGACGACCGGCCAGCCGGTGATCCAGCACCCGGTGACCCCGCCACCTCCGTCCGCGCCTCCGCAGCCCCCACAGCCGCCCCACTCGGCGAGCATCCCGATGGCCGACCCGTGGGCCGAGCCCGACGCCAGGACGACCGACCACCGGCCGCGCCACCACGGCGATCCGCAGGGGTAGTGCCAGCACTACCCGTGCTGGGCAGCAGGCGGCATGGTTCGCGGCAGGCGCCGTTCATAGCGTTGAGACATGCCAATCGACCAGCAGAAATACGCCGTCCGGGTGGAGCAGCTCGTGCGCACCTACCGCTCCGGCCGGGACACCGTGACCGCCCTGGCGGGTGTCGACGCCGGCTTCGTGCGCGGCACCTTCACGGCCGTCATGGGACCGTCCGGCTCCGGCAAGAGCACCCTCCTGCAGACCGCCGCGGGCCTCGACCGGCCCACCTCCGGCCGGGTGTGGATCTCCGACATCGAGCTGTCGCGGCTGTCCGAGACCAAGCTGACCAAGCTGCGGCGGGACCGGATCGGCTTCGTGTTCCAGACGTACAACCTGGTCGGCGCGCTCACCGTGCGGGAGAACATCGAGCTGCCGTTGCGGCTCTCCGGCGCCCGGCCCGGACAGGACTGGCTGGACGAGGTGATCGACCGCGTCGGTCTCCGGCCGCGGCTGGGGCACCGGCCGTCCGAGCTCTCCGGCGGCCAGCAGCAGCGGGTCGCCATCGCGCGGGCGCTGGCCACCCGGCCGGACGTGATCTTCTCCGACGAGCCGACCGGCGCGCTGGACTCGCACACCGCCGCCGAGGTGCTGTCACTGCTGCGGTCGGTGGTCGACGCGTACGGTCAGACGGTCGTCATGGTCACCCACGACCCGGTCGCGGCGTCCTACGCCGACCGGAAGCTCACCATGACCGATGGCCAGGTCGTCGCCGACCAGGCCCTGCTGGCGGTGAGCTGAGCCATGACCCGCCTCGCCCTGCGCCTGCTGCGCCACCGACCCGGCAGCTCCACCGCCACCCTGATCGCCCTCACCCTCGGCGTCATGATCCTGATGGCCATGGGTTCCCTGGTCGACGCCGGTCTGCGTCACCAGCCGGCGCCGCAGCGTTACGCCGCCGCCGACATCGTCGTCGCCCGCACCGAGATGACCTTCACGACCAAGCAGTTCGACGAGACAACCACCACCCGGGTACGCCTGCCGGACGGCGGAACCGTCCCCGCCGCACTGGTGAACCAGGTCCGCGCCGTGCCCGGCGTCACCGAGGCGACCACCGTGCCGGCCACTCGCCCCGGCCAGGTCCAGGCGATCCTGATCAAGGCCGGCCCGGGGGTCGATCGCGCCGCCCTGGACAGGCTCGCCGCGTCCGCCGGCGCCGAGACCTTCGCGGGCGCCGACCGCGGCAAGGCCGAGAACACCGCCGACGGCGCCGCCCAGGATCTGCTCGTGCAGGTCGGCGGGGCCTTCGGCGGGTACGTGGTGCTGCTGGTGATCTTCGTCGTGGCCGGACTCGTCGGCCTCTCCGTCCGGCACCGGCGCCGCGACCTCGCCCTGCTGCGGGCCATCGCCGCCACGCCCGGCCAGGTGCGCCGCATGCTGGTCGCCGAGGCCGCCCTGCTCACCGGCATCGCCACGGTCCTCGGGCTGCCCGCCGGGCTGCTCGCCACCTCCTGGCTGCACGGCGAGCTGCTCGACCGCGGGTTCGTCCCGGCCGGCATCCCGATCCCGCCCAGCCCGCTCGCGGCCCTCGCCGCACCGGTTGTCATCGCGCTGGTCGCGATGCTCGCGGCCGTCGTCGCCGCCCGCCGGGCCACCGCCATCCGGCCCACCGAGGCGCTCGGCGAGGCCGCCGTGGAGCCGGAGCGCACCAGCCCGGTGCGGGCGATCATCGGCGTCGTGCTGCTCGCCGGCGCCGGATCGGCCGGTGGCGTCGCCGCCGGCGCCGGGGGCACGACGGCGCTGACCAGCGCGCTCGGCATGCTGTACCTGTTCGTGACCGCGGTTGCCCTGCTGGCGCCGTGGATCAACCGGGGCGCGGCCCGTCTGCTCACGCCGCTGCTGCGCGGAGTGTGGGGCACGAGCGGATACCTCGCCTCGGCGAACCTGCGGGCCAACGCGCGCGGCATGGCGATGGTGCTCACCGCGCTGGTGCTGTCCGTCGGGTTCGGCGGGTCGGTGTGGTTCCTGCAGGACAACCTGCAACGGCAGACCCTCGCCCAGTCCCGGGACGGGATGCTGGCACAGCAGGCGCTGATCGCCCCGGACGGCGTGCCGGCGGCGACGATCGCGCAGATCCGTGAGAGGGCCGGGGTGAGCGGGGTCACGGGCGTACGCGACACCTCGGTTTTGATCAAGACCTTCGACACCGCCGAAGCCGTCCCCGCCCGGGCGATCGACCCCTCGGAAGCCGGGTCGACCATGGACCTCGGCGTCACCCAGGGCAGCCTCGCCGACCTCGGACCGGACAGCGTCGCGGTGTCCGAGCTGCAGGCCTCGTCCCACGGCTGGGAGGTCGGCGACCGGGTGGAGATCTGGCTCGGCGACGGCACCCCCGTGAAGCCGCGGGTGGCCGCGATCTACACCCGCGGGCTGGGCTTCGGCGACGTCGTGCTCGCCTCGGCGGGTCCTTACGACCAGGTTCTCATCCGTACGGACGGCAGCGCCGACCTGTCCGGCCTGGCCGGTGTCGTGCCGACCGCGAGCCTGACCGACCGCCTCGCCACCGACCTGGCCACCAGCGCCTGGCTCAACAAGCTGCTGGTCGGGGTGATGGTCGGCTACGCCGCACTGGCCGCGGCCAACGCGATGGTCCTGGCGGCGCTGGCCCGAGGCCGCGAACTGGCCTCGTTGCGGCTGGCCGGCGCGACCCGGCGGCAGATCGGCCGGATGGTGAACGCCGAGCAGGCCGGGCTCCTGGGCGTGGCGGTGGTGATCGGCGGGGTGATCGCGGCGGTGACGCTGGCCGCGGTGGTGCACGCCCTGACCGGGGCGCTGGTGCCCTACGTGCCCCCGCTGGGGGCGGTGGCGATCCTCGGTGGGGCGACGTTGCTGGCCATGACCACGACGGTTCTGCCTGTCCGCCGGCTCCTGCGGATGCGGCCGATCGAGGCGCTCGGCGCCCGCGAGTGAAGGCTGCGGGAGCTGAGGCGGTGGTCCGGCGCGTCACGTCAGGTGGCGCGCCGGCTTCGCGATCTCACTTCGATGCGGACGTCTTCTGGGAAGCGGTCGTCGCGATCGTCGTCTCGATGACTGTGGCCGTCGTGCGTGCCACGGGCTGGGCGGTGCGCGGCGCACGGAGGCTCAGCGTCGGGACTGCCGCGCCGAGCGATCGCAGCACGAGCCGGTGGCGGCGCGCCGGATCGTCCACCCGGGCGGTGAGCAGCGGACGCAACCCGGCCGGAAGTGACGAGGCGATTCCCGCCGGGGTGACCCCGCGGCAGTAGGAGTTGAGTTGCTCGAAGGTGACGCGGGCGTAGAACGCGGCGTGGTGCTCGCTGGTGTTCAGCAGGGTGGCGACGTCGTGGACGAGGTCCCCGCTCCCGGTACCCGGCCCGCCGCCGACCTCGATCTCGGGCGGTAGCTGTGTCACGAGGCCCTGCCACTGCGCGTCCGGGATGACCGGTCGCAGCGCGAGCATGACCGCTCGAATGACGCTCCGGGCGTGCTTGCGGCCATTGAGGCGGGCACGGATCCGAACTTGCGTAACTACATCGTCACGCTGCATGATCACCGTCTCTCTCCATCTCGGACAGATGGGGTACCCGGCTTTGAAGGCCCCAAACGCGGCGCCCGTCACACGATGTGCCCGGAGTTTGGCGGGCGGCCGCCCGGGCACACCAGCACTGATCAACCCGGGCGGCGGGCGAGAGACGCCAGAACGATCTCCGTCGCCGCCCGGACCGTGTCCGTGAGGGTCGCGGGTTCGCGGCCGAGGTGTTCGGCGCCCGAGCGCATCACCCCGGAGAGCAGTTCCACCGCGAGGCGCACGTCGCCGACGTCGCGGAACTCGCCGGCCGCGATGCCGTCCCGGACGACGTTCTCCACCTCGACCACGATCTCGTGGAACGGGCTGCCCGGCCCCTTCGGCGTCTCGGGGGACGGCAGTCCGGCGCCCGGCCGGAACATCAGCTGCAGAACCTGGTCGGTGAACGCCTCGAGAACCGCTTCGACGATCTCCCGCATCCGCTCCGCGGCCGGGTCCGCGGACCGTGCGGCGATCGCCGCCACCCGGTCGATGGCGGGCCGGCCCGCCCGCCGGGTCAGCGCCAGGACCAGCGCGCTCTTGTCTCCGGCGTAGTTGTACAGCGTGTTGCGCGCGAGCCCCGCCCGCGCCGCGAGGTGGCCCAGGGTGATCGAGTCGTAGTCCCGCTCGAGCAGCAGCTGCCGCATCGCGTCGGCGAGGTCGGCCCACACCATCTCGTGGTGTTCCTCGATGCTGGCTCCCCGGATCCGCGGCACGGCAGGAGACCCTAGCGGGCCAGGGCGGCGCTCGACAGGTGCGCGTTCTCCTGGTGCGACGCGGTGAGCTTGACGCGGCTCAGGCGCCACCCGTCCGGGGTACGGACCGCCTCGTTGTCGTAGAAGCCGACCACCAGCCAGCGCGCGGGCTCGTCCGGGAGCCAGTGCTCGGCGCGGACATGCGCGTGGATCGTCGCCCGGTCGCCGTCGATGGTGACGACGTGACCGGTGATGGTGTGGTGCGTCGCGGTGTAGGGCGCGAACGCCCCGCGGAGGGTCTCGACGTAGCCGGCGAGGGGCACGGTCATCGGCGGGATGTCGGCGACGGACGAGAAGTCGAGGGTGAGCGGGTCGGTGAAGACGAGGCCGGGCAGCTCGGTGTACTCCTTCAGGTCCGCGATGTCGGCATACCGCCCGAGCAGTTCGATGAGATCGGCACGATCAGCGAGCGCCTGCATGAGAAGGCTCCTTCTTTATACGACAACCTGTCGCAAAGATTACGACGAGTTGTCGCTAAATCCAAGAGCCCTATGATGCTGAGAAACGGACATACGGGCATGGAGGTAACAAATGGTGGGCAAGGCACTCGCGACCATCGCCATCGTGGCGGGAGCGACCCTGGCGGTGGGCACACCGGCCCAGGCGACGCCGCCCGGCCCGGGCGTCGTCGGCACGATCACCTGGCAGACCACGGTCGGGCAGACCGACTACATCCTGCGGGAGATCACCATCCCGGCCGGCCAGGCCACCGGCTGGCACTTCCACAACGGCAACCTGTACGGCCGGGTCAAGCGCGGCACCCTCAGCCACTTCGACGCGACCTGCGAGTCGGACGGCGTCTACCCGCGCGGCGCCTCCATCCAGGAGCCGGGCGGCCCGCGCAACATCCACATCGGCATGAACAAGGGCACCGGCCCGGTCGTCCTGAAGGTGCTCTACGTCCTGCCGACCGGCTCGCCGCTGTCCGTGGACGCCCCGAACCCCGGCTGTGACTTCGAGTGACCGACCCGGCCGCGCAGTTCGATCAGCTCGGCGAGGTGTACGACACGTTCTCCGACTCGCCGTTCCGGCGGCACCTGGAGATCCCGACGGTGCTCGGCGCCCTCGGTGACGTCGCCGGGCAGACCGTTCTCGACCTCGGCTGCGGCAGCGGCGTCTACACGCGGCAGCTCAGGCGCCTCGGCGCCGCCCGCGCGGTCGGCGTGGACCCGATGGCGGGGATGATCGAACACGCCCGGAGCATCGAGGCCGCCGTGCCGGTCGGCGCCGAGTACCTCGCCGGGCAGGTCCCGTCCGAGCTGGACGGGACGTTCGACGCGGTCCTGGCCGTGTACGTCCTGCCGTACACGGCGGACCGTGACCTGCTCGCGGATTTCTGCCGGACGGCCGCGCGCGCCCTGCGCCCGGGAGGCCGCCTGGTGACCCTCCCGGCCAACCCGGGCCTGCGCCGGGATCGGGGCTACTACGAGCGGTACGGATTCCGCACCTACGGCGACAGCGCCGGCACCGACCCGGACCCGATCACCCTGGACCTCTGCTACGCGGATCTCGACGAGACGATCTCCGCGTGGGTGTGGTCGGCCGCGGCGCTCGAGGACGCGCTGACCGCGGCGGGGTTCACCGGCATCGGCTGGTCCGGCCCGGCCGTGACCCGGCGTGGCGTCGAGGCCCTGGGCGAGGAGTTCTGGCAGCCCTACCTGGACTGCCCGCACGCGATGACGGTTCAGGCCGTGCGCCACTGACGCAGCACGTCCACGCGGTGGCGGTTCAGGCCGTGCGCCACTGACGCAGCACGTCGTCGATCTCGGCGGGGCCGGCCGGTGCGGGCGGTCCCGCCGGGGTGCGGCTGAAACGCGGCGCGGGCGCGGGCTGCACCTCGTCGCCGACGGTCACGAACGTGTCCCGCGCCCGGACGTGCGGGTGCGCGGGGGCCTCGGCGGGGGAGAGGACCGGCGCCACGCAGGCGTCCCGATCGGCGAAGATCAAGGTCCATTCCTCCCGGGTACGCCGCGCGAACCGCTCCGCGAAGCGCTGCCTCAGCACCGGCCACCCGCCCCGGTCGTCCTGCGCGGGAAGGTCGGCGGGGTCGAGGCCGAGCCCGGCGAGCAGGGCGGCGTAGAAGGCCGGCTCGATCGCCCCCACGGCCATGAAGCAGCCGTCGGCCGTGGCGTACGTGTCGTAGAAGGGCGCCCCGCCGTCCAGCAGGTCGGCGCCCCGCGGCCCGGACCACCGACCCGCACCGATCATGCCGTGCAGGAACGTGGTGAGCAGCGCCGACCCGTCCACCATCGCGGCGTCGACCACCTGCCCGGCGCCGGAGCGTTCGCGTTCCAGCAGGGCGGCGAGCACCCCGACGGCCATCAGCATCCCGCCACCGGCGAAGTCCGCGAGCAGGTTGTGCGGGGCGTGCGGGCGCTCGCCGCTGCGGCCGAGCGGGGACAGGGCGCCCGCCACCGCGAGGTAGTCGATGTCGTGGCCGGCGCGCGCGGCCAGCGGACCGTCCTGACCCCAGCCGGTCAGCCGGGCGTACACCAGCATGGGGTTGCGCCGCAGGCAGACCTCGGGGCCGAAACCGAGCCGCTCGGCGACCCCCGGCCGGAAGCCCTCGACCAGGACGTCGGCGTGCTCGGCGAGGCTCAGCAGGCCGTCGAGGCCGGCGGGTGTCCGCAGGTCGAGGGTGACGACCCGGCGGCCGCGGCGAAGCAGGGCGGGCGGGGTGCCCGACGGGCGGTCCACCAGGACGACGTCCGCGCCGAGGTCGGCGAGCATCATGCAGCCGAACGGGCCGGGTGCGAGGCCGGCGAGCTCGACGACCTTGACTCCGCGGAGAGGGCCCATGCCCTCCAGTCTCACCGGTGCGTGGGTGGCTTGTCTCACCGGTGCGTGGCCGGCTTGTCTCACCCCTGCGTGGCCGGCTTGTCTCACCCCCGCGCGGCCGGCTTGTCTCACCGGTGCGTGGGCGGTTTGCGGTCCAGGGCGACGAACCGCAGGCCACGGGCCTGGAGCGCGGGGATCACGATGGCCAGCGCCGCGTACGTCTGTGACCGGTCGCCGCCGCCGTCGTGGCAGAGCAGGATGTCGCCCGGTTTCGCCGCCAGCAGGCGCCGGGTGATGTGCGGGACGCCGGGCTTGTCCCAGTCGCGCGGGTCCTTGTTCCAGTCGAGCGGGATGAGCCCGTCGCCGGCCGAGGCGCGCAGCAGCGCCGGTGACCAGTCCCCGCCGGGTGAGCGGAACAGCACGGGCGCCTGCCCGGTGGTGTCGTAGATCTTCTCCTGGGCGCGGTGCAGTTCCTTGTGCACCGGCTTGTAGCGCCGGCGGCCCAGAAAGGTGGGGTGGCTCCAGGTGTGGTTGGCGAGATGATGCCCGTCCTTGGCCACGTCGCGGGCGGTCGTCTCGTGGCCGAGCACCTGGTTGCCGATCATGCAGAAGAGCGCCGGCGCGTGGTGCTTGCGGAGCAGCCGCAGGATCTTCGGCGTCCAGACCGGGTGCGGCCCGTCGTCGATGGTCAGCGCGATCGCATGGCTGGGGAAGGCCGGGCCGCCCACCGCGCGCCGGTAGTCGGCGAGCGTGGACACCGGCTGCTTCAGCACCGGCAGCGCCACCGGTCTCGCCCGAGGCTTGCGGGGTGGTTTCGTCGGCCGCGGTGTGGCCGTGGCGCGGGGTTGCCCTGGCGACGGGGTCTGCGACGCGGAGGCAGAGCCGCCCAGGGCGAGCGCCCCGACGACCGCTCCGGCACCGAGGAGGCGTCGTCGCGTCAAGTGCTTACTCACGTCGATCCTCACGACGCGGGAACGTACCAAGCAGGATCAAACCCGCGAATACGTCGCGGGGGTACCTCGATCGTGGCACGTCGATGAGTGACCGACTGCATACCCTGACGCTATGCGGCTCGGGTGATCGATCTGCTCGATCTGGAGAACGCGGCACCTGGACCCTGTGGGGAAACCCACCCGAGACGGAGGGGCAACACACGCCTCGGACAGGTTTCCCGACAGGATCCAGCCCCCAACTGCTGCCGTTGCCGCAGGCAGGTCCCCTCCCGATTCCCCCGTACTCAACCGGGCGGGGACCTGGCTGCCTGCAACATGGTCAATAGTGGGCGGCGGACCTTGGACGAAGCGTGGGAGACTCGTGTCCGGCCTTGAGGGAATCTTGAATCCCCTGGTCGACATGGACACGAGAGGATGTGCAAAGGGCAGTTGACCGCGGAGTTCGGCGTGCTCGGCGCGGTGGAGGCCAGGATCGGCGGCCGTGCCGTCGACCTGGGCCATGCCCGCCAGCGGTACGTGCTGGGTGTCCTGCTCATCGAGGCCGGCCGGCCCGTCCCGGCCGACCAGCTGATCGACCGGGTCTGGGGTGAGGGCACCCCGCAGCGGGTCGCGGGCACCCTCTACAGCTACCTGTCGCGACTGCGGAGCGCCCTCGCGGACGCCCCGGACGTGGAGATCAAGCGCCAGCCCAGCGGCTACCTGCTCACCGCCGGCCCGCAGTCGGTGGACCTGCACCGGTTCCGCCGGCTGGTCACCCTGGCCCGGACCGCCGACTCGGAGCAGGCGGGCGCCGAGCAGATCATCGAGGCCCTCGGCCTGTGGCGCGGCGAACCCCTGGCCGGGCTGGACACGCCGTGGGTGGCCGCGCTCCGGCAGGTGCTGCTCGACGAGCGCTTCGACGCCGAGGTGACGCGCAACGACCTGCTCCTGCGCCTCGGCCGGCACGGTGAGCTGCTGCCGCTGCTGTCCGCCGCGGTCACCGAGTACCCGCTCGACGAGCGGCTCGCCGAGCAGTCGATGCTCGCCCTCTACCGGTCCGGCCGGCAGGCCGACGCCGACGTGCAGTTCCGGCGGATCCGCCGCCGGCTCGCCGACGAGCTCGGCAGCGACCCCGGGCCCACCCTGCGCAAACTGCACGAACGCATCATCGCCGCGGACCCCACGCTGGCCGCCACGGCGCCGGAGGCCCGATCCGGCGCGGCCCCGGCGCCGGTCGCCGCCACGGTTCCGGCGCAGCTGCCGGCCGACGTGCGCGCCTTCACCGGGCGTACCCAGGAACTCGGCGCCCTGGACCGCCTGCTCGCCGCGCCCGGCGGCGAGGAGCCACCGCTCGCGGTCGCGCTGCTCTCCGGCACCCCCGGCGTCGGCAAGTCCGCGCTGGCCGTCCGCTGGGCGCACCGGGTCCGGGAGGCCTTCCCGGACGGCCAGCTCTACATCAACCTGCGCGGCTACGACGCCGAGCAGCCGGTGGCGGCGGCCGACGCGCTGGCCGGCTTCCTGAGTGCGCTCGGCGTGCACGGGCGGGAGATCCCGCCCGGCGTCGAGGAGCGCGCCGGGCGCTACCGCTCCGAGCTGACCGGCCGGCGGATGCTGGTGCTGCTGGACAACGCCTCGTCGGTGGAGCAGGTGCGGCCGCTGCTCCCCGGCACCGGCTCGTGCCTGGTCCTGATCACCAGCCGGGACTCGCTGCCGGGCCTGGTCGCGGTGCACGGCGCGGAACGGGTCAACCTCGACCTGCTGCCGCTGCCGGACGCCCTCGGCCTGCTGCGCCGGCTGATCGGCTCACGGGTCGATCAGGAGCTCGCCGCGGCGACCGAGCTGGCCGCCGCGTGCGCCCGGCTGCCGCTGGCCCTGCGGATCGCCGCCGAACTGGCCGCGGCCCGCACCGACGTCCCGCTCGCCGACCTGGTCGCCGAACTGGGCGACCACCAGGAACGACTGGACCTGTTGGACGCGGGCGACCCGCGGGCCGACCCACGTGCCGTGTTCTCCTGGTCGTACCAGAACCTCCCGGCCGCCGCGGCGCGGGTGTTCCGGCTGCTCGGGCTGCATCCGGGCGTCAACGCGCACATCGACGCGGTGGCGGCGCTGACCGGCACGACCGTGGCCGAGGCCCGCCGCCAGCTCGCCGTCCTGGTCCGGGCCAGCCTGGTGCAGGCCAGCGCCGGCAGCCGGTACGGCATGCACGATCTGCTGCGGGCGTACGCGGCGGAACTGGCCGGGACGCACGACCCGGAACCGGAGCGGTCGGCGGCCCTGGGCCGGATGTTCGACCACTACCTGGCGGGTTCCGTGGCGGCGATGGGCGCGCTCTACCCCGACGGCTCCTCTCTCCACTCCGCCGACTCGGACGCTGCCCGCCGGTGGATCGAGGCGGAACGCCCCAACCTGGCCGCGGCCTGCACGTACGGCGCCGCGCACGGCTGGCACCAGCACACCGTCGCGCTCGCCGAGACGCTGTTCCGCTACCTCGACGCCGGTGGCCCGGTCGCCGAGGCGGTGACCGTCACGGCGTCCGCGGTGACCGCCGCCCGGTCGGCCGGCGACCGCGAGGCGCAGGCCCGCGCACTGTCCAACCTGGGCCGCCTGCACCGGCGGCAGGGCCACCTGGAGCGGGCCGCCGCGACCTACCGGCAGGCCCTGGTGCTCTACGCCGACCTGGGCGAGCACGCCGCGCAGGCGCTGGCGTTGCGCAACCTGGGCAGCGTGCACTGGCGGCTGGGCGACTACCGGCAGGCGGCCGACCACTACCAGCAGGCCGGGGCGCTGTACGGGCAGGTGAACGACGAGGCGGGGGAGGCCGACGCGCTGGTCCGGCTCGGCCTGGTCGACGAGCGGCTCGGCGACCACACCGGCGCGGAGAAACGCCTCCTGGCCGCGCTGGAGATCTACGCGCGGCTGGGCGAGGGGTTCAGCGAGGCGTACGTGCTGTCGCTGCTCGCCCGCCTGCCGCACCGCGCCGACCCGCTGGAGCCGATCGCCGCCCGGCTGGAGGAGAGCCTCGCGGCGGTCCGGCTGGCGGAGGACCGCACCGGCGAGGCGTACGTGCTCACCGACCTGGCCGCGATCCTGTCCCGGGCCGGCCGGCTCGACGAGGCGGCCGAGCACCTGCGCCTGGCCGTGACGCTGCACCGCCGGATCGGCGACCGGGCCAGCGAGGCCGAGGCGCTCAACGACCTCGGCCAGGTGCTGCACGCCGCGGGCGACCCGGCCGAGTCCCGCCGCCTGCACGACGAGGCGCTGGCGCTGGCTCTGGAGATCGGCGACCGCTACGAGCAGGGCCGCGCCCAGCAGTCCCTCTGAGGGCGTAATAAAGAGATTGAACGTTCTTTCCGTTGAGGAGAGAACGTTCGTTCTCCTCGTTACGGTTCGGGCCGGAGGGCGGCGATCACGGCGGGGCGTTCAGTCCCGCACGATGCCGTCCACCCACAGGATGGTCACCGGGCGGCCGCGTTCCCGGGCGTAGGCGACGACGTCACCGGTTCCGCCCACGCCTCGCGCCGGTCGGCCGTCCCAGACCGCGAAGACGTGGTCGCAAGCGTCCACCATGGCCTTGCCCGCGGCGAGGAACGCCTGCTCGGACGGCTCCGGGAAGGGCAGCGTGACCTCGGTGCTGGCGGCCCGGCGGTACTCCTCGAAGCGGGTCCGGCTGTCGTCGGAGATCAGCGACCCGGCGTAGCCCTGACACGGCACGACCACGTGCAGCTTGCCGGCGGCGGCCAGCACGTGCGCGGCGAAGAGCTGGTCGGCGCCGTCGGCCAGGCTGGAGACGCCGTGGAACCGGCCGCCGGCGGGCAGCTCGTGGGCCCAGCGGTCGGCCGCGTACTCGGCGACCCGAGGCGGCAGAATCCGATGACCGGTGACACCGAATCGCACCAAGGCCCCCCGCACCACGTCGCTCGCTGTGTGGAGGATGACGATACGGTCTCCGACCTTCGGCCGTGGGGCGGTGGCCGGGTGGTCCTGGTTTGTCCGGCTGCGTTGCGTCGCCCGGCCGCCAGGTGATTGACTCCCGCGATCCATGCTCACCTTCGGAGGAGTTCCGATGTCGCTGGCACCAACGGGGGCTGAGACCTCGCTCAGAGTGCCGCGCCAACGGCCGGGCGAGCCGGACGAGACCGCCTCGCCGCCGCCTCGTCAGGCACGGTTCGCGGCCTGGCCGGCGGTCGCGCTCTACGCCGGGCTGCGGCTGGTCTGCCTGGCGGTCGCCTGGGCGTACGCGGCTTCGTCCGGCAAGGACCTCTGGGCGTTGCTCGGCAAGTACGACGCGATCTGGTACGCGGGCATCGTCGAGCGCGGATACGACGCCGCCATCCCGCTGCGCCCCGACGGCGGGCTGGCCACCACGAACCTGGCCTTCTTCCCGCTGTTCCCCGGGCTGACCGCGGCCCTGGACCCGATCGTGCCCGGCGGGGCGGGCAGCGCGGGCATCGCCGCCTCCTGGCTGGCCGGCCTGGCCGCCGCGTGGGGCCTGTTCGCGGTCGGCGCGCAGGTGCGGGACAGGCGGACCGGCGTGCTGCTCGCCGGGCTGTGGGCGGTGCTGCCGCACGCGTTCGTCGAGTCGATGGGCTACACGGAGACCCTGTTCACCGCGCTCGCCGCCTGGTCGCTGTTCGCCCTGCTGCGCCGGCGGTGGCTGACCGCCGGCCTGCTCTGCCTGTTCGCCGGTCTGACCCGGCCCACCGGCGCGGCGATCATCGCGGTGGTCGGGCTGGCCGCGCTGATCGCCGTGATCCGCCGCCGGGACGGCTGGCGGCCCTGGCTGGCCGCGTTCCTCGCTCCGCTCGGCTTCCTCGGGTACGTGGCGTGGGTCGGTGAGCGCCTCGGCCGCGCCGACGGCTACTTCCACGTCCAGAACGACGCCTGGCGGATGGGGTACGACCTGGGCGGGTACACCGTGACGACGGCGTCGGGGCTGCTCACGAAGAGCTCCCCGCTCGCCCTGTACATGGTGGTGCTGGTGCTGCTGATCGCGATCACCCTGCTGGTCGCCGCCGCCACGGATCGCCGCGTCCCGTGGGAGCTCACGGTCTATGCCGCGCTGATCGTCGGCCTGGCGTTCTTCGGCGACAGCTACTTCAACTCCAAGGCGCGGCTGCTGATCCCGGCGTTCCCGCTGCTGCTTCCCGTGGCCGCGGCGCTCGCGTCGGCCCGGCGTACCGTGATGATCCCGGTCTTGACCTTGTTGACCTTGATCTCCGCGGGCTACGGCGTCTACCTCGGCCTGACCTGGACCTACTCGCCGTGATCCTGCGAAGGGCGGTGGTGGCCGCCGGGATGGTCCTGCTGTTCGCCTGGATGGCCGTCGCGATGGTCACCGCCGCGCGCGAACAGACCGCGAGTTCGGACGAGCCGGTGTACGTCGGCGCCGCCGCGGTCATCGTCGAGCGGCACAGCCTGGCCTACAACCATGAGCACCCGCCGCTGGCCAAGCTGGTGATGGGCGCGGGCCTCGCTTTCGCGGACGTACGCCTGCCGGAGCCCCTGCCGCGCAGCCAGTGGGCTCTCGGCGACGCCGTGCTCTACCAGAACGGCAACGACGCCGACCGGATCCTGTTCCTGGCGCGCCTGCCGATGATCGTGCTGACCATGCTGTTCGGACTGGTCGTGTTCCTCTTCGCCCGCGACCTGGCCGGCACCTGGGCGGGACTGGCCGGGCTCGCGCTTTACGCGTTCACGCCGGACGTGCTGGCGCACGGGTCGCTGGCCGGGCTCGACCTGCCGGTGGCCGGGTTCCTGCTGACGGCCGTCTGGCTGCTGTGGCGTGCCCGGCGGCGGCCGTGGCTCTATCTGCCGCTGGCCGGGGTCGCCCTGGGCGCGGCGATCGCCACCAGGATGACCGCTCTGGCCGCGCTGCCCCTGATCGCACTGTGGTGGATCGGCCGTTCCCTGGACCGCCGCTCGGTTCTGCGTGGCCTGGCCGGAGCGGCCGGTGTGGTGGTGATCGCGATCGCCGTGGTGTGGGTGTGTTACCTGGCCGTGGATCCGCACCTGCGGTGGACTCCGCGCGCCTATTCGGGCGAGCGCGGCCAGCTCATCCAGTTCCTGCCGTTTCCGCGCCCGTTCCGCGACGGCATGCGCTACCAGCTGGGGCTCGAGGGCAAGGAGTACGGCGCCTTCCTGCTCGGCGACTACTACGTCGGTCACAAGTGGTACTACCTGCCGGTCGCGCTTCTGATCAAGGAGCCGCTCGGCCTGCTGTTCCTGGGCCTGGCGGCCACTCTCCGCAAGCGGGCCTGGATCGTACTGGCCCCGGCCCTTCTGCTGCTGGCCGTGGCCATGACCGGCGGCCGCGACTGGGGCGTCCGCTACGCCATCGCGGTGCCGGTGTTCCTGGCCGTGGCGGCGGCCTGCGTGTTCATCCCGCGGGAAGCCCCGCGCCGGCGGCTGCGCCTCGTGGTGCCGGTGCTCGCCCTGCTGTTCGTGATCGTCAGCACGGTCCGGGCGTTCCCGTACTACCTGCCGTACTCCAACGAGGCCTTCGGCGGCCCGGTGAAGACCCACCTGCGCCTCAGCGACTCGAACGCCGACTGGGGCCAGGACCTGGGCCGCCTCGCCGAGGAGTTACGCCGCGACCACCCCGGCGAGCAGGTGTGGCTGGCGTACCGGGGCAGCGGCGACCCGGCGTACTACGGCATCACCGCGCGCGACCCGCTGAAGGTCCCGGCATCCGAGGTCCACGGCCTGCTGGCGGTGTCGTCGCGCAGCATCCCGGGCGCCCGCCAGCCGCTGCGCGACCTGATCGCCACCAGCACCCCGATCGGCGAGGTCGGCCATTCGATCCTGCTCTACCGCCGCTAGTGCGTTGACCACGAACGTTCACCGGGTCGGCGACACACCGGTGCACGTCCGCAGGTAGTCGTTGCCGAAGGCTCACTCTCAACGGCGGTAATACCGGTCGTTGAGAGTGAGGTGGCGGTTTGGCGGAGCCGGTCAGGGCACGGCGGTTGACGCAAGAAGAAGGCCACAAGCTGCAACAACTCGTCCGTAGAGGCAAGCATGACTCGGTCCGGGTGCGCCGGGCGTTGATCATCATGGCGTCCGCCTCCGGGACACCCGTCCCAGCGATCGCGAACCTGATCGCCGGGCACGAGGACACCGTCCGCGACGTGATCCACTCGTTTAACGAGATCGGTCTTCGCGCGCTGGACCCTCAGTGGGCGGGAGGCCGTCCCCGCCGGATCAACCACGACGATGAAAAGTTCATCGTCGCGACGGCCAAGGCCCGCCCGAGCACGCTCGGGCGGCCCTTCACCTGCTGGAGCCTGCGCAAACTCGCCGACTACCTGGCCACCGACGCCGCCCGTCCAGTCGTGGTCGGCCGGGAACGGCTGCGGCAGATCCTGCGCGCCAACGAGGTCAGCTGGCAGCGGACCCGGACCTGGAAGGAATCCAAGGACCCGGACTTCGACACCAAGCTCGACCGGATCGAGGAAGTCACCAGCAAGTTCTCGACCCGGTGTTTCGCGTTCGACCAGTTCGGTCCGCTGTCGATCCGCCCGCACCACGGCCGCGGCTGGGCAGCGCAGTCGCACCCGGACCGGCTGCCGGCGACCTACCATCGCACGCACGGCATCCGGTACTTCCACGGCTGCTACAGCCTCGGCGACGACCAGTTCTGGGGCGTGAACCGGCGACGCAAAGGCGCAGATCACACCCTGTCCGCGCTCAAATCAATCCGCAGAACGCGGCCGGACGGCGCACCGATCTACGTCATCCTGGACAACCTGTCGGCGAACAAGACCCCGATGATCCGAGCCTGGGCGGCCCGCAACAAGGTCGAGCTCTGTCTGACGCCGACCAGCGCGTCCTGGGCGAACCCGATCGAGGCGCAGTTCGGACCGCTACGCATGTTCACCATGGCCAACTCGAACCACCCGAACCACACCGTCCTGGCTCGCAAGCTGCAGAAATACCTGCGCTGGCGCAACGCCAACGCCCGCCATCCCGACGTCCTCGCAGCACAACGCCGGGAACGAGCCCGCATCCGCAGCGAACGCCGACAACGCTGGGGCCGGCCTCGGACCAAGGCCGCCTGACGGGTCAGACCCGGCAAACGTTCGTGGACAACGCACTAGCAGCGGTCCGGCCCGGTCACGCCGCGGGTTTTCCGCTGCCGATCAGGGTGTGGGCGATGTCGCGGGCGGCGGCGATGATCTCGGCCTCGGAGGCGTCAAGGCCACGCGAGGACATCAGCACCAGGCTGACGCTGAGCAGCGCGGCCCGGACCCGCAGCACCTCGGCGATCGGGGCGTCCGGGCCGGTCAGGATGTCGAACAGCTCGGTCATCTTGCCGAACACGTTCTCCCGGCCCTTCTCGTCGTGCAGCTCGCGGATCACGTGCTGGTTGGCCATCGCGAACCTCATCACGGCCATGCCGCTGCCGATGCCGAGGTCGACCATCCGGTCGACGGCCCGGGCGCGTAGCTCCGGGCCGGGCGGCTGCTCGCGGGCCCAGGCGGTGAGCTCGTCCAGCGCCTCGAGGTGGGCCTCGAAGATGGACCGGACGATGCTCTCCTTGCTGCTGTAGTGGTAATAGAGCGCGGCCTTGGTGATGCCCAGCCGCTCGGCGATCTCGCGCAGGGAGGTGGCCTCGTAGCCGCGCTCGGTGAACAGTTCGATGGCCACCTTGCGGATCTCCGCCTTCGTGTCGGCGCCCCGCCGCTGGCCTGCCACTGCCATCGCTGCCCAGCCCTTCCTCGTTGCCAACTTACCGGTCGGCAAGTTAGGGTCTTAACCGGCCGGTAAGTAAGACTACCGAAGGAACTCGCCGTGACCCAACCCGCCCGCTTCACTCATCGCGAAATCATTGTCACCATGAGCGGCCTCGTGATCGCGATGCTGCTCGCCATGCTCGACAACATGATCGTGGCGCCCGCGCTGCCCACGATCGTCGGCGAACTGCACGGCCTGGACCACCTGGGCTGGGTGACCACCGGCTACGTGCTCGCCTCCACCGTCGCCACCCCGATCTGGGGCAAGCTCGGTGACCTGCTCGGCCGCCGGATCACCTTCCTCAGCTCGATCGCGATCTTCCTGGTCGGCTCGGCCCTCTGCGGCATGTCGCAGAACATGGGCGAGCTGATCGCCTTCCGCGCCCTGCAGGGCCTCGGCGCCGGTGGCCTGATGGTCGGCGTCATGGCGGTGCTGGCCGACATCGTCCCGCCGCGCGAGCGCGGCAAGTACCAGGGCGTGACGATGGGCGTCATGCCGGTCGCGTTGATCGGCGGCCCGCTGGTCGGCGGCTTCATCACCGACAACCTGGACTGGCGCTGGGCGTTCTACGTCAACCTGCCGCTCGGCGTGGTCGCGCTCGCGGTCTGCTGGTTCGTGCTGGCCAAGCTGCCGCGCGGCGCCGGGAAGGTGACCATCGACTGGCTCGGCGTGGCCCTGCTCAGCGTCTGGATCACTGCGCTCGTGCTGATCACCACCTGGGGCGGCACCGAGTACGCCTGGGCCTCCCCGCAGATCCTCGGCCTGGCCACGGTCACCGTCGCCGGTCTGGCCGCTTTCATCGTGGTCGAGCGGCGCGCCGCCGAGCCGATCATGCCGCTGTCGGTGTTCGCGAACCGCAACTTCGTGCTGGCCGGCGCGCTCAGCCTGATCGTCGGCTTCGCGATGTTCGGCGGCCTCACCCTGCTCCCGCAGTTCCAGCAGTACGTGCAGGGCGCCTCGGCCACCAACAGCGGCCTGCTGCTGATGCCGATGATGCTCGCCGCGTTGGCCGTCTCGTTGGTCGGCGGTCAGCTACTCACCCGCACCGGGCACTACCGGGCGCTCGTGATCGTCGGCACCGTGCTGATGACCGGCGGCCTGGCGCTGTTCGCCACCATGGACGTCGGCACTTCGCGATTCATGACCGGCCTGTTCATGGTCGTGCTCGGCGCTGGCATGGGCTGCCTGATGCAGACCACCATGCTGATCGCGCAGAACAGCTCCCCGATCAACGCGATCGGCGCGGCGACCGGCGCGGCCACCTTCGTGCGCAACATGGGCGGCTCGCTCGGCGTCTCGTTGCTGAGCACGCTCTACATCAACCGGCTGCTAGACACCTTCACCGAGAACGCCGGCGTCGCGGCGTCCCGGGCGACCGGCAGCGGTTCGGCCGCGGCGATGACCCCGGCCATGCTGCGGGCCCTGCCCGAGCCGATCCGGCACGCCTTCCAACTCGGCGTGAGCGACGGCATCCAGGCCGCCTTCATCCTCGGCGCGATCGTTGCGGCGGTCGGCATCGTGGTCGCGCTGTTCATCAAGCACGTCCCGCTGCGCGGCTTCGCCGATGCGCCGAAGGCCGAGATCCCGACCGGGCAGGCGCCGGCCAACGCGCACTGAGCCGGGGCCGGGGGCTTGCTCGCGCCGAGCCCCCGGCCCCGCCGTTGATGCAGGTTGATGCAGAAGGCGCAACGGATTCGGCGGTGCGAGGGTCCGGGCAGTAGCAGAACGTTCCAGGAACCGTTCTCGGAGCGTTTCGGCTGCTGAAGGTCCGGATTCCAGAGCAGTTCCCCGGCTTTCGGGCGCCAGCCCAGATTGACCTCGTTGACTTCGCTCGCCTTGGTCTTCTCCAGATACAGGTCAAAATAGAGCTCGTTATCGTCGTCCGGATCGCCACCCAGGAAGACGGCGCTGCAGCCACCAGCGTCCGCCTGTCAGTGGCCCAGCTGTCGCTCGGGCCTACGCCGCTAGTGCGTTGACCACGAACGTTCACCGGGTCGGCGACACACCGGTGCACGTCCGCAGGTAGTCGTTGCCGAAGGCTCACTCTCAACGGCGGTAATACCGGTCGTTGAGAGTGAGGTGGCGGTTTGGCGGAGCCGGTCAGGGCACGGCGGTTGACGCAAGAAGAAGGCCACAAGCTGCAACAACTCGTCCGTAGAGGCAAGCATGACTCGGTCCGGGTGCGCCGGGCGTTGATCATCATGGCGTCCGCCTCCGGGACACCCGTCCCAGCGATCGCGAACCTGATCGCCGGGCACGAGGACACCGTCCGCGACGTGATCCACTCGTTTAACGAGATCGGTCTTCGCGCGCTGGACCCTCAGTGGGCGGGAGGCCGTCCCCGCCGGATCAACCACGACGATGAAAAGTTCATCGTCGCGACGGCCAAGGCCCGCCCGAGCACGCTCGGGCGGCCCTTCACCTGCTGGAGCCTGCGCAAACTCGCCGACTACCTGGCCACCGACGCCGCCCGTCCAGTCGTGGTCGGCCGGGAACGGCTGCGGCAGATCCTGCGCGCCAACGAGGTCAGCTGGCAGCGGACCCGGACCTGGAAGGAATCCAAGGACCCGGACTTCGACACCAAGCTCGACCGGATCGAGGAAGTCACCAGCAAGTTCTCGACCCGGTGTTTCGCGTTCGACCAGTTCGGTCCGCTGTCGATCCGCCCGCACCACGGCCGCGGCTGGGCAGCGCAGTCGCACCCGGACCGGCTGCCGGCGACCTACCATCGCACGCACGGCATCCGGTACTTCCACGGCTGCTACAGCCTCGGCGACGACCAGTTCTGGGGCGTGAACCGGCGACGCAAAGGCGCAGATCACACCCTGTCCGCGCTCAAATCAATCCGCAGAACGCGGCCGGACGGCGCACCGATCTACGTCATCCTGGACAACCTGTCGGCGAACAAGACCCCGATGATCCGAGCCTGGGCGGCCCGCAACAAGGTCGAGCTCTGTCTGACGCCGACCAGCGCGTCCTGGGCGAACCCGATCGAGGCGCAGTTCGGACCGCTACGCATGTTCACCATGGCCAACTCGAACCACCCGAACCACACCGTCCTGGCTCGCAAGCTGCAGAAATACCTGCGCTGGCGCAACGCCAACGCCCGCCATCCCGACGTCCTCGCAGCACAACGCCGGGAACGAGCCCGCATCCGCAGCGAACGCCGACAACGCTGGGGCCGGCCTCGGACCAAGGCCGCCTGACGGGTCAGACCCGGCAAACGTTCGTGGACAACGCACTAGCCAGGTCGTCATGCACGTCCCGCATGACGTCGTGCGGAACAGGTCTTGGACGCCCACGCCGGCCCGGTGCTGTCATTCCGCGTATGACCATTGTCTTCGTCCACGGCGTCCCGGTGACCTCCGCGGTGTGGACGCCGCTGATCGCCGAGTTGCCCGAATCCCAGCAGCGGGACGTGGTCCGGCTCTCGCCGCCCGGCTTCGGCGCCGTTCTCCCCGCGGGCTTCGGCGCCACCTTCCTCGGCTATCGGGACTGGCTCATCGACGAGCTGTCGCGGTTCAGTGCCCCGGTTGACCTGGTGGGTCACGACTTCGGCGGCGGTTACGTGCTGGAAGTGGCGATGTCCCGTCCGGATCTGCTGCGCAGCTGGGTCAGCGACACCATCGGCGGATACGAGCCGGACTTCACGTGGCACGAGATCGCGAGGATCTGGCAGACGCCGGGCGACGGGGAACGCCACATCGAGGAGACCTTCTCCGGCGACCTCGCCGCGCGAACGGCACGCATGGTCGCGTGGGGCATCCCGGAGCCGGCGGCCGGCGAGGTAGCCCTCGGGCAGGGCCCCGAGATGGGCAGGGCCATCCTGTCGCTGTACCGCTCCGTACCGGAGAATCTGCTGGCCGAACGGGGACGCACGCTACCCGCGGCCGCTGCCCGGCCCGGTTTGGTTCCCGTCGCCACCGCCGACCTCACCGCCGGGAGCGTCGCCCTCCGTCACCGCGCCGCCCAGCGCGCCGGCGCCCGTGCCGTCGACCTCGACGGGCTCGGCCACTGGTGGATGCTCCAGGACCCCGCCCGGGCCGCCGGCATGCTGTCGGATTTCTGGGACGGCCGGTAAGTCAGCCGCCTCAGTGCTCGCCGCAGCTGCTCCGGACCACGAGCTGCGTCGGCAGGACGCGGCGCCGCGGTTTCGGGGGCGGCGCCGCGATGCGCTCGTGCAGCCATCGGGCCGCGGTCGCGCCGAGTTCGCGCATCGGCTGCGCGACCGTGGTCAAGCCGGCGAACCGGGCGGCGAGCAGGTCGTCCCAGCCGGTGATGGCGACGGCGGCCGACGCGTCGAGCGCGGCCAGGTGGACGCCCAGGGCAACCTCGTCGTTCGCGCCGACGATGGCTTCCGGCGGGTCGCGCAGGAGTTTCAGCGCGGCCTTGCGGCCACTTTCCAGATCAAGGCCGCAGGGTACGGGCTGAGGAGCGTCCAGTCCGTGCGCGGCGAGCGCGGCGGACAGCCCCGCATAGCGGCCGGCGACGTCGGGGGAGGCCTCGGGGTCGCCGAGGAACGCGAAGCTGCGGTAGCCGTGGCCGAGCAGATGCTCGGTCAGCGAGGCGGCGGTGCCCTCGTTGCGGGTGCGGATGGTGTCCACGCCGGACACCGGGTCACGGGCGAGCAGGACCAACGGCAGCCCGGTCGCCGCGATCTCCTCGACCACGTCGTCGCCGACCGACTGCCCCATGATCGCCAGGCCGTCGACCCGCCCGGCCAGCTCCCGCACCGCGTCGGCGGCATCCGGGCGGCGGAGGGTGGCCAGGATCAGGACGCTGCTGCCGAACCCGGCGGCTGCCTCCTCGTAGCCCAGGACGACCTCGGCGTAGTACGGCCCGACCAGCTCCGGGAACACGATCCCGTTGGCCGCGTGCCGGCCCTCGGCGAGCGAGCGCCCCGACCGGTTCGGGGTGAAGCGCAGCTCCGCGGCCGCCGCCCGCACCCTGGCCCGGGTCGCCTCGGTGACCAGCTCCGAGCCGCGCAACGCCCGCGACACGGTGGCGATGGACACGCCGGCCCGCTGCGCCACCTCGTAGATAGTCGCCGCCTTCACGCCCCCATCATGCCGGGGAGGGGACAGACCGTCAGGCAACCGTCAGGTTCGCGTACGCCGGACCGTCAGGCTCGTCGCCGCGCACGGGGGCGCCGCCGAGGTCACGTCGGTGCCGGGGCAGGGAACGACCGTCCGGGTCACCCTTCCGGCGCGAGCTCACTGACGGCGCCCCACAGGCTGTCGCGGAGTTCCAGCGCTGAGCGTCCTGGCCCCGGGCCGCTACACCGTGACGAGCGGCTTGCGGCCCGGGCCCGCTGCTGACGACGGCTCTCAGTCGAAGAGCTGGCCGATGCGGTCGGCGAAGGTGAGCGCGGACAGCACGCCGAAGAGCAGCACCGCCCAGATCAGCGCGCCCAGCCGGACGCCGCGGACCCGGATCGGTTTCGGCAGGATCTTGCGGTTGATCAGGATCAGCAGGCCGGAGTAGATGAACATCATGAAGCCGCCCACCACGGCCGAGGTCACCAGCAGCACGATCGGCTGGCTGAAGCCGGCGAGCAGCACCACGATGCCGATCAGGACCAGGCCCCACACCAGCAGGGTGTACACCTTGCTCTCGTTGGCGTTACGGGCGTAGGAGGTCTTGACGACGTCGGCGGCCAGCCGGCTGGTGTAGTCGACGATGCCCAGCGACGCGGCGAACAGCGAGAACGCGCCGATGATCCAGAACAGGTACTGGAACCAGGTGCCGACCCGCTCGGCCAGGACCTGGCCCTCGATCTCCAGGAAGCCGATGCCGTTCTCCAGGCCGTCGCGGCCGAAGACGGTGGCGTACGCCAGCAGCGAGGTGAACAGAATCGTCACGAACGTGATCAGCACGAACGTGGACAACTGCTCGATGTTGGCGAACTTCCACCAGCCCCGCCAGCGCCGCAGGTTCTCCGGCGTCGGCTCGAAGACGTACCCGGTGCTCGGCGCGGCCTCGGGCTGACCGGTGACCGGGCTGACCAGCCGCGGCACGTACTTGCCCATGCCGAAGCCCTTGTCCCGGATCCAGTTGGACTGCACCAGATTTTGCCCGCCGCCGGCGCCGGCGAAGGCCAGCGCCCCGAGCAGCAGCGCGATCCCGAGCTCCTCGACCGGCACCCGCGGCCGGGTCACGATCTGCGGCACGTCGCTCCACGCCGCCGCGCCGACCGCGAAGATCGCCGCGACGACGACGAACGTGAGCACAGCCGCCACCTTCAGCATCTGCGCGCGTTCGAGCGCCACGTAGACGACCGGCGCCAGGGTGAGGATCAGACCGATGACCACCAGCATGACGACCGCGATGACGGTCTTGTTGCCGCCGAAGATGTACGTCGTCAGGGTCGCCGAGCTGGTCGCCCACCCGGGCCACAGGTTGGCGAAGTAGGTGAGGATCGCGAACACCAGCCCCCAGTGCCGCCAGTATCGGCTGAACCCGGTGAGGGCTGTCTCGCCGGTCGCGAGGGTGTACCGCTCGATCTCCATGTTGATGAAGTACTGCGTGATCAGGCCGACCAGCGCGGCCCACACGAACACCAGCCCCACCTGCGAGGCGATGTAGGGGAACAGCACGAACTCGCCGGAGGCCAGGCCCACCCCGGCGGCGATGATGCCGGGGCCGATCAGCCGCCGGTAGTTGCTGGGCTCGTCCGGCAGCTCACGGACTTGCGGGCCCGGTAGGTATCGAGTCGGAAAGGCGTCGGTGATCGCCATGGAAGCTCCTCGATCGGGTCACTCACCTTTCTAGCGATCACCGTCGTGTGTCAAGGGGTCCAGCAGCTGGGCGAGGTGCACCGAAGGGCGGTTTCGCAGATCCGAGATCTGCGTTCGGCAGGAGAAGCCGTCCGCCAGGACCACCGCGTCGGGCGCCGCGTCCAGGGCGGGCAACAGGTTCTGTTCCGCGACGGCCACGGACACCTCGTAGTGTCCGATCTCGACACCGAAGTTGCCGGCCAGGCCGCAGCAGCCGGCCAGGCGGCGGACCGTGGCGCCGGTGTCGGCGAGCAGGTCGGCGTCGGCCTTCCAGCCCAGGACGGCGTGGTGGTGGCAGTGCGGCTGGGCGACCACGTCGGTGCCGGACAGGTCGGGCGGCGTCCAGCCGGGGGTCTCGGCGAGGAGCTCGGCCAGGGTGCGCACGGCGCCGGCCACCGCGGCGGCGTCCGGGTTTCTGGGCAGGAGCTCGTGGATGTCCGACCGCAGCACGGCTGTGCAGGACGGCTCGACACCGACGATCGGGATGCCGTCGCGGGCGTCGGCGGCGAGCGCTCCGACCGTACGCAGAAGAATGGTCTTGGCCTTGTCGAGCTGGCCGGTCGTGATCCAGGTCAGGCCGCAGCACACCGAACCGGACGGCAGGCGCGGCTCGTAGCCGGCGTTGCGCAGCACCCGCACCGTGGCCTCGGCGACCTCGGGGGAGAACGAGTCGGAGAAGGAGTCCGCGAAGAGCACGACCGGCTTTCCCCCGGTGGCGGAAGCCTGGAAGGTGCCGCGGAACGGGCGGCGTGCGAAGGCCGGGACCGAGCGGCGCTTGTCGACGCCGGCCAGCCACAGCGCCGCGTTCTTGATGCCGGGCAACCGGGTGCCGAGGTTGGCCAGGCCCGGAACCCATCCGGCGATGCGGGCCCAGAACGGCAGCTTGCCCAGCGTGTAGTGCGAACGAGGCCGCAGTTTTCCCCGATAGGTCTGGTGCAGCACCTCGGACTTGTAGGTGGCCATGTCGATGCCGGTCGGGCAGTCGGAGGCGCACCCCTTGCAGGACAGGCAGAGGTCCATCGCGTCGTGCACCGACGGATGTGACCACGGAAGCTCGCCGCGGACCACCTCCTGCAGCACCCGGGCGCGGCCGCGGGTGGAGTCCTGCTCCTCGCGGGTGGCCAGGTAGGACGGGCACATCACGCCGCCGGCCGCTGAGTTGTCGGCGCGGCACTTGCCGACGCCGGTGCAGCGGTGCACCGCCTGGCCCAGGTCGCCGTCGTCGTGCGGGTAGGCCATCGCCAGCTGCTTCAACGGGAACCGGCCGGCCGGTCGTACGTCGGCGTCGATCGGGTCCGGGTCCACCAGGACGCCGGGGTTGAGCAGGTTGCCCGGGTCGAAGGCGTGCTTGACGGCCGCGAAGAGGGCGATCGCGTCGGCGGAGTACATGTGCGGCAGCAGCTCCGAGCGGGCCCGGCCGTCGCCGTGCTCACCGGACAGCGAACCGCCGAACTCGCCCACCAGCCGCGCCGCGTCGGTGAGGAACTCGCGCATGATCTTCGTGCCGCCGGGCTGGTCCAGCGGCAGATCGAGGCGCACGTGCATGCATCCGTCGCCGAAGTGGCCGAAGGGGGCGGAGGTCATCCCGTACGAGGCGACGAGCTCGTCGAACCGGGCCAGGTAGGCGCCCAGTTTCGCCGGCGGGACGGCCGCGTCCTCCCAGCCGGGCCAGGCCGGCTTGTCGGAGGGTGCCCGCCCGGCCAGACCGGCGCCGTCCTCGCGGATGCGCCACAGCCGGGCCTGGACGGCGGGATCGGTGACGACCAGCGCGTCCTCGCCGATGCCGTCGGCCGCGAGCCGCCGCGCCCGCGAGGTCACCTCGGCGGCGTCGTCGCCGGCCAGCTCGACGAAGAGCCAGGCGGCGCCGCGGGGGAGTGGCGGGACCGCGTCGGCGCCGCGCCGGGCGCGCAGCACGTCGAGCAGCCGCGAGTCGAGACCCTCGCACGAGGTCGGGCCGTGCGCCACCACGGCCGGTGACGCCTCACCGGCCGCGACGATGTCCCGGAAGCCGAGCACGACCACCACCCGGACCGGCGCGTCCACGACCAGCTTGACGGTCGCCCGGGTGATGACCGCGAGCGTGCCCTCCGAGCCGACGAGCGCGCGGGTGAGGTCGAAACGCTCCGGGAGCAGGTGCTGCACGGCGTAGCCGGAGACCTGCCGGCCGAACCGGTCGAACTCGGTGCGGGCGGTGGCCAGGTGCCGCCCGACGGCCGCGCGCACGCCGTCGACGACCGTGCCTTGCGGGTCGGCCGCGGTGCTGAGCTTGTCGCCCGCGGCGGTCAGGATCTCCAGACCGGCCACGTTGTCCGAGGTCCGCCCGTACGCCAGAGATCGTGATCCGCAGGCGTTGTTGCCGATCATCCCGCCGATCGTGCAGCGCGGGTGGGTCGACGGGTCGGGCCCGAACCGGACGCCGTGCGGGGTCGCCGCCCGCTGCAGGACGGCGTGCACGGTGCCCGGTTCCACCACGGCCGTCCGGGCCTCCGGGTCGAGCTCCAGCACCCGGTTGAGGTGCCGGGAGAAGTCCAGCACGATGCCGCGCCCGACGGCGTTGCCCGCCACCGAGGTGCCCGCGCCGCGGGAGGTCAGCGGCACCCCGGTCGCGCGGGCGACGGCCAGCGCGGCGGCCACCTCGCCGACGTCGCGGGGGCGGACCACGGCCAGCGGCGGGATGCGGTAGAGCGAGGCGTCGGAGGCGTACATGCCCCGCGTGCCCGGGTCGGCCCGCACCTCGAGACCGGCCTTCTCCAGCGCCTCCACCACATCGTTCATGAGTAACATGTTACTCATGCCCTCGCTCCAGCTGCCGCCCGAGCCGTCGTCCCTCGCCGACGCGGTCGCCCAGGCCGTCCGCGACGGCGTCGCCGCCGGTGAGCTCGTGCCGGACACCACCTACTCGGTCTACCAGCTGGCCGACCTGCTCGGGGTGTCCCGCAGCCCGGTCCGGGAGGGTCTGCTGCGCCTCGCCGAGGCCGGCCTGGTCGAGATCCGGCGCAACCGCGGGTTCCAGGTCCTGCCGCCGAGGGCCGACGACATCGAGGAGATCATCGGCGTCCGCCTCGCCCTCGAGCCGCCCGCCGCCCGGCTGGCCGCCGAGCTCGGCTCCGACGAGCAGCACGCGGCCATCCGGGCCGCCCTCGAGGCCATGGCGGCGACCGGCCACGAGGACTCCTTCTGGGCCGCCGACCGTTCACTGCACGATGTGCTGCTGCGGACCGCCGGGAAGCCGCGCACGGCCGCGATCGTCGACCGGCTGCGGACCACGACGGCGCTGCTCGGGCCGCCGACCACCGCGAGCGGGCGCACCCTGGCCGAGATCCACGCCGAGCACGAGCCGGTGGTCGCCGCCGTCCTGGCCCGCGACGGCGCCGCCGCCGAATCGGCCATGCGGGCTCACCTCGAGCGGACCCGGACCCTGCTCACCGGTCGAGGACGCCCGCCGCCCGCGCCAGCGCATAGACGCCCAGGGTGAACATGTCGTCGATCTCGCCGGCCGTGATCATCGACCGGAGCTGCTCGGCGGTGACCAGGCGAACCTGGTCGATGCCCTCCTCGATCGCGTCGCCGGTCAGCGGGCTCCCGCCGGTCAGGTCGACCACGGCGTGATAGACACCGGTCCGGCCGTCCGACTCCTCATCGTCCAGACGTCCCAGCAGGGTCACGTCCTTCGGCGCCGCACCGAGCTCCTCGGTCAGCTCCTTGTGGACGTTCGCCACGCTGTCGAGACCGGCCTCCCCGAAGCCTCGCGGGAACTCCCAGTGCCACTCGCGGCAACCGTGCCGGAAATGCCGGACCAGCACGATCCGCCCGTCCGGGACCGTCGCCAGCACCACGACCGGTTCGTCGACCGTCGCCGGGACGATGCGAATATAGGTGCCGATGCGGCCGGACCGGAACCGCACCGGGTCCTTGACCAGCTTGATGTACGGATCCTCGTACAGGACGCCGACGACCTCGTCCCCGGTGGCGTCGTCGGCCACGATCTCGATCGGGCAGTCCGGCGGATTGACGAACAGGTGTGGCCGTTCGGCTCGCAACCGTTCGTACGCCGATCGCGGACTGCCCTCCGGACCCATCTGACCCCTTAGGATTTCTGCCTGTGAACGCACTGGCCAGCATAGGCGCGCGGTACCAGTATCTGGAGTCGCTCGACTCGGTGCGCACGCCGTTCACCAGCTCGGACGACGCCGCCGGCGAGACCCGCGAGCTGGCGCGGCTGCAGATCTTCTCCGAGGTGCTGATGAGCCTCGTCCTCGGCCGCGAGATCGTCGTGCCGCAGTCGTACGCGTTCGACTCGTGGGGCTTCCAGCAGGTCGCGGCGACCTTCCTCGCGGCCCGCGACGAGGCCGGCGTCCAGGTGAGCCCGTTCCGGCTGCACCTGTTCGGAGCCGACAGCTTCGACGACGCCGTCGCGCGGATGCTCGGCCGGGTCGGCCTGGCGGACCGGCCGTTCGTCAGCTCGGCGTTCCCGGAGCTCGGCGGCGAGCCGGCCGGCGACGCGTCGGTGGACTGGCTGCTGGAGCGGGACTGGCTCGGCGACGAGCGCCACGCGGCGCTGCTGGCGGTGCGCCGCGAGTTCACCCGGGCGGAGCCGCCGGAGAGCCGGCCCGGACCGCCGTCGCCGGGGCTCAGCGCGTTGCTGACGGACTTCGCGGCGTCGGACGCCCAGCCGGGTTGGGACGCCCAGCGGGGTTTGGACGCCCAGCCCGGCTTGGACGCTCAGCCCGGCGACGAGGTGCGGAACCAGCTGGTGCGGTCCATCCGGGCGCTGGGCACCGGACACCCGGGCCTCGACGTCCGCAGCAGCCTGCGCGCCGCGGCCCCGTGGCCCGCCGACCCCGACGGGCGGACCGCCGTCGACCTCGTCGGTGGCCAGGACCGCCTCGACGAGACGATCGAGTTCGTCGACACGCTGTACAACGCCGTGGTGGCCGGATCGTTCGGCGTGGCGACGACGTCGTTCAGCACGGCCCTGGACAACGACAGCCTCGCGGCCCGGCAGACGGCCCAGCAGGTCGCCATCGGCCATTACCGGCACCGGCTCGCCGCGTCGGCGGTTCCCGGCCCCCGGTTCGAGGTCCGGGTGGCCCGCCCCGGCGCGGTCACCACCAAGACCGCGGTCAGACGACACATCCGGGAGCTGTACGCCTCGGCGGACAACGCCCTGCCCCAGCTGTTCGAGCAGATGGGCCGCCCACGGTCACGGTTCCACCAGGGTCTGAAGGCTCTCCGGGCGGCACAGCAGGACGGCAACGCCAAGGCGGCGCGCAAGGCGCTGAACGACCACGTCAAGCACGTCGAATCCCTGCTGCGCGACCTCAGGGCGCCGACCTTCGGCCTGCGCGCCTCCGAAGCCGCCATCGCGGTCGCCGTCGAGGGCGGCACGATCGCGGCCACCACCCTGTGGTCCCTGCCGGCGAGCCTGCAGATCGTGCTCGCCGGGGCCGGCGCGGTGGCCGGCGGCGCGGCCGGCACGATGCTCGAGGCCCCCGGCTGGTTCAAGGGCAAGCGCCGCGCGGCCGCCCTCCTCGACGTCGTCGAGCTGTAGCCGGTTCCCAGCCTCGTCTGCTCAGCCTCGTCTGCTCAGCTTCGTCCGGCCAGGCGCTGGACCTGCCCCTCGTGCATGTCGCTCACCCATTCCCAGCCGGGCGGGGCCGAGGGGCCGATCCGGGGGTCGCTGGGCACCTCGCCCGCACCCAGGGCGAGCACGTACGCCCGATCCCGCTCGATCCGCGCGAGCATCTCGTCGGCGCCGCCGACCGATCCGTGGCCGGGAACGACGACCTCGACGTCACCCGCCACGTCCTCCAGCAGCCGCAGCGCCGCGAGGTACTCCTCGACCGGGTCGGCGGCGCCGTTCAGGTCGAGCATCGGAATCAGGACGTCGGAGAGCATGTCCCCGGCGACGAGAACCCCGAGTTCCTCGACGAACAGCGCCGCGTGGCCCGGCACATGCGCCTGATGCTCGACGATCCGGACGTCAGGGCCGTCCCAGGGAACCCGCGCCGCCCCGGCGGGCAGGGCGGTGATCAGGCCGTACAGGTCCAGTGGCACCTGATCGGCGATGCCCGTCGGCTCCAGGTGGGCGGTGATGTCCGCCTTCGCGCCGGGGTCGGCCAGCTCGTCGCGGACCGCGGCCGCGCAGACGGCCGTGCCGTACCGGGGGGCCTCGCCGAACCGGGCGTGCCAGAGCAGATGATCCCAGTGCGAATGCGTCGAGAAGCCCGCCACGACGGTCCGGCCCGCCTCGGACAGATCGTTCGCGAGGCAGTCCATCTCCTGGGCCCGCACCCCGGGGTCGATCAGCAGAACGCCGTCGCGGCCCCGCACGACGACGGCGTTGCTCAGAATGAACTCGCTCTGATGGACCAGCGCACCGTCCGCGACCTGTTTCAGCACGGCCTGATCATCCCTCTTCCGGCGGCCGGATCATCACCGCGGGCCAGATCATCACCGTGGGCCAGGCAATCCGCCGCGGGCTAGGCTGCGGGAATGCGCCGAGTCCGGTACCGCGTCCGCTGACGTGCTGGAGGTCATCACCGGCTTCGCCGTCATCTGGGTGCTCGTGCTGGCCGGCTATCTGGTCGCCCGGTACCGGCTGCTGGGTGACTACGGCTCGCCGACGCTGACCCGGCTCGCGTTCTTCGTGCTGGCGCCCGCCCTGATGGTCAGCACGCTCGCCACCTCGTCGCCCGGGCGGATCTTCACCGGGGCGCTGGCCGCCTTCGTGCTCAGCACGCTCGCCGTCGCCGGGCTGCACGTCGCGCTGGCCCGGCTGTGGTGGCGCCGGGACGTCGCCGAGCTCACCGTCGGCGCGCTCGCGGCCGGCTACGTCAACGCGGGCAATCTGGGGATCCCGATCGCCGCGTACATCCTGGGCGACGTCTCCTTCATCGCGCCGGTGCTGATGTTCCAGGTGCTGCTGGCCAGCCCGGCCGCCCTCGCCGTGCTCGACGTGGCGACCGGGGAGGGCCGGCCGTCCTGGCGCCGGCTGGCCGCGCTGCCGCTGCGGAACCCGCTGATGATCGCCTCGGTCGTGGGCATCGCGGTGATGCTCAGCGGCGTCGACCCGCCGGCGCCGGTGCTGGAGCCGTTCGCGCTGCTCGGCGGGGCGGCCGTGCCGATGACGCTGCTGGCGCTCGGCATGTCGCTGCGGGGGAGCAGACCGCTGCGCGGCGGGGACGGCGCCGCCGAGCGGTGGACGGCGGTCCTGCTCAAGTCCGTGGTGCAGCCGCTGCTGGCGTTCCTGATCGGCCGTTTCCTGTTCGGGCTGGAGGGCGCGATGCTGCTCGCCGCGGTCGTCACGTCGGCGCTGCCCACGGCCCAGAACGTCTACGTCTTCGCGGCCCGCTACGGCCGGGGCGAGTCGTTCGCGCGGGATGCCGTCGTGCTGTCCACGGCCGTCTCGGCGATCACGCTGGTCGCTGTCGCGGCCCTGCTCGGCTGAGCGTTCCGGCGCACGTGCGTCCCGGCGATTACGCTGCGGCGATGACTTCCGGTTTCGACCCCGATCGTTTGCGTACGCTCGACAGGCACTTCCAGCGGTACGTCGACGACGGGCTGCTACCCGGCTGGCAGATCCTCGTGACCCGCGACGGCAAGGTGGCGCACGAGAGCGTCTACGGCGTCCGCGACCTGTCCACCGGCGCGCCGGTGGAGAGCGACACGCTGTGGCGGATCTACTCGATGACCAAGCCGATCACCTCCGTGGCCGCGATGAGCCTGTGGGAGGAGGGCCGGTTCCAGCTCACCGACGAGATCAGCCGCTGGTTGCCCGCTTTCAAGAACATGCGGGTGTACGACAAGGGCTCGGCGCTGAAGCCGTTCACGGTGCCCGCCACGGAACCGATCCGCATCTGGCACCTGCTGACCCACACGGCCGGCCTGACCTACGGTTTCATGCGCACGTCGGTGGTCGACCAGCTGTACCGGGACGCCGGCTTCGACCTGGACGAGGGCGAGCTGGACCTCGCCACGACCGTCGACCGGTACGCGGAACTGCCGCTGCTCTTCCAGCCCGGCAGCGCGTGGGGTTACTCGGTGGCCACCGACGTGCTCGCGCGTCTGGTCGAGGTCATCGCCGGCCAGGACTTCGACGCCGTACTCCAGGAACGGATCTTCGACCCGCTGGGCATGACCGGCGTCCGGCGCTGGGTGGACGAGCCCGACGCCGCCCGCCTGGCCGCCCTGTACGCCGCCCACCCCGCCACCGCCCGCCCCGTGCAGACCCCTGAACTGGCCCGCTCCGGGCTGCGGCCGCCCCCCATCCGAGCCGGCGGCCACGGCCTGATCTGCGCCGCCGACGACTACCACCGGTTCACCCAGATGTTGCTCAACGGCGGCGAGCTCGACGGCCGCCGGGTGCTCGGCAGCCGGACGGTGCGCTTGATGACCCGTAACCACCTGCCTGGTGGTCGGGATCTGGGCGTGTTGTCCACGGGCGGCTTCGCCGAGACGACCTTGGACGGCGTCGGCTTCGGCCTGGGCTTCGCGGTCACCGTCGACCCGATCCCCGGCCGGTCCCCGGGCAACGCGGGCGAGTTCTATTGGGGCGGCATGGCGAGTACCACCTTCTGGGTCGACCCGGCCGACCGCGTGACGGCCATGTTCTTCACCCAGCTGATGCCGTCGAGCACCTACCCGCTCGGCGCCCAGCTCCGCCAGCTGGTGTACTCCGCCCTCGTCGACTGACCGTTCGAGGGCCTCGTCGGCTGACCGTTCGAGGTGGTCGCCGATAGCTTGTCCGCGACAGAACGTCTAGCGTTGCTAGGATGTCGTCATGTCCGCCATCAGCGAGCGCCGCGAACGGGAACGTGCCCACCGCCATCAGCTGATCATCACGGCCGCGCGGGAGCTCGCGGAGACCGAGGGCTGGGAGGCGGTCACCACCCGACGTCTGGCCGACCGGGTCGAGTACAGCCAGCCGGTGCTCTACAGCCACTTCAACGGCAAGGAGGCCATCGTCAGCGCCGTCGCCCTGGACGGCTTCGGCGAGCTCGCCGCCCACCTGCGCCGCGCCCGGCAGGCCGCCGCGCCCGAGGAGGCACTGCGGGCCGTCTGCCTCGCCTACCTCGAGTTCGCGACCGAGCGACCGGCCCTGTACCAGGCCATGTTCATCCTGCCCACCGACCTGACGTTCGCGAGCACCGAGACGCCGCCCGCGCTGCGGGCCGGCTTCGACGAGTTCGTCAGCTGCTTCCCCCCGGACAACGAGCGGCGCGAGCTGTTCGCCGAGGTCCTCTGGAGCGCGTTGCACGGCATCACCGTCCTGTCGGAAAGCGGCCGCATCCCCCCGGACAGGCAGGAGGACCGGCTCGACTTCCTCGTCACCCGGATCGCCGGCGCCCGGTGATTCTTAGACATTGACGAAATCCGATGTAACATGGGAGCGCTCCCAGCCTGCGTCCTCCACTCTGTTCGAGGAGCCGACCCATGACACGACGGCGTTCTTTCCCCGCGGCCACGCTGGCCGGCCTGCTCACCCTGGTCCTGTCCGGACTGCTGTTGCCCTCGGCGTCGGTGGCCGGCGCCGCCACGGTGGGCACCCACAACCGCGCCGTGCCACTCACCGAGCTGACCGTGGTATCCGAACAGGTCGCCTCCGGCCTGCGGCGTCCGATCGCGATCACCGGGCTGCCGGACGGCCGGATGTTGATCGCGGAGAAGGACGGCACCGTCCGCGCCTACCACCCCGGCACCGGCTTGGCGGCCGAGCCGGTGCTCGACCTGACCGCCCGGATCGACACGTCGGACAACGAGCGCGGCCTCCTCGGCATCACGCCCGCGCCGAACTTCGCACGGACCGGGATCCTCTACGTGGCCTACACGAGCCTGCCGGCCGGTGCGCTGACCCTGGCGCGGGTGCCCCTCGGCGCTCCCGAGCGGCTGCAGGTGCTGCTCACCCAGGAGCACGCCGAGTACGGCAACCACAACGGTGGACAGGTCGCGTTCGGCCGCGACGGCTACCTCTACTGGTCCACCGGCGACGGCGGCCACGCCGACGATCCGTTCAAGGCCGGGCAGAACCTCGGCACCCTGCTCGGCAAGATCGTGCGGATCGACGTGAACCGCGCCTGCGGGGCGAAGCCCTACTGCGTGCCCTCCGACAACCCGTTCGTCCGCGCGCCGGGTGCGCGGCCGGAGATCTGGCTCTACGGCCTGCGCAACCCGTGGAAGTTCTCCGTCGACCCGGTCGACGGTTCACTCTGGATCGGGGACGTCGGCCAGGGCCTGGTCGAGGAGGTCAACCACATCCGCCCGTGGCAGGGCGGAGCGAACCTCGGCTGGTCCTGCAAGGAGGGCACCCCGGTGTTCGACCCGCAGCAGTGCCGGGGCGGGCGCTACACCGACCCGGTCTTCGAGTACGAACATTTCATGACGGAGGGCTGCTCGGTGATCGGCGGCGTGGTCTACCGAGGCTCACAGACCCCCGAGGCGCGGGGCACCTACGTCGCGAGCGACTACTGCTCGACCCTCGTGTACGCGGTGCGTCCCCAGCCCGAGGGCGGCTACGAGTCCGCCACGATCGGCAACTTCCCCACCCAGCCGACCGCGATCGGCACCGACGTGCGCGGCGAGCTGTACGTGCTCAGCGACCTCCCGGGGTGGCTGAACCGGGTGCGCTTCGAGCGGGTCCAGCCCTCCGGCGGCGCGATGGCGAGCCGCTGAACCTCGGGGCGCGGCGTCAGCCGTCGTGCAGGCATTTCGAGACGACGAGCAGCTGAACGGTGGTGCCTCCGGTGAGGCTGATCTCGAAGCCGTCCATCGTGTCGACCTTCAGATCAGCTTCGCCGACCCACGGGTCGCCGGCGCCTCCTTCGCGGGCCATCAGCCCGTCGGCTGCCCATCGCTCGGTCAGCCGGGCGTACGCCGCCTGCTGCTTCTCGGCAGGGATGGGCAGTTGGTAGGCACCCCGGATCCGGTAGAGCTCGTCGTCCGGATAGTCACTGATCTGGCCGGGACAGGTCAGCCGATCCACCTGACCGGTTCCGGCGTACCCGGTGACTCCGACCGCGGCGACGACCTTGTCCGCATGCTCGCGGGTCTGACGTTCCGCCGTGCTCTGCTCGACCGTCGGTGTGTAGTCCCCGCCGCTGCCCTCGTGGTCCGACGTGCATCCCGCGAGCAGGACGGCCGCCGTGACCAGAACCAGCGGCACCGAAACCCCGGCCACGATGCGTACCCCCCTCGCGTATTCGGTGCGACGCATCAAGGTACTGGAACCGGCCGGCGTACTGATCGAACGGCATGACCAGGTAGGCGTATGCGCCTTGGCCAATCCGGCTGAGTCCTGTCTCGTGGACCCCGCCTCGCACTGGGGTGATCCACGAGACGGGACTTAGGAGGCCAGGGTGGACTCGGGGCGGGGTGCCGGGCCGAGGTCGAGGTCGGGTGTCATGGCCATCTTGAGGGCGAGCTGGGCGGTGAACTCGCCCAGTTGCTCGGGGGAGTCGGAGCCGTCGCGGCGGTACCACCGGACCAGGTCGATGCCGAGCGACAGGATCGCGCGGGCGACCCGCTTGACGTCCACCTCGGCGAACGCGCCAGTGGTGACGCCGCGCTCGACGGCGCTGCGGAAGACCACATTGGTCCGGTGGCGGGTCTCGAGGATCTGCTCGTAGTGCTCGGGGGAGAGGCCGGCCAGCTCGTACTGGCTGACGCGGGCGGCCACGTGGTAGCGGGCGTGCCACTCGGTATAGCGGGCGACGAGCGCCCACAGGTGGCGGACCGGGTCCTCGATGCCGGTCAGGGCCGGGTCGGTGACGGCGGCCAGCGCCCGGGCGTGCGCGGTGCGGATGATCTCGAAGAGCACGTCCTCCTTCGAGGGGAAGTGCACGTACAGCGCCGCGGGGCTGAGGCCGACGGCGCCGGAGATGTCCCGGGTGGTGGTGGCGTGGAAGCCGTTGGAGGCGAAGCAGCGGACCGCCGCGGTGAGGAGTCTGCGCTGCACCTCGCCGCGTGACTCGTCCCAGAGCATGGGTGACTCGTCTTCCAGCTCGGGGAGCCCTTCGAGGTCCTCGGTGGTGAACCGGGCCTGCCGCTTCTTCGCCATCGCCCGAATCTCCCATTTCGTGAGCGTCACGTGAGTGTGACGGTTGACACACGCAGATTACCAGGTGACTATGCGCTTAGTAAGTCACACAGCAACCGCTTCTGAGCTCGAAGGAGAGCCGATGTTCGGGTTCCGATCACTGCGCGCTGGACTTGTCACCGGCGCCCTGGGCATAGCCCTCACGGTCGCCGGTTGCGGCGGCGGCGGGTCAACCGGCGCGACCGCCACCAAGACCGGAACGCAGGGCAAGACGATCGCCTTCGTCGGCTACGGCGACGCCAGCCCGTGGGGCGCCGCGTACAACAAGACCTTCAAGGCCGAGCTCGCCTCGTCCGGCATCAAGATCAACGACCTGACGAGCATGGACGCCGGCACCCAGGTGCAGAACTTCAACCAGGCCGTCTCGCAGAAGCCCGGCCTGATCGTCGCGGCGCTGTGGGACACCACGGCGACCGTGGTGCCGATCCAGAAGGCCAAGCAGGCCGGAGTGCCCGTACTCGTGGTGGACGGCCGGCCCGACCCCTCGGTCGAGGCCGACGTCATGTCCGTGCTCTCCGACAACGAGAAGCTGGGCGAGTTCGCGGCGCAGAACATCGTCGAGGGCCTCAAGGCGCAGGGCCGCGAGTCCGGCAAGGTCATCGTGCTGTCCGGCACCAAGGCGATGCTCGTCACCCAGGACCGGATGAAGGGCTTCGGCAAGGTGATGGCGGCCTCGCCGCAGTACCAGGTGATCGAGGACCAGGACACCAACTGGGATCCGACGGCGTCCGGCAAGGTGGCCCAGCAGCTGTTCGCCAAGCACGGCTGCGACGGCATCCAGGCCGCCTACGGCATGGCCGACTACATGGCGCTGCCGATCGTCCAGGCGGCGAAGCAGGCCGGCTGCAAGGTCGGCGGGACCGACGGGCTGGTCGTCACCGGCGGCAACTGCTTCAAGGCCGGCATCACGGCGATCAAGAGCGGCGAGATGTACGGCACCGCGACCGAGGACCCGATCACGATCGCCAAGCAGACCGCCGACTACATCAAGCGGTACTTCGAGGGCGCGAACCCGCCGAAGAGCGAGCTGGTCAAGGAGGACCGGGTCACCAAGGCCACCATCGCGCAGTTCGAGGAGCAGTGCAGCCAGGCATGACGCAGCCCCTGGTCGTCATCGACGCGCTCGCGCGCAGCTTCGCCGGTGTCCCGGCGGTGCGGGAGGTCTCCCTCACCGTCGGGGCCGGCGAGATCCACGCTCTCTGCGGGCACAACGGCGCGGGCAAGAGCACGGTCGTCAAGATGCTGTCGGGGCAGCTGACGCCCGACGCCGGCCGGGTGCTGCTCGCCGGGGAGGAGGTCGACCTGCGCAGCCGGCAGGTCGCGCAGCAGCTCGGCGTGGCCCTGGTCGACCAGGAGCTGAGCGTGGTCCCGGCGCTGACCGTGCTGGAGAACATGATGCTCGGCGACATCGACGCCCCGCTGATCAAGCGGCGGCGGGCCGCGGCCGAGCGTTGCCGCGAGATCCTGCGCGACATCGGGCTGGAGCGGCTGCGGCCGGGCCAGCTCGTGTCGACGCTGAGCCTGGGCGAACGTCAGCTCGTCGAGATCGCGAAGGCGCTCAGCCAGCGGGCGCGCGTGGTCATCCTGGACGAGCCGACGGCCACCCTCAGCGAGGCGGAGAGCCAAACAGTCTTCGCAGCCGTACGCCGGGTCGCCGCCCGCGGGTGCGCCGTCATCTTCGTGTCACATCGGCTGCCCGAGGTGCTGGAACTCTGCGACACGGTCACGGTGCTGCGCGACGGCCGCCGGGTCACCACCGCCCCGGCGGCCGAGCTGACCGTCGAGCGGCTCATCGTGCACATGCTCGGCGAGACCCCGCACCGCCTGGAGGCGTCCCGGCAGCCCGACCCGGATCTGACCCACGCGCTGCGGATCGAGCACCTGCGGGTGCCGGGCCGGCTCGCGGACTTCACGTTGACCGCGCGAGCCGGCCGGATCTACGCCCTGGCCGGGCAGCTCGGCAGCGGCGCGTCGGACGTGCTGCGGGCGGTCGCCGGGCTGCATCCGACCGCGGACGGCAGCGTGGAACTGCGCGACCGGGCCGTCCCGTTCCGGAGCCCGGTCGGCGCGGCGCGGGCGGGGATCGCCTTCGTCTCCAACGACCGCAAGGGCGAGGGGCTCTTCCTGGACCAGTCCGTCGCGCGGAATCTCACGGCCACCCGGCTGCACAAGGCCCGCACCGCCCGGTCCCTCGCCGCGCGGGCCGGGCTGCCGGAGGACCGGCTGGCCGATCCGGTCCGGGCCCTCAGCGGCGGCAACCAGCAGAAGGTGTTCGTCGGGCGGTCGCTGGACCGGCCGGATGTGCACGCGCTGCTGCTGGACGAGCCGACCCGGGGCGTCGACGTCGGCGGCCGGGCGGCGATCCACCGGCTGCTGCGCGACGCAGCCGACGCGGGCCTGGTGGTCGTCTTCGCCTCCACCGAGCTCGAGGAACTCCTGGAACTCGGCGACGTCATCCTCACCATGCGCGACGGCCGGGTCGTCGAGACTTACCAGGGCGGCACGGACGGCGCGGCGCTGATGCGGGACATGACCGAGGGGAAGGACGCGGCGTGATGAGCCTGACCGCGACCCCACCGACCAAGACAACCCGGGCTTCGCGTACGCGACCAGGACTGCTGACGATCGCGCTGGCCGTCGTCGTGCTGGCCCTGGTGCCGATAGCCGTCACCACGGACCGTTTCCTGAGCCTCGGCAACGCCCGGGCGATCCTGGCATCGACGGCGCTGGTCGGCATCACCGCGATCGGCGCGACGCTCGTGATGATCGCCGGCTCGGCGGTCTCGATGGCGGCCTCGCAGACCGCCACCGTCGTCGCCATGGTGTTCCTCGCGACGCTGGATCTCGGCCTGGCCGTCGCCATCGTGCTCGCCCTGCTGGGCGGGGTCGTGGTCACCGCGATCCAGGGCCTGGCGGTCGGCTACTGGGAGGCCAACCCGATCGTCCTGACGATCGCCGCGGGCTTCGCGATCGGCGGCGGATCGGTCTGGTTCAGCGGCGGCACACCGGTGAACGCCGCGACCGGCGGCTACCAGATCCTCAACGCGACGCCGCTCGGGCTGCCGCTGGCCGTCTACGTCCTGCTGCTGCTCGCCGTGGTGGCCGAGTGGATCCTGCGGCGGACGACCGCGGGACGGCAGATGTACCTCGTCGGCGAGAACCGGGCCGCCGCCCGCGCGGCCGGCCTGCCGGTGGGCCGGGTGACGGGCGTGGCATGGGCGTTCTTCGGGCTGTGCCTGGCGATCACCGGGATCTTCCTGGCGGCCTTCAACACCAGCGCCACCACCAACCTGGCCGGCACGCTCACCCTCGACGCGATCGCCGCAGTCCTGGTCGGCGGCACCGCGATCGCCGGCGGGAAGGGCTCCGCGCTGCGGACGCTCGGCGGCGCCCTGCTGATCTCGGTGATCACCGACGTCCTGCTCCTCCGCGGTTACTCGACCGGGATCCAGATCCTGGTGAAGGGGGTCCTCGTGCTCGCAGTCGTGGTCCTGGTCCATGTCCGGGGGCGCAGATGAGGCAGGAGAGGCTCGTCCCGGCCGCGGCTCTGCTGCTCGTGGTGGTCGCCTTCGCGCTGACGCCACTGGGCACGGGCGTCCCGCTGGCGACCTTCGACATCTACAACGCCCTGCAGGGGTTCGCGCAGATCGGGCTGCTGGCGCTCGCGATCGGGCTGACGATGATCGCCGGGGAGTTCGACCTGTCCGTGGTGGGCACCTACGCCGTCGGCGGGATGATCGCCGTGCAGGCCGGCCAGTCGTCGGCGGTGCTCGGGCTGCTGGCGGCGGTCGTCGCGGGCGCGGTGATCGGGGCCGTCCAGGGTGGACTGATCGCGTGGCTTCGCGTCCCGTCGGTGCCGGTCACCCTTGCGGCGTACATCGCGCTTCTCGGGCTCGCGTACGCCATCTCGGGTGGTCTGAGCGTGACCTTCACCAACCGTGACGCGACCTTGTGGGTCGACCAGACCGTCGCCGGCGTCTTCTCTCCGCGCAGCCTGATCACCCTCGCGGCGTTCGGGCTCGCGGCGCTCGTGCTCGGCGGAACGCGGCTCGGGGCGGAACTGCGGGCGATCGGCGGCGACCGGCGGGCCAGTCGAGTCGCCGGTGTCCGCGTGGACCGCCGGCTGGTGCTGCTGTTCACCACCTCGGGGACACTGGCGGCGCTGGGCGGGGGACTGCTCTGCTTCAGCTTCGCCTCGGCCAACCCCGATCCCGGGCTGCGGCCGCTGCTCATCGCCGCGGTCGCCGCGCTGCTCGGTGGCGTGTCCCTGGCCGGTGGGCGAGGCAACCCGTGGGGGCTGCTCGCGGGCGCGCTGGCGGTGGCGCTGCTCGCCCAGATCGTGGCCGTCGCCTACCTGCCGGACTGGTCGACGCAGCTGTTCTACGCCGCGCTGCTCGCGGTGATCGTGGCGATCGACTCGCCGGGCCTGCGCCGGGGCATCGACCGGATCCGGGCACGAACCAGGACGGCGGAGGCCTGATGGCGAACCTGAGCTTCGACTTCTCCGGGCGTACCGTCCTGGTCACCGGGGCGGCCCGGGGCGTCGGACGGGCGGTCGGCGAGCACTTCCGCGCGGCCGGTGCGAGCGTGTACCTGGTCGACGTGGAGGCCGACGTGGTCGAGGACACCGCCCGCGAGATCGGCGCCGTGGGGCTGGGCGCGGACGTGACCGACAGCGCGCAGGTCGACGGCGTGGTCGCCCGCGTGGTTGCCGAGACCGGCCGGATCGACGTGCTGGTCAACAACGCCGGGATCCTGCGCGACGGCGTGGTGTGGAAGCTCAGCGACGACGACTACGAGACCGTGATGGCGGTGCACGCGGGCGGGACGTTCCGGTTCACCCGGGCGGCGGTGCCGCACTTCCGCCGGCAGGGGTCGGGGCGGGTCATCAACGTGACGTCGTACACCGGGCTGAGGGGGAATCCGGGGCAGTCGAACTACGCGATGGCGAAGGCCGGGATCATCGGGTTCACCAAGACCACGGCCAAGGAACTGGCGCGGTTCGGCACCACCGTCAACGCGATCTCGCCGAACGCGCGTACCCGGATGATCTCGTCTGTCCCACCCGGCAAGCTCGCCGAACTCACCGCGGCCATCCCGATGGGGCGTTTCGCCGAAGCCTCGGAGATGGCGGCGGCGGTCGCGTTCCTCGCCTCCGACGAGGCGGCCTACATCACCGGCGTCGTCCTCCCGGTCGACGGCGGAATCTCGCTATGAAGGGGGAAACATGAGTGACCAGCACACCACCGTGGTGGCGGACGCACACTTCCTGGAGGCGCCGCGCTGGCACGACGACCGGATCTGGTTCTCCGACTTCTACGGCTACCGCGTCTCGTCGGCCCGCGAGGACGGCTCGGACCTGCGCGTCGAGGCCGAGGTGCCGGGGCAGCCGTCCGGGCTCGGCTGGCTGCCCGACGGCCGGCTGCTGATCGTCTCGATGACCGACCGCCGGGTGCTGCGCCGCGAGGACGACGGCACGCTGGTCACCCACGCCGACCTGTCCGGGCACGTCGCGGGCCCCCCGAACGACATGTGCGTCGACGCCCAGGGCCGCGCCTACGTCGGCGACTTCGGGTTCGACCTGATGGCCGGCGACCCGATCGAGCCCACTTCGCTGCACCGGGTGGACCCGGACGGCACGGTCACCGAGGTCGCCGACGACCTGTGGTTCCCCAACGGCAGCGTGATCACCCCGGACGGCGTCCTGCTGGTGGTGGAGACCTTCGGCGACCGGGTCAGCGCCTTCGACCTGACCGGCGACGGGCGGCTCGTCAACCGCCGGACGTGGGCCCGGTTCGGCCCGCTGCCCGAGAGGTCGGTGGAGCAGGCGCTGGCCTCGGTGACCGTGGCCGGCGACGGCGCCTGCCTCGACGCCGAGGGCGGGCTGTGGATCGCCGACGCCACCGGCGACCGCCTCATCCGCGTCGTCGAGGGCGGCACGATCACCGACGAGATCCGCCCCGGCACACCGGTCTACGCCTGCGGGCTGGGCGGCGCCGACGGCCGGACCCTGTACGCCTGCGCCGCGCCGGACTTCCACGACGAGGCACGCAAGGCCGCCACCGAGGCCCGCCTGATCGCGTTCCGCGTCGACGTCCCGGGCGTCCTCGACGTCCCGGGCGCGTAGGCCGTGCTCGGCCTGATGCAGGACCGGCCGCTCGACGTCGCCTCGCTGATGCGGCGCGCGTCCGGCCTGTTCGCGGGCAAGCGGGTCATCACGGCCACGGCGGCCGGGGAGACGGCGGCGACCTGGGGTGAGGTGGTCGAGCGGGCGCGCCGGCTGACGGGCGTCCTCGACCTGCTCGAGGTGCCGGCCGGAGCGCGGGTCGGCACCTTCGGCTGGAACTCGCAGCGGCATGTGGAGCTCTACCTGGCGGTGCCGAGCGCGGGCCGGGTGCTGCACACGCTCAACCACCGGCTGTTCGCCGCCGACCTGCGCTTCATCCTGGCCGACGCGGCCGACGACGTGATCTTCGTCGACCGGTCGCTGCTGCCGACGGTGTGGCCGGTGCTGGCCGAGGCCCGTCACATCGTCGTCATGGACGACGAAGGGGACGAACCGATCCCGGACGACCCTCGGGTGCACGACTACGAGGACCTGCTCGCCCGGGCGCCCGCGACCGCCCCGGCCGTCGTCGCCGAGACCGACGCCGCCAGCCTCTGCTACACGTCCGGCACGACCGGGCGGCCGAAGGGCGTCCTCTACAGCCACCGCTCGATCGTGCTGCACACCCTGGTCCTGCTCGGCGCCGACAGCCTGGCCATCAGCGAACGCGACGTGGTCATGCCGATCGTCCCGATGTTCCACGTCAACGCCTGGGGCCTGCCGTACGCCGCCGCGATGGCCGGCGCCGACCTGGTGCTGCCCGGCCCGAGGATGAGCCCGGACGCTCTCGCCTTGCAGCTGACCAGGCACAAGGTCACGTTCACGGCGGCCGTCCCGGCGATCTGGCGCAGCCTGGAACCGCTGCTGCCGGGGCTCGACCTGACCGCGCTGCGGATGACGGTCAGCGGCGGCAGCGCGCTGCCACAGGCGCTCTCCCAGGCGTACGAGGAGGTCGCCGGTGTCACCCTCAGCAGCTCGTGGGGGATGACCGAGACCAGCCCGCTGGTCACCTGCGCGCGGCTGGCGTCCACCCACGACGGTCTGGACGCGGCCGCCCGGCGCGAGGTCCTCTGCACCCCGGGACGCCCGGTGCCGCTGACCGAGGTGCGGCTCGTCGGCGAGGACGGCTCGGTGGTGGCGCACGACGGGACCACGCCGGGGGAGGTGCAGGTCAGCGGCCCGACCGTCGCCTCCGGATACTTCGGTTCCACGCCGGCCGATCTCAGCGCCGACGGCTGGCTGCGGACCGGGGACGTGGGCACCATCGACCGGGACGGCTACCTGCGGATCGTCGACCGGACCAAGGATCTGGTGAAGTCCGGCGGCGAGTGGATCTCGTCGGTGACGCTGGAGAACGAGATCATGGCGCACCCCGACGTGGCCGAGGCCGCGGTCGTCGCCGTGCCCGACGACCGGTGGGGTGAGCGGCCGCTGGCGTGCGTGGTGCTCGCGCCGGGGCGGACGCTCGCCGCCGAGGATCTGCGCGCCTACCTCGCCGGCCGGGTGGCCTCGTGGTGGGTGCCGGACGACTTCCGCTTCCTGGCGGAGATCCCGAAGACCGCGACCGGGAAGTTCGCCAAAGTGGCGTTGCGCCGGCTCGTCTTCGCACGCGAATAGGGCGCGGGCGCCGGGAAGATCTCGATCTGATCACGTGGCCCGGGGGGAACTCTCCCGGGCCACTAACCTGCTTACGTGCGTCGATCTGTGGTGATGGTGCTCGTCGGCGTGCTCGCCGGTGCGATCGCGGTGCCCTCGCCGGCACTCGCCCACGGCACCCTCGCCGCCAGCACACCCGCCCAGGGCAGCACCGTGACGGAGCGGCTCGAGGCCGTCTCGATGACCTTCACCGAGAAACCCGCGGCGTACGCGTACTTCACCGTCACCGCACCCACCGGCGTCCGCGTCGACGGCGGCTGGTCGCACGGCGAGCCAGCCAAGCTGGCCGAGCCGGTCCGCGAGTACCAGCTCAAGGACGGCCAGTGGGAGCCGTTGCTCTACACCACCGGCTTCCCGGTCTCCGTGAAGGTGTCGCACTGGCCGGCGCCCGGGACGTACGTGGCGACCTACTACAACGTCGCCTCCGACGGCGACAAGGTGAAGGGCGAGCTGCGCTTCATCTACGAGGGCGCCGTCTCGCCCGCCCCGCCCGGCTGGCAGGCCCCCACCGACCAGCCCAAGCCCGAGCTCCTGGCCGCCGAGGGCGTCGCCCGCCCGTCGGCCGCGGCTGCTCCGGCTCCCTCGTCGCCCCCCGCCGCCGTGGCGCAGGCCCAGCCGGAGGACGCGAGCGTCTGGGTGTGGCTCGTGCCCGTCCTGCTGATCGTCGCGGCCGCCCTGTGCACCCTGCTGCTCGTCCCGCAGCTACGCCGCCGGTCCCGATAGCGGCGGCGTTACCGATACGTTGACACCCGGACCCGGAAGTGTCGCGGATCGGGGGGAGCGTTCAGTTGTCCAATGTGCTGGAGGGGAAAGTCGCGGTCGTGGCCGGGGCGACGCGGGGTGCCGGCCGTGGCATCGCTCGTGAGCTCGGCGCGGCGGGCGCAACCGTCTACTGCACCGGTCGCAGCGTCACCGGCAGTCCCGCGACCGGCAGCCGGCCGGAGACGATCCAGGAGACCGCGGCGCTGGTGACCGAGGACGGCGGGGAAGGCATCGCCGTCCAGGTCGACCACACCGTGCCCGAACAGGTCGAGCGGCTGTTCGACCGGGTGGCCGAGGAACAGGACGGCCGCCTCGACATCCTGGTCAACGACGTGTGGGGCGGTGACGAGCTGACGTCGTGGGGCACGCCGTTCTGGGAGCTGGATCTCGACCAGGGGCTGCTCATGCAGCAGCGTGCCGTGCACTCGCACATCATCACGTCGCGTCACGGCGTCCCGCTGATGGTCGCCCGCGGGTCAGGCCTGGTCATCGAGATCACCGACGGCTACAAGCCGGACTACCGGGGCAATCTCTTCTACGACCTCGCCAAGTCGTCGGTCATCCGGCTGGCTCTGGCCATGTCCCACGAACTCCGCGACCGCGGTGTCACAGCCCTCGCCATCACGCCGGGCTTCCTGCGTTCGGAGGCGATGCTGGACGGCTTCGGGGTCACCGAGGAGAACTGGCGCGACGGCGTGGCCCGGGACAAATACTTCGGGGGCTCGGAGACACCGCACTACGTCGGCCGTGCGGTGGCCGCGGTCGCCGCCGACCCCGCCGTGGCCGAGATGTCCGGCAAGGCCCTCAGCTCCTGGCACCTGATGGAGAAGTACGGCTTCACCGACCTCGACGGCCGGCAGCCGCACTGGGAGAACCTCATGGCGGACCTGAACCGGGCCTGATGCCTCAGCTCGGCCGGCCGGCTTCCGACGCCTCGCGCTCGATCCGCTCGAACTGAGCGGCCATCGCGGCGGCCAGGGCGTTGGCCGCGGACAGGGGGCGGACCATCACGGTGAGGTCGTCGACCAGGCCGTCGTCGTTCAGGTGCAGGAAGTCGCAGCCGTGGACCTCCCTGCCGGCCACGGCCGCCCGGAACATCAGGGCGTGGTCGCGGCCGTCGGCGCTGACGATCTCCCGCTCGTACCGGAAATCCTCGAAGACCCGCAGCACGCCGCGCAGGATGGCGGCGGTGATCGCCTTGCCGGGGTAGGGCTTGTGGGCGACCGGGCTGCTGAAGACGACGTCGTCGGCCAGCAGCGCCTCGAGCGCGGCGCCGTCCCGGCTCTCGGCGGCCTCACGGAAGGATTTCATGCGGCCACACGTTACCTGGCCACTACCGGTCACCGGCCCGTCCGCCGACGCCCCGCCACCAGACCATGGCCGCATGAAGGCTCATTCGCGCGCCGCCCTGACCGCAATCTTGCTCGTCCTGTTCGCCGCGGGATGCGGTGGCCCGAGCGCCGCCCCGGCCCCCGGCGTCACCACGTCCGGCCCGGCACCGTCCAGCGATGCCCCGTCGAGCGCCGCCCCGGCGAGCGCCGCGCCGTCCAGCGATGCCCCGTCGAGCGCCGCCCCGGCGAGCGCCGCGCCGTCCAGCGATGCCCCGACGAGCGCCGCCCCGTCCGCGGAGCCGTCGCCCACGAAGCCGGCTTTCGCGGCCGCGAACGGCAGGCGTCTCAAGGCCTGCGCCGACGGGGTCTGCGAGGTCATCGTCGAGTCCGGCGACAAGCTGCCGAACGACAGCGGCTTCGGCGCCGTGAACGTCACCATCAAGGGCGGCTACGTCACGATCTCCAAGACCACGTCGGACGGCTTCTCCACCACCCTGCGCGGCAACCAGGGCACCATCCAGCAGCTCAACGACCAGGTCTTCGTCATCGTGGCCGTGGACGGCCGCCGCGCGGTCCTGCGGATGAGCAAGAAGTGACCCGCCTTCCCGACTATGCATCCATGTGTATAGTGGCCCGCCATGACGATCGCCACGGCGTTTCTGGCGCTGCTTGAAGAACGGCCCCAGCACGGGTACGACCTCAAGCGCGCCTACGACCAGCACTTCGGGCTCGACCGGCCGCTGCATTACGGGCAGGTCTACACCACGCTCGCCAAGCTTCTGCGCAACGGACTGGTGAGCGTGGACGGGGTCGAGGGCGCGGGCGGGCCGGACCGGAAGCGCTACACGATCACCGACGCCGGGGTCACCGACATCCAACGCTGGCTCGACGAACCCGAGAAGCCGGATCAATACCTGCAGAGCACGCTGTACGCCAAGGTGGTCGGCGCGCTGCTCACCGGCCGGTCCGCCGCCGCCGTGCTGGACGTGCAGCGCGAGGAGCACCTGGTGGCCATGCGCGAGCTGACCCGCCGCAAGCAGGGCGGTGACCTGGCCGACCGGATCATCTGCGACCGTGCCCTGTTCCACCTCGACGCCGACCTGCGCTGGCTGGAGCACACCGCCACGCTGCTCGACGAACTGGCCGCCGAGCTGCGCGGGACCAAGGAGTGAGCGCGCTGATCGCGGCCGAGGGGCTGCACAAGGCGTACGGGCCGACCGTCGCGCTGGGCGGAGCCGACCTGATCGTGCACGCGGGCGAGATCGTGTCCGTGATGGGCCCCTCCGGGTCGGGCAAATCCACGCTGCTGCACTGCGCCGCGGGTCTGACCGTGCCGGATGCGGGCCGGGTCGCCTACGCGGGGCGGGAGCTGTCCCGGATGAGCGACGTCGAGCGCAGCGCGTTGCGGCGCCGGGAGTTCGGGTTCGTCTTCCAGTTCGGGCAGCTGGTGCCGGAGCTGACCGCACTGCAGAACGTGGCGTTGCCGCTGCGCCTGGACGGCGTCTCCCGGCGTACCGCCGAACGCCGGGCCACCGGCTGGCTGGACCGGCTCGGCCTGGCCGACAAGGCGCGGGCCCGGCCGGGGGAGTTGTCCGGCGGGCAGCAGCAGCGGGTGGCGGTGGCGCGGGCCCTGGTCGCCGACCCGAAGGTGATCTTCACGGACGAGCCGACCGGAGCGCTCGACTCGATCGCCGGTGAGCGGGTGATGGAAATGCTGACCAGCGCGGCCCGGGAGACGGGCGCGGCGGTCGTGCTGGTCACGCACGACGCGAGGGTCGCCGCGTACGCGGACCGCTCGATCGTCGTCCGCGACGGGCGCAGCTCCGAGCGGGCGGGTGTCCGATGAGGCGCACCGCGGCCGAGCTCGCGCTGGGTGTCCGGCTGGCGTTCGCGGGTGGCCGCACCGGCTGGATCCGCACCGCGCTGACCGCCGCCGGGGTGGCGGTCGGCGCCGTGGCGCTGCTGCTCGGGGCGTCGGTCCCGGCGCTGCTCGACGCCCGGCAGGACCGGGCGCTCGCGCGGGCCGACAGCACCGGGGCGATCGAGGTGCCGGCCGGTGACACCCTGCTCGTCGCCGCCGTGGAATCGCAGTGGGGCGCCAACGCCGTACGCGGGCGTCTGATCTGGCCGGAGTCGACCCGCGCCCCGCTGCCGCCGGGCGTGCCCGCGTTCCCCGGCGAGCACCGGATGTACGCCTCGCCCGCCCTGCAGCAGGCGTTGCGGGGCCCGGACGGCGACGTGCTGCGCAAGCAGATGCCGTACGAGGTGATCGGCACGATCGGGCCGGAGGGGCTGTCCGGCCCGCACGAGTTCGCCTACTACGCCGGCTACCAGCGCGTCGAGAAGCTGGTCCGCGAGGGCTCCTGGCGGGTGGACCACTTCGGGTACACCATTCCCGGCGACGTGGAGTCGGGCACAGGCACCTACGTGGTCGTGGCCGCCATGCTGGCCACCCTGCTGCTGCCGATCGCGATCTTCATCGGCGCCGCGCTGCGGTTCGGCTCGGACACCCGGGAACGCCGCCTGGCCGCGATCCGGCTGGTCGGCGCCGACCGCCGCGCGGTGCTGCGGATCGCCCTCGGCGAGAGCCTGGTGCCGGCGGTGCTCGGCCTGACCGGCGGCACAGCGCTCTACCTGCTGGCCCGCAGCCGGGCGGCCGACGTGCAGCTGTTCAACGTCAGCGTCTACCCGGCCGACATCCGCCCGGTGCCGGTTCTTGCCGTGCTCGTCGTCCTGATCGTTCTGGCGCTGTCGGCCGGCATGGCCCTGCTCGGCTTCCGCGGCGTCGCCGTCGAACCGCTCGGTGTCCTCCGCCGCTCGACCGTGTGGCGCGGCCGGCTGTGGTGGCGGCTCCTCCCGCTAGCGGCCGGCCTCGCCCTGCTCTACCCGGTGGTTCTGCCGGGCGAGGTCGGCGAGGACCGCACCGGCGCCGGAGTCGTGCTGCTGCTCGTCGCGCTCATCCCCCTGCTGCCGTACCTGGTCCCGGTGGTCGCCCGCGCGCTCACCGGCGGCCCGGTGTCCTGGCAGCTGGCGGCCCAGCAGCTGCGTCAGAACCCGGTCTCGTCGACCCGCGCGGTCACCGGCATCGTCGTCGCGGTCACCGGCGCGATCGCCCTGCACACGTTCTTCGGCGCGGCCACGGTCCGGCGCGCGACCCCGGACGACCCGGCCGACCCCGGCTACATGCTGCAGACCGCCGCCTACCAGGCCCCGGCCGCCATGCGTGCGCGCACGGCGTTGTTCGAGCAGGTCCCTGGGGTACGGGCGGGCACGGTCGCGCGGTACCCGCTGTACAGCACGAGCGGGACCACTCACCTCCCCGGCTACCTCGTCGTCGGGGACTGTGCCGCACTGAGCCAGATCGCCACACTGGACCGGTGCGCGGACGGCGACGCCTTCACCTCGGGCGAGGTCCCCGCCGCCGTCACCCTGTTGGACGACTCCGGCGACGAACCCGCACCCGGCGATCGGCTGCCCGTCCCGCGCAACCTCCGCCACGCCACCCTGATCGGTTCCGATGCGGAATACGCGTCGGAAAGCATCCTGCTGACCTCGGGCGCCATGCCCGCGGCGCTGTCCGGCGTGGACCCGTGGTTCGTGGAGACGCGCATGTTCGCCACCGGCGACGCGCCCGCCACGGTAGCCGGCGAGCTGCGCGGCGTCGCGGCCGCGATCGACCCGCTGGCCATGTTCACCGCGTTCGCCCCCGAGCACGACAAGTACGCCACCCTGCGCACCGCCCTCGACATCGGCTCCACGATCATCCTGCTGATGATGGGCACCGGCCTGCTGCTCGACGTGGCGGCCCGGCTGCACGACCGCCGGAGGTTGCTCGGCGTGCTCACCGCGGTCGGCGCGCGCCGCTCCACGGTGATCTGGTCGGTGCTGTTGCAGGCCGTCGTCCCGGTCCTGGCCGGCCTGCTCCTCGCGGTCGGCGCGGGCGTCGCCCTCGGCGCGGTACTGATGCGCATGTCCCAGGTCCCGATCCTGTTCGACGCGCCGACCGTCCTCACCCCGGTGGCCGCCGGCCTGGTGCTGGTCCTGGCCACCACGGTCGCGGTGCTGCTGCCGGCGGCCCGCCGCGTCACCCGGACCGAGGAGCTCAGATACGAGTGACCCTCCCGATTGCCATGCGGCCCAGGGGCACGGGCGGGGCGCCTCGGAAGCGGGGAACGGTCCCTGCCGTCGCTTGCGGCCTCGTGTGGGGTTCTGCTCGGTGTGCCAGGTGGCCGGGTGTCTGCTTACTGTTGCTGGCGTCGCTTGCGGCCTCGTGTGGGGTTCTGCTCGGTGTGCCAGGCGGCCGGGTGCCTGCTCACTGTTGCTGGCGTCGCTTGCGCCCCGCGTGGGGTTCTGCTCGGTATGCCAGGCGGCCGGGTGCCTGCTCACTGTTGCTGCCGCCGCTCGCGCCCCGCGTGGGGTTCCGCTCGGTATGCCAGGCGGCCGGGTGCCCGCTCACCGTCGCTGCCGCCGCTCGAGGCCGTGGCCGGGCGCGGTCTGGTGGTAGGAGCAGGCGCGAGTGGTAGGAGCAGGCGCGAGTGGTGGGACAGAGCGGCATCCGGGCCGAAATAGCGCTCTGAGCCACCACGGTCCGCACGGGTGGTGGGCAGGCGCGGAATTCGGGGCCAGATTGCGCCCGGTCCTACCACCGGCCGCGGGCGTAGGCGCGCGCAAGGTCGAGGGCAGCCGACAACGCCGAAGATGCCGGAGATGCCGCCATGAACTACCACTCCCGCGCCCGGCTACCACCGCGAGCGGCGGCAGCCAGGGTGAGCGGGCACCCGGGGGCCTGGCATACCGAGCGAAACCCCACGCCGGCCTCGAGCGGCGGCAGCGAGGGTGAGCGGGCACCCGGGGGCCTGGCATACCCGGCCCGACCCCACAACCAGCGGAAACGCCGGCAGCAACGCCACGCTATGGAAACGCCGGCAGCGACGGCACGCTATGGAAACGCCGGCAGCGTCGCCCCGGAGAGGCGTCGCCCGGGAGAGGCGTCGCCCGGGAGAGGCGTCGCCCGGGAGAGGCGTCGCCCGGGAGAGGCGTCGCCCGGGAGAGGCGTCGCCCGGGAGAGGCGTCGCCCGGGAGACGCGCCGCCCCGAGACCGCCGGCCGCAACCGGCGTCAGTACGAGTAGCGGTGCACTTTCTCCGGGTGGATCACGATGCGGACCTGGTCGGCGTCCAGGAGCTCCTGGAGTTCGGCGGCCCGGCGCGGGTCGTCCAGGTCCCAGTAGCGGGCGGCGAGACGGGCGGCGAGGTCGTGCGCGCCGTCGGTCTCGATCGTGGTGCGGCCGGCGACCGACACCCAGCGTTCGCGCTCGGCGACCGGGGCGGCGACGACGATCGACGCCCGCGGGTCCTCCGTCAGGCGCCGCACCTTCAGCGTCTCGGGGCCGGTGAAGAGCTGGATCGTCCCCTCTGCGGTGGCCTCGAACCACACCGGCCGGGGCTGTGGTGGTTGCGGCCCGGCCGCCACGGTCAGGAATCCGTGCAACGGGCGGGCGAGGAACTCGAGGTCCTCGGCGGTCAGCTCAGTCATCTGGGCCCCCTTCGGACTCGACCCTACCCGCGCCGGCGCAGCCGCGGATCCGTCAGCGCCGGGGGCACGTACGCCTGGTCGAGCGCGCCCACGTCGGAGCCGGGCGGGACGATCTCGTCGATCCGGTCGAGGACATCGCCGGTCAGCGTCACCTCGGCGGCGGCCAGCAGGTCGTCGAGCTGCTCCATGGTGCGTGCGCCGAGCAGGGCGCTGGTCACGCCGGGGTGGGCGACCGCGAACGCGACGGCGAGGTGGGTCAGCGGCAGGCCCGCCTCGGCGGCGAGCGGGACGAGCTTCTCGACGGCGGCGACCCGGCGTTCGTCCGAGATGTGCTTGAAGAACTTCTGCCGGCGCAGGTCGGACTGCTGGTCCTTGCGGATGCGGCCGGTGAGCGTGCCCTGGGCGAGCGGGCCCCAGACGATGGCGCCCATGCCGTAGCGCTGGGCGAGCGGCAGGACCTCGCCCTCGATGCCGCGGTTGAGGATCGAGTACGGCGGCTGCTCGCAGCGGAACCGTTCCAGGCCGCGGCGTTCGGCGAGCCACTGGGCCTCGACGATCTCGGAGGCGGGCGTGCCGGAGGAGCCGATCGCCCGGACTTTGCCGCTGCGGACCAGGTCGGTGAGCGCGGACAGGGTCTCCTCGATGTCGGTGCCGGGATCCAGGCGGTGGATCTGGTAGAGGTCGATGTGGTCGGTGCCCAGCCGGCGCAGCGAGCCCTCGACCGCGGCCGTGATCCAGCGCCGCGACGTGCCCTGCTGGTTGGGGTCCTCGGTGCTCATCGGCCGGCCGAACTTGGTGGCGATGACGACGCTGTCGCGGCGGCCCTTGATCGCCTTGCCGACGATCTCCTCCGATTCGCCGTACGAGTAGACGTCGGCGGTGTCGATGAGGTTGATGCCGGCGTCCAGGGCCCGGCGGATGATCCGGATCGCGTCGTCGTGGTCGGGGTTGCCGACGCCGAGGGCGCTGCCGAACATCATCGCCCCGAGCGCGTACGGGCTGACCCGGATGCCGGTGCGGCCGAGCGTGCGGTATTCCATGTGCCCTCCTGAATGAGTTCTCCACTCGATCGTCGGGCGGGAGGGGCGCCCCGGACAGGTCATCGGCTGGTCGTCCGGTGTCCAATCTCGCGGTCCCACAGCCACGCGGTGATCTGGGCGACCGCCCGGTCCCGGTGCCGGCGGTAGGTGCTGAACGACAGGTGCAACTCCTCGGCCACCCGCTCCTGGGTGGTTGCCGGGCGCAGGAATGTGCGGTCGGTGACGGCGCGGAGGGCGGGCGGCAGCGTCCCGGCCGCCTCCGTCAGAAGGCCCTTCAACGCGGCGGTTCCGACCGCGCGGGAGCGCATCAGTGGACTCTCCCGCAGCTTCCGCGGATCGTGCAGGTCGCGCAGGGCGGAGCGGACGGCCTCGGCGAACTCCGGCCGCGACAGGACCGGATCACCCGACGGCTCCTCGGCGGGCCGCGCCGGCACGCCCGCCCCACGGGCCGCGACCAGTTCCAGCCACTCGGCGACGCCGGTGCGGCGCCAGTCGTGCGCGTACACCGGGAAGGTCGTGCCGCCGGTGTCGGTGGCGCGCCAGAAGTCCAGGAACGCCATTGTCGGACCCCACATGTCGGCGTCGGCGTAGGCCGCCAGGAACGTCCAGGCCGTGTCGTCGTGGGTGAGGATGTCGAGCATCTGGCAGGCGGTGGCCAGCGTCATCGACGGCGACGGCCGCTGCCCGTGGTGGCGGTCGAGGAAGAAGCGCCACGCCCGCACCCGTTCACCGGGCCTCGGCGCGCCGTGCTGATCGGCGTACCGGAGCATCGCCCTCGCCTCGGGGTCGGCGGCCGCGACCGGCTCGCTCAGATCGAGACACGCGGCGTAGCCGTCCGGATCGCCGGAGGCGGAGCGAAAGATCCGGAAGGCCGTGGGCTGCGCGTCCAGCCAGTGCGCGACCAGCGCGGCCTGCTCCTCGCCCTGCCAGGCGGCCGTCATCGCCACGATCGCGGGCCGGTCGGCGTCCCGGAGCCGGTCGACGACGGTGTCCGGTGGCGGCGCCGGATAGGTCAGGAGTCCCAGGCGGGGGCCGGCCACGACGATCGAGCCGGCCAGGATTCGCAGCCGCTCCTGCTCGCCCGGCGCCGCGTGGATCCGCGACACCAGCCCGGCGTGCAGGCGGCGATGCAGGTCGGCCCAGCGCGCCGGGTCACGCCAGCGCAGGTCCGCGTCGAGGGCGTCGCGGACCACGTCGTGCGGGAAGAGGCCGTGCGGGCCCTCGACGATGATCGGGAGCGTGCGTAGCCAGGCGAACAGGTCCTCGCCGACCAGGTCCTCGGTGGTCACGGGGGCGTGCGCGCACAGGTCGAGGGCGTGGCGGTGCCGGGGGCTGGGCGCCTCGTCGAGGATCTGGGCGAGCAGGGCGCCGACGACGTCCGGGACGTCGGCGAGCGAATGCGGGTCGGCGCCCCGGCGGACCGCGTCGACCAGCATCGACAGCGTCAGCGGGTGGCCGCGGCTGATCGCCAGGAGGCGGTCGTGCCGCTCGGGCGGCACCTGCTGGATCGCGAGGTATTCCCGGGCGTCGGCGGGTGGCAGGTTGCCCAGCGGGACCACGTGCAGCAGTTCGCGCCACGCGGGGTCGGCCCGCCACCGCGGCCCGGGCGGGTGGCGTCCGGCGATCACCACGAAAGCGTCGTCGGGCAGCGAGGGCAGGTACTCGTCGCGTACCCAATCGTCGATCTCCGCCGGTTGCTCGTAGTCGTCGAGGAAGAGGACACGGTCGGAGGCGATGTCGGCCAGCACGTCCAGCAGGGCGGTCTTGCCGACCCCGCCCGGGCCGTGGACGAAGAACACGCCGGGGCCGGACAGGAGGGCCCGGAACCGCGCGATCTCGGCGTCGCGGCCGACGAAGGAGCGGTGGCGCAGCTTGCGGATCCGCTCGCCGAGGCTGGCGGTCACGGTGTGCCGGCCCGGTAGCGCAGGCCGTCGAGCAGCAGCGCGACCATGCGCTCGGGGTGCTTGCCCTGGCACAGCAGGGCGACGGCGTACAGGAGATCCTCGGGGTCGGTGCCGGCCCGGATCTCACCGGCCGCCGCGGCGGCGTCGAGCAGCGACGCGAGGGCCGGCCCGAGGGTCTGCATGAAGTAGCCGGGCAGGGCCGCGAACGCCGGATCGCCGGAGTGCAGCGCGGACGCGAACCCCGGCTTGGTCCGGAGCAGGGCGACGTAGCCGCGGAACCACTCGTCGAGCGTCGACGCCTGCGCCGACTCGGCGCAGGCGTCGATCTCGTGGCGGAGAACCGCCACGATCAGGTCCGACCGCTGCGGGAAGTGCCGGTACACCGTGCCGACGCCCAGGCCGGCCAGATCGGCGATCTGTTTGGCCGGGGCGTCGACCCCCGAGGTGGTGAACACCGTCATCGCCGCATCGAGGAGGGCGTCGATGTTGCGCTGCGCGTCGGCGCGGACCATCTGCTCGCCTCCCTAAGCGGAAAAGCTTTCCGCTTAGGTCAGCCTATCAGGGGACCTCCGGGTGGTTGACGTACGTCCACTCCGCGCCGTCCTCCGAGATCCAGGCGCTGTACTCGTTGTTGTTGGTGGGGATGATGAAGCCGCCGCCCGGGATCGCGTGACCGCGGGCGCCGAGCGACGGACCCACCCGGGTGAAGGTGCGGCCCCGGTCGGTGCTGCGGAAGGTGTCCATCACGCCCTCGACGATCACCGTGCGGTCGTCGATCGGCAGTACGGACAGCACCCTGCCCTTCAGACCGATCTCGACCGGCCCGGACCAGGTACGGGCGCTGTCGCCGCTGGCGTACAGGCGGATGCCGGCCCGGAGTCTCTCCACGAAATACACCGCCCGGCCGTCGGTGGTGTACAGCTCGTACCGGTCGGACGGCGCGTCCTTCGCGGCCGGGGGCAGTTCGGGCAGCAGCCGATTCTCCCAGGTCCGCCCGCCGTCCATGCTGACCGAGGCGGCGACGCGGCGACGGTCCGCGGCGACGATCCGCCAGAGCCCGTTGCTCGGCAGGGTGTCGATGAACATCGGCTGGCCGCGGTTGTCGCCCTTCAGATGCACGACGTCGCCGGTGGCCGGATCGACGGCCGCGTCGCCGTAGTAGCCCTGGAAGACCGGGCGGCCGAGCGGCAGGGCGTCGGCCTCGCGGACCTTCGCCTGCCGCCAGGTGGCGCCGGTGTCGGTGCTGACCCAGTAGTCCGGGTCGGGGATCAGGTCCGGGTTGTAGGTCTCGCCGTCCTTCGGCTCCCAGCCCGACATCGCCAGAACCATGGTTCCGAAGATCTGCACCACGCTCGGCTGCCGGAACCGGGGGCGGTCCTGTTCCGGCAGCGACAGCTTGCGCCAGGTGCGTCCCCGGTCGGAGCTGGCGGCCAGCATCGGCTTGCAGGGCTTGGCGCGGCAGTCCTGGTAGTTCATGTAAAGGTGGTCGAGGTCGCCGGCCTTGATCTCGGGGTACATCCCGGTCAGCGGCACGTCCCGCTCGCTGACATCCCAGAAACCGGGCTTGATCTCGATGTACTCGGGCTGCGGTTTCGGGGCGGTCGCGCCGGGCGGGACCACGGTCCGCCACGGCTGCACCTCGGCGATGGGCGCGGGCCTGACCGGCTTCGGCGCACGGTCTGCGGTCAGCGCGAACGTACCGCCACCGATCGCCACCGCGAGGGCGACGAACGACGCGCCGAACCAGCCCCGGCGGCGACGGCGGCGCTCGGCGCGGGCGAGGACATCGGCGTAGTCGGGCTTGGCGGCGGCCGCGGCAGCATGGGCGAAGCCGCGGAAGTCGATCGTCGGCTCAGGCATTGCTGTCCTCCTTGTCCGCCCCGAGGATCTCGGCCAGGGTGCGGCGCCCCCGATGCAGGCGGGTACGCACAGCCACCTCGCTGGCGCCGACGATCGCCGCGACCTCGGCGATCGGGAGGTCGGCGATGTGGTGCAGAACTATCGTCTCCCGGACGGCTCGCGGCAGTTTCTGCAGCGCGGCGACCAGGGCGACGTGGTCGGGGGAAAGCGCCGGGGCGGACTCGGCGGCACGGAGCCTGCCGGATCGGACGATCCTGTCGAACAGCATGTGGCGGCGGTGCCGGGACCGGGCGACGTTCATGGCGACCCGGACCAGCCAGGCTTCCGGGTTGGCCACGCCGCGCACGCCCTGGGGCCGGGCCAGGGCGCGCGCGAAGGCCTCCTGCACGGCGTCCTGCGCTTCCGCGAAGTCGCCGATCATGCCGTAGAGCTGGGCGACCAGCCGGCCCGCCGAGGCGGCGTACAGGTCGCGGAGATCGATGTCGGGGTCCACAAGGCACTCCTGCCACGTAGGTGTCACCCGTACGACTCACCGGGGAGGCGTGAGGTTACATCTGATGTGGAGCGCCTCCCCGGTGCTTCAGGGGACCGGCGGATGGTTGACGTACGTCCACTCCGCGCCGTCCTCGGAGATCCAGGCGCTGTACTCGTTGTTGTTGGTATTGATGATGTAGCCGCCGCCCGGGATCGGGCGGGGGAAGCCGCCGATCGACGGACCCACCCGGGTGAAGGTGCGGCCCCCGTCGGTGCTCCGGAGGACGTCGTGCGCGCTCTGCACGATCACGGTGCGGTCGCCGACCGGAAGCACGCCCAGCAGCGGGCCGTTCAGGTCGATCGGCACAGGCTCGGACCAGGTGCGGGCGCCGTCGCCGCTCGCGTACAGCTTGATGCTGTCCCGGAGCCGCTCCGCGAAATACACCGTCCGGCCGTCGGTCGTGAACAGACTGGACCTCATCGGCGCGCCATGGGCGACCGGGGGCAACGCCGGCAGGAGCCGCTTCTCCCAGGTGCGCCCTCCGTCCACGCTGATCGAGGCAGCCATGTGACTGCGATCCGCGGGGACGAGCGCCCAGAGCTCGTTGCCGGTAAGGGTTTCGACGTAGTCCAGGTGGGCGAGGCGGTCGCGCCTCACCCGCACGACATCCCCGGTGGCCGGATCGAAGGCGGTGTCGCCGTCGATGCGCTGGTGCACCGGCTGGCCGATCGGCAGGGCGTCGGCGTCGCGCGCCTTCGCCTTTCGCCAGGTGACCCCGGCATCGGCGCTCACCCAGTACTCCGTTTCGAACCGCTCGGTGCTGTCGATGCCCTCACTACTTCTCGGTGCGAAGCCCGACGCCGCCACGAGCGTGCTTCCGGAAGCCTGCATGACACCCGGCTGCGCGAACTGCGGGCGGTCCTGCCGAGGCAGCGGCAGCTTGCGCCACGTACGTCCCCGGTCCGAGCTGGCAGCCAGCATCGCCTTGCAGGGCTTGGCGCGGCAGTCCTGGTAGTTCATGTAGAGGTGGTTGAGGTCGCCGGCCTTGATCTCGGGGAAGATGCCGGTCAGCGGCTTGTCCGGATACTTGGGATCCCAGAGACCGGGCTTGATCTCGATGTAGCTGATCTGCGGTTTCGGGGCGGTCGCGCCGGGCGGGACCACCGTCTTCCACGGCCGCACCTCGGCGACCGGCGCCGGCCTGGGCACACGGTCGGCGGTCAGCGCGAACGTCGTCCCGCCACCGATCGCCACGGCCAGGACGACGAAGGTGGTGCCGAACCAGCCCCTGCGGTGCCGGCGGCGCTCGGCGCGGGCGAGGACATCGGCGTAGTCGGGCTTGGCGGCGGCGGCCGCGGCGGCGGCCAGGCCACGGAAGTCGATCGTCGGCTCAGGCATTGCTGTCCTCCATGTCCGCCCCGAGGATCTCGGCCAGGGTGCGGCGCCCGCGGTGCAGGCGGGTCCGAGCGGCCACCTCGGTGCAGCCCACGATCGCCGCGACCTCGGCGATCGGCAGGTCGGCGATGTGGTGCAGAACTATCGTCTCCCGGATCGCCCGCGGCAGTTTCTGCAGCGCGGCGACCAGGGCGACGTGGTCGGGGGAGAGGCCGGGGGTGGATTCGGCGGCGCGGAGCCTGCCGGATCGGACGATCCTGTCGAACAGCATGTGGCGGCGGTGCCGGGACCGGGCGACGTTCATCGCGACGCGGACCAGCCAGGCTTCCGGGTTGGCCACGCCGCGTACGCCGTGCGGCCGGGCCAGGGCGCGGGCGAAGGCCTCCTGCACGGCGTCCTGCGCTTCCGCGAAGTCGCCGATCATGCCGTAGAGCTGGGCGACCAGCCGGCCCGCCGAGGCGGCGTACAGGTCGCGGAGATCGATGTCGGGGTCCACTCAGGCGCTCCCTGCCAGGTAGGTGTCACCCGTACGACTCGTGGTAGCGGCGTCAGGTTACAACCTTTCTCACAGCACGTAGGGCGTGCGGAACAGCCGCCGCGGATCGGCCTTCGCCCGGACCTGACGCAGGCGGGCCAGATGCGGGCCGTGGCACCGCGACAGCAGCGCCGGGTCCGGCTCCAGGTAGTTGACGTAGCGCCCGGACGACCAGGTGGCTACGGCGCGATGACCACGATCGATCCAGGCGTACGCGTCGCGGACCGTCGCCGCGTCGCCGGCCGCCGGCATGATCAGCCACTGCATCATCGTGTGCGCCCCGCGCCACGGGAACGCCGTCGTCTCGGTCCGTACGCGGGCCGGGGCACCCGTGAGCTGCTTGAGCTTGGCCACGCCGGGCCGTTTCGCGCGGGCCCGGTCCTGCACCGCGGCCAGGATCGCGGCGATCGCCCGGTCCGGCAGCCGGCCGCGGAAGACGTCACTGCCGACGATCTCCGTGCGGCCGGCGTCGGAGTTCGTCCGGTCGTGCACGACGTCCAGATAGGGCCGCCGGCTCAGCTTGACGGACAACGGCGTGCGGCCCACGGCCCGTTCGATCGCGCGGGCTTCGGCGTCGGGCGCGGCCCCGATCACAAAACCGTTGATGCGTACGCCCAGAGCGCCGTCCGCCTCGGCCACGAACTGGCAGGTCGACCAGGAGCCGTCCCGTCCCGTGATCGCGGCCTGCCAGCCGGCCGCCGCCGCGACCGCGTCCGCCCACCGGTAGGCGAGGGTGAACTGTCCCGTCGCCGCGGCCGGGAACGTGCGCATCCGCCACTGGGTGACCACGCCGAACTGGCCGCCCCCGCCGCCGCGCAACGCCCAGAACAGGTCCGGCTCGCGGGCGGCGTCCACCGTGCGTTCCCGCCCGTCCGCGGTGACCAGCCGGGCCGCGGTGACGGCGTCGCAGGTGAGCCCGTACGCGGAGGCCGCCATGCCGATCCCGCCGCCCGAGGTGATGCCACTGATGCCGACGGTGCCGCAGGACCCGGACGGGATGGAGACGCCGCGCGCGCCCAGCCGTTCGTACACGTCGAGAAGCCGTGCCCCACCACCCACCGTGGCGGTCCGCGAAGCGGCGTCGTAGCCCACGCCGGCGAGTCGCCGCACGTCCAGCACCAGCGCCGACCCGCTGGTCGAGGCCCCGACGTAGGAGTGCCCGCCGCCGCGCGTCACCACCGGCACGCCGGAGCGCCGGGCGAACCGGATCGCCTCGGCGACGTCCCCCGCGTGCGCGCATCGGGCCACCGCGGGCGGGCGTACCACGTCGAACCGCGGGTCGTACAGCCGGCGCGCGGCGTCGTACCCGCCGGTGCCGGGCCGTTCCACCGTGCCGTCCAGGGAGGCGTCGAGCGCGGCCCAGTCGTCCTTGATCAGGGCCGGAACACTCAGGGCCCCGGTGGCTTTCAGCAGGGACCGGCGAGTCAGAGGCATGCCCAAAATGCTCGCATATCGGACATTTTCTCTACCAGAGGTCGCGAGCCTTCACGAACCGCCTGACCCCGCCGCGGATCAGGCTCTCCAGCATGTCGGGGCTGACCGGCTTCTCCAGGTACGGCACGCCGGGCTGGACCAGGCCGGTCGACAGCGCGATGTGCCGGGGGATGCCGGTCGCGTAGATCAGCTTGATGTCCGGGAAGGCCTCGGCGATCGCCTGGGTGTAGTTACTGGTGTCCCCGGGGATGGAGAGGTCCGCGACGACGGCGTCGATCTGGTCCGGGTACCGGTTGCAGATCTCCACCGCCTCGGCGCCGCTGAGCGCGGTGAGCACCTCGAAGTCGCGTGCCCGCAGCATCAGCGCGGTGGTCTGCAGGACGTCGTGGTCGTCGTCGACGACCAGGATCATCGGCTGGTTCATGGGTCATCCCCCGTTATCGCTGTTATCGGCCGGAGCGCGGGTGGCGTGCGCCGGTGACGTTCTCCATTTTGGCAGCGAGCGCCCCGGACTGCCGAGATTCGGGCAGAGCGGAAAGACGCAACCGTCATGCACCTCATGCCGTGGCCCGGCGGGCCGATGGGGGTGGCGTGACTTCCGGCGACCGCGAGAGCGACATCCGAGCACGGCTGACCGAGATCACCGGCGGCGAACCACCCGCCGGCCCGGAGCGTGACCTGCTCGGGCGGCTGCTCGTCTCGTACACCTCGAAAACCCCGGTGGGCATCGAGCAACTGGAGGCGCTGATCCACGACGGCGACGTCACCGGCGTGCGCCAGCTGGCGCACGCCCTGAAGGGCTCCGCCACCAACCTCGGCGTCACGGCCCTGTCCCGGCTGTTCGCGACCGTCGAGGACGAGGCGCGCGCCGGCCGGCTGCCCGACCCCGAGCCGGCGATGGCCGCGATCCACGCCGAGTTCGCCCTGGTCCGGCCAATCTGCACCGCCGTCGCCCACGACCTCCAATCTCGACAGTCGACGGCGTCTGCGGTCTAGCCTCTGGACCACTCGCCCTCGATCTCCGCTGGTGAGCCGACTATCGTTGGCCGATGACGCAGGCTCGGACGGTTGTGTTCAACGGGGATCTCGGGAGCGGGAAGACGACCGTGTCCGTGCTGCTGGCGCAGCGGCTGGGGGTGCGCCGGGTCAGCATCGGCGATCTCTACCGGCGGATGGCCGCCGAGCACGGCATGACCGCGCTGCAGTTCAACCTGCACTCGGAGCTGGACGACAAGGTCGACCACCACATCGACCAGCTGCAACATGACATCGCGGCCTCCGGCGAGCGCCTGGTGGTCGACAGCCGGCTCGCCTGGCACTTCTTCACCGACGCGCTGAAGGTGCACCTCGTCACCGACCCGCTGGTCGCGGCCCGGCGGGTGCTCGGGCGGCCCGGTGATTCGGTGGAGAACTACCGCAGCGTGGAAGAAGCCGGGCGGCAGCTGGCCGATCGGAGCGAGAGCGAGCGGCAGCGGTTCCTGGCCCGGTACGGCGTGGACAAGACCCGGCTGCGCAACTACGACCTGGTCTGCGACACCACGAGTGCCGCGCCGGAGCAGGTGGCCGCCCGGATCGTGGAGATGCTCGATCGTCCGGCCGGCTCGACGGCGTGCTACCTCGATCCGAAGCGGGTGCGGGTGAGCGCGGCGACCGAAGACGACGGCGAGATCGTGGTGCGGGACTTGGTCGCCGTACGCGGGAAGCAGCGGTTGGCCGCGGCAGTGAGCGCCGGTGAAACCTTGACCCCGGTGGTCCTCGACGGGGAGCCGGACGGGGAGTAGGTGCTATTCGGACCGCCGCCGGGCCTCCGCCACGATCCGTGCGGCTTCGGCCTCGGTGGCGGCGATCCGGTCGGCGGCCTGCTCCTCGGCGAGGGCGACGGCGGCTCGTTCCCGCCCGGGCGCGGGGTTGACCCGCACCCGGGTGTCGATATCTTGCGATTTACCAGGCGGCCGCGACGTCGAGGACCCAGGTGATGCCGAAGCGGTCGGTGAGCATCCCGTAGAGGGGCGCCCACTGCGCCGGCGCCAGATCCTGCACGACGGTGGAGCCTTCGCTGAGCCGCTTCCAGTACCCGGCGATCTCCTCCGTGCCGGAGCCGCGGACCGAGACGAAGAACGGGTTCTCGCCCTGGCTCCACGGCCGCGCCGACGGCACGTCGTACGCCATGATCTGGAAGCCCTCGGGCGACGTGACCTGGCCCCAGGTGAGCTGGTCGGCCTCGGCCTCGTCCGTGACGGCGCCGGCGTCGCGGTAGCTGATCGCGACCAGGTCACCGCCGAACGCGGAACGGTAGAACTCGAGGGCCTCCCGGGCGTTGCCGCGCAGGTTGAGGTGGGCGACGGTGGTGATGCTCATGATGTTTCCTCCTTGGTTGCCGACGGAGGGAACGATCGCAGGAGTAGAGGACAGGTACGGTCCGCTACTTCGCCGCGGAGGAGGCGGAGTCCAGGAGATGAACCGCCTGCCGCGCCGGATCAGATCAGGATCTTGGCCAGCGCGTGGAACGCCTCGGCCGGGAACGACGCGGTGTCGCCGCCGTTGAGCACCTGGATCGCGACCTCGTCCGCACCCGCCCGGTAGTGCTTCTCGATGCCGGCCGCGACCTGCTCGGCCGTGCCCCACGGGATGACCGCGTCGACGAGGCGGTCGCTGCCGCCGCCGGCGAGATCCTCGTCGGTCCAGCCGAACCGGCGCAGGTTGTTGGTGTAGTTGGGCAGCTGCAGGTACCCGGCCGTGTACTGCCGGGCGATCGCCCGCGCGGTCGTCGGGTCCGCCTCGACGACCACCGCGACCTCGGGCGCCAGCAGCCTGCCGGGTCCGAGGGCGGTCCGCGCCTCGGCGGTGTGCTCGGCGGTGGTGAAGTACGGGTGCGCGCCGGCCGACCGGTCCCGGGACAGCTCCAGCATCTTGGGCCCGAGCGCGGCCAGGATCCGCCGCTCGGGGGCGAGCCCGGCCGCGTCCAGGCCGTCCAGGTACTCCACCATCTTCGAGTACGGCTTCCGGTAGGCGGCGCCGTCCTTCTCGACCACCGGGGCGTGGCTGGCGCCGAGACCGAGCAGGAACCGGCCCGGGTGGGCCCGCTCGGCGTCCTCGGTGAACGCCGCCGCCTCGGCCGGCGTCGAGTGCCAGATGGACACGATCCCCGGGGCGACCCCGATGCGCTCGGTCCCGTCCAGGATCTCGCGGAAGCGGGCCGGAACGCCGTGCCCGAATCCGGCCGAGAACCAGATCCGGGAGTAGCCGAGCTCCTCGAGTTGGACCGCGGCGTCGAGGACCGCGTTGTCCTCCCGGAGGAAGAACGGCTGCCACACACTGACGAGTCTTTGTGCCATACCCGAAGACTAATGATTCCCCGGCTGAACCTGGGGACCTCCGGGCCGTCGTTGACCCGGGGAGGATGTGATGACCGTGGATGTGACCGTGCGCGTCGAGTCGACCGACCCGGTACGCGGCTTCGGGCTCGCCTCGATGCTCACGCGGACGCCCTGGCTGACGTTGACCGACGCGGACCGCTGCGACGTGCTGGTCCTGCTCGGCGACACCCTCGACGACGCGATGCTCGAGGTGATGCGCGGCGCTCATCGGGCCGGCGGCGGGGAGATCAGCTGCATCGTGATCGCGGACGAGATCACCGAGCAGCAGGTGGCGGCGGCCGCCCGGCTCGGCCTGATCGGCCTGCTGCACCGGTCCACCGCCGACGCCAGGCAGGTCCGCGACCTCATCGAGGTGAGCCGGTCGGTGCGGCCGGTGCTGCCCGGCTCGGTCGTCTCCACCCTGGTCAGCCGGTTCCGGGAGGACCAGGGGACCAGGGTTCTGAGCGCGCAGGAGGCGGCGGTGCTCCGCCTGTTCGCGGACGGGCTGACCGTCGCCGATGTGGGCCGTGAGCTCGGGTTGCGCCCCGGCCGGATCAGCACGATCGAGCGGCAGGTCGTCGGCCGCCTCAAGCTCCGCAACCGCGCGCACGCGGTCGCCTACGCCGTGCGTATGGCGGATTGTGGCGGAAAACTTCACTGATCCTTTTAAATGCATTGATACGTTCCTCCGGGTCGGCCTGACCACCGGGCCGCGACGAAGGGGGACATCAGTGCTCCGCAGATCCGTCATCGTGACGGCGGCCGTTCTCGCCGCCGTCCTCGGCGTCCAGACCGGCGCCCAGGCCGCTCCGGCGCCTGGCAGCGCGGGCGCCGGCGACGTCTACTACCCGAAGTACGGCAACGGGGGATACGACGTCGCGAACTACGACATCCGCCTGCGCTACTACCCGGACACCGACCGGCTGACCGGCACCACCACGATCCTGGCGACCGCCACCCAGGACCTCTCGGCGTTCAACCTCGACTTCGTGCTCGCCACCCAGTCCGTCAGGGTCAACAACCGACCCGCCGGGTACGCGCGCCGCGGCGACCACGAGCTCGTCGTGACGCCTGCCCGCCCGGTCGCGAAGGGTGAGCAGCTGACCATCGTGGTGCAGTACGACGACGTGCCCTCCGAAGTGGTCGCCTCCGGCTTCACCTCGTGGAACCGGACGCCGGACGGCGCGCTCGCCGTCAACGAGCCGGAGATCGCCTGGTGGTGGTACCCGAGCAACGACCACCCGACGGACAAGGCCGGCTTCGACGTGTCGGTGCTCGTGCCGGACGGCGTGGAGGCGATCTCCAACGGCGTGCCGACGCGCTGGGCGCAGCCGGTGATCGGCGGGTGGGACCGCTGGTCGTGGCGGCAGGACAAGCCGCAGGCCCCCTATCTGGCGTTCCTGGCCATCGGTGACTTCGACACCTACCAGGACACCTCGGCGGACGGCAGCCCGATCGTCTCCGCGTACAGCAGGCGTCTGGCCCCGGCCACCGCCGCGGCCGCGCGGAGCAGCGTGGAGCGCACCGACGAGATCCTCGACTGGGAGGCCGGGCTGTTCGGGCCGTACCCGTTCGGCGCCCGCGGTGGTGTGGTCACCGGCGCCGGCGATCAGGGCTTCGCCCTGGAGAACCAGACCCGGCCGGTGTACGACGGGCAGAGTTTCGCCCGCGGCTCGAACAACTCGCTGATCGTGCACGAGCTGGCCCACCAGTGGTTCGGCGACTCGGTGTCGGTCGGGCAGTGGAAGGACATCTGGCTCAACGAGGGCTTCGCGTCGTACGCGCAGTGGCTCTGGTCGGAGGAGCAGGGGGAGGGGACGGCCGCCGAGATCGCCGCGTACGTCTACTCCGAGGTCTATCCGGCCGACGACCCGTTCTGGCAGGTGCTGCCCGGCGACCCCGGCGCCACCCGGCTGTTCGACGGCGCGGTCTACGACCGTGGTGCTCTCACCCTGCACTACCTGCGGGAACGCGTCGGTGACGAGACCTTCTTCGCGATCTTGCGCACCTGGGCCGAGACCCAGCGGTACGGCGACGGCACCACGCCCGAGTTCGTGGCGCTGGCGGAGCGGATCTCCGGCCAGGAGCTGGACGGCTTCTTCCAGACCTGGCTCTACACCCCCGAGCGCCCCGACCTGGGCGTCAGCACGCTGACCGCGCCGGTCCGGCCGCGCTCGTGGCCGGCGATCGTGGCCGCCCGTCACTAGGCCGGGTGTTGAAACACGACTTTGCTCCTTCGTAGGGGCGGATTCCTCAGAAATGGTGTGACCGGGACGACATTGGGGGCGAGAAGCGCGACGGACCGCCGCGCCCCCAATGTCCCCGGGAGGACTCCGTGCCCCGTTTCGCCGACATCAGTGTCGCCAAGCGGCTGTCCGCCATCGTGGTGACCGGTGTGCTGGTCGCCGGCGCGGTGACCGGCATCGGAGCCTGGTCACAGGCGCAGTTGTCCAGCCACGCGGAGACGCTGCGGGCGTACACGGCGACCAAGGGCGCCCTCAACCACCTGGACACCCGCGAGAGCGAACTCAAGGTCGACGCCTACCGGGCCGTCAGCGGCGAGGACACCACCTCCGACGCCGCCGACGACGTCACCTCGGCCAAGGAGGCCCTGGACGCTGCCTCCGCGTACGTGCTGCCGGGGAACATCGACACCCAGATCGACGCGCTCGCCACCGACGTACAGGCGTTCAGTGCCTTCATCACCCTCTTCGTAGCCGACGCCAAGGCGGACCCGGCGAGCATCAAGGGCCGGTACGACAGCGTCCAGGAGAAGAACCACGCGGTCGACGACAAGATCAGCGCCGTGCACGAGGAACTGGACGCCGCCGTCGCCGATCAGCAGACGGTCATGGCCGACGTGACCAGCGGCGCCCGGCTGTGGATGGTGCTGGTCTCCGGCCTCGGCCTGCTGCTCCTGCTGAGCCTGTCGGTGCCGCTGGCGCTGTCCATCCTGCGACCGGTCCGGCGCGTCGGCCTGGTCGCCTCCGCGCTGGCCGACGGCGACCTCACCGAGCGCACCGGCATCGCGTCCCGCGACGAGATCGGCGTGATGGCCGCCTCGCTGGACCGCGCGATGGACAACATGCGCCAGACCATGTACGACATCGCGGCGAACGCCGACTCGCTCGCCGGCGCCGCCACCGAACTGGCCGCCACCAGCGCGGAGATCGCCGGGGCGACCGGCCGGACCAGCACCGAGACCTCCTCGGCGTCGCAGGACGCCCAGAACATCTCGCGCAGCGTGCAGACCGTGGCCGCCGGTGGCGAGGAGATGGGCGCGTCGATCCGGGAGATCGCCGAGAACACCAGCCGGGCCGTCGAGGTCGCCGGTCAGGCCGTTGCCGAGGCCGCGCTGGCCAACGAGCGCATCGAACGCCTCGGCGAGTCGTCCGCCGAGATCGGCAACGTGATCAAGCTGATCACCTCGATCGCCGCGCAGACCAACCTGCTGGCCCTGAACGCCACCATCGAGGCCGCCCGGGCCGGCGACGCGGGCAAGGGATTCGCCGTGGTCGCCTCCGAGGTCAAGGATCTGGCCCAGGAGACCGCCCGGGCCACCGAGGACATCAGCCGTCGCGTCGCCGCCATCCAGGCCGACACCGGCGGCGCGGTCGAGGTCATCACCCGGATCGGCCACGTCATCGGCAAGATCAACGAGTACCAGACGACCATCGCCAGCGCGGTCGAGGAGCAGAGCGCCACGACCTCGGAGATGTCCCGCAGCATCGCCGAGGTGGCCTCCGGCGCCGACCGCATCGCGGCCAGCATCGCCGACGTCGCCCGGGCCAGCAGCGCCAGCAGCGACGGCGTCAACCAGACGAACCAGACCAGCACCGAGGTCGCCCGCACCGCCGAGCAGCTCCGCGCCCTGGTCACCTCATTCCGCGTCTGACGACGGCTGCCGGCGGTCCTCCGGCTCCTCGCCGGGCCGGTCACCCAGCCATGCGCTGAGGCCGCTGTGGTCGTCGGTCTGGATCACGTCGGCGCCGTGCCGCTCGATGGCCGTGGCCCAGGTGAAGGCCTCGTCGCGCTGCAGGGTGTTGATCCAGATGCGGCTGGTGGCGCGGGCCCGGGCCACCACGTCGGGCTGGATCTGCGGGTCGGTGGGACGGTCGAAGAGCAGCTCATACGCGTGGGGCTGCCGCTCGGGGAAGGCGCCGATGTCGCCCGCGTTGGCGTCGTCGACGATGTGGCTGTAGCGGATCCGCGGGTCGCGGCCGAGGAACGTGGCCACCTCCGCGACCGGGGCGTCGCTCTTGAACAGGCCCTGCTCCAGCTGGCCCAGCTCGGCCAGCAGGTCGTAGACCTGATCCCGGTAGTCCCACGCCTTGTCCAGGTTGATCACCGTGCCGGTACCGCCGACGGCCCGCATGGCCTCGCGAAGCGTGGGGACGGTCGCGTCGGTGACGGCCGCCGCCTCGCCGCCCGGGCCCGACCGCAGCCGAAGGGCCTCGACCTGGGTGAAGGTCAGCTCATCTACCCGGCCGGCGCCGTTCGTGGTCCGGTCGACGGTCCGGTCGTGCATCAGGACCAGCTCGCCGTCGCGGGTCCGCTTGACGTCGATCTCGACGACGTCGGCGCCCCGCGCGACGGCCTGGGTGATCGCCGCGAGCGAGTTCTCCGGCGCGTCGCGCCAGTCCCCGCGGTGCGCGGCGACCATGACGGGGGCGTCCGGCCCGTGCCGGAGGAACACGGCGGCGGGCGTCTGGAGCTGGTGGACGAGCGCGACCTCGGGTGGTGCCGCGCGCGGTACGGCCGCCACGGCGACAGCGGCGGCCAGGGCACCCCAGATCGCACATCGCATGATCCCAGTCTCGGGCCACGACGCGGTATCCGCATTTTTCCAGGGCAAGACGCGGATTGTTACAAGGAACGGTCCAACTATTGCGAGCAGATGACGACGCCTGTCAATATGGCGCCATGGCCGTCCCCCGACGTACTGTCCTCACCGCTGCCGCCCTCGCACCCGCCGCGACCCTCCTCACCGATCTCACCCCCGCGCACGCCGCCTCCCCGCCCGGCGATGTCGTGGGCAAGATCTCCGTCGGCTACCAGGGCTGGTTCTCCTGCCCCGGCGACAACGCGCCGATCGGCGGCTGGTGGCACTGGAGCCGCGACCGCTTCCAGCCGCCCTCACCGAGCAACACCACGATCGTGTCCTGGCCGGACAACCGCGACTACGCGCACGTCTACCCCACGGCGTACCCGAATCTCGGCGACGGCCGGCCCGCGACCCTGTTCTCCTCCTACGACCAGCAGACCGTCGACACCCACTTCCGCTGGATGCAGACCTACGGCATCGACACGGCCGCGCTGCAGCGGTTCAACCCGGTCGGTGATGAGGGCCCGACGCGCGACGCCATGACACTCAAGGTGCGTGCGGCGGCCGAGGCCACCGGTCGCAAGTTCTATGTGATGTACGACGTGACCGGCTGGACCAACATGCAGTCCGAGCTCGTCAACGACTGGGTGACCAAGATGTCGGCGCACGCCTCGTCCCCGGCGTACGCCCGGCAGAACGGCAAACCGGTCGTCTGCGTGTGGGGCTTCGGCTTCAACGACGACGGCCGCCCGTTCGCCCCCGCCGCCTGCCTCGACGTCATCAACCGGCTCAAGGCGCAGGGCCTCTACGTGATCGGCGGCGTGCCCACCTACTGGCGTGAAGGCAGGAACGACAGCCGGGCCGGCTTCCTCGACGTCTACCACGCCTTCCAAATGATCTCGCCGTGGATGGTCGGACGCACCGGCGACCTCGACGGGCTCGACTGGTTCTACGCCAACGTGAACACCGCCGACCAGGCCGACTGCAACGCGCGCGGCATCGACTACCAGCCCTGCGTGCTGCCCGGCGACCTGTCCAGCGGCCACCGCCGGCACGGCGACTTCTACTGGCGCAGCATCTACAACATGGTCCGGCTCGGCGCGCAGGGCCTCTACGTGTCCATGTTCGACGAATACAACGAGGGCAACCAGATCGCCAAGACCGCGGAGACGGCCGCCTCGGTGCCGGCCGGAACGGGCATCCGTGCGCTGGACGAGGACGGCACGTTCTGCTCCGCCGACTACTACCTGCGGATCACCACGGACGGTGGCCGCATGCTCAAGGGCCAGATCCCGCTCAGTCCCGTACGCCCGACCCAGCCGAACAACGGCACCCAGCCGCCGCCGGTCCTGGATCTGGCGCGCGGACGCGCAACCTCAGCGAGTGGCCACGTGCAGAATTATGTGGCGGGCAACGCGGTCGACGGCGACGGCGGGAGCTACTTGGAGAGCGTCAACAACGCGTTCCCGCAGTGGATCCAGGTCGACCTGGGCACGGCCGCGACGGTCGGCCGCCTGGTGCTCAAACTGCCGCCGTCGTGGGGTGCCCGCACGCAGACGCTGGCGATCACGGGCAGCACCAACGGTACGGCGTTCACGACCCTCAGCGCGTCGACGGGCCGCACCTTCGACCCGGCCTCGGGCAACACGGTCACGCTGACCTTCACCCCGGCCCAGACCCGTTTCGTACGCGTCAGCGTCACCGCCAACACCGGCTGGCCGGCCGGACAGCTCTCCGCCCTGGAGGTCTACGCCGCTTGACAAGCCGAGCCCCTTGTCGGATATCAATGCATTGCCCTGCGCCGCAGGTTTTGTGGGGTGCGTGCCCTTGCTTTCGCGACGGCGTGGTCGAGTGGGGTCGGGTCGGGTTGCCAGGCGGGCTGGGTGTCTGCTCGCGGTGGTTGCCGCCGTTTTTGCTGGGCGTGGGGTCGGGTCGGGTCGCCAGGCGGCAGGCGCGTCGTGTCGCCGTCGCTGCCGCCGCTCCCGGTGGTAGCCGGGCACGCAAGTGGTAGCCCAGGGCGGCATCGCCGGCTCCGGCTCCCGGCCCTTCGGCCCCCGGCCCCCGGCCCCCGGCCACGGGGCGCCCGGTGGCCGAGCGCCCGGCCACCCTGACTCGTCCTGGCCGGCCACGGCACGGCCGGTGGTAGGACCGGGCGCTATCCGTGGGCGGCGCACCGCCCTCGGCTACCACTTCTGCAGACCGTGGTGGCTCAGGACGGCATTCGCGGCCGGATACCGCCCGGTCCTACCACTTGCGCTTGGTTCTACCGCTCGCGCGTGGTCCTACCACTTGCGCTTGGTTCTACCGCTCGCGCGTGGTCCTACCACTTGCGTTGGGTCTCAAGCGCGCGCCCGGCCCGAGCCGCGAGCGGCGGCAGCGACGGCGAGTGGGCACCCGGGCGCATGGCAACCCCGGCCCGATCCGACGCCCGGCGAAAGCGGCGGCGATCACCGCGAGCAGACTCCCGGCCCGCCTGGCAAACTCGGCCCGATCCGACGCCCGGCAAAAACGGCGGCGATCACCGCGAGCAGACTCCCGGCCCGCCTGGCAAACTCGGCCCGATCCGACGCCCGGCAAAAACGGCGGCGATCACCGCGAGCAGACTCCCGGCCCGCCTGGCAAACTCGGCCCGACCCGACGCCCGGCGAGTGCGGCGGCGATCACCGCGAGCGGGCATCCCGGCCCGCCTGGCAAACCCGGCCCGACCCGACGCCCGGCGAAAGCGGCGGCGGGCTCGGGTCAATAGTCGTAGCGGTAGCTGGGGCGACGTGATCGGTAGGACGGGCGGCGGTTCATCAGGTCCCGGCGGATCAGGAAGAAGCCCGCCAGCAGCAGGATCGCGGCCAGCCCGCCGACGATCCAGGGGAGGCCCACCGATTTCTGGTTCTGCGAGACGGGATTGAGCGCTGTCGCGGGGGCGCTGGACGTGGCCGACGGGTTGGGTGCGGCGGGCAGGCCGGTGTAGTCGACCAGGCCGCTGCTCTCCAGCAGGGTCAGGTGGGTCATGACGAACTGGTTCGCCTGCTGGGCCAGCTTGCGGACGGTGTCGTTGCGGGTGCTCGTACGGATGGTGGCGATCGCCGGGAAGATCTTGCCGTGGGCGGCGCGCAGGCGGTCGACGTAGATCTGGTCGAACTCCTCGCCCTCGGGGGCCTCGCGCATCTCGGAGAGCCAGCCCTGCTGGTCCGCGTTGGGCTTGCTGGGCAGCTTGATCTTCAGCTTCTTGGCCGCGTCGCGAGCGAACTTGTCCAGCTGGATGTGCTGGTCGGCGATGGAGCGGCCGATCTGCTGGATGCGCGGGTTGTCGGATTTCTCCTCGGCCATCTCGCCGGCCGGGATCTCCCACAGCCCGGCGAGCCGCACCTTGACGACGAGGTCGATGTCGGCGGGGGACACCGTGCCCCGGTTGCGGTCGTCCTGCAGCTCACCGGGCGGCACCGGCACGCCCGGTTCGGCTGCCAGGGCGGCGCGCCCAGGTTCGAGCAGGATCAGCGCTACGGCGGCGAGCGCCGGACCCCATAGACGACCCCACCAGACTGCCTGGCCTTCGCCACGCATACCAACCTCCCGGTGTCGCGGCGCATCGACACGCCCAACCTCCCGGTGATACGAGGCACAAGCCGAAACGGATCAACGTCTGTTCGGATTCGTCACTGGTCGTCGACGAGGTCGGTGGCCCCGCCGGCCTCCGTTTCGCAACCGGCGGCGGCGACAGCGAGTGCCAGGGTCGCGGCGGCCAGGGCCGGGCGTAAGGGGCGTATCTGAGCCTCTCCCCGAGGAGACGGGCAAGTTAGGTTAGGCTGCCTAACCTCCGTCAGCTGACCAGGGGTTACCTGGTCCACCCGCTGGATTTGCAGGCCTCGGTGAGGGCGGACGCGTGGGCCCGCCACTGCTTGTCGTCGTCGGCGTTCTGGCCGAGCTCCGACGCCCGATCGGCGACGGGGTCGTTCTCGGTGTCCATCGTCGACTGCAGGACCACGTCGGCCAGCCGCAGCCGGGCGGCCTGCGACTTTGCTTTCGGGTAGCCCGAGGCGAAGTCGTCACAGGCCTTGACCGCGGCGGCGTCCAGCGGCGCCTTCGGCGGGGCCTCGCCGTCGCCGTTGCCGGCCATCGAGCCTCTGACCAGCAGTGCTACGGCGATCAGGGCGATGACGGCCACGACGGCGAGGATGCGGTTGTTCACCTTCAGCTTCACAAGCCTTCAGCGTACGGATGCGTCGACGGTCCCGCGTTCGGTGTCTCAGTGGCCGGTCGCCGCCTCGGTTCACGGAAGCGGGCGTACCGCCGGTTCGAGCAGCGACAAGCTCCTCTGCTCCGCGTCGAGGGTGACGCGCAGGCCGACCGGCATCGGCAGGTTCGGGCCGGCGTGTCCGAACTCGACGTTGCCCAGCACCGGGATGTCGCGGTCGCCGAGGACGTCGAGCACGATCTCGGCCAGGGTCGGTGACGCGCCGGGTCCATCGAGTCCGTCGATCTCGTGCGGGACGCCCACGACCATGCCGGCGATCCGGTCGAGGATGCCGGCGTGCCGCATGACCTGCAGATAGCTCCACACGTACGCCGCCAGGCCGCCTTTCTCCTCCCAGAACAGGACGGCGCCGTCGAACCACTCGAGCGGCAGCGCGTACGGCGTCGCCTGGTTCAGCACGATGCGATTGATCACCCCGCCGATCAGGCGGCCCTCGGCACGACCGGGGCGCCAGCATTCCCACGACGGGGTGGTGGGCAGCGCGCCGAGCGGCTCCGTACCGGTCAGCAGTGTCGCGTAGAGCCTCTCCAGCTCCGCCCTGCGAGCCGCGGGCGCGGTCTGCCACGCCCCGCCGAGCCCGGGCGTGGCGAGGTCGGTATGGAATCCGACGAGACCCGTCTGCCGGTAGAGCACCAGATGCAGCAGCGAGATGTCGCTGTAGCCGAGGATCGGCTTGGGGTCGGCCCTGATCGCCTCGACGTCGATCAGGTCGAGGTAGCCGAACGCTGTCTGGCCGCCGTCATGCGCGACGATGGCGCGCACCTCGGGATCGCGTAGCAGGGCGTTGAACTCCTCGGCGATCTCGGCCGGCGTGGCCGCGCTCCACCAGTGCTGTCGTCCGGCTTCGAGCAGCGGCCCCCGGCGTACCCGGAATCCCATCCGTTCGAGCACGGTGGCCGCCTGATCGAGGTGGTGCTCCCAGACGGCGTGGACCGGCCCCGACAGCGAGGCGATGACGACGAGGTCCCCGGGTTTCAGGGCGCGCGGTCGCAACAGCTGAGGCGGTACGCCGGAAGTCATCGGGGCAGTATCGCCACGCCGTCGGCCAGGCGCCACGCGGTTACGCCGACGGCTGCGGCGTCAAGAATCTGAATTCGCTTAAGTAGGCAGGTCAAGCGCGATCTTGATCGAGCGTTGTGATTGACCTGGGGCTTGACAACCCAAACTTAAGCGGCTTAATAATGGCGCGCAGCAGCATCGCCGCGCCACCGCGGCGATCCAAGTTAGGGGTCCGCCGATGCATGTGCGTTTCGTGCCCGTCGTCGCGGTCGTGGCCACTGTCGCGCTCGCCGCCGGCGGCTGCTCCGACAGCTCGTCGCCCGGCAAGACCGCCGGCGCCGCGAACAGCTCGATCACGATCTTCAACGGCTCCACCGGGACGATCACCGAGAACTGGAACCCGTTCATCCCAGCGTTCCTGCAGCCCACCGCCGGGGTCATCTACGAGCCGCTCTTCTACCTGAACCTCGCCAGCGACGTCCCGCCCGCCCCGATGCTGGCCACCGCCTTCAAGTGGGACGCGTCCGGCAAGCAGCTCACCATCACCACCCGCGAGGGGGTGAAGTGGACCGACGGGCAGCCGTTCTCCGCCAAGGACGTCGCCTTCACCTTCGAGCTGATCCGCAAGAACGAGGCGATCAACAGCGCCGGACTGGCGTTCACCTCGGCGAAGGCGACCGACGACAAGACCGTGGTGCTGACCTTCCCGGTCACCTCGTTCACCGCCGAGCCCAGCATCCTCGGCAACACCGCCATCGTGGCCGAGCACGTCTGGAGCAAGATCCCCGACCCGGCGAAGACCACCAACCCGAAGCCGGTCGGCACCGGGCCGTACAAGCTCAAGGAGTTCTCCGCGCAGAGCTACGTGCTGGAGAAGAACCCGGCGTACTGGCAGCCGGGCAAGCCGCAGATCCAGACGCTGCGCTACATCGCGCTGGCCACCGCGGACGCCGCCAGCGCCGCGCTCACCGCCGGCCAGGTGGACTGGATGAGCTCCTTCCTGCCCGGCCTCGACCAGCTGCTGAAGAACCAGGAGAACCTCACGTACGTGAACACGCCGGTGCTCACCACCTCGATCTTCACCTGTAGCAACGTGGCGCTCGGCTGCTCGGGACCGCAGACCGACGTGGCGGTGCGCCAGGCCGTCTTCGAGGCACTCAACCGCGATCAGCTGAACAAGCTGGCCGGCGGCGGGTTCGCCGCGCCCGGGTCGCCGACCCTGCTGCTGCCCGACCGCGACCAGAAGTGGATCGCCGATCCGGCGCTGAAGACGATCCCGGGCACACCGGACGTGGACAAGGCCAATCAGATCCTCGACGCGGCCGGCTGGGCGAAGGGCGCGGACGGCATCCGGGCCAAGGGCGGCCGGCGGCTGTCGATGACGATCCAGACGGTGACCGGCTGGAGCGACTACATCTCGCTGAACGACTCGATGACCCAGCAGCTCAAGGCCGTCGGCATCGAGCTGAAGCCGGGCCAGCTGTCCTACAACGAGTGGAACAACAACCAGGTGCAGGGCAAGTTCCAGCTCTCGCTGGACTCGATCGGGCTGGGCCCGTCGGCCAACCCGTACTTCACCTACAACCCGCGCTACTCGTCCAGGCTCACCAAGAAGGTGGGCACGGCCGCCGCCAACTCGGGCAACTACGCCCGGTACGCGAATCCGGCGGTGGACGCCGCGCTGGCCAAGGCGGCCGAGACCAACGACGAGAACGTCCAGAAGCAGCAGTACGCGCTGATCCAGGAACAGATCGTCAAGGACCTGCCGTACATCCCGATCTACGTGAACTCCACGCTGACCGAGTTCAACACCAGCCGCGCCACCGGCTGGCCCACCAACGACAACAAGTACGCGTTCCCGGCGACCTGGAAGAGCTGGGACAACGGCGTCGTGCTGGCCAACCTCAAGCCGGCCGGGTAAGGCACGCGTGCGGTATCTGCTGCGGAAGCTCGGGTTCTACGCGATCGCGTTGTGGGCCGCGCTCACCGTGAACTTCGTGATCCCGAGGCTGATGCCGGGCGACCCGGTGGACCTGCTGATCGCCAAGCTGGGTCAGCGCGGCCCGGTCAGCCCGGAGACCCGCCGGTCGATCGAGGCGCTGCTCGGCACCGGCGGCGATCAGCCCGTCATCGGTCAGTACGCCGACTACCTGGGCAACCTGGCGACCGGTGACCTCGGTGTGTCAGTCACCTACTTCCCGGCGACGGTCAGCTCAATCATCGGCCAGACGCTGCCGTGGACGATCGGGCTGATCGGGCTGGCCACGGTCATCTCGTTCGCCGTCGGGATCCTGCTCGGCACGCTGGCCGGCTGGAAACGCGGCTCGCGGCTGGACACCCTGATCCCGGTCACCACGATGTTCCAGTCGGTGCCGTACTTCTGGCTCGCCCTGGTCCTGCTCTTCCTGCTCGGCAGTGTGGTGCCGGTCTTCCCGCTCAACGGCGGCTACGACGTCTACACGGTGAGCCCCGGGTTCACCGCGGGGTTCATCACCTCGGTGCTCTGGTACGGGACGCTGCCGGCGCTGACCATCATCCTGTCCTCGGTGGGCGGCTGGATGCTCGGCATGCGCAACATGATGGTGTCCACGATGTCCGAGGACTACCTGCTCACCGCCGAGGCGAAGGGTCTGCGGACCGGGCGGATGATGCGTGCGTACGCGGCGCGCAACGCGATCCTGCCGTCGGTCTCCGGGTTCGCCATCTCGCTGGGCTTCGTGGTGGCCGGGTCGATCGTGACCGAGGCGGTGTTCTCCTACCCGGGCATCGGATCGGCGCTGCTGCAGGCCGTCGGGTCCAACGACTACGCGCTGATGCAGGGCATCTTCCTGGTCATCACGCTGTCCGTGCTGGGCGCCAACCTGCTGATGGACCTGCTCTACTCGGTGATCGACCCCCGCACTCGCACCCGGGCGCGGGCATGAGGGGCGTGCCGCTGACCGGCAAGCTCGTCGTCGGGCTGGGCCTGGCCGGGGCGATCCTGCTGTTCGGGCTGCTCGGCCCGCTCCTGGTGACGGATCCGTCGGAGGTCGACGACATCGGCCTGGCCGGGCCGAGCGGCGCGCACTGGCTGGGCACCACGCAGACCGGTCAGGACGTGCTGGCCCAGCTCGCCCACGCCACCCGCGGCTCGTTGCTGGTGGGCGCGGTGGTCGGGGTTCTCACGCTGCTGCTGTCGGCGTTCTTCGGGGTGGTCGGCGCGTACGCGGGGGGATGGGTCGACGAGGTGTTCTCGGTGTTCACCAACGTGTGGCTGGTGATCCCCGGCCTGCCGCTGGTCATCGTGATCTCCAGCTACGTGCCGGACAAGAGCATCTGGCTGGTCTCCCTGGTGCTGTCGCTCACCGGGTGGGCTGCGTCCGCCCTGGTGCTGCGCGGCTACATGCTCAGCCTGCGCAACCGCGACTATGTCCTGGCGTCCCGGGTGGCCGGCGAGAAACGCTGGCGGGTGCTGGCCGTCGAGATCCTGCCCAACCTGATCCCGCTGCTCGCCTCGCAGGTGGTCTTCGCGGTCATCTTCGCGATCCTCGGTGAGGCCGGGCTGTCCTATCTCGGCCTCGGCGCCACCGGCTCGTTCACCTGGGGGACCATGCTCTACTACGCCCAGAACGGGCTCGCCCTGCGGCTCGGCGCGTGGTGGTGGTTCGTGCCGCCGGGCCTGCTGCTGGCCCTCTTCGGCGCGGCCCTCTCGATGATCAACTTTTCGATCGACGAGATCATCAACCCGAAGCTGCGCAACCAGACCCGCGCCGCCCGCCGAGGCTGGCGGATGTCGCGGCAGCAGCTCGACAAGGCGCGGGAGGCCACGCGATGACCGCCCCGGTGCTGACCGTCGAGAACCTGAGCATCGACTACCTCGTCGAGCCGGTCGTGCACGCCGTGCGGGACGTCTCGTTCAGCCTGCGCCGCGGCGAGGTGCTCGGTCTGGCCGGCGAGAGCGGGTGCGGCAAGAGCACCCTGGCGTACGGCATCGTCCGGCTCCTGAAACCGCCGGCCGCGGTCACGTCGGGCCGGGCGGTGTTCCACTCCCGCGAGGGTTTCGACATCGACTGGAACGAGCTCGGCGCCGAGGACCTGCGGGCGGTCCGCTGGGACAAGATCTCCATGGTGTTCCAGGGCGCGATGAACTCGCTCAACCCGGTCCTCTCGATCCGCGCCCAGCTGGAGGACGTCTTCACCACCCACCGCCCGGAGATGAGCCGGCGGGAACGCCGGGAGCGCTGCGCTCAGCTGCTCGAACGCGTCGGCGTGGACGCCGGCCGGCTGCGGGCCTATCCGCACGAGCTGTCCGGCGGCATGCGGCAGCGGGTGATGATCGCGATGGCCATGGCGCTGGAACCGCAGGTCATGATCATGGACGAGCCGACCACCGCCCTCGATGTGGTGGTGCAGCGGGAGATCCTGGGGGAGATCACCCGGCTGCGCGAGGAGCTCGGTTTCGCGGTCATCTTCATCACCCACGACCTGCCGCTGCTGCTGGAGATCAGCGATCGCATCGCGGTCATGCGCGAGGGCGAGATCGTGGAGCTGTCCGACGCGCTGCACCTCTACACCGAGCCTCGGCATGCATACACCCGGCAGCTGCTCGCCTCCTTTCCCAACCTCACCGGCGAGCGTGGTTCGTTCGTGCGGGGGAGTGCGCTGTGACCACATTGGAGGTCGAAGACCTCGTCAAGAAATACCGCCTGCGCAACGGCTTCCGGTCGGAGACACTCCGGGCGGTCGATCGGGTGAGCTTCACGCTCGACCCCGGGCGCACCGTCGCGCTGGTGGGGCAGAGCGGCAGCGGCAAGTCGACGATCGCCAAGCTGCTCATGCAACTGGAACGGCCCACCTCGGGCCGGATCCTGCTGGACGGGCGGCCGGTGGAACGGCGTGGGGCCGGGCTGGCGCGCTGTCGGCGTACCGTCCAGATGGTCTTCCAGGATCCTTTCGCCTCGCTCAATCCCTTCCACACGGTCGAGCACCACCTCGAACGCCCCCTGCGGCTGCACCATCGTGGCCTGACCGACGCCGAGATCCACCGGCGGGTGCTGGGGCTGCTCGAACGGGTCCGGCTGACACCCGCGGAGACCATCGCCCGCCGCCGTCCGCACGAGCTGTCCGGCGGTCAGCGCCAGCGGGTCGCCATCGCCCGCGCGCTCGCGCCCGAGCCGGGCATCCTGGTCGCCGACGAGCCGGTGTCGATGCTCGACGTCTCCATCCGCCTCGGTGTGCTGAACCTGCTGGCCGGCCTGCAGCGCGAGGAGCGGCTGGGCGTCCTCTACATCACCCACGACCTGGCCACCGCCCGGCACTTCTCCGACGAGATCCTGGTGATGTACCGCGGGCAGGTGGTCGAACGAGGCCCGGCCGACGAGGTCATCCTCTACCCGCGGCACGAGTACACCAAGACCCTCGCCGAAGCCGCGCCCAACCCGGAACGACGGATCAGCCAGCAACGCGGATAGAGATTCGTTCGCGGTGGAGGTCTGGTGAGGGTTCGCGTTGCCGAGCTTTCGGTGCCTGCCGCGCTGCCGCCACTTTCGCCGGGCTGCCAGGCGCCCGTGGTGCCCCCACTGTGTTGCCGCCGCTCGTGCCCCAGCGTGGGGTCGAGCCGCGTTGCCATGCGGCCGAGGTGCCCACTCACGGTGGTGGCCGCGCTCGTGGGTGGTGGCCGCGCTCGTGGGTGGTGGCCGCGCTCGTGGGTGGTGGCCGCGCACGCGAGTGGTAGCCGGAAGCGGGGGCATCGGACGGACCGAGCTCGCCGGCAGTGGTAGTCAGAAGCGGAATCCGGGGCCTGGACACCGTCCGGGTCTACCACTCCCGCGGACCGTGGTAGCGAGGAGCGGTATCCGGGGCCCGAACCCGGGCCTTGACCCCTGTTCTTGGACACGGGTTTATGCGGCTGTCGCCAGCGTAGCTGGCGTGGTTTGAATGTTGTTTTCGTAGTTGATCGGGGATTGCTGTCCGAGGTGGGAGTGGCGGCGGATGGTG